>NZ_JASHIZ010000001.1 GCF_030733425.1 Roseovarius sp. MMSF_3350
CCCCCCCGCCTCTCTCGTCAGGACGTCTCTCGAGCTGGACTCGGTCGGGATGATAAAGGCTGATCCGAATTTACCCTAATAGTTCGCAGGCGGGTCACTCGCAGGGAAGGATTCGTCCGCCGCCTCATCAACCATATTCCATTGCCTTGGAGGGTCCGTCATTTCGCGCGGCCCTGCGACACGGACGCGGTTTTCCGAGCCTTGCCGTGACAAAACGGATGGTGAGTGAGACCTGCGGTTTCGCGTAGCCACGAGCACCAAGGCCAATGCCGTGGTTCCAAGTGCCAATAATGCGCTATTGCGCATGGCGTTTCCTTTCATTTCCGTTTCTCGAATCTAACCGTCGCTGCGGGGTTTCGGTTCCCCAAAGCAAGGGCTCGCTTGGGTCGACACCCCTGCGTGATGTGGCCTCCGATGAAGTCGGTCGGCTCTTTCCCGCTACCGGGATTCCCGGGTGGAACAACCTGTGCTCGGATCGGGTTAATGCTTCGAGGACAGTGGCCTGGCCTCGACGACCTTCCGCGAAAGCAGTGTGCGGACGCGACATCTTAAGGATACTCAATGAAACGCCGGCTGGCTCCTGTCTGGGGAGCATCGATTCTTGCGGTCGCAATACCTGTGGTTGGGGCCACGGTGTGCGTGGCGATTATCGCCGTTCAGCTGACATTGATCGCCCTTCGATCTTTGATCGCGCGGCTGCCGGCACGAATTGGCTCGGCCCGCAAATACACTGAGAAACCCAACTTCTCGGTGCATGTCGCAACCCACTCCGAGCCGCCCGATATGGTCATCCGGACATTGCGGGCCCTGCTGGATCAGGATTGGCATCCCGATTTCCGCGAGATCATCGTGATGGACAACAACACGCTCGATCCGACCCTGTGGAAACCGGTGGAGTGCTTCTGCAAAAGCCATCCAGACCGCATCACGTTTCTGCACCGGACAGGCGTCAGCGGCGCCAAGGCCGGTGCTCTCAACATCGCGCTGGAACATTCCGGCCCCGATACGACCCATGTTGTGACGGTGGACGCAGACTATGTCGTGCACCGGGATTTCCTGAGCCGCGCCGCGGAAGCCCTGCATCGGACCGGAGCGGACTATGTCCAGTTCCCGCAATCCTACGTCGCCACCACGACCGCGGCACCGGGAATAGATGCCGAACTCGAAGAATATTTCCGGGCCAATGCAGCCGTCGCCGACGAGGCCGAGGCGGTGCTGTTGACCGGCACGCTCTGTGTGATCTCCAAACCGGCGCTCGTTGCCGCAGGCGGCTGGTCCGGCGCCACCACGACCGAGGACGCGGAACTCGGTGTACGTCTTTGCGATGCGGGATTTACCGGTCGGTTCATCAATCAGGTGGTGGGCCAGGGCCTGCTGCCGCTGTCCTTGAAGGATCTTGAAAAACAGAGGTATCGCTGGAGCAGCGGCAACTTCCAGACCTTGTTGCGTCACTTCCGGACGATCATGACTCCCGCAGGCTCGCTCTTGCTGCCAAAGCGTCTGGTGATCCTGTCGCAACTGACAGCCTGGTTCAACCCGGCATTGGTGCCCGGCATCATGCTGCTGGTCTGGCTGATGGCAGGATGGGATCAGACCATCGCGCCCACGCTGGCGGCCGCGGTCATCGTGCTTGGTCTCTGCGACATTGTCCTGCGGGTCATCGGTCGCGGCGTGCGCGATCACCTGGCGCCCGGCGTGATCCTGCACGCTCTCGCCTGTCGTATCGCTCTGGCACCGCAATCGGCAAAGGCAACCTTCGATGCGTTCTGCGGCGGGTCGCTGACCTTCATCGTGACCGACAAGTCCGGCGCATGCCGCACGAACCCCAGAGATCTGCATTCCTGTCATCTGCTGCTGTTCGCAGCCGCGCTCATCGCTCTGATCACGGCACCGCAAAGCAATCCGCTCATCCTCACGGCACTATTTTGCCTGATGCTGCCGCTGCCTGCCGCGGTGATTACCGACCTAAGCCTGCGAAACTATCGAAAGGCGCTGATTGCGCCGAAGAAAGTGATCACGCCATGACGTCCGATCCGCGCGCACCCCTGGTCGATATCATCATCCCGACCTTCAACCGGGCGCACCTGATCCAAGGCGCCATCCGCGCCGCGCTGGATCAAAGCTGGTGGAACATTCGTGTCACCCTGATCGACGATGCAAGCACCGACGCCACCCAAGAGGCCGTCCGCCCGTTCCTGTCCGACGCACGTTTCAACTATATCCGGCTGGCCAACAACCTGGGCACCGCCAACGCCAAGAATGCGGGCCTTCTGCTGACCGGTGGCGATGCGGTTACGTTTCACGATTCCGACGACTTGCCCCACCGTGACAAGGTGCTGCATCAGGTACGTGTCCTGACGGCACGGGACATCGGCGCCGACGATTGCCTGAACTGGGACCTGGCGGGCAAGACAGCGGGTCAGTGGCTCCAGGTCAGTGCGGCACTGACACATCACGAGATGATCCTGCCCGACGGGCGCCGCGTCGAAATCCGCCGCGACATCTCTCTGCTGGATGACGTGTTTCCCAATCTCCAGATGGGCTCGCGCGTTCCCGGTGACTGGACGCATATCAACTCGGGTCTGTTCTGCGCCGGCGTGTTCGGTCGGCTTGGCGGGTTCGAGGACTGTATCGAGGAGGACCGGGAATTCCGGAATCGGCTGATCCTGAACGGAGAGATCATCTGGGTCGTGCCGGAACTGCTGCTGACCAAGATCGAGACGCCCGACAGCCTGACACAGTCGGCAGTCTCGGACTACGATAGTTCCAGACGCAAGGCCGATCGGCAGATGGTCTGGGAAAAGGTCGATCTTTGGCGGCGCAGCGGCAGGGTCGATCCCGTGCCGGTGGATATCCCGGCGCTTGGCGTAAGCTGGGTCAGCCGACCCGACCTTCTTCGGCGGCGCGACATCCCGGCGACGCATGACACCTGTGTGCAAGTGGAAAGGATCCTGTCGTCAGTCTCGGCGGAACAGGTGGCCGCGCAATGAAGACGATAAGACACTGGACCGCATGCGCCCCCTTCGCGATTGTCGATCCCTGCAGCGCCAGGGGCTATGATCTGCCGGATCTGAACTCTGGCGGGCTTGGCGGTACGGAAGCGACAGTGCTGCGGGTGGCGAAGGCCCTCGGCTCACGCTTCGCGATCACGCATTATCAGAACGGCCGCGACAATCGGCGCCTGTCCGAGGCGGGAGAGCTGCGGCCCCTCCAGGACCTCGATGCCGCGAAAGAGCCTGCCACCCTGATCGTCATCAACCGCTGGAAGGTGGCGGTCAAACTGCGCAGGCAACACCCCGACACGCCTGTATTCCTCTGGCTGCACGTCTATCCCGGTCGTCACAATCGCAAGATGGGCGCCGCACTGAAAGCCGCCGGCATCACCGTCATCTGCGTATCCAACACTCACGCGCGTGAACTCGCGACCTTTCTGGGCGCGGACGATGTTCCAAGCATCCGCGTGATCTGCAATCCGATAGACGACGCCCTGCGCCCCGACGACACGCCCCGCAATCGCGACCGATTGCTGTTCGCCAGCTCGCCTCACAAGGGGCTGGGAGAAGTGTTCGAACAATTCGCCACCCTGCGCGACGCCTTACCGTCGCTGACGCTCGCCGTCGCGGATCCCGGTTATCTGCGGTGGGACACCGGCCCGGTCCCAAGTGGCGTGGTTTTCATGGGGTCGCTGTCACACCGGTCCCTGATCCGGCAGATGCGCCGTGCGCTGTGCCTGTTTTACCCCCAGACAACCTTTGCAGAGACATTCGGCCTCGTCCTGGCCGAGGCCAACGCGGTCGGCACGCCCGTCGTGGTGCATGGCGAACTGGGCGCCAATGCGGAAATCGTCGCGGATGCGGATCAGCGGGTGGACGGGCATGACCCGGCTCAGATCCTCGCGCGCATCCGCGCATGGCGCGACGCCCCGCCGCAGGTCACCGCCAACCCGGCCTTTCGATTAAGCAAGGTCGCCAGGGACTGGACCCGACTACTCGATTCCGTCCCGACGCGCCCGCAAATGAGCACAGTTTAGATCATGACAACCTTCGCACCTTTAAACCAGCTGCCACCATCCCATGCCCGCGAACCTGTGCCGCCCGATGTAGCACAGGCCCTTCACGCCGCCGCCGCGGATGAAGAGCGCGGGAAACGACCGATCAGCCGCTCCATCGATCTGCTGCGGCAGGCTGGCCTTCTGAGGGATGACGGCGCGACCGATCCCGCCCGCACCGCTCGCGCGCTCATGCAGGTCGGCGCCGCAAATCTGTCCGTCGGACGGCTTTGGGAGGGGCATGTCAACGCGCTGTACCTCATTCGCCTCCATGGTTCCGAGGCGCAGAAGAGGGACGCGGTCCATCGTATAGCCGACGGAGCCTTGCTGGGCGTCTGGGGGGCCGATGGCAATGTGCCGGTGACGCTGGATGCCGCAGCCAAGCGCCTTGATGGCAACAAGCATTATGCCTCGGGTCTGGGCACCGTGACCCGCGCGCTTGTCACGGTTAACTCTGGTCCCGAAGTACGTCTGGCCCTGGTCGATGTGACGGACGCCGCCCGCGCCGACCCCTCGACCTGGAACATGCAGGGGATGTGTTCGACAGCCTCGGGCGGGTACGATTTCACGGGGGTGCCAGCCGATGAGGTCGAATGGATCGGCGGCCCCGGCGATTACCTGAAGGAGCCGCATTTCGTCGGTGGGGTCTGGCGGATCGCCGCGTTGCAGGCCGGCGCCACCGTGGGCTTGCTGGACAGGGCCGCGTCCAAACTTCGCGCCGCGGAACGCATGGATGCAGAGGCTCAGAAGGCTCGTCTGATGGACGTGCTGATGCGCGCCTGGGCCGGCATGGCAATGACCGAGCGGGCCGCCGCCGCAAGCGCCGACCACTTCGTCGCGCAGGATGACATCGTTGCCACATCGATTGCCGCCCGGCTCTATACCGAAGAGGTGGGGCTCGACGCCATTCGGGCGGTCGAACAAAGCATCGGCCTGCAACATTTCGAGGTCGGGTCCGAGACCGGGCGCATGGCCCGCGATCTGTCGGTCTATCTGCGGCAGGTCGCCCGGGATGCGTTCCTGCAGCGGGCGGCGCAAACGGCCCTTGGAAACGACGGGCGGATCTGGGGGGTGTTCGGATGAATATCGCGCACTTGCCTTTGTTGCCGGACGCCTTCCAGGGCCACGAAAAGCTCGTTGTCCTGGCCCCGCATCCCGACGATGAATCCCTGGGCTGCGGCGCATTGCTGGCGCGCGCCTTCAGGGGCGCAGGCGCTCATGTCGTCTGCCTGACCGATGGAAGTGCAAGCCATCCCGGGTCGAGCGTCTGGACACCCAAGCGGCTGGCGGCACGGCGACGGGCCGAACTGACCCAGGCCATCGAACACCTCGGCGGCAGCGCACATGATCTGACATGGCTGGGCATGGCCGACAGTCGCCTTTGTCAGGCAGACGAGACGACCGTTGCCGCCCGGCTGGAACTGGTCATCGAAACCCTTGGCGCACGCCATGTCTTCGTTCCCGCAGCCGAAGACCAGCACGCGGATCATCAGGTCACCGCGCGTATCGCGACCGGACTGCGCGACCGACGCCCCGATTGGACATTCTACAGCTATCCTGTCTGGTGCCGCTGGCACGATCCGCAGTTCGAGCAGACCGTCGCCCATCGCGCTCCGATTTATCTGCCGCCGGGTGATCTGACCGGGAAAAAGCATGCAGCGATCCACGCACATCGGACCCAACTGGGGCAGGTTGTCACCGACGATCCATCGGGCTTTACCCTTCCGCCGGGGTTCGTCGAGAAATTCCTGACCGAAGACGAGATCTTCTGGAGGATGCCGTGATGGCTGTGGGCCGCACTCATCTCGACGCGCTTTATGCCGACACCCCGGACCCATGGGATTTCGAGCATAGCGATTACGAGCAGGCCAAGTTCGCCGCAACACGGGCCGCCCTGTCACGGCCTCACTATGTTTCAGCCTTTGAACTGGGCTGCGGCAACGGTCAACTGGCCCGGACTCTTGCAGACATCTGCGACCGTTACACCGGCATGGATGCGGTGAGCGTTGCAATCGAGGCCGCCCGCAATACGGTGCCGGATGCCCGCTTCATCCACGGCTTCTTTCCCTGTCCTCTTCCCGCGGACGAGTTCGACCTGCTGATTCTGTCAGAGATCCTCTATTTTCTCGACTCCGGCAGTCTGCAGACTCTGGCCGGCGCAATCGCAACCTCCTGGCCTGAGGCAGAGGTGCTCTGCGTGTCCTGGCTGGGTGACACGGGGAACGATCTGCAGGGCGAGGAAGCGCTGGCCATTTTCATGCGGGCGCTGGCCACACATGATTTCGACCGCGTGGCGCATACCGACGGTTATCGCATCGACCGCGGGTTGCCGGGGGTACAATCATGAGGCCCGCCCCCGCAAAAGACACGGCCATCGTCATCCCCGCCCGGAACGAGGAGAAACGCATAGCGCACTGCCTGAACGCGCTGGCCGAACAATGCTCGGCCAGGGTCGTCGTGATCGTGGTAGTGAACAACTCGACAGACAGCACGGTTGCCAGGGCCCGCGACGCGGCCCTCAGGCTTGGCCTGGATCTGAGGGTGTTGCAGCGCAGACTCGAGCCACACGAGGGCGTCGGAACCGCACGGCGTATCGGGTGTGACCATGCCCTTCAGCACGTTCCGGCGCTTAGATACCTGCTGACGACCGATGCGGATTGCATCGTTGCCCCCCAATGGCTCGCCAGAAACCTGGCGCATCTCGAGACGTCCGACGCGGTGTGCGGCAAGGTCGAGCCGATCGCGGTCGAGGCAGATATCCTCGATGGCGTGAACCCGCAGTTTGTATCGCTGGAAAGCACTTACAGAAAGCTGGTGCAGGAGATCTACGCCGGTCACGCCCAGGGGTGCGCGGACGTCGCCGGGACGCATGGCGAGGCCGCGGGCGCAAGCCTGGCGTTCTCGAAGAGCGGATACCTTGCGGCTGGCGGTTTTGCCCCGATCCCCTGCGGCGAAGACCGTCGGATCGTGCGGGCGCTTCGCTCCGCCCGGCGCCGGGTGCGTCACGCCGACGATGTGACCGTGCAGGCCTCCTGCCGCCTTGCGGGTCGGGCATCCGGAGGCATGTCGGACACGCTAAGGTCGCGCATCGGGGCGTCGGATTACCTGGTCGACGACTGCCTTCCGCCGGCGGATTGGCTTGTCAGCCATGTCGAACGCAGATCGCTCGATGTCTGGCCGCCGCAAGTGCCCGCCCGACTGCGTTTCAGTGTGCATGACCTGCCGCGCCATATCGAACGACTGGACAGATTTCGGAATTCGGAGCGGTCGAAGACCGCTGCGATGGCTCCGGCAACAGCATTGCCCAATTCCCACTCTGGCGCGCTGCAACCGGACAAGGCGTCAGTGAACATCCTCGCTGACGTCGATCTGCAGGCGAACTGGTCCATGAGGCCGCTTTCCTGCATCAACTCAAACCAACGTGTCGGCCGTGCCGACCGTGAAAGGAGCCCAGGATGACAACGTTGAAAGACCTTTATATCGAAGAACTTCAGGATCTCTGGTCCGCGAATGACCAGATGTCGGGCGTCGTTTCGTCCATGGCGGACAAGGCGTCCGACAGCAAGCTGTCGAACCGACTGAATACAGCGAAGGATGGCATCGGCAAACACATCGACCTTCTGAAATCCCTTCTCGAAGACGCCGGTGCGGAAGTGCAAAAGGAGCACTGCAAAGGGATGGAAGGCCTCGTGTCGGAGGCCCGCAAGCACGGCCTCGACAGCGACATGAGCGGCGCCGCACTGGATGTCGCGATCATCGCGCAGTACCAGCGGCTGTGCCACTACGGGATCGCCGGCTTCGGAACGACCAAGGCCTTCGCCGAAGCGCTCGGACTGGACGATGCCGTGAAGAAACTCGATGCCGCGCTGGACAAGATCTATGGGTCTGACGATTTCATGACCGATCTCGCAGAACGGTCCAGAAACCTCGAAGCCAAGGCCTGAACGACATGCCATGCCAGTGAGGCGGTGATCATCGCCTCACTGCTTAGCGACAGCCCCGGCCGAGTGCCCGCCGTAGCAGGTAACGGCGATCGTACTCGGACCGTCCCTGACGCGTCCCGATGGGGCGTTGTTCGAAAGGAGACCACCTTGACCGAGAAAAAACACACCGACACGACCGCAAAATTGCGGGACGATATAGATCGTGGCGAAGGGGCGGATAAAGTCGGATTTCCCGATCCGGCCGCCGCGCCTCTTGGCACCGATGCAGAAGCGGGCGGGTTCAGCCCGACACCCGAGGAAGTTCGCACTGCACGTCAACATGAAATCGAAAAACGCCCTGCCGGACCTGCAAGTCCAACCGGCCCTCGTCCTGTGAGCATGAACCAACCTGCCCGAGGCAAAAAGCGGAAATGGCTGATACCTTTCTTGCTGATTGCCATCGGAGCGCTGGTGCTCTTCGCGATATTGAGCTGAATGCGTCCGAAGTGTCGCGATACGTCAGGAAAAACGGTCAAGCCATCCGGGCTTGGCGCGCCATCCACCGCGCGGCGGGTTCTGCCTGCGTCTCAGCTATCCTCAGGTTCGGCCATCCGCCGATGCATCTGCGCGATGACGGTATCTGGCAGCAGCCCGGAAAAGGTCGCCTCCACCTTGTTCATGAAGCCGGTGACAACGCCGCTCTGCCCCTTTATCATGGCGTCATATCCTTTTCGGGCCACCATGGCGGGATCATCCTTGCCATCATCCTGGCCCACCGGCGTATCCTCCATGTGGGCCCGGTCGAAGAACTCGGTCTCGGTCGGGCCCGGCATCAGGCAGGTGACGGAAACATCCGTGTCCTTCAACTCGTTACGCAGCGCGTAGCTGAGACTGTCGATATACGCCTTGGTGGCGTTGTAGACCGCCTGATAGCTGCCGGGCATTAGGCCGGCGATGGACCCGGTCACCAGAATGCGGCCCCTCCCCTGCCGCTTGAGCAGGCGGCCCGCCTTGTGCAGCAGCAGCGTGGTGCCGGTGACGTTCAGGTCGATGACGCGACGGATTTCGGCAAAGTCCTGATCGAGGAACGCCTCGCCCAGCCCGACACCCGCGTTGGCCATCAGGTAGTCGACGTGCCGACTGCCCAGATGGGCGACGAGTTCGTTCACGCCGTCCTCGGTGGCCAGATCGGCGTGCAGGAGGTCGACATCGACCTTGTCACGCAATTCGGCACCGACCTCTTCCAGC
Organism: Roseovarius sp. MMSF_3350; assembly: GCF_030733425.1. Classification (GTDB taxonomy): domain Bacteria; phylum Pseudomonadota; class Alphaproteobacteria; order Rhodobacterales; family Rhodobacteraceae; genus Roseovarius. Next base: position 9,220 of record NZ_JASHIZ010000001.1, read on the forward strand.
TTCGCTTCGTTGGCACAGAGGATGAGGTCGTGCCCCTCCTCTGCGCAGATGCGCGCCAATTCCCGCCCGATGCCGGTGGAGGCGCCGGTGATGACCGCAAGCTTGGTCTCGTCTGCCATGATCGCCTCCTCAGGCTCCGGGCGTCAGGACCACCTTGGTCCAGTCGTCCTGGTTGGAATGAAAATTCTCGTACCCTGTCGGCGCCTCTTCGAGCGACAGGCGGTGCGAGATCAGGAAAGTGGTGTCGATCTCGCCCTCCTGGATGCGCTTCAGCAACTCTTCGCTGTATTTCTGCACATGGGTCTGCCCGGTGCGCCATTGCAGGCCCTTCTCCATGAAGGCCCCGGTGGGGAACTTGTCGAGAAAGCCGCCATAGACGCCGGGCATGGAAACGCGCCCGCCCTTGCGGACGGCCATGATCGCCTCGCGCAGCACGTGGCCGCGATCGGCACCGATGCCGACCTTCTGCTTGACCGTATCCATCACGTTGTCGGGGTAAAATCCGTGGCTCTCCATGCCCACGGCGTCGATTACCGCGTCCGGGCCGATACCACCCGTCATCTCGCGCAGGGCTTCCAGAACGTGGGTCCGGCGATAGTCTATCACCTTCGCGCCCAGTTTGCGCGCCAGGTCCAGTCGATTGGGGTAGTGATCGATGGCGATGACCTGATGCGCGCCCATCAGCAGCGCGCTCTGGATCGCGAACAGACCCACAGGCCCGCAGCCCCAGACGGCGACGGTATCGCCTTCCTCGATGTCGCAATTCTCCGCCGCCATCCAGCCGGTGGGCAGGATGTCCGACAGAAACAGAACCTCCTCGTCCGAGGGGCCGTCGGGAATGACGATGGGACCGACATCGGAATAGGGCACGCGCACGTATTCCGCCTGCCCGCCGGGGTATCCGCCCGTGAGGTGCGAATAGCCGAAAAGGCCGGACAATGCCTCGCCATAAAGCGGCTCGGTCAGATCCTGCTTCTCGGCCGGGTTGGAGTTGTCGCAGGCCGAATACTGCTGCTTCATGCAGTGAAAGCATTTGCCGCAGGAGATGGTGAAGGGCACGACCACGCGCTGATCCTTTTTCAGCGTGCTGTCGGGGCCGGTTTCGACCACCCGGCCCATGAATTCGTGGCCCAGGATATCACCCTGCATCACGCCGGGAATGACCCCGTCATATAGGTGCAGGTCCGAGCCGCAGATGGCCGTGGCCGTCACCTCGATCACCGCGTCGCGGGGATTGACGATCTGCGGGTCGGGCACGGTGTCAACGCGCACGTCATGGGTTCCGTGATAAGTCAGCGCTCGCATCTTGCTCTCCTCAATCCGTCTTGCGATTTTGCGAGGTCGTGATCTCGCCGGTTTCCATCAACATCTTCAGGCGCTTGAGTTCATGTCGCCCCTGAACGCGCGGTTCTCTCTGGAACAGCTTGGCGATCATCTGCCCAAAGCGTCCTGCTGGCGGGACATAGGCGATGACGGCCTCTACCTCAGTGCCGCGCCCGCCGGGCGCCTCGCGGAACATCACCTTGCCCTCGGTGTCGATGTCCGACTCCTCCACCGAGCGCCAGGCGATCTCCTCGTTCTCGCGGTCCGAGACGATGCGGCTGCGCACCGTCACGCTTTGGTTTCCGGGGGCGGCGATGGTCCAGGTGGTCATGTCGCCTTCGGTCTCCACCTTCTCGACATGAGACATGAAACCGGCAAGGTTGGAAAAGTCGCGCCAGAAGGCATAGACCTCGTCTATCGGCCGGTTGATCGTGACGCTGCGGCCGGACACCGCGTAGTCGCCATAGCGGCTCTGCCGGCTGGTTCGCCCGGGCGCGCTGTCGGGGACCCCCGGCAACCGGGGCGGCGTCCGGGTTTGTTGCCAGTATGCCACAGCCCCCACCGTTAAAAGACCGGCCCCGAGCATCAGGGCCGCGTCGCGCCCCTTGGTGCCGACATTTACTCTGTAATCATGTTCCATGAATTGCCTCCATTCCCAACCTCAACAGGTGGTGCGGCGCAATGTTCCCGGATTGATGAAGGGTTTCGGCGACTTCCCGCGCCTTGCCGGGCAGGGTCGGCCCGTGGGGGGAACAAACGGACCGATCCGTGGTTCCCGCACCATGACACCACGTTCCGACATGAAGTCGGGTCGAGAGGAGGATTACCATGGCACGACATTACGATGACCTGGGACGCGAGGAATTTGCGCGTCACGAACGCCTGCAGGATCGGCAACGCCGCAGTAACGGCGAACAGCGCGGTTACCACCCCGAGGATCACCCGCACCGTCACAGCGATGACAGGCCGGGCTACGGCCCACGTGGCCAGCGTGACGAATGGCGGGATCCGCCCGGACGTTACGCGGGCGGGATGTCCGACAGTTACGGCCACGGCGCGATGCCGTTCGACGAACCGCGTGCCGGCTACGGCCCCTATGCCCGCCCGGACCGCGCAGAACGCCAGCGCGACCGGCATTTGCCCGAACATCAACAGGGCGAGGATCGCGGTTTCCTGGACCGGGCAGGGGATGAGATAGCCTCCTGGTTCGGAGATGAGGCAGCCCACGCCCGGCGCGAGGAGGACCACCGCGGACGCGGCCCCAAGGGCTATGTCCGGTCCGACGCGCGGATCGACGAGGACGTGCACGAACGCCTGACCGACGACCCGTATGTCGACGCGAGCGAAATCACGGTTTCGGTCAGCGACCGCGAGGTCACGCTGGACGGGACGGTCGATTCGCGCAGGGCAAAGCGCCGCGCCGAGGATTGCGCCCACGACGTTTCGGGCGTGACCCACGTGCAGAACAATCTGCGGGTAAAGGTGCCTTAACCAAAGCCTGAAAGGTGCTTTGGCAACTCACCGTCGGGCCTGTGCCTTTTTAACAGATGGCGCAGGCCCTCGGGATTGACCTGCGCACGAGAGGCTGACCGCCAGGGCATCCCGGCGGTCGAAATATCTCGACGTTCAGTAGCGATAGTGCTCCGGCTTGTAGGGGCCTTCAGGCGAGACGCCGATATAGTCCGCCTGGTCTTGCGCCAGTTCCGTCAGCTTCACGCCGATGCGGTCCAAGTGCAGACGGGCCACTTTCTCGTCCAGATGCTTGGGCAGGATATAGACCTTGTTCTCGTACTCGCCGCCGTTCTTCCACAGCTCGATCTGCGCAAGCACCTGGTTGGTAAAGCTGGCCGACATCACGAAGGACGGGTGGCCGGTCGCGTTGCCGAGGTTCAGCAGACGCCCTTCGCTGAGCAGGATGATGCGGTTGCCCGAGGGCATCTCGATCATGTCGACCTGTTCCTTGATGTTGGTCCACTTGTGGTTCTTCAGGCTGGCCACCTGGATCTCGTTGTCGAAGTGGCCGATATTGCCGACGATCGCCATGTCCTTCATCTCGCGCATATGCTCGATGCGGATGACATCCTTGTTGCCGGTGGTGGTGACGAAGATGTCGGCGGTTTTCACCACATCCTCCAGCGTCGTCACCTGGAACCCGTCCATCGCGGCCTGCAACGCGCAGATCGGGTCGACCTCGGTCACGATCACCCGCGCGCCGGCGCCTTTCAGCGAGGCGGCAGAGCCCTTGCCCACGTCGCCATAACCCATCACGACGGCAACCTTGCCGGCCATCATCGTGTCGGTGGCGCGGCGGATCCCGTCGACGAGCGATTCCTTGCAGCCATACTTGTTGTCGAATTTCGACTTGGTCACAGAGTCGTTCACGTTGATCGCAGGAAAGGGCAGCTGCCCGTCGCGCACCAGCTGATACAGGCGATTGACCCCGGTGGTGGTCTCCTCGCTGACCCCTTTGATCTGGTCGCGGATTTTGGTGAACCAGCCGGGGCTGGCCTCCATCCGCTTCTTGATCTGGGCCTTGATGACCTCTTCCTCTTCCGAGGTCGGCGTCGGGATTACATCCTCGCCCGCCTCGGCCCGTGCACCCAGCAGGACATACAGCGTTGCGTCGCCGCCGTCGTCGAGGATCATGTTCGGCCCGTCCTCGAACAGGAACGACTTGTCCAGGTAATCCCAGTGCTCTTCCAGCGTCTGACCCTTGACCGCAAAGACCGGCGTGCCGCCCTCGGCAATCGCCGCCGCGGCGTGGTCCTGCGTCGAAAAGATGTTGCAAGAGGCCCAGCGCACATCGGCGCCAAGCGCGTTCAGCGTCTCGATCAGAACGGCGGTCTGAATGGTCATGTGCAGACTGCCGACGATGCGCGCGCCTTTCAGAGGCTTCTCCGCCCCGTATTCCTCGCGCAGGGCCATCAGGCCCGGCATCTCGGTTTCCGCGATATCCAGTTCCTTGCGCCCGAAAGCGGCGAGGCTGATATCCTTCACCACATAGTCTTTTGCCATCTGTTCAATCCTTGCAATCGCGTGTTGCAGGGCAGATAGCACCGGCGCGTTCCACGGGCAATGCACACTTGCCCCCGCTGCGACGCCCGGTCCGGACGTTTCAATTCAAGCGCGGTCTAACTGGCCGATCCCAGCACATGCGCGTCCGGTCCTTGCTGGTGCCAGTCGGTGCCGGTGGCCATGATGCAGGTCTTGCCGTCGGGCATGGTCATCATCACGGTGAAGGTCCCGGTTTCACGCGACGACCAAACCTCGACCAGCGCTTGCTTGTCATCCGCCGTCTGCAAGCCGGCGGCGGTGGGCTGTTCGTCGTAATGCGCGGCCAGCCGCTCCACGACCGTCTCGCGGTCTGCACAATGCGCGGCTGTGGCGGGCGTGCTGGTGGTGAATGCGCCCAATGCTGCCCCGACCGCTGTCAGTTGCCTGATCATCTCAAGCTCCTTTCACAGGTTTATCGAAGGCACGCCGCAGCAGACCCGGCCCGCCCCGTTTATGGTCGCGGTCACGTCGATGCGGGGCGGTGCTCGATTGTCTATTTGCCTCGTGCGCCCGGCATCGTTGGCAGCAGTGATGCGATATGGCCAGTGTGCGGATGAAATGTGGCGAGAATGTGGCAAGCGGCTCGGATCAGCGAAGCTTTGCAATTCGTCCGGCCCGCGCATACACCAAGGACAATCGCTTTTACCACGGAGCCCGCCGTGCCGCCTCCCCGTGCCTGGCAAAAGATGCTGTCCGGTCGCCGTCTCGACCTGCTGGACCCGACGCCCGTCGATATCGAGATCGAGGATATCGCCCACGGTCTCGCTTTCGTCGCGCGCTGGAACGGGCAGACAAACGGCGATTTCGCCTATTCCGTGGCCGAGCATTCGCTGTTGGTGGAAAGGCTCTATTCCCGCCTTGTTCCGCGCCCCGAGCCGAAATGGCAACTTGCCGCCCTGCTGCACGACGCGCCGGAATACGTGATCGGCGACATGATCTCGCCGGTCAAGAATGCCGTCGGGCCGGGGTATGACGTGCTCGACAGGCGGCTGGCAGCGGCGGTGCACCTGCGCTTTGGCCTGCCGGCCACGATCCCGGCGCAGGTCAAGAAGACGATCAAGAAGGCCGACAAGATCAGCGCCTGGATGGAGGCGACGACCATCGCCGGCTTTTCCGAAGCCGAGGCGACCCGCTTTTTCGGGACGCCTCCGTCTGAAATCGTCGAGGGTCTCCGCATCGTACTGCGCCCGCCGATGGAGGCCCGCGCCGATTACACCGCCCGCCACGCCGAGCTGATGCGCCTAACCGAATGATCCACGTCCGGCAGGCCAATCCGCTCGACGCGCGCCAGATGGCGGATCTGTTGAACGAGATCATCGCCAAAGGTGGCACCACCGCGCGGACCACTCCGATCACTGCGGATGAAATGCGGTCTGAAATGCGTCTCTATCCCGGCCAAACCGCTTGGATACTGGCCGAGGACGACAACGCTCATGTGCTTGGGTTCCAGCATATCGGCCCGCATCCCGAGCTGCCGCCCGAGGCCGCGGACATCGCCACTTTCGTGCGGCTGGGTCAGACCGGCCTTGGGATCGGCTCGCAACTGTTCGAGGCTACAAAGACCCTCGCGAGGCGGCTGGGTTACGAACGGATAAACGCCACGATCCGCGCCGACAACGAAAGCGGCCTGACCTATTACCAAAGCAAGGGGTTCGAGGATTACCGACGCCTGCCCGACACGGTGCTGGCCGACGGCACCACCGTCGACCGCCTGTGCAAGCGCTACGATCTGTAGCGTTTCGGCTTTGGGATAAATCGAACTGCATCACCTTTTGCGTTGAAATCGTCAGATTTCAAGCAGCGAAAGGTGATCCATCAGAAGTCGAAATGCTTTATCGCGGTGAGCGTTTCGCCAGGATCCGCTGCAATGTCCGGCGATGCATGTTCAGCCGCCGCGCCGTCTCGCTGACATTGCGGTCGCACAACTCATAGACCCGCTGGATATGCTCCCACCGCACGCGGTCGGCGCTCATCGGATTGTCGGGGGGCGGCGGCATTTCGTCATCCTTGGCCAGCAAGGCGTTGGTAATGTCCGTCGCATCGGCGGGTTTCGACAGGTAGTCCGTCGCCCCGATCTTCACCGCCGCCACAGCGGTGGCAATCGCGCCATAGCCCGTCAGCACCACGACCCGGCTGTCGGGCCGCCTTTCCCGAATGGTTTCGACCACGTCGAGGCCATTGCCATCCTCCAGCCGCAGATCGCACACGGCATAGGCCGGCGGCCGCGCCGTGGCGATGGCCTGCCCCGCGGCTACGGAGCCCGCCATTTCCACTTCGAAGCCCCGCTTTTCCATCGCCTTTGCCAGGCGCCGCAGAAAGGGCTCGTCGTCATCGACAAGCAGCAATGTCCTGTCGGCTCCGATCTCCGTGTGCTCGGCTGTCATGCAAGTCTCCTCCCGCTTGCGCCTTTAGATCTAGCGCTGGCCCATGATGCGTCAAACTATCGCAGGGTCAACTGGCATCTAAGTAGCACTGGACACGGTCGGCCATTTGCTCTGCCGTGTCATCCCGCCGGAAAAACTCGACAAATCCATGTTCGGGCAGGGTAAGATAGGTGAATGTCGAGTGGTCCACGAGATAGTAATCGGGATCATCGCTGTCCTGTCTTGACGAGAACGCGCGATAGGCGTTGGTCGCGACCTTCACTTGCTCCTCGCTGCCTGTGAGGCCCAGCAGATCGGGGTGGAAGGCATCGGTGAACTCGCGCATCACCTCGGCCGTGTCGCGCTCGGGGTCGACGGTGATGAAGACCGGCTTCACGTCTTCCCCCCGCTCCTCCAGCATCTCCACTGCGGCCACGTTGCGGGCGTTGTCGATCGGGCAGACATCGGGGCAGAAGGTATAGCCGAAATAGATCAGCGACGGTTTGTCGATCACGTCTTCCTCGGTCACCGTCTCGCCGGTTTCACTGACCAGCGTGAACGGCCCGCCGATGGCACCGGCCCCGCCGACCACGGCGCCGCCCCGGCACTGGGCGAACTGTTCGCCGTCCGCGCCACCGCGCTGGGTGACGAAATAAGTCACGCCCAGCAACGCGATCACGGCCACTCCCGCAAGAATTGCATATACTCGTGTCATGGCGCCCGCCCTCTCGCTAGGAATATCCGCTTGCCTGTGGCACATCTAAAGCCACCCTTCGGCGAAGGAAAGAGAGACAAGATCACGCATGGCACAAACCCACGCGACCTCGCAGGAATTCGGCTCCGGCCGGCAGTCGGTCCCGCTGCGCACGCTGATCATGCTGCGCTGGTGGGCGGTGATCGGGCAATTGGCAGCACTCCTGGTCGCGCAATACGTGCTGGGGCTCAGCCTCGCCTTCGGGCTGTGCTATTTCGTCGTCGGCCTGTCGATCATCTCCAACGTCACGGCTTATTTCGTCTTTCCGGAAAACAAGCGGCTCAGCCAGCGCGAGACGCTGCTGGTGGTGCTGTTCGACATGCTGCAGCTCAGCGTGCTGCTGTACCTGACCGGGGGTCTGCACAACCCGTTCTCGATCCTGATCGTGGGGCCGGTCACGGTTTCGGCCTCGGCGCTGACCGCCGGCTCGACAATCTTTCTCGGTGGCACGGCGATCCTGATCACATCCCTGCTGACGCGTTTCTACATGCCGCTGACTGCGCAGAACGGGCAGCTGCTGTTCATCCCCGACCTTTTTCTTTTCGGCAACTGGACCGCGATCCTGATCGCGGTGGTGTTCCTGGGGGTCTATTCCCGCTGGATCGTCTCGGAAATGTACGCCATGTCCGAGGCGTTGCAGGCCACGCAGATGGCACTGGCCCGCGAACAGAAGCTGACCGACCTAGGCGGGGTGGTGGCCGCCGCGGCGCACGAGCTGGGCACGCCTCTTGCCACGATCAAGCTGACCAGCGCGGAACTGGCCGAGGAGTTGGACGACCATCCCGACCTGCGCGACGACGCCCTCTTGATCCGCGAACAGGCCGACCGCTGCCGCGATATCCTTCGGTCCATGGGGCGGGCGGGCAAGGATGACCTGCACCTGCGCCGCGCGCCGCTCTCGGCACTGCTGGAAGAGGCCGCCGAACCGCATCTTCACCGGGGCAAGGACATCCGGTTCGAGATCGTCGCCGACATCGCCCATGCCGGGCCGCAACCCACCGTCCTGCGCCGTCCCGAAATCATCCACGGGCTGCGCAACCTGATCCAGAATGCGGTTGATTTCAGCCGAAACAGTGTCTGGATCGACAGCGAATGGAGCGATACGAACATCACTGTCCGGATCATGGACGACGGGCGCGGCTACCCACAGCAGTTTCTGGGCCGCATCGGCGAGCCCTTCATCCGACGGCGCGCCGCACGCTCCGACGCACAGCGCCCGGGCTATGAGGGCATGGGCTTGGGCCTGTTCATCGCCAAGACGCTTCTGGAACGCTCGGGCGCGGACCTGACCTTTGCCAACGGCAGCGACTCGTTCCGCAAGCGCGAGGGCTATTCCGACCGCACAGGCGCCTTTGTCGAGGTGTCCTGGCCGCGGTCACGGCTGGAAAGCGACGACCGGCAGGGTCGCCAGTCCCTGGGCGACAACCAGTTGATCGAGACCTGAGGCAAGACTTGTTAACGGCGCATTAACCTTGGCGCGTCATGCTGGTGCCTGTCACGGGAGCAGGGACATTTTGCATGGCTGGTTTCACGCCTCTTTCGCTTGCACTGGCTCTCGCGGCCTCGGCGGTGATCTCGCTGCTGGTTCTGTGGGTGTTGGGCCGGTCGTGGCGCGCCGCCGCACAGGACCCGCCCGCACCGGACAAGCAGGCTGCACTCTCCGCCAGTTTCCTTTTTCACGACGACGAGCTCACGCACCTGGATACCCGGCCCGATGCCCTGTCGGGTCTTGCCTCGGGCGAAATCGGCCAATGGTCCGACCTGCGCCACTGGCTGGGCAACCGCTTCGGGCCGCTGCCCCGCTCCCTGACCGAATTGGAAGACGGCGAAAGCCGCGATCTGCCCGCAACAGGCAACAGCGACAGTGCCTCGCTGACCCTCTCGCGCCACCACGGTGCCGAACGGGTCGAGGTAACCGAGCCTGTCGCCCCCGGTCCGCTCGACCGGCACCGCGCGCGCCGGCTGGACAACGCCGTCGCGCGCTACCAGGCGGTTTTCGACCACGCTCCCTGTGCCGTGCGCATGCTGGATACGGCCGGCCAGACGATCTGGGAGAACTCCGCTTTCGCCGATCATCCCCACTCCCTTGCGCAACGTCTGGTCGAGGCTTCCACCGGGGCGGGCGGCGCGACCCGCGTGCGTGTACCCTCGCAAGACACCCCGCCGGACCGTATTTTCGAGGTCGAGCACGTCCAGACGGGCGACGTCCGCGCCGTCTTTGCCACCGACGTCACCCGCGTCGCACATGCCGAAACGGTCCGGCGCGAATTCATCCAGACCCTGACCAAGATATTCGCCCACCTGACGACCGGCCTTGCCATCTTTGACCGGAACCGCCAGCTGGCGCTGTTCAATCCCGCGCTGCTGGACCTGACCGGGCTTCCCGCGCCGCTCTTGTCGGCGCAACTGCCACTGATGCAGTTCTTCGACAGCCTGCGCGACAATCGCGTTCTGCCGGAGCCGAAGGACTACGCCACTTGGCGCAAGCAGATCGAGGACATGATCACTACCGCCGCCGGGGGTCTGTATCTCGAGGACTGGCATTTGCCCAACGGCATGACCTATCGCGTCACCGGGCGTCCGCACCCGGACGGGGCAATCGCCTTTCTGTTCGAAGATATCACCGACAACGTCTCGCTTACGCGGCACTATAACAGCCAGATCTGCCTGCGGGATGCCGTGCTCGACGCCAGCGACCAGGCCATGGTCGTGTTCGGTCCGGACAACGTCTTGACCCTGTGCAACCTGGCCTGCCGCCAGATGCTCGAGGTCGATCCCGACGCCTCGTTCGCGGATATGACGTTGCGCGATTTCCTGGCGGCCGGTCGCAAGGTGCTGCCGGGCCTGGACTGGTCACGGATCGAACAGGCGGTGCTGGCACGCGACGCGGTCAAGGTCACGCTGACCGGGCAGAATGGTGCGTTGCTGTCCTGCCATGTCCGGCACCTGCCGGGCAATTCTGCGATCATAACGCTGAGTGCCCTTGGCAAGGTGTCCCGCACGGCTGCAAAAGTGTCCGTCTGAACTGCGCTGTGGGTTGCAGGCCATTCCCGGCGGTGTAGTGTCGGCCCATGCCCGCCCGCACCCTCCATCTCGCCCTTCCCGGCCCGGACGCCACCGCCGCCCTCGCCCGGCGGATCGGGGCCGGTCTGCGCCCGGGCGACGTGCTGCTGCTCGATGGGCCCGTGGGTGCCGGAAAGACCCATTTCGCCCGCAGCCTGATCCAATCCCTGCTACCCGTGCCCGAGGATGTCCCATCCCCGACCTTCACCCTTGTGCAGACCTACGAAGGGGCCGGCTTCGACATCTGGCACACCGATCTCTATCGCCTGTCCTCAACGGAAGAGGTGATCGAGCTTGGCCTGCTCGAGGCTTTCGATCACAGTGTCACGCTTGTCGAATGGCCCGACCGGCTGGGCGCCCTTGTTCCGACCAATGCGCTGACACTTGCCTTCGCGCCGCATGACGACCCCGATCAGCGTGTTCTTGACATCACCTGGCGCGATCCGCGATGGGATGACCGCGCAGGGGAGTTTTCCGCATGAGTCATCTTGAACCGGACAGCCGCGAGGGTGAAATCCGCGACTTCATCGAACGCGCGGGATGGGCCGACGCGGTGGTGTCGCACCTCGCGGGCGATGCCTCGAACCGCCGCTACCTGCGCCTGATCCGGCCCTCCACGGCCCAGCGCGCCGTGCTGATGGACGCGCCGCCCCATAAGGGCGAGGATGTGCGCCCGTTCATCCATATCGCCGAGTATCTAACCGGCATCGGGCTCAGCGCCCCGCGCGTGCTCGCCCGCGACGAAGCGGGCGGCCTGCTGTTGCTGGAAGACCTTGGCGACGCGCTCTTCGCCAGCATCGTCCCGCGCAATCCGGACCTGGAAAATAGGCTCTATTCCACCGCGATCGACGTTCTGATCCACCTGCATGCCCAGACTCCGCCCGCCGGTCTGGCCCGCTATGACCCGCCCGCCGCGACTGCTCTCTCCGCGCTGGTTTTCGACTGGTACGTTCCCGGTGCAACGGACACATCCAAACCGTCCAGCCGGCCCGCATTCGAAGCCTGCGTGCATGACCTTCTGGCCGAACACGCCGCGGATTGCGATGTGCTGATCCAGCGCGATTACCACGCGCAAAACCTGCTGTGGCTGCCCGACCGCGAAGGCATCGCCCGGGTCGGCCTGCTCGATTTTCAGGACGCGATGCTGGGCCATCGCGCCTATGACCTTGTCTCGCTGCTTCAGGATGCCCGCCGCGATGTGCCGCCGGAGTTGGAGGCACGGATGCGCGACCGCTACACGCTTCAGACCGGCCAACACCCCGAGGCCTTCGCCGCCTCCTATGCCGTGCTCGGCGCCCAGCGCAACCTGCGCATCCTGGGCGTGTTCGCCCGGCTGTGCATCCGGGACTGCAAGGCGCATTACGTCGATCTGATCCCCCGCGTCTGGGACCTGTTGCAGCGCGACCTCGCCCACCCGGTCCTTGCGCCTTTGCAGGCGATCCTTGCCGAAACGCTGCCCGCCCCCGACGCGGCCCTTCTGGAAAAGCTGAAATCAAAATGCGCGACGCCCCCGACGCAGTGATGCTCTTTGCCGCCGGATTTGGCACGCGGATGGGGGCGCTGACCGCGTCGCGGCCCAAGCCATTGATCGAGGTGGCGGGCAAGCCGCTTCTCGATCACGCGCTCGACCTCGTGGCGGCATATGGGCCTGCGCGCGCGGTGGTCAACACCCACTACCTGTCCGACCAGGTTGCGACCCACCTCGCCGGGCGCGATATCGCGGTCTCCGACGAGCAGCCCGATATCCTCGAAACCGGCGGCGGGCTGCGCAAGGCGTTGCCGTTGCTGGGCGAGGGCCCGGTCTTTACCATGAACACCGATGCCGTCTGGTCCGGCCCCAATCCGCTGGCACAGCTTGCCGCGGCGTGGGACCCCGTGAGAATGGATGCCCTTCTGCTCTGCATCCCACCGCAGAACGCCATCGGCCATACCGGCACCGGCGATTTTATCATCGACGCGTCAGGCCGCGCCACGCGTGGCCGCGGGGCCATCTATTCCGGCCTTCAGATCCTAAAGACAGACGGGCTTTCCGCCATCCCCGAGCCTGCGTTCTCGCTCAACATCCTGTGGAACCGGATGCTCGACACGGGCCGTCTTCATGCGGTGACATATCCGGGCCAATGGTGCGACGTCGGTACGCCCGAGGGCATCCCCCTCGCCGAAGAAATGCTGCGAAACGCCCATGTTTGAGCCGTTCGATACCCCGCGCATCTTCGGCATGCCGCTGGGCGCCGACTTCCCGCGGGAGCTGGTGCGCGGCCTGCTCGACGCCTATGCCGAGAAGCCGCCCGAGGCGCTGGCCCGCGTGCATCTTGTCGTCAACACCCGGCGCATGGCCCGCCGCATCCGGGCACTGTTCGATCAAGGCCCGGCGCGCCTGCTGCCCCGGATCAGCCTTGTCACCGACTTCGGCGAGGTCCTCGGCCTCACCCATATCCCCGAGCCGGTCCCGCCCCTGCGACGGCGACTGGAACTCATAACCCTCGTCTCCGCCCTGCTGGACCGCGAGCCTGATCTCGCGCCGCGCGCCGCGCTTTATGACCTGTCCGACAGCCTGGCCCAGTTGATGGACGAGATGCATGGCGAAGGTGTCGTGCCCGAAGACATCACCCGCATCGACACCGGCGACCAGTCCGGTCACTGGGCGCGGATCAAGACGTTTCTGGGCATACTCGGCCCCTATTTCGAGGCCAGCAGCGACGCACCCGATGTCGAGACGCGCCAGCGCCTGGTGATCGAGACCTACGCCCGCCTCTGGCAGGATCAGCCGCCCGATCACCCGATCATCCTGACAGGCTCCACCGGATCTCGCGGCGCAACGCGCCTGCTGATGAAGACGGTCGCGCAATTGCCGCAGGGCGCCGTCGTGCTGCCCGGCTTTGACGCCTATCAGCCCGATCACGTCTGGGACAAGCTGACCGATCCGCGCACCAGCGAGGAGCACCCGCAATACCGCTTTGCACAGCTTCTGTCCGATCTCGGCGCAGCGCCGGCCATCATCCGCCCCTGGCCGGGAACAGAGCCTGTATCGCCCGAACGCAACCGTCTCGTGTCGCTGGCCCTGCGCCCCGCGCCCGTGACGGATGAATGGCTGTCGCACGGGCCCGCGCTGGCCCCCGACATTACGTCTGCGACCGCGGGCATCACCCTGCTTGAGGCGCCCTCGGCGCGACTCGAGGCGCTGTGCATCGCCATGCGACTGCGCGAGGCGGTCGAGAACGGCCAGACCGCCGCGCTGATCACGCCCGACCGAACCCTGACCCGGCGGGTCGCCTCTGCGCTGGACCGTTGGGGCATCCGGCCCGACGACAGCGCGGGCGTGCCGCTGCACCATTCCGCGCCCGGCCGGTTTTTGCGCCACGTGGCCGAGATCCTGAAGGCGCCGCTGGATGTGGCGCAACTGCTCACCCTGCTGAAACATCCCTTGACGAACATGGCCGGCGAACGCGGTCCGCACTTGCGCCTGACGCGCGAGCTGGAGCTATTCCTGCGCCGCCAAGGCCCGCCAGAGCCGGATCTCGCAACACTCCAAACCTGGGCCGCAACGATCGAAGACCCCTATGTCGGCCCTTGGCTTGACTGGCTGCGGTCCTGCTTTTTCGACAACGCAAACCCCGAGGCGCGACCGCTGACCGAGATCGTCAACGCGCATATCGCACTGTCCGAGTCTATATCGCGCGGTCCCGACACCGATGTCCCGCTTCGGCTCTGGGACGAAGGCGCGGGGCGCGAAGCGCATAAATGCGTCTCTGACATTGCCGAAAACGCCGAGCACGGTCAGGCGATGCGCGCACTCGACTACATCAACCTCTTTCACGCCATCCTGTCCCGCGAGACCGTCCGTGCACAGACCGACCCCGACCCTCGCGTTCTGATCTGGGGCACGCTCGAGGCGCGCGTGCAGGGCGCCGATCTGCTGATCCTGTCGGGCCTGAACGAAGGGACCTGGCCCGAGGCCCCGCCGCGCGACCCGTGGCTCAACCGCGATATGCGGCACCAAGCCGGCCTCTTGCTGCCCGAGCGCAGGATCGGCCTCTCCGCGCATGATTTCCAGCAGGCCGTGACGGCCACGCCCACCGTCTGGATCACCCGCGCCATACGCTCGGACGATGCGCAAACGGTGCCGTCTCGCTGGCTGAACCGGCTGACGAACCTGCTACAGGGATTGAAAGAGGAAGGCGGCGCAGCGGCGCTTGCCGAAATGAAGCAACGCGGCCGCGACGCGCTCGCGCTGGCCGAGACTTTCGAGGCGGTCGCGCCGATGCCCTCCGCCCGGCGTCCGGCGCCGATTCCCCCGGTCGAAACGCGACCCAGGGAATTGTCCGTCACCCGCATCGAAAAACTGATCCGCGATCCCTACGCGATCTATGCCGACAAGATCCTGCGCCTGCGCCCGCTCGATCCGCTGATGAAACTGCCCGATGCGCGCCTGCGTGGCGAGGTGCTGCACGACCTGCTGGAACATGTGATCAAGGACACGCTGGAGGATCCCGACAACCTGACACCGGCGTACCTGACGCAAAAAACAGTCTCTGTTCTCGACCAAACCGTGCCCTGGGGTGAGGCGCGGGCGCTCTGGTTCGCGCGGATCGCCCGTATCGCGGAATGGTTCATCGAAACCGAGGCGGGCCGCCGTGCGCTGGCCCGGCCCACCGCGTTCGAACAAATGGCAAAGGCGCGGGTCGAGCCGCACGCCTTCACCCTGACGGCCAAGGCCGACCGGATCGACATCGACGCCGCTGGAGGCCTGCATATCTACGATTATAAGACCGGCGCGCCGCCGTCGCCCAAGGCGCAGAAGGCATTCGAAAAGCAGCTTCTGCTCGAGGCCGCGCTGGCCGAACGCGCCGGGTTCGGCAATCTTGCCCCCGGCCCCGTCGCCCGCGCCGTCTTCATCGGGCTCACCGGCGACCCCTGCGAGGCGCCGGCCCCGCTGGACGAGGTGCCGACCGGCCAGACATGGGCGGAGCTGAAGGATCTCGTCGCCCGCTACATGGACCCCGGACAGGGCTACCTCTCACGCCGCGCGATGAAGACCAAGGACATGCCGGGCGACTACGATCAGCTGGCCCGTTTCGGCGAGTGGGACATCACTGACGACGCCGATCCGGAGAAGGTGGGCAGATGGTAGACGACGCCTCCCAGCGCCAGATCGATGCCGCCCGGCCCGACCGCTCCACATGGTTGTCGGCCAATGCGGGTTCGGGCAAGACCAAAGTGCTGACCGACCGGGTCGCACGGCTGCTTCTGGCCGGAACAGACCCGCAAAACATCCTGTGCCTGACCTATACCAAGGCCGCCGCATCCGAGATGCAGAACCGCCTGTTCGACCGTCTCGGCGAATGGGCGATGCAGTCCGACGCGGAGCTGGAACGGCAATTGACCAACCTTGGCATCGACGCGCCCGTCACGCATGAGCGCCTGCGCGAGGCGCGGCGGCTTTTTGCGTTGGCCATCGAAACGCCGGGCGGGCTGAAGATCCAGACCATCCACTCCTTCTGCTCCGCCCTGCTGCGACGCTTCCCGCTCGAGGCCGGGGTCAGCCCTCAGTTCACCGAGATGGAAGACCGCGCCGCCGCGCTGCTGCGGTCCGAGGTTGTCGAGAAAATCGCCAGCGGCCCCGACGCTCAGGTGCTTTACGATCTGGCCGAGCAATATACCGGCGAAGACCTGGATAGCCTGACGCAGGAAATTGTCGGCAAGCGGGACCTGCTGTCCGGACCGATCCGCGATGGCGATCTGTCGAGCCTTTTTGGCCTGAAACCGGACGACACCGAGCAGGGGCTCGTGGCTTCGGTCTTTCTGGGCGGCGAGGCGGATCTGATTGCCGATCTCCTGCCGCTCCTGACGGCCGGCAGCAAGACCGATGCCATCGCTGCGGTCAAGCTGACCATGGCCGATATCCCATCGCTTCAGGCCTTGCCGGTCCTGGAGGGAGTGTTTCTGACCGGCAGCGGTGCCAAATCGCCGTTTTCGGCCAAGATAGGCTCTTTCCCGACCAAAGCTGTCCGCGAAGACAACCCGGACCTGATCGAGAAACTCAATGCGTTCATGACCCGCGTCGAGGCCGGCCGCGATACCCGGCTTGCGCTCGATGCCCGTGCCGCGGCGCGGACACTGCACCGCTTTGCCGCCATCTTCCTGCCCGCTTACGCCGCCGCCAAGGAAGCGCGCGGCATGCTGGATTTCGACGATCTCATCCTGCGCAGTCGGGACCTTTTAAACGATCCCAAGGTCGCAGACTGGGTGCTTTTCAAGCTCGACGGCGGCATCGACCACATCCTTGTCGACGAAGCGCAGGATACCAGCCCGGTGCAGTGGAAATTGATCGAACGCCTGTCGCAGGAATTCACCAGTGGTACCGGCGCACGCGCCGACCGCCAGCGCACAATCTTCGTCGTTGGCGACAAAAAACAGTCGATTTACTCGTTTCAGGGCGCCGATCCCGAAGGATTCGACCGCATGAAGGCAGATTTTCGCAATAAGCTGGAAATCACCGAAGCGCCCCTTCAGGACATGGAGATGGAGTTTTCCTTCCGCTCCGCACAGACCATCCTCTCGCTGGTCGACGAGACCTTTCAGGGGCTCGAGTCGAGCGGATTCACCCAGCGCGAAAAGCACAAGGCGTTTCACGCCGCCATGCCGGGCCGTGTCGATCTCTGGCCTCCCGTCGAGAAGGAAGAGGCCGAGGAACCGCCCCCGTGGTACGACCCCGTCGACATCAAGGCCCCCGGCGACCCGGCGACCCGTCTTGCCGCGCAAATCGCGCGCAACATCAAAACCATTCTCGGAACGCCCCTGCCATCCAAGGACGGCGGCAAAGCGCAGGCCATCACCGAAGGCGACATTCTCATTCTCGTACAGCGCCGGTCCGACCTCTTTCACGAGATCATCCGCGCCTGCAAATCCGAAGGCTTGTCCGTCGCCGGGGCCGACCGCCTGCGCGTCGGCGCGGAACTGGCCGTGCGCGATATCGCGGCGCTTCTCTCGTTCCTCGCCACGCCCGAAGACAATCTCTCGCTCGCAGCCGCCCTGCGCTCGCCGCTGTTCGGCTGGAGCGAGGGGCAGATCTTCGACCTCGCGCATTATCGCACTCAACGCTATCTCTGGCAGGCCCTGCGCGACCGTGCGGCCGAGTTTCCCGAAACCCTCGCCATCCTGAACGATCTGCGCGGCGCCGCCGATTTCCTGCGCCCTTACGACATGATCGAGCGCATTCTCACCCGTCACGACGGGCGCGCCCGCCTTCTGTCGCGGCTCGGACCCGAGGCCGAGGACGGTATCGACGCGCTTTTGTCGCAGGCCATGGCCTATGAGCGCAACGCGGTCGACAGCCTGACGGGTTTTCTCGTCTGGATGGAAACCGACGACCTCGAAATCAAGCGCCAATTGGACAATGCGGGCAACCGGATCCGCGTTATGACCGCGCATGCCGCCAAAGGGCTGGAATCGCCCATCGTAATCCTGCCCGACTGCGCCAAGCGCGATCTGCGCGTCGATTCCAGGCTCGTGGGGGCCGGCGATACCGCCGTCTGGCGGACGCGCAAGGATGATCTTCCCGCCGCGCTGCAGGCCATCGACGCCGCCGGGCGCGATGCGCAATGGGCCGAGCGCGACCGCCTGCTTTACGTCGCCATGACCCGGGCCGAGCAATGGCTGATCGTCGCCGCCGCAGGCGACCTTGATAAGGAGGGGCGCGACTGGTACAGCAAGGTGCGCGGCGGGATGCTGCGCTCGGACGCGGTTGAGCACGTCTTCGAGGGTGGTCAGGGATTGCGGCTGCAAAGCGGGAATTGGGCCGGGTTAGAGCCTGTTTATGCAGATGTCACCGTCGCCGCGGCACCACTGCTCCCGCCGTGGTTCGCCGATCCCGCGCCGCCCGCGCCGCCCGCGCCAGAGACCCTCGCGCCGTCCGACCTTGGCGGCGACAAGGCCCTGCAGGGAGAGGCGGGGCTCGATGAGGACTCCGCCAAGCGCCGGGGAAGACAGATGCACCGCCTGCTGGAGATTCTGCCCCAGCATGACATGGCCGCATGGCCCGCCACCGCGGCCTCGCTGCTGGCCCACGGGCCAGACGCGGCGCAGGGGCCGAACCTCGCCCAGCTTCTGGCAGAGGCGCAGACCGTTTTGTCTCAGGACCATCTGCGCCCGCTCTTCTCGTCCGAAGCGTTGGCCGAAGTGTCCGTTTCCGCCAACATAGACACGCTGAGCGGCCAACGCATTCACGGCACGATCGACCGCCTGATCGTGACGCCCGAGAAAATCCTGGCTGTCGACTTCAAGACCAACGCCGTGGTACCCGACACGCCCCAGAACGTCCCGTCAGGGCTGTTGCGTCAGATGGGAGCCTATGCCCATGCCCTTCAACAGATTTATCCCGGCCGCACCATCGAGACCGCGCTGCTCTGGACCCGCACCGCCACGCTCATGCCGCTGCCACACGATCTTGTGACGCAAGCCCTGGCCGACACCCATATAGCTTGACGCTCCCCATGCCGCTACATAGGTTCGCTGTCGAACCCGAGCTCAAGGAGAGACCAAGATGGCCACCGTTGCCGTAACCGACGATACGTTCGATAGCGAAGTGAAGAACTCCGACATTCCCGTCGTGGTGGATTTCTGGGCCGAATGGTGCGGCCCCTGCAAGCAGATCGGCCCGGCGCTGGAGGAGTTGTCCGCAGAGATGGATGGCAAGGTCAAGATCGCCAAGGTGAACGTGGACGAGAACCCCAACTCGCCCTCGCAACTGGGCGTGCGCGGCATTCCGGCGCTCTTCATCTTCAAGAACGGCGAGGTCGTGTCGACCAAGACCGGCGCCGCCCCCAAGGCCGCGCTGCAAGGCTGGATCGAAGAGTCGATCTGACGAACAGATGAATAGAATAGTGAAGGGGTCGCCTGCTGGGCGGCCCTTTTTCATTTAAGCACCACGCGCGGAACAAAGGCGCAGCAAAGCTGCGCCGCCGCGCGTCGCCGGGCCGCCCCCCGGCACGGCGATTTGGCTAGGTATGGCTCCAACCTAAACTTTCACGGACTTGGCATACATAAAGTGCCCCGATCACCCGTCTATTCGCCGCACCGCGGCCCGTCGATGCGCGGCACCCATTTGCCCGCTCGGGTTGCCACCGCGCCTCACGCCTTCCATATAGGTCCAAAGATCAAAGGAGCCCCGACCATGAGCGATTTCCCCGGCTGGCACGGCACAACCATCATCGGCGTCCGCAAAGGCGGGCAGGTCGTCGTCGCGGGCGACGGGCAGGTCAGTCTTGGCGACACCGTCATCAAGGGCACCGCCCGCAAGGTCCGCCGCATCAGCCCCGGCGGCTATGACGTGGTCGCCGGTTTCGCCGGCTCCACCGCCGATGCCTTCACCCTGCTGGAACGGCTGGAGTCGAAGCTGGAAGCGACCCCGGGCCAGCTGCAACGCGCCAGTGTCGAACTCGCCAAGGATTGGCGCACCGACAAGTATTTGCAAAAGCTCGAGGCGATGCTGATCGTCACCGACGGCTCGCAGCTTTACGTGATCACCGGCGCGGGCGACGTGCTGGAACCCGAACACGATGTCGCCGCCATCGGCTCGGGCGGGAACTATGCGCTGGCCGCCGCGCGCGGCATGATCGACAGCGACAGGTCCGCCGAACAGATCGCGCGGGATGCCATGGCCATCGCCTCGGACATCTGCGTCTACACCAACGGCAACCTGACCGTGGAGTCCATCAGCGCATAGCGAGCGCTTGGCGAGCATCGCTCGTCAGTCAGGGCAGGTCGGAATGCGGTCTTTCTTTCGTCCAAACGGTCCATTAGTGCTGGCGCGAAGACGACCAGAGGACTTTGCATGACCCTGACCCAGGACGACCTGCGCGCCGCCACCGCCGCCGGCATCATCGACGAGGCCCAGGCCGCGCGCCTCAGCGCCCTCTCGCACGAACGCGCGGGCCGCATCGCCCGGCGTGCCAACGAGGATGAACCGTTCGAGCTCTTTTCGGGTTTTGCCGAGATCTTCATCTCGCTCGGCCTGATCCTGCTGACCTCGGGCGCCGTGACCTTCGCCTTTGCCGCGGGCGGGGTGGTGTTCGTCATGGCGGCGCTCATGGCCGTCGGCTGGTTCGCGGCCCATTACTTCACGCTGAAACGCCGGATGAGCCTGCCCTCCATCGTGCTGGTCTGCACCTACGCCACCGGCGCGGGCGGGCTGATCGGCTTTGTGCTCGACATGATCGGCCTTACCTCCGGCGCATTAGCGGCCATCCTCCTCGGCCTCGGCGGCATGGCCTCGATCCTGCTGCATTACCGCCGCTTCCGCGTGCCGTTCTCGATGCTGCTCGTCGGTCTTTACGGCTTCATGACGATCTACGCGATCACCACCGAAACCAGCCCCGTCGACACATTGATGTCCGGCAGTTTCCGGAGCCTCTTCGACCTGCGCCAGGGCGGGTCCCTGGCCATCGGCACGCTGATCTTCGGCATTCTCGCCTTCATCGCCGGCCTCTGGTTCGACATGCAGGACCCGCACCGCATCGGCCGCCGCGCCCGCTCGGCCTTCTGGCTGCACCTGCTGGCCGCGCCCGCGCTGGTGAACACGGTTATGATGACCGTCTACAATTTCGACGGCGCGCTCGGCACGATCCTCACCATCATCGGCTTCCTTCTGGTCACCTGCCTTGCGCTGGTGATCGACCGCCGTTCCTTCCTGACCGCCGGCATGGGCTATCTCGCCGCGGTGATCTACTGGCTCTTCAGCATGGATGGCGGCGGCACGCAGTTGCCGCTCCTGATGCTCGTCATCGGCGCCTTCATCACCGGCCTCGGCACCTTCTGGACCCACCTTCGCGTCGCCCTCATGCGCGCCCTGCCCAAATTCCCCGGCAAGACCCGCCTGCCCCCCTATGACGACGCCACCGCAACCTCCGAGTAACCGCACCTTGCGTTTCGCCCCCCCATGCTTACGTTCCCCCGTAACGCAACCACAGGACGCCCCATGACCGACCTCACCCCGCGCGAAATCGTCTCGGAACTCGACCGCTACATCATCGGGCAAAAGGACGCCAAGCGCGCCACCGCCGTCGCCCTGCGCAACCGCTGGCGCCGCAAGCAGCTCTCCGACGACCTGCGGGAAGAGGTCTATCCCAAGAACATCCTGATGATCGGCCCCACCGGCGTGGGCAAAACCGAGATCTCCCGCCGCCTGGCAAAACTCGCCCGCGCCCCCTTCATCAAGGTCGAGGCGACCAAGTTCACCGAGGTCGGCTATGTCGGCCGCGATGTCGAACAGATCATCCGCGACCTCGTCGACAGCTCCATCGCCCAGACCCGCGACTTCATGCGCGAAGACGTCAAATCCCGCGCCCACCAGCAGGCCGAGGATCGCGTCATCGCCGCCATCGCCGGCGAGGATGCCCGCGAATCCACGCGCGAGATGTTCCGCAAGAAGCTCAAGGATGGCCTGCTCGACGACACCGAGATCGAGCTTGACGTCGCCGACACCTCCAACCCCCTCGGCATGATGGACATCCCCGGCCAGCCCGGCGGCGGCCAGATGGGCATGATGAATCTCGGCGACATCTTCGGCAAGGCCTTCGGCGGCCGCACCACCCGCAAGAAGATGACCGTCCGCGAAAGCTACGACATCCTGATTTCCGAGGAAGCCGACAAGCTCTTGGACGACGAAACCGTCAACCGCACCGCCCTGGAAGCGGTCGAGCAGAACGGCATCGTCTTCCTCGACGAGATCGACAAGGTCTGCGCCCGGCAAGAGGCCCGCGGCGGCGACGTCTCGCGCGAGGGGGTGCAGCGCGACCTCTTGCCCCTGATCGAGGGCACGACCGTCTCGACCAAGCATGGCCCGGTCAAGACCGACCACATCCTCTTCATCGCAAGCGGCGCCTTCCACATCGCCAAGCCGTCCGACCTCTTGCCCGAACTTCAGGGCCGCCTCCCCATCCGGGTCGAACTGCGCGCCCTCACCGAGGAAGATTTTGTGCGCATCCTGACCGAGACGGACAACGCCCTGACCCGCCAGTATTCCGCCCTCATGGGGACCGAGGAGGTGACCGTCGAATTCACCGAGGACGGCATCAAGGCCCTCGCCCGCATCGCGGCGGAGGTCAACCAGACCATCGAGAATATCGGCGCGCGCAGGCTCTATACCGTGATGGAACGCGTGTTCGAGGAACTCAGCTTCACCGCGCCGGATCGCGCCGGCGAGAAGGTGGTCGTGGACGAAGCCTTCGTGGACGCCAACCTGGGCGAGCTGATGAAGTCGACGGATTTGAGCAGGTATGTTTTGTAGGGTATAGCTAAGCCTGCTATCTGAAGCGCATAAGTTGAGCGAGGGTTTTCAAAAGTTGCCAGATTATCTAAGCGGTTTGGCCATACAATTTTACCGTGGGATAGGCCCTAATACGCAGTATATCGGACCTTTTTCGGATTTGAATTTCTTCATTGGTCCAAACAACTCAGGGAAGTCGACGGTTCTGAATTTCTTGAACGAGCGGCTTACTTTCGCGAAACATAATAAAAGCTTGAGTTCAGCCGATCGTACTGTCGATGACTATAGGGGCGAAGAGTCCGGTACAACGACTGGCGCGCTCGGTATCCCTACTGAACAGTTTAAGGCCTCGATACGTGAGAAAGTAAGTGATGCAGATCTCGTATCTTGGGGTATCGCTGACGGGATAGACAAACTTGTAGCTAAGCTGGAGCACAACGGTTTTGTCTGGATACATAACGATACGCCAAACAAATCCATCGGCTATCTACATGAGCCCGAAGTAGAAGACTATGTAGGACTTTTTCACGATCACCAATGGCAGCATCTTTGGTCTAGACTGACTAGGTCGAATGGTGGCGGACTCACGCAGCATTGGATTCCACAAACCCTTAGTTCGTTTTTGAGCCTGCAAACTATACCAAGCGTCGAAGTCTCTTTAATCCCAGCGAAACGCCAATTGGGGCCACGGGATGAAAATTTCGACGACTTATCTGGAAGGGGTCTCATTGATCATCTGGCCGAGATTCAAAATCCAGACCATCATGAACGCGAGCGCAAGGAAACTTTTGATCAAATAAATCATTTTGTTCAGTCGGTCACAGGCAATCCCGAAGCTATGCTAGAAGTGCCAAGTAATCGGAATCATGTTCTGGTTCATATGGACAGTAAGGTTCTACCTCTTTCGTCACTTGGAACCGGGATTCATGAGGTTATCCTCCTGGCGGCGTTTTGTACTATCTTCCAAAACCGAGTGATGTGCATTGAAGAGCCGGAAATACATCTGCATCCAATTCTCCAACGTAAGCTCGTGGATTATCTAAAAGAGCAAACTGAAAATCAGTATTTCATCGCGACACATTCGGCAACATTTATTGATACACCTGAAGCATCTATTTTCAGGGTTCGAAACGATGGTTCAGAAACTACAATAGTCTCGACTATTTCAAGAAAAGAGCGTCGTGGAATATGCTCTGATTTAGGCTATCAAGCGTCAGACATCGTACAATCCAACGCGATAGTTTGGGTTGAGGGGCCCTCCGACAGAATATACTTCAAACATTGGTTAAGCGCCGTAGCGCCTGATCTCATTGAAGGCATACACTTCAGCATAATGTTCTTCGGTGGCGGGCTAATTCGTCATCTAAGCGCAGACGACGAAGCGATAGATGAATTTATCAAGCTTCGACAATTGAACCGGCATATTGCTGTAGTCATGGACAGTGACAAATCATCACCATCGGTTTCCTTGAAAAAGCCCGTCGAGCGTCTCAAGGCGGAATTGAACGACGGTGAAAGTGTCGCTTGGATAACAGCAGGTCGAGAGATCGAAAATTACGTAAGACCTGAGTTGCTTCAGAGTGCATTGTCGCGAGTGCATTCTCGTATCTACAAGAAACCTCATAAGACCGGAAAATACGATCACTCATTTTACTTCGAACGGAAGAACGCCCGGAAAGCCGCAGACAAGGTTTACAAAGACAGCGACAAGGTCGGCGCTGCAAGGCTCGTTTGCGAGGAAGCGCCCGACTTGGACGTATATGACCTTAAGGATCGCATGAACGAGGTTGTTGCGATGATCAGACGCGCTAACGGGTTGGAGTCACGTCTTTGAACACCCAATCTCATTAGAAAGCTACAGGCGGTTAAAATTCGATTTACTCCCAACCCACCGCCCTCCCTCTTAACCCCCAAAAACCCCAAAAATCGCACCGTCGGCATACCACCCAAATACCGACGCGATACCGACGTTCCGTTTTGGCCTGTCCGGGGGGCGTTAACGAATCAGATCGCACCCCTTTGAATTCGCTTTTCTTCGCCGGGGTTTCGGGCCACGAAGGGGGCCATGCGGCTCCTCGATTTTCTCCGTGACAACCTCCCCTTCCTGTCGGCGGGTATGCTGCTGACCTTCCTAAGTTCTTTTGGACAAACGTTTTTTATCTCGCTCTTCGCCGGCGAGATTCGGGCCGCGTGGGGTCTCAGCCTCGGGCAATGGGGCGGTATCTATACGCTCGGCACCACCGCCTCCGCCCTGGTCATGGTCTGGGCCGGCGGCCTCACGGATTTCTTTCGCGTCCGCACCCTCGCCCCTATCATCTTGATATTACTCGCTTTTGCCTGCCTCTCCATGGCCTTCAATCCGGTCTGGTGGGGGTTGATCGCGGTTATTTTTGCCCTGCGTTTCACCGGCCAGGGCATGACCAGCCACCTCGCCGTCGTCGCCATGTCCCGCTGGTTCATCGCCACAAGGGGCAAGGCCCTGTCCATCGCCACCCTCGGCTTCGCCCTGGGAGAGGCCCTGTTACCCCTTGTTTTCGTTGCACTTCTGGCGGTCTACGACTGGCACATGCTCTGGGTCGCCGCCGCCCTCATCGCCCTTGCCGGCGTCCCCGTCATCCACCGCCTCCTCCGCCTCGAACGCACCCCCCAGATGCTGGCCGAAACCGACCAATCCGTCGGCATGGAAAACCGCCACTGGACCCGCAATCAGGCCTTATTTCATTGGCTTTTCTGGTTCATGGTCCCGGCATTGTTGGGCCCCGCAGCCTTCAACACCGCCTTCTTTTTCCACCAGGTCCACTTCGCCGATTTGAAGGGCATCCCCCACGTCCAGCTTGTCGCCCTCTACCCGTTCTATACCACCGTCGGCATCGTCGCGATGGTCCTGTCCGGCTGGGCCCTGGACCGCTTTGGCACCGCCAGATTGATCCCGTTCTTCCAGCTTCCCATGGTCGCCGCCTTCGGGATTTTTGCGATATCCGACAATACCTTGACCCTGTTCGCTGGCCTCTTCTTCCTTGGCCTGACAACGGGTGCCAACACCACGCTGCCCAACGCTTTCTGGGCCGAATTCTACGGCACCGCCCGCCTCGGCTCGATCAAGGCCATGGCCGCCGCCGTCATGGTCTTAGGCTCCGCCATCGGCCCCGGCCTGACCGGCATTGGCATCGATCTGGGACTGGGATTGGAAAGCCAGTACCTTATCGTCGCGGGCTATTTCGTCTTCACCACGCTGATGATGACCATCGGCATCACCCGCGCCAAACCCCTGCTACCGATTGCGGCGTAGATACACGTAATACGCCCCGCCACCGCCATGCCGCACATGCGCTTGGGTGATCTGCAGGACCAGCCCCGACAGCGGCGCCATGCCCAGCCATTGCGGCACCGCATGACGCAGGACACCATGCCTTGTGGGTATCGGTCCCCCGGTGTCGGTGTTCTTGCCCTTGCCGGTGATCACCAGAACCAGCCTTTTGCCCTGCGCCTGCGCGCGCAGGATGAAACCGGTCAGGGCAGGCTGCGCCTGTGCCAGGGTCATGCCGTGCAGATCGATCCTTGCCTCGGGCTCGACCTTGCCACGCTTCAGACGTGTGTTGGTGCGCTTGTCCATCTGCAGCGGCTGATGCGCAAGACGTTCGTGCAGGCCGGGCAGGGTGTCATGCCTGTGATCAGAGCCACGGGAGTTCTGGCCGATCTCGAAAGGAGACAGATCTGGTTTTGCCGTGTCAGTTTCTTTTTTATGCTTGGGATGCAACAGTTTGGGCGCAGTGGTGTCCCGCTTGGGGTCGAGCCGTTCGGCCGTTTTTGCCACCTTCTGCCAGAGCTTGAGCTCCTCGGGCGTGATCCGCCTACGGCTCAAAGGTTCGGCTCCGTTGCCGTGGCATAAGCGCGCTGGATCGGCAACAGAACGACCATGCGACCGGGATCGCGCAATCGTCCGGCCGTGCGACCGGCCTCGTCTCCGGTGCCGATGAAGATGTCGGCCCGTTGTGCGCCTTTGATGGCAGAACCGGTATCCTGGGCAATCATCAGGCGGCGGATCGGGCCGGCCCCCTCTTTCTCGATCCAGACCGGGGCACCGAGCGGAACGTAGGCCGGGTCTACGGCAATTGTGCGCCCTGCGGTGACCGAGCGGTTCATCGCCCCGAGTGGGCCCATATGCGCAGGCACAGAGTCGATCCGCCGAAAGAAGACATAGGACGGGTTATGCCAAAGCAGTTCCTGCCCGGCGATGGGATTGCGCCGAACCCAGTTCTTGATGACCTGCGCCGAAACCTGATGAGCCTGATAGATACCGCGGCGAACAAGTTCGGCACCGACCGAGCGATATTCGTGGCCGTTCGCCCCGCCATATCCAACCCGTATCTTGCGCCCGTCTGGAAGCGTCACACGGCCGGAACCCTGGATCTGAAGAAAGAACTTCTCGACCGGATCGTCGACCCAGACGATCTCCAGCCCGCGCCCTTGCATGGCGACACCGGCCTCGATTTCCCGGCGCGATAGCCAGGGTATATCTCCTGCGGCTTCTGGTGGCTTGCGGTATAGCGGGTAACGGTACCGATCGTCCGACGACAGGGATCCCGAAAGTTCGGGCTCGAAATAGCCGGTGAAAAGAGCTTGTTTTCCATCCTCGATCAGCACGGGGCGAAAGAAAAGGCGGAAGAATTCTTTGGCGTCCGGCTTCTGCTGGGCAAGGGCACACAGGGCGCGCCAATCCGGGTCATCGAGATCCGGACAGGTCAGAAGGAACGCATCGAGCGCCCGCTCGTGATCATCCGCTTCCCAGCCCTTCAGTTCATCGAAGTCGAGCACCGTATGTGTCACGTCTTCGGCCCGGGCCGCGATTGCGGCCATCAACAGAAGAAGGAATCCCGCTGCAGCCCGTCCGTTCATTCGTCCGTTGCAACAAGCCGCCAGTTGGGATCATCGGAACCCATGACACGTTCGAATGTCCAGGTATCCTTCTGCTTTTTCGCTTTACCGGGTTCACCCTCGACGATCTCACCGTTCTGGTCGCGCACGACGGAGATCAGTTCACCGATGAAGCGCACGGTGATCTCGGCAGTGTTGGTCGCATTGTCGAAGCGCGCGCCGGCCAGCGTGGTTTCGCGCACGCCGACGAATTCGGCTTCGATGGTGAGGCCTTGCTGCGCACGGGCTTCCACCACGCTGTTGAATGCATCGAACACGTCATCGTCAAGAAAGGGACGGATCTCATCCATCTGCCCCCGTTCAAAGGACATCAGGATCCACTCGTAGGCCTGCTTTGCACCTTGCAGGAACTCGCCTACGGCGAAGCTGCTATCGGTGCGTTTCATGTCGGCAAGTGCCTTGGCGTCGTCGGAGCCCTCGGTCACATGATCGGTGATGTCGTGATCCGGGCCGCCGTCGATCACCTCGAAATCCTGCCGGCGCGATGGCGTGGGCGTGGACGGTCGCGTCTGTTGAGAAGGCTCGAACCCGTCGCGGGTGCCCAACACGCTTTTCAGTCGAAGGATGAGGAAAATCGCTATGCCTGCGAGGACCAGCAATTGAAGTAGGGGCGAATTCATTCAAACCTCTCAAGGTGCCCAGGATGGAAACCTCCCGGTGTTGTTCTTATGTAGGGTGTTGATCCGGGCGAGTCCACCATACCCGCCTTTGAAACCAAGGAGGATCATGCTCATGTGGCTATTTGTAGCCTTTCTCGCGGTGCCGCTGATCGAAATCGCGCTCTTTATCCAGGTCGGTGGCCTGATCGGGCTGTGGCCCACACTGGCCATCGTCGTCTTGACCGCGATTATTGGCACATGGCTGGTGCGCACGCAGGGGGCCATGGCCATCGGGCAACTTCGGTCGTCGTTCCAAAAACTAGACGATCCGACCGAGCCGTTGGCGCATGGAGCCATGATTCTGATTGCCGGTGCGCTGCTTCTGACGCCTGGGTTCTTTACCGACGCGGTCGGTTTTTCGCTGCTCGCACCTCCCATCCGTAAATCCCTGTTCCAGTTCCTGCGCAAACGGATCAAGGTGCAGCGTTTCGAGATGGGTCCCGACGGGCCACGAGACATGCGCAACGATCCGAGACCGGGGCGGCGCGATGACGTGATCGAGGGCCAGTACAAGGAAGTGGATACACCAAAGAAGCCGACACACGACGGCTCTGGCTGGACCCGGCACTAAGCAGGCATTGAGGCGCGTACGGCATCCTGCTAAGGCTTCGCGCGATGAATTTATCCGCCAGGAGACAGCAGATGGCCGAACAGGATAACGGTGCCGCCAAGACGGACACCCAAGCAACACAAACCGCGCCGAAAATGAACGTGCTCACACAGTTCATACGGGACATGTCATTCGAAAACGCTCTGGCGCAGCGAGGCTCGGGCGGAGACGTGAATCCTGATGTGCAGGTGGCCGTTAATCTGGATGCAAAGAAACGTTCAGCCGAGCATCAGTTCGAGGTGATGGTCAAGCTGATGATCACGTCCAAGAACAAGGGCACCGAGGAAACGCTGTTCCTGATGGAACTGGAGTATGTCGGCGTCTTCCAGGTCGAGAACGTGCCGGATGATCAGATGCATCCCTTTCTGCTGATTGAATGCCCACGGATGATTTTCCCCTTTGTGCGCCGCATCGTCAGCGACGTGACAAGGGACGGGGGTTTCCCGCCGCTGAACCTCGAGACGATCGATTTCGTGCAGCTTTATCGTAACGAGAT
Organism: Roseovarius sp. MMSF_3350; assembly: GCF_030733425.1. Classification (GTDB taxonomy): domain Bacteria; phylum Pseudomonadota; class Alphaproteobacteria; order Rhodobacterales; family Rhodobacteraceae; genus Roseovarius. The sequence goes on from NZ_JASHIZ010000001.1 coordinate 38,742, forward strand.
CAGGCGCCGCCAGGCGGCCGCGGCAGAAGAGAAACCGACGCCAGACGCCTGAAACGACCTGCCGATGGCCTGAGGCCATTGCGGCTCGCAAAACATATCAAGTCAGCTGCTTCCAGAGTGCGTTGTCGCCCATGCTTTGCACAAAGGCCTGATGCGCGGCGCGCTCCTCTTCGCTGAGACGGGCCGGCAGGGGTTTCGGGCGGGCACCCGGATGCCAATCGGCATCGCTGTTGTCTTCCGCGGTTTCCGGCGAGTAGGCGCCGGCCAGTGCGAAATCAGGCTGCCGCCCACCGATCAGTTCCAGATACACCTCGGCCAGAATCTCGGAGTCGAGCAGGGCTCCGTGCAGGGTGCGCGAGGAATTGTCGATACCGAAGCGGCGGCAAAGCGCATCGAGCGATGCGGGAGAGCCGGGGAATTTGCGGCGGGCGATGTCGAGCGTATCGATGGCCTGTTCCCAAGGAATCCTGGCCATGTTGAGCCAGCCAAGCTCGGCATTCAGAAATTTAATGTCGAACGCCGCATTGTGAATCACGAGCTTCGCGTCGCCGATAAAGTCGACAAAACTTTGTGCGATCTTCTCGAAGACAGGCTTGTCGCGGAGAAAATCGTCGCCAAGGCCGTGAACCTCGAACGCTTCTTGCGGCATGGAGCGGCGGGGGTTGATGTACTCGTGAAAGGTGCGTCCGGTGGGCATGTGATTATACAACTCGACGGCACCAATCTCGACGATACGGTCGCCCTGTTCGGGATCAAAGCCGGTCGTTTCAGTGTCGAGCACGATTTCACGCATGGGTCTGCCTGTCTCGGATTTCCTTGAGTACATCCTGAACCTGTGCGCGGGCATGTTCAAGCGTATCGGTCACGATGACATAATCGGCACGTGTGCGCTTTTCCGCGTCCGGCATTTGCTTGGACAGGATTGCCTGAAACTGCGCCTCGCTCATGGTTCCCCGTTCCATCACGCGGGCCTTCTGTGTTTCAGGCGCGACGGTGACGCAAGCGGTGGCATCCATCTGCGCATCTGCGCCGGTTTCGAAGAGAAGGGGGATATCAAAGACGGTTACATCGGCGTCCGTGCCGGACAGGAAGGTCGTGCGATCATCTGCAACGAGGGGATGGACGATGCGTTCGATCTGTTGAAGGGCATCGGGATCGTCAGCGATTACTTCCTTCAGGCGGTCGCGCGAAACCGTGCCGTCAACGATAGCCAGAGGAAATGCCCGGCCGATGGGACCGACCGCAGCGCCGCCCGTTGCGTATAGACGGTGAACTGCAGCGTCGGCGTCCCATACCGCGCAGCCGTATTCGGCAAACAGCTTCGCGGTGGTCGACTTGCCCATCCCGATAGAGCCGGTAAGGCCCAGCTTGAATATCATCTGAGCGCCGCCGCGCGCGTTGCGCTGTCCACCTCGGGGCGTACGCCAAACCAGCGTTCAAAGGCCGGTACCGCCTGGTGCAGCAACATGCCCAGACCGTCGACTGTCCGACAGCCCACTGACTCGGCTTCTGCCAGAAGGCGGGTCTTAAGCGGGGCATAGACAAGGTCGGTCACCAGTGTACCCCTGTTCAAACCGTCAAGCGGAACGCGAAGCGGCGGTTTACCCATCATACCGAGCGAGGTCGTGTTCACGACGGTTGCGGCGTCTTCCATCATGTTCCCGGCCTGAACCCAATCGACCACCGCGATCCTCTTGCCGAATTCCGTTTTCAGCGCCTCTGCGCGGACCCTGGTCCGATTTGCGATCATGATTTCCGGAACGCCGACCTCGAGCAGGGCAGAGATAACCGCGCGGGCTGCGCCACCAGCACCCAGCAGGGCCGCCGGGCCTGCCTTGGGATTCCAGTCCGGCGCGTTCTGGCGCAGGTTCTGAATGAAGCCCACGCCATCAGTATTGTCGGCATGAATCTTGCCGTCCTTGCGGAAGATAAGCGTGTTGGCCGCACCGATCAGCGTGGCGCGATCGGTGATCAGGTCGGCAATCTCCAGAACCTTTTCCTTGTGCGGAACGGTGATGTTGACCCCGACGAAGCCCATTTTGGGGAGCGTGCGAAGGACATGCTCGAGATCGTCGGACGCTACATCCATAGGAATGTAATAGCCTGCTATGCCGTGGGTCTTGAGCCAATGGCCGTGAATTTGCGGTGACTTCGAATGCGCAACAGGAGATCCGATCACGGCCGCCAGCGGTATCCTGTTCTCGGTCATGACTCTATCTCTCCGCGCAACGCCAGGTACGACAGCAGTTCCAAAAGCGGCAGGCCCAGGACATTGAAGTAGTCGCCATGAACCTGACTGAACAGCCTGATACCCTCTTCTTCCAGTTTGTATGCACCGACAGCGTGGCGGATGCTATCCCAGTTGCGAGTGACATAGCCTTGAAGGTACGCATCCGAAACCTGCCGCATCATCATCCGTACGACGCCGACATGCCGCCAGACCGGCTTGCCCTCTTCACAGATCACGGCGGCGGAAAGCAGTTCATGCCGTTTGCCGCGCATCGCGCGAAGTTGCTCCAGCGCCTCGTCCGGAGTTTCCGGTTTCGACAGGATACAGCCCTCGAAACTGAGAACCTGATCGCAGCCGATGACCAGGGCGTCCGGATTCTTGGCGCTTTGCTTGGTGGCCTTCAACTCTGCCAGGGCATCGGCAATGTCGCGCGGCGACGCGTCTTCGGCAACCATGGCATCCCGAACCGTGTTTTCGTCGACACGGGCCGGAGAAACCTCGAATTCAAGCGCTGCGTTCGTGAGCAGCGATTTCCTGATATCCGACCCCGAAGCCAGAATGATCCTGCGTGACATGTGGATATCCCGTTGCATATCTCTTCCGGTTTCTAGGGATGAATCCGCGAAGTTTCCAACATTTCCGAGGACAGCGGGAAAAGTTGTTCTTCCCGCCTCATCCCGTAGGTTTTTTGCACGTGGGGATATGGAAAACCCTTTACCCGGTAGAAAGACGGTTTGGGCGATGTTTTTAGGTTTTCATCCACCGATGTCCTTCACCTGAAGCAATATCATTATGCAATAATAATAAGCGTTTACGTATTACAGGGCAGCCGCTGCGAGAAGAGTTAAACAGTTTTATCCACATCGGACGTCGACGGGGGAGAAATCATGTATAATTACGTAATCCCCAGCCTGGCCTGCTCCCTACAAAATCATCATCCTTTTTCTTTCTATATTTATTTATTAGGAGAAAGGCAGAGAGATACGGGAAAACATGACAGACCTTCTGGCCTCGCTTTATCCATGGACGAAGGCGCTGCATATCATTGCAGTGATTTCCTGGATGGCAGGTCTTTTCTATCTTCCTCGTCTTTTCGTCTATCACGCCGAGCAATCCAAGCCGGGTGACAGCCGAGACGAGGTGTTCCAAACTATGGAACAGAAGCTTTTGCGCGTGATCATGAACCCGGCGATGATCGTGACGTGGGGAGCCGGCCTCCTGCTTGTGGCCACGCCGGGTATCGTGGACTGGAGCGCCGTATGGCCGTATTTCAAGCTTGTGGGTGTGCTGGGCATGACCTGGTTCCATCACTGGCTGGGGCGCCAGCGCAAAGCGTTCTCAGGGGGCAGTGCCGCGCTGTCCGGTCGACAGTACCGCATGATGAACGAGGTACCGACGATCCTGATGGTGGTCATCGTCGTATCCGTCGTCGTGAAGTTCTGAGATTGACTCGCGCCACGACTGCACCTAGGTAGCATCAAACGGAACCCGTCCGGGTCTGCCGTCTTCCATATGAAAATATCTGAACGGCCGCGTGCTCCACGCGTCGATTTCGCAAGGACCTATCCATGTCTGACGAACGTCTGAACCTGTCCGATCTCAAGAAGCAATCCGCCAAGGATTTGCTTTCGATGGCCGAAGAGCTGGAGATCGAGAATGCCTCGACCATGCGCAAGGGGGAGATGATGTTCCAGATCCTCCGGGAACGCGCAGACGAAGGATGGGTGGTTTATGGCGACGGGACGCTGGAGGTTCTGCAAGACGGTTTCGGCTTTCTGAGGTCGTCGGAAGCAAACTATCTTCCAGGGCCGGATGATATCTACGTTTCGCCCGATACGATCCGCAAACACTCGCTGCGGACCGGCGACACGATCGAGGGTGAGATCAAGGCGCCTGAGGAAAACGAACGGTATTTCGTACTGACATCGGTGACGCAGATCAACTTTGCCGACCCTGAAAATGCCAAGCACAAGATTGCGTTCGACAACCTGACACCGCTTTACCCCGATGAGCGGCTTCAGATGGAGATTGACGACCCGACCATCAAGGACAAGTCAGCCCGCGTCATCGACCTGGTGGCACCCATCGGCAAGGGGCAGCGATCATTGATCGTGGCGCCGCCGCGGACGGGTAAGACGGTCATCCTTCAGAACATCGCCAGCAGCATCGAGCGGAACCATCCCGAATGCTATCTGATCGTCCTTCTGATCGATGAGCGGCCCGAAGAGGTCACTGACATGCAGCGATCGGTGAAGGGCGAGGTCATCAGCTCGACCTTTGATGAGCCGGCGGGGCGGCACGTAGCGGTGGCCGAAATGGTGATCGAGAAAGCCAAGCGCTTGGTCGAGCATAAACGAGATGTTGTTATTCTTCTGGATTCGATCACAAGACTTGGTAGGGCTTATAACACTGTCGTGCCTTCCTCGGGTAAGGTTCTGACGGGCGGTGTGGATGCCAATGCCCTACAACGACCCAAGCGGTTCTTCGGTGCGGCGCGGAACATCGAAGAAGGCGGTTCGCTGACAATCATCTCCACCGCGCTGATCGACACCGGCAGCCGGATGGACGAAGTGATCTTTGAAGAATTCAAAGGCACGGGTAACTCGGAATTGGTTCTGGATCGGAAAATTGCCGACAAGCGCGTGTTCCCGGCCATCGACATCCTCAAGTCCGGTACGCGGAAAGAGGATCTGCTGATCGACAAGGTCGATCTGCAGAAAACCTACGTGCTGCGACGAATCCTGAACCCGATGGGAACGACCGATGCCATCGAGTTCCTGCTTGGCAAACTGAAGCAGACCAAGACCAATTCAGATTTCTTCGATTCCATGAACACCTGACCTGACCGTTCATCAAAAGACCAATGGACACGATCTTTGCCCTGTCGACGGCGCCCGGCAAAGCGGGCGTCGCCATCATTCGCGTTTCCGGCGCCGATGCATTTGCCGGCGTCGAAACGCTGGTGGGCAACCTTCCGTCGCCTAGGAATGCCGCGTTGCGCACGGTACGTTCGCCAAGCGGAGATGTGATCGACACCGCGTTGATGTTGGTATTCAGCGAGGGACACAGTTTCACGGGTGAGCCGACGGTCGAACTTCAGTGCCACGGTTCGGCCGCGGTCGTTTCTTCAATTCTTGATCTACTTGGACAACTCGATGGGTTTCGTCCTGCGGAGCCTGGGGAATTTACTCGCCGGGCCCTTGAGAACGAGCGGCTGGATCTGTCCCAGGTCGAAGGACTTGCCGACCTGATCGACGCGGAAACCGAAGCACAGCGGCGCCAAGCACAGCGCGTCTTTTCCGGTGAGCTGGGAGAGCGGGCGGAACGATGGCGCGGCAAGTTGATCCGGGCGGCCGCACTTCTTGAGGCGACGATTGATTTTGCTGATGAAGACGTTCCCGAAGATGTGACGCCGGAAGTTGCGCAGCTATTGTCGGATGTGCGTAGTGAACTGACCGTCGAAATTGCGGGTGTTCAAACTGCAGAGCGAATCCGCCAAGGGTTTGAAGTCGCAATCATCGGGGCGCCTAACATCGGGAAGTCCACGTTGCTGAACGCCTTGGCTGGGCGTGACGCCGCGATTACGTCGGAGCTCGCGGGCACGACGCGGGACGTAATCGAGGTGCGTATGGATTTACACGGCCTTCCCGTGACCTTGCTGGATACCGCGGGGTTGAGGGAAACCGAGGACACCGTCGAATCTATCGGCGTTGCGAGAGCTCGCGCCCGGGCTGAGGTAGCAGATCTTCGAATTTTTCTCGTGACGCCAGGGGAGCAACCTGACCTTGCGCCACAGCATGATGATTTGGTTCTTGTCGGAAAGGCCGACCTTCATGGGCTTCCAGATAACGGCATATCCGGTGTAACTGGGCATGGCGTGGCCAAATTGGTCCAGCAGATAACGAACATCTTCTCCGACAGAACGGCACATGCAGGCGTTGCTACGCGCCTGCGTCACCAGCACTCTTTGGAAGCCGGGAGCATCTACCTGGACAATGCCATGGCTTTGTTGATCTGCGAAAATGGTGCATCGGATCTTGTGGCAGAAGAGCTGCGAAGTGCTGTGCGAGCTCTTGATTCTCTGGTAGGTCGGGTAGATATCGAAAACGTTCTGGACGAGATATTCGCCAGCTTTTGCTTGGGAAAATAGCGGAGTGTTTCACGTGAAACATTTTGACGTCATAGTAATAGGGGGCGGTCATGCCGGGACCGACGCAGCGCACGCCGCTGCGCGGATGGGCGCGCGGACGGCGCTTGTGACTTTAACGAGGGCGTCAATAGGAGTTATGTCCTGCAACCCTGCGATCGGTGGGCTAGGCAAAGGTCACTTGGTACGTGAGATTGACGCCCTGGATGGCGTGATGGGGCGCATTGCTGACAAAGCCGGAATTCAATTCCGTTTGCTGAATCGTCGGAAAGGTCCCGCAGTGCAAGGCCCTCGCACGCAAGCCGACAGGAAAATCTATCGCGAGGCAATGCAAGAAGAAATCGCGACGTGTCCGAACCTGACCGTTGTCGAAGGCGAGGCTGCTGACTTTGTGTTTCAGGGCGACGCCGTTGCGGGGGTCGTGTTGGCGGACGGCAGCGAGATCACGGCGCACTCCGTCGTGTTGACGACAGGGACGTTCCTGCGTGGCGTAATTCATATTGGTGATGTGTCGCGGCCTGGTGGGCGGTTGGGTGACAAGCCCTCTGTCAAGCTGGCGGAGAGAATTGATGGCTTCGGATTGCCCTTGGGCCGCCTCAAGACAGGTACCCCGCCCAGGCTGAACGGAAAGACGATCGATTGGGGTGGTTTGGATCTGCAGCCCGCCGATGATGATCCCGTGCTTTTCTCGTTCTTGTCGGAGAAACCGTTTGCACGGCAGGTCTCGTGCGGGATCACGCATACGAACGACAAGACCCACGAGATTATTCGCAAAAATCTTGAACGATCTGCCATGTATGGGGGCCATATCGATGGCGTTGGTCCACGGTACTGCCCATCGATCGAAGACAAGATCGTAAGATTTGCTGAAAAAAGCTCTCATCAGATCTTTCTGGAACCGGAAAGCCTATCGGATGATGTCATCTATCCCAACGGAATTTCGACTTCTTTGCCCGAGGATATACAACGCGACTACGTGCATTCCATCAAGGGGCTGGAGCGGGCGGAGATTCTTCAACCCGGTTACGCGATAGAATATGACTATGTCGACCCCCGTGCGCTCGACATGACGCTCGCCGTTCGCACCGTCCCCGGTTTGTATCTTGCCGGCCAGATCAACGGCACGACGGGGTACGAGGAGGCGGCCGCACAAGGTGTGGTTGCCGGTCTGAACGCCGCGCTCGCTGCGTTCGAGCGCGAACCGATCATCTTCAGCCGCTCGGAAAGCTACATTGGCGTTATGATTGACGACCTGACGACGCGAGGTGTGACGGAGCCTTACAGGATGTTCACGTCTCGGGCCGAGTTCAGGCTGTCTCTGCGAGCGGACAACGCGGATCAACGACTTACGCCTATTGGAATGAGCTTGGGGTGTGTAAAGGAAGGCCGGAAGGTTGCGTTTAGTGACAAGCTCGAAAGGTTGGAGGCCGGAAAAGCGCGTGTGATTGCGACGAGCTACAGTCCGAAGCAGCTTAATGAGGCGGGCATCAAGGTAAACGAGGACGGGACGAAGCGCGATGGCTTCGACTTGCTGTCGTTTCCCGATGTCAAGTTCGAGCATCTCCTCGCTTTGGACCCAACACTCGCGGACATTGATGTGGAGATCCGTCGCCAACTCGAGCGTAATGCGCTTTACGCCAATTATATCGCGCGGCAAAAGCGCGATGTCGAGTTGATGAAAAAAGACGAAAAGCACACCATCCCGGCGGACTTTGAATTTGAAGGCATTAACGGCCTGTCAAACGAATTGAAAAGCAAGCTGGATGCTGCGCGTCCGACGAACCTTTCGCAGGCCAGTCGGATCGATGGGATGACCCCGGCGGCACTAACGACCATTCTGGCAAAGCTGAGGCAGCAGAAACGGTCCAGATCAGCATGAGCAAGCTCGGCGACCTAAATGTTTCACGTGAAACAATGGAAAAGCTGGAGCACTATGCCAACGCGCTTAAAAAATGGAATCCAAAGATCAATTTGGTCTCAAAATCAACGATCGAGGATTTATGGACGCGGCATTTCGTCGATTCTGCCCAGATTATGGAATTCGCACCGGCGTCGGCCAAGACTTGGGCAGATTTCGGCTCAGGGGGAGGTTTTCCAGGTCTTGTCGTAGCGATTCTGGCGAGTGAATTGCGGGAAGGGCTTTCTGTCACCCTCGTTGAATCCGATCATCGCAAATCAACTTTCCTTCGCGCCGTAGTGAGAGAGACATCAACCAACGCGACAGTTATTTCTCAACGAATCGAGGATTTGCCGCCTTTGGGCGCAAGCATCATTTCCGCCCGCGCACTGGCGGATTTGAATAAACTTTTCTCCTTGTCGCACAGGCATTTGGAACCGCAGGGCGTCATGCTCTTTCCGAAGGGGAAAAACTGGCAGGAGGAGCTGTCCGAGGCGCAATCGAAGTGGTGTTTTGATCATGAGGTTGCTAAAAGCAAAACGAACGCACAATCCGTCATTTTACGCATTTCAGGAGTAAGCCGTGCTTGATCTCACGCGCTCTGCCAAAACAAAAATCATCGCTATAGCGAACCAGAAGGGCGGTGTGGGAAAAACGACCACGACAATTAACTTGGCGGCGGCGCTTGCAGAGGAAGCGTTTAAAGTCCTTATCGTCGACCTGGATCCGCAAGGAAACGCTTCGACGGGCCTGGGAATCGAGGCAAACGAGCGCGAATTCACCACCTACGAGCTATTGCTCGAAGAAATTGAGTTGGACCAGGTGATACAAGAGACGGCCCAGGCCAACCTGAGCATCGTGCCAGCCACGGTTGACCTTAGTTCGGCAGATATGGAACTGATCTCGAACGAAAAGCGCAGCTTTCTTCTGCACGACGCCTTACGCCAGCCCGCGATGGACAATTTCGGGTTTGACTATATCCTTATCGACTGCCCGCCATCGCTCAACCTGCTGACCGTGAACGCAATGGTTGCCGCACATTCGGTTCTGGTCCCACTGCAATCGGAATTTTTCGCGCTTGAAGGTCTGTCGCAGCTCATGCTCACGGTTCGAGAGGTGCGCCAATCCGCGAATAAGGATTTGCGCATCGAGGGCGTGGTCCTGACGATGTACGATGGCAGGAATAACCTGTCGTCCCAAGTGGAACAGGATGCGCGCGACAATCTTGGGCCGCTGGTGTTTCAGACGAAGATACCGAGAAATGTCAGGGTCAGCGAAGCGCCGTCTTATGCCGTGCCGGTTCTTTCGTATGACCCGGGCTCAAAAGGGGCAGAGGCATATCGTGCCTTGGCACGGGAGCTGGTGACCAATAACAAGAGGCAGGCAGCGTAGGGAGAGCGAAATGTCGGACAAGAAATCGAAGCGGGGCCTGGGGCGCGGATTGTCGGCATTAATGTCGGACGTTGCAGACGCACAGGAGGCTCCCGCGGATACCACCAAGGCAGCCGACAAAACGGTTCCGATCGAGAAGATCGAGCCCAACCCGGAACAGCCTCGGCGAGACTTCGATGATTCGGCATTGCAGGATCTGGCGTCGTCGATTTCAGCCAAAGGCATCATTCAGCCTCTGATTGTCCGGCCCAGCCCACGAACAAGCGGCGCATATGAAATCGTTGCAGGTGAGCGGCGCTGGCGGGCGGCACAGTTGGCCAAGGTGCATCAGATTCCGGTCATTGTCCGAGAGTTCGACGACACCGAAGTCTTGGAAGTCGCCATTATCGAGAATATCCAGCGGGCCGATCTGAACCCGGTGGAAGAGGCGGCCGGGTACAGCCAGTTGATGGAACGGTTCGGTCATACGCAGGAGAAGCTGGCACAAGCGTTGGGCAAAAGCCGGAGTTACATTGCTAACCTTGTTCGTCTGCTCGGGCTGCCCGACGACGTTCTGACCTATCTTCGTGACGGAAGATTAAGCGCGGGCCATGCTCGGGCGTTGATCACCGCGGAGGACCCATCGGGGCTTGCTGCCCAGATCGTCAAGAAGGGTCTGTCGGTCCGCGAGACCGAGAAACTTGCGAAGAAGAGCGGTGGCAACATCTTTTCGGATGAGAGTGCGCCAAAGAAGAAATCACCCGCGCAAAAGGATGCTGATACCAAGGCCTTGGAGGGCGACCTGGCGGCAAACCTCGGGATGAAAGTTGCCTTGAATCACAAGCCGGGTCAGGAAAATGGAAGCATGACCATATCCTATGAAAGCCTTGACCAGTTGGATGATCTTTGCAGGCGGCTGTCCGGAAACTAATCTTCCAGCAATTCCGCGATCACTTGATTCAGCAGGAGCCGACCGCCAGGAGTGGCTGATATCCACCCGTCTCGGACGTTCAGCAAGCCGAGCTCGGTCAAATGGTCTATCTTTATTTGTGGGATCGGTTTGCCGCACAGGGCCGCGTGCCTATCCAAATCAACGCCTTCGCTGATCCGCAAACCCATCAGAAGATGTTCGGCCCCTTGCTCTCCAGAACTTACTTCGTTTAATATTTTCAATGGTTTATCAGATTCTGACCGCGATAGCCATAGTTCCGGATTGAACCAGGCTTCGGTTTCATGCCGTGTGCCATTCAAAGTGATGCGACCATGAGCCCCGGGACCGATCCCGACGTAATCCCCATATCGCCAGTAAACGAGATTATGGCGCGACTCGGCCCCGGACCGCGCATGGTTTGACACCTCGTATGACTTGAAACCCGCCGCTTCGCACAGTTCCTGGGTCAACTCGTACATGTCTGCGGCAAGATCGTCGGACGGCAGGCCACGCAATCCGCCCCTGGCGCGCCTTTGCGAAAAAACGGTGCCGGGCTCGATCGTGAGTTGATAAAGCGAGAGGTGGTCGACCGCGAGTGCAAGCGCTTCGGACAGTTCCTGGTGCCAATCCGTCAGGGTCTGATCCTGCCGCGCATAGATCAGATCGAAACTGACTCGCGCGAAATGCGCCCGCGCGGTCTCATATGCCTTGATCGCCTCCGCGACGGTGTGGATTCGACCAAGACGGCGCAGGTCGCCGTCCCGCAGGGATTGCACCCCGAGAGAGACCCGGTTCACTCCCGCCTCCGCAAAACGCGAAAAGCGGTCTGCCTCGACCGAGCCGGGATTGGCCTCGAGCGTGATTTCGATATCGTTGGCGGGCGTCCAGATCCGGCAGGCACGTTCGATGATCGCGCCTACCACTTTGGGTTGCATCAGGCTGGGCGTGCCACCGCCAAAGAAGATAGAGTTCAGAACACGCCCCGGACAACGGTCGGCATACCGGTCCAGTTCCTGCAGGTAGGCTCTCAGCCAGCGCGATTGGTCAATCTCTGCTCGCACGTGGCTGTTGAAGTCGCAGTATGGGCATTTCGCCTCGCAAAACGGCCAGTGGACATAAAGGCCGAAACCGCCTGCCTGCCAGTCCTCAGTCAAAGCAGCCCTTCACGAGTTTGGCGAACGCATCCGCGCGGTGGCTTATTCGGTTCTTATCCGTGCCATCCATTTCACCGAAAGTGACGTCATGGCCGTTCGGCTGAAAGATCGGATCGTAGCCATGGCCCTGTGCACCCCGCATGGGCCAGACGATCCGGCCCTCGACCGTCCCTGGAAAAACCTCGTCGTGCCCGTCGGGCCAAGCCAAAACAAGGGTGCAGCAAAAGCGTGCGGTCCATGGTTGTTCTATACCGGTCTTCAAGAGACGATCATAAGTCTTGTTCATGGCCATCACAAAGTCGCGGCCAGTCTCTGTTTCGGACCAATCAGCGGTATATACGCCCGGAGCGCCACCCAGCGCATCGATCTCAATACCACTATCGTCGGACAGCGCGGGAAGGCCGGTTGCCCGGGCTGCGGCGTGGGCCTTGATCCGTGCATTGCCAATGAACGACGTCTCGGTTTCCTCGGGCTCGTCCAGCTTCATCTCTGCCGCACCCACGACCTTAACGTTATACGGCTGAAGCAACGTGGCGATCTCCTGCAGTTTGCCCCCGTTATGGGTGGCCACCAGAAGCGTATCGCCGGTGAATTTACGCATCCGCAGCCGCCTTTTGCAGTGCAACGAGTTCGCCGACGCCTTTTTCGGCCAGATCCATCAGGTTTTCCATCTGGGAGCGGCTGAAGGTGGCGCCTTCTGCGCTCATCTGGACTTCGATCAGACGACCGGTCCCGGTCATGATGAAATTGCCGTCAACGCCGGCGTCACTATCTTCGGGGTAGTCGAGGTCCAGCACCGGCTGGCCAGCGTAGATACCACAGCTGACAGCGGCAACCGGATCGGCGAGAGGGTCACTGACCACATCGCCGGTCTTCATCAGCTTGTTGACCGCCAGGCGCAGTGCGACCCATCCACCGGTGATAGAGGCGCAGCGCGTGCCGCCGTCGGCTTGGATGACATCGCAATCGACGGTGATCTGGCGTTCACCCAAGGCGACACGGTCCACTCCGGCACGCAGGCTGCGGCCGATGAGGCGCTGTATTTCGACAGTCCGACCGCCTTGCTTGCCGGCAGAGGCCTCACGTCGCATTCGCGACGTTGTGGAACGTGGAAGCATACCGTATTCCGCCGTAACCCAGCCGAGGCCGGACCCCTTGATAAAAGGCGGCACCCGATCTTCGATCGTCGCGGTACACAGAACATGGGTGTCGCCGATGCGGATCATGCAGGATCCTTCGGCATGTTTCGTTACGCCCGTCTCGATTGAAACCGCGCGCATTTCACTTAAGTCTCTTCCCGAAGGACGCATGCCTTATCTCCCTTATTGCCCGATGGAGATACAGGCGACCGAAACCCGATAGCAACCCCGATTGACCTTTTCAGCGGGCCGTTTTTAATGGCACTCCACGGGGCGACAGAAATGCAGATGGAAAACGCGCGACAGATCCTCGAAGAGATGAACGACCGCTCGCGGGAAGTGTTTCGCCGGGTTGTGGAAGGATATCTCGCGACGGGTGATCCGGTGGGCTCGCGCACCCTGACACGCGACATGAGCGAGAAGGTTTCTGCCGCCACGATCCGGAACGTGATGCAGGATCTGGAGTATCTCGGTCTGCTGGACAGTCCGCATGTCTCCGCGGGACGGGTGCCGACACAGCAAGGGCTGAGGATGTTCGTCGACGGCCTGCTGGAGGTCAGCGACCTCGAGTTGAACGACCGGGAAAAGATCGACGCGACGCTGGGATCCAATTCCGATGATGTCAGCCTTGCGCTCGACCGAATCGGCTCTGCGCTGTCCGGAGTGACGCAAGGCGCTTCGCTGGTGCTGGCCCCGAAACACGAAGCGCCGATCAAGCATATCGAATTCGTTGCGCTGGGCCACGATAGGGCATTGGTGGTGCTGGTCTTCGGAGATGGGCATGTCGAAAACCGTATCTTCCATCCGCCTCCGGGCCAGACGCCAAGCTCGATGCGCGAGGCGGCGAATTTTCTGAATGCGCTGATCGAGGGCAAGACCCTGTCCGATGTGCAGACCGTGATTGCCAGGGAAATCGACAAACGCCGCCAGGAGATTGACGGGCTTGCGCATCAATTGGTCGAAAGTGGGCTGGCCGTATGGGAAGGCGAGGCCGACAGCTACGAACGGCTGATCGTTCGGGGCCGTTCGAATCTGATCAACTCGGAGGTAGAGCAGGAGGACCTTGACCGGATAAAGACGCTGTTCGATGACCTTGAGCGTAAGCGGGACATCGCGGAATTCCTGGAATTGACCGATCAGGGAGAAGGTGTGCGCATTTTTATCGGGTCAGAGAACAAACTTTTCTCACTTTCGGGTTCCTCTTTGGTGGTCTCTCCATATATGAACGCTGATCGTAAGATCGTGGGCGCGGTCGGTGTGATTGGCCCCACCCGCCTGAACTATGGACGCATTGTTCCAATCGTGGATTACACCGCGCAGCTTGTCGGAAAGCTGATCGCGGACCGAAAGTAAAGGATGAGCATGGCACAGTCGAAGGAAGAGCCGTTTCTGGACGACGTCGAGCAGGCTGAAGAAGAAGAGCAGGCGGCGTTGACGGAAGAAGACGCTCCGGAAAGCCTGGAGGACGAGGTCGAATCCTTGCGGGCAGAGCGGGATGCGTTCCAGGACAAGTTCATGCGCGCCCTCGCCGACGCCGAGAACGCGCGCAAGCGTGCCCAGAGAGAGCGTACCGAGGCCGAGAATTATGGCGGGTCCAAGCTTGCCCGGGATATCCTGCCGGTGTTCGACAACCTCAAACGCGCGGTCGAGACCGTGACCGAGGAGCAACGAAAGGAAGCTGCGGCCCTGATCGAGGGTATCGAGCTGACCATGCGAGAGCTGGTCAACGTTTTCTCCAAGCACGGCATCCACGTGATCGATCCGCAGGTCGGCGACAAGTTCGATCCCAAGCAGCATGAAGCGATGTTCGAAGCGCCTGTGCCCGGCACCAAGGCGGGGGAGATCATTCAGGTTTCAGCTCAGGGTTTCATGCTCTACGACCGCATCCTGCGTCCGGCGCAAGTGGGTGTATCCTCCTTCACTGGCTGAGCTTCAGGGTTTCTGCGACAGCTCCTTCAGCTCGTAGATCAGATCCAGCGCCTCTTTCGGTGTCAGATGATCGGGCAGGATCTCACCCAGCCGCTTGTCGACGGCCGAATCCTGCGGTTTCGGCTGGGGTGCCGGTTGCGGTGTCATGGCAAATAGCGGCAGATCGTCGATGAAGGCCGTGCGCTTGCTTCCGCCTTCGCGTTCGCCCTTTTCAAGAGCGTCGAGCACCACGCGGGCGCGCTCGACCACCGCGGCCGGGAGCCCGGCCAGCTTGGCCACCTGCACGCCATAGCTTCGATCGGCCGCGCCGCGCCGCACCTCGTGCATGAAGATCACGTCGCCATCATGCTCCTTGACCGTGACGGTCGCATTGTCGACTCGCTCCAGCTTGTCGCTAAGACGCGTGAGTTCGTGATAATGAGTGGCGAAAAGTGCGCGGCAACGGTTGGTTTCATGAAGATGTTCCAATGTTGCCCAAGCGATGCTCAGCCCGTCATAAGTGGCCGTGCCACGCCCGATTTCGTCCAGGATCACCAGTGCCTTGTCATCGGCCTGATTCAGGATCGCGGCGGTTTCGACCATTTCGACCATGAAGGTCGAGCGGCCACGGGCTAGGTCATCAGAGGCACCCACGCGGCTGAACACTTGGCTGACAAGCCCGATATGTGCACGCGTGGCCGGGACATAACTGCCCATCTGGGCAAGAACCGCGACAAGCGCGTTCTGGCGCAAAAAGGTCGACTTGCCCGCCATGTTCGGCCCGGTCAGCAGCCAGATATCGCTGATGTCTCCCAGCGCACAGTCATTCGCGATAAAGGGCGCACCGCCCTGAGACCGAAGGGCCGCCTCGACCACCGGGTGGCGGCCTGCCTCGATGTCGAGTGCGCGGCTTTCGTCGATCCGGGGTCGGCACCAATTTTCCGATCGGGCGAGATCGGCAAGACCAGCTGCGAGGTCAAACTCCGCAAGAGACCGCGCGGCCAGTGATACCTCTCCGGATTTTGCCAGAATAGCGCCTTTGAGGCTATCGTAGAGCCGCTTTTCAATCTCGAGCGCGCGACCGCCGGCATTGAGTATACGCGTTTCCATCTCGCTTAGTGGCACGGTAGTGAACCGCACCTGGTTGGCGGTGGTCTGGCGATGCTTGAAAGTTTCGTTGAGCGGTTCAGACAGCATCCTGTCGGCATGGGTTGCGGTGACTTCGACGAAATAGCCCAGCACGTTGTTGTGCTTGACCTTCAGGCTCTGGATGCCCGTCATCTTTGCATAGTCTGCCTGCATTCCGGCGATGACGCCGCGCCCTTCGTCCCGCAGTTTGCGCGCCTCGTCCAGCTCGGCATCGTAGCCATCGGCGATGAACCCTCCGTCGCGGGCGAGCAAAGGCGGCTCGGCGATCAGGGCTTCATCGAGTAGGTCGAGCAGCTCATTGTGGCCGGTCAGCGCAGCAGAGACCTCCCGAAGCGGTTTTGGCAGGTCTTGCCCCTCAAGCATCCGCGCAACCTCTGCGCTTTGCGCGAGGCCGTTACGAATGGCAGCAAGATCGCGGGGCCCGCCCCGGTCTAGCCCGAGGCGCGACAAGGCGCGGTCCAGGTCGGGAACTTTGCGTAGCGTTTCGCGCAGATCCTGGGCAAACCTCGGGTTCCCAACCATGAAGTCCACGCAATCAAGCCGATCCTGAACCACGGACAGTACGCGGCTGGGGCTGGAAATGCGCCGCTCGAGCAAGCGGCCGCCGCCGGCTGTGACGGTGCGGTCGATACACGACAGCAGAGACCCCGCCCGCCCACCGGTCAGTGACTGGGTCAGTTCCAGGTTCCGGCGCGTGGCGGCATCGATCTGCATGACGCGCGCCTCATTCTCGCGCAAGGGCTTTTGCAGGAGCGGCAGCTTTCCCTTCTGGGTGATTTCCAGGTACTCGACAATCGCGCCCATTGCGGCAATCTCGGCGCGCTCGAATTGCCCGAACGCCTCGAGCGTGTTGACGTCGAACAAGGTGCAGAGCCGCTTTTCTGCGCCCGCGCTGTCGAATGCGGAGCGGCCAAGCGGGGTGATCGAAATGCCATGTTCCTCGGCGATGTCGCGGAGGACAGCCTCGTCCCCATCGGCCACGATCAGTTCACTGGGTGCCAGACGGGCCAGCTCGGGCGACAGGCGCGGGCCGGTCAGCGGCATGACGTGAAACGCGCCGGTCGAGATATCGACCCAGGCCAGCGCAGAGCTTTCGCGTATCTTGGCAAAGGCTGTCAGGAAGTTGTGGCGGCGTGCCTCAAGCAGGCTTTCCTCGGTCAGGGTTCCGGGCGTCACCAGGCGCACCACGTCGCGTTTGACCACGGATTTCGAGCCGCGTTTCTTGGCCTCGGCGGGGTCTTCCATCTGTTCGCAAACGGCGACGCGAAAGCCCTTGCGGATGAGTGTCAGCAGGTAGCCTTCAGAGGAATGTACGGGCACGCCGCACATCGCGATATCCTCGCCCAGATGTTTGCCGCGCTTGGTCAGCGCGATATCCAGTGCCTCGGCGGCGGCAACGGCGTCGTCGAAAAACAGCTCGTAGAAGTCACCCATCCGGTAGAACAGAAGTGCGTTCTGGTACTGGGCTTTCAGTTCCAGGTATTGCGCCATCATCGGCGTCACGGCTGTTGTCGTGGATGCCAAACTGCCCCCCATAGGCTTTGGCGGGCAGCTTACAAATCACGGGCGGGGGGTAAAAGGCAAAAGCGAAGCAAGGCTTGAAAACCACACCAAAGCGCGGAACTAGTGCGTAGCGAGGGAGGGACAGGATGATCTTCAACCTGGGTTCGATCAATATTGACTATGTGTACGACGTACCGCACCTGCCACAGCCAGGCGAGACGCTGGCGGCGACCTCGATGGCAACCGGGCTGGGGGGAAAGGGCGCCAATATGTCGGTGGCCATCGCCAGGGCCGGAGGAAGGGTGCGCCATATCGGCGCCGTCGGGCCCGACGGTGCTTGGGCGAAAAAACGGCTGGCGGAATACGGGATAGACATCGAATACATAGCAGATGCCGAGATCCCGACAGGACATGCGATCATCAATGTCGACCGCCAAGGGGAAAATGTCATCGTGATTTTCCCGGGCGCCAACCACAGGCAATCGGACCGGGCAATTGCCGCTTCGCTGGACGATGCGCGCGAGGGTGACCTTCTGGTGTTTCAGAACGAAACCAACGGTAAGGAATTTGCCGTGGCGCAGGCTCGAAAAAGAGGATTGCGAGTGATGTATGTACCGGCGCCCTACGACGAAAACACGGTCGAGGGGTTCCTTGCACAGACGCATATCCTGGTGCTGAACGAGATGGAGTTCGGCCAGATGATGCAGGCCAGCGGGCGGGACATGACAACGCTTGGGGTGGAAGCCATCGTCGTGACACGCGGTGCGGCAGGGGCCGTGCTACTGGAAGAAAGTGCGGGCTGGTCGGAACGAAACTTCCCGGCACCGAAGGTCGACGCGGTCGATACGACAGGCGCCGGCGATACGTTCGCGGGCTATTTTGCCGCCGGATTGGACGCCGGGCTGCCGGCCGAACAGGCAGTTGAGCGCGCCGTCTGCGCCTCGGCGTTGAAAGTCACACGCCGCGGGACGACAGAGGCGATCCCGTCGCTGGCGGAGGTTCATGCCTTCTGGGGTCAGGACCCGATAAACGGTGCGTCGTCGCCCCAAATCTGACGGATGCGTGCGTCGCGGCCACACGCCTCGCGATATGCCTTGTAGGCCTTGGCCTGGGTTTTCGGACCGAAGCGCGTGATGATCAGGCGGTCCCCCTTGTAGTAATCCTGGTGATACTCCTCCGCTTCATAGAAATCCGAGGCGGGCAGGATCGGCGTGACGATATCTTGGCTTAGGGCGGCAGCGGCCTTGGCCTTGGCTGTCTTTGCCGCCTCTTCCTCGGCCGCACCATCGACAAAGATCGCGGTGCGATAACTGTCGCCCCGGTCGCAGAACTGGCCGCCGGCGTCGGTCGGGTCGACCGAGCGGAAGAAGAGCGACAACAGCTCTTCACGGCTGACTTGTGAAGGATCGTATTCGATCTGCACCGCCTCGTAATGACCTGTCCCGCCGCGCACGACCTGCTTGTATGTGGGGTTTTCCACGGTGCCGCCAGTGTATCCCGAGATGACCTCGCTGACGCCCTGGACGGATTCGAAATCCGCCTCGACGCACCAGAAGCAGCCGCCGGCCACGGTCAGCGTCTCCGTCTCTGCGGCTTTAGCGGCGTTTGTCTGAATGCCAAAGCCGATGGCGATGGATATGGCGAGCACGGTCGCCTTGATGTTCCGCAGATGCTTCATGGCACAGCCTCCCTGTTCTGACGACCAAACTGCCGCGGTTGTGCAACCGTTCCAATTCACCTCGGCGTGAGGTCACGCGCCGGTGATGCGAATTTACCCCTTGGCACCGAAATTGCCTGTTCCTAGCGTGTGCTGAAACAAATCGCGCGGCGGTTTGTAACAAAGCGAAAGGGCGACGGGCATGGCAGAGCATCAGACGACACACCAGGCGGAAGAGGATGCGCGGAACGAAGAGGTCCTGATCTGGCTGAACGGGCGGATCGTGCCGAGGGCAGAAGCGCTTGTCAGTGTCTATGACAGCGGCTTCATGCTGGGCGACGGGGTGTGGGAAGGTCTGCGGCTGTATGACGGGACGTGGGCCTTTGTCGATGAGCATCTTGATCGCTTGTTCGAGGCGGCGAAGGCGATCGACCTGGATATCGGCCTGTCGCGCGAGGAGGTGTTGCAGGCCCTTCTGGACACGCAGAACGCCAACCAGATGACGAGTGACACGCACGCACGCCTGATGGTGACGCGGGGCATCAAGACGCGACCTTTCCAACACCCAAGCCTGTCGCGGCAGGGGCCGACGATCACGATCATCATGGAGCATTCACGACCCAAGATCGCGCGGCCGATACGATTGGCCACGGTGCCGCATATCCGGGGCCTGCCGATGACGCAGGACCCGAAGCTGAATTCCCATTCCAAGCTCAACTGCATCCTGGCCTGCATCGCCGCGGAAAAAGCGGGAGCGGACGAAGCCCTGATGCTGGATGTGCATGGTTTCGTGAACACGACTAATGCGTGCAATTTCTTTATCGTTCGTAAAGGGGCCGTTTGGACCTCGACCGGCGACTATTGCATGAACGGGATCACGCGGCAGAAAGTCATCGATCTATGCCGGGAAAACGACATGCCGGTTTTCGAGCGGAATTACTCGTTGGTGGATACCTATGGTGCCGACGAGGCGTTTCTGACCGGCACGTTCGGCGCGCAGACGCCGGTGAGCGAGATCGACGGCCGGCCCATTGGCGATGGCGAAGCCGGGCCGGTGACGCGGCGGATCCAGGGGCTTTACAAGGACCTGATCGCGAAGGAATGCGCCTGATGCGGATCGCGATGTGGTCGGGGCCGCGCAACCTGTCGACGGCGATGATGTATGCCTTCGCGGCGCGCGGGGATTGCGCCGTGATCGACGAGCCGTTCTATGCGGCCTACCTGACGAAGACGGGTCTGGAGCACCCGATGCGGGACGAGATCATTGCCTCGCAACCGAGTGAACCGGCGGAGGTGATCGCCGGGCTAATGGGGCCTATCCCACGGGGAAAGCAGCATTTTTACCATAAGCACATGGCGCAGCACATGATAGACGGCGTGCCGCGCGACTGGATCCGGGACGTGGTGAACGTGTTCCTGATCCGCCATCCGGCGCGGGTGGTGGCGAGCTTCTCGGCCAAGTATGAAAAGCCCACGCTGGACGATATCGGGTTTCGTCAGCAGGCGGAGTTGTTCGACCAGGTCAAGGCGCTGGGCGGCGATCCGGTGGTGATCGACAGCGCCGATATTCGGCGCGATCCCGAAGGCCACTTGCGGGCCTTGTGCGAACGGATCGGGCTGGACTGGACGCCGGACATGTTGCACTGGCCCAAGGGCGGGCACGCGGATGATGGGGTTTGGGCCAGCCACTGGTACGGGGCCGTGCACGGCTCGACCGGGTTCGCGCCGGCCGAGGGTGATGTGCCGGAATTGACCGGGTGGAAGGCTGATTTATCGGCGGCCGCGATGCCCTATTACGAGGCGTTGCGCGGGGAAGCGGTTAAGGCACCGTTGCAGGGTTAACGGGCGAATCAGGGTCGATAATGGCACGTCGGTATCGCGTCGGTATTTCAGTGGTATTCCGACGGCGCCATTTTCGCAGGACTCCGTGGTGAACGGGCCGAACGTTCGTCGGCCCGTTTGGGCCGCCTTGCTTAACCTTTCAGGCGGCGGTTGCGGGCAGCCAGAAGTTTCAGACGCAGCGCATTCAGCTGGATGAAGCCGGCGGCGTCTTTCTGGTCGTAAGCGCCGGCGTCTTCCTCGAAGGTCACGTGGGCCTCGGAATAGAGCGAGTGATCTGACCAGCGGCCGACGCAGTTGACGGACCCCTTGTAGAGCTTCAGCCGGACGGTGCCGGTGACGTGTTCCTGGCTCTTGTCGATGGCGGCTTGCAGCATCTCGCGCTCTGGCGAGAACCAGAAGCCGTTGTAGATGAGTTCGGCGTAGCGGGGCATCAGGCTGTCCTTGAGGTGCCCCGCGCCGCTGTCGAGGGTGATCTGTTCGATGCCGCGATGCGCCTCGAGCAGGACGGTGCCGCCGGGGGTCTCGTAGATGCCGCGGGATTTCATGCCGACGAAGCGGTTTTCGACGAAGTCGAGTCGACCGATGCCGTGTTTGCCGCCCAGATCGTTGAGCCGGGTCAGGATCGTCGCGGGGGACATGGCCTCGCCGTTGATCGACACGGCGTCGCCCTTTTCGAACCCGATCTCGACGAGTTCGGGGACGTTCGGCGCATCTTCGGGATTGGTCGTACGCTGGTAGACGTAATCGGGTGCGGTCTCGGCGGGATCTTCCAGCACCTTGCCCTCGGAAGAGGTGTGCAGGAGGTTGGCGTCGACGCTGAACGGGGCCTCACCGCGCTTGTCCTTGGCGATGGGGATCTGGTTCTTCTCGGCGAATTCCAGAAGGCGGGTGCGCGATGTCAGATCCCATTCCCGCCAGGGGGCGATGACCTTGATATCGGGGTTGAGCGCGTAGGCGGCCAGCTCGAACCGGACTTGGTCATTGCCCTTGCCGGTGGCGCCGTGGGCGACGGCATCGGCGCCGGTCTCGGCCGCGATCTCGACAAGGCGCTTGGAAATCAGCGGGCGCGCGATGGAGGTGCCGAGCAGATACTGGCCTTCGTAGAGGGCGTTGGCGCGGAACATCGGGAAGACGAAATCGCGGACGAATTCCTCGCGGATATCCTCGATGTAGATATTCGAGGGGTCGATACCCAGAAGCTCGGCCTTCTTGCGGGCCGGATCGAGCTCCTCGCCCTGGCCGAGATCGGCGGTGAAGGTCAGGACCTCGCAGCCATATTCCGTTTGCAGCCACTTGAGGATGATCGACGTATCGAGGCCGCCGGAATAGGCCAGCACGACTTTCTTGGGCGCGGACATCTTGGTACCCCTTTGCATGATGTTGCAGGGGCGATTACCGGGTTTTCACAGGCGGGGCAAGGCGGCGGAGGCTTGCCACGCGGGCCGCGATGGGCGAAGGACGAGGCATGAGCGATTTCAGAACCAGGGCCCGGGCCGCCGAGGCCGAAATGCGGCACGTCTTCGAGCCGACGCCGTTGCAGCGCAATGCGCACCTGTCGGACAAGTACGGCGCCGAGGTGTACCTGAAGCGCGAGGATCTGAGCCCGGTGCGCAGCTACAAGCTGCGCGGGGCGTTCAATGCCATGCGCAAGGTGATGGCGGCGGGCGAGGATGCGCCGGTGTTCGTTTGTGCCAGTGCCGGGAACCATGCGCAGGGCGTGGCCTTCATGTGCCGGCATTTCGGGGTGAAGGGCGTGATCTTCATGCCGGTGACGACGCCACAGCAGAAGATTGGGCAGACGCGCAAGTTTGGCGGTGACGCGGTGACGATCCGCATGGTTGGAGACTATTTCGACGATACGCTGGCGCAGGCGCAGGGGTATTGCACCGAGGTCGGCGGGCATTTCCTGTCGCCGTTCGACGATGAGGACGTGATCGAGGGGCAGGCCTCGGTCGCGGTGGAGATCGAGGCGCAATTGGGCGCGGTGCCTGACCGGATCGTTTTGCCGGTAGGTGGCGGAGGATTGTCGTCGGGCGTGCGCAGTTACTTCGGGCCGGAGGCGAACATGGTGTTCGTGGAGCCGGTGGGCGGTGCTTGTCTTGCGGCCGCGGTGGAAGCCGGGGAGCCTGTGCGGCTGAAATCCGTGAACACCTTTGCCGACGGGGCGGCGGTGGCGCAGATCGGGGCGCGGACGTTTGAACGGTTGCGCGATGTGGATCCGGCCAACGTGATTGCCGTCGCCGAGGATCGGGTCTGCACGACCATGCTGGAGATGTTGAACATCGAAGGCATGGTTCTGGAACCGGCAGGCGCGTTGGCGGTGGATGCGTTGAAGGACCTGGATGTGATCCCAGGCGAGACGATCGTGTGCGTGACCTCGGGTGGGAATTTCGATTTCGAACGCCTTCCGGAGGTAAAGGAACGGGCGCAGCGGTTCGCCGGGCTGAAGAAATACTTCGTGCTGCGGATGCCGCAGCGGCCCGGAGCGCTGAAGGATTTCCTGACGATCCTGGGGCCGGAGGACGATATCGCGCGGTTTGAGTACCTGAAGAAATCGGCGCGCAACTTCGGCTCGGTCCTGATCGGGATCGAGACGAGCGATGCCGCCAATTTCGAGCGGATCGAGGCAGAGATGACCGCCGGCGGGTTCGAGCACCGCGACATCACCAATGACCAGATCCTTGCGGAATTCCTAATCTGAGGTGAGGCGGGGCAGTTCGCCCAGGAACTCGGTCTTGGACGAGGTGTAGGTCTCGACGATATGGGCAAGGTCGATATCTGTGGCGTCGCCGCGCGCGGCCGTGAGCTCGCCATCCTTGCAGAGCCTGGAAAAATCGTCGAAGCCGAGGTTGAGGGCGCTGCCCTTGAGGAAATGCAGCTTGGCCTCGAGCGTTTCGGGCGCGGGATTGGCGCGAAGCTCGGCGATCTCTTCCTCGACCTCCTCAAGGAAGATCTCGACCACCTCGTCGAAATCCTCGGCCCCGATTTCGTCGCGCAGCTGTGTGACGCGGTTCCAATCGATCATGGCATCCTCCTTTGTCCCGGACGCTAGGCGTGGCGGGATTAAGGGTGGGTGAAGGATGGGGGCGAATTAGACGGCATTTTAGGCTTCACAAGGCATTAAGAGGCGCGTGGTTGCATATGGGCGAAAACACATAGGCAAGACCGTGTCGGCCCAGCCCAGCAAGGCGATAGATCCGCCGCCCGATCAGATGAGCATACGCCGTGTGCTGGTTGTCGATGACAGCCGGTTGCAGCGGCGCATCATCAACGCGGCCCTGTCGCGGCTGGGGCTGGACGTGGTCGAGGCGGGGTCGGGGACCGAGGCCCTGACGATTTGCGAGGCGGCGCCGCCGGACCTTGTGATCAGTGACTGGATGATGCCGGGGATGAACGGGCTGGAGTTGTGCCGCGCGTTCCGGGCGCTGCCGCGTGAGGATTACGGGTATTTCATCCTGGTGACCTCGAAAAGCGAGAAGGAGGAGGTGGCGCTGGGCCTAGATGCCGGCGCGGACGATTTCCTGACCAAGCCGATCAATCCCGGCGAACTGCGGGCGCGGATCGCGGCGGGGGACCGGATCGTGCGGATGCAGCGGGAGCTGAGCGAGACGAACCGGCTGGTGCGCGAAACACTGGCGGAATTGCAGGGGCTTTACGATTCGCTGGACAGTGACCTGATCGAGGCGAAGAAGCTGCAACAGTCCCTGATTTCCGAACGCTACCGCGAGTTTGGCCCGGCGCAGGTGTCGTTGCTGTTGCGCTCTGCGGCGCATGTGGGCGGCGACCTTGTAGGGGTCTTTCCGGTCAGCGAGACGCGGATCGGTCTGTATGCGATCGACGTGTCGGGGCATGGCGTGAGTTCGGCGCTGATGACCGCACGGCTGGCGGGGTATCTGTCGGCCACTTCGCCAGAGCAGAACGTGGCGCTGGCGCATGGTCCGGACGGGTTCCTGCCTCGGCCGCCCGACGAGGTGCTGGCGGACCTGAACCAGATGTTTCTGAGTGAAATAGAGACTGAGTTGTATTTTACGATGTTGCTGGCCGATGCGGATCTGGCGACCGGGCGCGTGACCATGGCACAGGCGGGGCATCCTAGCCCGGCCATCCAGCGCGCTGATGGGCGCGTCGAGATCGAAGGCCCCGGGGGATTGCCCGTAGGCCTGATCGATGGCGCAACCTATGAACGGTTCGACGTGCAGCTTTATCCCGGTGATCGGTTGTTCCTGCATTCCGACGGGGTGGACGAATGCGCGGATGGTACGGGCACGCTGTTGGGCGAGGACGGTGTGCGGCGCATTCTACAGGAGCTGCGGCAGACCGAAGGCATGGCGTTTCTGGAGTCGGTGATCTGGAAGCTGGCGGAGTATGCCGGGCGGGACGATTTCGACGATGACGTGTCGGTGGCGTTGCTGGAGTTCAAGCCAGTCGGTAAAGCGCCCTGACGAAATGCCTGTCGCCCGGATTGCCGACGTGACGCGCGGCGGTTTCGGGATCGGCGAAAAAGGCGGTATGGCCCGGCTCGGACGGTGCGGAGAGCGGCCGGACGGGGCGGGCGTGGTAGATGATGCAAATCTTGTCGGCCCAGAGATCGTATTCCGGCATGTAGACGAAGCGGCGGAACGACCCCAGCCGCCGGGGTGCGGCAATGCGCCAGCCGGTTTCCTCGAACACTTCGCGGTGCAGGGCCTGCAGGGGCGATTCGCCGGGGTCGATGCCGCCGCCGGGCAATTGCATCTCGGGCTTGGGCTCTTCCTGCCAGGTCAGCAGGAGTTTTCCGTTGCGCGGCAGGATGGCATAGGCGCCGGGGCGCGGGGTGTAGCGGATATCTGGCCGTGGCGGCTTGCCGAAGCGTCGCATGGCGCGGCCCCCCTTGGAGTATGCCTTGTTGCGCATATATAGTCGCGATATGCCAAGATCGGGCGCTCAAGAAAACCCCCCAAAGGATATGCGATGACACTCGGCCAGAAGATCGCCTGGGACGATACCGTCCTGCCATTTCAATTGGACCAGTCCGACATCCGCGGTCGCGTGGTGCGGCTGGACGGTGTGCTGGATGGTGTGTTGAAGCAGCATGACTATCCCGCGCCGGTCGAGGCGCTTATCGCGGAAATGGCGCTGATGACGGCGCTGATCGGGCAGACGATCAAGCTGCGCTGGAAGCTGTCGTTGCAGGTGCAGTCGCAAGGCCCGGTGCGGATGATCGCCACGGATTACTTTGCGCCGGAAAAGGAAGGCGAGGCCGCATGGATCCGCGCCTATGCCAGTTTCGACCCCGAACAGATTACCGATGCGGCCCCGTTCGAGCAACTGGGCGAAGGGTATTTCGCGGTGATCCTGGACCAGGGCCAGGATACCGCGCCGTACCAGGGGATCACGCCGATTGCGGGCGACCGGCTGAGCGATTGTGCCGAGGCGTATTTCGCGCAGTCGGAGCAACTGCCGACGCGGTTCGCGTTGAGCTATGGACGGTCGACCGAAGGCGACGGGCGCGAGCATTGGCGCGCCGGTGGCGTGTTGTTGCAACTGATGCCCAAGGCGTCGCCCTTTGCCACGGGGGGCGGCAGCGGCGAGGACGGGTTGTTGCAGGCTTCGGATATCCTGGACGAGGACAGCGAAGAGAACTGGAACCGGGTGAACACGTTGCTGGACACTGTGGAGGATCTTGAGCTGATCGGGCCTTCGGTGTCGTCCTCGGACCTGCTTGTGCGGCTGTTCCACGAGGAGGTGCCGCGGGTGTTCGACGTTCAGGCGGTGCGGTTTGGATGTACCTGTTCGGAAGAAAAGGTACGCAGCAGCCTGTCGATCTATTCAGCCAAAGACATCGCGACGATGACGACCGAAGAAGGCATCGTGACCGCCGACTGCCAGTTCTGCGGGGCGCATTACGCGCTGGACCCCAAGACGCTGGGGTTCGAGGCTGAAACGAAGGACGGCGATGACGAGTGACCTGATCGCGACGCTGCGCGTGGCCTTGCAGGGCGACATGGCGCCGTCGTCGGATTATGACCTGAACCCGGATGTGGTGCTGCCGGAGGGGCGCAAGCTGCGGCCCGCCGGGGTGCTTGTGCCGATCGAGGTGACCGAAGGAGGGGCAAGGCTGTGGCTGACCAAGCGGTCCTCGGCGTTGCAGCATCATCCGGGGCAGGTGGCCTTTCCCGGTGGCAAGCAGGAGGACGGCGACGCCGATATCGTGGCCGCCGCCCTGCGCGAGGCGCACGAGGAGATCGGGCTGGCACCGGACATGGTGGAGGTGCTGGGCACGTTGCCGCCGCACGAGACGGTGACGAGTTTCTACGTGACGCCGGTGATCGGGGTGATCTCGGGGCCGTTTTCGCCGGTGCCAGAGGCTGGCGAAGTGGAGGAGGTGTTCTCGGTTCCGCTGGAGCATGTGTTGGAGTTGGGCCGGTTCAGGGTCGAATCCCGGCGCTGGCGCGGGACCCGGCGGCACTATTTCGCCGCGCCCTATGGGCCTTATTACATCTGGGGCGCGACCGCGCGGATGTTGCGCGCGATGGCGGAGGCTGTACGTTTGCAGCATGACGCTGACGGGTGACTGGATTGACGCGGACGAGACGCAGGATGTGTGCCGGATGTTGGAGGCAGCCGGGCATCGGGCGTTGATGGTCGGCGGTTGCGTGCGCAATGCGCTGTTGGGCGTGACGGTGAACGACATCGACGTCAGTACCGACGCGCGGCCCGAGGCCGTGATCGCACTGGCCGAAGCGGCGGGAATGAAGCCGGTGCCGACCGGCATCGAGCATGGCACGGTGACGGTGGTATGCCGGGGCGTGCCGTTCGAGGTAACCACGTTTCGCAAGGATGTGGAGACGGACGGGCGGCGCGCCGTAGTCGCCTTTGCCGATGACGTGGAAAGCGATGCGCGGCGGCGGGATTTCACGGTTAACGCGCTGTATGCAACTCGAAAGGGCGAAGTGATCGACCCGCTGAGCGGGCTGCCCGATATCGAGGCGCGGCGCATCCGGTTCATCGACGACGCCGAAACGCGGATTCGGGAAGATTACCTGCGCATCCTGCGGTTCTTTCGGTTTCACGCGGTCTATGGCGACCCGAACGGCGGTTTGGATCCGGACGGGCTGGCCGCCTGTGCGGCACTTGCGGACGGCATCGACGGGCTATCGAAAGAGCGGATCGGGGCGGAAATGGTCAAGTTGCTGGCGGCTGGCGATCCCGCGCCTTCGATTGCGGCGATGCGGCAGGCGGGTGTCTTGGCCCATGTTTTGCCAGAGGCCGATGGCCGGGCGCTGGCGCCTCTGGTGCATTTTGAAGGGGTGTATGGTCTGGGTTCTGACAGCGTGCGGCGACTGGCGGCGCTCGGCGGAGAAGGCCCAGCAGACGCGCTGCGTCTGAGCCGGAAGGACGCGCGGCGGCTGGAGCTTCTTCGCGACGAGGCCATTGGCACGCTAACGCCCGAGACGCTGGGGTACAGGCACGGGATGCAGGCCGCACGGGATATCGTGGTTTTGCGTGCCGCCCTTCTGGAGATGCCGCTGGCCGAGGGCGTCTTTGCCGACATTGCGCTGGGCGCAGAGGCAGTTTTTCCGGTCGGCGCGGAGGATCTTATGCCGCGGTATGAAGGCGCGGCGCTGGGCGAGGCACTGAAAAAGCTGGAGGCGGCCTGGATCGCGTCGCGCTTCACGCTCGACCGGCAGGCGCTGCTGGCGCTGGCGACATGAAAGGGTCATTTGACTTTGCGCGGGTTTGGCGGCATCTTGCCCGCACCACATGGAGGTTGAGACATGTTTATCGGGGATTTTGAACGCTCATAAGCGCCGGATCGCAGAAGTGATCCCGTGCGCGGCGTCGCGCCCCTTTGTCATGTCTTTCCCTTCGCGGAGTTCCCTCCATGTTCAAGATTTTCGAAAACCTCGTTGACCCGTACGTGTCGTATGAAGAGACGGACAGGCCGCCGACGCGGCTGTGGCCGTTCATGCGGCTTTACATGGCGCCGTTTCGCCGGGTGTTCTGGATGGCCGGGATCATGTCGGTCGTCGTGGCCGCGATCGAGATCTGGCTGATCTATT
The DNA here is from genome assembly GCF_030733425.1 of Roseovarius sp. MMSF_3350. Lineage (GTDB taxonomy): Bacteria > Pseudomonadota > Alphaproteobacteria > Rhodobacterales > Rhodobacteraceae > Roseovarius. The sequence goes on from NZ_JASHIZ010000001.1 coordinate 67,712, forward strand.
ACATGGGGCGGATCGTCGATATCCTGGCGGGCGACCCGATGGAGGTGTGGGAGCAGTATGGCACCGAGATCATCGCGGTGGCGGTGTTCATCCTGTTGATCCGGCCCGCGATTCAGGCGTTCGACGTGCTGTTGCTGAACAACACGATCCTGCCGAATTTCGGCACGCTGATCCGCTGGCGGGCGCACAAGCATGTACTGCGGCAATCGGTGGGCTGGTTCGAGAACGATTTCGCAGGGCGGATCGCCAACCGGATCATGCAGACGCCGCCCGCGGCGGGCGAGGCGGTTTTCCAGGCGTTCGACGCCATCGCGTTTTCGATCGCCTATATCATCGGCGCGGGGATATTGTTGAGCGATTCCGACCCGCGGCTGATGCTGCCCCTGATCGGGTGGCTGGCATTGTACGGATTGCTGGTGCACTGGACGGTGAAACGGGTGCAGCCGGCGTCAAAGGCGGCGTCGGATGCGCGGAGCCAGGTTACGGGGCGCGTGGTGGATGCATACACCAACATTCATTCGGTGAAGCTGTTCGCGCACAACACGCGCGAAGTGGAATACGCCAAGGACGCCATCGAACACGCGCGGCAGACCTTTCAGAACGAAATGCGGATCTACACGGTGATGGACGTGGTTCTGACGCTGTTGAACGGTCTTTTGATCGTGGCGGTCGTCGGCTGGGCGTTCTGGTTGTGGATGCAGGGGCAGGCGAGTGTCGGCGTGGTGGCCGCGGCGACTGCGCTGACCCTGCGGCTGAACGCGATGACCGGGTGGATCATGTGGGCACTGACCTCGTTTTTCCGGCAGCTGGGGGTGGTGGCCGAAGGGATGGAGACGATTGCCCAGCCAATCTCGCTGGTGGACGCCAAGGATGCCAGGCCGCTGGACATGCGGGACGGCCGAATCGAGCTGCGGGAGCTGTCACACCATTTCGGGCGCGCGAGTGGCGGGCTCGACCGGGTTTCGCTGAGCATTCAGCCGGGCGAGAAGATCGGGCTCGTGGGTCGGTCGGGGGCCGGGAAATCGACCCTCGTCAAGCTGCTTTTGCGGTTTTACGATGCCGAGAAGGGCCAGATCCTGATCGACGGGCAGGACATCCGCGAGGTGACGCAGGACAGTCTGCGCGACCGGATCGGGATGGTGCAGCAGGACAGTTCACTGCTGCATCGCTCGGTGCGGGACAATATCCTGTATGGTAAGCCCGAGGCGAGCGAGGCGCAGATGCTGGAGGCGGCGAAGAAGGCCGAGGCGCATGAGTTCATCCTCGACCTGCAGGATCCGCAGGGGCGCAGGGGCTATGACGCCCATGTGGGCGAGCGCGGGGTGAAGCTGTCGGGCGGGCAACGGCAGCGGATCACGCTCGCGCGGGTGATCCTGAAGGACGCGCCGATCCTGCTGTTGGACGAGGCGACCAGTGCGCTGGACAGCGAGGTGGAGGCGGCAATACAGGAGACGCTCTATGGCATGATGGAGGGCAAGACCGTGATCGCGATTGCCCACCGCCTGTCGACGATCGCGCAGATGGATCGCATTATCGTGCTGGATCAGGGTCGAATTGTCGAAGAAGGCGGCCATGCCGAACTGCTGGCGCAAGGCGGGCTTTACGCCCGGTTCTGGAGCCGCCAGTCGGGCGGGTTCATCAATGCGGACGAGGACGAGGCGGCGGAGTAGGGATGGCCGAATTCGTGATCGAACGGTTGGGGCATCTTGGCGACGGGATTGCCGAGGGGCCGGTCTATGTGCCCGGCGCGCTGCCGGGCGAGCGGGTGACCGGCACATTCGAGGGCAATGTGCTGCGCGATGTGAAGATCGTGGAGCCGTGCGGGATGCGGGTGAAGGCACCGTGCCGGCACTACAAATCGTGCGGCGGTTGCCAATTGCAGCACGCCGATGACGCGTTCCTGGCCGAGTGGAAGACCGGGATCGTGCGCGAGGCGCTGGCAGCACAGGGGATCGAGACCGAGATGCGTGAGATCGCGGTTTCCCCTGCAAATGCGCGGCGCAGGGCCGGGTTTTCGGCGCGGCGCACCAAGAAGGGTGCGACGGCAGGGTTTCACGCCAAGGGATCGGACCTGATCGTGGAACTGAGCGAGTGCCACGTGTTGGCGCCTGAATTGCTGGAGGGCGCCCGAGTGGCGCAGGAGCTGGCCCGGATCGGCACCAGCCGGAAAGGCGAGTTGAGCGTGGCGGTCACGCTGTCCGAGGCGGGGCTGGACGTGCGCGTGGAGGGCGGCAAGCCACTGGATGGCCCGCTGCGGATCGCACTGGCGCAACTGGCCGAGGCCCAGGACCTCGCAAGGCTGGCCTGGGACGATGAAACCGTGGTCACCCGGCGACCGCCGATACAGGACTTCGACGGGATCGCCGTAACGCCGCCGCCGGGCGCGTTCCTGCAGGCCACCAAGGACTCCGAGCGGCTGTTGCAGGACGAGGTTGCGGCGATTTTGGCAGGAGTAGAGCCAGTTATTGACCTGTTCGCCGGATGTGGCACCTTTGCTCTTCCACTGGCGCGGGAGCGGGCGGTGCACGCAGTGGAAGGCAGCGCGATGATGACACGGTCGCTGGATGAAGGGTGGCGGCACAGTGAACGACTGAAGCAGGTCACGGTCGAGGCGCGGGACCTTTTCCGTCAGCCCATCCTGGCCGAAGATCTGAAGCACTTTGGCGGCGTCGTGATCGACCCGCCGCGGGCCGGAGCCGAGGCGCAGTGCCGCGAGTTGGCCGCGGCGCAGGTGCCCGTAATCGCCTATGTGTCCTGTAATCCGGTGACGTTCGCCCGCGATGCGAAGATCCTGACCGACGCAGGCTATGTGGTGGAGTGGGTCCGCCCGGTGGACCAGTTCCGATGGTCAGTCCATGTTGAGCTTGTTGCAGCAATTCGCCGCAAAATAAGCTGACCGGCGTAAATTTGAAATGACGCGGCGGGGTTGACGCTGTAAAACGCGGTCAGGGACAGGCAACAGGTTTATCGAGCAATGAATCGCAGGAATTTCCTACTTTTGTCGGTCGCCAGCGCGTTTCTGGCGGCCTGCGGATCCAAATTCAAATCGTATGACGGGCCGGAGGTGACGCAGGTCCTGATCAGCAAGAGCCGGCGGCGGATGTATCTTTTCCACCACAACAAGGTGCTGAAAGCGTATGACGTCGACCTGGGCTTTACGACAGCAGGCCACAAGCAGTTCGAGGGCGATGGCAAGACGCCGGAGGGCGATTATTTCATCGACCGGCGCAATCCGAACAGCTCTTTCCACCTGTCGCTGGGGATCTCGTACCCCAACGAGGCGGACCGTGCCTTTGCCAAGGCGCATGGCAAAAAGCCGGGTGGGGATATCTTTATTCATGGCGAGCCCAATGACCTGGGCTGGATCCGCAAACGCCGGTTGGGACGCGATTGGACCGCCGGGTGCATTTCCGTCCGGAACAAGGAAATGGAAAAGATCTATGCGATGGTGCGCACAGGCACCCCGATCCGCATCCTGCCTTGAGCGGTGGGCCTAGCGGCCCATCACCAGTGTCCACCAGATCTTGCCATTGCGCTCCTGTTCCCATGAGAACCCCATTTCGCGGGCTTCGGGCGCCATGATGACCTGCTTTGTCGCGGGTTCGTCCATCCAGGCGGTCAGGGTCTCGAGCTCGGTTTCGTAGGTTTCCGAGATGTTCTCGCCCACCAGCTGCCCGGTGTAGCCGACGCGGCGGACACGATCGATCGGCGAGGAGCCGTCGGAGCCGAAATGCCAAGGGCGGTTCTGGACCGACATATCGCGCGAATGGGTGGCGGCGGCGGCGTTGAGTTGCGCGTTCAGTTGAACGGCAGGGCGCCCGGCGGCCTGGCGCAGGGCGTTGACGGCATCGAGCATCCGGTACTGGATCTCGGCGGTCTGGCCCGGGCGGATGCGGTAAACCTGGGGCAGCGGTTCGCCGTTCGGGCCGACGGCACCGGACTCGGGCGGCGGCGGAGCACAGGCCGACAAGAACACAAGTGCGGAAACCAGCAGGCCAAATATACGCGTCATCAGTGTTTACCACCCAGAAGTTCGTTCGACTCGCCTCTTAGCGTGGCTTGCGTGGCGTTTCAAACCCACATCCGCCTCAGGTGGGCGAATGTTGCCGGTTTGATTTGCGACTGAGGCATTCGCGCCATAAGCTGAAAACAATATACAAGCAGACAGTCGGGAGGCAAACATGTCCCTTGATCCCAAAACCTCGTTCAGCCGCCGTGCTTTTCTGGCCGGAACGGCCGCAGCATTTGGCGCGCCCGCGCTGGCGCAGACAGGTCCGACCACCACCGAGATGGAAACCAAGATCACTCAGTCGGTGCAGCGCAACATCTCGAGCTTTCGCGCCGCGGACTGGCGGCCGCATTTCAGCAGCCTGAGGAATGGGGCGATCCTGGTCGATATCTCGTCCCGCGCGCTGCATTTCTGGGACGAGGACGGGCAGACGAAATTCCTGTTCCCGTCAAGCATCCCGATGTCCGAGGAGTTGACGCGGCGCGGGCGCACCCGCGTGGTGCGCAAGGTGGAGGGGCCCGACTGGCGTCCGACGCCGTCGATGCTGAAGCGGAACCCGAACTGGCCGTCCTACGTGCCGCCGGGGCCGGACAACCCGTTGGGGACCCATGCGCTGTATCTGGGGTGGACCTATTACCGGATCCACGGCACGCATGACACGCGCAAGATCGGAAGGCGGTCCTCGAACGGGTGTATCGGGCTTTACAACGAGCATATTGCGCAGTTGTTCGCCCGTGCCAAGGTTGGCACGCAGGTGCTGGTGATCTGAGGCGTTTTGCGCTGGAATAGAGACGAAGAAGGGCAGCGTTTCGGCGCTGCTTTTTTGTGGACGGGTCTCGCGTGAGCCCGCGCGGAATCAAGGCCGCAGGCCGCCGCGCGATCGCCAGACCGCCCCCCGGGCTGGCGATTGGGTCAGGTTGGCGCGTCGGTTTGAGGTCTTGCGGATGTGGCCGCCATAAACTGCCCTGAACACACGTCAGGTCGCCATCCCGCGGTCTGGCAATCGCGCAGCTCTAATCCAGCCAGCCCTTGAGGTTGTCCTCGATCACCGTGCTCAGCGCCTTGATGTGCGCGTCGTTGTCGTTGAGGCAGGGAATGTAGAGGAACTCCTCGCCGCCGGCCTCCTCGAAGCTTTCCTTGATCTCTTCGTTGATCTCTTCGAGCGTCTCGATGCAGTCGGCGGAAAAGGCAGGGGCGATAACGGCGATGTTCTTCTTGCCGTCCTCGGCCAGCTTGGCGACGTGTTCGACCGTGTAGGGGCGCAGCCATTCCTCGGGGCCGAAAACTGACTGGAAGGTCGTGGTGATCTGGGTGTCGTCCCAGCCAAGCCGTTCCTTTAACAGCCGCGTCGTTTTCTGGCACTGGCAGTGGTACGGATCGCCCTGTTTCAGATAACGCTGCGGCATCCCGTGGTACGAGACGACGAGGATTTCGGGCTTGGTTTCAGTCTCTGCATAGGCCTTTTCGACCGATTGGGCCAAAGCCTCGATATAGAGCGGATGTTCGAAATAGGGTTCGACCACGCGGGCGATGGGCTGCCAGGTTTCGTCCATCAGGGCGCGGAAGAACTGATCGTTCGCGGTGGCGGATGTGGCGCCAGCATAGTGCGGATAGAGCGGGAAGAACAGGATCCGGGTGCAGCCGGCCTCGACCAGCGCGCGGACCTTGGACTTGGTCGACGGGTTGCCGTAGCGCATGCAGAAATCGACCATGACGTTGTCGCCATAGCGCGCTTTCAGGGCTTCAGACAGTTTCGTCGTCTGGTCGCGGGTGATGGTCATCAGGGGGCTTTCGCCCTTGTCCTCGTTCCAGATGGATTTGTAGGCCTCGCCGCTGGTGAACGGACGCTTCGACAGGATCACCAGTTGCAGAAGCGGCTGCCAGAGCCAGGGCGAATAGTCGATCACGCGGCGATCCGACAGGAACTCGTTCAGGTAGCGCCGCATGGACCAGTAGCCGTAATCGTCGGGCGTGCCGAGGTTGGCGATGAGAACGCCCGTCTTGGGTTCCGGAATGGCCGGATGGTCGGACGGGGCATGGACGGGACAGGTCTTGTTCTTGGCGGCGTCAAACATGGGCGGGCGTCTTTTCTGGTCGGACCGGATCACGGACACATAAAGGATTGCGGTCGGTCGTCAATCTTTGAGCGGGGTCTCGGAGGTGCCAAGCGCGTCGGCGAGACGTGTTGTCGCGCTGCCGGGTCGCAGGGGTTGCGGCTGATCTTCGGACGGGGCCCAGCCGGTGAGGGTGATCAGTTCGAACGTGGCGGGGATGCGGCCGTCGGGGGTGCCGAAGGTTTCGGCGTAGAGGTCGGCGGCGCGCAGGAGGACGTCGCGCCGGGAGAAATTGCGCGGCCGGGCGTCGAGCGCGTTGGCCTCGCCCATGGCGCGCAGGTCGTGCATCAGGGCAATGAGGCTTTCGTAGCTGGCCTCGAGCGGCAGGGTGTCGGCCACGGGCAGGGCAAAGCTGGCGCGTTGCAGGAGTGCGCCGAGATCGCGGATATCGCCCATGGGCAGGACCCGGGGGGAAAGGCCGCCGCGCAGGTCGGATTCGGCCTGGGCGAGGACGGCGCGCAACTGGTGCAGGGTCTGGCCGCCGAAGAAGACGGCGATGAACAGGCCATCGGGGCGCAAGGCGCGGCGGCACTGGATCAATTGGCCCACCGGGTCGTCGGCCCAGTGCAGGGACATGGCGTGCAGGATCAGGTCGCGCGATTCAGGCTCTAATGCGAGGGTTTCGGCATCTTCGATGATCTGTGCGTCGGGGAACGCGGCCTTCCACGGGTCGGGCAGTCCGGTGACGATGCTCGTATCCGTAAAGGATTTGTTAACGAAACTGAGCCGATCCTTGACCTCGTCGATCGCGGTCTCGTGCAGGAACAGCGCGGGGGTGCGGCTGGCCCGTTGGCGGTTGCGCTGAAGCGCGCGGCGATCGGTGAGGGTTCTGGTCATGGTGGCTAAATAGAGTGGCTTTCGAGGCAATTCAAACGGCGCTTCGCGTGGTCTATCCGCCGCGCTGCACATTGTGTGGCGGGCTGGTGGATAGCGAGTTCGGCCTGTGCGGGCCGTGCTGGCGCGATACGCCGGTGGTGTCGGGGCTGGTCTGCGACCTGTGTGGCTGCCCCCTGCCCGGCGAGGAGGCGGTTGGGGACGCGCGGTGTGACGACTGCCTGCGGGTGGCGCGGCCCTGGCAGAAGGGGCGGGCGGCGCTGATCTACAAGGACAACGCGCGCAAGCTGGTGCTGGCGTTGAAACACGGTGACAGGCATGACGTGGTGCCGCTGGCGGCGACGTGGATGAAGCGGGCGGCGGGACCGCTGCTGGTGCCGAACTGCCTGTTCGTGCCGGTGCCGCTGCACTGGACGCGGCTATTGAAGCGGCGGTTCAACCAGTCGGCCCTGCTGGCGCAGGCGGTGACGAAAGAGGTGAACGCGGCGTGGTGCCCCGACGTGCTGGAGCGGGTGAAGCGCACGCCGTCCTTGGATGGGATGGGGCATGGAGGCGCGGTTCGCGACGCTGGATGCGGCCATAGGCGTGCGGCAGGGGCGGCGCGTGAGGATACAGGGGCGCGCGGTGATTCTGGTCGATGACGTAATGACATCGGGCGCGACAATGGCGGCCTGCGCGGGTGCCTTGCTGGCGGGGGGCGCGGCGGAGGTCAGGACACTGACACTGGCGCGCGTGGTCAAGGATGCTTAAGTAGGGGCCAACCACGGAAAGGATTGGACCCTGTCATGAGACCCGTTGAAATCTACACCTCGCAGCTTTGCGGTTTTTGCCACGCGGCCAAGCGGCTGTTGTCGCAGAAGGGCGTGGACTTCACCGAAATCGATGTTGGCCGTGAGCCCGAGAAACGGGCCGAGATGACGCAGCGCGCGAAAGGTGGGCGGACGGTGCCGCAGATTTTCGTCGGGGACGTGCATGTCGGTGGCTGTGACGAACTTTACGCGATGGAACGGGCCGGCAAGCTGGATGCGTTGCTGAAGGCATGAAAACGGCTCTGATCCAGCTGAATTCGTCCGATAGCCCGGACGAGAACCTGCCGGTCACGCAAGGCTTGATCGACGAGGCGGCGGCCGGGGGCGCGGGGTTCGTGCTGACGCCGGAAGTGACGAATTGCCTGTCGGCGAGCCGGACGCGGCAGAAGGAAGTTCTGCGCCATCAGGAGGACGATCCGACGCTCGCGAGCCTTCGGGAGCAGGCGGAACGGTTGGGGATCTGGCTGCTGATCGGGTCGATTGCGGTCAAGACGGATGACGCCGATGGGCGCTTTGCCAACCGGTCTTTTCTGATCGACCCCAAGGGCGGGATCGCGGCGTGGTATGACAAGATTCACATGTTCGACGTGAAAGTTTCCGAGACCGAACAGTACCGGGAATCGGCCGGCTATCGCCCGGGCGACCGGGGTGTGACGGCGGAGACGCCGTTCGGCACGGTTGGCCTGACCGTGTGCTATGACCTGCGGTTTCCAAAGCTGTACCGGCGGTTGGCGCAAGCGGGCGCGGAGATTCTGACGGTTCCGTCGGCCTTTGCCGTGCCGACGGGCGAGGCGCATTGGGAGACGTTGCTAAGAGCACGAGCCATCGAGACCGGGTGCTACGTTCTGGCCCCGGCACAGACCGGCCAACATTCGGCCACGCGCGGCAAGGAACGCCGCACTTATGGGCATTCGCTGGCCGTGGGGCCATGGGGTGACGTATTGGCAGATGCCGGAACCGAGCCGGGTGTGGTATTCGTGGATGTGAACCGGGACGAGGTGACCCAGGCACGGGCGCGGATACCGGCGGTAAACAGTGAGGTCGATATCACTTGGTCGTAACCACGGATAACACGCTGCATTCGATTGCCGTTTCGCTGTTCAGCGAGGTTCTGGCGAACGAGCAGCTGATCCGGAGCCGGCTGAGCCGGGTGCTGCCGAAAGGCATGGAGATCTCTCATTTCTCGGTTCTGAACCACCTGGCGCGGGCCAATGACGAGCGGAGCCCGGCGCAGCTGGCCAAGAGCTTTCACGTCACGCGCGGGGCGATGACCAACACGCTGAGCAAGCTGGAATGGGCCGGGTATGTGCATATCCGGCCCGACTGGGACGATGCGCGGCGCAAGATGGTGTCGATAAGTCCCGCTGGTACGCGAGCGCGGGACGCGGCGATTTCGGCCATCATGCCGTTGATCACCGAGGTGGTGAGCGAGCTGGGCGAGGGCAACGTGCGTGCCACCCTCCCCGTGCTGCGCGAAATGCGGGCGAAGCTGTCGGACGAAAGTTAGTTACTACCCTTGGGGTTTCAGGCTGGTCGTGACGTAGTTCACGGCCAGGTCGCGATCCGACAGGGCCCAGGACCAACTGAGCGGGTTGAAGACAAACCCCTTGCGGTCGACCGGGTCGAGGCCTGCGTCGCGCAGAAGACCGTACAGCTCTTCCGGGGTAATGAACTTGGTCCAGTCATGGGTGCCTTTCGGCAGCCAGCGCATGATGAACTCCGCCCCGACAATGGCGGCAGCAAAGCTCTTGGCGGTGCGGTTGAGGGTGGAGCAGACATGGAGGCCGCCCGGTTTGAGCAGGCGCTGGCAGGCGGTGAGATAGGTGGCGGGATCGGCCACATGCTCGACCACTTCCATGTTCAGGACGATGTCGAACTGTTCGCCCGCCGCGGCGAGCGCCTCGGCGGTGGTGTTGCGGTAGTCGATGTCGAGGCCGGATTGTGCGGCGTGGACCTGTGCCACGGGGATGTTGCCCGCTGCGGCGTCGGCGCCGACGACCGTCGCGCCAAGCCGGGCCATCGGTTCGGCAAGCAGACCGCCGCCGCAGCCGATATCCAGAAGCCGCAGGCCAGTGAAGGGTTTCGACGTTTTCAGGTCGCTGTCGAATTCGGCGGCGATCTGCGACGTGATGTAATCCAAGCGACAGGGATTGAGCATGTGCAGCGGCTTGAACTTGCCGTTCGGATCCCACCATTCGGCGGCCATCGCCTCGAACTTGGCGACTTCTTCGGTGTCGATCGTGGTCGAGTTGGGTTGCATTCCGCGTTCCATGTGCTCAATGTCTCAGACGGTCTATATAGGGCATTCATGGACAAGTTTTCGAGCCAAAAGAGCGCAGCGCAGTTCCTCTATCCGTCGATCGAGCCGTTCGACCGGCGGATGATGGACGTGGGCGACGGGCATACGATCTATGTCGAGCAATCGGGCAACCCCGAGGGCACGCCGGTTGTCGTGCTGCATGGCGGGCCCGGTGGCGGATGCAGCCCGGCGATGCGGCGGTATTTCGATCCGAACCATTACCGGATCGTGCTGTTCGACCAGCGCGGCTGTGGCCGGTCGAAGCCCCATGCGAGCGTCGAGAACAACACGACCTGGCACCTTGTGGCGGATATCGAGCGAATTCGGGATGCGCTGGGCATCGACACCTGGATCGTCTTTGGCGGAAGCTGGGGCGCGACGCTGGCGCTGATCTATGGTCAGAGCCATCCGGAGGCGGTGGCGCATCTGGTGTTGCGCGGCGTCTTTACCATGACGCAGCGGGAGCTGGACTGGTTCTATGGCGGCGGTGCCGGGCGGTTCTGGCCCGAGACTTGGGCAAAGTTCAGAGCGCTGATCCCCGAGGACGAGCAAGACGACATGATCGGGGCCTACAACAAGCGGTTGTTTTCCGGCGACCGGGCCGAGGAGGTGCGGTTCGCCAAGGCGTGGAGCGCGTGGGAGAATGCGCTGGCGACGGTCAATTCCAACGGTCACAGCGGCGACAGCCCGGCGGATTATGCCCGCGCGTTCGCGCGGCTGGAGAACCATTATTTCCGGCATGGCGGCTTCCTGGGGCAGGACGGCTATATCTATGACAACATGGACAAGCTGGCGGAGACGCCCGGCGTGATCGTGCAGGGGCGGTACGACATGATCTGCCCGCCCGAGGCGGCGCATCGGCTGGCGGGGCTGTGGCCGAAAGCCGATCTGCGGATCATTCCCGTGGCGGGGCACGCCTTGTCCGAGCCGGGTATCAGCGCCGAGCTGGTGAAGATCATGGACCGGATGGTGGCGGGGCGATAAGGTCCTGATCGAGAGCATACCGGAGGCAGTTTCTGTATGTCCCGGCTTTAGCCCTTGCAGACTCATCCATCACGACGTATATGCCCTTTCAACAGCGGCGCGCTGGGGTCCACACCCGGCGCTCCACCGGGAAAGATCGACGGGCCGCGCGCCCGTTTTTTTGTGTTTGAAAGACCCATGAGCAACGATCTGATTGCGAAAACCTCGATGGATCGGCGACTGGCCGAGATCGTCACCCCTGTCATAGAGGACATGGGGTTCGAGCTGGTGCGCGTGCGTCTGATGGGCGGCAAGACCGCCACGTTGCAGATTATGGCCGAGCGGCCCGAGGGCGGCATCGAGGTGGATGAATGCGCCGAGATTTCCACCGCCGTCAGCGCCGTGCTGGATGTGGAAGACCCGATCGTCGATGAGTACACGCTGGAAGTGTCCAGCCCCGGCATCGACCGGCCCCTGACCCGGCTGAAGGATTTCGACGAGTTCGAGGGCTACGAGGCGAAGCTGGAGACCCACGAGCTGATCGACGGGCGCAAGCGGTTCAAGGGCGTTCTGGCCGGGACCGAGGGTGGCGAGGTGCTGATCAACGTCGAGGAAGGCACGATCGGGCTGCATTTCGACTGGCTGGCCGATGCCAAGCTGGTGCTGACCGATGAGCTGATCAAGGACATGCTGAAGGCACGCAAGGACGCGGGCGTTCTGAACGAAGACAATTTTGACGACATAGAGACTGACTCGTCCGAGGAGACCTGAGACAATGGCTATTACCTCTGCCAACCAGCTTGAGCTTTTGCAGACCGCCGAGGCGGTGGCTCGGGAGAAGATGATCGACCCGGGCCTTGTGATCGAGGCGATGGAAGAGAGCCTCTCGCGCGCGGCCAAGAGCCGGTACGGCGCCGAGATGGACATTCGCGTCAGCATCGACCGCAAGACCGGCAAGGCGACCTTCACCCGCGTGCGCACCGTGGTCGAGGACGAGGAGCTGGAGAACTACCAGGCGGAGTTCACCGTCGAGCAGGCCAAGCAGTACCTGGACGACCCCAAGGTCGGCGACACCTTCGTCGAGGAAGTTCCCCCCGTGGACATGGGCCGGATCGCCGCGCAGAGCGCCAAGCAGGTGATCCTGCAGAAGGTGCGCGAGGCCGAGCGTGACCGCCAGTACGAGGAATTCAAGGATCGTGCCGGCACGATCATCAACGGCGTGGTCAAGCGCGAGGAATACGGCAACGTCATCGTCGACGTGGGTGCGGGCGAAGCCATCCTGCGCCGGAACGAGAAGATCGGGCGCGAAAGCTATCGCCCGAACGACCGCATCCGGTGCTACATCAAGGATGTGCGCCGCGAGGCCCGTGGGCCGCAGATCTTCCTGAGCCGCACCGCGCCGGAATTCATGGCCGAACTGTTCAAGATGGAAGTGCCGGAGATCTATGACGGCATCATCGAGATCAAGGCCGTGGCCCGTGACCCGGGCAGCCGCGCCAAGATCGCGGTGATTTCCTATGACAACTCGATCGACCCGGTGGGCGCCTGCGTGGGTATGCGCGGCAGCCGCGTGCAGGCCGTGGTGAATGAGCTTCAGGGAGAGAAGATCGACATCATACCGTGGAACGAGGACCAGCCGACCTTCCTGGTGAACGCGCTGCAGCCCGCCGAGGTGAGCAAGGTGGTTCTGGACGAGGAAGCCGAGCGCATCGAGGTCGTGGTGCCCGAGGACCAGCTTTCGCTGGCGATTGGCCGTCGCGGTCAGAACGTGCGGCTGGCCAGCCAGCTGACCAACCTCGACATCGACATCATGACCGAGGCCGAGGACAGCGAACGCCGTCAGAAGGAATTCGAAGAGCGTACCAAGCTGTTCATGGACACGCTGGACCTGGACGAGTTCTTTGCGCAACTGCTGGTGTCGGAAGGCTTCACCAACCTCGACGAGGTCGCCTATGTCGAGATCGACGAGCTGCTGGTGATCGACGGCGTGGACGAGGACACCGCCAACGAATTGCAGGCGCGCGCCCGTGACGTTCTGGAAGCACAGGCCAAGGAAGCGCTGGAGAAGGCCCGTGCGCTGGGCGCTGAGGACAGTCTTATTGAATTCGAGGGCCTGACACCCCAGATGGTACAGGCACTGGCCGAGGATGGCGTGAAGACGCTGGAAGACTTTGCCACCTGCGCAGACTGGGAACTGGCGGGGGGCTGGACCACCGTGGACGGTGAGCGCGTCAAGGACGATGGCGTTCTGGAACCTTTCGAAGTGTCGCTGGAAGAGGCGCAGGACCTGGTAATGACCGCGCGGGTCATGCTGGGCTGGGTCGATCCGGCGGATCTGGAAGCCGAGGCCGACGAAGATGCCGACGCCGAAAGCGAAACTTTCAAGGAGGCCGGGGCCTGATGCGTCAGGCCTCGTAGGCGCTGATATGGGGCGCGGTGGGCAGCCCAAGGACCGGACGAATGGTCCCGAGCGCAAGTGTATTGCAACGGGCGAGGTGCGTCCGAAGCATGGATTGATCCGGTTTGCCATCGGTCCCGAGGGGCAGGTGGTGCCGGATATCCTGGAGAAGCTGCCGGGCCGGGGCATCTGGGTAAGCTCGACGCGGCAGGCGCTGGAAACGGCCGTGAAGAAAGGGCTGTTTTCGCGCAGCGCCAAGCAGAGCGTCACGGTGCCCGAGGATCTGGTCGACCAGGTCGAGGCAATGCTGGCGCGGCGGGTCGTGGAACTGCTGAGCCTGGCGCGCAAGGGCGGGCAGGCGGTGGCCGGATACGAGAAGGTCAAGGACTGGCTGGCCAAGGAAGAGGCCGAGGTTCTGATCCAGGCCAGCGACGGGTCCGCGCGCGGGAAGACGAAACTGAGCACGCCCTATGGCGGCAGCTGGATCGGCTGGGTGACCGCGGATGAGCTGGGCCAGGCCTTCGGGCGTGAAACAAGCATCCATGCCGCACTCGCTGCTGGCGGTTTGTGCGAACGTGTTGTAGAGGAGGCGGCAAGACTCAAGGGCTTGCGCGTCACGGACGGGGACCGACCCCGCCGGAAAGGAAGTTGAGATAGATGAGCGACAACGACGGAAAGAAAACTCTGGGTGTACGTGGTGGCGGTCCTCGGTCGGGGAACGTGAAGCAGAGCTTCAGCCATGGCCGCACCAAGAACGTCGTGGTGGAAACCAAGCGCAAGCGCATCGTGAAACCCAAGCCGGGAGCCGCGGCGCCGTCGCCGGGTGGTGCCAAGCCGGGTACGCCGGGCGCGGGATCGAAACGCCCTGCCGGGATCTCCGATGAGGAGATGGAACGCCGGATGAAGGCGCTTGCCGCCGCGAAGGAACGCGAGTCGGAAGAGGCCGCGCAGCGCGAGGCGGAAGCCCGCGAACGCGAGGAAGAAAAGCAGCGCAGACGCGAGGAAGCCGAGGCCAAGGAGCGTGAACAGCGCGAGGCCGAGGAACGTGCCAGGGCGAAGGCCGACGAGGAAGAGCGCAAGAAGCGCGAGGAGGCAGATGCCGCCAAGCAGGCCGCTGCCGCTGCCGCTGCTCCTCCGGTCGAAGACCAGCAGACCCGCCAGCCCAAGCAGGCACCGCGCGGCAAGGCGCCCGAGCGCGACCAGCGCGGCGACGATGGCCGGGGCCGTGGCAAGGGCCGCGACGATGGTGGCCGCCGGTCCGGCAAGCTGACGCTGAACCAGGCGCTGTCGGGTGGCGAAGGTGGTCGGCAGAAATCCATGGCTGCCATGAAGCGCAAGCAGGAACGCGCCCGGCAAAAGGCGATGGGCGGCGCGCAGGAGCGTGAAAAGGTCGTGCGTGACGTGCAGGTGCCCGAGGCGATCGTGGTCAGCGAGCTGGCCAACCGGATGGCAGAGCGCGTGGGCGACGTGGTGAAAGCGCTGATGAACAACGGCATGATGGTCACGCAGAACCAGTCGATCGACGCCGACACCGCCGAGCTTATCGTCGAGGAATTCGGTCACCGCATCGTGCGGGTCAGTGATTCGGATGTCGAGGATGTGATCGATTCGGTCGAGGACAAGGATGCAGACCTGCAACCGCGTCCGCCGGTGATCACGATCATGGGTCACGTGGACCACGGCAAGACATCGCTTCTGGACGCCATTCGCGACGCAAAGGTGGTTGCCGGCGAGGCCGGGGGCATCACCCAGCATATCGGTGCCTACCAGGTGACGACCGACAGCGGCTCGACGCTGAGCTTCCTCGATACGCCGGGTCACGCTGCGTTCACCAGCATGCGGGCGCGTGGCGCGCAGGTGACCGATATCGTGGTCCTGGTGGTGGCCGCCGACGATTCGGTGATGCCGCAGACCATCGAGGCGATCAATCACGCCAAGGCCGCCAAGGTGCCGATGATCGTAGCGATCAACAAGATGGACAAGCACGAGGCGAACCCTGACAAGGTGCGCACCGAGTTGCTGCAGCACGAGGTGATCGTCGAGGCGATGTCGGGTGACGTGCAGGATGTCGAGGTGTCGGCCCAGACGGGTCAGGGCCTTGATGAACTGCTGGAAGCCATCGCGCTTCAGGCCGAGATCCTGGAGCTGAAGGCGAACCCGAATCGCGCCGCCGAGGGTGCCGTGATCGAGGCGCAGCTGGATGTGGGACGCGGCCCCGTGGCGACCGTTCTGGTGCAGCGCGGGACGCTGAAACAGGGCGATATCTTCGTTGTGGGCGAGCAGTACGGGAAAGTCCGTGCGCTGATCAACGACCGGGGCGAGCGTGTACAGGAAGCCGGGCCGTCGGTACCCGTAGAGGTTCTGGGCCTCAACGGCACACCAGAGGCGGGCGATGTCCTGAACGTGGTGAAATCCGAGGGCCAGGCCCGCGAGATCGCAGAGTACCGCGAGAAGGCCGCGAAGGAAAAACGTGCCGCTGCCGGCGCAGGGACCACGCTGGAACAGCTTCTGGCGCAGGCCAAGGAGAACGAGAACGTCAAGGAGCTGCCGATTCTGGTGAAGGCCGACGTTCAGGGTTCTGCAGAGGCGATCGTTCAGGCGATGGAGAAGATCGGCAACGAGGAAGTGCGCGTGCGCGTGCTGCACTCGGGCGTCGGCGCGATCACGGAATCCGATATCGGCTTGGCCGAAGCGTCGGGTGCGCCCGTGATTGGCTTCAACGTGCGGGCCAATGCGCCGGCGCGGAACAGTGCCAACCAGAAGGGTGTCGAGATCCGCTATTACAGCGTGATCTATGACCTCGTGGATGACGTGAAGGCAGCTGCGAGCGGTCTGCTGGGCGCGGAAATCCGCGAGAACTTCATCGGCTATGCCGAGATCCGGGAAGTCTTCAAGGTCACGGGTGTCGGCAAGGTTGCCGGCTGCCTGGTCACCGAGGGCGTTGCCCGCCGGTCGGCCGGTGTGCGCCTGCTGCGCGATGACGTGGTGATCCACGAAGGCACGCTGAAGACGCTGAAGCGCTTCAAGGATGAAGTGTCGGAGGTGCAATCGGGCCAGGAATGCGGCATGGCGTTCGAGAATTACGACGATATCCGCCAAGGCGACGTGATCGAGATTTTCGAGCGCGAGGAAGTCGAGCGGAACCTCGATTAAGCCTTGTCAGAGACTGTTTTCGGAAAAGGGCGGCCTTTTGGGTCGCCCTTTTTCGTGTGCTGGACCCAAGTCTTTTCTGAAAAGACTTGGCAAAAGCTTTCAGAAAGCTTTTGCGGAGATCAGAGCCAGTCGCGGAGGATCGGGATGAGCGGCACGTCCGCGGGCGGCATGGGATAGTCGCGCAGGGCGTTGGGGCGGACCCATTTCAGGGCCTGTTCTTCACGGGATTGCGGCGCGCCTTCCCATTTGCGGCAGGCAAAGAGAGGCATCAGCAGGTGAAAGTCGTCGTAGCTGTGGCTGGCGAAAGTCAGCGGGGCGAGGCAGCTTTTCCACGTGTTGATACCAAGCTCTTCTTCCAACTCGCGGATGAGCGCGACCTCGGGTGTCTCGCCCGGTTCGACCTTGCCGCCGGGGAATTCCCAGAGGCCGGCCATGGGTTTGCCCTCGGGGCGTTGCGCCAGCAGGATGCGGCCGTCGACGTCGATCAGGGCGACGGCAGAGACCAGAACAGTTTTCATTGTCGCAATCCCGGTTGGAAACCCGGAGACCACTTTTCCTGTGATTGCTTCGGTTTCATGACCTGTAGTCGGCATTGATCGAGATGTAACCATGCGTCAGGTCGCAGGTCCACACATGGGCCGTGCCGCCGCCAAGGCCGAGATCGACATGGATCGTGATCTCCTGGTTCTTCATGTGGGCGGCGCCGTCTTCCTCGCGGTATGCGGGACTAACCCAGCCTTTTTCGGCCACGAGCGTGTCGCCGAACCAGATCGAGAGCGTGTCGCGATCCGCCGGGGCGCCGGACTTGCCGATGGCCATGACGATGCGGCCCCAGTTGGGGTCCTCTCCGGCGATGGCGGTCTTGACCAAGGGCGAGTTGGCGATGGCCAGACCGTGGGTCTTGGCGTCCTTGTCGCTGGAGGCGCCGGTGACGGAGATGGTGACGAATTTGGTGGCGCCCTCGCCGTCGCGAACGACCTGATGGGCGAGGTCGAGCATAACGCCACGCAACGCTTCCATGAAGCCGACGCTTTGATCGGTGACGCGCACGCCCGACGCGCCGGTTGCAGCGACCAGCAACGTGTCGGAGGTGGAGGTGTCGCTGTCGACAGTGATGCAGTTGAAGGTCTTTTCGTTCAGCGCCGAGACCATCTGTTGCAGATGCTCGCGCGTAATGGCGGCATCGGTGAAGATGTAGACAAGCATGGTCGCCATGTCGGGCGCAATCATACCAGAACCCTTGGCGATGCCGGCGATGCGCACTTCCTGCCCGTCGATCGTGATCGTGGCGGTGGCGCCCTTGGGAAAGGTGTCGGTCGTCATGATCGCACGGGCGGCGTCCTCGATCCCGTCGGATGAGAGCGTGCCTGCGAGTTCGGAAAGTTTCGCGGTGATGCGCTCGTGCTTCAAAGGCTCGCCGATGACACCCGTGGAGGAAGTGAAAATACGCGATTCCGGCAGGGTTAGAGTCTTTGCCACCGCATTTGTCACCGCCTTGACGGCCTCGACCCCGTTGCGCCCGGTGAAGGCGTTGGAATTGCCGGAATTGACGATGATCGCGGCCCCCTCTGCGGACTGGAAGGCGATCTTTTCCTGGCAGTCAAGCACCGCGGCGGAGCGCGTCGCGGACCGGGTGAAGACCCCCGCCATAGCCGTTCCGGGGGCCAGCCGTGCCAGCATCACGTCCTTGCGGCCGGCATAGCGCACGCCGGCCTCGACGCTGGCGAATTCCACGCCGCCTATGGCGGGAAGATCCGGAAACGCGGCAGGCGCCAGTGGCGAAACGGCGAGGGTCTTGGCCATTGTCAGTTCTCCAGAAGTTCGAGATCGGTGATGACGTTGGGGTCGATCTCTTCAAGGTCGACCTGGTCGATCTCGGCGTCGGATTTCAGGCCCTCGATAAAGGATTGGAGCGCGCCTTGCTGAAGCTGCGAGGTCAACTCTTCGCGCACGGTGTCGAGCGCGGGGCGCTCCTTGTTGCGGGTCTCGGCCAGGGTGATGACATGCCAGCCGAACTGGGTTTCGACGGGATCGGAAACCTCGCCGGGTTCGAGCGCCGCGACGGCATCGAAGAAGGGCGCGACCATGTCGCCGGCACCGAACCAGCCGAGATCACCGCCCGACGCACCAGAAGGACCGGTGGATCTTTCGCGGGCCAAAGCGGCGAAATCGGCGTCGCCTTCGAGGGCGGTTACCACTTCCTGCGCCTCCTCCTCGGTTTCGACGAGGATATGCGAGGCGCGATACTCGGTTTCCTGAACGTCGGCGGGGTACTGTTCGTCGTAAGCGGCTTGCAGGTCCTCATCTGACGGAGCCTGCTCGATCACACCGGCCATGACCTCGCCCGCGATGATGGCGCGTTCCTCGTTCTCGATCGAGACGCGGCTGCGCAGGGACGGCTCGCCCTCCAGAGACTGTTTCAGCAGGGTGTGCTGGATGAGTTGGTCGACGATGCCCTGCAAAAGCATGTTGGGCGGGAACTGGTCGTATTGCTGCGGCAGGGTGGCACGGAGCGCGATGACATGGGCCAGCGTGATTTCGGTGCCGTTGACGGTTGCGACGACCTGCGACGGATCGGCGGCAGGCGCCGCGTCAGGCTCTGTTTGGGCGGTTTCCTGCGCCCACGCTCCCTGGGCCAGCATCGCGGCGGTACAGGTGGCGGCGAGGATCGATTTGATCGCATGTGACATGGAAAACCCTTTGCTTTCTCGCGCCGGCAGCGGCGCGTTGTGACGTTGACAGTCCATGAGCGGCCCCTTACATCGCCTTATGATCAAAGGCAGGGCCGTCCCCTTGGGCCCGTTCTAGGGCGGTGCGGCGGACGGGGCAAGCGATTGCCATTCACGAGATAGCGAAAGACCGGAACGGATAGGATATGCTGGGTATTGGAACGGTTGCCAAAAAGATCTTTGGCACCCCGAACGACCGCAAGGTCAAGACGACCCGCCCGCTGGTGGAGAAGATCAACGCGCTGGAGCCCGAGTACGAGGCGCTGGACGACGCCGGGCTGATCGCCAAGACCCAGGAATTCAAACAACGTGTCGCGGATGGCGAGAAGCTGGACGCGATCCTGCCCGAAGCCTTTGCCAACTGCCGCGAGGCGGCGCGCCGGACGCTGGGCCTGCGGGCCTTTGACGTGCAGTTGATGGGCGGGATTTTCCTGCACCAGGGCAATATCTCGGAAATGAAGACGGGCGAGGGCAAGACCCTCGTGGCGACCTTTCCCGCCTACCTGAATGCGCTGACGGGCAAGGGCGTGCATATCGTCACGGTCAACGACTACCTTGCCAAGCGGGATGCCGAGTGGATGGGCAACGTCTTTTCCGCACTGGGGATGACCACGGGCGTGGTCTATCCGCAGCAGCCGGATGACGAGAAGAAAGGCGCCTATGCCGCCGACATCACCTATGCCACCAACAACGAGCTTGGCTTCGATTATTTGCGCGACAACATGAAATCGAGCCTCGAGGAGATGGCGCAGCGCGGGCATTATTTCGCCATCGTCGACGAGGTGGACAGCATCCTGATCGACGAGGCGCGGACGCCGCTGATCATCTCGGGCCCGGCGCAGGACCGCAGCGAGCTGTACGTGACGGTCGACGGGTTGATCCCGAGCCTGGAAGAAGACCATTACAAGATCGACGAGAAGACCAAGAACGTCACCTTCACCGACGAGGGCAACGAGTATCTTGAAGAGCTTCTGCATCAGAAAGGTCTGCTGGAGGAAGGGCAGTCGCTTTACGACCCCGAAAGCACGACCATCGTGCACCACATGAACCAGGGCCTGCGGGCGCACAAGCTTTTCCTCAAGGACAGAGACTATATCGTGCGCGACAACGAGGTCGTGCTGATCGACGAATTCACCGGCCGGATGATGGCCGGACGGCGGTTGTCGGACGGTCTGCACCAGGCGATCGAGGCCAAGGAAGGCTGTGACATCAAGCCCGAGAACGTGACACTGGCGCAGGTGACGTTCCAGAACTATTTCCGCCTTTACGACAAGCTGTCGGGCATGACCGGCACCGCCGCGACCGAGGCCGAGGAATTCGCGCAGATCTACGGGCTGGGCGTGGTCGAGGTTCCAACGAACAAGCCGATTGCGCGGGTCGACGAGGACGATGCCGTCTATCGGACCGCGCAGGAAAAATTCGATGCGATCGTCGCCTCCATCAAGGAAGCGCACGAAAAGGGTCAGCCGATCCTTGTCGGCACGACCTCGATCGAGAAATCCGAGATGCTGAGCGAGCTGCTGAAGAAGGCGGGGGTGAAGCACAACGTGCTGAACGCGCGCCAGCACGAGCAGGAAGCGCAGATCGTCGCGGATGCGGGCAAGCTGAATGCTGTGACCATCGCCACCAACATGGCCGGGCGCGGCACCGACATCAAGCTGGGCGGGAACCTTGATTTCAAGATCATGGAGGCCATTGCCGCCGACCCGGACGCGGACCCGGAAGAGCTGCGCAAGCGGCTGGAAGCAGGGCACAAGGATGACGAACAGGCGGTGATCGATGCCGGTGGCCTGTTCGTGCTGGCCACGGAACGCCACGAAAGCCGCCGGATCGACAACCAGCTGCGCGGCCGGTCGGGCCGCCAGGGCGACCCGGGGCGGTCGGCGTTCTTCCTGAGCCTCGATGACGACCTGATGCGCATTTTCGGCTCTGAACGGCTGGAAAAGGTGCTGTCGACCCTGGGCATGAAGGAAGGCGAAGCGATCATCCACCCGTGGGTGAACAAGAGCCTGGAACGCGCGCAGGCGAAGGTCGAGGGGCGCAACTTCGACATCCGCAAGCAGCTGCTGAAATTCGACGACGTGATGAACGAGCAGCGCAAGGTGATCTTCCGCCAGAGGCTCGATATCATGGAAGCCACGGACCTGTCGGAGATCATCAAGGACATGCGCGGCGAGGTGATCGACGACCTGATCGACCAGTACATGCCGCCCAAGACCTATGCCGACCAATGGGACATGGAAGGGCTCTATGCCGCCGTGATCGAGCGGCTGAACCTGGATGTGCCGGTGATGGCCTGGGGCGACGAGGAAGGCGTGGACGACGACGAGGTCGCCGACCGCCTGGAAGAGGCCGCCGAAGAGATGATGGCCGAAAAGACCAAGGCGTTCGGCCCGGAACAGATGCGGATGATCGAGAAGCAGGTTCTGCTTCAGACCATCGACAGCAAATGGCGCGAGCACCTTCTGACGCTGGAACACCTGCGCAGCGTCGTGGGCTTTCGCGGCTATGCGCAGCGCGATCCTCTGAACGAGTACAAGAACGAGGCGTTCCAGCTGTTCGAATCGATGCTGGACAGTCTGCGGCAGGACGTGACGCAGCAGCTGGCCCGGATCCGTCCGATGACCGAAGAAGAGCAGCAGCAGATGCTGCGCGACCTGCAGGCGAAACAGGCCGCGGCGACGCCCAAGCCCGCCCAGACCGAAGAGCGCGAACCCGGCGCAGTGACGCTGGATGAGCCCAAGGGCGCGGCTTTGCCAGGTTTCGACGAGAACGATCCGACGACCTGGGGCAATCCCGGCCGGAACGAGGCCTGCCCGTGCGGATCGGGCAAGAAATTCAAGCATTGCCATGGGCGGCTTGGCTGACGCCCCGGCACGTCACAATCCGGCCCAAATGACACCCTCAGGCTGCCCTCAAGGAGCCACTTTCGCCAGGTAGCACTCTCTCGACCTATGGCAGGTGTGGGAGATCGTGATGATCAAGTTAGGCAATCCGAAACGTATCGTCATGGCCGGTGTGACCCTGTGTTGCGCCCTTGGCATCGGATACATCATGCAGTCGGGCCCCGACCGCGGCGTGATGCCGAAGAAGAAGCCCGAAGTCACGGTCACGTCCGCCAAGGCGTTCGCGCAGGCCTTTGTCGAGGAAGCTCCGCAACCTCAACGGGAGGCGGCCGCGCAGGCGCCTGCTATGACTCCGGCCGATCAAGAGATCGGCGATACCGCCGAGACCGGGGCGCACGACACGCTCGAGTTTGCCGCTGACCCCGGAAAAGAGCAGCTGTTTCAAGGAACTGCGGTGACGAGCGAGCAGAGCTTCGAGGCCGAGGGCCTTGAGATCAAACGC
Source organism: Roseovarius sp. MMSF_3350 (assembly GCF_030733425.1). GTDB lineage: Bacteria > Pseudomonadota > Alphaproteobacteria > Rhodobacterales > Rhodobacteraceae > Roseovarius. The sequence continues at coordinate 90,368 of NZ_JASHIZ010000001.1, forward strand.
GTCACCCTGACATCGGCCGAACCGGTTCCGCCGGCCACCGCGCCGCAGCCCGAGGCGTTGCCCGCCGCGCCGCTGCATCTGGCCGCGTTACAAGATGCGCCAATCCAATCGCTTCCGCGGGAAGAAAAGGCACCGGCCCTTGCCGCCTGTCATGGTGAGATCGAGATGACGGCGCGCCCCGCCGCCGCGGCAATGGTTCAGCTGGATCTGACAGCACCGTGCCAGGCGGACACGCAGTTCACCCTGCACCACAACGGAATGATGTTCAGCGCGATTACCGGTGTCGACGGCACATGGTCTATGCAGGTGCCGGCACTGGCACAGAACGCGGTATTCATCGCGGCTTTCGACAACAGCGAGGGTGCGGTGGCGAACGCGGTTGTCGACACGCTGGATTATTACGACCGTTACGTCGTGCAATGGCAGGGCCGCAGCGGGATGGAGCTTCATGCCATGGAGTATGGCGCGGATTATGGCGAGCAGGGCCACGTCTGGTACGATGCCGCGCGTGATGCGGCCAGCGCGGCGAGCGGCGAGGGCGGGTTTCTTCTGCGCCTTGGCCACGGGGTGATCGAGGAGACGACCCTGATGGCGGAGGTCTATACGTTCCCGAGCCGGGACGCTGTGCGCGACGGTGAGGTGCAGGTCAGTCTCGAAACCGAAATCAACGCCGCGAATTGTGGTCGTGATATCGAGGCACAGACACTGATCAAGCCCGGGGCCGGCGAGATCTCGGCCCGGGACCTGACGATGGCGATCCCGGAGTGCGACGCCGTCGGTGACTTTCTGGTGTTGAAAAACCTGTACGAAGACCTGAAGATCGCGCGCAACTGAACGCTGCGATCAGAGGGCATCCATGAAAATGCTACGTGCGGCGGCTTTCGCCGCACCTTTTCTTTTTGCGGGCGCTTTTCCGGCAGGGGCGCAGGACGTGACGCTGACGTCGCGGGACGGGAACGTGGAGATTTCCGGTGACCTGCTGGGATTCGATGGCGAATTCTACCGGGTCGAGACGATCTATGGCGAGCTGACGGTGGATGGCTCGGGTGTGGATTGCGCCGGGCCGGGGTGCCCCAACCTGGATACCTATGTGGCCGAAGTGGTGTTTTCGGGGGCGCCGACCATCGGGCGGTTGTTGATGCCCGCGCTGGTCGAGGCGTTCGCGATACGCGAAGGCTATGACATGGCGCGCGACACGCTGGAGGATGGCAGCGTTCTGTTGTCGATCCATGACCCCGGCGAGGGTCGAGTCGTGGGCGAGTTTCTGTTCAGGCTGACGAATTCCGACGAAGGCTTTGCCGACCTGATCGCGGACGTGGCGGACATTGCCATGTCGATGCGAGAGATCCGTCCGCGAGAGGTGCGTCTGGGGAAGGACGCGGCGCTGGGCGACATGTCGGCAAAGGGGCGTGGCCGCGTCATGGCGCTCGAGGCGCTGGTGCCGGTGGTCGCACCGTCCAACCCGGTGGACCAGGTGACCTTGACGCAACTGGCCGAGGTTCTGTCGGGCAAGATAGACAATTGGAACGTGCTTGGTGGGCCGGACGCGCCGATCGCGGTGCATATGTTTGAGGCGCGGTCCGGGCTGGGACAGGCCAGCGAGGATCTGGTGCTGCGTCCGGCGGGCGCCAGTTTCGCCGAGACTGTGATGCGGCACGCGGAGGGCGTGTCGCTGGCCGATGCGGTGGCGAACGACCCCTTTGCGCTGGGCCTGACGGCGCGGGCGGAGACGGGAAACACGCAGGTTCTGGCGTTGAGCGGGGAATGCGGGTTTGCCCTGCGCGCCACGCGGCGGGGGGTCAAGACAGAGGATTACCCCCTGACGGCGCCGATGTTCCTGTACCTGCCCGCGCGGCGATTGCCCAAGCTGGGACGGGATTTCCTTGCCTATCTGAAGGACCCGTCGGCGCAACTGGTGATCCGGCGGGCCGGTTTCGTCGATCAGGCGCCCGAGGAAATCGGGATCGACGAGCAGGGTGACCGCTTTGCCAACGCGATCGCCCAGGCGGGCGAGGAGGTGGGGTTGGAGGAATTGCAACGGATGGTGGCGGCGTTGACGCCGCTCAAGCGGCTGACCACCACGTTCCGCTTCGAGGCCGGGTCGGCACGGCTGGACGCGCAGTCTCGGTCTAACGTGGCGCAATTGGCGCGGGCGATGGAGGTCGGCAAATATGACGCGCGGCGGTTGATCTTCGTGGGGTTCAGCGACGGGGCGGGCCCGGCCGAGAACAACCGGCGGATCGCCCTACGCCGGGCCGAGGCGGTGCGGAGTGCCGTGATCGCGGCGGCGGAGACGGCGAACATGGACCGGATCGGCATGGAACTGGAAGCCTTTGGCGAGGCGATGCCGATGGCGTGCGATGGCACCGGATGGGGCCGGCAGATCAACCGGCGGGTCGAGGTGTGGGTGCGATAGGGTCTATATCAGGCCTTCGCTGCGAAAACTCGTCTCGCAGGATTTCCCGATGATGATGTGATCGTGCAGCGTGATGCCCAGCGCGTTTGCCGCGGTTTCGATCTGGCGCGTCATGTCGATATCGGACTGGGACGGCGTGGGATCGCCCGAGGGGTGATTGTGCACGAGGATCAGCGCGCTGGCGTTAAGATGCAGCGCGCGTTTGACCACCTCGCGGGGGTAGACCGGCACGTGATCCACGGTGCCGCGCGCCTGTTCCTCGTCCGCGATGAGGGTGTTGCGACGGTCGAGATAGAAGATGCGGAATTGTTCGATATCCCGGTGCGCCATGGCTGTGTGACAATATTCCAGCAGGGCGTCCCAGCTGGAGACGATGGGCCGCTGGGCCACGCGGGAACGGGCAAGGCGATGGGCGGCAGCCTCGACGATCTTGAGCTCGCAAATTACGGTTTCGCCCACGCCGGGCACGGTTTCGAGCTGGTCGAAGGGGGCGGAGATCACGGCGTTGAAACTGCCGAACCGGTCGAGCAGGACATGGGCCAGCGGTTTGACGTCGCGCCGGGGAATAGCGCGGAACAGGACGAGTTCCAGCATCTCGTAATCGGGCAGCGCATCGGCGCCGCCGGACATGAAGCGGTCGCGCAGGCGCTTGCGGTGGTCGCGGATGTAGGAGGGTTGCTTGCCCGACCCGGCGGGAACAACAACCTCGTCGCTGTCAAAGAGCGGCAGGGTCATTTCCTTGAAGGCGCGCGAGTCGGACATGCGCCTGACAGTGGCGCGGGAAGGTTAGTGAATGGTTAATGTCGGAAGAGAGGCCCCGGGTCGGGCCCGGGGCGGGGCTTTGCGGTGGCGCGATGGCATCCCGGACCTGATCCGGGATCTCATGCAGTCAGAGATCCGCAGGTCAGACCCGTGGATGACGTTAGTGCTCTAGCTTTTCATCGAGTCCCAAAAGCCCTTCACCGATTTGAAGAAGCTCTTGGTTTCGGGGTTGTTGTCTTCTGACAGCGTGTCGAATTCCTTGAGGATTTCTTTCTGCCGCGAGGTCAGGTTGACGGGTGTTTCCACCGCCAGTTCGATGAACATGTCGCCGTGACCGCCGCCGCGCAGGGCGGGCATGCCCTTGCCGCGCAGGCGCATCTGTCGGCCGGATTGCGAGCCTTCGGGGATCTTGACGCGGCTGCGACCGCCGTCGATCGTGGGCACCTCGATATCGCCGCCAAGCGCGGCCTTGGCGACCGAGACGGGCACGCGGCAAAAGAGGTTGGTGTCCTCACGCTCGAAGATCTTGTGCGGCGCGACCTCGATGAAGATGTAAAGATCGCCCGCAGGACCGCCGCGCATGCCGGCCTCGCCCTCGCCCGCCAGGCGGATGCGGGTGCCGGTTTCGACGCCCGCGGGGATGTTCACCGACAGCGAACGGTCCTTCTGGACGCGGCCCTGGCCGCCGCACACGTTGCACGGATTCTTGATGATCTGGCCTAGGCCCGAGCAGGTGGGGCAGGTGCGTTCGACCGTGAAGAACCCCTGTTGCGCACGGACCTTGCCCATGCCCGAACAGGTCGGACAGGTGGTCGGCTCGGCGCCGCCTTCGGCCCCGGAGCCGTCGCAGGCGTCACAGGCCACCGAGGTGGGTACGTTGATGGTTTTCTGCAGGCCGCGATAAGCCTCGTCGAGGTTGACGCGCAGGTTGTAGCGCAGGTCGGCGCCGCGCGCCGCACGCTGGCGCCCGCCAGGGCCGCCACGTGCACCGCCGCCCATGAAATCGCCGAAGAGGTCGTCGAACACGTCGGAGAACGCGCTGGCGAAATCGCCCTGACCGGGGCCGGCTCCGCCGAACCCGCCGCCGGGGCGTGCGCCCGCGCCGGTGCCGCCCTCGAAAGCCGCGTGGCCGAAGCGGTCGTAGGCCGCCTTCTTCTCGGCGTCCTTCAGGATGTCATAGGCCTCGCCCGCTTCCTTGAATTTCTTCTCGGAATCGGGGTTGTCCTTGTTGCGGTCGGGGTGCAGCTCTTTGGCCTTGGTGCGGTAGGCTTTCTTGATCTCGTCGGCGCTGGCGCCCTTGGAGACGCCAAGAACCTCGTAATAATCGCGTTTGGCCATCGGATTTCTCCTTTGTATCGGAGAGCAGGGGGCACAGATGCGCCCCCTGCCTTTCCGTTTGACGCTTAGGCGCGCTTATCTTCGTCGAGGTCCTCGAAATCGGCGTCGACGATGTCTTCATCGTCCTTGCCCATTTCATCGGCCGCGGCAGGCTCGTCGTCGCCGTCTTCCTGGCTGGCCTTGTAGATCGCCTCGCCCAGTTTCATGGCGGCCTCGGTCACGTTCTGAATGCCGGCCTTGATCTTGTCGGCGGAGGCATCCTCTTTCTCGAGGTCGTCCTTGAGGGCCGAGATGGCCAGTTCGATGGCTTCGATGGTGGACGGGTCCACCTTGTCGGAATGCTCTTCCATCGACTTCTCGGTCGAGTGGATGAGGCTTTCAGCCTGGTTGCGGGCCTCGACCAGAGCGCGACGCTCCTTGTCGGCGTCGGCGTTGGCCTCGGCGTCCTTGACCATCTTCTCGATGTCTTCCTCGGACAGACCGCCCGACGCCTGGATCGTGATCTTCTGCTCCTTGTTCGTGCCTTTATCCTTGGCCGAAACGGAGACGATGCCGTTGGCGTCGATGTCGAAGGTCACCTCGATCTGGGGCATGCCGCGGGGAGCCGGCGGTATATCCTCGAGGTTGAACTGACCCAGAAGCTTGTTGTCCGCGGCCATTTCACGCTCGCCCTGGAAGACGCGGATCGTCACGGCCGACTGGTTGTCCTCGGCGGTGGAGAAGATCTGCGACTTGTTGGTCGGGATCGTGGTGTTGCGGTCGATCAGGCGGGTGAAGACACCGCCCAGGGTTTCGATGCCGAGCGAGAGCGGCGTGACGTCCAGAAGGACGACATCCTTGACGTCGCCTTGCAGAACACCGGCCTGAATGGCGGCGCCCATGGCGACGACCTCGTCGGGGTTCACGCCCTTGTGCGGTTCCTTGCCGAAGAACTTGGTCACTTCCTCGACGACCTTGGGCATGCGGGTCATGCCGCCGACGAGAACGACCTCGTCGATGTCGCTGGCCGACAGACCGGCATCCTTGAGCGCGGCCTTGCAGGGCTTGAGCGAGTTGGTGATCAGGTCGCCAACCAGGCTTTCCAGCTTGGCGCGGGTCAGTTTCATGACCATGTGCAGCGGCTGGCCGTTGGAGCCCATCGAGATGAACGGCTGGTTGATCTCGGTCTGGGACGAGCTGGACAGCTCGATCTTGGCTTTCTCGGCCGCCTCTTTCAGACGTTGCAGCGCCATCTTGTCCTTGGTCAGGTCAACGCTGTGTTCCTTTTTGAACTCGTCCGCAAGGTAGTTGACGATGCGCATGTCGAAGTCTTCACCACCCAGGAACGTGTCGCCGTTGGTGGACTTGACCTCGAAGAGGCCCTCGTCGATTTCGAGGATGGTCACGTCGAAGGTACCGCCGCCAAGGTCATAGACCGCGATGGTCTGAGTGTCTTCCTTGTCGAGGCCGTAGGCAAGTGCGGCCGCGGTCGGCTCGTTGATGATGCGCAGCACTTCGAGACCGGCGATCTTGCCGGCGTCCTTGGTGGCCTGACGCTGGGCGTCGTTGAAATAGGCGGGCACGGTGATGACGGCCTGCGTCACTTCCTCGCCGAGATAGCTTTCGGCGGTCTCTTTCATCTTGCCGAGGATGAAGGCCGAGATCTGGCTGGGCGAATACTTGTCACCCTTGGCGCGCACCCAGGCGTCGCCATTGCCACCGTCGATCACTTCGAACGGCATGTTCTTCTTGTCCTTGGCCAGATCGCTGTCGTCCTCGCGGCGGCCGATTAGGCGCTTGACGCCAAAGATGGTGTTTTCGGGGTTGGTGACCGCCTGGCGTTTCGCCGGCTGGCCGACAAGGCGCTCGTCATCGGTGAAGGCGACGATCGAGGGGGTGGTGCGGGCGCCTTCGGAGTTCTCGATGACGCGGGCTTGGCTGCCGTCCATGATGGCGACGCAGCTGTTGGTGGTTCCGAGGTCAATACCAATGACTTTGGACATGTTTTTCGATCCCTTCTGTTCTTAAGGCGATTGAGGGGCGACCGGACCCGTCAAAGGCATCTGGCCACCATATGAGTTGCAGATCCCGAAAGCGGTTCCTGCGCTTCGGACGGTATATAGGCAGGGGAATATGACGCTGCAAGCGGTTGAAAAGCGGTGAATCGCAGGATTCGGCTTTTAATTTCCCGGATTCGATGGAATCCCGTTGGGCATGACCGACGAGACGCTGAAGATACGCGGCTTCCGTATTTTCAAGGGATTCCTTGAAGCGGCGGAGCAGGCCGCGCTGGTGGAGGCGATCCGGGGCGTGGTGCGCGCCGCGCCGCTGTTTTCGCCGATGACGCCCTATGGCAAGCCGATGCGGGTGCGGATGACCTCCGCGGGACGCTATGGCTGGGTGTCGGACCGGCGGGGATACCGGTACGAAGACCGACATCCCGAGGGCATGGCCTGGCCACCGATCCCGGACGAGGTGCTGGCGATCTGGCGCGAGTTGGTGAGCGGCGAGCGGATGCCGGATTGCTGCCTGGTGAATTTCTACGATGCCGATGCGCGGATGGGGATGCACCAGGACCGCGACGAGGCCGATTTCGGTTGGCCGGTGTTGTCGGTGTCGCTGGGGGACGACGGGCTGTTCCGGATCGGGAACGCGACACGGGGCGGCAAGACGGAATCCCACTGGCTGCAATCGGGGGATGTGGTGGTGATGGGCGGTGACGCGCGGCTGACCTATCACGGGATCGACCGGATCAAGCCGGGCACCTCTATGTTGCTGGACAAGCCGGGGCGGATCAACCTGACCTGCCGGGTGGTGGATTGACGGCCCCGGGCGGTCAGCGCGCAAGGTTGCAGCAGCCGGTCAGGAAGGTGACGCCGGACTCTTCGGTGACGAAGAGATCGACGCTCATTCCGTAGGCGCGGTCGGACATGCCGTCGGTGCAGGCGTCACGCTGGAACATGAAGGTGAAGACCTGTGTCTGCGCCTGTCCGAAGATGGCGTAGTGGTCGGTCCGGTTTTGGGACGTGACCGGTTCGAGGGTCGCAACCGTGATCGGCTCGTCGTCCATGCGGTCGAGTGTGGCCGTGGCGGTGCGGTCGATCGCGAGAGACCAGAACGGTTCGGTTCCCGTGCAGGTCAGCGGGCGGGGCAGCTGATTGTCGGGCTGATCCAGGCGCCGGTCGAGGAAGCGCACAGCGACCCAACCCGACGCCTCGTCCACGTTGACGCGGGCCCATTTGCGGGTTTCGTCGAAGGCCACCACCTCGATGAAGCTGGCGTCGGCGTTCAGCTTGGCGATGATGGAATTGCCCACACCGGGCCCGGCGCGGACGTTCAGCACGTCATCCGCTGCCACGCCGGACACGTCGTAGAATGCCGGCAGAGATTGGGCCTGCGCGAAGGTTGCACAGAGCAGAAGCAGGCAGGCGGAGACAAGGCGTTTCATCGGCGGGCATACCAGCTGCTGGAGGCGAATTGACGGGTGTAGAATTCCGCCAGAAGGCCGATGGTGACCAGAACGCACCCCACGATCAGGGCGTATTCGACACTGGTGTTGCGCGGGAAATAATTTGCAAAGACATATCCGCGGCACTGGTCGATGGCATGAAAGAGCGGGTTCCAATCGAACATGGCCAGCATGTAGCCGGGCAGCGTGTTAGCGACGAAAAGCTTGCCCGAGGCGATCATGTTGGCGCGGGTATAGACGATCTGGATCAAGTTCACGGCTGTCGGAAACCAGGGTTTCGCCGCCATGATCAGAAGGCCGACGCCGCAGCCGGTGAACCATGCCAGCAAAAGCATGCCGAACGCGCCGATGGGATCGTCGATCTCGATCCGCGTAAAGGCGGTATGATAGACGAAAAGGATGATCAGCGCCGACAGGACCTGAATATAAAGCGCGCCCAGCGCGGCGGAGGTGATCGATATGATCGTGTTCATCGGCGCGTGCTGCATCATCGGCGAGGACGGTCCGGCCGCACCCGCCACCGCGCCCAGCGCCTTGACATGCGTGAGAAAGAGGAACACGCCGGACATCATGTAAAGCAGGAAGTCGCCGCGCAGCTTGGCTCCGCGCAGACCCAGGACAGAGAACATGAAGTAGAAGGCAAGAACGAAGATGATCGCGGTGCTGATGTTGACGAACAGCGCCATGAACGCGTTGCCATGGGTGCTGCGCACGTCGCGGACCGTGGTGTGATAGATCAGCTCGCATATCGTCGTAACCGACGAAAGCAGGGATTTCTTGCGCGTGTTCTGGAACATGACCTGTCTGAAGCAACCGCCTTGTGCTGAAATTCTCGCACGGAATTCTTGCTGTCCCGTTAGTGACATATCATAAGGGGCGCGCAGCGGTCCCGCAACAAACGCCTTTGCGGGCCAAACAAAAGAATTGGAGCGGGCCTTGGATTACGACAAACTTGTCACGGTCATGCGGCGCCTGGCGCTGGAAGCCGGCGATCGCATCATGGATATCTACGACGCCGACGATTTCGACGTGAAGGTGAAATCCGATGACAGCCCGGTCACCGCGGCGGACGAGGCGGCGGATAAAATCATCTCGGACGGGCTGCGGGCGGAGTTTCCCGACGTGACCCTGATCACCGAGGAACAGGCCGCGACCCATGGCGAGCAGGCCGAGACGTTCCTGATCGTCGATCCTCTGGACGGAACCAAGGAATTCATCCACCGCCGCGGCGACTTTACCGTCAACATCGCCTATGTCGAGAATGGCACGCCGACGCGCGGTGTGGTGTATGCGCCGGCGAAGGGGCGGATGTTCTTTACCCGTGGCGACGGGGTTTCGGTAGAGGAAACCGGCCCATTCGCGCGGCACAGGACGGGAGCTTTGACCGAGATCGGCGTGTCCGATCCGGACAACGCGGCGCTGATGGTGGTGGCCAGCAAGTCGCACCGGGACCAGGCGACGGATGATTACATCAACAAATATGCCGTCAAGGATATGAAGAGCGCGGGGTCTTCGCTGAAGTTTTGCCTGATCGCGACGGGCGAGGCGGATATCTATCCGCGTTTGGGCCGCACAATGGAGTGGGACACCGCCGCCGGGCACGCGGTGCTGCTGGGCGCCGGTGGGCGGGTGGTGCGCTTCGACGACCAGAGCCCGCTGGGCTATGGCAAGGCGGAGTACGCCAACCCGTTCTTCATTGCCTACGCGCCCAAGGTTGAGCTTAAGCCCGCCTGATGAGCGTGCTGGTGGTCATCCCGGCGCGTTACGCCTCGAGCCGGTATCCGGGCAAGCCGCTGGCCATGCTGCGCGGCGCGGACGGCACCGAGAAAAGCCTGATCGAACGCAGCTGGCTGGCGGCCACCAGCGTTTCGGGCGTCGACCGGGTGGTCGTGGCCACGGACGACGCGCGGATCGAAGCAGCGGCGCACGGCTTTGGCGCAGAGGTGGTGATGACGTCGGCCGACTGCGCCAACGGGACCGAACGCTGCGCCGAGGCGCTGGGCAAGGTGGGCGGCGACTACAAGATTGTCGTGAACCTGCAGGGCGACGCGCCGCTGACCCCCCATTGGTTTGTCGAGGACCTGATCGCGGGGATGCGCGAGAACCCGGAAACCGATGTGGCCACGCCGGTGCTGCGCTGCGACGGGCGCGCGCTGAACGGTTTTCTGGAGGATCGCGCCAATGGCCGGGTGGGCGGCACGACGGCCGTTTTCGGCCGATCGCGCCACGCGCTCTATTTCTCGAAGGAAGTGGTGCCTTATACGTCGCGCGTGTATGACGACAAAGAGGACACGCCGGTGTTTCACCATGTGGGGGTCTATGCCTACCGCCCCGAAGCGTTGTATGCATATGGTGCCTGGCCGGCGGGCCCGCTGGAAACCCTGGAAGGGCTCGAGCAACTGCGGTTTCTGGAGAACCGGCGGTCGATCCTGTGCGTCGAGGTCGAGGCGCGCGGCCGACAATTCTGGGAACTTAACAACCCGGAAGATATTGAGAGGATAGAAGGCATGATGCGAACTATGCACATGTCGTAGGCAAGGCGAGGAAACGAGCCCGAATTTCATAGGGTTGCCACATTGAGCCGGTTGTATTCCGGCGCGTGACGTGGGTTTTCTTCTGGCGAGTGCCGACAGCGGCTAAGGAGCTTTAAATGCGTAAAAAACTTACCAAGGCGATTTTCCCCGTGGCCGGGCTGGGAACGCGTTTTCTACCGGCGACCAAATCGGTTCCGAAAGAGATCATGACGCTGGTCGACCGCCCGTTGGTGCAATACGCCATCGACGAGGCACGAGAGGCCGGTATCAAGGAATTCATCTTTGTCACCTCGCGCGGCAAGGGCGCGCTGGAGGACTATTTCGACAATGCGCCGCAGCTGGAACAGGAATTGCGCAAGAAAGGCAAGGAAGAGCTACTGGAGATTCTGAAATCCACCAACATGGACAGTGGCGAGATTGCCTATACCCGCCAGAACAAGGCGCTGGGCCTGGGTCACGCGGTATGGTGTGCGCGCCGGCTGATCGGCAACGAGCCTTTCGCGGTGATCCTGCCGGACGACGTGATCGCGGCGGAAAAGTCGTGCCTGGCGCAGATGGCGGAGGCATTCAAGGAAACCGATGGCGAGAACAACATGGTAGCCGCAATGGAGGTTCCTGCGGACAAGGCCTCGGCCTATGGCGTTCTTGACATCAAGGAAGACATGGGCCGGATGGTCACCACCAAGGGTATGGTCGAGAAGCCGGCAGCGGGCGAGGCACCTTCAAATCTCGCGGTGATCGGGCGCTACATCCTGACGCCCACGGTCTTGCAGAAGCTGAACAAGAAGCAGACCGGCGCCGGCGGAGAAATCCAGCTGACCGACGCCATCGACGCGGCGCGCGACGAGGGCGAGGAGGTCTTTGGCTTCCGTTTCGAGGGCGAGCGGTTCGACTGCGGCTCGAAGGCGGGCTTCCTTCAGGCGACGGTCGCGTTCGCGCTGAACCGGCCGGAACTGCGCGACGACCTGCTGAGCTATATCTCGGACGTGGTGCAGCCCGCCAAGGCGGCGCAGTAACGAAGGAGCGCGGCAGCTCGTGCCGAATGTACTTGTCACCGGCGGCGCGGGCTATATCGGCTCGCATGCCTGCAAGGCTCTGGCCACTGCCGGATATACGCCGGTCACTTATGACAACCTAAGCACCGGGTGGGCGGACGCCGTCAAGTTCGGTCCGTTCGAGCGGGGAGACCTGCGCGACCGGGGGCGGCTGGACGCGGTCTTCGCCGCCTATCAGCCGGTCGCGGTGCTGCATTTCGGGGCGCTGAGCCAAGTGGGCGAGAGCATGCGCGAGCCGGGGCGCTATTGGGACAACAACGTCACGGGCTCGCTTGTCCTGATGGAGGCGGCGGTGGCCGCAGGTTGTGAAAAGTTCGTCTTTTCCTCGACCTGTGCCACCTATGGCGACCAGGACAACGTGGTGCTGAACGAGGACAGCGCGCAGGCGCCGATCAACGCCTATGGCGCGTCGAAACGGGCGATCGAGGACATGCTGCGCGGTTTCGAGGCGGCGCACGGCTTGCGGCACGTGATCTTTAGGTATTTCAACGTGGCCGGAGCCGACCCCGAGGCCGAGGTGGGCGAGTTCCACCAGCCCGAGACGCATCTTGTGCCGCTCATCCTGGATGCGATCGACGGGCGACGCGATGCGCTGACGATCTTCGGCACGGATTACGATACGCCTGACGGCACGTGCATCCGGGACTACGTGCATGTCTGCGATCTGGTGGATGCGCATGTGCTTGGCCTCAAATGGCTGGAGGAAGACAAGGACAGCCGGGTTTTCAACCTTGGCACCGGCAGCGGTTTCTCGGTGCGCGAGGTGATCGAGCACGCGCGCGACATCACCAAAAAGAACGTGCCCGTGGTCGAGGGGCTACGGCGCCCGGGGGACTGCACCAAGCTTGTTTCGGGATCGGAGCGGGCCTTGTCAGAGTTGGGCTGGAAACCGGCACGCTCGACCCTGGACGAGATGATCCGCGATGCGTGGCGGTGGCATCAAACTGGACATTACGAGAAATAACGCCGACCCTGCGGTCGAAGGAAGGGTCAGGCAGGACGGATGAGCGTGCTTTCGCAAGCATGGGAGGCGTACAGGCTTCGGTGGAAGCGCCGGCGCCTGTTGTTTCGCGCGCTGCGCAAGCGGCGGCAGTTGCGCCCGGTGATGGACCGCACCGACCGGATCGCGCCTGGGGACATCCTGTGCTTTTCCACCGTCCGAAACGAGGCGGTGCGGCTGCCTTATTTTCTGGAGCATCACCGGGCGCTGGGTGTGCGCCATTTTCTGTTCGTGGACAATGACAGCGGCGACGGTACGCGCGAATATTTGCAGGCGCAGGAAGACGTGTCGCTGTGGCGGACAAAGGCCAGCTACAAGCTGTCACGCTTTGGGGTCGATTGGCTGACCTGGCTGCAGATCAGGCACGGGCACGGGCATTGGTGCCTGACGCTGGATGCCGACGAGATCCTGATCTATCCGCATCACGAAACGCGCCCCTTGCCTGCGCTGGTGGAAAGGCTGGAGCAATCGGGGCGCGACTCGTTCGGGGTGCTGATGCTGGACATGTATCCCAAAGGCCCGCTGGCGCAACATGACTATGCTGCCGGGGCCGATCCTTTCGAGCGGTTGTGCTGGTTCGACGGGGGCAACTACATGATCCGGCGAAAGCCGGACCTGCACAACCTTTGGATCCAGGGCGGGGTGCGGGCGCGCAGGTTCTTTGCCGACCGGCCCGAAAGGGCGCCGACGATGGGCAAGATGCCCTTGGTGAAGTGGAACCGCCGATATGCCTATGTCAGCAGCGCGCATTCCCTGTTGCCGCGCCGGTTGAACCGGGTCTACGACGAGGGTGGGGGCGAGCGGCTGTCGGGGGTCCTGCTGCATACGAAGTTTCTGAACACGGTGGTCGACCGCTCGGCCGAGGAAAAACAGCGGCAGGAGCATTTCGCCAACAGCGACCTTTACGACAGCTACTATGACGCGCTGACCGAGAACCCCGATCTGTGGTGTCCGGCCTCGACGCGGCTGATCGGGTGGCGCCAGCTGGAGGCGATGGGCCTGATGTCGAAGGGCAACTGGATTTGAGGACCGGAATTGTTTGCGTTTTGGAAACAACTGCTTATACCGGCTGAAGGGGAGCGGAACCGGCGATTTCGGCGGTGTACGATTGTGGAAAAGAATGTATTAACACGGAGCGTGTATGTTGGCGGCCGGTCAGTTCGGTGGCCCAGAGGATGTGAGTGGTGAGTTTGTTGCAGTCATATGCCATGCGGCTGCGCCGGAAGCGGCACCGGGTGCGTGCCTTCCGCAAGCATTTTTCGCTCAAGCCCGTGGTGGACCGCACGCGCAAGATCCGGTCCGGCGATATCCTGCTCTTCAGTACCATGCGCGACGAATTCGTGCGCCTGCCGTTTTTCCTGCAATACTACCGCGCCCTTGGCGTGTCGCATTTCCTGATCGTCGACAATGACAGCAGCGATGGCGGCAGAGAGTTCATGGCCGACCAGCCCGACGTGTCGATCTGGACCACCAAGGCCAGTTACAAGGGATCGAAATTCGGGGTTGATTGGCTGAACTGGTTGCAGCGCAAATATGGCCACGGGCACTGGACGCTTGTGGTCGATCCCGATGAGCTGTTCATCTATCCGTTCTGCGACACGCGGCCCATCCGGGCGCTGACCGACTGGCTGGACACCAGCCAGGTCAAATCCTTCGGTGCGATGCTGCTGGACATGTACCCCAAGGGGCGCATCGACGAGGTGCGATACCTGCCCGGGCAGGACCCGCTGGAGATCGCGGGGTGGTTCGACCCTGGGAACTATGTGATCGAAAAGAACCGGCAGTACGGCAACCTGTGGATCCAGGGCGGGCCGCGCAGCCGGGTCTTCTTTCCCGACCGGCCCAAGAAGGCCCCCGCGCTGAACAAGACGCCGCTGGTGCGATGGGACAAGCGGTACACATATATCAGTTCGACCCACACGCTTTTGCCGCGGGGACTGAACCTGACCTATGACGAGTGGGGCGGGGAAAAGGCCAGCGGCATCCTGCTGCACGCGAAGTTCTTGAACACGTTCACCGCCAAGGCGGAGGAAGAGTTGCAGCGTGGCCAGCACTATGCCGGCAGTGTCGAATACAAATCATATGCCGAGAAATTTCAGGACAGTCCCGACCTTTGGTGCAAATGGTCGGAGAAATATATAAACTGGCGACAATTGGAAATTCTTGGGCTGATGTCCAAGGGAAACTGGGCATGAGGATGGGCAGAGGGTGAGCGTCGGCATCATAATGCTGGTCCACACGGCCTTTGACCGGGCCGAGCAGGTGGCGCGCCATTGGGCCGCGTCGGGCTGTCCGCTGGTCATTCACGCCGACCGCAACGTGCCCAACGCGACCTACCGTAAATTCGTCAACGCCCTGTCCGACCTCGACCAGGTGGAATTTGCCAAGCGCCACCGCTGCGAATGGGGGACATGGGGGCTGGTGGCGGCGACGCAGGAAGCGTCGGAAATAATGCTCAAGAGTTTCCCGGAAGTGCGGCACGTCTACCTCGCGTCCGGCTCGTGCCTGCCGCTGCGCCCGGTGCAGGAACTGATTGACTATCTGGCAGATCGACCGCAGACCGACTTCATCGAAAGCGCCACGACCGCGGATGTGCCGTGGACGATCGGGGGGCTGGATCACGAGCGGTTCACGCTGCGCTTTCCGTTCTCATGGCGGCGGCATCGCAAGCTGTTTGACCGCTATGTCGCGCTGCAACGCAAGGTCGGCTACAAGCGGCGCATTCCCAACGGGATCGTGCCGCATATGGGCAGCCAGTGGTGGTGCCTGACCCGCCAGACCCTGTCGGCCATACTGACCGACCCCGAGCGGGCGACCTATGATCGCTATTTCAAGCGTGTGTGGATCCCCGACGAGAGCTATTTCCAGACGCTGTCAAGGCTCTATTCAAGGCAGATCGAGAGCCGGTCGCTGACCCTGTCGAAGTTCGACTACCAGGGCAAGCCGCACATCTTCTACGACGATCACCTGCAATTGCTGCGGCGCTCGGACTGTTTCGTGGCGCGCAAGATCTGGCCCTTTGCCAATCGGCTCTACAACGCGTTCCTGACCGATGCGGCGGGTGCTATGAAGCGCACGGAGCCCAACCCCGGCAAGATCGACCGGATCTTTGCCAAGGCGGTGGAGCGGCGCACGCGGGGCCGGCCCGGCCTGCTGATGCAGAGCCGGTTCCCGGTGGAGGGGCGTGAGAACGGGCTGACCTGTGCGCAATACTCGGTGTTCGAGGGATTCAGCGACCTGTTCGAGAATTTCGAGCCCTGGCTGGCCAAGGTGACGGGCACGCGCGTGCATGGGCACCTGTTCGCACCGGAACGGGCCGAGTTTTCCGATGGCCAGACCGTGATGAACGGCGCGCTGAGCGACAGTGCGAAGCTGCGCGACTACAATCCCCAGGCATTCCTGGCGAGCCTGATCTGGAACACGCGGGGCGAGCGGCAGTGTTTCCAGCTGGGGCCGCGCGATAATATCAAGGATATCGAGTGGCAACTGGCCAGGGACCAGAACGCGCAGATCTCGGTGATCTCGGGCGCGTGGGCGGTGCCGCTGTTCAAGTCGAACATGAACTTCGCCGATATCCGGCAGGAGGCCGCGCTGTTGCAGCAGGTCGAAAGCAAGCACCTGGACGTGCTGCGCTCGCAATGGGGCAAGGCACGGGTGCGGATCTGGACCATGGCGGAATTCATCGAGGCCCCTATGGAGCCCTTGCAGACCATCATCGACGAGATTGGCAAGCAAAGCGTGCATGGCTTGGCGGAGGTGCCGAAGATGGCCGACCTGACCGGGTTCGGGCAGTTCCTGCAGAACCTCAAGAACCAGGGGATGCATCCCTACCTGATGGGCGATTTCCCGGTGGAGCATCGCCTGCACGAGCCGCAGGGGCAAACGCGCAAACCCTACCTGGTGCGATGAATGGCATTCAATTTCGACTACTTCGTGGTGTTCGCCGAAATGCGCACCGGCTCGAACTTCCTTGAGGCGAACCTGAACGCGTTCGAGAGCTTCGAGTGCTTTGGCGAGGCGTTCAACCCGCATTTCATCGGCTATCCCAACCGCGACGAGATCGCCGGCGTGGCGCAGATTACGCGGGACGCGGACCCGATGCAGCTGATCAAGGCCGTCAGGGACACGCCCGGCAAGTTGGGCGGGTTCCGGTATTTTCATGACCATGATCCGCGCATTCTGGAGGTGATGCTGGACGATCCGCGCTGCGCCAAGATCATCCTGACGCGCAACCCGCTGGACAGCTATGTCAGCTGGAAGATCGCGCAGGCGACGGGGCAGTGGAAGCTGACAAACGTCAAGCGGCGCAAGGACAGCCAGGTACGGTTCGACAAGGCCGAGTTCGAGACGCACGTGACGAAGCTGCAGGAATTTCAGGTGCAGTTGCTGAACCGTCTTCAGGCCGCGGGGCAGACGGCGTTCTACATTGCCTACGAGGACCTTCAAGATCTCGACGTGCTGAACGGGCTGGCGAAATATCTGGGCAGCGACGAGCGGCTGGAGGCGCTGGACGCGTCGCTGAAAAAGCAGAATCCCAGCGCGCTGGAAGACAAGGTATCGAATTTCAGGGATATGGAGCAGGCATTTTCCGGGCTGGACCCGTTCAACCTGACGCGGACGCCCAATTTCGAGCCGCGCCGGGGGCCGGCGGTGCCGAGCTTCGTGACCGGGGCGCATGCAGCGCTGCTTTACATGCCGATCCGGTCTGGGCCAGAGGCGGAAGTGTGCGCGTGGCTGGCCGGGCTGGATGGCGTGACGGTCGAGGATCTGCCCACGCAGCTGAACCAGAAGGGCCTGCGACAGTGGAAACGGCGAAAGCCGGGCCACCGCAGCTTTACCGTCTTGCGGCATCCGGTGGCGCGGGCCCACGCCGCGTTCTGCGGCAAGATTCTGCAAACCGGGCCGGGGTGTTTGGCCGATATCCGCAAGACATTGCGCAATTTTCACAAGCTGCCGCTGCCGGGGCAAATGCCGGACGAGGGTTATGACCTCAGGGCCCACAAGCTGGCCTTTGGCGCATTCCTGCAATTCCTGAAGGCGAACCTGGCGGGTCAGACCAACATCCGGGTGGATGCGCATTGGGCGACGCAGGCGTCCATCATGCAGGGCATGGCGCAGTTCAGCGTTCCGGACGTGGTGATGCGCGAGGAGGAGCTGGCCGAGGGGTTGCCGCGGCTGGCGGCCTCGGTCGGGTACGAGACCGCTGAAGAACCGAGATCTGCGCCGGCAGACCAGCCCTTCGCGATTGAAGACATCTACGATGAAGAGGTCGAGGACCTTGTCGCGGACATCTACCAGCGCGACTACATGATGTTCGGGTTCAAACCTTACGCGGCCTGAACCGACTGCGCCTCGGTGATGATGGTGTGCAGCGTCGCCGGATCGTCATTGGCGCGAAGCTTGGCGCAGATCGCCGGATCGCGCAGCGTGCGAGACACCAGCGCCAGCGCCTTGAGGTGCTCGACCCCGGCATCTTCGGGCGCGAAAAGGGCGAAGGCAAGGTCGACCGGCTGGCGGTCGACCGAGTTGAAGTCGATCGGGGTTTCCAGAAGGACGAGCGCACCGACGACCGTGTCGATGCCGGACAGACGCGCATGGGGCAGGGCGACACCGTGCCCGACGCCCGTCGGACCAAGATTTTCACGCTCGATAAGCGCGTCGACCACGGCCTGATGATCTAGGCCGTAGACCGACTCGGCAATGCTGCCCAGTTCGTGCAACAGGCGCTTTTTGCTGGACACGGAGGAATACACCCGAACCGCGTCAGGCCGCAAAATCTGAGAGAACTGCATTCAGCTACGCTCCATCGGCGGCCGGCGCCGCCTTGCTTGCTCGATCGTTTATGGGTCGATCCATCCGATGTTGCCGTCATCACGGCGATACACGACGTTCAGCCCATTCTTACCTTCATTTCGGAACACGAGCACCGGTGCGCCGGCAAGCTCCATCTGCATGACGGCTTCTCCGACCGACAGAGAGGGAATGGGATGTTCCATCTCTGCTACGATAACCGGCTGGAGGCTTTCTGGTTCCGATTCTTCCCCTTCGCTTTCGGAGGCGAGGATATAGGCGGAAGCCTGAGAAAGTTCAATAGGTTCCGCCCGGTCGCGATGATGGTCCTTCAGACGCCGCTTGTAACGGCGCAACTGCTTTTCCAGTTTCTCGCTGCACCCGTCGAAGGCGGCGTAGATTTCGTGCGCGTTGGCCTTGGCCGTGGCCGTCATACCCGTGGACAAATGGACCGTCGCCTCGCAGACGAACTCGCTCGCGCTCTTGGAAAAGATGACGTGTGCGTCCGTGGGGCGTTCGGCATACTTTTCCACAATGGAGTTCAATTCGTTCTCGACGTGCGTCTGCAAAGCCTGGCCGACATCGATTTGTTTTCCACTGATTTGATAGCGCATTCAGAACCTCCAACATGTGAACAGAAATAACCTTGGGGCGGTGTTTCGCCCTGATTCAGGTCAAATCTGTGAGGGATATAATGACGTTTTCTGTGTGCTCGGCCTCGGCCCAGGTGATGGGTCGCTCAGCTCGAACAGTGCAAAAACTGAAAGCGTCATGCCCTTATTTGATCCGCGATATGGGCTACTTGTCAATGGACATTGCGTCAGCAGGCGGCGCAAGATCGCTCAGGATATACGAAAATTTTCGCCCAGGTAGACCCGGCGGACGTTCTCGTTCGACACGACCTCGGCGGGCGTGCCGGACATCAGCACCTGCCCGTCGTGCAGGATATAGGCGCGGTCCACGATCTCGAGCGTTTCGCGCACGTTGTGATCGGTGATCAGCACGCCGATGCCGCGTTTCTTGAGGTCTGCGACAAGATGACGGATGTCGCCGACCGAGATCGGGTCGACCCCGGCGAAGGGTTCGTCGAGCAGAAGGTACCTGGGCCGCGCGGCCAGACATCGGGCGATTTCCACCCGGCGGCGTTCCCCGCCCGACAGTGCAAGCGCGGGGGCGCGCCGCAGGTGCTCGATGGAAAATTCCGACAGCAGCTCCTCGAGCCGCTCGCGGCGCTTGTGGCGCGAATCCCTCGAGATATCGAGGATTGCCATGATGTTGTCCTCGACCGACATGCCACGAAAGATCGACATTTCCTGCGGCAGGTAGCCCACGCCAAGCTTGGCGCGGCGGTACATCGGCAGGGCGGTGACATCGCGCCCGTCGATACGCACATGGCCGCCCTCAGGATAGATCAGGCCCGCGATGGCGTAGAAGGTCGTCGTCTTGCCCGAGCCGTTGGGGCCAAGCAGCGCCACGACTTCGCCCTGGCGCAACGACAGGGTCACGTCCCTGATGACCACTCGCTTCTTGTAGCTCTTGCGCAGGTTTTCAACGGCAAGGCCGGTGCTTTCGTGGGCGATATGCAGGTCGGGCTTGGACATTTACTGGTTGCCGCCTTCGGGTTGCAGGATGGTCTTGACCCGGCCGGTGACGCGGGCGGTCCCGGCGCGGGTGTCGACGAACATCCGCTCGCCGGTCAGTGCGTTGGGCCCCTGCACCAGAAGGACATCGCCTTCCATCTCGATCAGACCGGTGTCGACGTTGTAATCGGCCTGGGACGCCTCGGCGGCATCCTCGCCACTGACCAGCGTGACGCCTCCGGTCGCCTGAAGCTGCTCGATCCCGCTTTGATCGGCTTTGTAGACGACCAGCACGCGAGGCGCCGAGAGGCGCATTTCGCCCTGCCCGATCAGCACGTTGCCAGTGAAGACCGCAGTGCCGTCCTGCTGGTTCACGTCCAGATTGTCTGCCGTGACCTCGACAGGCAGGGTGCTGTCCTGCGCCGTGTTGCCGAAGGCCACCTGCGCCCCCTGGGCGAGAGCGCCCAGCGGCAGGCAGAGCAGAATGAATGGAATCAAAAGGCGAAACGAATGGGTCACTGTTCGATGTCCTCGGCGGGCTGGGGCGTATATATCAGCTTCACCCCATCGGTGAAAAGCAAATGTGCCGCGCCGGTTTCCTCGTCTCCGGTCAGCACCATGCGTCCGGCGCTGAGGTCGCCGGGCGGACCCGTGCCAGAGATCTGGCCCGGCGTTTCGGCATATAGCACGTCCAGCCTGGCATCGAGGCGTTCGGTCCTCACCTTGTAGCCGGTGGTGGTGTCGACGTGGACATCGCCGATCAGCGAGGCGTTCAGATCGGATTGGTGCATGTCGGCGCGGTCGGAGGTCACCGTCACGACGCTGCCCGACGCCAGGCGCATCTCGGCGGTGACATCCTCGGCATTGATCAGGCGCGGATCCTGCGGGTTGGGCCGTGCGGTTTCGGCGGTGACCATGATCTCGTCCCCGCCGCGGGTGACGCCGGCGAAGGCGGCATTGGTTGCGCCCTGTTCCTGGGCGCGCTGCTCGAGGTCGATCTCGGCGATGGGGATGGATTTGGTTGGGTCGATATGGCGCGAGATCAAGAACAGGGTCGACAACAGGCCAAGCGCGGTCAGGGGCAGGATGATCTTCATCCATGCCACGAGCCGCGAATAGAAATTGTCGGTGGTTGCCATGATCAATGCGCGAAAATGTCCGTCTCCGGCCAGCCCGCAAGGTCCAGCCGGGCGCGCGTGGGCAGAAAGTCGAAACAGCTTTGCGCAAGCTCGGTACGTCCTTCGCGGGCCAGCCGCGCATCGAGTTCGGACCGTAACTGATGCAGATAGAGAACGTCGGATGCGGCGTAGTCCAGCTGAGCCCCGGTCAGTTCGGGCGCGCCCCAGTCCGACGATTGCTGCTGTTTCGATATGTCGACGCCAAGCAGTTCCTGAAGCAGGTATTTCAGGCCGTGGCGATCGGTGTAGGTGCGGATCAGCTTGCTGGCGATCTTTGTGCAGTAGACAGGCGCGGCGAGAGCCCCGAAAGCGTTGAACATCGCAGCGATGTCGAAGCGGCCGAAGTGGAAGAGCTTCAGCACGTTCGGATCGGTCAGAAGACGCTCCAGATTGGGTGCGCTGGTCTGGCCCTGCATTACCTGAACGATATGCGAATCGCCGTCGCCGCCCGACAGTTGCACCACGCAAAGCCGGTCGCGGTGCGGGTTGAGCCCCATCGTTTCACAGTCGATTGCGACGACCGGACCGAGGTCGAGGTCGTCTGGAAGATCGGATTTGTAGAGATGATTGGCCATGGTCCGCCGGGGTTGCTTGAAACGTATATAGGGCGCTGCCGCGCAATGTGAGCCTGCTTAAGCGAAAAGCTGCGTGTGCTCAATGAAAAGCCGGGACATCGCCCCCTTAGGACAGGTCACGATCAACGTGGGAATGTGGTATGGTACCGTCAAGCGGTGGTGACGGGCCGGCGTGAAGCCCCGATGTCCGTCACATCGGGGCCGACACCGATACCGGCGGTGTTTCAAGAATTCGACTTGAGTATTCAGTGTGATTGATCAGGGGCTGTTGTCGCCCGCAAGTCTTTTGAGCGAGGTTCACGATGGAAGATATCATCGCACTGCTGATGGCCCTGACGGCGCCCGAGCCGGACGGGAGGTACTTCGAGACCCTGTTGGCTCGGGGCGAAGGGGCTCCGGTGGAGATCGTGTCTTGTCGCGACCCGATGGCGATGTCGGAAATCGTCGGCGAGACGATCCTTTGTGGCACGGTCACCGTGCCGGAGGACCACGACGCGCCGGAGAACGGGCAAAGTGTCGACCTCGCCTTTGCGATCCTGCGATCCGAGACGACCTATCCGGCCCCGGACCCTCTGGTTTACCTGCATGGCGGGCCCGGGATCGGCAACCTGAACAGCGGTCTGAGCTTCATGGCGGACGCCTTTGCGCCGTTTCGTGCCAATCGCGACGTGATCATCTTCGATCAGCGGGCCGCCGGCATCTCTTCGGGCAGCGTGGTCTGCTACGAGCAGATTGCGCAGAATGTCAGCCAGGTCATTACCGAGGAGACCGGCGCGCTGGAGGCCGACCCGGAGGGAAACCCCGTGGTCAGCCAGTTCCTGAAGGATTGCCTGTCGGAGATCGAGGCGGACGGCACGGATCTTTCGAAATACAACACGCGCCAGAACGCGCTGGACGTGCCGATGATCCTGACGGCGCTGGGCTACGAGGAATGGAACCTTTACGGCATTTCCTACGGTACCAAGCTTACGCTGGAGGTGCTGCGCACTGCGCCCGAGGGTGTCCGGTCTGCCGTGATCGACGGGGTCGCGCCACCTTGGGTCAGGCTCTATGACACGCTGACCCTGCCACTGGCGGAGTCGATGCAACGGTTGGTCGAGGATTGCGCCGCGGACATGGTCTGTGACATGGCCTATCCCGATCTGGGCGAGGTGCTGCGCGACGTCATCGCGCGGTCGAAGGCGGGGGACCTGGTGGTCGACGGCGCGACCATTCCGCCGCAACTGGTGCTCAACTTCTTTTCGCAACGCAACGATCGGTTCAACCTCGGCTCGCTCACGCCGTATATCCCCGCGATGGTGTACGAGTTGCACAGGGGCGACGACACGCCAACGATCGAAATGGTCGTGAAGGACTGGGATTTTTCTGTGCCGCAACCGGATGCGGACGCAGTTCTTGCGGCACGGCGGGACGACCTGACCGAGCAGCAGATGCATCTTCTGCAAATGGCGCTGGGCGATGCCGCGATTATCGACGATGCCACAACGGCGCTCGGGATCGCCGTGGCTGACCTGCGCCGTCAGTTGCGCCGTGACCGCGTGCTGGGCCCGATGCCCGGCTTGTTCGATGCCGAGTTGTCTGCCGCCGTTCCCGACACGATCGTGACCTCGGATGCCGCCCGCGCGACGCTGGAAGGGTATTCGGCGTTGCAGCTGGGTGCGCCGACGCGCGAAAGGTTATCAATGTTCGTCGAAACGCATTTCGAGGGGCCGCATCTTGCGCGACTGCTCGCCATAGTCGAGGCCATGACCGACGAGGAGATCGCCGCGGTCTATGCCGACGCGGCGCAATCGGTGCAGACGCATACGTTGGAATTTCAGCAGAACTCCATCGACCTGATGCTCTACGCATGCCAGGAGGACATGCCCTACAATACGATGGAAGGTTACCGGCAGACGTCCGCGGAACAGCCTTTTGACGTGACGGCGTTTTTCGATGGCGCGGCGGCGGGTGTCTATACGGTTTGCACTGCGTTCACACCAACCCAGCGCGAAAATTGGCACGAGGTGGTGGAAAGCGATATTCCCACCGTCTCGATCGGTTCCGGATGGGACACGCAGACCGCTGCAAGCTGGGCGAAAGAAGCCACGCGCGGGCTGACCAATGCGCAGCACTTCTTCATCGCCGAGGCCGGTCACGGCGCGTTGGCCTATGTCGATTGCGTCGGAGACATGACCGCAGCCTTTGTGAACGATCCGACCCGGACGCTGGACAATTCCTGCGTCGAGGCGACGGCGGTTCCAGCGTTCCATATCGCACCGCGGGTCGACACGGCGCAGTAACGCCCAAGCGAAACGACGCCTGCTTGTCAGAACTGCAATCTGCCCGGGAAGGTGGTGCCGCTGAAGGGCATCGAAACCCTATATCATGTGGTTCCAATCTGTGTCACATACCCCGGTTTTTCAATAAAAACGGTTACTTCATCGTTTCATGCTGTTTCATGCTGTCGCGTTCTATACTATATATAGAGGTGGATTAAGAGGGGGACAGAGATTTGCCCGCGCAACACAAGCTATCAGCCGCCAAGCTCAAGAACGCGAAACCCGGCAAGTATTCCGATGGCGCTGGTCTATGGCTCCACAAGCGTGAGGACGGCGGGGCTCAGTGGGTGCTTCGCGTCACTGTCCACGGCAGGCGCAGGGAAATGGGTCTCGGTGCCCTGAGCGATGTCAGCCTGAAAGAAGCTCGCGATTCTGCCGAGCGCTGGCGGGCCGTGGTGCGGGAGGGGAAAGATCCGATCAAGGAACGAGAGCGCCTGCGCCGCGATGCGATGCGCGACGACCACACTCTATCCTCAGTGGCCGTGGAGGCATTCGAAGCCAAGAAGGCCGAGTTGAAAGGCGACGGCAAGGCAGGCCGGTGGTTCACTCCCCTCGAACTCCACGTCTTGCCCAAGATTGGAAAAGTCCCGGTCGAGGATATCGACCAGCGCGACATCAAGAACACCCTGGCACCTATCTGGCACACGAAGTCAGACACCGCGAGAAAGGCTCTTAACCGGCTGAGCATCACCTTGAAGCATGCCGCCGCCATGGGACTCGATGTGGATGTTCAGGCAACGGAAAAAGCCAAGGCGCTGCTGGGCAAGTCCCGACATGAAGCACGCAATATTCCAGCGCTGCTTTGGCAAGAGGTGCCAAGCTTCTATGAAAGCCTTTCCGAGGGAACAGTGACGCACCTGGCCTTGAGGCTCCTGATTCTGACAGCTCTGCGCTCCAAGCCGATCCGGTTCTGTCGTCTTGATGAGATTGAAGGCGACGTGTGGACCGTTCCGGCCGAAAACATGAAGTCGCAGAAAGGGTATGAGCAGGAATTCCGCGTGCCGCTGTCTAAAGAGGCGTTGGCCGTCATCGAGCAAGCCAAGCCTCTGGCGCGCGATGGCTACTTGTTCCCCAGCGTGCGTAGGGGCGTTCTGTCCGACGCGACGATGAGTGCATTGATGAAACGGCGCGGCATGGACGCCCGCCCGCATGGCTTTCGATCCAGTTTCAGAACATGGTGCGCCGAGGCGACGAGTACGCCGGAAAACATTGCCGAGGTGGCGTTGGCGCACGTGACCGGAACGAAAGTTGCCCGTGCCTATCGCCGCACGGATTTCCTCGATCAACGCCGTGTTTTGATGGCCCGTTGGGCGGATCACGTCACCGGCGAAAACACAAGTGAGGTGATTCGATTTGCTTAATCTGGAGAATTTAACTGGGCTTAAACTATTAGATTGTAACCTTTTTTCATTCGGAAAGAGGAAACATTTAATGACCGATAGAATACTGAGATGCAAAGAAGTTCAGCAAGCCATAGGGCTTAGCAGATCCACGATTTACCGTATGATTGAGCGCGGTGATTTCCCGCGACCCCAGAAGCTTGGCCTGCGCGCCATTGGCTGGCGGGAAAGTGCAATCAGCGACTGGATGGAGGCTAGATAGAGTAAAAATGCAGATTACCTCCCAAATGAAAGCGTTACGGCCAGGTGTGGCTCGCATCATCGAAATGCATTTGCCGCGTTCAATAGAAATGCTGCACGGCAGCCCTGTTAGTCGGCGTTACGCAGACATCATTCTCAATAGCCTGAAGTCGCCAGAGGCGCAGTTCGGCTATGGGTCTAAGGCGCAAGCTGAGGCCCTTCGACGTCTTTCTAGGGCCGCAACCGAATACGAAAGAGCAATCTCTGCTTTGCCGGAAGGGCTAAAAGAGAAGTTACATTGGGCAGCTGGACCTCGGACAATCGAAGCTTATGCACTGCTATATGACGTGACCCTCCTAACTGAGGAAATCAAAAGCGGATGTAAGTCACTACTGCGGGATCAAGAAAAGTTGCCGACGGCTAAAGCAAATCGTGATTGGAAGATGGCAGCTATAGCTGGCGCTTGCCGAGAGGTTTGGGCCATCGAGGAATGGCGCGTAAATTCCCAAGAGCGCGGACCAGAACCCGTAAGAAATGCTCTACTCCAAGAGTTCTATAGCGCCGAAAATCAGATGCTATTGGAGCGATACAGATATCATATCCAGAACTTTGCTCCAAAAAGCGAGAGACAGTCACCGGGGCCTATGGGCCGTATGCTTGAGGACCTTCTATCAACGATAGGAGGATATGAAGAAGGAAAGTCGCCGTCCGCTCAGAGCGCCCTTCGTTCGTGGAAATTTGCTGTCGACAGTTCTGCTGAACCAAATCAATAATTATGTACGTATAGACATTCCACAGAAACAAAATGCGTTTCTGTCGGGCGCAAGCAGTATCATTCGCTTCTACCTTCGACCATGCCGCCCCATGGTGAAGCGTGGCAAGGCCCCAGGGGTTAGCTTCACCCACCTACGTAGGTGAGGCTATGACGTATCTTAATCTCAACCAACTGTCACAAAAGCTTGGCGGTCGCTCCCGCAGCTCCCTGTATAGAGACGTAGAAGCTGGCCGCATTCCTGAACCGATCCGCTTGGGCGGTCGTCCGTACTGGATCGAAAGCCAAGTTGACGACGCTCTGACCAAGCAATTGCAGGATGCCGCTTAAACGACCCCCCACCCAAGAGGTTCGGGCAGGGGCGGTATTCGTTTATGCAGCAACAGAAACGTACCGCATCCGGCCCGTTCCTTCAAGAAGAAGGTAACGAGCATGAATAAGAAAACAGACACTAAACCGCCTCAAAACACCCAATGGATCATTTCGAGGCTTGATCTACCTCGCCGCCGAGGCGGAGCGCACTACGAGGTGCAACACGCGGACGGCAAGCGTGAATCCATCACCCTGAGCAACCGCAAAAGGCAGGTTTTGGACGCGCTGATGCGCAGCCCCATTTACTGCGCTAGCCCGGTTCGCCTGTCAGACATCGTACTGCTTTTGCGGAATGAAAACGGGCTCAATATCGAAACCGAGTTCTTCCAGGAGAATGATGGGATCGAGAACACGCGCTTTGGCATCTACGTCCTTGTAGACCAGGTGCGTTACCTGGGCGAAGTCAGCACTGTTGCCAGTCCCGCTGCGGAAAGCGAGGCGGCATGACCGAGTGTTCGCGAAAACCCGAGGATGACCTGCGGGGTTATGTGGAGGTCCGCGAAGGTTGGGGCGAGGAAATCGCCCCATACCGCTACCTGACGGTCTACTACGTCTATGACTGGTCCCGCCACCGGGACAGCGCGGCAATCGTCGGCAGCTTCAACACGCGCCCCAAAGCCATCGCGTTCGCAAAAGAGTGGGCCGAAGCCCATGAACGGGATCTGGCGACGGCAGAGGTTATCCCTCTTCGTCGGGAAAGCGGGGCTGCATGATGAATTCCAGCGCAGCCGTAATCGAAATGCAGGGCTACGCTCAGGGGGTGGTAGCAAGGGAGTTTTGCACCGGTTTACGTGATCGGCGGCGCGGCTACAGTCGCGGCAGAGATGGGGGAAAGCAGATGACCGGATTTGCAAAGCGTGTTGCCCGACTGGAGGGCAACCGCACTTCCAGGAAAGGATGGGTTCTCGCGGATGCCCCCACGAATTGGCCGGAAGAGAGATGCCTGAGGCGAGCCTTCGAGTTGCTATCGGGTGAACTCGATCAGACCGATGCGACGGTGGATGTCTGGCATCAGGAAGGTCTGTCAGACGTGTCCATAGTGTACGCCACAGACGACCTGTCCGGGACGCTGAGGAGCGTGGCTGAGCAGCGAAGGCGTGTTGGCGTGGAAGGGTGACTGCTTTGTTTCGTAATTTTTGTAACTGGCGGTCCGGCTGATCTTTCGTCAAATAGTAGACATTCACGCCTTTGCCGCGAAGGTCGAGACATCTCTAAAAAATCATTACTACTTCGTGTACCCGTCTTCTCCGAATGCGTCCGGGTCAAGAACTGCGAGACAGGCGTACACGCTGTCACGGACGCCGAGTTTCTGGCAGATGTGCCTCGATACGTCATTGTCTGAACGCACGCCAGTGTAGAACTCCTCGACGCCGAAATTGTCATACATATGGCGCACAGCAAGTGCCCCGAGATAAAGCGATAAGCTTTGTCCACGGTCCTCATGGCGTGTTGCAAGCATGCCCCACCACGAGGTCTTTCCGAAGCGGCTTCTAGGGTGGTTGCGCAGGCACGCCCCTGCACAGGCTGCAACGCTACCATCGGCTGCCTCGAGGCAGAAGTACACTGCATCGCGTACCTGCCCGAACAGCACTGGCGTCATTGGCGGCAGCACGCCGCAGGCCGTTGCTGTTTCCTCAAGGCCGTCGAGGATGTGAGTTGGTGTTTCGGGGCCTATCCGATGAAGCCTATATTGCTTCGGTAAATTGAAGTCGACGAGGTAGTCAGAGCAGATTTCAAGACAGTCACGCCTCCCCATAAACTGATCCCAGCGGTCATTAGCAAAACCGCGCTTTGCGTATTCTTCCGCAAATCGCTTTTCTTCTGACTTCGGGACGTAGTGATTAACAGTTGCCCCTTGCAGCGAGGCGAGTGAAACCACTTTGTCGGCGTCGGTGACCTCTGGACCGTCGATGCCCCACATGCGACCTTCTATTCCGTATGAAGGATGATCCTCCAGCAAAGGGGATAATTGATTTGCAACTTTTTGCATCCGCTTTTGAACATCGGATCCGAAAAACCGTGGTGTCATGAAAAGCTTCCCCAGCGAGATGTTCACGAATTTTAGGGTGCGGCCCTTTCGACAATAGGGCAAGGTTTTATTAAGCGCCCTGGGGCGAGGGTGCGGAAAGGCTTTTCCGCCCGGAAACTAATCCTGAAACGGAGTGTTTCGTACTTGGTCGCATTTGCCACTTTGTTGGCTTCAATAAGTCTCCTTCTCGACCACCAGAAGTTGCATTTCGCTCTGTACGCGGCGCAGTGTTTCCCGTGCACAGCCCGAAAGCGTTAAATCTAAAATCGATGCGCAACCTCGTAACCAGTACCCAGGTGGTCAGAAATGATGAGCAAGGCAAAAGCGCTAGAGAGTTTTGACGTCAAAGAGACTTGCGTTCCAGAAAAAAACGTCAAAGTGCGCAAACGTCGCTGCTATGCGATCCTCGTCATTGCGGTATTGAGCTTTCTGGTGTTTCTAAACTGAGCCGATTCAACGGACAGGATGGCGAACGCTCATCCATCTTTTGTGGCACCAATTCCAACCCTGCTGTATTAAAACCGGTTACTCCTTCTTCCACCGTCGGCCAGCGAGGGCGGATTCTGTAGTCTGGAAATTGCTTCAGATTTATAGGCAGTTGTCAATTCGCGAAAAAAAATGGAACAATGTTAAAAGCAGTGCGTTAGCTTGGCTAACTCCAAAGTAAGGTTGACCCTAGTGCACTGGACACACATATATTTGGTCTATACAGCGCTGTTACTGGTCGCGATTGGCGTCGTTTTTTTGATGCTGTGAACTCACGAGTTCACGAAGCAGCGAAAAACTTCCAAAAATGCGACGGCGGCTAGTCCAAGTAGGGCAATTCGAGAAAACAAAGGTGGGTGATCTTGTACGTTTCCCCACTTCATAAAGTAATCTCGCACCTCGTCGCTGGGTCCATACTTCTGGGCATAGGCCGCAAGTATTCGTTCAGCTTCTTTTACTCGTTCTTTGGTCAACTGAGCGCCTCCATGGCAAGCAGCTTCGCGTCGAAAGATTAATAAACCGTTACCCCGACGCAGGGAGCGGAACACCTCGCCAAGCGAAAGGAACTCTGGGAGGCGCGAGAAAATCGGGTGGGGCAACTTGTCCCACCCGAAATCGGGTACGGGAAACCCCCGAAGGCAGAAAGAGGTTTTGATACGGAAACGGCTCCCTCCACCGGGGTATCACTCCGAAGGGTTCAAGAACCGGCGGCCCGCTTCGATTCATCTGCACAGAGTCAGTCGCTTATCAACCTAAGCGAGGGGTCGTTTGATGAAGCTGCAATTGCCAAAGACTGCCTGCCTTTACCCAAAACGAAACGCAGTGGAGCATCTCCAGAGCACCACCGAACCGCACCTCGCACATATAGGTGACCAACGCCATGTTTTCGTCAACCAATTCTACTGAGTAGTCCGATAGCGGCAGCTTCACTTCGGTTAACCGGGCACGCTTTTCCGCGAAAGCCTTGCTCGTCCTTTCGTGGCGCTGCCCTAAGCGATCAACTTCGACGAACTTTGCAACAAGTGTGTAATTTACGTCGTCATTCTTGAAATTTAGGTCTTTATCCCAAAGCGATTTCTCTAAATCAGCGAGTGTTCTTTGGTCTTCTAGTGTCGGTTTCATCTCAGCGACGTAACTATGCTTTTTATTTTCGGGGAGTGAATCGTTGGTGCGTGAGCAAAGTTTGATTGCCGCTCATAGGGACACTTCCAATCTACTTCAAGTTGGTTCTCGCAATTTTGGATTGCAAAGAGCAGAAGGACAAACAGCCTTCCTTTTCTTGTTCAAAAGGCGTGGCACGACCAGCAACACGGTAGCGTTTTTGTCTCTGAATCTTTTTCGCGAATTTCCGTCGATACCTTCGACGCCTAGAATTGAGTTCTTCGCAAATCCTTCTATAAATTTGCCCCAGCTACGATGATAGGTTCATTCGGGTGCCCATGTCCAACTACGACCTTCGTCATGCTTCCGAGGAATGGAAACAGTTTCTTGGTCGCCATGACGCCGCCCTAAGGCAGCTGTTCATGCTGTCGCTCGACCCCGATATCGAAATTGATGAGAAGATATCGCGGCTACTGCGCCTGGGCTGCGATGCTCTAAATTTGCCGCTTGGTATTGTTAGCCGGATTGATGGCAGTGTCTACGAAGTGCATCACGTGTGTGGACCTGATTGGGCTCCAGAACCAGGCGCGACTTTTGATGTTTCGGAGACGTATTGCACGCATACCTTGGTGGCGAACGACGTGAGTTACTTCCATCATGCTGGTGGATCCGAAATCGCCGACCACCCATGCTATCAGAACTTTGGATTGGAGAGTTACATCGGTGTTCCTTTGCGCGTGGGTTCAGAACGCGTCGGCACACTGAACTTTTCAGGACCTGATGAGCGCAAAGCTTTCAGAGCGATGGAAGCCGAGTTGGTGCGACTGTTCGGGCGCTGGCTCGGTCAAGAGTGGCTTAAGTCGGTACGAGCACGCGAGATTGCGGAGAAGACCATGCTTCTCAATGCCATTGTCGAGGCGGTTCCGGACGCGATCATTACCGCAAACGATGAGCGAAGGATTCAGATGATAAATTCGTCTGGCGAGAAGCTATTTGGCTTAGACCGAGACAAGCTCGTGGGGCAAAGCACATCGGTTCTTTATCCCAGCGTCGATGAATACGAACGCCAAGGCGAACGGGTTTACGACACGGCGATGCAGAAAGCAGTGAACCGTTTTGAAATGAATCTTCGTAAGAAAGACGGATCAATATTCCCTGGGGAAGTTTTCATGGCCCCCCTCAACGGCGATGCTGGCGCAAAACTGGGAGTCGTTGGGGTGGTACGAGACATCAGTGAAGAAACAGCACTTCGCAAGGCCAAAGACGAACTCATCGCGACCGTATCGCACGAACTTCGTACGCCGATTACTTCGATAAACGGCGCTGTGAAACTCCTTACGATGGAACGTGAGCGGCTCCCCGAAAATATGCGGGTGCTGCTTGATTCAGCCACACGAAACGCTGATAGGCTCATACACTTGGTCGAGAATATTCTTGACTTGGAAAAGCTCAACTCAAATGAATTTTCTGCCGATCACCGAAAAATTGACCTGTCGGCGCTGGTTGCCAGGGCGGTTGAAGACATGCGCCCGTATGCCGCTCAGTACGACGTAGGGCTCGTTTTGGCGAGCAGCAACGCCAATGCAGGTGTTATAGTTGGCGATGAAGCTCGCTTGCTCCAAGTTTTGAGCAATTTGCTCTCGAATGCAGTGAAAGCCTCTTCGTCTGGAGGGGTGGTTGACGTCGGCCTAACTTCCAATGGGAACGGTTTTTGGATCCGCGACCAGGGCAAGGGCATCCCGGCGGCTTTGCAGCAAGAATTGTTCGACCGATTCACGCGGTCTCCGGAGAGTTACACCGCCACACAAAAAGGCACAGGTCTAGGCATGAGCATTGTTAAGGCCATTGTTGATCATCACGGTGGAAAAATCGAATTCGATACAACAGAAGGCAAAGGGACGACGTTCACTGTTTCGCTGTCCACGTAGCCATGCGGTAGTGCGCTAATACCTTTCGGCTTCTTCCGGCTTTTCACTAATAACACGTACCGCCACTGCATTACTCAAATCGAGTTATTTAATGGGCATGGACAAAGTAGAACCTAAACCAATTAGAAAGCAGTATCACTCGCGCATTGTTGGATCAGACCGATACATCTGGGATGTCCACCGGCTCATTCGTGCGTCCCGTGACCTTGAAGTAGAGATGTTTCCGGTCGCCGAAATATTAGAGGCCGATGAGAATTGGTGGTACAGTTCGGTTGAAGCTGTTCCGACCCCGAGGTCGCTCGCGCTGCACATGGCATTGATTAATGACGTAGATCCTAGTCATCCTATTATCCTAAGTGCCGAGGGGCGGTTGATGGATGGAATGCACCGCGTTGTAAAGGCGATACTGGAAAGCCGAACTCATATTCCGGCGGTGCGGTTTGCAAAAACACCCGCCCCAGACTTCGTGAACATGCGCATCAATGACCTGCCATATCCGGACGAAATTTTGTGATCCCGTCTAACTAAGCTGCAGGGTTGGGCCGCTCCTACTGCCAGCATTGATAACTTCCCGTTGCCGATGCCTTAGAGATTAGAGTATGGCAGACGTCCACGTAATTTCACGAGCCTAAGACAGGAGATAGTATCTACGTGGGCACCAAACCGCCAGTGTACAAGGTATTAGTGGCTACTCTTGAAATCTCGGAGAAACGACCATCACCATGAATGAAGCATTAGTAATGGTTCTGGAAGACGATCCAGTAATCACCTTGGGCTTGGAAATGGAACTGAGGCATCAAGGATTCGATAACTTAGTTCTTTGCAATTCCGTCGAGAGTGCGACCAGTGAAATCAGCCTTCGCATTCCAAAAGTTGCCATCGTCGACTTCACAATTGATGATAGTAATTCAAGCGTCTGCATTGCTCAAAGGCTAGTCCAAAACGCCTGTCGCGTAGTCTTCGTCGCAGATTTCGAAGCGGACGTGCGCAATTTGCCTAAGACGCCGCGGGACTGCGAGGTGATAGAAAAACCATTTCGGGACGCAGAGGTGGTTGAAAAGATTTCGCTTTTACTTCGTTCTCCCGAAACAAATTGATATCCGAGTATTCAGGAGAGCCGTCCCGACAGACGCTGATCGTAAGTAAAGGTCGACACCACTAAAAGTGTGATTGTAACAATTACAACGGAACCCTCACTTTAAGATAAGCGACGAGTTGTCGATGCCTCTGAGCTGAGCGGCTACAATTATGCACAGATTTTTTTTGCTCCTCTCCCCATTACTCCTCAAATCGATAACGCTTTGCGTTGAAATTGGTAACGGAAATATTGAGCGGGCATTTTCAACAAATCTGGTACAAGTTTCCATCCGTATGGCTTCTTGGCTGTGATAGAAACGATCAAGAACTGCGCTTAAACGCCGAGCGCAATTTTTGCTTTTAATATACTTTTTGACTCAACCATGGTACGTTGTAGTCACGCTCTCGGGTGTACGGCCTTGTCCGGATACGCTTCCCTCGGGGGTGTAATACGTACTAACTCCCTTTGACGCCCTGGCCTTCGCGGCCGGGGCGTTTCAACTACTTCGAAGTAACAACACCCGTGATTTGATATCCTTACATAAAAAAGCGACCGAGATAGGCTCGGTCGCAGTGATATAAGGAGATCCAGGCGAGGCGAATGGATTTCAACAGCCTCGCCAACGTCTCTCAACCTAGACGATTGCGAGCGACATTTCCACTCGGAACGCAACCAGTTTTGGCTCCCGTTCTGTCGCCAGGCCGCCTTTCAGCGGCCTGACGCATTTTGCATTCGGGGGTTCAGCCGTCGTTTGTGCCAGTGGTCGCCTCTGCACCAGCACGGGCCCCCAATTGAGCCTGGATGCTATCGCGGAAGTCTTGAGCAGCCATGCCGATGGAGACACCAGCCTCTGAATCGGTCTGCAGTCCAGCTGCGTCTACCGCAACCTGATCAACACCCAGGCCGAGGCCGGGATTTACGTCGATCACGGCTTGGGCAGTTCCTGTGGCGCTCGTGCGCGTGTCAGCAATGGTGCCGATGGACTGACCGTCTGCGGATGCGACTTCAGCACCGACGTTCACACCAGCCGCTGCGTTGTCAGTTGCAGCGTTCGAAGACGTGTTTGCATTGGAATCAACGCCGACATTCCCGGTGTCGGTGCTCACACCTGCGCCAACTCCAGCGTTTGCGCCAACTCCGCCAACGCCCGCATCAGCGCCTACACCGGCATTAGCGCCCACTCCAGCGCCAACTCCGCCAACGCCAGCCTCTGCACCTGCATCTGCGCCGACGCCTTGTGCATACAGTGGCAGCGCGAGGGTCGAGGCCAGTGCGGTGGTCAATGCGACTGTCTTGAGTTTCATTGTGCTAACCTTTCGTACTTGTCCAAGCTACAGGCCGATCAGACGACCTGCTTCGAAAGGGATAAGCACGCACGCAAAAATTTCGATAACCCTCCCGATCCGAGCAGTTCAGACGGCAAAATCCAGCTTCTTTCGCGGATAACGACGGCAATCTACCGCAAGGCGTGACATGCGATTGAAACAAAGTTCGAAGACTTACGTGACAGTTCGTTTTTCGAAACGCGTTGTTTCGCAGAAAACCCGCAACGGCCAATTTAGAACACATTCGAGCCACATTTAGCGCACGGACAAAACGCAAAGATGGCTATCAGTAACGAGTGTTTATAACTGATTTCCATGACGAAAGCGGCGACCGTGTGTGATTTGCGGTTGCCGCATTTTTCATTTCTGGAGACCGTTTATGCCAAAACAATGGCTGAAGCAGCTCTAGTCTATCGCTTTCAAAGCCACGCCTGGGCCTGCGGCTACCTGGCCGTTATCGAGAAACTGAACTGTCTGGCAATCGATTGCAGGATTCGCCCTATCCGCAGGGGAAGGCTTCGGAGTATGCAGTCCAGATCAAGGTCCGGGCACTGGTGTGGCGAGTTTCAGGGTTATTTGTGAGGTACTTTATCACGACGTCCATCAGTTGTTCGTTTGAAGCCTCAGACGGAACGCAGCTGCCTGTAATGACCCCGACTGCATCATTTACAGCATCTGTGCCCAATCGAGGGTTGGCCTGCATTACAGCCAGAGTGCCGCCCCAAGGAGCGCCCTCCGAATACCCGATGATGTAGCCAAGGCAAAACCCGGCCATGACCTGGTTATCGCTCGTACAGGTATCAAGCAATTGGTTGCCAGTAATCTGCTGCGCGCTGGAACTCGTCGCTATTGCCGTCAGGCAACAAGCCATAGAGGCGAACCTAAACCACTTCATGGTTTATCCTTCTTCAATCTCACACCTACGCCTCCTCCATTCTCTGGAATGAACTCCACCCCGGCAGCTTCTAGAGCTTCTCGGATAGCATCGGCGGTTTCAGTTCGACCGCCAATAGGCCCGGTAGAAGCTTCGAGCCTTTTGATCGTTGGAATGGACACTCCTGACTTTTCAGCAAGGTCATTTTGGGACCATTTCAGTAACGCTCGTGCAGCTTTCACCTGCTCAATTGATACTTTTAGTATTGACACGCGCCCGCCCCTATGGTGATACTTTTGGTATCATATCACGAGTGGAGGTTTCCGCAATGAAAGACTGCCCTGAAAACATAGACACCGCTGGCAAACGCATCGCTTGGTTCTGCGAGCATTTTGATGTTTCGCCCCCGACACTGGAGCACGACGACGATGAACCCGACGCGATCCTGCTCACTGACGAGCTTATGACGTGGATCAGAGTACAAGGCGCATCCATGGATTGGGTGTTCTGTGGCGGCGTTGCAGGGATGGCATCGGTGTTTCGTGAGAAGCACAAGATGGACCCTGAAACCGCTCACTTCTTTGATTTGCTCCGGAAGCTCGATCCGCAAGAGCGGGAGGTCATCGTTGGCGCGCTCAAGGATAACGCAAGCGGCAAGGTTGATTTCTCCGATGCAATGGAGAACGCGCAGAAGCGAATAGACGACCTGCGTGAGATGCAAGTGACTACGGGAAAAGGAGGCTCAGCATGAACCCGCAACGTGAAGCCTTTGAGGAAACCGACGGTCTGCTTCACCAGACCACCAGTCTCTTGGACACGCTATATGATCTGGCGATGGACAGTGACACGCTCGGCAATTCTGAACCTGAAGCGGTGCGGCTCATGACCCTGCTGGAAATTGCGCGTGAGAAAGCCCAGGAGGCGCTGCAGGCGCACCACAAGCGGGGGTGGGACTAGGTTCGGCGAACGGATCAGAAACAGCAAAAATTACTTCCAACCAGAACCCCAGGAGGGAACACGAATGAACGACTTGAGCCTGCCCAAAGACGCCACGCTTTCCGACTGTGAGCACTACTCGATCATGCTGTGTGGAGTGATGGAGGGCGTGAACCACCTCGACAGCGAGGGACACAGCAACGCCCGTGTAGCGGTCGCTGAGGTTGCGGAAGCAATGATGAACGAACTCAGCATGGCCCTTCAGACACTTTCAAGCGAAAGCAGAAATAGGATCCTGGGTGTGAAAGGAGTTGAAAACTGAAAATCGCCCTTATCCTTGTCGTCGGAGGCAGCCTGCATTCGTGGGCTGCCTTTCCCCATTAAGGCTATTTCAAAAATGACATTTCAGTACGACATTAACCGCCAGTGGTCTGACCAGTTCATACCGCAAATCAAAAGCATTGTCGGTAGTCACCTGTTGCAGGCGGCTCCCGATATGCTCGACATGACCCAAGCAACGGATCTGGTGATGCTGGACGCCCGCGACATGCGGATTGCCGCTCGGGTACGCAGGCCGGGATATGCCGACCGCTACCCGTACCAGTTTACTGTGCGCTCCCGGCTTCCCTCCGGCGCGGAGACGGAGCTTTCCAAGATAGTGAACGGGAAAGGCGACTGGCTGTTCTATGGCCACGCCAACGCCTCTCAGACGGCTGTAGAGCGGTGGTACCTGATCGACCTCAACGCCTTCCGAGCCGCGCTGATCCGGCAGGGTGCGGAGGGCCTGTGTTGGGGCAACAAGTGCAATCCAGATGGAACGCGGTTCACCTGGTTTGATGTGCGCAGCTTTCCGGCCGATCCGCCGTTGGTGGTGGCGAGTTCCTGATATAGACCTCCCTACAAAGTAATCAGAAACTCCCGTCGACTTACAATCCGATAGGTTTGTCTTCCGAATTGCCAGAATACGACAAAAATTGGGCATAGTGGCACTTTGCGGTCACAATTATAATTGCCAAGATTATCAGCATAGCAAGTGAGAATATTCGAATCACTTTTGAAGTCCGTGGCAACCTCACATGGGGTTGCCACATTTGTAACAACACGACTGTGTTTGTCGCTCGAGTATTGGAGGGGCGCAAGTGCACTGGAAAGAATGCGCCCGATTAAGGGATGCCGATGTTACGGGATCGCGTTTGAGCTGGCCATCAAACGGTTGGAACGACTTCGACTGCCAACATGAACTCACCATTTCTGACGTGTGGGGAGGAATCTCGTGGCTTTGGACATGGCCAGGAGACTGGATCCTGTCGAGGGAACCCCTGCCGACTTTCTTTGAAATTGAAACGTCCACCGCCATTGGTACCAATGCATCCACAGCGCTGACATGGATAATACTGTATTGGGCATTTTCACCCACCATCAAAGCTCTTGTGACGCAAATGAGCAGAAAAGCTTAAAACGCGAACAGTCGTTGCGCGGGGTGGACTAAAGGGTGGATGGAAATTAATTGAAATCGCACAAGCGATTGATTTTACATGGTTTTTCTTGAAAAAGTGGTGCCGCTGAAGGGACTCGAACCCCCGACCCCATCATTACGAATGACGTGCTCTACCAGCTGAGCTACAGCGGCCCCGTGGAGCGCGGCTATAGCACTCCAATCCGTATCCGAAAAGGGCTATTTTTCGGTCTCTTCGAGGCGGGTATCCTCGACGATCTCGGCATCCGCGACCTCGGACTCGTCGGCCTCGTTCGTGCCGGTCCTGTGCGTGTCGACCCCGCTATCCAGCGTATCCGCCGCGTTATCCGGTTGGGATCCGACGATCAGGGGCAGCATCTCGATCCCGGTGGCGGAAGACACGGACGAGGCCGGCGGCGCCCGCCAGCTCAGCGTGTCGAAGGCGTTGCAATTGTCGCAGGACGGAGCCCACTGAGCGTGGATGTGATGGCAGTTTTCACACACCCATTGCGGCCCGCGCGGCGCCGACAGGGCGCGGGCGAGCCAGCCCTTCACCACGCTGTCCGACGCGCCTTCGCCGCGTTCGATGGCGGCCATTATGGTCAGCGCGCGGGCATCGGGGTCGACCTCGGCAAGATCGCCCAGCGCACGGCGGGCGGCGGGGAAATCCTCTGCGGCGAGGTGCAGTTCGGCATCGATCAGGCGCGTCTCGCGATGATCGGGATGGATTTTCAGCAGCTTGGAGAAGCGCTTGATCCGGGCCTGCGGCGTCTCTTCGGGTTCGATCTCGGCGAAGGCGGCGGCAAGGTCGGGATGAGGCTGGGCATCCCATGCCTTTTTGATCACCCGGGTGGCGTGGCGCTTGTTGCCCTGTTCGATATAGCCGCGGGCGGTCAGAACGGCGGCCGGCACCAGATCGGGCGAGAGCTTGTTCGCGGCGATGGCGGCCTCGCGGGCCTCGATGCTTTTGCCTTCGTCCAGAATGTCGCGCGCCTCGGACAGGGCCAGTACGGCGTCGCGGCGGCGGTGAACGTCGCGCGGCAGGTTGCCGGATTTCAGCTTGGCGCTGAGCGTTTCGCGCGCGCCCTTCCAGTCGCCGGTCTGGGCTTGCAGTTTCAGCAGCGTGTCCTGCACTTCCTCGTGTTTGGGTTTGAGCGTGAAGGCGGTCTTGGCGAGCTTCAGCGCGGTTTCGGTTTCACCATCGGCCAGCTTCTGGCGCAGGATGCCGCGCACGCCGACGAAGCGGGTCTTCTCGTTCGTCAGCAAACGCTTGTAGGTTTCCTCGGCCTTGCGGCGGTTGCCCGACATCTCGGCGGCCTGCGCGGTGATCAGGTTGGTGAGCGCGGGCTTGTTGAGATAACGTTCGGCCTTGCCAGCCTTGGCCATGGCCACTTCGCCCTCGCCGGACGCCAGTGCCATCATGCCCTCGGACAGTGCCTGATAGCCCTTTTCCTGCCGGTTGCGCTGGAAATAGCGCGACAGCGCGGTGTCATCGCCGTTGATGAAGTGCAGGACGGCAACCAGCAGCGAGACGATCTTCAGGATGAGCCAGACGGCAACCACCAGCAGGACAAGCGCGATCACCGCCATGAGCGGGGTCAGGTTGAATTCCTGTCCGGCCATCACGATGCGCACGCCGCCGTCGAGTTCCAGCAGATAGATCGCCCCCCAGCTGGCCGCGGCGACGAGGCCGATGAAGAGGACGATCTTGATTATGGACCACAACATTCTCTGACTTCCCCTGGCGTTTAATTCAATGTCTCGCTCAGCGACTGGGCCGCGCCCAGCGCCTCGCGCCGTTGTGTCGCCCGTCCGGCCCAGTCTGACAGCTCGGCGCGGCCTTCTTCGGGCAGGGCCTCGATCTCCGCCAGGGCGTCCTGCAGCCGGCCGTCGCGGATCGCCGCCTCGGCGCGCGACAGCACCGCGTCCGGGTCGCTGCCCTCACGTGGTTCGAGCGAACGGACCCCCAGCTGATTGCGGAGAAAGCCCGACAGGCCGGTTCCTTCGCCGGTCACGTCACGGGAGGCTTCGAGTGCCGCCCGGGCCGCATCGGGAAAGCTTTCCTGAAGGCTGGACAGCGTGGCGACACCGGATTCGGCGGTTGAGACGAGAATTTCGGGAACCTCGACATCGGTATCCTGCAACTCGGCCACGGCCCCTGCGAAACCCGAGCCATTGTCGAGCGCAGCCAGGATACGGCTGATTGCGGCGCGTTGCATCGCCGCGACCGCGGCTTCGTCTGCGGCGGTTTCGGTGTTCATCGCCTCGTCGATCAGGGCCTGCAATTCTTCGCGCTGGGCAGCGAGTTCCTGGCGGGCGGCGTCGAGTTCGGCCTCGTAGGCCGCGACGGCCGCGGAATCGGCACTTTCTGTGACCGGGCCCTGTTCGACATCGCGCAACCGCGCATCTAATGCCTCCAGCGTTTCCTCGGCCTCGGCGACGCGTTCGGACAGGGTACCGAGCGCCTCGACCTGAGCCTCGAGCGCGGCGTCATCGGTGTTGGTGATGCCGCCGACCTTCTCGGAAAGGGATTCGATCGTGCCGGATTGGGCATCGACCCGGAGTCCCAGGTCGCTGACTTCGCTGGCGAGCGCCTCGTCGCGCAGAGGCTCTGTCTGCGCGAGGCCGAAATAGGCCGCGGCAAAGCCGATGGCGCCCGCGACGATGCCGCCCAGGACCAGCGCTGCGGCGCCCGGGCCCTTTGCCGGCTGCCGGGTGGTCGCGGGAAGCGCCGTGGCCGTGGTCGTGGTCGTGTCGGTGGTGTGATCTTCCGTACCGCTCGGTGGAGGCGCATCCTCGGGATCGGTCCTTTCGGCGGCTGCATTTGGCGCGACATCCTGAGCGGAGGGATCTTTCTGCGCGCTGGGGTCGTCTGTGGCAGCCGGCTCTTCCTTGGCCGGGTCTTCGGATGACGTGACGTCGGCCGCAGTCGGGGCGGAGTCCGTCTTGCCTTCCTCCTGTGCCTTCTCACCAGAGCTTTCGGTGGCTTCGCTCTTTTCTTCGGAAGTTTCGTCCGTTTGCGACGCATCCCGGTCGAACGTGTTCTTCGCCTTGGACGATGGTTTCTTTGCCACTTGAAAACCTCTTTCGAATCTTGCCGCTAATGCCCGGTGAGGCAAGCTTACTGTGGGCCGGTACTGCCCTCAAGCCGGTTGGCCTGAGACCATAGTGTTGCAACACAGGCGAGCATGGCCTGCCTGTCGGGTGACTGCGCGACCTCGATCCGGGCCGCGTTTTCCGGGGCAAAGACCCCGGCTGCGGCATCGCTGATTGCCGCGATATGCAAGTTAGTGCCATTTGGAAGCGCATCTAGCAAAAGCTGAGCACTGCGCGGTGAAAAGACAGGTGCGATGACGGTTTCCGCCTGCGCGATCCGGGCGTTGGCATCGTCCGGCAAGGGGACCGCTATCTGGCGGTAGACCGTCGCCTCTGCAGTCTCTATTCCAGCGGAACTGAGGTGTCGGGCGATATCGAAAGCGATGTGGTCGCCGCGCAGGTGAAGGCAAGGCGTCGCGGGGGCGTCGTGACGGATCCGGGTTGCAAGCTCGCGCCCGGTTCCGGGGCCGACACGCGGAGACAGGCCGCAATCAAGCGCTTTTTCGGCGGTTGCCGTGCCCACGGCGTAACAGGTGAAATCCCGCGCCGATGTTGCCTGGGCAAAGCTGGCGACGGCATGGGCCGAAGTGAAGATCAGCGTGGGATAGCGCGTGAGGTCGGGCAGGTCCGTCAAAAGCTGGATTTGCAGCAGCGGGGCGATGCAGATGTCGGCCCTGGGTCCCAGTTCCGCCCGCACCGTGTCGGCGAAAGCCTTCGCCGCGTCGGCGGGTCTGGTGATCAGGATCAGCGGCGACATGCACGCTCCGGAGTTGTTTGTGCGTCCCTGCGGTGTTACCTGCCACGAAGGCGTGGCGCAACGGGCGTGAGATGACCGACAACCTAGTGATCCTTGGATTGGAAAGCAGCTGTGATGACACCGCCGCCGCGGTTGTGTCCGTCACTGGACGAGGCGCCGAGATCCGGTCGTCGGTCGTGCTGGGGCAGGACGCGCTGCATGATGCCTTCGGCGGCATCGTCCCAGAGATCGCCGCCCGCGCCCATGCCGAAAAGTTGGATATCGCCGTAAAACAGGCTCTGTTTCAGGCGAAAATGTCTCTGGCAGACGTGACGCTGGTGGCCGCGACGGCAGGCCCCGGTTTGATCGGTGGCGTGCTGTGCGGGGTGACGACGGCCAAGGCGATCGCCGCGGCGCGGGGGATTCCGCTGGTCGGGGTCAACCATCTTGCCGGGCACGCGTTGACCCCGCGTCTGACCGACGGGTTGCCTTATCCCTATGTCATGCTCCTGGTGTCCGGTGGGCACTGTCAGTTTCTTCTGGTCAAAGGCTGCGACGACTTCACGCGCCTGGGCGGTACGATCGACGATGCGCCGGGCGAAGCGTTCGACAAGTCCGCCCGCCTTCTGGGCCTTGGCCAGCCCGGCGGTCCGGCCATCGAGCGCGCGGCACGCGATGGCGACGCGGCGCGGTTTCGATTTCCTAGGCCCCTGCTGGATCGACCGGGATGTGACATGTCGTTCTCGGGTCTGAAAACCGCATTGTTGCGGGCCCGCGACACGGTGGTTGCGGAAAAAGGCGGACTGACGCGGCAGGACCGGGCCGATCTGTGCGCCGGTTTTCAGCGGGCGGTGGCGAACGTCATGCAAGAAAAGACGCGCCGTGCTCTGACCGAAGCGGCTTTGGAACTGCCGGCGCCCCCCGCCTTGGCGGTTGCCGGGGGGGTGGCTGCTAATGCCGAGATCAGGGCCGGATTAGAGACTGTTGCAGGCGAATTCGGCGTGCGGTTCGTCGCGCCTCCCCTTGCTCTATGCACCGACAATGCCGCGATGATCGCCTATGCGGGCGGGGAACTCTTCCGTGCCGGACGCATTGACGACATGACGCTGGCGGCGCGACCGCGCTGGCCACTGGATCAACACAGTCCCGCCCTTCTGGGTGGCGGAAAGAAAGGGGCCAAGGCATGATCGCGGTGATCGGCGCCGGTGCGTTCGGCACGGCTCTGGCAGCATCGCTGGCACGCAACGGCCCGGTTGTTCTTTGGGCACGGGATACGCAGCACGTCCAAGAGATGCAGGCCACGCGAGAGAATGCGCGGCGGTTACCCGGAATCACCTTGCCGACAGCCATCACCATTTCTGCGGATCTCGACGACGTTTCGGACGCGGACATCGTTCTGGTCTCTGTTCCGGCGCAAAAGCTGCGTGCGTTTCTTGAAACCGCTGGGCCGCAACTGGCTAGAAAGCCCGTGGTAGCCTGTTGCAAGGGCATGGAGCGGGGTACAGGGCTGAGGCCGACGCAGGTGATCGCCGATCACGTGCCGAAGGCCGCTACGGCGATGCTGACCGGCCCGTCCTTTGCGCAGGACATCGCGAAGGGCCTGCCCACCGCGCTGACCCTGGCCTGCGCGGATGACGCCATGGGCGGGCACCTGCAAAAACGGCTGACAACGCCCAATATCAGGCTCTATCGCACCACGGATGTGACCGGCGCGGAACTTGGTGGCGCGCTGAAGAACGTGATCGCCATCGCCTGTGGCGCGGCCATCGGGGCCGGGCTGGGCGAAAGCGCGCGCGCTGCGCTGCTGACGCGCGGGTTCGCCGAACTTGTGAAGGTTGCACAAACGCATGGCGCCAGGGCAGAGACGCTGTCCGGCCTCTCCGGCTTTGGTGATCTGGTGCTGACCTGCACGTCGGCGCAATCGCGCAACTATCGCTTTGGCGAGAGTATCGGCGCGGGCGAGAACTTCGACAAGGGCGTGACGGTCGAAGGCGCGGCAACCGCGCAGGCGCTGGAGGAGATGGCGCGCCAGGCCGGGCTGGACCTGCCGATCACACGCGTCGTGACAGGACTGGTGCGTGGCGAATTGAACGTGCGCGACGCGATGGATATGCTGCTGCAACGGCCATTGAAGGAAGAAGAATGCTGATTGCCCTGATTGCCCGGGACAAACCCGGCGCCCTGCAAACCCGTCTCGATAACCGCGACAAGCACGTGGCCTACCTGAAGGACAGTGGCGTCGTAAGCCAGGCGGGTCCGCTGCTGGATGCTGATGGCGG
The DNA here is from genome assembly GCF_030733425.1 of Roseovarius sp. MMSF_3350. GTDB lineage: Bacteria > Pseudomonadota > Alphaproteobacteria > Rhodobacterales > Rhodobacteraceae > Roseovarius. The sequence goes on from NZ_JASHIZ010000001.1 coordinate 134,413, forward strand.
GATGATCGGCTCGCTCGTGGTGCTGGAGGTCGAGGACATGGCACAGGCCGAGGCCTGGGCGGCGAACGACCCCTACAAGGCGGCCGACCTGTTTGAGAGTGTCGAGCTTATCCCCTGGAACAAGGTAATCTGAGCGATGCGCTATTGGCTGTTCAAATCCGAGCCGTCGACATGGAGCTGGGACCAGCAGGTTGGCAAGGGTGAAGCGGGCGAGGAATGGGACGGCGTGCGGAACTACCAGGCGCGCAATTTCATGCGCGAGATGGCGGTGGGCGACCGCGGTTTTTTCTATCACAGCCAGACGGAAAAGGCGGTGGTCGGCACCGTCGAAGTGATCGCCGAGGCCCATCCCGACAGCACGACCGATGACGAGCGTTGGGAGTGCGTGGATATCAAGGCGCTCGAGGCCGCCAAGGCGCCCGTCACGCTGGACATGATCAAGGAGGATCCGCGTCTGGGGGAAATGGTGCTGGTGCGCAATTCGCGTTTGTCCGTACAGCCGGTCGCCGAGGATGAATGGAAAATTGTCTGTGAGATGGCGGGTCTGACGCCGTAGGCAGCGCCGCGTTCGGCCAGAATCTCATTAAAATTCGGACGGAGGGTACCTGCGCGTATCGACCGATACCCTCCGTTGCCCCACGTGCTCCCTACGCACCACACGTGTCTCTGGAATTGGTTTCGGCCATACTGGCGCGACAAGGTTGCTTCTAGCATTTCCGTCCGCGTTTGACAAAAACAGAGTGCCCTGCATTTTACTCGAATGCCTAGGGTTCCGGCCGAGCGCGGCCCGGTCGATTAAGCGGACAAGTTGATCTGTTAACGGTCGAGTAAGACCCCGTCTGCTAACGATTGTTTCGGGTGAGTGAATAGGTGGTGAGATGAGTGCGTCTGGTGACAATGCCGCGCCAGTCATCATCAAACGGAAAAAGGTCACGGGCGGCGACGGGCACCATGGCGGCGCCTGGAAGGTCGCAATAGCATAGTCCTTTTTCTGCGGCGCTTTTGCGCCGATACACGTTCACCGCCCCTTGGCGGTGGTTTCAAAAGTCGTTCTGACGTTTGCGATGCACGGTCTCGGCATCGCGCCATCCGCCCTGGGACGCAGGCCGAGAAATGCCGGGAAAGTGCTAAGAGAATCCTAAATTCGACGGCCCGTATGACCGGCATTTAAAACAAATGCGCATCGACCGCGTTGGAAGGCTCACGCCCGTTTTTCCAGTTGCCGCGTGATCTGGGCGTCGATCGTTCTCTTCCGCCCATCTTCGCCGTAAGTCTCCAGCGAGCGACGGACCTTTCTGATGGCGGCCAGCCGCGCAGAGGCCTGCCGGATGCCCTGCAGGGCGCCATCGAGCAAAAGCTGGTTGCGCGACAGCTTGTCCTGGATTTCCGATATCATGGCGGCATCCGCCGCATCGAACTGGCTCAGCTGATCGATCAGTGCTTCCTTGCGCTCCGTCAGGCGCGACATCTCGTCGAGCTTGCCGTTCAGCACGGCCTTGCGTTCGGAGTCCAGAAGCGCATCCAGTTCATCGACCAGCGCTTGCGCGGGGGAGTCACTCATTTGTCTTCTCCATCATTGATCTCAGGAAATGCTCGGCAAGGCCGATACCGCCGGCTGCCGCGATCTTGTCCGCGATCGCCTGGCGATGGAACGACGCGAACTGGTCCTCTCCCTCGCCACCGGAAAAGGTTTTCACCTGCTTGCCGAAACCGGCGGCCTTTAGCATCTCGGCAAGGAACGTCGCCTCGAGCGTCTCGGCGGCCCTGCGCGCCGCCTCCGGAGAGGTCTGCGTCAACATGCGTGGCGCAGGCATCGAGCGCGCCACCGGTTTGATGGGTAAATGATCGGTCACCAGAATCCCTCTAATGCTGCGAACTTTCCGGTATCTGACAGCAAAGCGGTAAAGAACTGGTAATCACCGTCTGCGAAGTTCGACGAGCGAGGAAGAATCCCGGAGCTCTGGAATGCAGCACATGTTCACAAGCGAATTTGCCACGCCTCCCACCGGCAGGCGCATGGCCGTGAAAACCGAAGCTGCGGCCACGGGCGACAAAGCCGATGGCAACCCGACCCGGCCGAGCTTTGCGACCGTTTTCGCGGAGGCCCGGTCGCGGCAGGCTTCGACGACCGATTCAGCAGCCGTGGAGCCCGAGGTCGAGCGTCCGTCGGAAGATGCGGAAATGCCCGGGGATGGGGCCGAAAGCGGCGCAACGGTGGCGCCTGAGACCGCTGGCGAGGTCGCGGACGACGATCCAACTGATGTTTCGGAAAGTCCTGTCGTTCTGGCAGAACCTCACGAGTCCGAAATCGCTGAACAGGATCGGATACTCCGAGGGGGTGGCGTGCAGGAGGATCAGCGTCCCGACGGCCCCTCGTCGTTGAAGAGAACGGAAAACGACGTGAGCCGGAAACCTGACGTGTCAGTCGATGTGGCGGCGACACGGGTAAAAGACGCAGCGGCCGGCGGTGACGTCAAGCGTCTGACCCTGCCCGCCTCCGAGACGCCGGCGACACTCCGACCTCCGCAAACGGTTCAGAACGGAACCGCCGAACGTGCGATCGCACAGGGTGCGAGCAGGTCTGAGGAGGCACCTCAAGCCCAGCCGCGTCCGGCGGTGGCATCGGTAGAAGGAACCGCCGCGGCGCCCCCGGCAACCGGGCGCGTGCCGCCATTGGCCGAAGAACTCCTTGCATCTGCCGCCCTGCAGCAAGGCGACCCCGGTCGCGCAGGCCGCACCGCGCCGGAGGCGCTGGACACCATCACCAGGCCGGACAGCAAGGTGATGCACCCCACGCAATCAGTCACAGGCGAAACCCGCGTCGATCCAACCGGTGACCTGCCTGCCGGGGTGCGATTTGTTTTCAGATCGGACCCTGCCGCGCAGCCGCAAGGACAGCCCCGCGCCGGTGATCGCAGATCGGCCCCGGTTTCGACGCAGGATATTCCGCCTGCTACACTTGCGTCCGGTCCGCACCGTTCCGCAAACCAACCTGCCCTTGAGAACGCTCCGACCGCCATGGCTTCTACAGCGCGCGTGATCTCGGACCCTTCCCCGGCCCGCCAGCCCAAGATGACAACAAAGAAGGCAGGCGAGGACACAGCCCGCGCGATCGTTCAAACCTCTGGACAACAAGATTTGTCGCGGCCTGACTTGTCGCATCCCGAAGCGAGGTCTCGGGCACCCGCCGAACGGCCAATGATCCATGTTCCTGCCTCTCCTTCGCTGTCGCGGTCCGAGGCGCCAGGCCCGGCCACCGGGCCCGCAACGCACGGAATGGCGACATTGGCCCACATATCCGGCGCAAGCCGTGTCGGCGAGGAGTGGGTGCGGAGCATCGAGGCCGAAGTCGGCCGCGTTACTGCCGCCGGTGGCTTTGCCAGTCAGGTCGAGACCAGCGCACCGGTGCGCCCGGCTGCGTCCCTGACATCGCTGACGCCGGACTTGCCACGCCACGTGGCGGAGCAGCTGGCGAACGGGTTTCGCGGCGCCGTCGACAAGAGCGCCGAAATCATGTTGAATCCGGCCGAGCTCGGGCGTGTCCGTATCAGCCTGCACACCAGCGAAACCGGTGTCATCGTGACCGTGCTGGCCGAAAGGCCGGAAACCCTCGACCTGTTGCGCAGACACAGCGACAGCCTTGCCCAGGAATTCCACGAAATCGGCTATGGCGCGGCGGAATTCTCGTTCGGCCAGGGCGGTGACGCACAGACGGATCAGGGCGGCGATGACGGCCGCGAGATGTATCGTCCTGACGTGACCGTGTCCGAAAGCGATGCGCCGATGGGCGCGACCCCCAGCCCGCCGTCGACGCGGATCGCGCTTGACCGTGTCGACATTCGTCTCTGATCAGCCCGAAAAGGACAGCTTTATGGATTTCTCCACCCTTTCCGCGACCGCCGCTGGAACCGCCGCACGTGGCGCCGCGTCTTCGGCGGGCGGTTCATCCGTCCTGAGCTCGGATTTCGAGACATTCATCCGAATGCTGACCGTGCAGATGGAAAACCAGGATCCGCTCAACCCGATCGAGTCGACGGAATTCGCCACACAGCTGGCCACGTTCTCCGGGGTCGAACAGCAGGTCAAGACCAACGATCTGTTGTCGGCCCTGGGCGCACAGATGAGCCTGTTGGGCGTGTCGCAAATGTCCGGCTGGATCGGCATGGAAGGTCGCGCGATCGCGCCCGTCGTGTTCGACGGCGCTCCGGTGCCCCTGACCATCTCCGGCGACGGTCTCGCCGACCGGCACGAACTGATCGTGCGGGACAGCAGCGGCAACGAAGTTCAGCGCCTTGCCGTTTCAGGCGACCGCGAAGAGATTGCCTGGCTGGGCAGTGACCCTGACGGAACAGTGCTGCCGTCCGGAACCTACGACATCAGCGTCGAGTCCTATTCCGGCGACGAGATCGTGGCATCGACGCCCGCCCAGGTTCACGGCAGAATCATCGAGGCAAGGACGGAGGCAGGCCAAACCCTGCTGGTCATGGAAAGCGGTCAGGAGGTGGCGGCATCGGCCATGCTTGGACTCCGGTTGCCTCGATAAAGCGTTTCAACTCGGGCTTGAGGCATAAAGTCGAAATGCGCCTTTCGTTCGAACGCCGCGCGGGCGTCGCGAACAGTCCTGCCTCAGGCGACTTGGAAGGCTTCTGGTGAAAGATTCGGCGTAATGGCCACAGCAAAATAATAAACGCCGGATTCTTCGCCATCTGCTCAGATTGGGTTTTATTTTGTTCAACTTTATGGGATAAGCCACGTGAACAAGGTGCTTCGGCATCGTGCAACCTTATGACTTGGAGACTGTCATGAAGAAACTTACGACACTCATCGCAGCAAGCGCTGTCGTTGCAGCTTCGGTTGCGCCGGCCGTCGCCCAGAACGCCCCCGCGACCAACGATCCTTTCGTTTCGACGCAAGCGCAAGGCTCGCTGCTGTCCATCGGCGGCGTCACCTACGTTGTCGTCGGCGTCGTCGCTGCTGGCCTGATCGTGGCGCTGGCAGATGGCTCTTCCACCACGACGAGCCTCGTGCGCAACTGATCCGACCAAATATTCGATTAGTCTGGCGGGCCTTTCGGGGCCCGCTTTTCTTTTGGAACAAGGCGAAACTGGAAGGTGGCTGCAAAGAAAGCAACTGACTGCCGCCAGTGCCCGCGCCGAAGAGTTCGAAGTGTCGCGCTCAGCGCAGATGGCTCAGCGTGAAGTACCCCAGGCCCTCGCCAAGCCAGGTGCGCGCTTCGACGATCCGTCCGCCGTCGCTCACCAGATAGTAATTGTCGAACGTACCGGTGTCGGTCTTGCAAAAAACGTCGACGCGCGTCACCTGAAGCCGAAGCGCGCCGCCTTCGTAGGTCTGGCGCCCATCCGGGGTAAAGGCGCAATAGGCTTCGGTTTCCTCGATCTGGTTTTCGCCGTCCAGATGCCGCAGGACCTGTCGTTCGATCCCGTCTTCACGCCGCGACAGCATTCCCAGCAAACCATTTACGCTGGACGACATAAGGTCGGCGCCCAGTCCGCGGGTCGAGGTGATCACGCCGCCGCGCGTGGACACGCTGCGCCTTTCGGACGTTCCCCAGGCCGCCCAGGTGTTGTAGGGGCCATTGGTTTCGATCACACGGAGGACGGCGACGCTGCCGGTTTCCTCGATCCGCATCAGTGCAAACGGGCCGTCGCCGGACTGCAACGCGCGCTGCACCTCCCGCTGGACCACGCTGTCGGCGATCTGTTGTCTGGGCTGGTTCTGGTTGCGGCGGGAATCGATCAGGGTCTTTCCGACGGTCAGAAGCGAAACGCCCTGCCTGGTGTTCGTGCAGCCTGTCAAGGACAGCGCAGCCAGAAACCCGACCGCGAATAAAAGCGTCTTGCTCGGCCTCATCTCCAGTATTTCCCCCAGCTCTTGGCAACTTCCGGCCGGTGTGACCCGCGTACGGTTTCGTAAAGGCGCCCGTCGACTTCCAGCCGCTGACCGCCGTCACGGGTGAGCGGGCGCAGGACGCCGCTCGCCTTTTGCCTGGTCGGCTCGCCCACCAGCCAGGAAAACGGCACGGTAAACCGGATGCCCTTGTCAAAGGAGCCCTCGCCGAACTGGCTGGCGGACACGTCGGTGAAGGTGGCGAACGCGCCGACCTTCCAGCCGTTGGCGAATTCACGGTCGATCGTGATCGTGCCGCCCCAGTCGCCGGCCAGATAACGCCCCGCGTCGATCTGGCCGTGAAAGCCGTTCCCGAAATCGTAATAGGCCGACACGTGACCATTGAACTCCGGAATCGTGCCGCCCGGCGTCACCCGGGAACGCAGGCCGAACTGTTGGTCGAAGTCGCGCGGATGCGTGTAGTTGATCTCGGCGCCAAGCGCGAAACGGCTGTCCACCGGCTTCCACAGGACCTCGCCGGAGACGCCCGCATACATGCGTTCCAGATATCCTGCCGTGACACGGCTGTAGAAATCGGGCCAGAGGCGCCCGTATTTCGCCACGGTGAGATTTTCGAGGAAGGGTTCGTCGGTTCTGTTGTAGCGGGCCACGTCCGAGCGCACATGCGGCAGCTGCGAGTTGTTGGGTCGGACGGCCTCGTCGAGATTGCCGATCACCTTCTGGCCGAGAGAGCCGGCAACGACCCACCCGGATCCCAGGTGATACTTGGCCTTGGCGCGAATGCCGACATCGCCGCGCAGCGGGTTGCCGGGATCGAACAGCGAGGTGCGCAGGTAGGGGCCGATCGTCCATTCGAACCGCGGATAGGTCTCCGGGAACGGATCGGGATAATCGCCAAAGCGCAGCGTGTCGGTAAAGCGCGCGGCGGCAAGCGCCTCGCGTGCCGGCCGGTGCTCCAGGCGCTCCAGGTCGGTGCGGCTGAACGAGATTGTGCTCGCCGGGATGCCGTTCTCGATCAGCGTCACATGCAGCATCTCGACCGAGGGCGGCAGTTCGCGGCTCATGCTCCGCAGGGTCCGGCCCAATGCCTGGGAGGTGGCGTCATACTTTGCGTTGCGGATCCGCACATGCGCCGAGCGTCCGTTCAGGGTCAGCCCCTCGAGGTCGAGCTCGGATTGCTGAAGACTGCGATCCAGGGACGCGGTAATCGCCTCTTCCCGGCCCGGTTGCGTGGTCCAGCCCAGGTCTTCGGCGCTACGCGGACCGCGCACCGCGACGGGCAGCGGCGCCAACTCGGCCCCGCCCTTGACCGACGGGTTCTTCGGATTGAGGTTGAAGGTCAGCGCCGCGCCGAATTCTTCGCCATGCAGAGCAAAGGCCCGCAGCGATGTGTTCCGATTTAGCTGGTACGTCACGGCAAAGTTCCACGGGATCGACCGTTTCAGAATGCCGGCGGATTGCGCGGTGTCGTAGTTGTCGGAAGAATACTCGGCGCTCAGCAAAAGCTTGTCGGTCGCCTGATAGCTGGCCCCGCCAAAGAAGGCGTAATCGCCCTGGAACCAGTCGTCGATGTTGAACTGCCCGCCAGTGCCGCCTTGGGCAAAACTGAACGGGGTGCGTGTCCCGAAGCTGCCGTCACTGGCATAGCTGCCGAATCGCCCGAAGCCCAGACCGCCGGTCACGAGCAGGCGGTCGCCGATCGACTTCGTGGCGACGATATATTCGCCGGACAAAAGGCCGGTCCCGACGAAATCCTGCAAACCGACCGAAACCGCGGGGGTGAAATCGGTCTCGTCGAACAGGCGGAACCGAAGGTCGAAACTGCGGTCGTAATAGGTCGAGAAGGCCGGGGTGATATCTTCCGTTCCGGCATAACGAAAGCTACCTGACAGCCGGTCGGTGATCTGGAAACTCAGCGTCGTGCGGAAGAACCCGTCGAAATAGGTGATGTTGGTGCTCAGCTCGCCATCCGGCGCCGTTTCCGCCGTGGGCATGTCGATCAGGCCGCCGGGCGTACCATAGTTGTTGGTCGTCAGCGTCGTAAGATCGTCGGCAATTGCCAGGGCCGGAAGGCCGAGCATCCCGAACGTGACCAAAACGCGTGTCGATTTGCGGATCACTGCGGGTTTCCCTCCATTGACGTCCCGTCGACGTTAGCCAACGCCACGCGATTCCGACACCGCCTGACGCGTCGTGACTTTCGATAGATGGCGGGAGTCACATCAATACCACGTCTTCAGAGAAATACCGATGCCAGCAAGGTCGCCATGGCACCCAGCGTGATGCCCAGCACAAGCCATAGCACGGATTTCCAGCGCAGGCCGCGCGTCGGTTCCGGTTCGGGCGAGGATTGGCGGATCAACGCGCTTTCGACGATCTTCGGCAGGCGCGGCCCGTACCGCGACAGGACCATCAGCGTACGGCGCAAGTCGCGCAACGCGGCGCCGGGGCCGATGTTCTTGCGGATGTAATCCTCGACCACGGGCTTGGCGACCTGCCAGATATTGGTCTGCGGGTTCAGGCTTCGGGCGACACCTTCGACGACCACCATCGTGCGTTGCAGAAGGATCAGCTCGGTCCGGGTTTCCATTCCGAATCTCTCTGTCACCTCAAAGAGATAGCTCAACAGCCCGCCCATCGAGATCTTCGAGGCATCCATGCCGAAAATCGGTTCGCCCACGGCCCTCAGGGCACGGGCGAACTCGTCCACGTCGCGGTCGGGGGGCACATAGCCTGCCTCGAAATGCACTTCGGCAACACGCTGGTAATCGCGCTTGATAAAGCCATACAGGATCTCGGCATAGACCCGGCGGGTGTATTCGTCGATATGCCCCATGATCCCGAAGTCATAGGCGATGATATCGCCATTCGGCGCGACCTTCAGGTTGCCCTGGTGCATGTCGGCGTGGAAGAACCCGTCGCGCAGGGCGTGCTTCAGGAACAGCTGCAGCACGCGCTCGGCAAGCTCCGCGCGGTCATGGCCCGCGGCATCGATCGCGGCGTTGTCGCCCATCGGTGCCCCGTCGGCCCATTCCATCACCATCACGCGCCGACCGGACATGTCCCAGTTCACGGCCGGTAGGCTGAAGCCCTTGTCCTCTGCGGTGTTTGCGGTGAACTCGCTGGCCGAGGCGGCTTCGAGGCGAAGGTCCAACTCTCCGATGACCACGCCCTCGAAATGGGCGATCACGTCGCGCGGTTTCAGTCGGCGGGCGGACGGGGACAGCACCTCGATCATGCGCGCCGCGAAATAGAAGGCGTCGATGTCCTTGCGGAAAGCCCGCTCGATTCCCGGGCGCAGCACCTTGACCGCCACGTCCTGCCCCGTCTCGCGCAGCCGTGCCTTGTGCACCTGCGCGATCGAGGCGGCGGCAATCGGGTCGCTGAACTCCGAGAAAACGGCGTCGACCGGCTGGCCCATCGAGCTGGCGACACTGGCCTTGGCGACCTCCGCATCGAAGGGCGGCAGCTTGTCCTGCAACACTCGCAGTTCCTGCGCCAGCGCATCGCCCACGATGTCGGGCCGGGTCGAAAAGACCTGCCCGAACTTGATATAGGCCGGTCCCAGCGCCGTCAGCGCACGCAGGGCCGGCGGCATGCTGGTGTCGCCCTTGTAGCCCAGCCATTGGAACGGCCAGGCCAGGAACCGCATGGTCCCGCGCACCAGCGGCGGCGCGTCCATCGCATCCATGATCAGACCCATGGCGCCGGTGCGTTCCAGCGTGGCGCCCGTGCGGATCAGGCGCAGGAGGTTGTGTGGCCCGCGCATGGTTCAGATCTTCCAGCCGGAATGCAGACAGGCGATTCCCATGCTGAGGTTGCGGTACTTGGCCTGCTCGAACCCGGCCTGGCGCACCATGCCCAGGAACGTTTCCTGGTCCGGGAACTTTCGGATCGATTCCACAAGATACTGATAGCTGTCGCGATCCCCGGCAATCACCTGGCCCATCTGGGGAATGATGTTGAAGGAATAGAGGTCATAGACCTTCTGCATCAGGTCATTGGGGATCTGGCTGAACTCCAGCACCATCAGCCGCCCGCCGGGTTTCAGCACGCGAAAGGCCTCGTTCAGGGCCTCCTGCGGGCGCGTCACGTTCCGGATGCCGAAGCTGATCGTGTAGACGTCGAAACTGTTATCGGCAAAGGGCAGCGCCATCGCGTCGCCCACCACCCAGTCGAGGCTCGCAGCCATTTGTTCCGCCTCGGCCCGCTTGCGGCCCTCGACCAGCATCGGCTCGGTCAGGTCCAGCACGGTCGCATGGCCCGAACCGGCGCGTTTGAGAAACCGAAAGGCGATGTCGCCGGTGCCGCCCGCCACGTCCAGCAGACGTTGCCCCGGGCGCGGCGCCAGCCAGTCCATCATCGCGTCCTTCCAGACGCGGTGGATGCCAAAGGACATCGCGTCGTTCATCACGTCGTATTTCGACGCGACCGAACCGAACACGCCGCGCACGCGGCCCGCCTTTTCCTCCTCGGGGATGTCCTCATATCCGAAATGCGTTGTTTTCCCGGTCATTTATCCCCGCGGCCTTGCCGTTTGATCCTCAAGTCCTTCTTATAGGTCGCCGGGGGCGGGTTACAATGCGCCCGTTTGGTCGCAGAGGAGGCGGAATGCCGGAATTGCCAGAGGTCGAGACAGTGCGCCGCGGGCTGGAGCCCGCGATGACCGGTGCCGTGATCGCGTCGGCTCAGGTCAACCGCCCCGACCTGCGCTGGCCTTTCCCTCCGGGCATGGCCGACCGGCTCACCGGACAGCGTGTCCTGGGCCTGCGGCGGCGGTCGAAATACATCCTTGCCGATTTGTCGTCGGGCGAGACGCTTCTGATCCACCTCGGCATGTCCGGCCGCATCCTGATCTCGGGCGATCCGCTGGGACAGTTCGTGCACGACCATCCCGCGACGGAGAAACACGACCACGTGGTGCTCGACATGGCCAATGGCGCCCGCATCACCTTCAACGATCCGCGCCGCTTCGGCGCGATGGACCTGATGGCCACTGCCAACGCCGAGGCGCATCCCCTGCTGGCCAAGCTGGGCCCCGAACCGCTGGGCAACCAGTTCGACGAACCCTACCTGGTCGCCGCGCTGGCGGGAAAAAACACCCCTATCAAATCGGCCCTGCTGGATCAGCGAATCGTCGCGGGGCTGGGCAATATCTACGTCTGCGAGGCGCTTTTCCGGGCCGGTATATCGCCCCTGCGCCGCGCCGGTCGCATCGCGGTCAGGCGGGCCGCGGCCCTGGTGCCGATCATCCGTGCCGTGCTGAACGACGCGATTCTCGCCGGCGGATCCTCCTTGCGCGATTTCCGCCAAGCCGATGGAGAGCTTGGATATTTTCAGCACAGCTTTGACGTCTACGACCGCGAGGGCGCCCCCTGCCGCCGCGCCGGTTGCCAGGGAAATGTGCGCCGTGTGGTGCAATCGGGGCGTTCCAGCTTCTATTGCGCGACTTGCCAAAGATAACCTTGATCCGACTGCCTCAAATGGTAATGACTCAACTCTGACAGAAACAAGCGAAAGCAGATTTCATGGCCTATGAGACGATCATCGTCGAAGTAGAAGACCACGTCGCCAAGATTACCCTGAACCGCCCCGATGCCCTCAATGCCCTCAACGATCAGTTGCTGGGCGAGCTTGTCGACGCGTTGCAGGATGCCGAGGGCAACGACAAGGTGCGCTGCATCGTGATCACCGGCTCGGAAAAGGCTTTCGCCGCCGGTGCGGACATCAAGATGATGGCCGAGAAATCCTTTGTCGACGTGTTCTCGGGCAACCTGTTCGGCCCCGAGGCGGACGCCATCGTGCGCATCCGCAAACCGATCATCGCCGCCGTGTCGGGGTATGCGCTGGGCGGCGGGTGCGAGCTTGCGATGATGTGCGATTTCATCATCGCCGCCGACAACGCCAAGTTCGGCCAGCCCGAGATCAACCTCGGCGTCATGGCCGGGATGGGCGGCAGCCAGCGCCTGACCCGGTTCATCGGCAAATCGAAATCCATGGACATGAACCTGACGGGCCGGTTCATGGACGCCGAAGAGGCCGACCGCTCGGGTCTCGTCAGCCGCGTCGTTCCCGCAAAGAAACTGATGGAAGAGGCCATGGCCGCCGCCGGCAAGATTGCCGAGAAGTCCATGATCACCGTCATGGCGGTCAAGGAAGCGGTCAACCGTTCCTACGAGGTGCCGCTGGCCGAGGGGCTCTTGTTCGAGCGCCGCGTCTTCCACTCCCTCTTCGCGACCGAGGACCAGAAGGAAGGCATGGCGGCCTTCGCCGAGAAACGCGAAGCGCAGTTTCGCGACAAGTAGAGCCGAGGGGCATCCTGCCCCCGGCCCCGTTTCAGATCACGAAATGCAAGGTGTCGAACCGCTTGCGCAACGCTTGAGTCCGCGATGCGACGGCCTCCGCGTCTCCGGTCAGGCCTTCTTGTATCAACGCCGCAAGTGCCGGCGCGTCCCCTGGCGTGACGCCCCAGCGCACCAGTTCCGGCGTGCCGATGCGCAGACCGTTCATATCGCCCGGCACCTCCGCGATGGGCAGGCCGATCCCGCAGGCCAGGAACCCGGCCTTGCGCAAGGTCTTGGACGCCGCTTGACCGCCGCCGTACCGTGCCGCCTCGACCGCGAACTGATGCGAACCGGTGTATCCCTGCGGCGTCTCGAACACCGGAATGCCGTGTGTCGCCAATGCCTCCGCCAGAGCCTTGGACAGGTCGATCATGGCCTGCGCGTAGGCTTGCCCATGCTCGCGCCAGTCCAGCATCGACACCGCCAGCGCCGCTGACTTGGAGGCATCGAAATTCGCGGTCATGCCGGGGAATGCGATGGCGTCCAGCCGTTCGGCCAACTCCGCCTCGTTGGTCACGATCACACCGCCCGCCGGGCCGCCAAGGCTCTTGTAGGTGCTCATCGTCATCAGATGCGCCCCTTCGGAAAGGGGATTCTTCCATGCTCGACCGGCAATGATCCCGCATTGATGCGCGGCGTCGAACATGACCTTCGCGCCCACGCTGTCGGCGATGGCGCGCACCTGGGCCACCGGATGCTCGAACAGGTTCAGCGACCCGCCCACGGTGATCAGCGCGGGTTTGTGCTGTTGTGCAATGTCGCGCAACGCGTCCAGATCAATCGTGTATCCATCCGCATTGACCGGCGCCGGGACGGTGCGCAGGCCGAACAGGCCGGCACATCCATCGGCATGGTGGGTGACATGCCCGCCGATGGTGGCCGGTGGGGCGATGATCGTATCTCCCGGCCTGCAGGTGGATATGAACGCATATAGGTTCGCCAACGCCCCAGAAGGCACGCGGATCTCGGCAAACTTCGCCTGAAAGACTTCGGCGACCAGCTCGGCTGCGATGACTTCGATCTCCTCGATGGCCTCCAGCCCCATCTCATACTTGTCGCCCGGATAGCCCAGCGACGGGCGCGAACCGATGCCCGACGCCAGCAGCGCCTCGGCCCGCGGGTTCATGACATTCGTCGCCGGGTTCAGGTTGAAGCATTCGCGCTCGTGTATTTCGCGGTTCTGCGCGGCCAGCGCCTCGATCCGGGTGGCAATCGCAGCGCTGGTTTCCGAGCCTGTCCGGGTCGCGATGGTCTGAACCAGCGTCTCGCATTTCGCGGGCACCCAGTTCCGGTGGGCAAGGGTCATATTGGTCTCTCCGGTTACGTCGGTCGGATCATGCCGGGCGCACAGCGCGGGCGAAAGCGGTTTTCATCGATTCCCGCTTTGCTTTTGCGGCATTTGCCGCTATACGCCTGCGCCATACATGCGCGTGCGGCCCGCTCTGGCCAGAATCATTCCGGCCCCTGGCCTGCCGGAACGGGCTCGTCCGCGTGCAGATCTGAAACGTAACGACAGACCCGAAAAGGTTCACAGCATGGCCAATACTCTCCAGTCCAAGAAGCGCGCGCGCCAGAACGCCCGCCGCCTCGATGTCAACAAAGCGCGCCGCTCGCGGATTCGCACCTTCCTGCGCAAAGTCGAGGAAGCCATCGCGTCCGGTGACAAGGAAGCCGCACAAAATGCACTCCGTGCCGCGCAGCCCGAACTGATGCGCGGCGTTTCCAAGGGAGTGTTTCATAAAAACACCGCTTCCCGGAAAATGTCGCGACTGTCTTCGCGGGTCAAATCGCTGGGCTGATCCGCCAACCTAAGCTATTGAAGGAAAAGGTGCCGAATCGTCCGGCACCTTTTTTTTATGGCTATGAACGACTCGGGTCCGCGCGATTTTTTCACGGTAAAGAATGTGTCAAGCGCTAAGAACAGTTGCCGCCGCGCGGACTCAATTGCTAGTTTATCCGAGCGATTCACGCTTGGGGGGACAGGCGCCCGAACCGGAACAGACGATCTACTGCTCTGATCGTCCCGGTGCATCCGACTGGTGTCGGAGGGCATATTGTCCAACGGAATTGGCGCGATCCATGCGGCTTGCCTTACGATTGTGGGGACGACACAGGGCCAGCGCATGGGGGCGTCCTGACAATGGCCAGCAGGCTTCCCGCCCGGTACATCTATCGGGCGAAGGGGTGTGGCTTGTCGATTCTTGACCGAACCGGGAACGCATACTTGTGGGTGCGCCAGTCGAGGGCGTGCCGGGGCGAAACAACAAGACCGCGGAACGGGATAAAAATGACCAAAGATCAATGGGGCCAAATCAAGCAAGACCTGCTGAAGACCGTAGGCAAGAACAACTTCACCAACTGGATCGAACCGCTCGAACTGACCGCGATCGACGATGACGTCGTGACCTTCAAGGTTCCGACGACGTTCCAGGGCAACTACGTGTCCCGCAACTTTGGCGAGCTGATCCTGTTCAAGGTGAACGGATTTGCCCCCTCGATCCGCCGGATCGATTTCCAGGTCGCGGCGAATTCGTCGCAAAAACCCGCCGCCACCGCAAGCACTGCACCGGCCCCCGCCGCCGCCGCCCCGGCGCGGCCGACTGCGCGCCTTTCGGAAGACGTGCTGTCCTCCGCCCCGCTCGACGAGCGGTTCACATTCGACCGGTTCGTCGTGGGCAAGCCCAACGAGCTGGCCCATGCCGCGGCCAAGCGCGTGGCCGAAGGCGGCCCGGTCACGTTCAACCCGCTGTTCCTCTACGGCGGTGTCGGACTGGGCAAGACGCACCTGATGCACGCCATCGCCTGGGACCTGCAGGCGGCGCAACCCGATCTGAACGTGCTGTACCTGTCGGCCGAACAGTTCATGTACCGCTTCGTCCAGGCCCTGCGCGACCGTCGCATGATGGATTTCAAGGAACTCTTCCGCTCCGTCGATGTGCTGATGGTCGACGACGTGCAATTCATCGCAGGCAAGGACAGCACGCAGGAGGAGTTCTTTCACACCTTCAACGCGCTGGTAGACCAGAACAAGCAGATCGTCATCTCCGCCGACCGCGCCCCGGGCGAGATCGCCAACCTCGAAGAGCGTATCAAGTCGCGCCTGCAATGTGGCCTGGTGGTGGATCTGCATCCCACCGATTACGAACTGCGCCTCGGCATCCTGCAATCCAAGGCCGACCGCTTTGCCGAACAGTATCCCAGCCTTGAAATGGCTGATGGCGTGCTGGAATTCCTCGCGCATCGCATTTCGACCAATGTGCGCGTGCTCGAGGGCGCGCTGACCCGGCTCTACGCGTTTGCCTCGCTCGTTGGGCACCAGATCACGTTGGAACTGGCCCAGGACTGCCTGGCTGACATTCTGCGCGCGTCCGAGCGCAAGGTGTCGATCGAAGAGATCCAGCGCCAAGTGTCCGAACACTACAACATCCGTTTAAGCGACATGATCGGGCCCAAAAGGGTGCGCACGTTTGCCCGCCCGCGCCAGATCGCGATGTTCCTGTGCAAGCAACTGACGTCGCGGTCCCTGCCCGAAATCGGCCGGCGGTTCGGCGGTCGCGATCATACCACGGTGATGCATGGCGTGCGCCGGATCGAGGAGCTCAGCTCGCAGGACGGACAGCTTGCCGAAGACCTCAAGATTCTGCGTCGCGCGCTCGAGGGCTGAAGGGCAATAAAAGGCTTGAGCATAAGGCGAAACTTGCTAACGTGCCGGTCCCGGTGCCCGTCAGAGGCACGCACGCAGGGAGCGAGGGCATGAAACTCAGCATCGAACGCGGAACGCTGCTAAAGGCGGTCTCGCAGGCGCAGTCCGTTGTCGAACGGCGCAACACGATTCCGATCCTTGCCAACGTGCTGATCGAGGCCGAGGGAGACGCGGTGCATTTCCGCGCCACCGACCTCGATATCGAGGTCGTCGACAAGGCCCCCGCCCAGGTCGAGCGCGCGGGCGCCACGACCGTCTCTGCCGTGACCCTGCACGAGATCGTGCGCAAGCTGCCCGACGGGGCGCTGGTGACATTGACCGACGATGGTGCCTCGGGCCGCCTGACGGTCGAAGCGGGGCGCTCGAACTTTTCACTGGCGACCCTGCCCAAGGAAGACTTTCCAATCATGGCGTCGTCGGAATATTCCTGCAATTTTTCTGCCAAGGCGCCGGTGCTGCGCCGGCTGTTCGACAAGTCGAAATTCGCGATCTCGACCGAAGAGACGCGCTATTACCTTAACGGCGTCTACATGCACGTCTCGGACGCCGAGGGCGGCAAGGTGCTGCGCTGCGTGGCGACCGACGGCCACCGCCTGGCCCGGATCGACGCCGACCTGCCCGAGGATGCCGAGGACATGCCCGGCGTGATCGTCCCGCGCAAGACCGTGGGCGAGCTGCGCAAGCTGCTGGATGACGACGACATGGCCATCGCCGTGTCGGTCAGCGAAACCAAGGTGCGCTTTGCCACGCCCAACATCACGCTCACTTCCAAGGTGATCGACGGCACGTTCCCCGATTACACGCGCGTCATTCCCCAAGGCAACACCCGCAAGATGGAGGTCGACGCCAGCGAGTTCGCCCAGGCCGTCGACCGTGTGGCCACCGTCAGTTCCGAACGCTCGCGCGCCGTGAAACTGGCGCTGGACGAGGACCGTCTGATCCTGTCGGTCAACGCCCCCGACAGTGGTGCGGCCGAGGAAGAACTGGCCGTGGCCTATGGCGACGAGCGGCTGGAAATCGGCTTCAACGCCAAGTACCTGCTGGAAATCGCCAGCCAGGTCGACCGCGAGAACGCCGTTTTCATGTTCAATTCCTCGGGCGATCCGACGTTGATGCGCGAAGGCAATGACACCTCGGCGGTCTATGTCGTCATGCCGATGCGCGTGTGACGACTGTCGGAGCCTCAGGCGGGGATATTTTTGGCCAGAGGAAAAGGGCGTGAATGCCCGGATTGTATCTGTCATCGCTCACGCTGTCGCATTTCCGCTCGCACAAGGGCGTGCGGATCGAGGCGGACGGACGGCCCCTGGCGCTTTTCGGGCCGAACGGGGCGGGCAAGACCAACATCCTCGAAGCCGTCTCGCTGTTCTCGCCCGGGCGCGGCTTGCGTCGCGCGGCGGCTCAGGACATGGCGCGGCGGCCCGATGCGATCGGGTGGAAACTGACCGGCGTTCTGCGATCGATGCACCAGGTCCACGAGATCGAGACCTGGTCCGAGGGCGGCAGCGCGCGTCAGTTGCGGATCGACGGCAAGGCCGCGTCGCAGGTGGCGCTGGGCCGGGTTGCAAGGGTGCTGTGGCTCATCCCGTCCATGGACCGGCTGTGGATCGAAGGGGCCGAGGGGCGGCGGCGCTTTCTCGACCGCATGACGCTCAGTTTCGTGCCCTCCCATGCCGAGGCGACGCTGGCCTATGAGAAGGCCATGCGAGAGCGCAACCGCCTGCTGAAGGACCAGGTGCGGGACGGGCACTGGTACGTGGCGCTGGAGCGGCAGATGGCCGAGGCGGGGACGGCGATCCACACGAACAGGGTGACGGCGCTGGAGCAACTGGCAACGGCGCAGGCGCTGGCCGAGACGGCGTTTCCTGTGGCCGAACTGGAACTGACCATGACCGAAGGCGAGATGCCCGGCACCCGGTCCGATTTCCGCGATGCCCTGTCCGAAAGCCGCTTTCGTGACATCGCGGCCGGTCGCACGCTGGTTGGCCCGCATCGGGCCGATCTCTACGGCGTATATGCCGCCAAGGGGGTTCCGGCGGCGGAGTGCTCGACGGGTGAACAGAAGGCGCTGCTGGTGTCGCTGATCCTCGCCAACGCGCGGGCACTGGCTCAGGATTTCGGCGCGCCGCCGATCCTGCTTCTGGACGAGGTCGCGGCCCATCTGGATGCCGCCCGCCGCGCGGCGCTCTACGCCGAGATCTGTGCCTTGGGCGCCCAGGCCTGGATGACGGGAACGGGGCCGGAGCTGTTCACGGAACTGGGCGAACGGGCGCAGCTGTTCGAGGTGACCGAGGATGAAATGAGCTCGATCGTCACCCCTCGCTGAAACCGGAAAATCACACCGACGCGATACCACCCGGATACCGACGTGATACCGATATTAAGTTCCTGATCGTGAACCACAAAATCTTGTGCCTATTGCGTGACATTCCCCGCCGGAAATCGTATAAAATACGAAAATGAACGAAGGATAATCTGCATGGCAGAGCCCGCTGCGTCCCCCGAAGAATATGGCGCCGATTCCATCAAGGTTCTTAAAGGCTTAGAGGCAGTTCGCAAGCGCCCAGGCATGTATATCGGTGACACCGATGACGGCTCTGGTCTGCACCACATGGTCTACGAGGTCGTCGACAACGGCATCGACGAGGCTCTGGCTGGCCATGCGGACCACGTAAGCGTTTGTATTCACGGAGATAGTTCAATCTCGGTCAGCGATAATGGCCGCGGTATCCCGGTGGAAATGCACGAGGAAGAAGGCGTATCCGCCGCCGAGGTCATCATGACCCAGCTGCACGCAGGGGGGAAGTTCGACAGCAATTCCTACAAGGTTTCCGGCGGGTTGCACGGCGTTGGCGTGTCGGTGGTGAACGCGCTGTCCGACTGGCTGGAACTGCGTGTCTGGCGCAGCGGCAAGGAGCACATCGCCCGCTTCGAGCGGGGCGAGACGGCCAAGCATCTCGAAGTGGTCGGCGACGCGGACGGCAAACGCGGAACCGAGGTGCGCTTCCTGGCCTCCCTCGACACGTTCTCGAACCTCGAATACAGCTTTGAAACACTTGAAAAGCGCCTGCGCGAACTGGCTTTCCTGAACTCCGGTGTGCGCATCATCCTGCGCGACGAGCGCCCCGCCGAACCGCTGCAGACGGAACTTCATTACGATGGCGGCGTGCAGGAGTTCGTGCGTTATCTTGATCGCAGCAAGTCCCCCCTGATGACCGATCCGATTTTCGTCACCGGCGAACGGGACGATATCGGTGTCGAGGTGGCGATGTGGTGGAACGACAGCTATCACGAGACGGTTCTGCCTTTCACCAACAACATCCCGCAGCGCGACGGCGGCACGCACCTTGCCGGGTTCCGCGGGGCGCTGACGCGCGTTTTGCAGAAATACGCTGCCGAAAGTGGGATCGCGAAGAAGGAAAAGATCACCTTCACCGGCGACGATGCGCGCGAAGGGTTGACCTGCGTGCTGTCGGTCAAGGTGCCCGATCCGAAATTTTCCAGTCAGACCAAGGACAAGTTGGTGAGTTCCGAGGTGCGCCCGGCAGTGGAAAGCCTGGTCAACGAAAAGCTGTCGGAATGGTTCGAGGAGAATCCGAACGAGGCCAAGATGATCGTCGGCAAGATCATGGAAGCGGCGATGGCGCGCGAGGCGGCGCGAAAGGCGCGGGAGTTGACCCGGCGCAAGACAGCGCTCGACGTCAACTATCTCGCCGGCAAGTTGAAGGATTGCTCTGAAAAGGATCCGTCGAAGACCGAGCTGTTTCTTGTCGAGGGTGACAGCGCCGGCGGCTCGGCCCAGACCGGGCGGGACAGATCAACCCAGGCGGTTCTGCCCCTGCGCGGCAAGATCCTGAACGTGGAGCGCGCACGGTTCGACCGGATGCTGTCAAGCCAGGAGATCGGGAACCTGGTCATGGCGCTCGGCACGGGAATCGGGCGCGATGAGTTCAACATCTCGAAGCTGCGCTACCACAAGATCGTCATCATGACCGATGCCGACGTGGACGGCGCGCATATCCGTACGCTGCTGCTGACATTTTTCTACCGGCAGATGCCGGAGCTGATCGAGGGAGGGTACCTCTACATCGCACAGCCGCCGCTGTTCAAGGTAAGCCGAGGCAAATCCGAGGTGTATCTCAAGGATACACCGGCGCTCGAAGATTACCTGATTGCGCAGGGAACCGAGGATGCGGTCCTTCGGCTTGGTTCGGGCGAGGATATCACCGGGCAGGATCTTGTGCGCGTGGTCGAGGAGGCGCGGCAGGCAACGCGTATCCTAGACGCGTTTCCAACGCATTATCCCCGGCATATCTTGGAACAGGCGGCAATCGCCGAGGCGTTCGAACCGGGCCGCGTGGACGCCGATGTCCAATCGGTCGCCGACAGTGTGGCAAGGCGTCTGGACCTCATTGCGCTCGAGTACGAGCGGGGGTGGCAGGGGCGGCAAACCCAGGATCACGGTATTCGACTGACGCGTATCCTGCGCGGTGTCGAAGAAGTGCGCACGCTTGACGGTCCGATTTTGCGTGGTGGCGAAGCAAAGCGTTTGGGGCAACTTACCGAAGGGCTGCGCGAGATCTACAACGAGCCTGCGACCCTGCACCGCAAGGAGCGGTCACAGGCGATCTATGGCCCGCTCAACCTGCTCGATGCGATCCTGAAGGAAGGTGAAAAGGGCCTCGCCTTGCAACGCTACAAGGGCTTGGGCGAGATGAACCCAGATCAACTGTGGGAAACGACGCTGGATCCGGAGGCGCGAACGCTCTTGCAGGTGAAAGTCGACGACGTGGCCGAAGCGGACGATCTTTTCACGAAGCTGATGGGCGACGTGGTAGAGCCGCGTCGAGAGTTCATTCAGCAGAACGCATTGAGCGTCGAAAACCTGGATTTCTGATAACCGTTCATTCCGCGTATGGTCTTGTACACGGCATCGGTGCGCTCGGGTCCGGCATGGGTGACCTTGTCAGAACGATTAGGTCGGCAAACTCGAGCTGGTCAGAAGGTGGCCAGCGTGCACTCGTCCTCCCTGTCGCGGTCGCTCAGAAAGTCGTGGCTGGCATGGTCGTTCAGCAGTTTCACCGCGTCGTCACCATCGTGCCGAGACGGGAGACACCCGACAGGCTCTCGCCTGCATCGTCGCGAAACCAGAAGGTCTTGCAATTCGGGCCGCCACGTGAAAGGCAAAGGATCAGGCAGCCAATCATCCGCTACCCAGAAAAAGATCAAATCTACTGGGGAATGGATATGCGCACTGTCACGCCGTATGCGTCGGCTATTTTCATCATCGGCACCGGGAGCGCGTTCGCGCAAGCGCCCGAACCGTTCGTTCTGGGCACGATCTATATCGGGTCTGACGCCACAACTTCCATCGGGATCGACAATGAGGACCTGACGCGCACGACGCCGAAGGACCTGCAGGAAGTCTTCAAGTCCGAGTCGTCGGTGTCGGTGGGAAGCTCGCTGCCGATCTCGCAGAAGATCTACGTGAATGGCGTCGAGGAGAACAACCTGAACGTCACCATCGATGGCGCGCGGCAGAACAACCGGATCTTTCACCACAGCGCCACGACCTATATCGACCCCGAATTGCTGAAGGCGGTGCGGGTCGATCCCGGCGTGGCGCCGGCGGATGCGGGGCCGGGGGCGATGGCCGGCGCAATCGCGTTCGAGACCAAGGACGTGGGCGACCTGCTGGAGGAAGGGCGCACGTTCGGCGGGCGGTTCATCACCGAATACCAGAGCAACGGCGATGTCTTTACCAACAGCCTGGCGCTCTTTGGCGTGTCGGGGCGGTTCGAATACCTGGCCTTCGGCAAGTATGCGGATGGGGGCATCCGCGAGGACGGCTCCGGCATGGATATCACCGGGTCGGGTACAGGACTGACCAGTGGCCTGGCCAAGGTGGCGTTCAATGCCGAAAATGGCGGGCGGCTTGAACTGGGATACGAGATTGTGCGCGACGATGCGCTGCGTCCCTTGCGGGCGGATTTCGCAGGCTTGCGCGGCGTGCTGGACACCCGGACCTACAGGCTCGAGCGGCAGAACCTGGTGCTGTCCTACGCGTTCGGGAATACCACCGCGATGTGGAACCCTTCGGTGCAGATCGCCTATAACTCGACCGATCTTTATACCGGGCCGATGCCGGGTGCGACCGACGCCTATTCGGGCGAGACCACGAGTTTCACCGGCAAGATCCAGAACGAGTTCCAGGTGGCGAAAGGCACCGTGAATGCGGGCCTCGATTTCTACAGCGACGTGGCGGATATCAACGGCGAAGGCACGGCCGTGTTCTTTGCCGAGGAGAAGGCCACGAATATCGGCCTTTTCGTACAGGCCGAGCTGGACCTGACGGAGCGGTTCCGTCTGTCCACGGGCGCGCGCTATGATTTCCAGGAGTTCGAGGGCGTCGACGGCACGACCTATGACAATGACGGGCTGTCGGCGAATATCGCCGGGGATTTCGATGTCACCGATGCGATCACGGTCAGCGCCGGGGCCTCGCGCGTGTGGGGCGGTATCGCGCTGGCGGAAAGCTTCCTGTTCGATCCGGCCTGGGCATACCCCGCGTCGATCGAGCCGGTAACTTCCGAGAATTATTACCTGGGGGCGAACTACCGGGTGGGCAACTGGGACTTCAACGCCAAGCTGTTCAAGACCGATATCGACAACGCGCGCACCCTGCTGGACCCGACCACGGGTCTTTTCAATGGCGGGCCAGGGCAGGTTTCGGATCTCGACACCGAGGGGTATGAGATCGGCGCGGCCTACACGTGGTCGAGCGGGTTCGCCCGCATCGCCTATGCCGATATCGACACCAAGATCAACGGCGGACCCGCCGACAGCTATACCGGGCGGTACCTGACCACGCCCTTGGGTGACAATCTTGTCTTCGAGGTGGCCAACACCTGGGATCGGCTGGGCCTGACGCTGGGCGCGGATGCGCAGATCGTGTTCGACAAGTCGGCGGCGGGCGCGCCGGGGGGCGAGATCGACGGGTTCGAGGTGGTCAATGCCTTTGCCGAGTATACGCCGCGCCGGATGGAGAACCTGACCTTACGGGCGGAAATCGACAACATCTTCGACGAGACCTACACCGAGCGGGCGACTTATGGTCAGGAATTCGCGACGGTGACGCCGCTGCGGGAGCCGGGCCGGTCCTTCAACCTGCGGGCAACGCTGCGGTTCTGAGCGTGGTTCTGCCCGTGTGGGCCGGCGTGGAGATTATCGCGACCGTAAGGGGCGCGGTCACCCATGGGCGAGGGTCTGGTTGGAGCCCATATTTGCCTTAGTCACAAAGCGCTCGCGCGGAACAAGGGCGAAGCCCGCCGCGCATCGCCGGGCCGCCCCCCGGCACGGCGATTTGGCAGGTGACGTGCCACGCACTCAGGTTGGATGTGCCTGCCAGGCATAAATTGCCCATCACTATCGTCGGTTCGCCGCACCACGGCCCGTCGATGCGCGTCTCCTTACCGTCGGTGAATAACGTCCGCTTCGTTCCGCACAGCCGCCATTCGTGCCACCCGCAACGAATGCCAGAATCGAGCTATTAAGAGACACTGGTATGAATCCCCCAGCCGGTTAACAGCCGCGCAGCGGCCCAGCCATCGTCAGCCCCTCCCTTGGGCTGGCGATTTGGCTGAGGCTGGGCGCACCGATCACTTCGAGGACGTATTTGGCAGGCATAAAGTGCTTCATGATTGCCGTCGGATCGCCGCCCCAGGGTCTGACAATTGCCTCCGTCGTGAATTGCAGCAAGGTCCGCTGAGCAGACAGCCGATGGGGGCGCGGCGCATCACCAGGTCAGGCCGCGGTCCACTCCATGCCTTCGATCTTTTCGCGGTGGGCAAAGGTCACGAGGTGGCTGTCGATGACGCCCTTGGCCGCCGGCATGTTTTCATCCTTGTCCACTTCGAAGCGGATGGTGAGCCCCTGCGGATCGGCCTCCATGATCGCGGGGCCAAAGACGAAATCGGCCCGGCCGTGGTTGCCCTCCCAGGTGGCGTCGATCTTGTGGGCGAAATGTTTGCAAAGCTGGGTGAGATACTTCGCGCCGTGCTCGGTTTCAATGCGTCCGATGAGGGTGGGCATGGCCGCCTCCTTTTCGTGATATGTTGGGCGTAGACTCTTCTTTTCCCCGCGGTTAAGCACAGCGCAACAGCGCCTGCAAAGCCAGACTTCCCAGCCATGCAGGTTTTTCAAGACAGAGGGAAGACATGCTCCGAATATTCGCTTTTGCGCTTTGCCTTGCGGCAGGGCCCGTGGCCGCGCAGGACGTCACCGTCGAGACGTACCGTGGCCCGGTTACCGTCGCGCAGACCCCGGAAACCGTCGCCGTATACGACATGGCCGCGCTCGATACGCTGGAGGCGCTGGGTGTCGAGGTCGATGGTACGATTTCCAACGTCTACCTGGACTACCTGGAGGATGTGGCGGAGGGCGCGGCGCGGATAGGCACCCTGTTCGAGCCGGATATGGAGGCGCTTTACGCGTTGCACCCGGACCTGATCATTGCCGGGGGGCGCAGCCATGACAAGGTGCCGGACCTTGCCAAGATCGCGCCGACGATCGACATGACGATCCATGTCGAGACGCTGGCGACGGGGCTGAAGCGGCTGGAGGCCTACGGTGCTATTTTCGGCAGGCAGGATGAGGCGGCGGCATTGGCCGACAAGTTGACCCGCAAGCAGGCCGAGGTGAGAAAGGCCGCCGCGGGCGCGGGCCGGACGCTGATCGTGATGACGAACGGGCCGAAGGTGTCGGCCTACGGCCCGGTTGGGCGGTTCGGCTGGCTGCACACGGCCTTCGGGCTGGAGGTGGCCGCCGAAGAGGTGAAGGGCTCGGACCACGGCGAGGCGATCAGTTTCGAATTCATCCGGCAGGTCGATCCCGATGTGATCCTGGTGATCGACCGCAGCGCCGCGATCGGCGACGTAGAGACGGCGACATCGACGCTGGACAACGTGCTGGTGCGCGAGACGAAGGCCTGGCGCAACGGCCAGGTCATCACCCTCGATAGCGCGCCGATCTACATCGCGGCGGGCGGCGTGCAGGCCCTCAATGCCACAATGGACCAGTTGCTCGCCGCGTTTTCCGGAAACTGAGCGGTGCGCAAGATTGTCCTCGGGGTGGTGGCGCTGCTGGCGCTGTCGGTCGTGTCGCTCTTTATAGGCGTGATCGACCTTCGACCGGCTGCGCTGTTGCAGGACCCCGCAGCGCTGCAACTGATCGCGGTGAGCCGGGCGCCGCGCCTGTTCGCGGTGCTGATCACCGGGGCGTCGCTGGCGGTGGCGGGGACGGTCCTGCAGATGCTGGTGCGCAACCGTTTCGTCGAGCCGATGACGGTGGGCAGCGGCGAGGGTGCCGCGTTGGGCATCCTGCTGGTCACGCTTTTCGCGCCGGCGGCATCGCTGTTTGCGAAGATCGCGATGGCGTCGGCGACGGCGTTCGCCTCGACCGCCGGCTTCCTGCTCATCGCCCGGCGGCTGCCGCCGACGCAGCCCTACATGGTGGCCCTCGTGGGGCTGGTCTATGGCGGCGTGATCGGGGCGGCTGTGACCTTCGTGGCCTACCAGAACGACCTGTTGCAGATGATTGGCGTCTGGGTGACCGGAGAGTTCTCGGGCGTGTTGCGCGGCCGGTACGAGACCTTGTGGCTGGCCGCCATCGCGGCGGTTCTGTGTTTCGTGGCCGCCGACCAGTTTTCGATCCTGGGGTTGGGGCATGCGGCCAGCATCAACCTTGGACTCAACTACCGGCAGGTGATGCTGTTCGGGCTTCTGGCCGTGTCGCTGGTCAGCGCGCTGACCGTGGTGAGTGTGGGGATCATCCCCTTCGTCGGGCTGATCGTGCCCAACATCGTGTCGCGCATGATGGGCGACAACCTGCGCCGCACGCTGCCGGTGATCGCGATGATGGGCGCGGGGCTGGTGCTGGTGGCGGATATCGTGGCCCGCGTGCTGCGCTATCCGTTCGAAATGCCCTCGGCCACGGTGCTGGGGGTCGTGGGCGCGGCCGTTTTCATCTGGCTGCTGTACCGTCCGGCGCGCCATGCACCGTAGGCGGCTGATCGTTCTTGCGGTGCTGTTCGTGGCGTCGGCGGTGGCCTACATGACGGTCGGCGCGCGGGGCAACTGGGGCTTCGTGCTGGAGTTTCGCGGTGCGAAACTGGCGGCGCTGTGCCTTGTGGCGGTGGCGCTGTCGACCTCGACCGTGCTGTTTCAGACGATCACGCAGAACCGCATCCTGACGCCGTCGATCATGGGCTTCGACGAGCTTTTCGTGCTGATCGTGGCGATGGGCGTCTTCGTGTTCGGGATGACCGATTACCTTGTCGTCACGTCGTGGGTTCAGTTCGTCGTGTCGCTGGTGCTGATGACCGGCGCGTCGCTGCTGCTGTTCGGAACGCTGCTGCTACAGGAGCGGCCCGACCTGATGCGGATGATCCTGACCGGGCTGGTGCTGACCGTGCTGTTCCGGTCGCTGCGCACGCTGCTGGTGCGGATGCTGGACCCCAACGAGTTCAGCGTGGTGCAGGTGTCGTCCTATGCCCGGTTCCACCAGATCGAGACCGGCCTGCTGGCCATCGCGGCGGCGACCATCGGCGCGGCGCTGGTCGGCGCATGGGTCATGCGGCACCGGCTGGACGTGCTGTCGCTGGGGCGCCAGGCGGCGATAAACCTGGGCGAGGACGTGCGGCGCGGCACGTTGCAGGTGTTGTTCCTGATCGGCGTACTGGTGTCGGTCGCGACAGCGCTGGTCGGGCCGACGGCGTTCCTGGGCCTGCTGGTGGTCAGTATCGCCCACGTGGTGACGCCTACAGGGCGGCACGCGGTGCTGCTGGTCTCGGCCGCGCTGATTTCGGGCACGACCCTGGTCGGGGGGCAGGCCGTGCTGGAGCGCGTGTTCGGTCTGGTGACGCCGCTGACCGTGGTGATCGACCTTGCGGGCGGCGCGCTGTTCCTGGTGCTGGTGATGAGAGGATTGAGACGATGATTTCCGTGACGGGCGTGAGCCACGAATTGGGCGGCAGCACGGTGCTGCACGATATTGAGCTGGAGATACCCAAGGGTAAGGTGACCGCACTCATTGGTCCGAACGGGGCGGGCAAGAGCACGCTACTGTCTCTTATCGCGCGGCTGGCGCGGCATCGCACGGGGCGGATCATGGTGGACGAGCTGGAGGTGGGCGTCTGCGCGTCGAACACGCTGGCGCGGCGGCTGGCGATTCTGCCGCAAAGTTCCGAAATTGCGCCGCGGCTGACCATCGAAGAGCTGGTGGCGTTCGGGCGCTACCCGCACCACCTGGGGCGGCCGGGCAAGCACGACCGTGAAAAGATCGCCGAGGCGCTGGCCCTGTTCGACCTGGACCCGCTGGCGCAGCGGACGCTGGACACGGTGTCGGGCGGGCAGAGGCAGCGGGCGCTGCTGGCCATGATCTTTGCGCAGGACACGGATTACATGCTGCTGGACGAGCCCCTGAACAATCTGGATATCGCGGCGTCGCGGTCGCTGATGGCGCTGCTGCAGAGGCTGGCGCGAGAGCACGGGCGCACCGTGGTGATCGTGCTGCATGACATAAACTATGCCTGTGCCTATGCGGATCATATCGTGACCATGAAAGGGGGGCGGATCGGCCCGCAGGGCGATGCGACCACCCTGGTGGACGGCAGGCTGATGCACGAGATTTTCGCAACCGACGCGGCGGTGCACAGGATCGGCGGGCGGACCTTCGTGGGGGTCTGAGCCTTCGGCACGGCGACATTGATGCAAAAATGCCAGACCGGCCCGTGCTTTGCACGGGATGGTGCTTGCACTTTGCGCGCAGGGGCTTAAACGTCGCCGGATCACCGCCAGGGAAGCATGACCGCACGTACCCAGCTTCGACACGATTGAAATGGGACACAGTCATGAACCTCTCTCGCCTCGGCATTCTGTTGATCACGACCGCTTTCCTGCCCGTGCCTGCCGCCTTTGCGCAGGACGCGGAAGGTGCCACTTTCCTCGGGACGATCCGCATCGGCTCGCCGGAAGCGCAGGCGCTTCTGGGCAATGACGAGATCTCGGAAGAAGAGATCGAGCAGCGCAACCCGCAATCCATCCGAGACGTGTTCGACGGGGAAACCTCGGTCACCACCAGCGGCGGGGCGGCGATTGCCAACAAGGTCTTCGTCAACGGCATCGAGGAAAGCCTGCTGTCGGTCACCATCGACGGCGCGCGGCAGAACAAGTCGGCGTTTCACCATACCGGGAACGTGCTGATCGACCCTGCGTTGCTGAAATCTGTCGAGGTCAGCAAGGGGCTGGCGCCGGCGGATGCGGGACCGAATGCGCTGGCCGGTTCGCTGGCCTACGAGACCAAGGACGCCGCCGACCTTTTGGAGGATGGCGACAATTTCGGCGGCATGACGACGCTGACGTTTGGTACGAACGAGGACCGGATCCGCGCCGGGCTGACGCTGTTCGGACGCAGCGGCGGGTTTGAATACCTGCTGAGCGGCACGCGGTCCGACAGTGGCAGTTACGAGGACGGCAGCGGTGTGACCGTTCCCGGCTCGGGGGCGGATCTGACCAGCTACCTGGGCAAGTTCGCCTATACGTCGCCCACGGGGCACCGCCTGGAATTCGCGGCGTCCCAGACCGAGGACACCGGCCTGCGAGCCGGACAGGTGGGACCGGGCGGCATCATCTTCATCCGGCCCGACTTTGCAGGCGTCACCGGACGGCCCAGCGTTCTGGTGCCGGCGTTGTCGAAGCGCACGTCCTATACGCTGACCTATACCAAGAACAGTGCCACGGACTGGTTCGATCCGTTCTTCCAGCTGAGCTACAACGAACAGGAGATCGACGCGTCGGGTGTCTTCGGCACGAATGAAAGCTTCAGCGGGACGTTCAAGAACCGCTTTGCCATTGCCGGCGGGGACCTGTCGGTGGGTGTCGATTTCTTCGACGAGTCCGCCTCGGGTTTCGGCCGTGGTCCGGGCCCGTTCGGCAGTTCGGGCCGGGAGGATCACTGGAATATCGGGATTTTCGCGCAGGCGCGGCAGGATGTCGGCGAACGCGCCTCGGTGTCCTATGGCGCACGCTATGACTGGCAGGAGTTTGAGGCCGCCAATGGCCAGACCTTCAAGGATGACGGGTTCAGCGCCAACGGGTCGGTCGATTTCAAGATCACCGATGCGCTGACCCTGAACGCGGGCTATGCCCACAGCTGGGGCGGGTTCGAGTTGGGCGAGGCGGCGCTGATCAATTTCGGCGCGCCGTGGACCTATGCCGGGTTCACCACGTCGCGGTCGGATGCGGGCCGGATCGGTCTGCGCTACGAGCGGGGACCGTGGCAGCTTAGCGGTGCCTATTTTGAGACCTACGTGAACGACATCAACGCCGTACTGCCCACAGGCGGCGACCGGGGTGCCATCGCCGACCTGTCCTCGAAGGGTTGGGAGGCATCGGTCGAATACACGTGGGTCAACGGGTTCATAAGGGCCAACTACACCGATGCGGATGTCGATCTGAACGGCACGACGATCAGCTCGACAGCGTATTACCTTGGCCGGCCTGTCGGCAAGGCAATCGCGCTGGAGGGCGCTGTGGACCTCACCGACGAGTGGACGCTTGGTGGCACGGCGGAGATTGCCTTCAAGAACCGCGACACGCCAGTACCGCTGTCGGGCTACGAAGTGGCCAACCTGTACGCGACCTATACGCCGAGCAGCTTCGACCGCCTGCAGATGCGGTTGGACGTCCGCAACATCTTTGACAAGACCTACACGAGTCGCTCGTCCGACGGGGCCGGGCTGGGTAACGTGATCGCGTTGACGGAGCCGGGGCGCTCGGTCAGCCTGACGGCAAACCTCGCGTTCTGAGACGCGTTCGTTTGCATGAGAAGGCCGCCGCTACTGGCGGCGGCCTTCGCATGAGGCTTAGCGAGAGAACGTCCTCCCCTTCACGGCCGATAAGGGTCGCGCAGCTTATGGCTGCATCCGCCCATGCTGTTAAACGAAGGTTCAGTTGATCGTGCCTGTCAGACCTTCGGGTTGTCCTGTCACGACAAACGTCAGCTTGTCGGGAAGAAGCCGTTCTCGGGCAACGCGATTGATGTCTTCAAGGGTGACAGCATTCACCTTATCGTTGCGGTTGGCGATGTACTCGGTGCCCAATCCGTCCATTTGCATGCCTACGGCAATGTTGGCGATCGTCCCGTTGCCGTCAAAACGCAGCGGGTAGGCGCCGGTAAGATATGTTTTGGCATCGTCCAGTTCTTCCTGGGTGACACCGTTTTCGCTAATCCGCTTCCATTCAGCTGCAATGACGTCGACCGCCTCTGCGACGCGGTCATTGGCGGAGGCCACGCTGCCCATCCAGAC
Organism: Roseovarius sp. MMSF_3350; assembly: GCF_030733425.1. Classification (GTDB taxonomy): domain Bacteria; phylum Pseudomonadota; class Alphaproteobacteria; order Rhodobacterales; family Rhodobacteraceae; genus Roseovarius. The sequence goes on from NZ_JASHIZ010000001.1 coordinate 164,693, forward strand.
CTGGGCGTCGTCCCGGTCCGCGAGATAGGAATAGACACCGTAGGTCAGGCCGCGTTTTTCACGGACTTCCGTCATGAGACGGCTTTCGAAACCGCCACCGCCAAGGATATGGTTCAGGACGAAGGCCGCGAAGAAGTCCGGATCTTCGCGCTCCAGACCGGGTTGCGCGAACAAAGCAACGGATTGCGGCGTGTCGTAATCGACAACCTTAACCCCCCCGGGCAGATTCAGTGCGGCATCCTCGGGGAGAGGAGCGCCGGTTTCAGGCAGATCAGACAAGAGCTCGTCCAGCAACGAAGACAGCTCTTCGGCTGTGATGTCGCCGGCGGCGCTCACGTAGAGCCGATCCCGCGCGATGGTGTTCTCATGTGCCGCAAGAATGTCCTCGCGGGTCAAGGCGCTAACCGTTTCCACCGTGCCGTTTTCGTCGCTACCGTAGGGGTGATCACCATAGAGCAGAGAGGAAAAGCTCGCGCCGGCAATTTCCTGCGGATCCTTTGCGTCCGATTGGATAATGGAAATTACCTGCGCGCGCACACGCTCGATCGCTTCTTCGTCGAAACGCGGATCGACGAGCGTATCTTTCAGAAGGTCCATCGAAGCTTCCCGGTTCTCGGTCAGGAAGCGGGCTGAAACGCCCAGCGAATCCGGACCGGCATCGTAGGAGAATGTCGCGGCCAACCTATCGGTCTCACGGGAAAACGCCCGTGCGTCCAGGTCGCCGGCGCCTTCTTCGAGAAGCGCTGTCATCAGGTTGACGGCGCCGCGCTTGCCCGGAGCATCCAGGGACGTCCCGCCGCGAAAGCGCAACTCGAGGGCGACGAATGGAATCGAGTGATCCTCGACCAGCCAGGCGTTGATACCTCCTGGCGTGGTAATTTCCTCGATCTCGACTTCGGCGTGGGCCGGGAGCGCGGCCAGCAAAAAGATGGCGGACAGGATTAAAGCGGTCAGGCGTTTCATTGGGTCACCTCCTTGGCGGTGATGTAGCCGGTGACGGAGTTGTTATCCTGCGAAAAAAGGTCCCGTGCGGCGTTCATGACGTCCTCTGAAGTGACGCCTTCCAGGATATCGGGCCAAGCTTGGATATCTTCTACCGTAAGGCCCTGGGTCAGTCCCCTGCCGTAGCGATTGGCGATCGAGCCGACATCGTCACGCGCGTAGATTTGCGAAGCACGGATTTGAGTCTTGATACGCTCGAGGCGTTTCGGCTCGAAGCCCTCGTCAAGAAAGGTTGCGATCACTTCGTCCATCGCGGTTTCTGCCTGTTCGAGCGTTATGCCGGGAGCGGGGACGACAGTAAGGTTGAAGGTGGTATCGTCGAGTGACGTGCCGCCGTAGAACGCGCCTGTATATACAGCGGTGCGTGTATCAAACTGCAACTTTTCATTCAGGATCGAGGTCGTGCCATCTCCAAGAATGTCGGCCAGTATCGTCAGCGCCGCGGCAGTCTCCTGGTCCCCGGAATCCCGCTCCGGCGCCAGGTATGAACGTTGCAGGTACGGTTGCGCGACGCGGGGATCCTCGTAATAAACGCGGCGTTCGGCCAACTGACGAGGTTCCTGCGGCCGACTGCGTTCCGGCAGGTTCGGGTTGGCCGGGATCGGTTCATAGTATTTTTCGGCCAGGGTACGAACTTCGTCTGGCGTTACGTCACCCGCAACGACCAGGATGGCGTTGTTGGGGGCGTAGTAGGTCTCGTAGTAGTCCAGCGCGTCGGCAAGTGACAGATCGACCATCTCGTGCTGCCAGCCGATGATAGGGACGCCGTACCGGTGGTTGAGATACTGTGCCGCGCCCTGCTGCTCGCGGAAAAGGGCAGAAGGATTGTTCTCGATGCGTTGGTTGCGCTCTTCGATGATGACATCGCGTTCGGTCAAGATATCCTCTTCGTCGAGCTGGAGGTTGACCATGCGATCGCTCTCCATCTTCATCATCAGTTCAAGGCGATCCGCGGCGACGCGCTGAAGATACGCTGTATAGTCATAGCTCGTGAACGCATTGTCCGAGCCTCCGTTGCGGGCCACGGTGGAAGAAAACTCTCCCGGGGCCATGTTTTCCGTACCTTTGAACAGTAGATGTTCAAGAAAATGCGCCACGCCCGAAACGCCGGGTTTCTCGTCGGCGGAGCCGGCGCGGTACCACACCATGTGCACAACCACCGGAGCGCGGTGGTCTTCGATCACGACGACTTCCATGCCGTTCTTAAGCGTGAAGCTGGTAACCATGTCATCAGCCACGGCTGTGGTCGCACCAATAATCAGTAGGCATAGGCCGGATAGCCAATTGCGCATAAATTTCTCCCCTGCAGTCAGCATGACGTTGCACTGAAGATACGCTGCGCCAAAGGCGATTCAACTGTTCTGACTTTGTTGTGAGCGCGCGAGAGGCGTCAGCGGCGTCCAGCGTCCGGCGGGTACGAGGGCGTCGGAACCCCGATCCGGCGCAGTCGGGTCGCCTCGGCGTTCGAATCCAACCACTGGCGTCTGTACGCAAGGTTGTAGTCGTCGTTTCTGCCGATGTTCAGGATGTTGACACGGCCACGCTGGCGGCGGATCTCGACATCCTCGCGGGCAAGGGTCTGACGAATGCCCGGCACCACCCCAAAGCGGTTGGCATAGTTGACAAGCCCGCCATCGGCTTGGCCGATCCCGGTATTGGCAAGCGCGGCGGGATTGCCGCCAAGCGCGGCCACGCCATCACCTCGGGGGGTCGGATCGGTGATATTGGTCCCGCCGGGCGTGGGGGCGGGCAGGGTCGAATAGCTGTCGGGCGCCTGAAGGGGTTTTCCGGGGACGATGTTGAACTCCTCGGGTCCATTGCCCGTGTTCTTGATCCGCGAAAGCGTGATGTCCCTGTCGCGTCCACCGCAGGCGGTGACCGCCATCGCGAGGGTCAAGACCAAAATCGCCGGAAGTTTCATTATTCACTCCTGCTTCGTTCCGTCAGCCATATCGCATTCGGCCTGGAACGTCACGCCGCCTTTTTGCTGTCCGCGCTGAAGATTACCATGCCGAAGGCGCCTATGAAAACGGCGATATCTGCAACGTTAAAAGAGGTCGGATTGGTGAAACCGCAACATGACATGTTGAGGAAATCAGCAACGGCGCCATAGATCAGGCGGTCGATGACATTGCCCAGGGCGCCTCCCACCAGGAGACCAGCCGATATCTGTTGCCATCGGCCATGCGGGTCAGACCAGACCCACCACAGCACGGCGGCAACAATCACAAGTGCCACGGTGATCCATATCCAGGGGCTGGCTCCGGCGAACGCGCCAAAGTTGATCCCCGTGTTCCAGGCCATCTCGAGATTGAGGTAAGGCGGCAAGACCTCTATCGAGCGGACGGTCTTGAGGTCGAGCACCTGAACCACCCAGTATTTCGTGATCTGATCGATCACGAAGATGAAACTGGCTACCCAGACTAAGGTGCGCATGCTGCTCTCCTTCAGGGTCAGCTTGTACCCGCCAACCGTATTTTAATTAGATCCTTAGTGCCGGAAATGGCGCATACCGGTCAAGACCATCGCCAGGCCGGCCTCGTCAGCGGCGGCAATGACCTCATCGTCGCGCATTGAGCCGCCTGGCTGTATGACCGCGGTGGCCCCTGCCTCGGCCGCGGTCAGCAAGCCGTCGGGAAAGGGGAAGAACGCGTCGGAGGCAACCACGCTGCCCTGGGTCAACGGTGCGGACAGTCCCAGTTCGGCGGCCATATCCTCGGCCTTGCGGGCGGCGATGCGGCAACTGTCGACACGGCTCATCTGGCCGGCGCCGACGCCCACGGTCGCGCCGTCCTTGACGTAGACGATGGCGTTGGACTTCACGTGTTTGGCCACTTTCCAAGCGAAAAGCATATCGGTCATCTCCCGATCGGTCGGGACGCGTTTGGTCACGACCTTCAGATCGCCTGCCGATATCTGTCCGCTGTCCTTGTCCTGCACCAGATAACCGCCCGAAACCTGCTTGAGCATCAGCGCGGCCTCTGCCGGGTCGGCAATGCCATCGGTGGTGAGCAGGCGCAGGTTCTTTTTATTGGCAAACACACTCATTGCGTCGTCGTCTGCCCCTGGAGCGATCACGACCTCGGTGAAGATGCCAGCGATCTCTTCCGCTGTGGGCCCGTCAAGCGGCTGGTTCAGGGCAATGATGCCGCCAAAGGCGGAGGTACGGTCACAGTCGAAGGCGCGCATGTAGGCCTCTTTCAACGTACCGGCGCGGGCCACGCCGCAGGGATTGGCATGCTTGATGATCGCACAAGCCGGGCCGTCCGATGCCGCAAATTCGCTGACTAGCTCGAACGCTGCATCGGTGTCGTTGATATTGTTGTAGCTGAGTTCCTTGCCTTGCACCTGCCGAGCGGTGGCCACACCGGGGCGGACGGAGCCATCGGTGTAGAATGCAGCGCTCTGGTGCGGGTTTTCGCCATAGCGGAGGGTCTGGGCAAGCTCTCCGGCCACAGCGCGGCGGCGCGGTGCGGGCTCGTTCAGTGCCTTGGCCATCCAGCCCGAGACAGCGGCATCATAGGCGCCTGTGCGGGCATAGGCACTGAGTGCCAATTTCTGGCGGAAGGCATAGGTCGTCTGGCCGTCATTGGCATTGAGCTCGGCCATTAGCGCCTCGTAATCCCGGACATCCACTACAACGTTGACGAAGGCGTGGTTCTTGGCCGCCGCGCGGATCATGGCGGGACCGCCAATGTCAATATTCTCGATGCAGGTGGCGTAATCCGCGTCCTTGGCGACGGTTTCCTCGAACGGGTAGAGGTTGACGACCAACAGGTCGATCGGGGCGATCCCGTGTTCCGTCATTGATGAAAGGTGCTCGTCATTGTCGCGCAGTGCCAGAAGGCCACCATGCACCATCGGGTGCAGCGTCTTCACCCGGCCGTCCATCATCTCGGGAAAACCGGTCACTTCTGCAACATCGCGCACGTCGAGACCCGCGTCGCGCAACGCTTTGGCGCTTCCGCCGGTCGACAGAAGCTCGATGCCGCGTTCAGCCAGGGCACGCCCCAGATCGACCAGTCCGGTCTTGTCGGATACGGAAAGAAGGGCGCGGCGCACGGGGGCGAGATCGGTCATTAAGCAAGTCTTCCTTGTGGCAGTCTTCGGGTCAGGTCAACTGAGAGCCACCGGCGTTTGCCCGTCCTCTGCCAGATCGCGCACGCCGATCGGAGAATCCTGAGGCTTGGCCAGTGACCATCTCGTACGCGTCGCATACTCCATCGCGCGACCGGATAGAACGATTTGTTTGGTCGCACGTGGCTTCAGCCGTCCGGTTTCAAGGTAAACGCTCGTTTCCACAGAGAGGCTGGCGGACCCATCACCGCGGAAAATCCAGATCTCGCCGCTCTTTAGGGCCATGGAGACGGCCGTTCCGCCCAAATCGACCGAGACGTCTACATCGGGATGCAGGTGAAACCGGATGTCGAAGGGTATGCCTCGCAGCTTCATACCGTCGAGTGCACGGTCAAAGCGCCGTTTGTGGGCAGCGTCCAGCGCCAGAAGCATGTCTTCGCCCGCGATGCCGCGACCGTCAAACGTCATCTCCAGCTTTCGCACATGGGTCAGGCCATATCCATTGACATAACCGTCATGCCCGCCTTCGAACGTTAGACCGTCCGGCGCGTGGTTGACGCGAATTGGGACGTCCGACGGGCCGTCGACCAGCAAATCCTGCTTCTGTGGCCCCTTTCCTAGGCGGCTGCTGGATTGGCCGTTCAAGATCAGGGTGGAATGCGAAGGGGTCGCCCGTCCGGCACGCCGCCACGCGGCGCCGAAACTGGCGCCGGCGCCGCAGTTCACGATCAAAGGCCGGCGACCCGCCGTCAGTTCGAACGCCAGAGTAGAAGCATGGGCATTGCTGGAGGCCTTGCCCTCGGGCGGCACGGCCGCGTCTACGATCAGAGAGCTGCGCCCGGCGCTCAGCCGCGCGAACCCCATGGAGAGGCCGCTGGCGTGGCGACCCTTGATCTGGCTGGCGGCGAGTGCCGCATCGAGACGCCCGTCCAGGCCGCGACCACCGCCATGGAACCGCGCCAGCCCGCCATCGGAATGGCGCAGGGTTCGCAGCGTTGGACTTATCCGTTCGATCGCGGCCCAATGCGCCGACAAGGGGCTTTGTCCGGCCGCGGTCAGGGTTTCTGCGGCCCAGGTCAGCAAAGTAAAAACTTCGAGCAACTCTTCGGGGTTGCGGGTTGGCAAACCACCCTGATCGTCGATCTGACGGGCGCATTCCCGGGCCAAGGCGCTCGACGCGGGGCCGACATGCGATGACAAGCCTTCAAGCGAGAGGCCTGCGTATACCAGGCCGGTCAGTGCCTCGAACCGGGGCAGTCCGGGTGCCGTAGCCCGCCAACGACGCGCGAGAAACAGCGTCTGCTGTGAGAGTGAACGCAGGAATTGATCCGATTGGGCCTGTGTACGGCCCGCCAGCAGAAAGATCGCATGGTTGATCCAGCGAATGATGCGCCGGCCTGCCAGATCTGGTGTCCAACCGGGACCGCGTCCGCGTCCATAAAGCTCGATCCAGCGCCAGAGCCAATCCTGCGCACAGGTGCGTGCGGTGGTGTCACCGGCAGCAGCGAGATCATCAAGCCAGGTGAAGCCATGTACTTCGCGTGAGAAAGCGGCGTCGGCCGGGGGAATATCCCATGGCGTCTTGCCGGGGTCGCGCACGAGATGCCCCGAAAACAGGAAGTTGCCGGCGCATAGCTGACGGCCGCGGGCGAAACTGCCGATGGTGCGGGGGTCGGGCTGTGAGACGAACGTGGTCACCCGGCCGCCGAACGTCGCCCGACGCGCAGCGAGACGGTTCAGAAACCGCGTGACGCGCGGTAGATCTTGATTGGGTGTCGACATCGAATCCCGGCCTCGGCACGCTCTTCCTGGCGTTGTAGGCGCAGTATACTCCGCCCTGCCGTTCAAGTCACGGCGGAACGCGAACAGCATATCATTCCCGGCGCAGGACCGCGATATAGAACCCGTCCATTCCGCCGAGGTCCGGCCAGTAGTCTGGCCGCAGGCGCAGCCCGCCTTCCTCGGTGCGCCAGGCCGGGTCGACCCCGGGCAACTCGAGCGCCGTTATGTCGGTCCGCAGGCCGCCATGGCGTGCTAGCGCCTCTTCGACCTGTACCTCGCCCTCGTCCGGCAGGAGCGAGCACGTGCAAAAAACCAGCCGACCGCCCGGCGCCAGAAGGGTGAGAGCATGATCGAGCATCTGTGCCTGCAAAGCAATCAGCGCCCCGAAATCCGACCCATCCTTTGCATAGGGCAGGTCGGGATGGCGACGGATCGTGCCGGTCGCCGAACAGGGCGCGTCAATCAAGACAGCATCGAAAGGACCGCCTTGGTAGCCGAGGCCGTCGGCAACGACGATATCTGCGGACAGGTTTGTTCGGGCGAGGTTTTCCGTCACGCGCTCCATGCGCTTTTCCGAGATATCGAGCGACGTGACGGAAGCTCCCGCCGCAGCAAGTTGCAACGTCTTGCCCCCCGGCGCGGCGCAGAGGTCCAGAACACGCTCGCCCGTCCTTGGCGCGAGAATGCGCGCCGGCATGGCAGCGGCTGCATCCTGGACCCACCAAGCGCCATCCGAAAAGCCGGGCAGGGCCGAGATCTGCCCGGACTCCCTGAGGCGCAGTGAACCGGTCGGCAAGGCGACCGCGCCAAGGTGGTGCGCCCAATCCCCCGGGTCCTGGCCCGGCTTCAGTGTCAGATCGACAGGAGCGCCGGCAAACTGCGCTTTCTCCATCGCCGAGACGGCGCCGTTTCCCCAGGCCGAGACGAGTGGCTCACGCAGCCAGCCGGGCATGCGGGGAACGCGCAGGTCTTTCCATGGCTTTCCGGCGTCGCCTGCCATCTGGCGCAAGATGGCGTTCACGAGCCCCCGCAGCCGTTTGTAACGTGGATGGGCGCCGACGAGAGAGACCAATTCGTCGACCACTCCGTGGGCGTCGCCACCCATGCAAAGTTCGACGGTGCCGAGGCGCAGGATGTTCATCACATGCAGCTGCGGCGTCTTTCGAAGTTGTCGGGACAGCAGGCGGTCCGCCCTGTCCAATCCACGCAGCGTGTCACCTGCCAACCGCAAGGCGCGTGCGCGATCTGCCGGTGCAAGACGAGACAACGGCGCATTGAGTTCTGAAAGAAGACGGCCTTCACCCAATACCTTGTCGAGCAGGGCCACGGCAGTGCTGCGGGGAGTGGGCGCGGGCATGGGCTTTCCTTGGCCTTTGGACAGAACGCGCCTATATCAGCCTCATTCAAACGAAGGAAGCCCGACGATGACGGATGACCACAAGGAATTGCCACCGGAAGCGATCCGCGCTTTGGCCGAAGCCGAGGAACGGCGCAAGGCCGCCGAACAGCTTGAAATGCCCAAGGAACTGGGGGGCCGCAAAGGCCCCGAGCCCGTCCGCTTTGGAGACTGGGAAAAGAAGGGCATAGCGATCGACTTCTGAGGCACGCCCCAGCCTTGGCTGCTATTGCAGCCTCAGGTCGGCATATTCGCCAGTGCCCTGATCCGAGATGAAACGGACAGTAGAGCCCTGAACCCTGACCGCTTGGCAGTTCGGGCCAAGATTGCGCTGACCCCAATAAAGGTCGCGACAGAAATACCCCGATTTCCACTGCCACGCACCCGTCACCGGGCGCCCAAAGGCCTTGCCTTTGATCTGCCCGGAAGGCGTTACAGTCAGATTGATGCCAAGCCTAGTAAGGTTGCGGTCGGCCACGACCGACAGAAATTCTGACTTGTCGTCAATCTGGTTGAATTCCTCTGCAATGGCAGAGCCACCGGCAATGGCGGCGATAATCGCGAAAACAGTCAGGCGCATTTTCTGGCTCCCGTTACAAACAATACCTGTTACGGGCCGCCGGAGCGAATGGATCAGTTTTCGTTAAGGCCGAGTACGTCGAGCATGTCGTATTCGCCGGGTTTGCGCCCTTGCCCCCACAAGGCGGCCTTGAGCGCGCCGCGAGCGAATACCGCGCGGTCAGAGGCGATGTGACGCAGGATGATACGCTCGCCCGCCGTGGCGAACATCACGTCATGTTCGCCCACGATATCGCCCCCGCGAATGGCCGAGAACCCGATATGGCCGGCAGTGCGGGCGCCGGTGATGCCGTCTCGGCCCCGGTCCGAGTATTGTTGAAGTGACACGCCGCGTCCATCGGCAGCGGCTTGTCCCAGCATCAGCGCCGTCCCGGAGGGCGCATCGACCTTCTTGTTATGATGCGTCTCGATCACCTCGATGTCGTAATCCTCGTCGAGGGCGGCAGCGACCTTCTTGGTCAACTGGACCAGAAGATTGACGCCCAGGCTCATGTTGCCCGCACGGATGATGGTGGCATGGCGCGCGGCGGCGTTTATCTTCGCCAAGTCCTCATCGGAAAGTCCGGTGGTGCCGATCACATGGACGCAGCGGGCTTGGGCCGCCAATGACGCGAAATCGACGGTCGCGGCGGGCGCAGTAAAGTCCAATACGGCGTGCGCTTGCGAGATTTGTTCCAGCGGATCGTCCGATACAACGACACCGATCGGCGCGCCTCCCATTGCCTCGCCGACGTCGGCGCCGATCCAGGCGTGACCGGGTCGTTCCAGAACACCGATCAGCTGCGCACTTTCCGAAGCTGTCACGATCTCGATCAGCATACGTCCCATGCGCCCGGAGGCGCCGGTTACCACAATCCCCGGCAGGTCGGTCATGTCACTCTCCGTTTTCCTTTCCGAACTCCATAACCCGGTGATCATCGCTTGGCAAAGACATGCACAGGGCTTAGATGCTGTGACATGGCAAAGAACAAGTTTCATGATGGGCCCGGACCCTCTCAGCGGCAGTTGCGCGTCGGGGAACTGATCCGCCGCACGCTGGCCGATGTGCTGGCGCGCGGCGACATTCACGACCCCGAACTGAACCGGCTTTCGGTCACTGTGGGTGAGGTGCGCACCTCGCCGGATCTGAAGGTTGCGACCGCTTACGTTCTGCCGCTCGGCGGTGAGGGAAAGGGCGACGTGCTGGAGCTACTGGGCCGCAACAAGGGCGAACTGCGCCGGATCGTCGCTAAGAAGGTTGGCCTTAAATTCGCCCCGGAGCTGAGGTTCCGGCTGGATGAAACCTTTGACCAGCTGGACGAGACACGACGCCTGTTCGCGCAGGATGCCGTTCGACGCGACGTCGAGAACTGAGCCCATGTGGCGGGGGGTTCTTGTGGCACTGGTGTTGTTGGCGGGGCCCGCTGCGGCGGTGGAGTGCCAGCAAATCAGCTATGATGGCGCGCGCTACACGACTTGCAAGGTTGACGTAAACAGAGAGAAGCTGCGGCTGTTTCTTAATGACCCGATGACCGGCAAGCCGTTGGGAAGTTTTTCTAGCGTAGAGCGCCAAGTGCGCGGTGAAGGCGGCGCGTTGCTGTTCGCAATGAATGCCGGCATGTACCATCAGGATCGCAGCCCGGTCGGCCATTATGTCGAGGCCGGCAGGGAGACGAAATCGCTGGTGACACGAGAAGGTCCGGGCAATTTCGGATTGCTGCCAAATGGCGTCTTTTGCGTGCAGGACGATAGGGTCGACGTATTCGAGACGCGGCGCTTCGAGAGGGACGAACCTTCGTGCAATTTCGCAAGCCAGTCGGGGCCGATGCTAGTGATCGATGGTCAGCTTCACCCACGGTTTCTGGAGAATAGCGACAGCCTGTATGTGCGCAACGGCGTGGGCACCTCGGCGGACGGGCACACGGCCTGGTTCGTCATTTCAGAGGATAGGGTTAATTTTCACGCTTTTGCGCGCGTCTTTCGCGACGTGCTGAAGACGCCGCAGGCGCTCTATTTCGATGGAAATATCTCGCGGCTTTATGCGCCGCAGTTGGGCCGGCACGATGGCGGCTTTCCGATGGGGCCGATCGTGGGCGTGGTCGCGCCGTAACAGAGCGGTGCTGAATTGACTTGTGCGGGGCGCTGCGATACGCGGCGGCCTTTACGCACGAGAGGGACGACAAGACCATGGGGCGCAAACGCAAAGGACGCGATATCTCAGGCTGGTTGATTGTCGACAAGCCGGCCGGAGTGACGTCGACCGCAGTCGTCAACAAGGTGCGTTGGGCGTTTCAGGCAAAAAAGGCCGGACATGCCGGAACACTGGACCCCGATGCGACCGGCGTGCTGGCGATCGCTTTGGGAGAGGCGACGAAAACCGTGCCATTCATCACCGATGCATTGAAATCCTATCGGTTCCTAGTGCGGTTGGGTCAGGCGACCAACACCGATGATGCCGAAGGCGAGGTCATCGCAGAAAGCACTGAACGGCCGTGCGACGAAGATATAAAGAATGCGCTCTCGGGCTTCGTGGGAAATATCCAGCAGGTGCCGCCGAAATTTTCGGCGGTAAAGATCGACGGCGAACGCGCCTACAAACGCGCCCGCGACGGCGAGGATTTCGAGGTCTCCGCCCGGCCATTATGGGTGGAGGAGTTGCTGCTGACCGATCGACCGGACGCGGACACTGTCGAACTTGAGTTGGTCTGTGGAAAGGGCGGGTACGTGCGATCCGTTGCTCGGGACTTGGGCGAAGTGCTGGGGTGTTTTGGCCACGTTCTGTCGCTGCGCCGGGTCTGGTCCGGACCGTTTCGTGCCGATGATGCTGTGTCGATGCAGCAGATCGAGGCGTTGGCACATGATCCTGCGCTGGACGCGTATTTGCGGCCGCTGGAAGAGGGGCTGAGCGATCTGCCGTGCGTCAGTTGCAACGAGATGAGTGCCGCGCGCCTTCGGCACGGAAACCCGGCGCCGGTCATCGGCGGAGATGTCGAATACGGTGATGAATGCTGGGCGGCACTGCAAGGTCAGGCCGTGGCGGTTGGACATTTTAAGGGCGGGGAGCTTTATCCCAGCCGAGTCTTCAACCTGGCTCCGCAATGACGCAAAAAGCGCACGATCCGGGCGGCAAGGTGCGGCTGCGACTGCCTGACGGGGTGGTGGGCGGAGCACGATTTTCCAAATGCGGACAATACCGGCAAGCCCTGACGCGGGACTGGACGCCAAAGGGTGCAGCGCCTCGCACCGTTCTGTTCGTCGGGATGAACCCGTCGGTGGCAGACGCGGCAGCATCGGACCCGACATGTCACCGCGAACTGATGTTCGCCCGTGACTGGGGCTTCACCCGCTATCTCAAGGGGAATGTCTTGGATTGGCGCGCGACGTCGCCCAAGGATATCCCACACGATCCCGCGATAGCGTGCAGTGCCGAAAATACTCCCGAACTGGTCGAAATGGCGCAACAGGCAGAACTGGTGGTCTTGGCTTATGGCAAGCTCCACCAACGCTACGCCGCCTTGGTGCGGGAGGCAGTGTCTGCCATCGCGTCGACGGGACGGCCTTTGAAATGCTTGGGATTGAACAAGGACGGATCGGCCAAACACCCGCTTTACCTGCGCAAGGACACACGCTTGCAGGATTTCCCGATGCCTCGCTGAATGGGGAGAGTTGGTACGAAAACGGGCGCTCTATCCGAGCGCCCGTTTGGCTTTCGATCTTTTAGCCCGCTTTACTCGGGCTCGTCTTCCGACGCTTCCAGCGACAGCGCGACGAAGCGCGGCTCGCCAGCCCGGCGGACGAGAAGCAGGATAGACTTGCGTCCCGCTTCCCGCGCATCTTCGATCCGGGCTTCGAGATCCGAAATGCTGGACAGTTTTTGCTGCCCTGCCTCGGTAATCACGTCGCCGGCGCGCATGCCTTTCTCATAAGCTTCGGACAGATTGTCGATGTCGGACACAACCAGGCCGCTCGCATTGTCGTCCAACTCGAGCTGGCTGCGCAGATCATCGTCGAGCTGCGTCAAGGTCAGGCCAAGGATCTCGGTCTCGGACGGCTCTTCGCTCTCGCCCGGCTGGGCTGCCGGAACCACACCCTCGGCGGCCTCACGGCGACCAAGCGTGACGCGAAGGGTCTGGGTCTTGCCTTCGCGGAAGACGACGACGCGGACAGTCTTGCCGACCTCAGTATTCCCGACGCGGCGTACGAGCGTCCGAGTATCCTCGACTTCGTAACCGTCGAATTGCGTGATCACGTCACCCGCCTGCATGCCGGCTTCTTCGGCAGGTCCTTCGGGAACGTCGGTAACCAGGGCGCCGGCGACTTTCTCGAGGCCCATGGCCTCGGCCACGTCATCGGTCACGTCCTGGATGCGAACACCGAGCCAGCCGCGGCGGGTTTCGCCGAATTCCTGCAGCTGATCTACAACGCGGGTCACCACGTTGGACGCCATCGAGAAGCCGATACCTATCGAGCCGCCATTGGGCGACAGGATCGCGGTGTTCACTCCGACGACCTGACCGTCGAGATTGAACAGCGGGCCACCCGAGTTGCCACGGTTGATGGCTGCGTCGGTCTGGATGTAATCGTCATAGGTACCAGAAAGCTCGCGGTTGCGGGCAGATACGATCCCGGCCGAAACCGAGAAGCCTTGGCCCAGCGGGTTGCCCATCGCAATAACCCAGTCCCCGACGCGCGCAGTGTCGCTGTCGGCAAAGCTGACGAAGGGGAGCGGCCCGTCGGCCTCGACCTTCAACAGAGCAATGTCGGTCTTCGGGTCGGTGCCGATCACCTCTGCCTCGAGCTCGCGGCCAGAGAAAAACTCGATAATGATCTCGTCGGCGGTTTCGATAACGTGGTTGTTGGTGACGATGTAACCGTCTTCGGAAATGACGAAGCCTGAGCCGAGCGCGGATGTGCGGCGGGGCCGGTCACCATTGTTGTTCCGATCCTGGAAGTCCCGGAAGAAATCCTCGAACGGAGAGCCTTCGGGCACGATGGGCGAGGGCCCGGTGCCTTGGGCGACGACGGTCGAGGTGGTGATGTTGACGACGGCCGGGCTGACCTCCTGTGCCAGATCGGCAAAGCTTTCGGGCCGTGCATTTGCGCTGATCGCCTGAGCGATCAGCAGAGCCATCGCCAAGGCCGTAAGCCAGAGCGCGCGGATCGCGGCTGCCGGCGTCATGTGTTGTGAGAGAGTTTGTGCTTTCACGCGAGACCACTCCTTGATCGGTGTCTGAAATAGAGAGCCTGCCGCTTGCGCGAGCGGCCTGCCCGTTCTGGTGCTTATTTAGGGACGCCGTACGCAAACGCCAAATTCACAACAGGATGTCACGTCCATGTGAACGTTTTGTGCGGCAACGTGCAATAGGGACGCGTCACGCCCCCAGCATTTTCGCGCACCACACCAGCACGGCGCCGAACGCCAGCGCCGCAAGGCCGATCAATCTGCGCTGTTCCTCTGGCAGGGCGCGCAGTGCGGCGAGTAGCTGCTCGACAAGCGAAGGGGCCAGTGCGTACACCAGCCCCTCGACGATCAGAACAAGCCCGAGGGCAAGGAACATCGTTGCAATCAATTTGTAACGTCGTCGCTGACGGGATCATCGTCTTCCGTCGTGATATCCTGAGGCGCATCTTCCGTTGGCGCATCTTCATCAGGACTTTCGTTCTCGGCCTCTTCCTCTTCGGCCGCCGCGTCGGCCTCTTGACGCGCTTCCTGTTCGGCGGCGTCTTCTTCCAGGCGTTGCCGCTCGCTCTCCGGCAAGTCTGGCGAGATTTCCGTTTCAGGCGCCATCTCGCGCAGGCGTTCCATATCGAACTCCTCCAGCGCGACCTCTCCCAGACCGTCGGCACGCACGGCCTCGAACATCTGTCCGAGGAACCCGCTTTGCGGCGAGAAGACGATCGTGGAGTTCTCTTCGTTCATCGACCTTTCCAGTGCGGTAAGCGAGCGATAGAATGCGAAGAAATCTGGGTTGTTGCCGAATGCTTCGGCATAGATGCGATTTCGCTCGGCATCGGCCTCGCCCCGTGTGATCTCGGCTTCGCGTTCCGCGTTCGAGACGGTCTCGACTACGGTACGATCCGCCGCGGCACGCACACGTTGCGCGGCCTCGTTACCCCGGGCAATCTCGTCGGCAGCCTCGCGTTCACGCTCTGCCCGCATACGTGCAAATGTCGCCTCGAGGTTCTGCTGGGGCAGGTTGGTCTGTTTCAGGCGGACGTCGACGATCTCCAACCCTAGGCCGGCGGCACTGGCACGGGCCTGCTCCAGTATGCGTACGGCGAGGTCACGCCGCTGTGGCGAAAGAATCGTGTCGGATGTCACCTGATCGGCACCCAGCACCTCACGGATCTGGGCATTCAGAACCGAGGCGAGGCGATCTTCGGCAACGCGTGTGCCGCCAATACCCACGGCCTGCCGGAACTGGACGACATCGGCAATACGGTAGCGCGTGAAGGCATCGACCACGAGGCGGCGGTCATCCGAAGGTGTCACCTCGATCGCATCGGTATCGAGCGACAGGATCCGGCGGTCATATCGTACCACATCCTGAATGATCGGGATCTTGAAACCAAGACCCGGCTCTTCGACCACTTTCTTGATCTGGCCGAATTGCAGCACCAGCGCTTTCTCTCGTTCGTCCACGATATATAGCGACGACAGAAGGCCCATGACCGCAACGGCCAATACGGGAAGAAGAAGGGCGGATTTACGCATCAGTTCGATCCTCCGTTTCCGGACTGGCCAGAGCGGCGCAATTGGTCGAGGGGCAGGTAGGGCAGTACGCCCTCGCCGGACGCCCCGGTGGATTCATCAAGGAGGATCTTCTCCATTTTGCCGAGCGTACGTTCCACGGTTTCGAGGTACAGGCGACGCTGTGTAACTTCCGGTGCCTCGTTAAACTCCTGTGCCACGGCGATGAAACGGCTGGCTTCACCGATGGCTTCGTTGACAACGCGTGCGCGGTAGCCCTCGGCCTGTTCCAGCACTTGCGCAGCTTCACCACGAGCCTCGGCCAGAACGCGGTTAGCGTAGGCGTCGGCCTGGCGTTGCAGACGATCACGCTCTTGTTCGGCGGCCTGCACTTCGCGGAAGGCATCAATCACCTCGCGCGGCGGATCGGCGGTGTCGAGGTTGACCCGGACGATGTTGATGCCGCTGTCGTATTCGTCGAGCGTGGACTGGATGTTCTCACGCGCGGTATCGGCGATGATGCCACGGTCCCGGTTGAGGATCGGCGCCAGGTTCGTCGCCGCGATGATCTCACGCATGACGGCCTCGGACACGGCCTGAACCGTCAGTTGAGGGTCACGAATGTTGAATAATAGCTTGGCGGGATCGTTGATGTTCCACACGACCTGAAAGTCGATGTCGACGATATTGGCGTCGGTGGTCAGCATAAGCCCGTCGCCGCCTGCGGCACTGCTGCGCCCGCTTCCGATATTCTCGGTGCGTTCAGAGGTGACGTTCACGACCTCGGCCGACACCAGTGGCCACGGTGCGAAATTCAAACCAGGGTCCCCGGTCGAGTAATATTCGCCAAGAAAGAGTTCCACGGACTGTTCTTCCGGCTTGACGGTATAGAAGCTCGCGGCTGCCCATAGCGCCACGGCAATCAAGGCACCGATCACAATCGTGCCGCGGCCAAATCCGGGTCCGCCGCCGCCATCGCCGCCTACGCCGTTCCCGCGACCCCGGCCGCCGCGACCGCCCATCAGAACGCGAAGCTGGTCCTGACCCTTGCGCACCAGCTCGTCGATTTCGGGGATCTGCGAGCCGCCTTCGGGCGGGCGCCGGTTGCCGTTGCCGCGGTTGCCGCGATCGTCGTCACCACCACCGCCCCGGTTGCCTCCACCGCCGCCCCACGGGCCGCCAGAATGTCCAGCCATGAAATCTCTTCCCTTCATCCAAACGCGCAAAGCGCCATCCCTGTGTCATAACTGTGCACAACAGTCAAAAATTCAACCGCTCCGCATGGGGTCCCGCATGGTCACGATCTCTTCGGACATCGTCGGGTGTACGGCAACGGTGCGGTCAAAATCGGCTTTCGTCGCACCCATCTTGACTGCGATGCCAGCCAGCTGGATCATTTCGCCCGCATTCGGTGCGACGATGTGGCAGCCCATGACCCTGTCGGTTTCCTTGGAAACCACCAACTTCATCAACACCCGGTAGGGCTGTCCGGCAAACGCCGTGCGCATCGGGCGGAACGATGTGCAGTAGACGTGCACGGGTTCTTGCTCCTGGGCTTCTTCCTCCGTCAGGCCCACCGTGCCGAATTCGGGTTGGGTAAACACCGCGGACGGTATCAGTTCGTGATCGATCGGCGTCGGGTTGTCTTTGAACACGGTCTCGACGAATGCCATTCCTTCGCGGATCGCAACGGGGGTCAGATTGACCCGGTTGGTCACATCCCCGATGGCGTAGATCGAAGGGACAGACGTCTGACTATACTCGTCCACGACGATCTGACCGCGGCGACCCAGTTCGACGCCCGCCTCCTCCAACCCCATGTCCATTGTGTTCGGAGCACGGCCGATGGCAAAAAGGACCGCGTCGAATTCAGCTTCCTTGCCGTTGGTGGCCTTCACCCGGATCGGGCCCTTATAATCGTCCGGAACGTCGGCTTTATGTGAAAGCTCTCCTGCCGGAGCCCCCATCGAGGCTTCCGATTCGGTGAATTCAGTCTCAGCTGGGCGATCCTCGCTTGCTGGCGCCATTTCCACGATATTGGTACCGAAATGCAGGTCAATGCCTCTCTCGCTCATGCCTTCTGCGATAATGCCGCGCGCCTCCTCGTCGAATCCGCGCAGGATCTGCGCGCCGCGATAATACAGCGAAACGTTCACTCCGAGCCCGGCCATAACGCAGGCAAATTCACAAGCGATATAGCCGCCGCCGACGATCAGGATGGACTTGGGCAGCTCCTCCATATGGAAGATGTCGTCGGACACCATCCCGAGTTCGGCATTGGGCAGGTCCGGGCGTATAGGGTGACCGCCCGTGGCAACGAGGATATGTTTCGCCGTAACCTCCTCGCCCGTAGACATGATGATCGTGTTGGCGTCCTTGAGACAGGCGCGACCGTCGAACATCGTGACGCCGGAATTTTCCAGAAGGCTGCGATACACGCTTTCGAGCCTGTCGAGCTCGCCGTGCAGGCGATTGCGGAATCCGGGCCAATCGAAGGCACCCAGCTTCATGTCCCAACCATAGGCTGCGGCTTCGGCGGGGAAGGTCGAAAACTCCGATGCGAAAACCATCAGTTTCTTGGGGACGCAACCGCGGATCACGCAGGTGCCGCCATAGCGGTCCTCTTCGGCCAGGGCGACTTTGGCGCCGCTGGCGCTAGCCACACGCGCCGCCCGGACGCCACCGGAGCCGCCGCCGATGACGAAAAGATCAAAGTCGAATGCCATCGCCATTGTGCCCTCAGTCCTGCAAGTCGGTGAAAAGGTTGTCGGTCTCTATAAAGTCTAGCCGATCTTCCTCGACCGTGCCTTCGTTGATGTCGCGCGTTTCAACACGCCCGTCGCCGTAGCCGAGTATAACGACGTCGCAAATGTCGATGAACAGGCCATTCTCGACGACACCGGGCATCTGGTTCAGAACCATTGCCAATTGATGGGCGTTCCCGATGCGACCGAGGTGAAGATCAAGAATGTAGTTCCCCTCATCCGTAACGTAGGCGCTGTCGCCGTTCATGCGCAAGGTCGTGTCCCGGCCTAGAACATCCATCGAAATCAGCATTTCCTCGATCAGTGACTTGGTTGTCTGCCATCCGAAAGGAATGACTTCGACCGGCAAGGGGAAGGCGCCGAGTTTTTCGACCTCCTTGCCGACATCGGCGATGACGATCATCTGATCCGACGCCGTCGCCACGATCTTCTCCTGCAGGAGCGCTCCGCCGCCACCTTTGATGAGGTTCAGGTTGCCGTCGAATTCATCCGCCCCGTCGATGGTCACGTCGATCCAACGGGCCTCGTCGAGGCTGATGACCTCGATGCCGACCTCGCGCGCAAGTTCAGCCGTTCGCGTCGATGTCGGGACACCGCGGATCTTGAGGCCGTCTTCCCTTACAAGTTCTCCAAGACAGCGTACCATCCAGGCCGCCGTGGATCCGGTTCCGAGCCCGACGCGCATGCCGTCCTCGACATAGTCGACGGAGCGTTTCGCGGCCACAAATTTGGCTTTGTCGATCGGTGACAGCTCTCCGGTCATGCGCATCTCTCCATCAGGCAGGCGTTGTGGCCCGCGTTATAGGGAGTTTGCGCGTCAGGGGCGAGGGGTCATTTCAAGACCAAGGCAGTTCGCCCCTATTGTGCCCGGATCGTCGCCGGATCCGAAGAAATCGCGGAGGGAAAAGTTTTCGTGCTGGTCGACTCGCCGCCGAAAAAGACAATGACGCCTGCGGCGAGAAGTAGGATGAACCCTGTTGTCTGCATTTCCGTGCTCCAAAATCGGAGTGAACGTGATGTTTTAGCGAACGTGTCAAACCGTTCGTGGTTCCACTATGACGTGAGTCGGTTAACTGAACGTGAAATTAAACACGGCAATGGCGTGGATTGCCGGACCGGCGTCGGTTTTGGGCGGCTTCGGATATGCGATGCATCCTAGTGATCGCTTGGGCGAGGGCCCCGAATGTTCTAGGTTCGCAGCCATGTTTCTCTCTGTATTTGATATGTTCAAGATCGGAATCGGTCCGTCCTCCTCGCACACGATGGGGCCTATGGTGGCGGCCGCCAGATTTCTGGACCTGATGCGCGCCTCACCATTTGAGTTTCATGGCCTGCGCGCAAGCTTGCACGGATCGCTCGCCTTTACCGGGGTTGGACATGCAACTGACCGCGCAACGATCCTCGGCCTCGCCGGGTTCCGCCCGGAAACATATGACAATGAAGAGGCCGAAGCGGTCCTTGCGGAAATCCGCGAAACGGGCACGGTGACGCCGCCGGGCCTGCCATCCCTACATTTCCATCCCAAAGAGGACCTTCAGTTTGATTTTGGCCCGAACCTGCCCGGGCATGCCAACGGAATGATCTTCATGGCGATCGACAGACAGGGCGACGTGATCCTGCAAGAGACATACTATTCGGTCGGCGGCGGGTTCGTCCTGACGGCTGATGAACTCGCCGCGGGTCGCGATACCGACGATGGCCCGCCGGTACCCTATCCTTTCAAGAGCGCGGCCGAAATGCTGGAAATGTCCGAAACCAGCGGCAAAACCATCGCCGAGATGAAAAGGGCCAACGAGATCTCGCGCGGCGGCTCCAAAAATCTGCAAAGCGGCGTGGCGCGCTTGTGGCAGGTTATGGACGACTGCATCGAACGCGGTCTCGCCAATGACGGGATCCTGCCCGGTGGCCTTAAGGTGCGTCGCCGGTCCAAGGCGATCTACGAGGCGCTTCTCGCGGAGCGCGGCACGAACCTGAACGCGCCACACAAGATCAACGACTGGATCAGCATCTATGCCATGGCCGTGAACGAGGAAAACGCCGCGGGAGGGCAGGTCGTGACAGCGCCGACCAACGGCGCGGCAGGGGTTGTGCCGGCAGTCATCAAGTACTGGCTGGAGCATGTGCCTGGGGCCAATGAACGCGACATCGAAACGTTTCTTCTGACCGCAGCGGCGATCGGCGGCCTGGTGAAGTTCAATGCGTCGATCAGCGGTGCCGAGGCAGGTTGCCAAGCCGAAGTCGGCAGTGCGTCCGCCATGGGCGCTGCTGGGCTGGCTGCGGTGCTGGGCGGCACACCCGCTCAGATCGAGAATGCGGCCGAAATCGCGTTGGAGCACCACCTTGGCATGACATGTGACCCGGTGAAGGGGCTGGTGCAGGTACCTTGCATCGAGCGTAACGGGCTTGGTGCGATCAAGGCTGTAAGTGCCGCGAGCCTGGCCCTCCGCGGTGACGGGGTCCATCTTGTGCCGTTGGATGCTTGCATTGAAACGATGCGCCAGACTGGCGAGGACATGAGCGAACGTTACAAGGAAACCTCGCTGGGCGGTCTTGCCGTCAACGTGCCGAATTGCTGAACGGGCCCGTCTCTAGAAGCTGTCTGCTGCGGTTAAGGGCTTGACGCCGCATCATTTCTGACACGCACTAGCGCCTGTTTCGCGTGAGGCGGTGACGCCTCTCAATCCGAAAGGTATTCATGTCAGAAAACGCTCCCAGAACAACGCTCGGAATCTTGCTAATGGTGGGGTTTTCATTGATCGCGCCCGCGATGGATGCGTCGGCCAAGCTGATCGGAGATGCGTTGGCAGTGGGCCAGATCGTTGCGGCGCGGTTCGGCATACAGGCGGCGATACTCTTGCCGCTGGCCCTGGCCATGGGGTGGTTGCATCGCCCCGGGTTCGGCGAAAGCGCTTTGCATCTTGTGCGCGGGGCCTTGATCCTGCTGGCGACTGCATGCTTTTTTCAAGCGCTGCGGTTCATGCCCATCGCGGATGCAATCGCGGTGTTCTTTGTCGAGCCTTTCATTCTGACTCTTTTGGGTGGAATCCTGCTTGGTGAGCCAATCGGGCCGCGGCGCTATGCGGCGTGCGCTGTCGGGTTCGTAGGCGCGCTTTTCGTCATTCAGCCTAGCTTCAGCGAGGTGGGGCCGATCGTGATGTTGCCGTTGGTCACCGCCGTCTGCTTTGCCTTCTACATGATCCTGACCCGAAGGATGGCGGCCCGGATGCATCCGATTTCCATGCAGGCCTATACGGGGCTTGCCGCGCTGCTTCTTGTGCTGCCGGTCCTGTGGATATTCGATGGCTCTGGCGTCGCGCCGTTGGACCCGTCTTGGCCCGGACAGCGCGAAATGCTTTTGCTCGTTGCGGTAGGGCTTATCGCGACGGCCAGTCACGTCTGTATCAGCTTCGCGCTGAAGCTGGCACCCGCATCCGTGCTCGCGCCTATCCAGTATCTCGAAATCGTCGGTGCCAGTGTTCTGGGCTATATCATATTCGGGGATCTGCTGGATGCCACGACCCTGTTCGGTATCGCACTGATCGTTTCGGCAGGGCTTTACGTCTTCGTTCGCGAAAGGCGGCTGGAGCGTCGCCCTATGCCGGCCCCCTGATACGTCACGCAGTGGATGCCGTGGCCGACCAGGTGGCGGCATTCTGCAGGAGCACATCGACAGCCGCTTCGAAAGCTGTGGCGGGCAGGATCAGCAGCATTTTCGGTGCGGTGACGTGAAGCGAAACGGGGCCCGTCGCTCGGTTGGATGTTCCGACACGACCATCCGGGGTGAATGTCAGCCCCGAGATCGGCCATTCCAGACCTTCTGACATCCCCTCCACTATGCCGAGCGGAAAGAGAGACACAGGTGTGCCCGGGGGAAGATCCAGGGCAATGGAAGGTGGCGCGAGGAACACGATGTCGGTGCCGTCCAGCAGAATGCAGCGGCGGTGCGGATAGCGTACCAGCGCATTGAGGTTGGCCAGGTGGTGGTCGATGCGGCGGCCTGTGAACCCGACACCAAGGATCAGCGGCGCGTCGACGTTGCGCAAGCATTTCTCGAAATCGGTGCTGTCCTGCTCAGAAATGTGATACAGTCGGTCTGGCGACAAAGTGGCGCGCGTCTCATCGCTCAACGAATCAAAATCGCCGATTACGGCGGAGGGAACCAGGCCCGCTCGTTTGACGCTGTCAGCACCACCATCTGCTGCAACGACATGGTTACCGACGGCGAGGGCGCGCTTCAGATCGTTTTCGCCAAGCTGGCCACCTCCCACCAGCGTAACAGGGTTCAATTGGTGAACAATCACGATGAATTTCCGACATTAACCACTATTTTGGAAACAAGACACATTCTGGCCTCGAAATGATACGGTAAAGTTCTAAGAATCGGGCCGCTTTCGTCGCTGCGATCATGGTAAAAATTATGATTGCAGGCAAAGTAGAGCGAGCGAAAAATGGTAAGTACAAGCAAAATTCTGACCGTATCTTACGGCACGTTCTCGTGCACGTTGGAAGGTTTTGACGATTCGTTCGAAACCATGAAGGCGATTGCAGAGTATTTCCGCGACTTGGCCGCTGACGACAGATACTTCGGAGCAGAGCCGCCGACCCCGGACGCAGAAATGCTCGCCCGCATTGCCGAGCGCGAGATTTCGCGCCGCGTAGAAGCCCGGGAAGAGCAGGGAAAAATCCATCTGCGCGCAAATGAAAGCCAAGGCGCCGCCGAGGCTCTGACCCATGCCGCTCCGGTCGCTGCGCCTGCAACGGAGGAATCAGCCCAAACCGCGCCTTACGCGGAAAGCGCTCAGGCTGGGGAAGAATTCGCGGCGAAGAAAAACCCCGAGGCGCCGGAAGCTCCGGTGAACGATGCCTCCGAAACGGACTCCGAGACTCCCGAGATGGCGAAAGACCTCTCATCTGCCTCCGAGGAGCCTGACGAGGAGGTTTCCCAAGAAGCGGTGCAGTCCGACCCAGAAAAAGAGATCGCGTCGGAAGAAGATGACACCACGTCTGAAGTTGCGGATGAAAGCGAAGCGAAAGAAACCAAAATTGCTTCCGAAACGGAAGAGGTTCTCGCCGGGATCGAAATAACGGACGAGGCGCTTCCCGATGTTGCGGAAGCCCAGGCTGATCATTCCGAAGCTGGCTCGCAGGAACACGCCCGGCAGGTTCCGCAAAATGAGGTTGAAAATCATACTCCTGTGGAGACAGGAGCAGAGAAAGCCTCTGAACAAGAAGACGATTACTCGTACGATGCCGACCTCGAGGCGTTCATAGCCGATGCCGCTGTTGACGAGGCTGGTGCCTCGATGCCGGATGAGCCCGAGCAAGACGAGAATGTTGCCACTCCGGTTGTCGACGAAGCCGCCAATGCCGCCGCTGAGGCGGATGCCCCCGATATTTATAAGGAAGGAAAAAAGCCGGACGCCGAGTTCGATGGCGAGCTTGTCGAAGCTCCGGTCGTCAACGACGATACTGACAGCGTGGCGGAAAAGCTTCGCCGGATCCGCTCCGTCGTGTCGCAAAGCCAATTGGACTACGGAGCGTCCGAGTACAGCGAGGACGAGCACGCCTACGGCACGATGGGCAACGCGTCCGACGAGTTGGATGAGTTGCTGAAGGGCCCCTATGACGAAAGTTATGAAGAGGCTGACGACGCTGCTCCGATGGACGCGGCAGTCTCGGTGAAAGACGCTGGTGACGGTGCGCTCGAGCCTGAGCCCGCGTACGATGACGCCTCGGAGCATACTGTCGCCAAAGACGGCAGCGACGCAGCGGCCCATGAAGGTCTACCGTCGGAAAAAGCCGATACGTTGCAGACGTTTGTCGAAGATGTGGCTGATGACGACCTCACCGACGAGGATGAGGCCGAAGATATGCTGGAAACGGACCTCGACGCCGCTGTGATCGTGGATGACGACACTCTTTCGCAACTGCTGGCGGATGCCGCGCCCGAGGGACCCCGGCGCGCCGAAGTGCCCGGCATTGCAGAGAATTTGGAAGACTCCCCTGCTGAAGTTATCGAAGACGGCAACGCTCCGGAATCTCTTTTCGCCGACCTTGACGACGCGCTCGAAACACATGTGCCTGCATCGGCAGACAGAGGTGGGGCGCCGTTCGTTCTGGGCAATGACGCCCGTGTCGCAGAGCGCGATGAGGAAACGGCTTCGCGACCGCTGAACGCTCGCGTACTCAAGATGAAAAAGTCCGAGTTTGAGACGGCGGTCACGCAAGGCATGATTGTGGAAGAGGTCGAGGCGGTTGAAGCCACCCACCTTGGCGACGAAGCAATCCTCAGCCCCGAAGAAGAAGCTGATCTGCAGCGCGAATTAGCCGAGGTCGAGGCGGAACTGGCCGAACAGAACCCGCAGAGCGACGGCGATGCGAAAGACGATCTGTCGAACGTGGCGCACGCGGAAGAAGCCCAGGCAGACGAGGATGATCTTCAGGTCGAGCAAGGCCCGAAAGATGCCGCTTCAGACACCGTCGATGACGACATTTTGGCGGATGAAACCTCTGCATCGGAAATTCGGGCAGAAGCCTCGACTTATTCCGAAGACGAGCAATACGATGCCCTGCCCACGGCTGAAAACCGTGAAGCATTCGACGCGCTGGACGAGACTGAAGCAGTCGATGAGGAATTCCCGGCCGACGACACCCGGACCGAAGAGACGGCAGACAAGCCCCGCCGCGGACTGTCGCGTTTCCTTGGAATGGGAAAACGCGCCCCTGAGGACGAAAAGCGCATATTCGAGGAAGCCGACAGCCAGATGGGCGACAAGGATGCCAGCATGCGGCGAACCGCAATTCAGCATCTGCGCGCTGCCGTAGCCGCGACCAAGGCCGAAAAAAGCGCCGGAGTCGACGTTGACCTCGGAGTAGACGAGACGCCTTATCGATCTGACCTGGCCGAAGTGGTTCGCCCGCGCCGCCCCAACACAGCAGCGCCAACAACCCGGTCGGCGCGCCCGAACGAACAACGCCCCGCACCGCTCAAACTGGTGGCCGAGCAA
This sequence comes from Roseovarius sp. MMSF_3350, assembly GCF_030733425.1. Lineage (GTDB taxonomy): Bacteria > Pseudomonadota > Alphaproteobacteria > Rhodobacterales > Rhodobacteraceae > Roseovarius. Next base: position 189,971 of record NZ_JASHIZ010000001.1, read on the forward strand.
CGTGTCGATACGGAACGTGCCCCCGTGCGTCCGCGTCGTGTCGTTTCAGTGCCCGCATCGATGCCCGCGGCAAATGACGGTGGCTTCACGGCGTTCGCGGAAGAGATGGGCGCGACCGGACTTTCCGATCTGCTCGAGGCAGCGGCCGCCTACATGTCTGATGTCGAGGGCCATTCGGAATTCACCCGACCAATGCTCATGGGTAAGCTGAAGGAAGTGAACCGCGGTGATTACAGTCGCGAAGATGGCCTGCGCTCGTTCGGCCAGCTTCTGCGGCAAGGGAAGCTGCGCAAGGTTCGGGGCGGACGTTTCTCTGCGACGGAAGAGACCGAGTTCCGGGCCGAAGCCAGAAACGTCGGCTAACTGACTCCAAACTTGTCGTTGAGGGCCCCCGGTCCATTTGCCGGGGGTTTTTCCGTATCAGTGAATGCCGTGGAACGCCCGTCGCCGCACATCGCAAGGGGGCTCGCCGTACCTTCTTTGGAACCAACGTTTCATGAGGGTGACGTTGGAGAAACCGCATGCAATGGCGATTTCGCCCAAAGGCAATGCGGTTTGTGTCACGAGGTCATGGGCTCGGTCGAGACGCAGGTCGCGATAAACCTTGAGCGGAGATCGCCCCAGCTTCTCGGCGAAGCCGCGTTCGAGCTTGCGGGCTGAAATGCCGATAATGTCAGCGACTTGCGAGACGCTCAGGGTATCCTCGATGTGGTCCTCCATGATCTGGAGCGCATCAGAAATCATGTCGCACCCTTCGGCCCGCCGGTGCAGGCGCCATCGTTCGCCCGAGCAGTTACTGTCCTGCGTATCAGGGCTTGAAATGCCCAGATCGCGGGCCAGTGCAGCTTCGGTGAAATTCCCTTCTCGTGCACCGATCAGTTCGACCATCATGCGGATCGCCGCCGCCGGGCCGGTGGCGCTGCTGAGCGCTTTGTGATGGCAAGTCGTGTCGCTGTGCAACTCCAGACTGGCGCAGGTTTCCCGTACGGCCGCATGGAATGCGGCGTGGACTGACAAGCGTTTGGCCCCCAGCACGCCCGTTGCCAAAGGCACAAAGACGGCACCCCCAACCACACAAACCCGCGCGGCGTTCCTGATCGCGGCGCGCAGCTTCGATACTTCCGACCTTGCGGGTCTCCAGGGCATGTCCACGCCGCCTACCAGCACCAGCACTTCATCCGGTGCACAGCTGAGTGTTGCCCGCCGCGAAACCGTGGCATCAACGCAATTCCAGCTATAGATTTCTTGACCCAGAATACTATTGGCGCGTCGCAGGACATGGATGCAAGTTTCCGCGACGAAAGCGTTTTCTGCATTCTGCACGACAAAAACGAACTTGTCCGAAAGGCTGCGCTGGTCGCGCAGCGGGCGCGGGTCGGATGTACCGACGGGATCGAGGTTTGAGAGGTACATGTCTTGATTGACTTTCCCTATTGCGAACGGATCCCTGAATTCCGTGCTTGATTTCTGACCTTTAAGTTACGTTGACGAGCGAGGTCTCGACCGCGTGCAGAAAGGACCCTGCCGAGGAGGATGCTGAGAGGAGAAGATAGGCGTCTGGGCCAGTACGAAGGATCAGCACGCCAAGATGTTCCATGACCGTGCGCGCGGCAGCACCTTCGACAAAGGCGTCGGGGTGCAGGTCGATCGGGCAGATGCGTTCCAGCGCGGTACGCGCGAGCGGGCCGTCGAGCACGAGGCCGGACCAGACATCGGTCTGGTCGGTGGTGTAGGCCGCACCCTTGAGCAGGTTTTGCACATGCGGTTCGGCATCGGGCGTCGCGCGGGTGAAGATCGCGAAGGCCTGGTCGGGGCCAAGGCGCACCAGGCGGGTTTCGTCCTTGCCCATGACAGAGAGACCCGGCGCGGGCAGGTCGGCGTCGAAGGCGGATCTGATCGCTTTCAGCGCCGCGTCCTCGGCCCCGAGGGGCAGGGCGATGGACACGATCGCCAAGTCGGCGGGCGCGTGAAGCCGCGTGTCGCCGAAGCTATGGTCAAAGCCCTTGAGGGGCAGTTCCGAGGTGAGGGTGAAATCAGCCACGCAGACGCTCTCCTTCCGGGTCGACGAAATGGGCCGAAACGATTTCGACCTCCATCTCGGTGCCGTGGACGGGGCTGACCGCGCGGACGATTTCGCCCATGCGCTCGTGCCCGCTCTTGATGAAGCCCAGGCCAATATGGTGACCGAGGTTGGGCGAATAGGCGACCGAGGTCATCCAGCCCTGGTCATGCTCCATGTCGGAAGGGGCATGCTTGTTCAGGAAATGCGAGCCCGCGATCAGTTTCTTGTCCCGGTCGACCGGGCGGAAGCCGACCAGCCGCACGGCATCTTCGCGGGTCAGTTCGGGGCGTTGGGCCAGGACCTGGCCGATGCATTCCTTCTTCTGGCTGACCATCTTGCCCAGCCCGATATTGTGGGCGGTGGTCTGACCGTTCAGCTCGTTGCCGGTGCAATGACCCTTTTCGATCCGCATGACGCCCAGCGCCTCGGTCCCATACGGTGCCGCATCGAACTCCTTGCCGGCCTCGTTCAGCACCGCCATCATGGAGTTACCGAACCGCGCGGGCACGGCGATTTCATACGCCATCTCGCCCGAGAACGAGATCCGGAAGAGCCGCCCGGGCGTGCCGCCGCAGACGGTGACGTGACCGCAAGCCATGAAGGGGAACGCCTCGTTCGAGATGTCGTGGTCGGCGTCGATCACCTTGCGCAGGAGGTCGCGGGATTTTGGCCCGGCGACGGCGAACTGCGCCCAGCCGTCGGTGGTGGAGATCAGGTGCACGTCCATGTCGGGCCAGAGGCACTGGCGCGCGAATTCCAGACGGCGGAAGACCGTGACCGCGTTGGCGGTGGTGGTGGTCATCACGTAATGGTTCTCGTCCATCCGCGCGGTGGTGCCGTCGTCGTAGCAGATCCCGTCCTCGCGCAGCATCAGGCCATAGCGGACCCGGCCGACCTTGAGGGTCGAGAAGGTGTTGGCATAGACCTTGTCGAGGAAGGCGCCGGCATCCTTGCCCTGGATGTCGATCTTGCCCAGTGTGGTGACGTCGCAGATGCCGACACTCGTGCGGGCCGCCTGGGCCTCGCGGTCGACGGAATCGCGCCAGCCTTGCTCGCCCGGACGCGTGTACCATTCGGCCCGCAGCCAGTTGCCCACGGTGACGAAGCTGGCGCCGTTCTCCTCGGCCCATTTGTGGCTGGGGGTCAGGCGGTAGGGGCGGAAATCCTTGCCGCGCGCGCGCCCGGCCAGCGCGCCGATGGGAACGGGCGTGTAGGGCGGGCGGAAGATGGTGGTGCCGACCTCGGGGATGGTCTTGCCGCGTTCCTCGGCCAGGATCGCGAGACCCGCGATGTTCGAGGTCTTGCCCTGGTCGGTGGCCATGCCCATCGTCGTGTAGCGCTTGAGCAGCTCGACCGAGCGGAAACCCTCGGTATTGGCGAGCTTGATGTCCTTGACGGTGACGTCGTTCTGCAGGTCGACCCAGGCGCGGTGCCTGCTTTGCTTGACGTGCCAGAAGGCGGCAGCCTCGCGCGGTTCATCCTCGGCCTGCGGCAGGTCGTCGGCGGTGGATTTGATCCCGAGCGCGTCAAGTTGTGCGGTGGCCTGGGCCTGCCCCTCTGCCAAGGCGGCGGCGAGGGTCATGGCGCCGTTCGCCGCCCCGGCGACGGCCATGCCGACGGGCAGGTCGCCACCCGGCACGAAGGCGCAGAGGTCGTCGCGCCATGTGGGGCGGCCGCGTTGGTGGCAGGTGAGGTGCACGTTGGGGTTCCAGCCGCCGGACACGGCCAGCGCGTCGACGGGGATGACCTGGCCGTTGGTCAGGGTGATCGACTTCACGCCCTTGCGCCCGATTGTGTTCATCACCGCCTCGCCCGCGACGTGGCGCACGCCGGGCAGGTCGATGGGGGCAGGCCTGTCACGGCTGTCGACGACGACGGGCACCTCGACGCCCTTTGCGATCAGGTCGGCGGCGGTGCGCCAGCCGTCGTCGTTGTTGGTGAAGACTGCGACGTGCTTGCCCGGGGTGGCGGCATAGCGGTTGGCATAGCTGCGCACGGCGCTGGCCAGCATGATGCCGGGGCGGTCATTGTTGCCGAAGGCGATGGGGCGCTCGGTGGCGCCAGCGGCCAGAACGGCGCGCCTGGAATAGATGCGCCATAGGACCTGGCGCGGCTTGCCGCCGCCATCGGCGAGGTGATCGGTGCAGCGTTCGAGCGCGCCGTAGATGCCGTGATCGTAAGCACCGTAGACGGTGGTGCGGGGCATCAGGCGGACGTTGTCCATCGACGCCAGCTCGGCGGCGGTCTCTGCCGCCCAGTCGGTGCCGGACATCCCGCCCAGTTCCAGCGTCTCGGAGTTGAGGCGGCCGCCGGGGCGGAAATCCTCGTCGGCGAGGATCACGCGGGCGCCGGAGCGCGCGGCGGTCAGCGCGGCCATCAGGCCCGAGGGACCCGCGCCGATGACCAGCAGGTCGCAATGCAGGAAGCCCTTGTCGTACGTGTCGGGGTCGTCCTTCATCGACAGTCGGCCAAGGCCGGCGGCGGAGCGGATGATCGGCTCGTAGAGCTTTTCCCAGAACGCCTTGGGCCACATGAAGGTCTTGTAGTAGAAGCCCGCAGACAGGAAAGGCGATAAGAAGTCGTTGACCGCCAGGAGGTCGTATTCCAGCGAGCCGCGATGGTTCTGCGAGGTGGCGTTGAGGCCATCGAAGAGTTCGACCATCGTGGCGCGCGTGTTCGGCTCCTGGTAGGCGCCGTCGCGCAGGTGGACCAGCGCGTTGGGTTCCTCGGAGCCGTCGGTGAACACGCCGCGCGGGCGGTGATACTTGAACGAGCGGCCCACAAGAAGCTGGCCGTTGGCCAGCAGCGCTGAGGCCAGCGTGTCGCCGGGATGGCCCCGAAACCACTTGTTATTGAAGCGGAACTTGATCTCTTTCGAGCGGTCGATCAGGCCGCCCGTGATGCGGTTCTTCTGGCTCATTTGCCGCGCCCCCGTTTGCGCGCGACGTCGCGGGCCAGTTCGACTGCCGTGATCTCGTGCGTGAGGGTGTTGCGCGTGACCACCAGCCACGAGCGGTCACCCTGTTCGTGGTACCAAAGCTCCTGGTGCTGGCCTGCGGGGTTGTCGCGCAGGTAGCCGTAGCTGTGGAACTGTTCCATCGCGTCGTCGGCCTGCCAGTCGGGTCGGTCGATGAGGGCGGCATCGCCGAGATAGACGAACTCGGCGGCGTCGCGCGGGCCCAGAAGGGGATGGTCGATGATCATGTCTGTGCGCCCCTCAATGCAGGTTGGGCTGGTTGCCCATGCCCTTTTCGTCGATCAGGTTGCCGGTCATGAACCTATCCAGCCGCATTTGCGTGGCGGTGGGGTGCGGCTCGTCCCTGGCGAGCAGGTGGGCATAGCAGAAGCCCGACGCGGGCGTGGCCTTGAACCCGCCATAGCACCAACCGCCGTTGAAATAGAGCCCGTCGATATGGGTCTTGTCGATGAAGGGCGAGCCGTCCATCGACATGTCCATGACGCCACCCCAGGACCGCAGGAGGCGGGCGCGGCCGATCATCGGCATGATCGCCATGCCGCCCTCGCAGACATCCTCGACAACCGGAAGATTGCCGCGCTGGGCGTAGGTGTTGTAGCCGTCGATGTCGCCGCCGAAGACCAGCCCGCCCTTGTCGGACTGGCTGACGTAGAAATGGCCGGCGCCGAAGGTGATCACGCCGGGGAGCGTCGGCTTCAGGCCCTCGGACACGAACGCCTGCAATACGTGTGATTCAATGGGCAGGCGCATGCCGGCCATCGCGGCGACACGGCCGGAGGAGCCGGCGACGCACATCGCCACTTTCTTGGCGCGGATGGGGCCGCGCGAGGTCTCGACCCCGAGGCAGCGGCCATTCTCAATCTGAAAGCCGGTGACCTCGCAGTTCTGGATGATGTCGACGCCGCGGCTGTCGGCGCCGCGGGCATAGCCCCAGGCGACGGCGTCGTGCCGGGCGGTGCCGCCGCGGCGCTGAAAGAGGCCCCCCTTGATGGGGAAGCGGGCGTTGTCATAGTCGAGGAACGGCAGTTCCTTTTTCAGTTGCGCGGCATCGACCAGTTCGGCGTCGGCGCCGGCCAGGAACATCGCGTTCGCGCGCCGCACGAAGGCGTCGCGCTGGCCGTCTGTGTGAATCAGGTTCAGGATCGACCGCTGCGAGACCATCGAGTTGTAGTTCGTGTCCTGCTCGAGGTTTTCCCAAAGCTTCATCGAGAATTCGTAGAACGGCTCGTTCCCTGGCAGCAGGTAGTTGGAGCGGATGATCGTGGTATTGCGCCCGATATTGCCCGAACCCAGCCAGCCCTTTTCCAGAACGGCGACCTTGGTCAGACCGAACTCCTTGGCGAGGTAATAGGCCGTCGACAGGCCATGCCCGCCGCCGCCGATGATGACGATGTCGTATTCCGCCTTGGGCTCGGGCTCGCGCCAGACGCGCGCCCAACCCTTGTTGCCGGTCAGGCCTTCCCAGAGGACCTTGAACCCACTGTAGCGCATAAGATGATTTCCCACGGTTGCTGTAATCAGTTTGCGGTATTTCGCGGCGAATGGACTTTTCCAAAAAAGACGGATAGTTTCCGATTATGGACAATATTGGTTCAAATTTGGATGCTTCCCGCCGAATCGGGGTCCTGCCGATTCCGGGGTTCGCGATGATGTCCTTCGCCGCGCTGACCGAACCGATGCGTGCGGCGAACCTGCTGGCGCGGCGGGAGCTTTACCACGTAATTACCGTAGGAAGTGACCTGGATCCGGTGCCGAGCTCCGGGGCGGGCATGGTTTTGCCCGAAATCGAAGTGGGCGAGACCGACGTGTTCGATTACCTCTTTGTCGTCGCGGGCGGGGACCCCACGCTTTATAACGACCGCGCGGTGCTGAACTGGCTGGCGCGGCTGGCGCGGGCGGGTGTGCCACTGGGCGGGGTTTCGGGCGGACCGATCATTCTGGCGCGGGCGGGGCTGATGAATGGGCGTCGCATGACGGTCCACTGGGAACATGCCGGTGCGCTGGCAGAAATCTCGCCCAGCCTGGTACTGGAACGCTCCCTTTATGTGATCGACCGGGACCGGGTGACCTGTGCGGGGGGAACCGCGCCGATGGATTTGATGCACGCTCTGATCACACAGCATCACGGCGCGCATTTCGCCCGGTTGGTTAGCGACTGGTTCATGCATACAGAGGTTCGCCCTTCGGCCGGGCCGCAGCGGTCGGGGTTGGTGGAGCGTGTAGGGACGACGGTGCCTGCAATTCTGGACGCGGTAGAGGCGATGGAGGCGAACGTGGCTGATCCGCTGGAGCTGTCTCGGCTGGCGCAGGTGGCCGGGCTGTCGCCCCGGCAGTTGAACCGACTGTTTCACGACAAGCTGAGGAGGTCGGTGATGCGCTATTACCGCGAATTGCGGCTGGAGAAGGCGCAGAGCCTCTTGCGCAACTCACCGTTGAGCCTGACCGAGATCGCTTTGGCCACGGGCTTTGCAAGTTCAGCGCATTTCTCGCGCGCATACAGTGCACGCTTCGGGCAGCCGCCTTCGGCCTATCGCTAGGTTTACGTCACGTGGTGTTCGGTTTGCGCCCGATGGCTTGTCATGGTCGCGCGGCACGTTAAGGTTCGGCAAAGCAAAGGTGAGGGTCCCCATGCATATTCTGGTCCTGCAACATGAACGCGTCGAGCATCCGGCCGTTTTCCGCAAGTTTCTCAAGGAAGACGGTCACACCTGGGATGCGATCGAGTTGGACGAGGGCGAGGCGTTGCCCGAGAGCATGGACGGCTACGATGCGCTGTGGGTCCTTGGGGGGCCCATGGACACGTGGCAGGAGGACGAGCACCCTTGGCTGAAAGCGGAAAAGGCTTTCATCCGCGAGGCGGTCGAGGGGCAGGGTGTGCCGTATCTTGGCCTTTGCCTCGGCCACCAGCTGCTGGCCGATGCGCTTGGCGGCGCCGTTGGCCCGTCGAAGACGCCCGAGATCGGAGTGCTGGACGTGCAATTGACCGAGGCTGGGGCAAGCGGCGTGTTCTTCGATGGGCTGCCCGAGGTATTTCAGGCCTTGCAATGGCATTCGGCCGAAGTGACCGCGCTACCTGAGGGCGCTCAGGTGCTGGCCACGTCCCCTGCCTGCCCGGTGCAGGCGATGAAATGGGGAACGCGCGCCTTTTCGATGCAGTTCCATATCGAGATCGAACATGACACGGTGCAGGCTTGGGGTGAAATTCCAGAATACGCCCAAGCTTTGGAAAAGGCTCTGGGTCCGGGTGCGCTGGACGCGTTTCAGGAAAACTGCTCCAAGCGCATGGGTGAGTTCAACGAGATGGCTGAGCGTATCTACATCAACTGGCTACAGGCGACGGCGCGCACCTGAGTCGGGTAATACAATTAACTCGTAGAGCCGGCGAAACGGCGGCTCAAGGATCCTGGCCCCACCCCTCGGATTGCATTTCGCGCAGGCGGCTTGCGGTACGTTCGAACTCGAAACTGCCCTCGCCCTCGACATAAAGATATTCGGGCGCTGCGGCGGCGGAACAGATAAGACGCACCTTCGCCTCGTAGAGTGCGTCGACCAGGGTCACGAAACGCTTGGCCTCGTTGAAATTCGACCGGCCGAGTTGTGGGATGTTCTCCAGCACAAGCACGCGGGCCGCCTGGGCGAGCGCGAGGTAGTCCGCAGGCCCCAAAGACCGACCGCACAGGTCATAGAAAGTGGCCCGCGCAACACCGTTGTGAAAGGCGGGTATCTCGACCTCGCGTTTATTCACCACCAGGGTCAGCGGCTGACTTTTGCCTTCGGTCAGATCCTGCCAGATCGCGTTGATCTTGGCGCGCGCTTCGGGGTTGTTTGGTGTGAAATAGGTCGGACTGCCAGCAAGGCGCCCCTGCCGGTGATCGGTGGGGCTGATCATTTCGTGGATGACCATCCTTTCCTTCAAGAGTTCGATGAAGGGCAGGAAAAGTTGCCGGTTGAGGCCATCTTTGTAAAGGTCGTCGGGCACGCGGTTGGAGGTTGTCACCACGGCGACGCCGGAATCGAACAGCGACTCGAACAACCGGCCAACGATCATCGCGTCGGTGATATCCGTGATCTGCATTTCGTCGAATGCGAGACAGCGCACCGAATCGGCGACGGACTTGGCCACCGGGGCAAGCGCATCTTCCTTCCCTTCGGCGCGCGCCTTGTGCATGCCGGCATGAATTTCTTGCATGAAGGCGTGAAAATGCACGCGGCGCTTTGGGACCGTCAGTGTGTCGACAAACATATCCATCAACATGGATTTGCCGCGGCCGACGCCGCCCCAAAGGTAAAGACCCATGGGAGCTTCCACCTGCCTGCGGAAAAATCCCTTCTTCTGAGGTTGCGCAAGATCGGCGCGAAGCCGTTCCAACTCTTCCACCGCGGCGACCTGTGCTTCGTCACGCTTCAGAACGCCTTCGGACACCAAACGCTCATATCTGTCGGGCACAGTCTCCATGCACTCTGGATATCGAAGCGGCGCAGGCGTGGAAAGCACGAAGCAGATCGCGAAACGGAATTGTGTGCATCACAATCCATAAATTGACGGCGGGTCGGGCTCGGGTAAATCTGCGCGGGTTGTTCGGAGGATGCGATGCAGAAAGCGGCGCCACTTTTCACGTCTGTCCTTGTGGCGGGCTGCCTGATCATGCTCGTTTCGTTCTCGATCCGGGCAGCCTTTGGCGTGTTCCAGATCCCGATTGCCGAGGAATTCAACTGGCTGCGGGTGGAGTTCAGCCTTGCCATAGCAGTTCAGAACCTGGCCTGGGGGATCGGCCAGCCGATATTCGGCGCGATTGCCGAAAAGGTGGGCGACCGCAAGGCCATCATCCTCGGTGCATTGATGTATGCCGCTGGGCTGGTCCTGTCGTCCTTTGCAACGACGCCGCTGGCGCACCAGCTTTACGAGGTGCTGGTGGGCTTCGGTATCGCGGGCACCGGGTTCGGCGTGATCCTGGCCGTTGTCGGCCGCGCGAGCAGCGACGAGAACCGCTCGATGAGCCTTGCCATCGCGACGGCGGCCGGATCGGCGGGGCAGGTGTTCGGCCCGCCGATCGCGGAGTACCTGTTGTCGATGATGGGCTGGCAGTCGGTCTTCCTGATCTTCGCGGCGGCGATCCTGGCGGTGCTGGCCTGCCTGCCGCTGATGCGGGCGCCGGAGCCTGTCAGCACGGCGGAGCTGGAAGAGACGATGGGCCAGATCCTGGTCAAGGCGTTCCGGGACCCGAGTTACACGCTGATCTTCCTTGGCTTCTTTTCCTGTGGCTATCAGTTGGGGTTCATCACGGCGCACTTCCCGGCCTTCGTGACGGAGTATTGCGGGCCGATTGCGGCCGGCAGCGTGTTGCACAACATGGGGGTGACCACGACCTCGGCGCTGGGGGCGGTGGCCATCGCGCTGATCGGGCTGGCCAATATCGCGGGGACGCTGACGGCGGGGTGGCTGGGCAAACGCCATTCCAAGAAACTGTTGCTGGCCGGAATATACACCGGGCGGACGCTCGTCGCGGCGGCCTTCATCCTGTTTCCGATCACGCCGACCAGCGTGCTCTTGTTCTCGGCGGCGATGGGGTCCCTTTGGCTGGCCACTGTGCCGCTGACCAGCGGGCTGATCGCGCATATCTACGGTCTTAGATACATGGGCACGCTTTACGGGATTGTTTTCTTCAGCCACCAGTTAGGCAGTTTCCTAGGTGTCTGGTTAGGGGGGCAGTTGTATGATATGTATGGCAACTATTCGCTTGTCTGGTGGATTGGCGTAGGAGTGGGCGCATTCTCGGCCATCGTACATCTTCCGGTGAAAGAACGAGTCCTGCCGCGTGGTGCCTTGGCCTGACGGCAGTCCTTTTACTTGCTGCGGTGGCTGTCCCTGCCGCGGCAGATGTCGACAGCTGGATCGCAACCCAGCCCGAACGCTATCGGGCCGCCCTTCAAGCGGGACAGGACGACCCGGTCTTTGCCACCTATCGGGATCAATGCCCGGCGGACGTCTACCGGACCCCTGCACAGGACACCAGCGGTACGCGGGATTGCACGGATCGGCCCGGATGGTGCATGGCTTTGTGTCGCGCGGGGCAGGCAAAGGCGTGTTTCGGGCTGGCGCGAGCGGTCGAGATCGAACTTGACGTCAACGGTCAGGCCAATGTCAAGTTCCCCTTCTTCATGGCAGCCTGTGCCGCAGGCGATGCCAACGGCTGCACCAATGCCGGGGCGACCGCGAAGAAAGGCAACTGGATTCAGAACACTCGCCCCGATGCGGCCGCGACATCGCATTGTCAGGTCCGAACCTATGAAACAGCCTGCGATGCCAAAGCGCCTTGGGGGTGCTTCATGCTGGGGATGGAGTACGAAAGCAACGGGGCAGAATCCGGCAAGACGCGCGATGCGTTGGAGCGTGCGTGTGATGTCGACCCGGATGGCAGCGCCTGCGATGCCGCAAGGGCACGGCTGGGTCAGCTCTCCGAGTGATCGGCCACGCGAAGACTGTCCAAAATGGCGGTCACTTCGGAGACGTGAGTGTAGGCCAGCGCATGACCCGCCCCGGATATGACCACGTTGCGGGCTGACGGGTTCAACTCCGACAGCCGGTCGCGGCCCGAGAGGGGGATAACATCGTCTTTTTCTCCCCATATTGCAATCGTGGGTATTCGCGCCTCACCTATGGCCCGGTGCGCAAGTGCCATATCCTCGTCCATGATGCCGCGCAGCGAGGCCATGACGGCTGGCGCAAAGCCGTGCTTGCGAGTTTCTGCGATCTGCATGTCCACCATATCGGGAATGGCTGAGGGCAAAGCGCGCTCGGCGTCCAGCGCGCGACGGAGACTGCGGCCATAAAAGCCCAGCATCATCCACCGGCCAAGTGCGGGGTGGCTGACAGCCATATCTGCCACCGGCCCAAGATCGTGGCCCAATCCGGCCGGTGCGATGAGGCAAAGCTGGCGCAGACGGTCGGGGTGACTTGCTGCAAAGCCGGATGCGATGGCGCCGCCCATCGAATACCCCAAGACCGTTATGTCACCTTCAACGCCCTCGTGATCGAGCAGCGCGAGGAGCTGGGCATTAAAAAAGCTGCTGTCCTGCACCCCCTTCGGACGCGCGGAAAGGCCCCGGCCATAAAGATCATAGACCAGAACGCGAAACCCCATATTCGTCAGGTGCTCGGCGATTGGCCCCCAGACGAAGCTCGGTGTTGTTAGCCCGTGAATACAGACCGCGACCGGACCATCCTTCGGTCCCTGCCAACTGAAGAATGTCGCGCCGCCCGGCAGATTTGCCGTCTGGCCAGAGGCGACGGCGCGGTGTCGATCGCCGACGCGGGAACGGACGGCTTCGGCCGCGAAGGGTGCCGCCGCGATTGCGGCGCCGGCGGCAACAAGCGCCCAGCCGATCAACCGCCGGCCTGCCAGGCGTCGAGGATGTACCGGCTGGTCATCAGGTCCAGATGCGCGCCTCCGCCATTCTTGAACAGCGTGATCTCGTCTTCGCAGCGCCGATTGAACAAATTGGGCTCGTAATAGTCGGCCACGAGGTGGTCACGGTTGATCGCACCGGCCTCGAGCGGGATCTTGATCTCGCCGATATGACCGACCGTTGTGTCATAACTGTCGACGAAGACGCGGGCGCGTTGCAGGGCGGCGTCGTCGGCCTCTCGCATGTCGGGGCGATAGGCGCCGATCAGGTCGATATGCTGGCCCGGCTGGAACCAGTCGCCCTTGAGCACCGGCTCGGTGGACATGGTGGCCGAGGTGACGATGTCGGCGGCGCGCACGGCGGTTTCCAGGTCGTCCGCGACGCTCAGGCCGGGGCAATCTTCGGACATAGCCTCGGCATTGGCACGGGTGCGGTTCCAGACGGTGAATCGCGCGTCGGGAAATCCCGCACTGTAGGCCTGAAAGAGCGAGCGGCCCACGGTGCCTGCGCCGACGATCAGGATATTGCGGCTGTCGGGCCGGGCCAGGCGTCGGGCGGCAAAGAGGCTGTCGCCCGCGGTTTTCCACTTGGTCACGAGGTGGAAGTCGATGACCGCCTCCAGACTGCCAGTCGTATCGGAAAACACGCTGACCGATCCGTTGATCATCGGTTGGCCCTTGTCAGGGTTGCCGGGAAAGATCGTGGCGGATTTGACGGCCAGACCCATGCCGTCGATCCACGCGGACCGGCTGAGCAGCGTGTCGGGGTCGCGGTAGAGGAACGTGTCGCCGATCTCGGCCTTGGGGCGCATGTGCCCGGCTTCGAAGGTGTCGCACAGTGCCAACCAGTTCAGTAGCGCCTCGCCTTCGTCGAAGGGAATGATGGATATGCTCATGGGGGCGCTCCTTGCTGGTTGTTTCGCAAGGTATGCGTGCTGGCGCGGTTGGCGTCAAATAGTGCTGTCAAAGGTGGCGGGGCTCATCGCTGGCGACGATCTGGTCCTTACGGGATTCGCGCCAAATCAAATAGAGACCGGAGCCGAGGATCAGCGCGATGCCGATCCACGCGGTACGGTCCGGCCATGTTCCGAACACGGTGACGCCCCACATGATGGCCATGGGCATGGCGACGTATTCGAAGGGTGCGGCGAACGCGGCCTCGGAAATGCGGTAGGCTTGGCTGATGAAGAAACCGCCCGTGACGCCGCTGACACCCAGCATGATGAGGATCCACCAGTCATGCGCCGCGATCGGCCCCCACGCTCGGAAAAGGAAGGCCAGTGACGCGTGATCCTGTTGGGCGAACTTGCCGTCGCCAATGGAGAGGCCGATGAAGGTGCAGGCAATGATGAAGGTGATCTGGATATAGACCGCCATGGTGGCCGCGGATTCCGTGCCGCCGACCTTGCGGGCGACCATGTGGATCACTGCGTAAAGGACCGCGGCAGCCATGGGTAGGAGGGCGGCCACCTGGAAGGCCGACGTGCCGGGCTTGACGATCACCAGCACGCCCAGAAATCCCACGGCGATGGCGGCCCAGCGGCGGGCGCCCACGGTTTCGCGCAGGAAGATCACCGAGAAGACGGTGATCACCAGCGGCGAGATGAAGAACACCGCCACCGCATCGGCAATGGGCATCGCCGCCAGCCCGAGGAACAGGCAGGAATTGGCACCGACCACGCAGACCCCGCGCAACAGGTGCGCACCCGGGCGCCGTGTGCGCAGCACCCGCAGACCGTAGATGGGCAGGAAGATCACCGCGAAGGTCAGCAGGCCGATGGCTGACCGGAAGAATACGATCTGGTGCAGGGCATAATCGTCCGACAGGAACTTGATGCCCACGTCGTTCAGCGAAAAGCACATTACAGCCAGCAGGGCACAGCCCGCTCCGGCGAGGTTCGTGCGCGACACGCTCATCCCTGCGCTGCCTTGCGGACCATGCGTTCCAGCGCGTCGAGAAAGCGCGAGCGGTCGGCCTTGGTAAACCCTTTGCCGCCGCCCTGCCGGAACGGGTCGGCGGCGCGCAGGTCGCTCATCAGGTCGCGGGTGGCCAGCGCGTTGCCGATATTGGCCTGGGTCAGCGCCTCGCCGTTGTGTTTCAACACCAGCGCGCCGGCCTCGACGCATTTGGCCGCGAGGGGGATGTCGCCGGTGATGACCACGTCGCCCGGCCCGGCACGCTCGGCGATCCACATGTCGGCCGCGTCGGGGCCGTCGGGCACGATGATGGTTTCCACCAGCGGATTGCGCGAGGGGCGCAGGCCGCCGTTGGAGACGATGAAGATCTTCTGTTTGTGACGGGTGCCCACCCGCTCGACCTCGTCCTTGACCGGACAGGCATCGGCATCGACGTAGAGGGACATGGGCCTATTCCGCCGCCTTGGCGCCGCGCGCGACCTTGTATTCCTCTGGGATCGGCATGCGGTTGAACGCGTCGAGACCGGCGATCTTGTAGGCCTCAGCCAGCGTGGGGTAGTTGAACGTGTTCTGCACGAAGTAATCCACCGTGCCCTTCAAATTCAGCACCGCTTGGGCGATGTGAATGAGTTCGGTCGCGCCTTCGCCGACGATCTGGACGCCCAGCACACGGCGGGTTTTCAGCGACACGAGCATTTTCAGCATCCCGTGTTCCAGCCCCATGATGTTGCCGCGGGATGTTTCGCGGAAGCGGGCGATGCCGACCTCGTACGCGATGCCGCGCTCCTGCATTTCCTCCTCTGACATGCCGCAGGTGGAAATCTCTGGCACGGAATAGATGCCGTAGGGAAACCACGGGCTTTCGGGCAAGGTGGGCGTGTTGAGCGCGTGGCAGGCGGCAATGCGGCCTTGCTGCAAAGAGGTCGAGGCAAGCGAAGGGTGCCCGATCACGTCGCCCGCGGCGTAGATATGCGGCACGCTGGTCTGGTAGGTCTTGCGGTCGACTTCGAGCCGGCCGCGGTGGTCGGTGTTCAACCCGGCTTTGTCGAGCCCCAGCCGATCCGTGGCGCCCATGCGCCCGGCGGCGAAAAGCAGCATCTCGGAGCGGACGTGCCGCCCGTTGGCCAGCGTCGTCTCGATATGCTCGCCCGCGTCCTCGATCGTCTCGATGGCCGAGCCGAGGCGCAAATCGACGCCGTTCTCGCGGATCTGGTGGGTGAAGTCGTCGATCAGGGTCTTGTCGATGAAGTCTAGGAAGCTGTCGCGCGGCTCGATCAGGGTGACGCGCACGTCGAGGGCCGAGAACATGGTGGCGTATTCGACGCCGATAACGCCCGCCCCCACCACCACGAGGCTGCGCGGGATCTGACCCAGTTCGAGGAACTCGTCGCTGTCGACGACCGTATTGCTGTTGAAAGGCACGTAGTCGGGGCGATAGGTCTTGGTGCCGGTGGAGATCAGGAAGCGGTCGGCGGTGAGAGACATGGTTTCACCCGCCTCGGTTGCAACATCCAGCGCATTGGGCCCCGTAAAACTCGCCATCCCGTGGAGGGTATCGACGTGGTTGCGGTTAAACTGGTGCTCCAGGACATCAACCTCGTAATCCAGCGTCTTGTGCAGTCGCATTTTCAGGTCCTGCGCGCCGATATCCTCTTTCACGCGGTATGAGCGCCCATAAAAGCTGCGTTCGCGGTAACCCGAGAGGTTGAGCACGGTCTCTCGCAGAGTCTTGGACGGGATCGTGCCGGTATGCACCGACACGCCACCCAGCCTGTTCTTGCGGTCCACGACCAGCACCCGGCGTTTCAGCTTGCCCGCCTGGATCGCGGCAGAGCGTCCGGCGGGGCCGGAGCCTATGATGATGAGGTCGTAATGGCTCATGACTTACCCTGCGTAGAGCGCTTCGGCGTGGAAGGCGATGTGTTCTTCCATGAAGGAGGAAACGAAGAAATAGCTGTGGTCGTAACCGGGCTGCATCCGCAGGATGGATTGCTGGCGTCGGGTGGCGCAAGCCTTGGCAAAGCTTTCGGGCATCAGCAGGTCCAGAAACTGGTCCGACGTGCCGGTATCGCACAAAATCGGACCATCGAAGCCCTTTTCGTTCATCAGCAGCGTGGCGTCATGCTTGGCCCAGAGGCTTTCGTCCGAGCCCAGATAGGCGCCGAACTGCTTGCGCCCCCAGCTGCTTTGGGTGGGGTTGACGATGGGCGAGAAGGCCGAGACCGAGGCGAAGCGGTCGGGCATGTTCATCGCGATGGTCAGCGCACCATGCCCGCCCATGGAGTGGCCGGTGATGGCCTGCCGGGCGCTGTCGATGGCGAAGTTTGAGGCGATCAGCACTGGCAGTTCCTCGGTCACGTAGTCCCACATGCGGAAATTCGGCGCCCAGGGGTCCTGCGTGGCGTTGACGTAGAAGCCCGCGCCCTGGCCGAGGTCGAAGGCGTCGTCATTGGCCACGCCCTCGCCCCTTGGCGAGGTGTCGGGGAAGACGAGCGCGATGCCCTGTTCGGCCGCCCATTGCTGGGCGCCGGCCTTGGTCATGGCGTTCTCATGGGTGCAGGTCAGGCCAGACAGGTACCACAGCACGGGGACGGTGCCCCATTTCGCCTCTTCCGGCAGAAAGAGGCCAAAGGTCATGTCGCAATCGCAGGCCTTGGATTTGTGGGTGTAGACACCTTGCGTGCCGCCAAAGCAGGCATTTTCCGAAACGGTTTCCATCACGATCTTCCTTCTGTCCTTAACGCGGTGAGGCGCCGGGTCGGCATTATCCGGCGACTTTCGCGGACCGTATCATGCCCAGCCCTGCGGCCAACCGCGAATTTGCTCGGCGCCGGCATAGCGCCAACAGGTTTCAGTTTCACAAATGCCAGGCTGCGGGCGCGGCGTTACTGGTAGAGACCGGTGACCCAGCCAATGACGATCGACACGGTAATGACAGCTACGGCGGTCGAGATCAGGATCGAGGCCGAGACCCGCTGGGGCGCGACGCGGTAATGCTCGGCCAGGATGTAGACGTTACCGGCCACGGGCAGGGCGGCGGCGGTGATCATCACGGCGGCCGGGTAGGGGTCGACCGGGAAAAGATAAAGCGCGGAAAAGGCGACGAAGAGCGGATGCAGGATCAGCTTGTTAAAGCTGAGCCAGCCAGCGACGAAGGGGCGTTCGGCGGACTTTGTGGCCAGCGACGCGCCGATGGCAAAGAGCGCGCCCGGGGTCGCCGCGCCGCCCAGCAGGGACAGGAAATCGTTCATCACGTTGGGGATCGGCAGGTCGAAGGCGGACCAGGCAAGGCCGAGCGTTATCGACACGATCATCGGGTTTTTCACGAGGCCGATGCCGACGGTGCGAAAGATTCCGAGGCTCATCCGACCGTCGCGGGTGCCTGTGACGACGATCACGATCAGCGAGCCGAAGACGATCAGGTCAACAGCAAGCACCAGCATGACTGGTCCGATCGCGTCCGGCCCCAGAAGCAGGGTCAGCATTGGCACGCCCAGAAAGCCTACATTGCCGATCACGCCGCATTGAGCCTCGAACGCGGCTTCCTCTGCCTTGAGCCGGCGGACGAAGGCGACCAGCGTCACCAGCCCGTAAACAAAGGCGGTGCCCCAAAGGTAGGCCATGACGAACCGCCAGTCGAAGATCTCGCTCATGGTCAGGTTCGCGGAGAACCGGAACAGCATGGCCGACAAGGCGAAGTAGAAGACGAATTTGGTGAGGTAGGCGGTCGCCTCTTCGCTGAAGAACCCGGTGCGCCCTGCCCAGTAGCCAAGCCCGATCAGCAGAAAGAAGGGCAGGGTTTGCAAGAAGATATCCAGCATGGACCGGTCCTAGCATGTTGGCGGGGCGCGTCAATCTTATTGGGTGGACGCCGGGCCAATCGAGAATGAATAGCGAATATTCGAATAAGTAAACTGGTTTGTTTATTTCCCACATTGCAAAATGAACCGATCTGTTTAGATTGTTAATTGAACTGAATAGTTCAGAAAAGGAACATGATATGAAATCTCTTCTTTTGACATTGACGCTTGTCGCGTCTGCATTTGCAGGGCCTGCCATGGCGGTAAGTGTCGATATGTCCAGCCTGACGCCGGTTCTGACCTTCCCGGAACCCGCGCCCGAGCCGGTGACGCAAGGCGATGGTGGCATCGCGTCCCAGTAACTTTTGCGCATCACGTCTGCGGGCCAGCCATCCTCTTCTCCCCCGCTTGCCCGCAGACAGGCTTGCAGTTCGCCGCGTCGGACCTGTAAGCTGACAGGAACAGGCAGGAGGACTTGCATGACGGCCATGGACGCCGAGATCAAGAAAGGTCGGAAATTCGACCAGGTGCTTGAAGGCGCGCGGCAAATCTTCATGCGAGACGGATTCGAAGGCGCCAGTGTGGATGACATTGCCCGTGCGGCAAGCGTGTCGAAGGCGACGCTTTACAGCTATTTCCCGGACAAGCGGTTGCTGTTTTCCGAGGTTGCGCGGGTCGAGTGCAACCGGCAGGCCGAAGAGGCGCTGCAACAGATTGGCCACGCGGTGTCGATCGAGGACGCCCTGCACGAGACGGCGAGCCGGGCCGTGCGGTTTTTCCTGTCGGATTTCGGTCAGCAGATGTTCCGGATCTGCGTCGCGGAATCCTATCGTTTTCCGGAACTGGGCCAACGGTTCTATGCCTCCGGTCCGGCGCTGTTCAGCGAACGGATCGGACGTTTGCTGGCCCCGTACGTGGAGCGCGGCGAGCTGAAGATCGAAGACATGGACCTGGCCACCAAGCAGTTCGGAGAACTGTGCAAATGTGACCTCTTCGTGCGATGCCTGTGCGGCGTGGAATGTGACAAGTCCGAAGATGCGATAGAGCGCATCGCGACCGGCGCGGTCGAAACCTTTCTGGCGCGGTACGGCGCCTAGCGCTTTGATAAAGCGCCAACCGGCAGGTGTCTCTCCAATTCCCGTAACCGTCGCTGACAACAATTGAGAAAAGTTTAACGGGGCGCTCAGGCGCCCACGTCGATGATTGCCTTTGCCAGCAGCGGCACGGTGTTGGCATTCAGGCCCGCGATGTTGATCCGGCTGTCGCCGACCATGTAGATTGCGTGATCGCGGCGCAGCGCCTCGACCTTGTCAGGCGCGAGACCCAGGCGCGAGAACATCCCGCGGTGTTGCCCGATGAAGCCAAAGCGGTCGGACCCCGAGAGCGTGCGCAATTCCTGTGCCAGTTGCTCGCGCAGGCCGAGCATCCCGCGGCGGACCTCTTCGAGTTCGGCCTGCCAGTCGGCGCGCAGGGCGTCATCATTCAGCACCAGCGAAACGAGCCGCGCGCCGTGATCGGGCGGGAAGGAATAGTTCTGACGGTTGAGATAGGCGAGGTTCGCCTGCGTTGTCGGGCGACGCGCGCTGTCCTGGCAGACCGCCATCAGGAGGCCGGTGCGCTCGCGGTAGATGCCGAAATTCTTGGAGCAGCTGGCAGCGATCAGGACCTCGGGGCAGGAGGACACGACGTAGCGGGTGCCGGCCGCGTCGGCATCCAGGCCGTCGCCAAACCCCTGGTAGGCGATGTCGATCATCGGGATGGCGCCCTTGGCGTTGGCCAGGTCAGTCACCTCGCCCCATTGCTGCATCGTCAGGTTGGCGCCGGTCGGGTTGTGGCAGCAGCCGTGCAGCAGGATCACGTCACCGGCTTTGACGCTGTCCAGATCCTGCATCATGCCGTCGAAATCGACGCCGCCGGTCTCGTTGTCGAAATAACGGTAGGGGACATGTTCGATCCCCATGTGCTTGAGGATGCTGAGGTGGTTGGGCCAGGTCGGGTCCGACACGAACACGCGCGCCCCGGGGTTGGCCATCTTCACCAGGTCGAACGCCTGCCGCACCGCGCCGGTGCCGCCCGGGGTGGCCACGGCCGCCACCGCATCGCGGGGGGCGGCATCGTCGAGGATGAGCTTGACCATCGCGTCGGAAAAGGCCGGGTCGCCGGCGAGGCCGACATAGGCCTTTGTCTCTTCCTTCTTCCACCATTCCTTTTCGGCGGCCTTGACGGCGCGCATGATTGGCGTGCGGCCTTCGGCATCCTTGTAGACACCGACGCCGAGGTCGATCTTGGTCTCGCGCGGATCCTCCTTGTAGGCCTCCATCAGTGCCAGGATCTTGTCGGCGGGTTGTTCCTTGAGGTGTTCGAACATCAGGCTTCTCCGGTGGCGACGGAGACGGTGGGGAAGGCGCCCCATTCGGTCCAGGATCCGTCGTAGAGCGCATGGTCGGTCTTGCCGATCCGTTCCAGCGCAAGGTTGATCACCGCGGCGGTCACGCCGGAGCCGCAGCTTGTGATGACGGGCCTGGTGAGGTCCGCGCCGGCGGCGTCGAAGATCGCGCGCAATTCGTCGGGGGACTTCATCGTTGCGTCATCGTTGAGCAGTGTGCTGTAGGGCACGTTGCGGGAATTGGGGATATGCCCAGCCCGCAGCCCTTTGCGCGGCTCGGGTTCGTCCCCGCGGAAACGACCCGGGGCGCGGGCGTCCAGGATGGTGTAGTCGCCCAGCTTCGATGCGGCCGCGACTTGCGTCACGTCCTTGACGCGGTGCGCTTCGCGCCGGACAGTCATGTGCCGGTCTCGGATCATCGGAGGCAGATCCTCGGTCGGGCGGCCCTCGGCCAGCCACTTGGGCAGTCCACCATCCAGGACGGCGACATCCGTCTGGCCCATCAGGCGGAAGAGCCACCATACGCGGGCCGCCGAGAACAGGCCGTGGGTGTCGTAGACCACCACCTGGTGACCGTCGCCCACGCCCATCTGACGCATACGGGACATGAATTTCTCCACCGGCGGAGCCATATGCGGCAGGTCGGAGCGGTGGTCGGAAATATCGTCAATGTCGAAGAAACGTGCGCCGGGGATGTGCGCCTGATCGTATTCCGCCCTGGCATCGCGTTCGACGCCGGGCAGGAAATAGGTGGCATCGAGGACCCGCAGGTCGGGATCGCCCAGATGCGCGGCAAGCCAATCGGTGGATACCAGTGTTTTCGGATCGTCGTTTGCCATGACAGCCCCCAGAAACGGTTGCGAATGACGTAGCGCGGGATGCAGGCCAGTGCAAGCCGACGGGCGATTGCCGCACCGACTTCAGCGGGCGACCAGATTGCGCAACAGGCCCGCGACCAGAAGGCAGGCGGCACCACCAAGGCCCCCTGCTGCGAGCTCGATGGCAAGGGCGGTGGGGTCGAGCGCGGCGTCGTGCGGCGCGGTCTGTGCCAGCCCGCCGAGCGCCATAAGACCAAGAGCTTGGCCGCCCATTGCGCCGCCGAGAGTGCCGGCAAGAGAGTTGACCAGAAAGCCGAGGTTGAGCGTGCGCAGGAGGCCGCCGGCGAAGTTGCCGCCAATGGCGCCGGCAATGAGGCTGATCAGTAGGTCCATGCGGTCCGGTCCCTCGTGCAACCGCGCGCGTGACGCCCGGAACAAGAGGGATGATAGCAAAAGGCCCGACACCCGCAGAGGCCGAAATCGGAACGGATTACATACCGTGGCGCAAAAGCCGCTGCTTCTGGCGGTTCCAGTCGCGCTTGGCCTCGGTCTGGCGCTTGTCGGTGTTTTTCTTGCCTTTGGCGATGCCGATCTTGATCTTGGCGATGCCGCGGTCGTTGAAATACATGACCAGCGGCACGAGGGTCATGCCCTTGCGCTGGGTCTCGTTCCACAGCCGCGCCATTTCCTTGCGTGAAACCAGTAGCTTGCGCTTGCGCCGGTCTTCGTGGCCGAAAGGCACGGCCTGCTCGTAGGGCGCGATGTAACTGTTGACCAGCCACAACTCGCCATCCTCCACCGCGGCGTAGCTTTCGGCGATGTTGGAGCTTTTCTGGCGCAGGGATTTGACCTCGGACCCTTCGAGCACCATGCCGCATTCGAGGTCGTCCTCGATGGCATAGTCGTGCCGCGCCTTGCGGTTCTCGGCGACGACCTTGTAGTTGGGATTGATCTTGGGCTTAACCATCTCAAAATGCCTTCCGGGCGGTGCGAAGGATGAAGATAGCGCCTGTGTCGGAGGCTTCCAACCCCCTGAAACGACTCGAAAGGTGAACGGGGCGGCGAGGGGCAGATCGGCACGTCGGTATCACGTCGGTATCCTAACAGTATGGCGACGGTGCTATTATTCGCAAATGGCATGATTAACCGGGCGGGCGTTGCGCCGCGCCACCGCAGTTGACAGGACCGCCGCCGTGCCTATCGTCGGGGATGAGCCAGGGGCGCCTTCGGGCTGAGATGCACCCTTTGAACCTGACCCAGATCATGCTGGCGGAGGAAGGCGCGACCGGAACCGGTCGGACCCAGCCTTTCGACGTCGCGAAAGGAGCCGGATGAAACCCCAGACAAGGAACACTGCCAAGGGCCGGATCGCCAACGTCCTGTCGATCGCGGGGTCGGACCCGTCGGGCGGTGCGGGCGTGCAGGCCGATCTCAAGGCAATCTCGGCGAACGGAGCCTATGGCATGGCGGCGCTGACCGCGTTGACGGCGCAGAACACCCAAGGCGTGCAGGGCGTGCACCTGGTGCCGCCGGAGTTCGTGGCCGACCAGATCCGTGTGGTGGCCGAGGACGTGCGGATCGACGCGGTGAAGATCGGGATGATCGCCACGGCAGAGATCGCGCGGGCGGTGGCGGATGCCTTGCCCGAGGCGCCGGTGGTGCTGGACCCGGTGATGGTGGCCAAGGGGGGTTCGTCGCTTCTGTCCGAGGACGCGGTGGCGGCGCTGCGCGATGCGCTGGTGCCGAAGGCGGCGGTGATCACGCCGAACCTGCCGGAGGCGGCGGCGTTGCTGGGCCGCGACGAGGCGACGACGCGGGACGCGATGGCCGAACAGGCGCAGGCGTTGCGGACGCTGGGCTGCGCGGCGGTGCTGTTGAAGGGCGGGCACCTTGTGGGCGAGGACAGCCCGGACGTGCTGGCCGATGCGGACGGCGTGCATTGGTTCGAGGGCGCGCGGGTGGCGACGCGCAATACCCATGGCACGGGATGCACCCTGTCGGCGGCGCTGGCAGCCCGGATCGGGCGGGGAGACCCTCTGCCCGAGGCGGTGGCCGAGGCCAAGGCCTATGTCGCGCGGGCGATTGCCGGGGCCGGGGCGCTGGATGTCGGGTCTGGGCATGGTCCGACGCATCATTTTGCCGGGATGTGGGCGTGACCGTCGTATCAGGGCGCATCCCGCCCCGGACCTGATCCGGGGCCTCTGGCCCGATGGAAACAAGCCCGCATTTGGCGGATCCGGATCGGCCAATTCCCGCTCTCGGGAATCGCGCCGGGACGTGGTAGTTTTGCGCGAACCATGCGGAGCCCCGTGTCATGCCTTCCCCCTGCGTCAGCCTTCTTGTCGGCACCACCAAGGGTGCCTTTATCCTGTCGGCCGGTCCGGACCGGAACGGCTGGGACGTCACCGGCCCGCATTGTGATGGCTGGTGCATCAACCACATGGCGGGCGATCCCGACACCGGCACGATCTGGGCCGGGGGTGGCGGTGCGTTTCACGGGGCGGGCATCTGGCGCTCCGAGGACCATGGGCGGTCATGGACGCTTGCCCGCCTGACCCGCGGCCAGATGGACGAGTGGGCCGCGCAGGATCCGGGCTTTGCCGAGATGATCGGTTGGACCGACACGCCGCTGCCGTTCGAGGATGGGTTCGAGCAGATCTGGTCGCTGGGGTTCGCGCACGGGACGCTTTATGCCGGAACGAAGCCCGCGAATTTGCTGAGGAGCGGTGATCACGGTAGGACATGGAGTCGCGTCGACGCCTTGACCGATCATCCATCGGCCAAGGACTGGAACCCCGGTGCCGCGGGGCTGGTTTTGCACACGATCGTCTTCGACCCTGATGAACCCCGGAAGCAGTGGATCGGGATTTCCGCCGCCGGGGTGTTCGCCACCGAGGATGGCGGAGCCACCTGGGCGCGGCGCAACCGGCTGTCGAATGCCGAGGCCTGTGGCGCACACGATCATCCAGCCGGACCGAGCAACGGGGAAACCGGGCATTGCGTGCACAACATCATGCGCGCACCGGGTAAGACGGACCTGCTCTATCAGCAGAACCACCACGGGGTCTGGCGGTCGTCCGATGGCGGGCGGTCGTGGGACGACATAACCCGGGGTCTGCCGTCGACCTTCGGCTTTCCGATCCGGGTGCATCCGCGCGATCCGCGCACGATCTGGACGTTGCCGCTGAATGGCGACATGGCGGGGCGCTACCCGCCCGATTCGGCCTGTGCTGTCTGGCGTTCGCGCGACGGGGGCGAAACATGGGAGGCGCTGCGCGAGGGGCTGCCGCAGGAGAACTGTTTCTTCACCGTGCTGAGGCAGGCCATGGCGGGGGATACGCTGGACGCGCCGGGCCTGTATTTCGGGACCAACTCGGGGTCGGTCTTTGCCAGCCTTGACGAAGGCGACAGCTGGCGCGAGATTGCGCGGCACATGCCCACGATCCTGTCGGTCGAGGCGTTCGAGCCGGGCGCTTGAGCGCGCAGAACGGGAATTGAACGAATGTTCATTTTCCTTTATGCACGCCCCGACCCCTTGCACGACTTCGGGAGACAGCCGATGCCCCAGCGCCCCGCCTTTGCCAAATGGCTTGACGATACCAACGACGTGACAGCCACTTTCCTGGCTGCCGGGCGTATTCCCGGTCTTGTCAATCTTGGCGGTGGCCTGCCGGGAACCGAGATTTGGCCGATCGAGGACATGACGAAACTGGCGACGTCTGCCGTGGCCGATCATGCGGACGAGACCCTGGCCTATGCCCCCGTCGCGGGCCTGCCCAAGCTGCGCGACCTGATTGCGGCGCGGTATTCCGAGGGCGATCTTACCCTGACGCGCGACAACGTCCTGATCACCGCGGGCGGGGCGCAGGCGCTGAACCTGATCGGCACGGTGTTGCTGGAGGAAGGCAGCGTGGTCGCCTCGCAGACGCCGGCCTATCTGGGGGCGCTGGACAACTGGCGGCCGCGGCAGCCGGTCTATCGCCCGATGCGGCTGGAGGCGAACGACCTTGACCCGGTGGCGGCGATGACCGGAGCGCAGTTTGCCTATACGGTGCCGAATTTCTCGAACCCGACGGGCAAGCTGGTGAATGCGGCGACGCGCCGGCGGCTGGTGGATGCCGCGCACGAGACAGGCACCTGGCTGATCGAGGATGACCCCTACGGCACGCTTTATTATGACGACGCGCCGATGCCGCGGATGCTGACGCTGTCGGCGGAGCGGGCCGGGGCGCCCTATGACGGGCCGGTGATCTATCTTGGCACCGTGTCCAAGGAGCTGGCGCCGGGGCTGCGCATCGGCTGGATCATCGCCGCGCCCGAGATGATTGAGGTGCTGAAAGCCGCCAAGCAGAGTGCCGACATGTGCACCAGCGGCCTGTGCCAGCAGATCACCCATGACGCCTTCGCCACCGGGCTGGCCGATGACATGCTGCCGACGATCCTGGATCTTTACCGCGCGCGGCGCGATGCGCTGTGCGCGGCGATGGACGAGCATCTGCCCGAGATGTTCACCTGGGAGCGGCCCACGGGGGGCATGTTCGTCTGGGCCACGGCGAAGGACCCCGCGCTGGATACAAACCGGCTGATGGAGGTGGGGCTGGAGCATGGGGTGTGCATCTCGCCCTCGTCGGTGTTCGATCCAGAGGGGCGCGACCACAGCTCGATCCGCATCAACTTTACCTACAATACCGAGGACAAGCTGGTCACGGGAATTGAGCGCCTCGCCACCGCGACCCGCGCCGCGCTTGCGGAGACCTGACCACTTTGCTCTAAGAGGCGGCGCAACTACCCCGGGAGGCCGCCCATGGTCGACATCGCGACCCGTGTCTGGAACCACAAGTGGAAAATCGACCCGATCGTCCGCTCGCTGATCGACACCGATTTCTACAAGCTGCTGATGTGCCAGTCGGTGTTCCGCAACCGGCCCCATACCACCGTCACCTTCTCGCTGATCAACCGCAGCAAGGACATCCGACTGGCCGAGCTGGTGGACGAGGGAGAGCTGCGCGAACAGCTGGACCACATCCGCTCGCTGTCACTGTCGCGCGGGGAGTCCACGTGGATGCGGGGCAACACGTTCTATGGCAAGCGGCAGATGTTCACGCCCGAGTTCATGGACTGGTTCGAGAAGCTGCGGTTGCCGCCCTATCACCTGGAGAAACGCGACGGGCAGTACGAGCTGACCTTCGAGGGGACCTGGCCGCAGGTGATGCTTTGGGAAATTCCCGCGCTGGCGGTGCTGATGGAGCTGCGGTCGCGCGCCGTGCTGCACGACATGGCCCGGTTCGAGCTTCAGGTGCTTTATGCCCGTGCCATGACACGCCTGTGGGAAAAGACCGAGATCCTGCGCGACACGCCGGGCCTGCGCATCGCCGATTTCGGCACGCGGCGGCGGCATTCGTTCCTGTGGCAGGACTGGTGCGTGCAGGCGATGACCGAACGGCTGGGCGAGAATTTCGTGGGCACCTCGAACTGCCTGATCGCCAAGAACCGCGACCTGGAGGCGATCGGGACCAACGCACATGAGCTGCCGATGGTCTATGCCGCGGTGGCCGAGGATGATGCCAGCCTGGCCCGCGCGCCCTACGAGGTGCTGTCGGACTGGCATGACGAGCACGATGGCAACCTGAGGATCATCCTGCCCGATACATACGGCACCGAAGGGTTTCTGGAGAAGGCGCCCGACTGGCTGGCCGGGTGGACCGGCATCCGGATCGATTCGGGCGACCCGGCGACCGGGGCCGAGATCGCGATCCGGTGGTGGAAGGACCGTGGCGAGGATCCGACGCAGAAGCTGATCATCTTTTCCGACGGGCTGGACGAGGAGAAGATCCTGTCGCTGCACAAGCAGTTCGCGGGCCGGGTGCGGGTGTCGTTCGGTTGGGGGACGCTCTTGACCAACGATTTTCGCGGCCTGACTCCGGGAGACGCGCTGGCGCCGTTCAGCCTGGTCTGCAAGGCCGTTGCCGCGAACGGACGGCCCACGGTGAAACTGTCGGACAACCCGCGCAAGGCGATGGGGCCCGCCGACCAGATCGACCGCTACAAGCGGGTGTTCGGGGTGGGCGAGCAGGAGGAGATGGAGGTGGTGGTGTGAGCGCCCCCATGCTCGCTGGTCTGAAAATAATCGAGTTCGAGGGCCTTGGCCCCGCGCCTTTTGCCGCCATGATGTTGGCGGATCTGGGCGCGGAGGTCACCGTTGTCCAGAGGCCCGGGCCTGCCAATCCGACGATGGGCGCGCACAACATGCTGGACAGGGGGAAGCGGGCCGTTGTGCTGGATCTCAAGGATCCCCGCGACATGGCGGTCGCGAAGGCGCTGGTGAACGAGGCCGATGCGCTGATCGAGGGGTTGCGGCCCGGGGTGATGGAGCGGCTGGGACTGGGGCCGGAGGCGTTTGCGCAGAGCAATCCGAGGCTTGTCTATGGCCGGATGACCGGCTGGGGGCAGGACGGGCCGCGGGCGCATCTGGCGGGGCATGACTATAACTATATCGCCACGGCGGGGGCGCTATACTATGCCTCGACCCCCGGCGATGCGCCGCTGACGCCGCCGACGATCGTGGGGGATATCGGGGGCGGGGCGCTGTACCTGGTGGCGGGCGTCCTGAGCGGTCTGTTGAATGCGCAGCGGACGGGCCGGGGCACGGTGGTGGACGCGGCGATCACCGACGGGTCGGCGCACATGATGGCGTTGTTCATGGCGATGGCGGGGGGCGGGAACCTGTCGCGGGAGCGGGGGCAGAGCCTGCTGGACGCACCGCCCTGGGGGCGGACCTATGTCTGCGCCGACGGGCGGTACCTGTCGGTGCAATGCCTGGAGCCGCAGTTCTATGCGATGTTTCTGGATCTTCTCGGGCTTGATGACCACCCGCTCTTTGCCGCTCAGTACGACCGTGCCCAGTGGCCGGATCAGACGGCGCACCTTTCGCGGCTGTTCGCCGAGCATCCCGTGGCCCATTGGGCCGCCCTGTTTGAAAATTCCGATGCCTGTGTCGCGCCGGTGCTGAGCCCGTGGGAGGCGGCGGCGGATCCGCATATCGCGGCGCGCGCGATCTGGCACGCGTCGGAGGGCGACGTGCTGCAACCCGCGCCGGCGCCGCGCTTTGACGGGAAAGCCCTAGCGCCGAACCCGACCCCGGCGCGGGGGCAGGATACGGAGGCCGTCCTGAAGGACCTGCGAGCGCGCGGTTTGATCTGACCGGCGTGCGTAAAACAAACGGCAGCGTATGTTGAGCTGCGCGATCCCGGACTTGATCCGGGATCTCTTGCCGCGAGAGTCCCCGGATCAGGCCAGGACGGAAGCCGCGACAGGGACGTCTCAGCCGTTATGAACCTGTTTGCTGTCCTCGGGGGCTTCGTCGCGTTGATGCATGCCGTAGTCGCGGATGACCGACACGACGCGCAGGCGGTAATCGTCGAACATCATTTCGCGGCCCGCGCGCTGGGCGCCGCGGTGCGCCTCGAGCCGGCGCCATTCGTCCAACGCGGCCTCGTCGCGCCAGAAGCTGAGCGAGAGAAGCTTTTCAGGGTTCACAAGGCTTTGGAAGCGCTCGACGGAAATGAAGCCGTCGATGCTTTCGGCCAGAGGCTTCATCTTCGCGGCCATGGCGAGATAGGCGTCTTTCTGGTCGGGGTGCGGCATGACCTCGAAAATGACGGCGATCATCTGGGCTCTCCTGTGCTTAGTGTCGAAACACATTTCAGGAAGGTTCGTTCCTCGCGCAAGAGGAACTTCTCTGATTGGGCAAAAGCGTCGTTTTCTCGCGCCAAGGAGATGACGGAGCAGGGACGCGGCCTTGTGACCGGTTCGGGAGCGATCCGAACGGTTTGCCGCAATCGCGGGCGCCCTTGTGCCGGCGGCTGCGTTCGCGGAGGCGTTGGACGGCGCGTGGGTTTTCACCCACCCTACGTGGCCGGTCGGCGGCATCGCCGCCTCCGGCACCTGGGGCGGGACGGCTTTGCGTTCGAATGCGCGCCGGGTGGGGTTCGGCCCGGTTCAGACCTGGCGGCGTTTCTCGACCATGTCGCGGAAGGCGTCGGTTACGCTGTCATCGACATGGTAGCTATGGTCGTCGTCGGGAAAGGCGCCGGACCGGACGTCGGCGGCGTAATCGGACAGGCCCTTTACCGCGGCCTCGGTCAGGTTTGCGTAGCGCTTGGTGAACTTGGGTTTGAAATCGGTGAATACACCGAGAAGATCGTAGCTGAGCAGGATCTGTCCGTCGGTGCCGGCGCCGGCGCCGATGCCGATGGTGGGGATCTCGAGCTCGGCGGAGATGATGCGGGCGATCGAGGCCGGCACCGCCTCGAATTCAAGCATGAAACAGCCGGCGTCCTGGATGGCGAGCGCGTCCTGCAGGATGTCCATCGCGTCCTCGGGAGTCTTGCCCTGTACGCGGAAGCCGCCATACATCGCGACGCGGTGCGGGGCCATGCCGATATGGCTGGCCGTGGGGATGCCCGCCGCGACGAGAGCCTTGAGGATGTCGGCCTGGCTGCGGCCGCCCTGGGGTTTGACCGCGTCGCAGCCGCCGTCCTGCATGAAGCGCGTGGCGTTGGTCAGGGCGCGGTCCACTGTGTGATAGCTCTGATAGGGCATGCAACCGAGCGAGAAGGTATTGGGCGCGCCCCGGCGGATGGCCTGGGCGTGCAGGACCATCATGTCCATCGTCGCGGGTGCGGTCGAGGCGTGGCCGTGGGCGATCATGGCGAGGCTGTCGCCGACCACGACGACATCGACGCCCGCCGCCTCGGCCCATTGCGCTGAAGTGTAATCTGGCACGGAGGTGTAGACCATGCGCGTGCCGTCATGTTTCGAGGCCCTGATCTGGGTGATTGTCCGTTTTTTTCGTTCGGTCATGTGGCCGTCCTCCCTTGAGCCATCGATGTGCCGCGCCGTAGCTGGCACAGTATTGTCGGCAATTGATATATCATCAAGATATTAAATGGCAACGGCAGAATCAGCCGAAATGCCGATCGGTCCAGATTGCCGCGACGATGGGGCCAGTGTAGGATCCCGCGCATGGCCATATCGGTGGAAAGCTTTTTCCTGTCGCCCGAGGCGGAAGGGACGTTGCAGGCGCAGATCCAGCAGATGATCGCGCAGGGCATCCTGTCGGGGCGGTTCCGGAAAGGCGAGAGGCTGCCGAGTTCCCGCAAGATGGCCGAACATCTTGGGGTGAGCCGGATCACGGTGACGCTGGCCTATACCGAGTTGCAGGCCAACGATTACCTGGAGAGCCGGGACCGGTCGGGGTATTTCGTGTCGCAGAACGCGCCGGAGCCGCCGGCGTTCACGCCCAGTGCGGCGAAGGGCGACATGATCGATTGGGGGCGGGCGATCGGGCGGCGCTATACCGGCGGAGCGACCCCGGAGAAACCGCGGGACTGGTCGGACTATCCCTATCCGTTCATCTTCGGGCAGACCGATCCGAGCCTGTTCGATCACGCAAGCTGGCGGCATTGCGCGCTGCGGGCGCTGGGGCAGAAGGAGTTCCAGGCGCTGGCGGCGGATGCGTATGACCAGGACGATCCCAAGCTCATCGAATTCATCGCGCGGCATACTCTGCCGCGCCGGGGGATATTGGCGGAGCCGGGGGAGATATTGCTGACGATGGGGGCGCAGAACGCGCTGTGGCTGACGGCGCAGGTGTTGTTGACCCAGCGGCGGACGGCGGCGGTGGAGGAGCCGTGTTACCACGCGCTGCGCGATATCCTGACGCAGTCGCGCTGTCACATGGCGCCGGTGCCGGTGGATCGTGACGGGTTGCGGCCACAGGATCTGCCGGAGCGGGCGGACGTGATTTTCACCACTCCGAGCCACCAGGCGCCCACGAATGCCACCATGCCGCTGGACCGGCGGCAGGAGTTGCTGGCGCGGGCGCGCGAGATGGAGGCGCTGATCGTCGAGGACGATTACGAGTTCGAGATCAGCTTTCTGCGCGCGCCGCTGCCGTCGCTGAAATCGCTCGATAGCGACGGGCGCGTGATCTACGTGGGCAGTTTTTCCAAGTCGATCTTTCCGGGGCTGCGGCTGGGGTATCTGGTGGGGCCGCAGGCGTTCATCCGTGAGGCGCGGGCGCTGCGGGCCAGCGTTCTGCGGCATCCGCCGGGGCATGTGCAGCGGACCACGGCCTATTTCCTGAGCCTGGGTCATTACGACAGCCTGATCCGGCGGATCGGCAAGGCCTATGCGCGGCGGCGGCAGGTGATGGAGGCGGCGCTGGACGATCAGGGCCTCGGCGTGGAGGGGCGCGGCGTGTTCGGCGGAAGTTCGATCTGGATGCGGGCGCCCGAGGGCGTGGATACCGAGGATCTTGCGCGCCGGTTGCAGACCCGGGGCGTTCTGATCGAGCCGGGGCGGCCGTTCTTTGACGCTGCGAATGCGCCGCGGAATTTCTACCGGCTGGCCTATTCCTCGATTCCCTCGGAGCGGATCGCGGACGGGATCGGGATACTGGCAAATGAGCTGGGTTCGTGAGGCCGTTTACGGTCGCGCCGCCGAAAGGCGAACGCGCCTTGCATGACAGGGCGTAAAGCCCCTCGCGGAATCACAAAAGAGATCCGGAGTGCAAATAAATGAGACCAAAAGTCTCAATAAAAATACTCTCTGGCTATAGTATGCAGCGGAAACTGGCCCTAGAATGGGGGTGACTGCGAGGGTAGCTTCCCCCCCAAGCCGCGCCGGTGGAGGACCGGCCTTTTCCAATGTTCAGGAGCACAGTCATGAAGATGACCACCGAAGAAGCCTTTGTCAAAACGCTGCAACGTCACGGGATTCAGCACGCGTTCGGGATCATCGGGTCGGCGATGATGCCGATTTCGGACCTGTTCCCGAAGGCCGGGATCACGTTCTGGGATTGCGCGCATGAAGGCAGCGCGGGGATGATGGCCGATGGCTATACCCGTGCGACCGGCAAGATGAGCATGATGATCGCGCAGAACGGGCCGGGGATCACCAATTTCGTGACGGCCGTGAAAACCGCCTACTGGAACCACACACCGCTGTTGCTGGTGACGCCGCAAGCGGCGAACAAGACGATCGGTCAGGGTGGCTTTCAGGAAGTCGAGCAGATGAAGCTGTTCGAGGACATGGTGGCCTATCAGGAAGAGGTGCGCGACCCGACGCGCGTGGCCGAGGTGCTGGCGCGGGTGATCAGCCAGG
This sequence comes from Roseovarius sp. MMSF_3350, assembly GCF_030733425.1. GTDB lineage: Bacteria > Pseudomonadota > Alphaproteobacteria > Rhodobacterales > Rhodobacteraceae > Roseovarius. The sequence goes on from NZ_JASHIZ010000001.1 coordinate 222,503, forward strand.
CCAAGCGCCTGTCTGGGCCGGCGCAGATCAACATCCCGCGCGATTTCTGGACGCAGGTGGTGGATATCGAGATCCCCAACGCGATCGAGTTCGAGGTGAGCCCTGGCGGCAGCAACTCGGTCGCCGAGGCTGCCGCGCTTTTGAGCGATGCCAAGAACCCGGTGATCCTGAACGGGGCGGGCGTGGTCTTGTCCAAGGGCGGGATCGAGGCGTCGATGGAGCTGGCCGAGCGGCTGACCGCGCCGGTCTGCGTGGGCTATCAGCACAACGATGCGTTCCCGGGCTCGCATCCGCTGTTTGCCGGGCCGCTGGGCTATAACGGCAGCAAGGCGGGGATGGAGCTGATCAAGGACGCGGACGTGGTGCTGTGCCTTGGCACGCGTCTGAACCCGTTCTCGACCCTGCCGGGGTACGGGATGGAATATTGGCCCACGAATGCCAAGATCATTCAGGTGGATATCAACCCGAACCGGATCGGCCTGACCAAGAAGGTAACCGTCGGGATCGTGGGCGATGCGGCCAAGGTGGCGCAGGGCATCCTGAAGAACCTGGGCGAGACGGCGGGGGATCACGACCGCGAAGCGCGCAAGGCGAAGATTGCCGAGACCAAGAGCCGTTGGGCGCAGCAGCTGGCGAGCATGGACCACGAGGATGACGACCCCGGCACCACCTGGAACGAGCGGGCGCGCAAGGACAAGCCCGACTGGATGAGCCCCCGCATGGCGTGGCGGGCGATACAGGGCGCGCTGCCGCGCAACGCGATCATCTCCAGCGATATCGGCAACAACTGTGCGATCGGCAACGCCTATCCGGATTTCGACGAGGGGCGAAAATACCTGGCGCCGGGGCTGTTCGGGCCTTGTGGCTATGGTCTGCCCGCCATTGTCGGCGCCAAGATCGGTTGCCCGGACGTGCCCGTGGTGGGCTTTGCCGGCGACGGTGCGTTCGGCATCGCTGTCAACGAGCTGACGGCCATTGGCCGGAGCGAGTGGCCGGGGATCACGCAGATCGTGTTCCGCAACTACCAGTGGGGTGCGGAGAAGCGGAACTCGACCCTGTGGTTCGACGACAATTTCGTGGGGACCGAGCTGGATGACGATGTCAGCTATGCCGGGATCGCCAATGCCTGCGGGCTGAAAGGGGTCGTGGCGCGGACGATGGACGAGCTGACCGATGCGCTGAACACCGCGATCAAGGAGCAGATGGAGAACGGCACGACCACGCTGATCGAGGCGATGATCAACCAGGAGCTGGGTGAGCCGTTCCGCCGGGATGCCATGAAGAAACCTGTGGAAGTGGCCGGCATCAGCGCTGACGACATGATCGAGCAACGGGTCTGAGACGTCGCAATCCTGACGCCCCGCAGGCATACTCTTGCCACGCGGGGCCGATCAGGGCCCTGGACAGAGCACAGGACAAGACATGACAGACCGATATCCCTTTCTCGCCGCGAGTGAGCCCACCTGCCCGCCTTCGTTGTTGACGCGGGCGCAAGGCTTGCCGCGGCCGCGCGTGGCGCTGGTGAATGCCGGTGCGCCGAACCCGTTGCAGGGCATCCGCGAGGCGTCCGAGGCCGGGCTGGCCGAGCCGGTGCTGATCGGGGACAGCGACAAGATCAAGGCCACGGCGAAGGAGATCGGGTGGGATATCGCGGGGCTGCCGCTGATCCACGCGCCGAAGGAGAGCGCCGCGCCGGTGGCGGCCGAGATGGCGCGGGGCGGCGAGGTGGGCGCGATCATGAAGGGGCAGATCCACACGTCGACTTTTCTCAAGGGGCTTTTGCCGTCGGCGGCTGGGCTGCGCGAGAAGGGCACGCGCTGCGGGCATGTGTTTCACATCACCATGCCGGGGTCGGAGCGGCCCTTGCTGTTGACCGATGCGGCGTTGAACGTGGACCCGGACGTCGAAACGCGGCAGGCCTGTCTGAGCCATGCCGTTACTCTGGCGCGCAAGCTGGGGATCGAGCGGCCCAAGGCGGGGATCCTGGCGCCGACCGAGGACCCCATTCCGACGGTACCCAACACCATGGAGGCGCAGGAGATCGCGGAGTGGGCCAAGAGCGCGCTGCCGGGGGCGGTGGTGCAAGGGCCGATGGCGATGGACCTGATCCTGTCGAAGGCGGCGGCGGCGGCGAAGAATTACGAGTCCGAGGTGTCGGGCGATGCCGACATCATGCTGACGCCGAACATCACCACGGGCAACGCGCTGTTCAAGCTGATGTCGTTCGGCATGGGGTGCTGCTGTGCCGGCGTGGTGCTGGGGGCCAAGGTGCCGATCCTGCTGACCAGCCGGGCGCAGGGGGCGGAAGAGCGCATCGCCTCGGCGGCGCTGGGCGTGATCGGGGGGGCGGCATGATTTTGGTGGTCAACGCCGGGTCGTCCTCGATCAAGGTGGAGCTGTTCACGCCTGCTCTGGAGTCGGTTTTGTCGGGCTCGGTGACCGAGATCGGCGGGCAGGGGCGGCTGAGCCTTGGGGGTGACAAGCAGGACGTGTCTGTTGCTGACCATACGGCTGCGTTGGGTTTGATCCTGGAGAAGCTGGAGGCGGCGGGGCATCCGGTGTCGTCGCTTGCGGCGGCAGGGCATCGCGTGGTGCATGGCGGGGCGCATCTGACCGCGCCGGAGCGGCTGACCGACGAGGTGATTGCCAGGATCGAGGCGGTGGTGCCGCTGGCGCCGCTGCACAATCCGCATAACTTGTCGGGGGTGCGGGCGCTGGCCGGGCTGGCCCCGGACCTGCCGCAATTCGCCAGTTTCGACACGGCGTTTCATGCGACCAATTCCGACGTGGCGGTGACCTATGCATTGCCGCGCGCGGAGCGGGACAAGGGCATAAGGCGGTACGGGTTTCATGGCCTTTCCTATGCCGGGATGGTGGCGCAGTTCGGGGATGACCTGCCGCGGCGGTTGCTGGGGCTGCACCTTGGGAACGGGGCCAGCCTGTGCGCGATGGTCGAGGGCAAGTCTGTGGCGAACTCGATGGGGTATTCGCCGTTGGACGGCCTTGTGATGGGCACGCGGACGGGGTGCATCGACGGTATGGCGGTGCTGCGTTTGGCCGAGGATCACGGGATCGAGGCTGCGGGCAAGATCCTGAACAAGGAAAGCGGGCTGAAGGGGCTGGCCGGGACGAATGACATGGCGACGCTGCTGAGTCGCGACGACGAGGACGCGCGGTTCGCGGTCGAGCATTTTTGTTACTGGGCGGCGCGGCAGGCCGGGTCGGCGATTGCCGCGATGCAGGGCGTGGACGCGGTGGCGTTTACCGGGGGCATCGGCGAGAACGCCGAATCCATACGGGAGCGTATCATGGAGCATCTGACATGGCTGGGGGATATCCCCGTGCACGTGGTGCCCGCCGACGAGGAACGGCAGATTGCGCGGGATGTGGTCGGGCTGTTGCCCGGCTGAGCGCAAAGGATTTTCGGCTTTTCCGGCAGAGCGCTTCGGGAAAGCGAACGAACCGAGAGAAGCAGTCGCGGGGCGGTGAGAACTGGCCTAGCGTGACCGGGACAAGCAAAGGGAGGCGACGACATGCTGGATCAGCCCAAACTGGATACCTCGCCCAAGGTGTCCGACGAGGTGCGCAAGACCACCTGTTACATGTGCGCCTGCCGCTGCGGGATCAACGTGCATATGAAGGACGGCAAGGTCGCCTATATCGAGGGCAACCGCGACCACCCGGTGAACAAGGGCGTGCTGTGCGCCAAGGGCAGCGCCGGGATCATGCAGCACAACGCGCCGGCGCGGCTGCGGGCGCCGTTGAAGCGGGTCGGGCCTCGGGGGTCGGGCGAGTTCGAGGAGATCAGCTGGGACGAGGCGCTTGAGATCGCCACGGGCTGGCTGGAGCCCTTGCGGCAGGAGGCGCCGGAGAAGCTGGCGTTCTTTACCGGGCGGGACCAGAGCCAGAGCTTCACCAGTTTCTGGGCGCAGAATTTCGGAACGCCGAACTATGCCGCGCATGGCGGGTTCTGCTCCGTCAACATGGCGGCGGCGGGCATCTACACGATGGGCGGCGCGTTCTGGGAGTTCGGTCAGCCGGACTGGGAGAATACCAAGCTGTTCATGATCTTCGGCGTGGCCGAGGACCATGACAGCAACCCGATCAAGATGGGGATCGGGCGCGTGAAGGAGCGCGGCGCCAAGGTGATCGGGGTGAACCCGATCCGATCAGGGTACAACGCCGTGGCGGACGAATGGGTCGGGATCACGCCGGGGACGGATGGGTTGTTCATCCTGGCGCTCGTGCATGAATTGCTGCGCGCGGGGAAGATCGACCTGCGGTACCTGGCGGAGTATACCAATGCGCCGGTGCTGGTGAATTGCGATGCCAGCTCGCCGGAGCAGGGCCTGTTGATGCGCGACGCCGATGGCAAGCTCTTGGTGATCGACCGGGCGACGGGGGAACCTGCGGCGTTCGACAAGAAGGGTGTGAAGCCGGACCTGTCGGCCAGCTATGAAAAGGATGGCGTGACGCACCGGCCGGTGATGCATTTGCTGGCCGAGCGCTACATGGGCGAAGAATACGCGCCCGAGGCGGTGGCGGAGCGGTGCGGCGTGAGTGCGCGGCGCATCCGGGCGATTGCTGCGGAACTGGCGCGGGTTGCCTTCGAGGAAGAGATCGTGCTGGACCGCGAATGGACGGACTTCCGGGGGCAGACACACAAGACGATGGTGGGCCGCCCGGTGAGTTTCCACGCGATGCGGGGGATCTCGGCGCATTCCAACGGGTTTCAGACCTGCCGGAGCCTGCATTTGTTGCAGATCCTGCTGGGGTCGGTCGAGGTGCCGGGGGGCTTTCGGTTCAAGCCGCCTTATCCCAAGCCCGTGAGCATCCACCCGACGCCGCATTGCAAGGTGACGCCCGGCAAGCCCTTGGACGGGCCGCATCTGGGGTTCGTGCGCGGGCCGGAGGATCTGGCGCTGAAGGAGGACGGGACACCGGCGCGGATCGACAAGGCGTTCACCTGGGAGAACCCGATGAGCGCGCATGGCATGATGCACATGGTCATCAGCAATGCCCATGCGGGAGACCCCTACAAGATCGACACGCTGTTCATGTACATGGCGAACATGGCGTGGAATTCCACGATGAACACGCGCGGCGTGATCGACATGCTGACGGACAAGGGCGACGACGGCGAGTATGTCATTCCGCATATCATCTATTCGGATGCGTATAGTTCCGAGATGGTTGCCTATTCCGACCTGATCCTGCCCGACACGACCTATCTGGAGCGGCATGACTGCATCAGCCTGCTGGACCGCCCGATCTGCGAGGCGGATGCCGCCGCCGACGCGATCCGCTGGCCGGTGGTGGAGCCAGACCGGGATGTGAAGGGGTTTCAGACCGCGCTGGTTCTGTTGGCCAACAAGATGGGGCTGCCGGGGTTCACCAACGAGGATGGCAGCGCCAAGTGGGCGGACTATGCCGATTACATCGTCAACCACGAACGCAAGCCGGGGATCGGCCCGCTGGCCGGGTGGCGCAAGGGCGAGGACGGTCTGACCCACGGGCGTGGCGCGCCGAACGAGGACCAACTGGAGAAATATATCGAGAATGGCGGGTTCTTCGTGAACCACATCGCCGAGGAACACGCCTATATGAAGCCATGGAACATGGGCTATCAGGAGTGGGCGGTGGGTATGGGCCTGTATGACAGCCCGCAGCCTTATATCTTCGATCTTTATGCCGAAACGATGCGCAAGTTCCAGCTGGCCGCCGAGGGGCATGGGGAACGGCAACCACCCGAACATCTGCGCGAGCGGATCAAGGCGACGCTGGACCCTCTGCCGGTGTGGTATCCGCCCTTCGAGGACGGGCATGTGGACCCGGTGGAGTATCCCGTGCACGCGCTGACGCAGCGGCCGATGGCGATGTATCATTCCTGGGGGAGCCAGAACGCGTGGCTGCGGCAGATTCATGGGCGCAATCCGCTGTACCTGCCGACGAAGATCTGGGAGGCGGAGGGGTTTGCCGAGGGGGATTGGGCGCGTGTGACCTCAGCGCATGGCGAGATCACGGTGCCGGTGGCGCATATGGCCGCGCTCAATGAGAATACCGTCTGGACGTGGAACGCGATCGGCAAGCGCAAGGGGGCCTGGGCGCTGGAAAAGGACGCGCCGGAGGCCACGAAGGGGTTTCTGCTCAATCACCTGATTCACGAGTTGTTGCCGCCCAAGGGCGACGGGCTGCGCTGGGCGAACAGCGACCCGGTGACGGGGCAGGCGGCGTGGTTCGACCTGCGCGTGAAGATCGAGAAGACAGCAGCGCCCGAGGAGGTGCACCCGACATTAGCGCCGATCCGGTCGCCGGTGGGGACCGGGCCGGACGAGCTGCGCTGGAAGGTGGGCAAATGAGCGCGGGACTTTTCTTGGAAGAAAATTGCCAAGACTTTTTGAAAAGTCTTGGGCGGAAAATGCGTATTTTCCGGCCCATTTTCCGCGCGGAAAATGAGTGCGCGGAGGTGCGGCGGTGAGCGGCAAGACCCTGACATTGGTCGCCATATTGGCGTTCGTGATTTTCGTGGTCGGCACCTTCGCGTGGTTCATCGGCAATTGGAATGCGAGCGAGGACGCGGCCCCGACCGGCGCGGTCCCAGCCAAGACAGAGGAGCGGCAAGCATGACGACGCTTCCCGAGACGACGCAGCGCAAGATGGGGCTGGTGATCGACCTGGATACCTGTGTGGGCTGTCACGCTTGCGTGGTCAGCTGCAAAGGGTGGAACACCGAGAATTACGGCGCGCCGCTGAGCGATCAGGACGCCTATGGGGCCGATCCTCGCGGGACGTACCTGAACCGGGTGCATTCCTACGAGGTGCAACCCCTGGCGGAAAGCGGGATGCCGCAGCCGGCGGCGCAGCTCATTCACTTTCCCAAGTCGTGTCTGCATTGCGAGGATGCACCATGCGTCACCGTATGTCCGACTGGCGCCAGCTACAAGCGGGTCGAGGACGGGATCGTTCTGGTGAACGAGAGCGACTGCATCGGCTGTGGCTTGTGCGCCTGGGCCTGTCCCTATGGCGCGCGCGAGATGGACGCGGCCGAGGGCGTGATGAAGAAATGCACGCTGTGCGTCGACCGGATCTACAACGACAACTTGCCGGAGGTGGACCGGGTGCCGGCCTGCGTGCGGACATGCCCGGCAGGGGCACGGCATTTCGGAGATCTTGGCGATCCGGAGAGCGACGTGTCGAAGCTGGTCGAAGAGCGTGGCGGAATGGACCTGATGCCGGAACAGGGTACCAAGCCGGTGAACCAGTACCTGCCGCCGCGGCCCAAGGACCGCGTCATGGCGGCGCCGGATGAGCAGATCGACGTCCTGGCGCCGCTTTTGGCGCCCGTGGCCGAAGAACCCAAGGGATTCATCGGCTGGCTCGACAAGGCTCTGGAGAAGATCTGATGCATCCTGCACCGTCCGTTATCGTATTCACCACGCTGTCGGGGCTTGGGTTCGGCCTGTTGTTCTGGCTGGGGCTTGGGGTTTTGGTGCCCACAGGCTGGGTCGCGTTTACCTTTTTCGTGATCGGCTACCTGCTGGCGGTGGGCGGGCTGATGGCTTCGACCTTTCACCTGGGCCACCCGGAGCGGGCGCTGAAGGCGTTCACGCAGTGGCGGTCTTCGTGGCTGAGCCGGGAAGGGGTTTCATCTGTCGCGGCGCTGATCGTGATGGCGATTTATGGCGCGGGACTGGTATTCTTCGATACGCGGTGGGTGCTGGTGGGGGTGATCGGGGCGGTGCTGTCGGCGGTGACGGTGTTCACCACCTCGATGATCTACACGCAGATGAAGACCGTGCCGCGGTGGAACACGCCGCTGACGCCGCTGCTTTACATGTCGACCTCGCTGGCGGGCGGCGCATTGCTGGCTGGGCAGGTGATGATCGCGCTGGTCATGCTACCCGTGGCGGCGGCGCTGCAGGTGTTGTATTGGCTGCGCGGGGACAAGGCGCTGGAAAAGAGCGGCACGAACCTGGCGACGGCGACGGGGCTGGGGCATATCGGCAGCGTGCGGTCGTTCGAGCCGCCGCATACCGGCAACAATTACCTGTTGCGGGAATTCGTCTACGTGGTGGGGCGCAAGCACGCGCAGAAGCTGCGGATGATCGCGCTCTTGTTCGGATACACGGTGCCGTTCGTCCTGCTGCTGGTGCCGTTTTCGCATATCGCGGCGCTGGTGGCCGTGCTGGCGCATCTGGGCGGGATCGCGGCGTCGCGCTGGCTGTTCTTTGCCGAGGCCGAGCACGTGGTGGGCCTCTATTACGGAAAGCGCTAGGGGTCTTTCCCGCCCTTACAGGCGGTCGCGGCCCGGTCGGGGGTCGGTCAGGCCCCATTCGTCCGTGACGGGATCAACCCGGCGTTCGCGGAAGCGCACCCAGCGGGCGCGGATGGCCCAGACGAGGGCGGCCAGCAGCGTCAGGAAGATGATGTTGAACCACGGGATGATTGTGACGTTCGGGCCCTCGACGGGCTCGACCGAGATGGCGTTGGGGAAGATCGAGAAGAATTCGTTGCGCCAGCCGTAATGGGTGATCGAGACCCATTTGGGCGTCTCTGAGGTCGAGCGCAGGTCGGCCGCTTCGGCCTGAAGATTCGACGTGTCGAACTTGAAATAGGGCGGCCAGCCCCAGCCGGTATCCTCATTGCGGTAGACCATGACGCCGCCGTCGGCGAGGCGGGTCTGGATGAAGAAGATATCGCGGTTGGCCGTGCCTTCGGCGTCGCCGGTGCCCACGTTGGACCAGAAGATCGAGTTTTCGCCGAAATCGATGCGCTTTTCATAGGTGTCGGTGACGCGCGCGATGTCGTGCTGCGGCAGGGTATAGTGCAGGAAGCCCGCGACCAGCAGCCAGAAGGCGGCGACGAATATCCATTTGATGTAGTGCATGGCGACCCTCTTTGGCGTGTTGCCCTTATATCTAGGTTCGCAGGACTGAAGACAACAGCCAGAGGGACAGGGAGGCCCTGGCTCGGGGGCCGGAGCGGGGTTATGTCATTTTGGAACGCGGGGTGTGTGACACCGAGCCGACCACGTTGAACTCTGGCCCGTAGTCGGGTTTGGGAGGCAGTCATGGTGTGACCCTCCTAATCAAAGAAAGGTCCCGGCGTTCAGAACTGTTGGGATGTGAGACTCGTGGTTGGGGCGACGCCCTCGCCGGCGGGTCTGAGGCTGTTGTTGCAGAGCGGAATGGGTCTGGCAAGATGGTCTGCGACAGAATGAGGACTGGAACGGACCATGAGGGCAAGACCGGGAATGCGGAACCTGATCACGGATGTGCCGGGGATACTGGTGGGACAGGCCGAAGATGCGGCAGTGAAGACCGGGGTGAGCGTGGTGGTGGGCGATGCCCCGTTCACGGCGGGTGTGCACGTGATGGGCGGGGCGCCGGGCACGCGCGAGACGGATCTGCTGGCGCCGGACAAGGTGGTGGAGGAGGTCGATGCGCTGGTGCTGTCGGGCGGGTCGGCCTTTGGCCTGGATGCGGCGTCGGGCGTGGCGGACGGGTTGCGCGTCGAGGGGCGCGGCTTTGCCGTGGGCGGCCAGCGCGTGCCGATCGTGCCGGGGGCGATCCTGTTCGATCTGCTGAACGGCGGGGACAAGGATTGGGGGGAGAACCCGTACAAGCGGCTGGGGCGGGAGGCGCTGGCGGCTCGGGGCGAGGCGTTCGATCTGGGGTCGTTCGGGGCTGGTGCAGGCGCGGTGACGGCGGATTTCAAGGGCGGCGTGGGATCGGCCTCGGTCGTGCTGGCGTCGGGTGTGACGGTGGGGGCGCTGGTGGCGGTGAACGCGCTGGGCTCGGCGGTGGCCGGCGAGCGCGGGGAGTTCTGGACAGCACCGTTTGAGATGGAGGGCGAGTTTGGCGGCTTGGGCGTGGCGCGGAATTTCGGGGATGTGCAGGAGCCTCGGACAAAGCTGGGGCAGCACGCGGCGACGACGATAGGGGTGGTTGCGACGGATGCAAAGCTGACCCAGGCGCAGTGCACGCGGATGGCGGTGTCGGCGCATGACGGGTTTGCCCGGGCGCTGCTGCCGTCGCACACGCCGATGGACGGGGATCTGATCTTTGCCGCGGCCACGGGGCACGGGGAGGCACCGGACGTGGCGGGGCAGTTGGCGCTGGGGCATGCGGCGGCGAGTTGCGTGGCGCGGGCGATTGCACGGGCGGTTTACGCGGCAAGGCCTGCCGAGGGGGATGTGGTGCCGTGTTGGGTGGAGCGGTTCGGACAGGGATGAGGCGCGGGGAGGCGTGGGTTTTCACCCACCCTACGCAGGGCCTTCGCATCGGGCGCGGCGGGTTGCGGCGAGAAAAAGCTGGGTGTGGGTCAGCCGAGGATGTCTTGCATCAGCGGGCTGTCGGGGCCCTTGAGGGCGTCGATGATATCGAAATGATGGCGGCCTGCGTCGATGCGCAGAGGGCAGGACCAGGCGTCGGCCTGCCAGCGGGCCTGGTCTAGGAAGACGGGGCGTTCCTCGGCGCCGACCCAGATGTGGGTGGGGATGGCGAGGCGGTCGGTCATGAGTGCGGGGCTTTCGGCGGCGGCGGTGGCTTCGGTGAGCTGGAACTGGTCGTTCATCGACGTCTGCAGGAGCGGGCGCAGGTCGGAGACCGGGGAGATCGGGGTGATGGTGGTGATGCGGTCTGTGACATCGCCGGGCAGGAGGCCGGGCTGGGCCATGCGCGAGACGAGGTGGCCGCCGGCGGAGTGGCCGGCGAGGGCGAGGGGGCCGGGTTCGGCGGCGGCGATCGTCTCTACCGCGCGGGCGATCTGGGTGGTGATGTCGGCGATGCGGACGTCGGGGCAGAGGTCGTAGGACGGCATGGCGACGGACCACCCCCGGGCCAGCGCGCCGGTGGCGAAGTGGGACCAGTAGCTGCGGTCGAAGCGGAGCCAGTAGCCGCCGTGGACGAAGATGAGCGTGCCATTCTGATCGGTTTCGGGGCGGAAGATATCATAGGCCTGGCGCGGCGTGTCGCCGTAGGCAACGCCGAGCGCGTCGTGTGCCTGCGCGCGCGCCTCGCGGAAGGTGGCTGCCTCGGCCGCCCAGCGGGGCGGGTAGCTTTCGCCGTCCGGGATGTAGGGGACGTTGGCGTAGGCGTCGTCCAGTTTCATGATTTTCTCCTTTGGTCTGGCCCTAGACATTCCGTGCCCCAGATGCTTTGCCATGAGCAACAGTTTTTGCCGGAGGATGCGTCATGCTCGATACTGCCACCAACCTGAAATCGCTGCTGAAGGACCCCGACCTGCTGGCCGAGAAGGCTTATGCCGGGGGTGAGTGGATCGACGGCGCGGACGGCGCGACCTTCGAGGTTGTGAACCCGGCGCGACGGGACGTGATCGCCAACGTGGCGGACCTCGATCGCAAGCAGGTGGCCGATGTGATTGCGGGAGCCGCGAAGGCGCAGAAGGAATGGGCCAAGTGGACCGGCAAGGAGCGCGCCGCGGTGCTGCGCAAGTGGTTCGACCTGATGATGGAGCACCAGGAGGACCTGGGCACGATCCTGACCGCAGAGCAGGGCAAGCCGCTGGCCGAGGCCAAGGGCGAGATCGCCTATGGAGCGTCGTTCATCGAATTCTTCGGCGAGGAAGCCAAGCGGGTCTATGGCGAGATGATCCCCGGCCACCAGCGCGACAAGCGGATCATGGTGTTGAAGCAGCCCATCGGGGTGGCGGCATCGATCACGCCGTGGAATTTCCCGAATGCGATGATCACGCGCAAGGCTGCGCCCGCGCTGGCGGCGGGCTGTGCCTTTGTCGGGCGTCCGGCGGCGGAGACGCCCCTTTCGGCCACGGCGATGGGTGTGCTGGCCGAGCGGGCGGGGATCCCGGCGGGGGTGTTCAACATCGTGACCTCGTCGCGGTCCTCGGACATCGGCAAGGAGTTCTGCGAGAACCCGAACGTGCGCAAGCTGACCTTTACCGGGTCGACCGAAGTGGGGCGGATCCTGCTGCGGCAAGCTGCCGACCAGGTGATGAAATGCTCGATGGAGCTGGGCGGGAACGCGCCCTTCATCGTGTTCGACGACGCCGACGTGGATGCCGCCGTGGAAGGCGCGATCATGTGCAAGTTCCGCAACAACGGGCAGACCTGTGTCTGCGCCAACCGGATCTATGTGCAGGCCGGGGTGTATGATGCCTTTGCCGAGAAGCTGAAGGACCGGGTGAGCCAGATGAAGGTGGGCGACGGGCTGGAGGACGGCACCGAGTTGGGGCCGCTGATCAACCCGGAAGCGTCCGAGAAGGTGGTGGAGCATATCGAGGATGCCAAGGTCAAGGGTGGCAAGGTGATCCTTGGGGGTGCGGATGGCGAGATGGACGGCAACTTCTTTCAGCCGACGATCCTGACGGGTGTGACGCAGGACATGAAGGTGAGCCAGGAAGAGACGTTCGGGCCGCTGGCGCCGCTCTTCAAGTTCGAGGACGAGGATGACGTGATCGCCATGGCGAACGACACTATCTTTGGCCTTGCCAGCTATTTCTATGCCAAGGATTTGAGCCGGGTCTACAAGGTGGCCGAGGCGCTGGAATACGGGATTGTGGGGGTGAATACCGGCATCATCTCGACCGAGGTGGCGCCGTTCGGCGGCGTGAAGCAGTCGGGCTTGGGCCGGGAAGGCAGCCATCACGGGATCGACGATTTCCTGGAGATGAAATACGTCTGCATGAGCGTGTGAGGCGCGGCATGGAAGACGGGTTTCACGGGGTCTTTCCCTACCTGGTGTCGCCGCTGGATGGCGAGGGCCGGGTCAATCGCGAGGTGCTGACGCGGCTTTGTGACGACCTGATCGACGCGGGCGTGCATGGGCTGACGCCGCTGGGCTCGACGGGAGAGTTCGCGTATCTCAGCTGGGAGCAGAAGCGCGATATCGTCGAGACGGTCGTGGCGGCCGCCAGAGGCCGGGTGCCGGTGATCGCGGGTGTTGCGGCGACGACGACGCAAGAGGCCGTGCGGCAGGCGCGGGAATTCGCGGCGATGGGCTGTGACGGTATTCTTGCCGTTCTGGAGGCGTACTTCCCGGTGAGCGATGCTGGCATCAAGGCGTATTTCACTGCCGTTGCCGCGGCGGTGGACCTGCCGATCGTGATCTACACCAACCCGAATTTTCAGCGTAGCGATCTGAGCGTGCCATTGATCGCGGAGCTGGCGGAGATACCGAACATCCGCTGCCTGAAAGACGCGTCGAGCAATACCGGGCGGCTGTTGTCGATCATGGAAAGGGTGGGCGACAAGCTGGATATCTTTGCCGCGTCGGCGCATATCCCGGCCTGCGTGATGCTGATCGGGGGCAAGGGCTGGATGGCGGGGCCGGCGTGCATCGTGCCGAAGCAGAGTGTGAAACTCTATGAGCTGTGCAAGGTCGGGCAGTATCAGGCGGCGATGGAGTTGCAGCGCGAATTGTGGGCGCTGAACCAGGCGTTCGCGAAATACAATCTTGCAGCCTGCGTGAAGGGTGGGCTGGAGTTGCAGGGGTATGCCGTGGGCGAACCGCTGCCGCCGCAGGACGGGTTGAGCGATGCCGGCCGGGCCGAGTTGAAGGCGGTGCTGGAACGGGTCGGGGCCCTGCAGGCGGGATGACATCTTGCCGAGGTGGGATGGAATCCCGTCAAGGTGGAATGGAATCCCGTCAAGGTGGGATGAAATCCAACCCTACACCCGCATTGACGGCGTGAAATTTCTTTCGCGCGTCGCCAAGAATCGAAGCTTGGGCGGCGTCCTACAATCGTGATGCGCATGACAGTCAGCGACGAAACCCTGGCCCGAGCCGCCGCCGATGGCGATGTGGCGGCCTTCTCGACCTTGGTCGAGCGGCATTACGATGCCGTGTTCCGGCTGGCATTCCGACTGACCGGCGCGAGGGCGGAGGCGGAGGATTTGACGCAGGACGTGTGCGCGGCGCTGCCGGGAAAGCTGGGCGGCTTTCGTGGGGCGTCGAGGTTCACCACCTGGCTGTGGCGAGTGGTGGTGAATGCGGCCCATGACCGGCGGCGCAGGGCGGCCGTGCGGGCGAGTTACGCGGAAGGCTGGGGCGACTGGGAAGTGGACCGGCGGGCGGCGGAGGCGGAGGTGGCCGAGGCGGTGGGCTGGCTGACGGAAGCGATGCGGGCCCTGCCGGAGGAATTGCGGGACACGCTGGCGCTGGTGCTGGACGACATGAGCCATGCGGAAGCCGGCGAGGTGCTGGGCATCTCGGGCGGCACGGTGGGGTGGCGCGTTTCGGAGGCCAAGAAACATCTGCGCGCGATGCGCGCGCGAGAGGAGGACGCATGAGCGACGACCTCGACGATCTGAAGGCCATGATGCGGGCCGCGACGCCGAAGCCGGATGCCGACAGGAAGGCGGCGGATCTGGCCTTGGCGCGGAAAAATTTCGCCGATCTCCAAGAGGCGCGGGATGGTGCCCGTCAAACCTCTGATCGCCCGAGAAAGGGCCTTGTCAGAGGAGTGAGGGACATGTTGATGCGGATGAATACGCGCGGGGCGCTGACGGCAACGACGGCGCTGGTGGCGCTGGGGATGGTCGTGGTGGTGCCGGATTGGCACAACGCGCCGGCGCTGCGGGGGGCGCAGCCGGTGGTGACCGAAGCGGATGACGGTTTGGCGGGCATGGGCGTGCGCAGGGAAGCGCCTGCGCGGGAGGCGGCGGAGCAGATGGCGCTGGACGTCGCCCCGGCAGAGCCCGCGCCGAAGGCCGAGGCGCCACGGCCTGCGCCGGAGCCCCAGGTGGCGCGACCGGAGGCAGGCGTTGCAAAGCAGAGGCAGATGGCCCCGCAGACGATGCAGTCGCAGGCCTTGTCCGATGCGGAGGGAAATGCCGGGAGCGCGGCGAACACGACGCCGGTCGGACGCATCGCGCAGCCGGATGCGGATGGCGTGGCGGCCCTGCCGGAAAGCGATACCGAGGCGTTTCCCGAGGCGGAGCCGAACGCGCTGAAGATCACGAGCGAAGAGCCGGTTTCGACGTTCTCGATCGACGTGGATACGGCATCGTATGGTACGGTGCGGTCGTCCTTGCGAGCCGGTTTCCTGCCGCCGAAGGAGGCGGTGCGGATCGAGGAAATGGTGAACTATTTCCCCTATGAATACGCCGCGCCCGAAGGCGATGCGCCGTTCGAGCCGACGGTGAGCGTGACGGACGCGCCGTGGAACCCGGACACGCAGCTGGTGCATATCGCGATCCAGGGCGAGGTGCCCCGCGTGGCGGACCGCCCGCCACTGAACCTTGTTTTTTTGATCGACACGAGCGGGTCGATGCAGGCGGCGAACAAGCTGCCGCTGTTGAAGCAGTCCTTGGCGCTGATGCTGCCGCAGCTGACCGAGCGGGACAGCGTGGCGATCGTGACCTACGCGGGCAGCGCGGGGCAGGCGCTGGCGCCGACACCGGCGACGGAGCGGGAGACGATCCTGGGCGCGCTGGATCGGTTGGAGGCCGGTGGCTCGACCGCCGGACAGGCGGGTTTGGAGCAGGCGTATGCCTTGGCAGAGGAAATGGGCGGAGATGGAGAGGTGTCGCGGGTGATCCTGGCGACGGACGGGGTTTTCAACGTGGGGATCAGCGACCCGGAGGCCTTGAAGGACTATATTGCCGAGCAGCGGGAGAGCGGCACCTACCTGTCGGTGATGGGGTTCGGGCGCGGCAACCTGGACGATGCGACAATGCAGGCGTTGGCGCAGAACGGAAACGGGCAGGCGGCCTATATCGACACGCTGAGCGAGGCGCAGAAGGTGATGGTCGACCAGGTAAGCGGGGCGCTTTACTCGATTGCCGATGACGTGAAGATCCAGGTGGAGTTCAATCCGGCGGCCGTGGTCGAGTACCGGCTGATCGGGTACGAGACGCGTGCCTTGCGGCGCGAGGATTTCAACAATGACCGGGTGGACGCGGGCGATATCGGGGCAGGGCACCAGGTGACCGCGCTCTACGAGATCACACCCGTGGGCTCGCCCGCGCAGATGAGTGACCCGTTGCGATATGGTGCGGCGGAGGCGGTAAGCGGAGAGGCCGAGGAGCTTGGGTATTTCAAGCTGCGGTACAAAAATCCCGGCGAGGATGAGAGCCGGTTGATTGAGCAACCTATCGTCGAAGGTGGCGAGGCCGGGGCCGAAGCGCGGTTCGCGGCGGCGATTGCGGGGTTCGGGCAGTTGTTGCGGGGTGAGACGTACCTTGGGGATTGGGGCTATGCGGATGCGATTGCGCTGGCCAACGGGGCGAAGGGCGAGGACCCGTTCGGATATCGCGCCGAGGCGGTGCAGCTGATGCGGCTGGCGGAGAGCCTGTCGCGGTGAGAGGCCACGGGCGGCTTAAGAAAAAACGCCCCGTGGTGGCCACGGGGCGTTTCTTATGAAATGAAGCGTCGCTTAGTTGACGGTCTCGGCGTCGACGACATCCTTGTGGGTGGATGTGCCGCTGGCGATCTCGATGCGGCGGGGTTTCAGCCGCTCGGGCACCTCGCGCACCAGCTCGATATGCAGCATGCCGTCGGTGTGGGTCGCGCCGGTGACCTTGACGTGGTCGGCCAGCTGGAACTTGCGTTCGAAGGCGCGGGTGGCGATGCCACGATGCAGGTAGGTGCGGTCGCCGTCCTCTTCGGCCTTGCGGGCCGAGACGATCAGGGCGCCTTCGCGCAGCTCGACGGACAGTTCGTCATCGCTGAAGCCTGCGACGGCGATTGAAATGCGGTAGGCATCGTCGGCCGTCTTTTCGATGTTGTAGGGGGGATAGGTGGGGTGATTGACGTCACCGGCGAGGACGCGGTCCATCATGTCGGCAATCTGGTCAAACCCGATGGAAGCCCGGTAAAGCGGGGCAAGATCAAAGTTACGCATTGGAATCCTCCGTTGAGCGATACCTATGTGGATGCCTTCCCGAACGGGACAGGCAGTTTCCGCCGACCCGCGATGCGGCGTCGGACGACCGTTATCTGGGGAGGGAAAAAGCCGGTTTCAAGACCCCCGGCAAGGCTGAAATCACTGAATTTTCTCGAAGCGGGCGCCGGAGGCTTTGCCGCCACGGGTGATGTCGACCTTGCGAAAGCCGGTGCTGGCGGTAGCGGGGGTGCCGGACGCCTCCGCGCGCAGCTTGCGCTTGAGCGCCGCGACCGCGTCGGGCAGTTCCATGCCGTATGCGATGGTGGTGCCGTGCTCGGTCCTGTGGCCGCCGACGACGAGGCTGACGATGCGGGCACGGTAGCCGCCGTCGGAGAAGACGGGTGCGCCGGAAGAACCGAAGGTCACGTTGCAGTTGAATGAAATCAGGCCCTGCCCACGGCGCAGCACATCGCACTGACGTTCCCAGGACAAGGCGTCGTCGCGCTTGCGGCCGTAGGAGACCACGCTGACGTCATCGCCCCGCGTGGGATTGTGGTGCAGCGCAAAGGGGCTGGCCGTGGCGGTGGGGATGGGGACGCTGAGCTCCAGCAAGGCAACGTCGCGGCGGACATTGGCGGCGGACATTCCGTCAGTGGGGCGATAGCCGTCGGCCACCACATAGCGGCTGACGTTCCGTGCGGCGATGGCCGCCCCGTCGCGCAGCCCGGCGCGGAAGACGATACGCTCGGGCAGGATCGGCGCGCCGCGATTGTCAAAGACGCAATGCGCCGCCGTCAGCACGAGGTTGTCGGCAATCAGGGTGCCGGTACAATAGCTGTCCTGGCCGAGGTCGATGCGGCCCACGGCCTCCCAACCCAGAAGGTCTTCGCGGTTGGTCAGGCGTATGAGATCGCTGGCGGGGGCCAGGCCGGGCAGTGCAAGCGTGAAGAGCAGAGTGAGGAGTGAAACCAGCCGGGCCAAGGATCAATCCATGTCGGGCGAGGCGAATTTTGCCCCAGTGTCGCGGTTTTGTCCGGTCGAGAACATCTCGGACCGGGTCTGGTTTTCCAGGCGGGCGCCCCCTTCGAGCGCTTCGCGCATCATGGCGAGGGGGCGGTCGAGCGAGGCGCCGAGGGCGACCTTCTTGCCGTGGATCTCGGCCATGGCGGAGACCACGGAGACGATGCGGGGGGCGCCGTCCTCGAAGGTGAAGACAGGGGCGCCGGACGCGCCGTAATCGACGTCGCAGGACATGACCAGCACGCCGCTGCGCTTTTCCAGAACCTGGCACATGTCCTGGAGCGAGGGCGCCTCGGAGCGTTCGCGGGCATAGCTGACCAGCCCGATACGTTCGTGCTTGCGCGGCTGCGTGTCGGTCAGGAACGGGGCGACGCCGGACTTGGCGATGGGATGGTGGAGTTCCAGCAGGGCGATGTCGTTGCGCACGCGGGCGGCGTCGATCCGATTGGAGAAATCGTAGTCAGGGTGCACCACGGCGCGACGGACCCAGCGATAGGCCGTGGCCCGGCCATTGCGCCAGCCGGCGAGGAACTCGATCTGCTGGGTGTCGACGGGCTTGCCGGTGGTGGCGTCGAACAGGCAGTGCGCGGCCGTCAGCACCAGATCGGGCGCGATCAGCGCGCCGGTGCAGAACCCGTTGCCGCCAATGTCGATACGGCCCACGGCCTGCCACTCGCGGCCGTCATCGGTGGTGTCCAGCCGCTGGAGCATCGCATTCTGCGCGGATGCCGACGACATGGACCAGAGCAGGGCAATGACAAGCCCTGGGAAACGCATGCTCTTGAACAAACCGGGTGCCTCGCTTGATTTATCAGCGTGCTACCGGCGCAATATGTCGAAAATAGGGCTGGCCCGCGGTTATTGCCGCAGCGCGGGCGGTTTCGGCCCGCCGGTGGCCCAGTCGAGCAATTCGACGGTGTGCACCACGGGCACGCCGGTGCCCGAGCCGATCTGCATCATGCAGCCGATATTACCGGCGGCGATGATGTCGGGCGACTTGGCCTCGAGCGTCTGAACCTTGCGCGTTTTCAACTGCTTGGAGATGGCGGGCTGCATCAGGTTGTAGGTGCCCGCCGAGCCGCAGCAAAGATGTGCGTCGGCGGGTTCGACCACCTCGAAACCGGCTTTTTTCAGCAGGGTCTTGGGGTGGGTCTTGATCTGCTGGCCATGTTGGAGCGAACAAGCGGCGTGGTAGGCGACGCGGGTGTTCCTGGGCGTGCCCTCTGGCAGGTCGAGTTGCATCAGGAGTTCCGAGACGTCCATGGCGATATCCGACACGCGGGCGGCGTCGTCGGCCAGCGCCTCGGTGCGGAACATGTGGCCGTAATCCTTGACCGTCGTGCCGCAGCCGGAGGTGTTGATGACGATGGCATCCAGCCCGTCGCCGTCCATCTCGGCCGTCCAGGCGCGGATGTTGTGCGCGGCTGTCGCATGGCTTTCGCCAGTCTTGCCCATATGGTGCGTCAGCGCCCCGCAGCAGCCGGCGCCCTTGGTCACCACCACCTCGCAGCCCAGCCGGGTGAGCAGGCGGATGGTGGCGTCGTTGATGTCGGTGTTGAGCGCCTTTTGCGCGCAGCCGGTCATCAGGGCGACGCGTTTCACCGGCTTGTCCCTGGCCGGGAAGGTCTGCGGGTCGTCGTTGCGGCTGACCGGCGGGATGGTTTTTGGCGCCATCTCGATCATGGCGCGCAGGCGGGCGTCGGGGAGGGCCCATTTGAACGGTTTGGCGATCTTGGCGCCCAGCATGGCGACGCGGAACCGGTTCGGATAGGGCAGGATGCGCGCGAGCGTCCAGCGCAGGGCACGCTCGAACATCGGGCGCTGGTAGCGATCCTCGATATATTCGCGGGCGTGGTCGACGAGGTGCATGTAGTGCACACCCGAGGGGCAGGTCGTCATGCAGGCCAGGCACGACAGGCAGCGGTCGATATGCTTCACGGTCTCGCGGTCCGGGTCGCGGTCGTTTTCCAGCATGTCCTTGATCAGGTAGATGCGGCCGCGGGGGCTGTCGAGTTCGTCGCCGAGCACCTGGTAGGTGGGGCAGGTGGCGGTGCAGAAACCGCAATGCACACAGGAGCGCAGGATCTCGTTCGAGCGCTGGATCGCGGGGGATTCGAGCTGTTCGGCGGTGAATTCGGTTTTCATACGATTGGCAATCTACTCAGCGGTGCGAGGGCAGGGCGAAGGATGGGCGTGACCGTCACGCGGCGCGGCCCATCAGGCCGGGGTTGAGAATGCCGCGAGGGTCGAAGCGGGCGCGCAGCCCGTCCTGAAGCGCGGCGACAGGGGGCGAGAGCGGCTGGAACACGCCGCCGGCGGGGTTGCCGCGGATGAGCGTGGCGTGGCCGCCGGCGGCGTTCACGGCGGCGCGGATGGTGTCGCCCCGGGTGTCCTGCGGCACGCGCAGCCACACGAGCCCGCCGCCCCAGTCGTAAAGCGCCTCGGCCCCGTCGACCTGGGCGACGATCCCGGGCGCGTCGGAGGGTTTGACGGACAGTCGCCAGACATCCCCCGGCCCGTCATGGAAACAGGCGACATCGCGGATGTCCTGCCAGAGGCTCGCGTTGATGTCCGGGTCGGTTTCGATCTCGGCGGCGCCGAGGTCGGCCAGAAGGGTCTGGATCCGGCCCGCACGGTAGGCGACGGATTTCTCGAAGCCCTCGATGCGCAGGCAGGTTTGCGGGCCGTTTTCGGTCTGGCGATGTGCGGCGCCGGTGATCTCGAAGGGCGAGCCGAGCGCGCGGGAGAGAGCGGCGACGGCGGTGGTGTCGTCGAGGCCGTCCAATGTGAGCGTGGCGGTAAAGTGGGACTTGGGCAGCACCTTGAGCGCCACCTCGGTCAGCACCCCGAGGGTGCCGTAACTGCCCGCCATGAGCTTGACCAGATCATAGCCGGTGACGTTCTTCATCACGCGTCCGCCGTTGCGGGTAATCTGCCCCTGCCCGTCGACGAAGCGCACGCCCAGCAGAAAATCGCGCGCGGCGCCGGCCTGGATGCGGCGGGGGCCCGAGACATTGGCGGCAAAGACGCCGCCGATGGTGGGCTCTCCGGTGGTGCCCAGAAGGCCGCGATGGTCCATCGGCTCGAACGCGAGGCGCTGGCCTTCTGCGGCCAGGGTCTTGCGCACCTCTTCGACGGGAGTGCCGGACTGGACCACCAGCGTCAGAGCGCCGGGTTCATAGAGGGTTACGCCGGAGAGGCCCGACGTTGTCAGCGGCTGGCCGTTGACCGGTACGCCGATGGGGCGTGTGCCGCCGCCCATGACGCGCAGGGGCTCGGAGGCGGAGGCGACCATCTCGGCCAGTTCGGCCTCGGAAGTGGGGGCAAGGGCTTTCATCGTTCCAAAAATACTCCGGGGTCCGGGGCAGCGCCCCGAAATGGTCATTCAGCCGCGATCCGGCGGGTGTCGGATGATGCGAGCGGGAACACCTTGGCCGGGTTCAGGAGCCACTTGGGATCGAACACGTCCTTGACCGCCATCTGGATTTCCAGATCGGGCGGGTCGTATTGATGCAGCATCAGGTCGCGCTTTTCGATGCCGACGCCGTGCTCGCCGGTGAGGCAGCCGCCGACCTCGACGCAGAGTCTCAGGATATCGGCGCCCAGATCCTCGCAGAGTTCCAGGTCGCCTTCCTTGTTGGCGTCGAACAGGATCAACGGGTGCATGTTGCCGTCGCCCGCATGAAAGACGTTGGCGACGTCGAGGCCGTATTCCCTGGACATCTCGCCGATGCGTTTCAGCACGTAGGGCAGTTCGTTGACCGGGATGGTGCCGTCGAGGCACATGTAGTCATTGATCTTGCCCATCGCGCCGAAGGCGGACTTGCGGCCCAGCCAGATGCGCTTGCTTTCGTCGTCGGAGGAGGATTGGCGCAGCTCGACGGGGTCGTGGCTGCGGGCAATCTCCATGATCGTCTCAAGCTGTTCGTCGATCTCGGCGTCGGAACCTTCGACCTCGACGATCAGAAGCGCCTCGCAATCGGGGTAGCCGGCGCCTG
The DNA here is from genome assembly GCF_030733425.1 of Roseovarius sp. MMSF_3350. GTDB lineage: Bacteria > Pseudomonadota > Alphaproteobacteria > Rhodobacterales > Rhodobacteraceae > Roseovarius. The sequence continues at coordinate 244,327 of NZ_JASHIZ010000001.1, forward strand.
AGAAGGCCTCGGTCGCGCGGATGCAGGGGCGGTCCATGAACTCGATCGCCACGGGCAGGACGCCGGCCTTGATGATGTCCGACACGCACTGGCCCGCGACCTCGGAGGAATCGAAGCCCATCAGCACCGGGCGCGCGCCCTCGGGTTTGTGCAGGATGCGCAGGGTCGCCTCGGTGACGATGCCAAGCTGGCCTTCGGAGCCGCAGATGAGACCGAGGAGGTCCAGCCCGGCGGCATCGAGATATGCGCCGCCGATTTCGGTGATGGTGCCGTCCATCAGCACCATGGTGACGCCCATGAGGTTGTTGGTGGTGACGCCGTATTTCAGGCAATGCGCGCCGCCGGAGTTCATCGCGATGTTGCCCGCGATGGCGCAGGCCAGCTGGCTGGACGGGTCGGGGGCGTAGAAGAAGCCGTCCTCCTCGACCGCACCGGTGACGGAAAGGTTGGTGCGCCCGGTCTGCACGCGGATGAAGCGGTTGTCGTAGTCAGTCTCCAGCACTTCGGACATGCGGGCGACGCCGATGATGACGCTGTCCTCGGTCGGAAGCGCGCCGCCGGCGAGAGAGGTGCCCGCGCCGCGTGGCACCACGGGCACGCCCAGTTCATTGCAGACCTTGAGGGTCTCGGAAACCTCCCAGGTGGAGGCGGGCAGGACCACGGCCAGCGGCGGACATTTGTAGGCCGTCAAACCGTCGCATTCATAGGCGCGGGTCTCGGAGGGATCGTGGATCAGGGCCTCGCGCGGGAGGAACGAGGCCAGCCGGTCGAGCAGTTGCGACTTGCGGGCAAGGATGGTCGGATTGGGCTTTGGCATATCCATGGCGGTCCTCCCGGTGAATTGGTAAGATAATATAACCAATTTCTGTTACCCGCAAGTGCGGCATCCGTGACGCGGTCACAGGAACTGTTAGAACGGCACGCGGTTGTGAGTGCATGTGCTCTGCGGCTTGCGTATAATAACAGACATGAAGAGACTCGCTGCATTTTTCCTGGCCGCGCTGCTGGCCGCACCGGCTTTCGGCGACGAGCCGCAGGTTCTGGACGTGACCGTCGAAAAGGCGGGCATGGTGTGGAACATCCACGTGACGATTCGCCATCCGGACAGCGGTTGGGACCATTATGCCGATGGCTGGGAAGTCCTGGACGCGGCGGGCAACCGGCTGGGCTATCGAGAGCTGATGCATCCGCACGTGAACGAGCAGCCGTTCACCCGGTCGCTGAGCGGTGTGGTGATCCCGGACGGGACGCGCGAGATTTTCGTGCGGGCGCGCTGTTCGGTCGATGGCTGGTCCGGATCGCAGAAACGCGTGGCGTTGCAACCCTGATAAAAGGGACGCGCCCTGGGGCGCGTACAGGTTTTTCTCGGGGTCGGACTTGCGTCCGACGCCTCGGTGGCCTGTGGCGGCGTGACGGGGTTATCCGGGCGTGTCGCGTGCGGCGGATGTGGGAGCCTCCGGCGGGATATTTTGGGCCAGAGGAAGCGGAGCGGGATTACTGGCGGCCTTCGCGAAGCCAGCCGCCGACGATAAGGCTTGCTGCAAGGAGCAGGACCAGCCAGGCGGGCAGAAGCGGCGTCTGCGTGACCGAGCGGGTCTGGTAGGCGTCGCGGTCCAGAAGGCCGATCCAGCCGCGGCCCGACATGGCGCGGCCTTCGCGCACCGTGCGCAGGCGGGGCGGGCCGTCGGCCAGCGGGTGGATGCCGCCGCCGGTTTCGGTGATGTAAGGGTCCAGTGTTTCCGTGTCGGCAATCGTGTTCTCGAATTCCACCGGAGAGGCGGGTCCGAGGCCGATGACGGCGCTGTGTTCGCCGTTCTCCAGCCGGTAGAGGCCGATGGTGGGGCCGTCGAAGAGGGCTTCGAACCGGCCGGGGGCGACTTCTTCGAGGTCCATCTCGATCTGTTCGCCGTCGGGTGTGGTGATGGTGACCGGGCCGACGGTGTCTTCGAGCGAGCGGCGGATGATGCGCATCTGCTGGCCGGTGGCCTCGGCCCAGAGGGCCTCTTCCTCGAGTTCCGGTTCCTTCATCATCCAGTGGGCGAGGCGGCGCAGGAGTTCCAGTTGCGGGCCGCCGCCCTCGAAACCGCGGTTCCAGAGCCAGGCGTGGTCGGAGGCCAAGAGCGCCACGCGGCCTTCGCCGACGCGGTCGAGGGTCAGCAACGGGCGGTCGCCCACGCCGGTCATGACGGTGTCGCCGGAGGTTTCCTCGACCTCGATCTGGCGCATCCAGCGGCCCCATTCGCCGCCGAACTCCTGTTCCAGCCCCGAGGTGACGGGATGGCGCTGGCCCAGGTCGGTGATCGAGGGGCTGTAGCGTTCCTCGAGCACGCGGGCGGTGGGGCGGCCGGGCAGGATCGGCTCGAGCGGGGTGCGGTAGAGGCTGTCGGCGGCGGCGTAATCGGGGCCGGCGGCGATGAGGACCGCGCCGCCGCCCTCGACGTAGTTGCGCACGTTGTCGAGATAGAGCGAGGGCAGGATCCCGCGGCGCTTGTAGCGGTCGAAGATGATGAGGTCGAAATCCTCGATCTTTTCGAGGAAGAGCTCGCGGGTGGGGAAGGCGATGAGGGACAGTTCGCGCACCGGCACGCCGTCCTGCTTTTCGGGCGGGCGCAGGATGGTGAAGTGGACGAGGTCGACCGAACTGTCGGATTTCAGAAGGTTGCGCCAGGTGCGCCCACCGGCGTGGGGCTCGCCCGACACCAGAAGCACGCTGAGCCGGTCGCGGACGCCGTTGATCTGGACGAGCGCGGTGTTGTTGCGGTCGGTCAGTTCGCCCTCGACGGCGGGGGTGGAGAATTGCAGCACGTTGCGACCGCCATGGGGCAGGCGGAGGGGCAGGTCGATATCCTCGTTCAGGGGGACGTTGAAACGCTGCGGTTCCTCGCCATCGACCGAAACGTCGACGGGCACGGTTGTGGTGCCTTCGGGCGCGGCGCCGTCGTCGGTGATGCGCAGGGTCATCTGGATTTCCTCACCCAGGATGGCGAAGGCCGGGGCGTTTTCGACCACCAGCTTGCGGTCCCAGTCCTCTTTGCGGCCGGTGTGCAGCAGGTGGAGGGGCGCGGGCATGTCGGGGGCGCGGTCGAGATCGTGCAGGCGGCCGTCCGACAGGACGATCGCGCCGGCGATGCGCGCGCGGGGTTCTTCGGCCAGCGCCTCGGACAGGGCCGTCATCAGTTGTGTGCCGGTGTTGTCGGCGCCGTCGGGGACGGTGATGCGGCGCAGTTCGGTGTTGTCGCGCGCGGCGATGCGAGCGGCAAGATCGTCGGCGGTTGTCCGGGTCAGGGTGGCGCGGTCGCCAAGCATCTGGCTGGCGCTTTCATCCTCGATCATCAGGACGATGTCGGTCAGCGGTTCGCGGTCCTCGGCCTGGTAGACGGGGCCCAGAAGGGCGGCGAGGACCACCAGCCCGGCCAGCGCGCGGAAAGGCCAGCCCGAGAGGCCGCGCCAGATGGCGAGCGCGGTTCCGGCCATCATCATGCCGGCCAGGGCTGCGATGAACCAGGGGTTCAGGAGGGGCTCGAAAACGATGCTGCCGGTCATTGGCCAAGCCTGTCGAGAAGGGCGGGCACGTGCACCTGGTCGGATTTGTAGTTTCCGGTCAGCACGTGCATCACGAGATTGACGCCGAAGCGGTAGGCCAGTTCGCGCTGGCGTTCCCCGGCAAAGCCGCGGCCCACGGGGAAGAGCGGATTGCCGCGTTCGTCCATGGCCCAGGCGGCGGCCCAGTCATTGCCGCCGATCACCACGGGCGTCACGTTGTCGTTGAGGTTGCGGAAGGGCATGCCCTCGACCTGTTCGGCGTCCGCTGGCGCGGATTCGACCCAGACGGAGCGGCCGGTGTGGCGGCCGGGGAAATCCTGCAGCAGGTAGAAGGTGCGGGTGAGCACGTGGTCCTCGGGGATGGGTTCCAGCGGGGGGATGTCGAGCGGGCGGGCGAGGCGTTGCAGCTTGCGGCCCGCCGGGGAGGAGGCGCCGAAGCCCGCGACATTGGCGTCGCGCGTGTCGAACAGGATCATGCCGCCGGTGCGCAGGTACTCGTTGAGCTTGACGTAGGCTTCTTCGGACGGGATCGGCTGATCGGGCGAGATGGGCCAGTAGAGGAACGGGTAGACCGAAAGCTCGTCGGTTTCGAGGTTCACGCCGACCGGGTCTGCCGGTTCCACGGAGGTGCGGAAGAAGAGGGTTTCGCCAAGGCCGCGCAAGCCGGCCTGGGCGGCGTTGTCGAGACTGCTGTCGCCGGTGATGATGTGGCCGAGCACGACCTCGGACGCGGCCATGAGGGCCTTTTCGTCGGCCTCGGTCATGGTGTCGTCTTGGGCGTCGGCCACCTGCGGGCCGAGCAGGAGCGCCAGAAGCAGCGCGGACATCGTGGCGCGGGCGGGCAAGAGGCGGCCCGAAAGCGCCAGCGAGGCGAGGATATCGGCCATCAGCAGCAACAGCGCCCCGGCCAGGAGCCAGCCGCCCAGGGCGGTTTCGGGCGGGCGCTCGAGACCGACGACAGAGAGGTCGGCGGGCCAGGTCACCGGGGTGAGCGTGGCGCCTGCGGGCAGGACGTTGAGCGCGAGGCGCTGGTCGGGGCCGTCATAAAGGCCCGGGCGGAAATCTGGGCCGGGAGCATCCTCGACAAAGCGGGTGCCGTCGACACCGGGCAGGTTGCCGGCGTCTTCAAGCACACCGAAGCCGGAGAGGACCTGCACCGGTTGCCAGGTGGTGCCTTCAAGCTCGGCCAGATCGGGCAGGGCGAGGCTGGAGGAGATGGCGAGGCGTTCGAGCATCTGCACGAAGAGGCCCGAGAGCGGAAGGGTGGACCATTCGGCATTGGCGGTGACGTGAAACAGCACGACCTGGCCCGCGCCGATGCGCTTGCGGGTCACCAGCGGCGTGCCGTCGCTGAGCTGGGCGATGACGCGCTCGGAGAGGGTCGGGTCGGGCTGGGCCATGACCTGGGCGGTGACGGTGACGTCGTCCGGCACGTCGAGGCCGAAAAAGGGGCTGGATTCGGGGAAAGACGCCAGTTGCTTGGGTTCGCCCCAGCTCATGGCGCCGCCGACGGAGCGGCCCCCGGCGCGCAGGCGGACGGGCATCAGCGGGTCTTCGTCGCTGCGCGACACGTCCGAGGCGGCGAGGCGCGGGCCTGCGAACCGCAGGAGCATGCCGCCGCGGTCGGTCCAGTCGAGCAGGTCGGCCTGTTCGGCGCCCGAGAGCGTGGCGACATCGGCCAGCACCACGACGTCGGGGTTGGCGGGCAGGATGTCCGAAAGGCTGCCATCGAGCAGGTCGGCGGTGGGTTCGAGTGCCTGTTCAAGGTAGTGGAGCGGGGAGAGCAGTTCGAGGCCTTCGCGGTCTTCGCGGCCGGCGATCAGGGCGACCTCGCGGCGCTTGAGGCTGTCGTCGGTCAGGGTGACGGCGCCGGCGTGGGACTGGCCGGCGATCTCGAACCGGGTGAGACGGGCGCGGAGTTCTGCGGGGAGGGAGAGGAGCGTGGTGGCTTCCTTGGTGCCTGCCTCGAACGTCATGTCCTGTGTCGCCAGAAGGCGCTGGGCGCCGGAGGGATCGCGGCCATGCGCCTCGACCGTGATGTTGCGGGCGGGGCCGGGATCGGCGCGCGTGGCGGTGAGGCGCAGGGCCTCGTCCTCGACCACAGCCGGGGTCAGGGCGTAGATCGGCACGGCGCTTTCGTGGATGGTGACGGGGCCACGATCCTGAAGCGCGTCAAGCAGGGTCTGCCGGCCCTCGCGGGCAAGGCCGTCGGAGAACCAGCGGGTTTCGAAGTTTTCCTCGCCCAAGAGCGTGGCGGCTTCCTCGAAGGCGTCGGGCCGGGGCGACCATGCGGAAGGGGCCAGGCCGGTGAGGCGGGTCCGCCAGGAATCGGCGGACCTGAAGACCGGGGTTTCGGGGTCCGAAAGTTGCAGGATGCCGACGGGGCGGGCGTTGCGCCCGGCCTCGGCCAGCAGGGAGTCGAGCAGGTCTTCCTGTGCGGGCCAGTCGCGGGCGCTGGCCCAGCTGGAATCGAGCACGATCAGCATGGGGCCGGTGCGATTGGCCTGGGCCTGGTCCTGCGGGTTGAGGATGGGACCGGCGAGGCCGATGATGACGGCGGCGACGGCCAGCATCCGCAGGAGCAGAAGCCACCAGGGCGTGCGGTCCGAGACGCTGTCGTCATCGCGCAGGCCCAAAAGAAGTGCCACGCCCGGGAAACGGCGGCGGATGGGCGCGGGCGGCACGGCGCGCAGGATCAGCCACAGGATGGGCAGCGCGGCCAGCGCCACCAGAAGCCAGGGCGTGGCGAAACCGATGGGGCCGATCATCATCGTCCGTGTCCCCCGTCGAACGCGTTGTAGAGCCACAGGAGCGCGGATTGAGCGGAATCCGAGGTGTGGTGCGTGCCGTAGAGCCAGCCGGTGGTGGCGCAGAGGTGGCGCAGGGCGTCCTTGCGGGTGGCGAGGCGTTCAAGGTAGCGGTCTCGCAGTTCAGACGCCTTGAGCGTTTCGTGCACCATGGTGCCGCCAACCGATTCGAAGATGGTGCGGCCGCGATAGGGAAAGCTTTCCTCGGCCGGGTCGAGGATCTGGTAGAGCACGCCGCGCACGCCGCGGTCGGCGGCGGCGGTCAGGGCGTTGCGCACCGGGTCGAGATCACCGAGGAAATCCGACAGGAAGAGCGCGCGACCGTGCGACAGCATCCCGGTCGTCTGGGGCGCGCCATAGTCGTCGGGGCCGTCCTGACCAAGCGCCATGGCGAGGCGTTCGATCTGGGCGTCGCCGCGGCGGGGGGGCAGGTCGGCGCCCGAGAGGCCGATACGCTCGCCCGCCCGGTTGAGTAGAATCGCGATGGCCAGAGACAGCAGGCGGGCGCGGTCGGCTTTTTGCGGCAGGCTGTCATCGGAGGCGAAGCGCATGGAGGCGGCGCCGTCGACCCAGAGGGTGACGCTTTGGGCGATCTGCCATTCGCGCTGGCGCAAAAATTGCGTGTCCGAGCGAGCGGAGCGACGCCAGTCGATATGGCGCAGTTCGTCCCCGGCCTGAACCGGGCGGTATTGCCAGAAATCGTCGCCCATGCCCGCACGGCGGCGGCCGTGTTCGCCCAGCAGGACGGTCCCCGCCAGATGCTCTGCCCGCGCCAGAAGCGCGGGAAAGCGGGCGGCCTCGGCCTCGGACCGGGCGCGAAGAGGGGCGATCTGGGTCAAGCGGCGGCCTCGGTCCTCGTCACTTGGGCGACGGTGGCGGCGATGAGGTCGTCGAGGTTTTCACCGCGCGCACGGGCGGCGAAGTTGAGCGCCATGCGGTGGGTCAGGACGGGCTGCGCCATCGCCGCGATATCGTCGGCATCAGGGGCAAGGCGGCCCTGGATCATGGCGCGGGCGCGGACGGTCAGCATAAGCGCCTGCGCGGCACGGGGGCCGGGACCCCAGGCGACGTTTTCGCGCACCGTTTCGGAGGATGTGGCGTCGTCGGGTCGGAAGGCGCGGACAAGGTCGATGATCTGTTCCATTACCGCCTCGCCCACGGGCATCCGGCGCAGGAGGGTCTGCGCGGCGATGAGGTCCTCGGCGGTGAAGACCTGATGCGCCACATCCTCGGTCGCGCCGGTGGTGGCGAGCAGGATCGCGCGCTCGGTGTCGCGGTCAGGATGGGGCACGTCGATCTGTACGAGGAAGCGGTCAAGCTGGGCCTCGGGCAGGGGGTAGGTGCCTTCCTGTTCGATGGGGTTCTGCGTTGCCAGCACGTGGAAGGGCGGGGTCAGCGGGCGGTCCTCGCCGGCGACGGAAACCTGGCGTTCCTGCATCGCCTGCAAGAGCGCGGACTGGGTGCGGGGGCTGGCGCGGTTGATCTCGTCGGCCATCAGAAGCTGGCAGAAGATCGGACCGGGAATGAACTTGAACGCGCGGGTGCCGTCGGCGCCGGTTTCCAGCACCTCGGACCCCAGAATGTCGGCGGGCATCAGGTCGGGCGTGAACTGAACCCGGTTCGAATCGAGGCCCATGACGACGCTGAGCGTTTCGACCAGACGGGTCTTGCCGAGGCCGGGCAGGCCCACCAGCAGGCCATGCCCGCCGCAGAGCAGCGCCGAGAGCGACAGGTCGACGACCCGTTCCTGCCCGATGAAGCGGCGGGTGATCGAGGCGCGGGCCTGGGCCAGCTTGTCTTCGAGGGCTTCGATCCCGGCCAGCAGGTCGGCGTCGTCGGTCATGGCAAAACTCCGGTATGGGCTATATCGCTTGGGTAGAGTGTATCGCGCACAAGCAAAATGGCAAAAGCAATGAGCAATAAATCGGTCACAACCCCGTCAGCGGAAAGCCTTGCCGAAACGGCACGCAGGGAAGGCGGCAAGGGCCTGCCACCCGTGCACCTGTGGAACCCGGAGTTTACCGGCGAGATCGATATGCGGATCGCGCGGGATGGGACATGGTACCACGAAGGCACGGTGATCCAGCGGCAGGGCCTTGTGCGGCTGTTCTCGACCATCCTGAAGAAGGAGGGCGATCGCTATTTCCTTGTCACGCCGGTGGAAAAGGTCGGCATCGTGGTGGAGGACGCGCCGTTCGTGGCGGTGGATTTCGAGGCGGAAGGCGAAGGAGCGGCGCAGATGCTGGTCTTCGTGACGAATGTGGAGGACCACGTGCTGGCGGGGGCGGACAACCCCATTCGCGTGGAGCGTGACCCCGACACGGGAGAGCCGTCACCTTATCTGCACGTGAGGGCGGGGCTTGAGGCGCTTATCGACCGCAAGTCGTTCTACCGGCTGGTGGAATTGGGCGTGCACGAGGATGGCTGGTTCGGGGTGCGGTCGGACGGGGTGTTCTTTCCGATGATTCCATCAGAAGACCTGCCAGCGGAGTGAGCGCAGGCGGAATTCGCGACGTTACAAGGCGCAAAAAAACCCGATGCGCGGAGCATCAGGCGGATTGGTCGTTTCGGTCATGAAGATGGGTATCCCGGGTCGAAGTGGGCACCCGAAGGTGCCATGCCCCGACCCGGGAAGACGTCGAAGATTAGTACTTCGTCGTTACGGGCTCAGGCTCAACCGGAACCACGACTTCTTCTTGTTGTTGCTGTGCACAGGCGGCCAGGCCGACGGTTGCGATGAGAGCAGCAATCATTGCGATCTTGTTTTTCATGTGAACAAATTCCTTCCATGTCACGCGCCCGATACTGTGTTTGAACGCGATTTGTTGTCAACACAAGAGCTTGCGCAAAAACGCGAATCTCCGGCTGCTATGGCTTCTAGGACAGCATTTTTATCACGTAAACGCCTTTTTGAGCGGGATTCCGCGATTTTCATCAGGTTTTGCGCTGTTGCAACTGTGTTACTTTTGCAATTCGCCTTTGAAAATCTGCTTTCCCGACGCGGCAATCGCCCTAATGCGCGGGCGCATGATTCCGGAGCGGCGTGCCTGGTTCCCAGGCGTTTTGCATGTCTCAGTGCGCTTCGGCCCAGTTGATGCCGAAACCGGCGTCGACCACCAGCGGCACGTCAAGATGCAGTGCCGGGCGGGCGGCCTCTTCCATCACCTTACGGGCGGCGTCGATCACCTTGTCTTCGTCACCAGTCGTCACCTCGAACAGCAGTTCGTCGTGGACCTGGAGCAGCATTTTGCATGGCAGGCCTTCGATGGCGTCGGGCATGCGAATCATCGCGCGGCGGATGATGTCGGCGGCAGTGCCCTGGATCGGCGCGTTGATCGCGGCGCGGCGGGCGAACCCGGCCCGGGGACCCTTGGCGCCGATCTCGGGCGTGTGGATCTTGCGGCCGAAAAGGGTCTGGACGTGCCCGTGCTCCTTGGCGAAGGCGACGGTGTCGTCCATGTAGGTGCGGATGCCCGGGAAGCGTTCGAAATAGCGGTCGATGAAGGCCTGCGCGTCGGCGCGGGGAATGCGCAGGTTGCGGGCGAGACCGAAGCCGGAGATGCCGTAGATCACGCCGAAATTGATCGCCTTGGCGCGGCGGCGGATCTCGGGCGTCATGTCGTCCATCGAGACGTCGAACATCTCGCTTGCGGTCATGGCGTGAATGTCCTGACCGTCGCGAAAGGCGTCCTTGAGCGCGGGGATATCAGCGATATGGGCGAGGATACGCAACTCGATCTGACTATAGTCGAGGGCGACGAGGGTGTTGCCCTCTTCGGCCACGAAGGCCTCGCGGATGCGGCGGCCTTCCTCGGTGCGGATTGGGATGTTCTGCAAGTTGGGATCGGTCGAGGCGAGGCGGCCCGTGCTGGCCCCGGTTTGCACGTAGGACGTGTGCACGCGGGCAGTTTCCGGGTCGATATGGTCTTGCAGCGCGTCTGTATAGGTGGATTTCAGCTTGCTGACCTGGCGCCAATCCATCACGCGGGCGGCAAGGTCGTGTTCGGTGGCCAGATCCTCGAGCACATCCGCAGGCGTGGAATACTTGCCATTCTTGCCACGCTTGCCCCCCGGCAACCCCATCTTGTCGAAGAGGATGTCGCCCAATTGCGCCGGGGAGCCGACATTGAATTTTTCGCCCGCAAGCTCGTGGATTTCAGCTTCGAGGCCGGCCATTTTCTGGGCGAAGGCGGCGGACATGCGGGACAGCGTGTTCTTGTCGACCTTGATGCCGTTGCGTTCCATCTGTGCCAGCACCGGAACAAGCGGGCGTTCGAGCGTCTCGTAGACGGTGGTGACCTTCGCGCGGTGCAGCTGCGGCTTGAAGCTGTGCCAGAGGCGCAGGGTGACGTCGGCATCCTCGGCGGCGTATTTTACCGCCTCGTCGATCGGCACGCGGTCGAAGGTGATGGCGGCTTTGCCAGTGCCCAGAAGGCCCTTGATGGGGATGCAGGTATGCGACAGGTAGCGTTCGGCGAGCGTGTCCATGCCGTGCCCATGCATCCCGGAATAGAGCGCGTAGGACATGAGCATCGTGTCGTCGATAGGCGCCATGGCGATGCCGCAGCGGGCCAGGATCTTGGTGTCGTATTTCATGTTCTGCCCGATCTTGAGGATCGACGGATCCTCGAGCACGGGTTTCAGGGCGTCGAGCGCCTGTTGCATCGGGATCTGCCCGTCGAGCAGCGTATTGGAGCCGAAGAGGTCGTCGGCATTGCCGTCCTTGTGGCCCAGCGGGATATAGCAGGCTTCGCCCGGGTCGATGGAGAGGCAGATGCCGACAAGATCGGCCTGCATCTCGTTGAGCGAGGTCGTCTCGGTGTCGATCGCGACATAGCCGCGGGCGGTGATGCGCTCGATCCAGGTTTGCAGCGCGTCCATGTTCGACACACGCTCGTATTTCGAGGGGTCGATGGCGGGCCAGTCGGGGGCGCTGTCTTCTCCTGTTGCTGGCGCGGCGGGCTCGGGGATGGCGGGGGCCTCGACCTCCAGCGCGTCGGCGATGCGCTTGGTAAGGGTGCGGAACTCCATCTCTGTCAGGAAGGCCAGCAGCGTGTCGGGATCGGGGTCGCGCACATCGAGGTCTTCGAGAGTGAAATCAAGCGGGGTGGCGCAGTCGAGCTGCACGAGCTTCTTGCTGAGTTCGATCTGCTCGCGCTTTTCGATCAGGGTCTCGCGGCGCTTGGGCTGCTTGATCTCGCCAGCGCGGTCGAGAAGTTCCTCGAGGCTGCCGAATTCGTTTATCAGAAGGGCGGCGGTCTTGATGCCAATGCCGGGGGCGCCGGGAACGTTGTCGACGCTGTCGCCCGCGAGCGCCTGCACGTCGACGACGCGCTCGGGGCCAACGCCGAATTTTTCCTCGACCCCTTCGCGGTCGATGCGGCGGTTCTTCATCGCGTCGAGCATTTCGACGCCGCCGCCGACAAGCTGCATCAGGTCCTTGTCGGAGCTTATGATGGTGACGCGCCCGCCGGCGTCGCGGGCCTGGACGGCAAGGGTGGCGATGATGTCGTCGGCCTCGTAGCCCTCCATCTCCTTGCAGGCGATGTTGAAGGCCTCGGTGGCGCGGCGGGTGAGGGGTATCTGCGGGCGCAGGTCCTCGGGCATTTCCTCTCGGTTGGCCTTGTACGCGGCGTACATGTCGTTGCGGAAGGTGTGGCTGCCCTTGTCGAAGATCACCGCGACATGGGTCGGCGCGTCGGCGCCGGTGCTGTCCTCGACATATTTCTGAAGCATGTTGCAGAAGCCCGAGACCGCGCCGATGGGCAGACCGTCGGACTTGCGTGTCAGCGGCGGCAGGGCGTGGTAGGCGCGAAAGATGAAGGCCGACCCGTCGATCAGGTGCAGGTGATGTCCCTTGCCGAATGCCATGTGCCGCGCCTTTCCTTGCTGTCGGGTTACGTATCTCACGCCCGCCATGGCAGTTCCAGCCTGACTTTTTGCCCGGCGTCAGCCGGGATGGAACCAGCGGTGCGAGAGGGTCACGGCATAGGGTGTCGGGGTCCAGGCGCCGAAGGGGATGCCGGCGTGGCGCAGGGTGCGGGAGACCCAGGTGTTGCAGGTGCGGAAGATGTGGAAGCGGCCTTTTGCTGCAAAGAACAAGTCGGAGTCGGTGAAGCCGGGGGCCGGGAGAGGCAGGGCGCCGTGGTCAGCGTTCAGTTTCAGCTGTTTCAGGATCGCGTTCAGCAGCGCGGAGTACTGCGCCGGGGTTATCGTCAGGACCGGGCTGTCGAATTCAACCGGCAGCGGCCCGATCACGTCCGCGCGCAGAACCGCGTCATCGCCGGTGACGGCGCGCCAGAGCGTGGCGGCGGGGACAACGCGATAGGGGCCTTGGTGTGTGTAGAACGCGCGGCTGCCCCAGCCGATCGCCAGCCATTCGGCCCGAGGGTCACCGAGGGGCAGGCCGGCCTGTTCGAGGTGAAAGAACCGGGACCGCGTGCGGGGTGTCAGTGGCAGAAGAAAGTCGTAGTGGATCGGTCCGGCCACGAGACGTATCTCGACCGTGGGGTCGTCGTCGGCCGGTACCGGTGAGAGTGGGCCAGGGATCAAGGCACCCGGAACGGCGGCAAGGAAATAGAGGAAAATTAGCGCGACGAGCCCGAGCGTGACGTGGACGACGGCCTTGCCGGCAGTCCGGAATACGTGGCTCAGACCTTGCCCTCGAAATCGCGGTGCACCAGCTTGGCGTCGCAATAGGGGCATTCGACGAAACCGATGTCCCGCGGGATGGTCAGCCATACGCGCGGATGTCCCAGGGCCGCTTCGCCGCCATCACAGGCCACGCGGTAGCTGTCGACGATGCGGGTTTCGGGGGCTTGGGTCACCATTGACGGCGTTCCTTTTGGCTGCAAGTAGGTCCGGGGAGACTATAGCCGAGATATCCTGGGGACAAGAGCCGCCATGCCGACAAATGCAATCGAAGTGAGAGGCCTGGAGAAGGTCTATGGCGGTGGCAGGCACGGCATGTCCAAACCGGCGCTGACGGGGGTGGATCTTGACGTGCCCAAGGGGTCGGTCTTTGGCCTGCTGGGGCCCAATGGTGCGGGCAAATCGACGCTGATCAACATCCTGGCCGGGCTGGTGACCAAGACCAAGGGGCAGGTGAAGATCTGGGGCTTCGACCAGGACGTGAACCCGCGGCAGAGCCGGGCGTCGATCGGCGTGATGCCGCAGGAGTTGAACCTGGATCCGTTCTTTGCGCCGCGCGCGGCGCTTGAGGTTCAGGCGGGCCTTTACGGCGTGCCCAAGAAGGACCGGCGCAGTGACGAGATACTGGAACTGGTGGGGCTGAGCGACAAGGCCGAGGCCTATGCGCGGACGCTGTCGGGGGGGATGCGGCGGCGGCTGCTGTTGGCCAAGGCGTTGGTGCATCACCCGCATATCCTGGTGCTGGACGAGCCGACGGCTGGCGTGGATATCGAGCTGCGTCAGATGCTGTGGCAGAACGTGCGCAAGCTGAACGAACAGGGGATGACGATCATCCTGACCACGCATTACCTGGAGGAAGCCGAGGAGATGTGCGACGAGATCGCCATCATCAACGAAGGCGCGGTCGTGGCACGGGACAGTACGGCGCATCTGCTGCGCCAGATGGACCGCCGGACGATGGTGATCGAGCCCGAGGCCGACCCGGTGGCGCTGCCCGAGGGCGATGGGCTGACGGTGGAGACGCGGCCCGGCGGGCAGGTGGCGATCAGCTATCGCTCGACCAAGATGTCGGCCGAGGCGGTGCTGGAGGCGGTGCGGGCCTCGGGGATGCGCATCCGGGACGTGCGGACCGAGCAGGCGGACCTGGAAGAGGTGTTTTTGGAACTCACGCGATCGCGCTAGGCGCCTATTTGTCCGAAAGCCGTTTCTCGATGGCGCGCAAGCGTTGCAGCACCTCTTCGCGGTAGTCGTCGGTACGCTCGTTGGCCTCGAGGTTGTGGGCGTCCTGCATCGAGTTCACGATGAGACCGACGACGAGGTTTACCACGGCGAATGTCGTGACGAGGATGAAGGGCACGAAGAACATCCACGCGTAGGGATAGACCTCCATCACCGGGCGGACGATGCCCATGGACCACGATTCCAGCGTCATGATCTGAAACAGGGAATAGCCCGAGCGGCCGATGGTGCCGAACCACTGGTCAAAGAGCGCGGCCTCTTCGGGCGTGCAAGCCGGGCAGCCGCCTCCGAACAGCTTGGTCGCCATGACCGAGCCGATGTAGAACAGGATGCCCATCAACAGAAAGACCGACCCCATGCCGGGCAGGGCGTTCATCAGCCCCTCGACCACGCGGCGCAGGGACGGCGTGACCGACAATATCCGCAGCAGCCGCAGGATACGCAGGGCGCGCAGAACCGACAGTCCCTGCGCGGCTGGAATGAGCGAGATGCCAACGATCACGAAGTCGAAGACGCTCCAGCCGTTGCGGAAGAAGGCGGCTCCGCGGGCAAAGAGCTTCAGCCCAATCTCGACCACGAAGATCGCGAGGCACACCTTGTCGAGCATGACGATCAGCGGGCCGGCGGCCTGCATCGCCCGGTCTGACGTTTCCAGACCCAGAACCGCGGCGTTGAAGAGGATCACCCCGAGGATGAAATTCTGGAAGCTCTTCCGGCTGACGAGGGCTTCGACTCGGGCGCGCAGGGATCGCGATTGGGTCTGGGTGGACTGGCTCATGGCGCTGGATATGGAGCAGGGCGCAGTCGGGCGCAAGATGCGTCCGAGGTCAGTTTTCGGCCTTGGCCAGCATCCGCCCGAGACCACGACCGCCCAGGATGTGAAGGTGGTAATGCGGCACTTCCTGCACGCCGGCCTCGCCCGCGTTGGAGATGGTGCGGTAGCCCGGTTTCCCGTCGCCCGGCGAGACGCCGGTCATGGCACAGACCTGCGCGGTGACGCGCATGAAATCGACCAGTTCGGCCTCGGACGCCTCGGCGGCGAAATGATCGTGGCAGACGTATGGCCCCTTGGGGATCACCAGCACGTGCACCGGGGCCTGCGGCTGGATGTCGTTGAAGGCCAGCGTGTGCTCTGTCTCCAGCACGGTGTCGTTGGGGATCTCGCCGCGGATGATCTTGGCGAAAATGTTCTGGTCGTCATAGGCAAAGGACATGATGTTCGGCCTCAGTCGGCATAAAGGTGATCGGTTCTGGCAATCTCTAGCGCCTTGTCGGGCGCGATATCAAGGAAGCGCGCGATGAGGTGGGCGTTATCCTCGGGATCGCTGGACTGTTTCATGATGCGGTGATTCTCGAACTCCGCGTCGCGGATTCGGTCGGATTCGAAATTAATGTCGCCGCGGATCGTGGGCAGCAGGCGTTCCAGCGTTTCCTTGGGGGTCTGGGTTCCGGCCAGCCCGACGCGGCGGGCGTGGCCCACCAGGTAGGCATCGGAAAATTCACACTGGATTTCCAGAAGCTTGGTGGTGGAGCGGTCGTTGCAGAAATCCTCGAGCAGGTCGATATTGCCGGGGTCCATGCAGACGATCAGGCGGTCGGTTTCGAAGTAATCGAACAGCATCCGCATCAGCGCACGGCGGTGGCGGGTGCGTTTGCCCAGCGTCGCCTGGATGCCGCCCAGATCGGGCAGGTGGGTGTTTTCCTCGTTGAAGAGGTACTCGATGGCCGGCACGTTGGTGACCTGGCGGATCTTGTCGATCATGCGCTTGGCGACGTGCCATTTCTTGCAGATGATGATCATCAATTCGCGTTCGCGGCCCAGCGTGCTTTCTGTTTCCCAGAAGCGCAGGGCGAAGCGGCGGCCGATGCGGCCCCGGCCGGTGAGGAACTTGAACAGGCTGCGCCCCTCGTCGGAGATGTTGAAGCGGGCGTTTTCGTCGGCGTAGAGCGCGCCGAGGCGGGTCTTGAGCTCGGTCGCTTCGGGACTGATCTTGCGGGCGAAAAGGGCGTCCTGGCTGAGCAGCAGGTCGTAATGATCGTTGTAGAACGTGACGGGCATCCCGTAATCGGTGAACATCAGGAAGGTCAGCGTGCGGGTGCGGATCTCGTTTTCCGGGACGAGATGGCGCACGAGGGTCTGAAAGAAGGTCTCGTCGGGGATCCAGGTGGTGCGGAAAAAACGCATCACGTCGCGGCGCTTGCGGGTGAAATCGAGAATCCACTCGATGGTGCGGCGGCGCAGGCACCACCACTGGCTGCCGATCTGGATCTGCAGATCGGCGGGGATCTCACGCGTGAGGCGAAGCTTTCTTTGGAGGTTGAAGGAGGTGTAGAACAGCCATTTGTGGGTCCGTTCGTTGAAGAAATGGCGGTAGATCAACCGCTCTTCCTTCATGCCGGTCTTGATCCAGTCTGACGAGAAGTAGTCGAAGCTTTCGATGTAATCGACATCATGGGCGTCGAGGAAATCGTGGGCATAGCGGGCCGACTTGATCGCGGCGCAGTCGCCGGAGAGCATGTAGAAATGCGTGGCGCGGGGGAACGCGTCGACCGCGGCCTCGATCGCGTGGAGCGTGGCCTGCACAAGCGACCACTCGCCCCAGCCGCACCTGATCCGCTTACGGGCGAACGAGACGTTGGGATTACCCTTCAGCGCCTCGCGGATCTTGCGGTAATGCTCGGGCTGGGCGCGGGCGTCGAAGTGGATCGACATGTAATCGCCGGCGGCCGTCAGCATGTTGGCCTGTCCGATGATCGCATCGGGGTCCTTGTGGCACAGAAGAATGAAGGCGATCCTGGCCATGGGCGAAGCGATTGACCTGCTCTTTCGTCGATTGCTTATAGTGATAGAGATGAACAGCCGTTGAATAAACAGGCTTTCTTTGGTTTTTTTAACGGGTTAAATACGAATTGACCCGAGAAAAACCAAAGCGACGGGCATGGAGGCAGGTAAATGGGCTTTCCCGGTACATGGATGACGGAAAGCGAGAGCATGGTCTATCGCGTGGTGCCGAAATGCGCCTGCTCGACCATCGGGCAGATCATGTATTTTTCCGACCACGGGGAGTTCTTCGACGGCGATATCCACGACGCGACCGACGGGTTGCACAAGTGGGCCCGCGACGAGAGTCAGCCGCTGATCAAGGCCAATGTGCGCACCCACACATCCTATGCGTTTACCTGCGTGCGCAACCCCTATACCCGCATCCTGTCGTCGTTCTTCGACAAGATCTGCGGCATCCAGCGCAACGGCAAACGGTATCGCGGCAAGCTGGTGCCGCTGTTGATCCAGAAATACGGCATCGAGGTGGGCGGCGAGGATGGAAAGCAGGAGTTCGACCAGATCAAGAGCTTCCGGCGGTTCCTGCTGTTCGCGCGCGACACCATTCGCTGGAAACGGCCGATGGAGCCGGACATCCACTGGTCGTCGATGTCGGGGCACGTGTCGACCTTTATCGTGAATGGCGGCACCTATGACAAGATCTTCTGGACGGAAGAGTTCAACGCCGGGATGGCGGATGTCCTGAAGGCGACCAAGACGCCGAAAGAGGTGGACCTGAAAAAGATCCCGCGTTTCAACGAGAGCGAGGGGCACGGGCCGAAACGGGCGCACCCGGTCGAGGATTATTTCGACGACCTGTCGATGCACCTGGTGAAAGAGATCTATCACCGGGATTTCGAGCTGTTCAAATACGATTTCGACGATCCGTCGAACAAGATGCCCATCGGTGAGATCGACCTGGACGAGGTGCACGCCAAGCTGGGCGAGTAGGCGGAGTGCGCGGTCCGCGCACGCTGTCTTGTCTCGTCGTCGTGCCTCCTCCTCGGGCGTTTGGCGGCGTGACGCTTCCTCCGGCCGTCAAAGAGATGACGAGCCCGAAGATTCAGATACACGGATGGCCGACGCCGGCCTTTCCTACGGCCGCGTGACGATTGCGCTGTCCGTCGGGACCGCAGCGGAAAATCTCATTTTCCGAGCCATTTTCTTAGAAAGAAAATGGCCCCGGTCAGATCAGCCCTTCTGCTTTGAAGAGCGCCTTTACATCGGCGTCGGGCCGCGCGCCATAATGACTGATCACTTCGGCCCCGGCGATGCACCCCATGCGGCCCGCCACGTCCAGCGAGGCGCCGGTGGCCAGCCCGTAGAGGAACCCGGCGGCGAACTGGTCGCCGGCGCCGGTGGTGTCAACGGGTGTGACCTCATCGACGGGGACTGTCACGCTCTCTTCGCCCCTGACGATCACCACGTCATGGCCCGAGCGGGTGCAGACGATCAGGCCGCTTTCGGCCGCGGCCTGTTCCAGCGCGGCACCGAGGTCTTCGGTCTCATAGAGCGCACACCATTCGTGCTCGTTGCCGATGACATAGTCGAGCTCGGTCACCAGCCTGCGGAAATCGGCGCGGTGCCGGTCGACGCAGAACGGGTCCGACAGGGTGATGCCGGCCATGCCCCCCGCCTCGCGGCAGGCGCGGGCGGCGGCGAGGAAGGCCGCCTTGCCCTTGTCCTTGTCGAAGAGATAGCCCTCGAGAAAAAGCAGGCCGGCGCCGCCGGCGACCGTATCGTCCACGTCGTCGGGGCCAAGTTCGGTCGAGATGCCGAGATAGGTGTTCATCGACCGCTCGCCATCGGGCGACACGAAGATCATCGAGCGTGACGTGGGCAGTTCGCCGTTGCTGGCGGGCGCGTTGACGAAATCGGCACCGGCATCCGCCATTTCGCGGGCGTAGTCATGGCCCAGCGCATCGTCCGAGACCCGGCCGATGAAGGCGGTCGAAAGACCCAGCGCCCCCAGCCCCGCGATGGTGTTGGCGACCGAGCCGCCCGCCATCTGAGTGCGGTTCTGCATGTTCTCGTACAGGTGTTCGGCCCGATCCTGTTCGATCAGCTGCATGATGCCTTTCTCGATGCCCATGCGGGACAGGAAGGCGTCGTCGGCTTGCGAGATCACGTCGACGACGGCGTTGCCGATGCCGACGGCCTGGTATTTGGTCAAAGTCTTTTTTCCTCGAATTGGCACAGGTCACGGATGATACAGGTCTGGCACATCGGGGCGCGGGCCTTGCAGTGGTAGCGACCGTGCAGGATGAGCCAGTGGTGGGCGTGCTGCTGGAAATCCACCGGCACGTTGTCCTCGATGGCACGTTCGACGGCGTCCACGTCCTTGCCAGGGGCGATCCCCGTGCGGTTGCCGACGCGGAAGATGTGGGTATCGACCGCTTGCGCGGGATAGCTCCACCACATGTTCAGTACCACGTTGGCGGTCTTGCGTCCGACGCCCGGCAGCGATTGGAGGGCGGCGCGGGAGTTGGGCACCTCGCCGTCGAACTTGTCGATCAGCATGCGCGACAGTTTCATCACGTTCTTGGCCTTGTTGCGGTAAAGGCCGATCGTCTTGATGTGCTCGATCAGCTCTTCCTCGCCGAGATCCAGCATCTTTTCCGGGGTGTCGGCGATCTTGAAGAGCTCGCGCGTGGCGCGGTTTACCCCGGCATCGGTCGCCTGCGCCGAAAGGGCCACGGCGACCAGAAGCGTATAGGCGTTCACGTGGTCGAGTTCGCCCTTGGGTTCGGCGGAGGCGGCCTGAAACCGGGTGAATATCTCGCGGATTGTCTGGTAGTCGAGTTGCTTGGCCATGACAGTCCTTGTGCCCGCTTTGGTGCGGATGCGCAACATTCGGGTCGCGGTGATCGGGGCGTGCGCGTACATTCCCTGCATCGAATGGAGACGTCACATGACTGCCGGGATCAACACCGAAATCCGCGACGGGTATCATTTCAACGTCATGCGCAGGGCGATCGACCTGATCGACGCGGGCGGGCCCGGTGTGCGCCTGTCGGATCTGGCCGGCGAGATGAACATGAGCCCGGCGCATTTCCAGCGCCTCTTTACGCAATGGGTGGGCGTCAGCCCGAAGCGGTATCAGCAATACCTGGCGCTGGGCCAGGCCAAGGACCTGCTGGCCGAGCGGTTCACCACGCTGGATACCGCGCATGAGCTAGGTCTGTCGGGGTCGGGGCGGCTGCACGACCTTTTCCTGCGGTGGGAAGCGATGAGCCCCGGCGAGTTCGCGCGGCGGGGTGCGGGGATGAAGATCTTCTGGGGGTGGTTCGACAGCCCGTTCGGCCTGGCACTGGTGATGGGCACAGAAAAAGGCATCTGCGGGATCGGGTTCGCCAGCGAGACCGGCGAAGAGGCGGCGATGGAGGACTTGATCTCTCGTTGGCCCAACGCCGACTTCGTCGAGGACCCGATGATGTTGCGCCCTTGGGTGTTGCAAGCCTTCGGCGCGGGCGATCAACAGGGCGAGAAAGTGCCGCTTTACATGATCGGTGCGCCCTTTCAGATCAAGGTGTGGGAGGCGCTGATGCAGATCCCCTCGGGCCATGTGACGACCTATTCGGAAATCGCGCAGTCCATCGGCAATCCGCGGGCCGTACGCGCCGTTGGCACGGCGGTGGGGCGCAACCCGGTCAGTTTCCTGATCCCGTGCCACAGGGCGCTGCGCAAATCGGGCGGACTTGGCGGGTACCACTGGGGCCTGCCGGTGAAACGGGCGATCCTGGCGTGGGAAAGTGCGCGGGCCGAGGCGGGGTGAGCCCCTTTTTGGCGCAGAGAATGGGCCAGAATGTGCATTTCCTGACGGCCCCGTGGCGGTCGGCCTGACGGTTTTGCGCGGATCATCGCCGGTTTCCCCGCAGAAATCGCTTGGGCCTTGGACACAAATTGCTTAGAATCATCTTCAGACCCGGCAAACGGGCATTTGAAACATGAGGCATCAGGATGAGCATTTCACACAAAACCGTCACTCTTTTTGCGGGCCTTTCGCTGATGGGCGCCACCGCCTGCACCAGCCCGTCTTACCTGGACGACACCGCCGTCGACCGGAACCAGAAGGCCAAGCAGGGCGCGTTGCTGGGCGGGCTGATCGGAGCGGGCGCGGGAGCGCTGGTGGCCGACAAGAAGGTCAAGGGCGCGCTGATCGGCGGTGCGGTCGGCGCGGCGGGCGGCGCTGTCGCGGGCAACATGCTGGACCGGCAGGAAGCAGAGCTGCGCAACAACATCGGCAATAACAACGTCGATATCCAGAACACCGGCGACCGTCTGATCGTGACGTTGCCGCAGGACATCCTTTTCGACGTGGACAGCGCGACGGTGCGGCCGGGGCTGCGCAGCGATCTGGCTGCGGTGGCACAGAACCTGCAGAATTACCCCGACAGCCGCGTGCAGATCGTGGGCCATACGGACAATTCCGGCGGGGCCGAGCATAACCAAGCCCTGTCCGAGCGGCGAGCCAATGCCGTGGCGGACGTGCTGATGAACGGCGGCGTGGCGTTCAGCCGGATCGATGCGTTCGGCCGGGGCGAGGACGTGCCGGTGGCGTCGAACCTGACCGAGGACGGCAAGGCGCAGAACCGCCGGGTGGAGATCGTGATCCTGCCCAACGCGGTCTGACGCCGGCAAAGATTATTCGTCGAATAATCCGGCGTTGAATTGAGTGGCCCCGCCGGATGGACCGGCGGGGCACTTGCGTTTCGGGCGGTGGCTTCAGCCGAAGACGCGGCCCAGGGCCTCGTCCACCGAGGCGACGATCTGGTCGATGTCGTCCTTGGTCGAAATGAGCGCGGGGGAGAAGCAGAGCGTGTTGTTGAAGCCCGGGATCGAGCGGTTGGTCACGCCGATGATCGTGCCTTGTGCCATGCAGTCGGCGACGACGGCCTGCGCCTGTTTCTCGGGCACAGGCTCCTTGCTGGTGCGGTCCGAGACTAGCTCGGCCCCGAGGAAGAGACCCTTGCCGCGGACCTGCCCGATGACGGCGTGCCTATCGGCCAGCGCGTTCAGCTGGTCCGTCATGTAGTCGCCCATCTTCGTGGTGTTCTCGAGCAGGCCTTCTTCCTCGATGATGGCGACGTTTTCCAGCGCCGCGGCGGGGCCGGCGGTGCAGCCGCCGAAGGTCGAGATGTCGCGGAAGTAGTTGAGGGGGTCCTCGACGTCGTCCTTGAACATGTCGAAGACCTTTTCGTTGGTCACGCAGCAGGCGATGGCGGCATAGCCGGAGGCGACGCCCTTGGCCATGGTCACGAAATCGGGCTCGATCCCGTAATGCTGGTAGCCGAACCATTGGGTGCCGGTGCGGCCCACGCCGCAGACGACCTCGTCGATATGCAGCAGGATGTCGTACTTGCGGCAGATCTCCTGCACGCGGGGCCAGTAGCCTTCAGGCGGGGTGATGACGCCGCCGCCGGCGGTGACCGGCTCAAGGCAAAGGGCGCCGACCGTGTCGGGGCCTTCGGCGAGAATGACTTCCTCGATCGCGTTGGCCGCGGCGATGCCGTAATCCTCGCCCGTCAGGTCCCATTGGGCGCGGTATTCAAGGCAGTGCGGCACGCGCACGAAACCGGGTGCGAAGGGGCCGTATTGCGCGTTGCGCTCGTCCTGGCCGCCCGCCGACATGGTGCCGATGGTCGAGCCGTGATAGTCGCGCTCGCGGTAGAGAATCTTGTATTTCTTGCCGCCATAGCGCTTGTGCGCGATCTGGCGGACCATCTTGAAGGCTTTCTCGTTCGCCTCGGAGCCGGAATTGGTGAAATAAACCCGGCTCATGCCCGGCATCTTGGAAATCAGCTTTTCCGAAAACATCGCGCCGGGGATCGAGCCCGCGGAGCCCGCGAAATAGGGCAGCTTGATCAGCTGGTCGCGAATGGCGTTGGCGATGCGCTCGCGGCCATAGCCCACGTTGACGGTCCAGACCCCGCCGGAGACGGCGTCGATATGTTCCTTGCCGTACTGGTCCCAGACGCGCATGCCCTTGCCCTCGACGATGATCTTGGGGGCACCGGTCTGGAACGGCTGATGTTGAATCAGGTGGTGCCAGACATGGGCGCGGTCGGCGTCCACGACTTTGTCGATATCATTCAGCAGGTTGCCATCCATCGGAAACTCCATCGGGTCAGGCCCGGCACAGTGGCCGGGGGCGGATGAGTGCACATCGGTGCGATTGCCGTATAATCAGCCTCGAAACCGCGTCTGTCGATAGGGCCAGGCTGGTTCAATAATTAAGTCCAGGGAATGCCGCCGATGCCCAGCAGTAGGGTTAAATTGTGGCTATTCTGCTGATTTCTGAGACGGTTTTTCCGAAACTTCGGTTCAGAAAGGTGGAAGAAGCCCTGTCAGCCAGACAAAATCATTGATCGGAATCGTAAATTCGGCTCGGATGAGGCCGCATCTGCCATCGGGGGCAGCGTTGCGGCACCATGCTGCACGCCCCGCAAAGATGGCGCAAATAAGAAATGACACTCCAGGGAGACAAAGAAAAATGACACTCAAGTCAAAACTCATGGCGGCCACCACCGGCGCGGCGCTTATGGCCGGTGCCTCCGCTTCGGCGCAGGAAATCACGGTCGGCTATTTCCTCGAATGGCCGATGCCGTTCCAGTACGCCAAGGCCGAAGGCATGTATGACGAGGCGCTGGGCATGACCGTGAACTGGGTCAGCTTCGACACCGGCACCGCGATGAGCGCGGCGATGGCGTCGGGTGATGTGCAGCTGGTGGTGAGCCAGGGCGTGCCGCCCTTCGTGGTGGCCACCAGCGCGGGCCAGGACCTGCAGATCGTCGACGTGGCCGTGTCCTATTCGGACAACGACAACTGCGTCGTGTCGGCGGCGCTTGAAATCGACAAGGACAGCGCGGACGAACTGGCCGGCAAGAAGGTCGCCGTGCCGCTGGGCACCGCGGCGCATTACGGGTTCCTGAAGCAGATGGACCATTTCGGCGTGTCGCTGGACAGCCTGACGGTGGTCGATATGGCCCCCGCCGAAGGGCAGGCCGCGCTGGCGCAGGGCGCCGTCGACATGGCGTGCGGCTGGGGCGGTGCGCTGCGCCGCATGAAGGAAAGCGGCAACGTGCTGTTGACCGGCGCCGAGAAGGAGGAACTGGGCATCCTGGTGTTCGACGTGACCTCGGGCCCGGCGTCGTTCATCGCCGAAAACCCGGACGTGGTGTCGAACTTCCTCAAGGTGACGGCGGAGGCCAACGCCATGTGGGCGGACGAGGCCAACCACGAGAAGATGCTGCCGGTGATCGCCGAGGACGCGGGCATGTCGGAGGAAGACACGATGGCCACCATCGAGACCTTCGTCTTTCCTCCGGTGGACGAGCAACTGACAGAGAAATGGCTGGGCGGCGGCGCGCAGGAGTTCATGAAGGGCGTCGCGGACGTTTTCGTGGAGTCCGGCTCGATCGACGCGGCGAAAGCCTCTTACGAGACGAACGTGAACACCGGCCCGCTGGAAGCGGCCGCGCAATAACGCTTTGCGCAAGACACCCGCGGGCCGCGCGCCGGTCCGCGGGTCCGCACCACACCAAAAATCCGAAAACGGAAGGGGGCAGGCATGTCGACATTAAAGATCGACAATATTTCCATGCGCTTCGATTTGCCGAATGGTGGTCATGTGCAGGCGCTCAAGGACGTCTCGCTAGAGTTGCAGAGCGGTGAATTGTTGAGCGTGCTGGGGCCGTCCGGCTGTGGCAAAACCACGCTTTTGAATATCGTCGCGGGATTTCTTGCGCCGACCGAGGGCAAGATCACGCTGAACGACCACAAGGTCACGGGGCCGAACGCCGAACGCGGCATGGTTTTCCAGCAAGGCGCGCTGTTCGAATGGATGAGCGTGCGCGACAACGTCAGTTTCGGCCCCCGGATGAAGGGCGAAAGCAAGAAAACCTACACACCGACCGTCAATCACCTGTTGGACGTAGTGGGCCTGAAGGACTTCAAGGAAAAGGCGATTTACGAATTGTCCGGCGGGATGCAGCAGCGCGTGGCGCTTGCCCGCTGCCTGGCCAACGATCCCGACGTGATCCTGATGGACGAACCCTTGGGGGCGCTCGACGCGCTGACCCGCGAAAAGATGCAGGGGCTGGTGCTGAAGCTCTGGAAGGAGACGGGCAAGACGATCATCCTGATTACCCACTCGGTGGAAGAGGCGCTTCTCTTGGGCGAGCGCCTTCTGGTGATGGCGCCGCGGCCGGGGCGTATCCACAAGGAATACCGCCTGCCCTTTGCCGACCTCGGCGTGGGCAAGGACCTGCGCGAGGTGAAGAAGCACCCCGAGTTCAGTGAGCGGCGTGAGGAAATCCTCGAGATGATCTGGAACATGGAAGAAGAGATCATGGGCCGGGTGGAGGAAAGCGCATGACCGGGTTCATCGTTCTCGCGCTCTATGTGGGCGCGTTTTTCATTGCCTATCTCGCGGTCTCGGCGCTGTATCGGGCGTTCTTTGCACGGATCGACTATACCGCGCTGAAGACCGTGACCTTCGGTGACGAAAGCGCCGTGCGCCCGAACCGGGCGGCCAGCGTATTGTCGGTGATCACGATCTTCCTGCTGTGGGTGGCCTTTACCAACTCGAGCCTGCCGCTGCCGCAGGCCTCGTCGCCCTATCTGGGGGAGGTGACGTTCACCTATACCTCCACCCTGCCGGACGGGCGGGCGGATGAAGCCGAGGTGACCGTGCTGGTCTACCGCGAGGATATCAGCCAGACCGTGGACGCCGAGGGCAACCCGGGGCGTATCCCGGCGGCGCCCGAGGTGGAGCCGGGCGAGGGGTTTGCCAAGAACGACAGCGTCGTGGTGCCGCGCTACGGCTACAAGGTGATCAACGTTCTGGGCAATGACGAGCTGGGCCGGTCCGAGGATGCGGTCATCACCGCGCTCAACGGGACCGAGGTGCAGGCCGGTGAGATGATACGGCTGCCAGAGGGCACGGTGGGGCTGACCGACAAGGGCACGCCGACCTTCTCGCCCTCGACCGGCAACCGGATGCAGCGGTTGTACCTGCCCGCCCCCGAGGTGACGGTGGAGCGATTCTTCGAGCTGAACGAGGAAGGGTACCGCAACTATACCCTTTGGCAGCATACGTGGATTTCGCTGCAACGGGTCTTGCTGGGCTTCTTCTTCGGCGCGCTGGTGGGGATTCCGCTGGGCTATGCCATGGGCCTGACCAACTGGGCGCGCGGCTGGTTCGACCCGATCGTCGAATTCATGCGGCCGGTGCCGCCGCTGGCGCTGATCCCGCTGATGATCATCTGGTTCGGTATCGGAGAGCAGTCCAAGGTGATCCTGCTGTTCCTGGCGGCGCTCTGGATCATGGCGATCGCGGCACGGGCCGGTGTGTCCGGCGTGGCGATTTCCAAGGTCCACGCGGCCTACTCGCTGGGTGCCAGCAAGATGCAGGTGCTGACCAAGGTGATCATTCCCAACAGCCTGCCGGAGATCTTCACCGGTGCCCGCGTGGCGATGGGGGTCTGCTGGGGCACGGTCGTGGCCGCCGAACTGGTGGCTGCCGAACGGGGACTTGGGATGATGATCATGGTCGCGTCGAAGTTCCAGCTGACGGATATCGTCATCGTCGGGATCATCCTGATCGGGATCATCGGGTTCCTGATCGACGTGGGCATCCGTATCCTGGAGAAATGGCTGGTGCCCTGGAAAGGGCGCGTCTGACGCCAGCGCCATGACAGAGACGCCCGGCCGATGCGCCGGGCGTTTTTCGTTTCACGCCCGCATGTCCTTGGGCGAGCCCATCACCACGAAGGAGGTGATGGCGTTGACCTGCGGCAGGGTCCCGATGACGTCGGTATGAAAGGACTTGTAGGCGGGCAGGTCGGCCACCTCGATCCGCAGCAGGTATTCGACCGAGCCGGTGATGTTGTGACACTCCACCACTTCGGGGGCGATGGCCATGGCGCGCTCGAAGGCGACCTGGCTGGCCTTGGTGTGGGCGTTGAGGCCGATCGTGGCGTAGGCGACGAAACCGACGCCCAGCTTGGAACGGTCCAGAACGGCGCGGAACCCGGTGATGATGCCGCGGCGCTCAAGATCCTGCACACGGCGCAGACAGGCCGAGGGCGACAGTCCGACGCGTTCTGCTAGGTCGAGATTGCTGATGCGACCGTCGCGCTGAAGTTCTTGCAATATCTTGTCGTTAATCTTGTCCATGACGCGCATGAATTGCACAATTTCACTTCGGACGCAAACAAACGCAATTTCACTGCGCAGTTTCCGCCATATGGTTGCGTCCATGACACTCGAACTGCTTTTCCTTCTCACCGGGTTCGCCCTTGCCACGGTGATCACGCCGGGGCCGAATAACCTGATGCTGATGGCCTCGGGCGCCAATTTCGGGTTTCGCCGGACAGTGCCGCACATGCTGGGGATCACCTTGGGGTTTCCCTGCATGATAGTCCTGGTGGGGCTGGGGGTGATGCAGGTGTTCGACCTCTGGCCGCCGGCCTACATGATCCTGATGGCGCTGAGCGTCGTGTATCTGCTGTACCTGGCGTGGAAGATCGCCAATGCCGCGCCGCCGAAGGAGGCGAAGGTCGAAGGCAAACCGCTGACCTTTCTGCAATCGGCGGCGTTCCAGTGGGTGAACCCCAAGGCGTGGAGCATGGCGCTCTCGGCGATCACGCTTTACGCGACCAGCCGGGACCTTGGCGCTGTCCTGTGGGTGGCCGGGGTATACGTGGTGGTCTCGGTCGTCAGCACCACAAGCTGGACCGTGCTGGGTCAGCAGATGCGCCGCTTTCTGACCAGCCCAAAGCGTTTGCGGATATTCAACCGGGTGATGGCGGCATTGCTGGTGGCGACGCTGGTCCTGGTGCTGCGCCAGCAGGGCGCGGGATAGGCGTGGACTTGCGCGATCGCGGCGTTGCTGCGATGACGGCGGCCATGACGATCACCTTACTTCATACCGCCGAGGCGCACCGGGAGCGGTTCGACCGCATCCGCGACCGGATTGCACCGGACCTGACGCTGAACCATGTGGTGCGGCCGCGATGGCTGAAGCGAGCGCAGGAGGGGCGCGGCGCGGCGCTGGAGGACGAGATCGCGGGTGTGGTGGCGCGGGCCGCCGGGCCGGTGCTGTGCACGTGCACAACGCTGGGGCCACTGGCCGAAAAGGCGGGGGCGATGCGCGTCGACTGGCCGATGATGCGGGCGGCGGCGCAGGCGCAGGGGCCAGTTGTGATGGCGTTTTGCCTTGAAAGCACCTTTGCGCCCAGCCTTGCGTTGCTGGAGCGGGCACTGGCGGAAGAGGGCACGCCGCAGAAAGTGTACCCCCTGCCGTTGCCGCAATACTGGCCGCTGTTCGAGGCGGGCCAGGTGGAGGCCTTTGATGCCGTGATCGCCCGCGAGGTGCGTCAGGCCGTGGACGCGCAGGGCGACGTGGCGGCCGTGGTGCTGGCGCAGGCATCGATGGCGGGCGCGACGGCGCGGCTGGAAGACCTGGGAGTGCCGGTATTGAATTCGCCGGAGCTTGCGTTGAGGGCAGTGCTGGACGTGACGCGCGGTTAAAGCCGTTTGTACATGTAGGTCGTGGAATGGAGCGTGCGCCCGTCCGGGTCGAGGGCGAAATCAGGGATGACGCCTGCCACTTCGAAGCCCATGGAGGCATAGAGCGACTGCGAGGCGTCGCCGCTGCGGGTGTCGAGCGTGACGTTGGTTTTTCCCAAGCTGCGGGCGTGGTCCAGCGCCGCGTGCAACACCATGCGACCAAGGCCGCGGCGGCGGGCGGTGGGATGTACCATCATCTTAGCGATCTCGGCCCGGTGCGGCTGGTTCCGGGGCATGGCGGTGACAAGCTGGACGGTGCCGGCAAGCGTGTTGTCCAGGTGGGCGGCAAACAGGTTGCGCCGGTTGGCGGTCACTTCGGGAAAGACGTCGGTTTGCCAGAAGGCACGGGCCGTTTCGGGGTCAAGCGTATGCAGGAAGCCCACGGCGGCG
Organism: Roseovarius sp. MMSF_3350; assembly: GCF_030733425.1. Classification (GTDB taxonomy): domain Bacteria; phylum Pseudomonadota; class Alphaproteobacteria; order Rhodobacterales; family Rhodobacteraceae; genus Roseovarius. Next base: position 273,352 of record NZ_JASHIZ010000001.1, read on the forward strand.
CCATCGGCCACGGTGTCGATCAGCAGGCGGGCAAGGTTGTCGAGGTTCCGGTCCAACGCGGGGCCGGTCAGCGCGGCGATCAGGGGCGCGGTCATGCGAGCGCCAGAAGGTAGCGGGCGCCGTCTGGCCCGGCGCGGAAATCAGACACGCCGTACAGGCGGTAGCGCAGGCAATCGCCTGGGGACAGGCTGTGGGTCTGACCGTCGACAGTGATTTGCAACGCACCTTCCAGCAGCACGAAATGATGTTCGTGACCCGGAACGCTGGGATGGTCGTAAGAGATATGTGCGTCCGGTTCGAGGGTGGCCTCGACCAGCTCCATTTGCAGATCGGCGCTGGGGGGCGAGACGTTGCGGCGGCGAAAGCCATGGCTGGCGTCGTGATAAACCGGCTGGGCGGTGCGGGGCACGAAGGCCTTGAACCGGCTTTCCAGTGGCGAGATCAGCTGAGAGATCGGCAGGCGCAGGGCGGTGGAGAGCTTGGCAAGCGTGTCGGCCGTGGGGCTGACCTCGCCATTCTCGATGCGCGAGAGGCTGGCGCGGCTGACGGTGCTGGCCTCGGCCAGGTCCGCGAGCGTGAGGTTGCGCGACTGGCGCAGGTCGCGGAGATGCTGGGCCAGTGGAGGCGTGGGGGAAAGGGTCGATTCCATAATTGAGAATTAATCCCAAATTTGGGATTCAAGCAAGCCCTCACGTGCGAAGTCTGTTGAACCCCCCCGCCATTTCCATATATCCCGTTCGCCAAACAGGAGCATCGGCATGACCAACTACCTCGACTTTGAGAAGTCCCTGGCGGAAATCGAAGGCAAGGCGGAAGAGCTGCGCGCGATGGCGCGCACCACCGAGGGCATGGATGTCGAGGAAGAGGCCGGGGCGCTGGACCGCAAGGCGGCGGCGATGCTGACCGACCTTTACAAGGACCTGACGCCGTGGCGGAAATGCCAGGTGGCGCGGCATCCGAACCGGCCCCATTGCAAGGATTACATCGAGGCGCTGTTCACCGAATACACGCCGCTGGCGGGCGACCGGAACTTTGCCGACGACCACGCGGTGATGGGCGGGCTGGCGCGGTTCGGCGACACGCCGGTGGTGGTGATCGGCCACGAGAAGGGCAACGATACCAAGTCCCGGATCGAGCGGAATTTCGGCATGGCGAGGCCAGAGGGGTATCGCAAGGCGATCCGGCTGATGGACATGGCAGACCGGTTCAACCTGCCGGTGATTACGCTGGTGGACACACCCGGCGCATATCCCGGCAAGGGCGCCGAGGAGCGCGGCCAGAGCGAGGCGATTGCCCGCTCGACCGAGATGTGCCTGAAGGCCGGTGTGCCGCTGGTGAGCGTGATTATCGGCGAGGGCGGATCGGGGGGTGCTGTGGCGTTCGCCTCGGCCAACCGCGTGGCAATGCTGGAGCATTCGGTTTATTCGGTCATCAGCCCCGAGGGCTGTGCCAGCATCCTGTGGAAGGATTCCGAGAAGATGCGCGAGGCCGCCGAGGCGCTACGCCTGACGGCGCAGGACCTGATAAAGCTGGGCGTGATCGACTGGGTGATCGACGAGCCCAAAGGCGGCGCGCATCGTGATCCGACAGGCGCGATGGCGTCGGTGGGCGATGCGATCCGGGCAATGCTGGACGGTCTGAAGGACCTGTCGCGCGAGGAGCTGGTGCGCGACCGGCGCGAGAAGTTCCTGAAGATGGGATCGACCGGGCTGGCGGCCTAGAGCGCGACGCCCAGGCGTATGATGGCCCACGCCGCGCTGGCGATGTGGGCCAACGTGATCAACACCGAGAAGAAGTGAAGAAGCTTGAAACGCTTGGAGTGGCCGGCATCGGTCGCTGCGTTGATGCGTGGCATGAGCGACTGGCGCGCATAGAGCGTGGTAAGCGCGATCACGACGAGGATCACCGTGGACAACAGGTCGGTGAAGGCGGCGCAGACCGCCGCGAGGGACGCCGTGCCCAGCACGAACAGGTAGAAATGCGGAAAAGCGCGGCGGATCAGGGGGCGGGCCGTCTCTTCGGGCAGGGCGCGCAGCACGAAGGCGGCGAAGCCGAAGGAATAGAGCGTCATGCCGCCGAAGAGAAGCGCGGTGAGAAGCAGGGCGAGTATATTCATGTCATGGCCTTCGGTTTCTGCGCGGTGCCGATATAGATCACCTGCTTGAACGGCAGCACGCCGAAGGTGAAATCGAGGCGGCGGCTCAGGCCGGTGGGGCCGAGGCCAGTCATCCTGCCGGGAGTGAGGCCGGCCCCTTGCAGTCTGTTCGTCAATTCATTGGGCTTGATGAACAATTCGGGATCGTGAGTGCCCTTGGGCAGCAGCCCTAGTATGTCCTCGGCCAGGGTAATGGTGGCCAGCCGCGAGACGAAGTTGCGGTTGATCGTGTCGTAAAGGAACAGCCCGCCGGGTTTCAGCACGCGGGCGACCTCATGCAGGACCTGTTGCAGGTCTGAGACATGCTCAAGTACGTCGACGCATACCACGGCATCGAACCTCGCCTCGCCATAGGGAAGCGCCTCGCCGGTGCCGGTGTCGTAGCGGATGGCAAGGCCGGTTTGCGCGGCATGGCTGCGGGCCACGGCGATCGCCTCTTTCGCCGGGTCGATTCCGGTGACCTGCGCGCCGCGCTGCGCCATGGCCTCGGCCATGAAGCCGCCTGCGCAGCCGAGGTCGAGCACGTGTTTTCCCGCCCAGTCGATGTGCCGGTCGAAGTAGTTGAGGCGGGCCGGCACGAGGTTTTTCAGCGTGCGGACCCAGCGCAGTTCGTCCGACCACCACTTGGCGGCGGCATCGTCGTAGATCTCTTGCGTGTTGCGGATTTTTGCGGTCATGGGCCGGAGATAGGCCGGCTGGAGCGTGCATCCAGAGGCGGCGTCAGGCCAGCAGCATCTTCAGCCCTTGCGTGACGTCAGAGCGCACGGCGAGGCGCAGGCCCGGTTCATCCCCGGCCTTGAGCGCCGAGATGATCAGGCGATGATAACGCGGCGGCTCTTTCTGCTGAAGCTTGCCGTAAAGCGCCCGCATCGTCGGGCCGAGTTGCAGCCAGACGGTCTCGGCCATCGCCAGCATCGCGGGCGCCTGGGCGCGCAGGTAGAGCGTGCGGTGGAACTCGAGGTTCGAGCGGATGTAACCGACCGCATCCTGATGGGCGATATGGTCGGTGATCCGGGCGTTGATGGATTGCAGCCTGTCGATCAGCGCCATGTGGGCGCGGGGCAGGGCGCGGCTGGCCAGCTCGACCTCGATCAGGGCGCGCAGGGCCGCCAGTTCCTCTATCCGTTCGTTGCCAAGCTCGGGCGCGGCGAGGCGGCCAGAACTGCTGACCGTCAGGGCGCCCTCGGCGGAGAGACGGCGCACGGCCTCGCGGGCGGGGGTCATGGAGACGTTGTATTCCGCGCCGACGCCACGCAGTGTCAGGGCCTGGCCGGGGCGAAGCTCGCCATGCATGATGCGGCTGCGCAACCCGCGATAGACGCGGTCATGGGCCGACCCGGTGGGGGCGGCGCCGGTGGCCGGGGCAATCCCGGCTTCGGAACGCGGCGGAAAGTTCATGGCATATTTGTGATCACAGTTTGCCGCGCGGTCAATCCCGTTGCGTCAGTCGAAGCGATAGCGGTGCAGTTCCGCGCCGTTTTCCCGTAGCCAGCGGCGTGGCGCATCATAGCCGGGGCAGATCCGTGCGACGATATCCCAGAAGGCGCGGGAGTGGTTCATCTCGACAAGATGCGCGACCTCGTGCGCGGCGACATAATCGAGCACCTCACGCGGGGCGAGGATCAGCCGCCAGGAATACATCAGCCCGGCATCGTGGGTGCAGGACCCCCATCGCGAACGCGTGTCGCGCAGGGTCAGACGGGCATATCCGCGGCCGACCGCCTGCGCGTGGTGATCCGACGCCGCGGCCAACTGATCGCGGGCGCGGGTTTTGAGCCAGGCCTGGACGCGCCGCGGCGCGGTCTCGGGCGGGCCGGGCACGGTGAGGGTGTCGTCGGTGAGTTGAATGCGGCGGCCCGCGCCGGGCGCGAGATGGCGCAGGCGGCCCTCGACGGGCAAGTCCGATCCGATTCGCACCTCCGTCATGTCGGGCTGGCGCGACAGTTGCGTGCGCAGCCACGCGGCCTTTTCATTGGCGAAGTTCAGTGCCGTGCGCTCGGCCACGCCGGGGGGCATGGTCAGCGTCACGCGCCCGTCAACGCCCGACACCCTAAGCGAAATCCGCCGTGCCCGCGCCGAGCGGCGCAGGGTCACTTCGACCGGGGGGTTGCCGGGCAGAACATATTGCCCCATATGCCGCTCACCTCTTGCAGCGCCGCGTTGCGCTTTATGCCTTTGACACCTGATACGTCTTATGGCAGGGGACGTCGAACGCCTGCAAGTCCACAGACACCGAAGGGGATAAGGATGCCCAAGGAAGAATGGGGTGTGAAGCGCGTCTGCCCGACGACCGGCAAACGGTTTTACGACCTGAACAAAGACCCGATCGTCAGCCCCTATACCGGGGAGGTGGTCGAGATGCATTCCGGCAAGAGCCGGTCCATCACCGCCGACGCGGAAGATGCCGAGACCAAGAAGATGAAGGGTAACGATGTCGACGAGGAAATCCTCGACGATGATGACGACGTCGATGTCGACCTGGGCGATGATGTTCTGGAAGACGATGACGATGATGACAACGTCTCGCTCGACGATATCGCCGACGTCGCGTCGGAGGACGACGAGAGCTGAACCAAGTTGTGACGGGGCGGGATTTTCCACTTGATCCCGCCTGCCGCTTTACCTAGAAGGCGGCGAATGACGGGCCCGGCGACGGGCCATCTGTCCGGGGCCTTAGCTCAGCTGGGAGAGCGCTTGCATGGCATGCAAGAGGTCAGGGGTTCGATCCCCCTAGGCTCCACCATCCCCTCGATTTGAACATACGATTTACGCAGATAGTTGTCGTGAACGGGTTGCAGAAGCGCCGCCCTGTCGGAGGAGGCACTGTCCTGCTGGCCGGACTTGGCGGAACCTTGACCGAGTGCGCACGTTGACCGGAGAGGCTTGCGGGCATCGCAGGCCGTAACCCGTGAAAGGAGCGTTCCGATGTTTCTGCTGCATTTGGTCGTGGTGGCCCTGGCCCGCCTCGGCGCACCCCTACAACCGCAGAAAGCCCTGCCCGCGCGGATGCGTATCGGCGCAGGCCGCGACGCGCCGCGGTGACTGCAGCCGACCGGACGGCTCGGTTGGACCGACTGGACCGGATGGCCAGGACCCTGGACACCAAGTTCCGGCTTCCGGTGCTGGGCGTTCCAGTGGGTTGGGATTCGATCCTCGGGCTGATACCGGGGCTTGGCGATTTGGTCACTGTCGGACCGGGTGCCTGGATGATTCTCGAAGGACACCGGATGGGCGCGCGCAAACGCGTTCTGGGACGAATGGCGCTGAACACCGGCATCGACACGGTTCTGGGCGGTATTCCGTTACTGGGCGATGCCTTCGACCTGTTCTTCAAATCCCACCGTCGCAACGTTGCGTTGCTGCGGCGTGAACTGGACGTCCTGCCCTCCACGGATCAGCGCGCGGCCTCCTTGTAACGGATCCGACCCGGCTCTCGGGCGCACCGCGCCAGAGCCGTTCTGGCAGAAAATCGCGATGGTTGGCGCGCCCGTTATCCGCTAGGCTTGTCGCGTCAGGAGATCGCATGGCAGAGCACGGAGACTTCCCTATTGTCGGTATCGGTGCCTCGGCCGGTGGGCTGGACGCCTACAAGCGATTTTTGCACGCATTGCCGGACGATACAGGCGCCGCATTCATCCTTATTCAGCACCTGGACCCGAACCATCCCAGCATGATGGCGGACCTGTTGACGCGGCAGACCGCGATGACCGTGGTGCAGGCCGAGGATGACATGCTGCTGGCGCGCGACACCGTCTACGTCATTCCGCCAGGCAAATTCATTCGCCTGATCGACCGCAAGCTCAGCCTCGATGCACCGGTCGAGGAAAATGGGATACGGATGGCGATCGACTATTTCTTCCGATCGCTGGCAGAGGAGCGTGGGGAGAAGGCGATCGGCATCGTGCTGTCGGGCACCGGCAGCGACGGGACCTTGGGACTGCGCGAGATCAAGGCGGCCGGCGGCATGGTGATGGCACAGGATCCGAACGAGGCGGAGCACGACGGGATGCCGCGCAGCGCCGTCAGTACAGGATTGGTGGATTTCGTTCTGCCGGTAGCGGAGATGCCGGAGCGGCTGAAACAGTTCTTTCAGCATCCCTATCTGCGCGAGCCCAATGAGGCCGAAACGCCGCTGTCGCAGCAAGCGCCTGACGGGTACAACGAGGTTCTGCGGCTGTTGCGGTCGCAGACCGAGTATGACTTTCGCGACTACAAGCGCGGCACGGTCGAGCGGCGCATACAGCGGCGCATGGGGCTGGGCCAGTTCCGGGAACTGTCGGACTATGTGGAACACCTGAACGAGACACCCGAGGAGGTGCACAGCCTGTTCCGTGACCTATTGATCGGTGTTACCCGCTTTTTCCGCGAGCCCGACGTCTGGGAGGTGCTTGCCGACAAGGTGATAGAGCCGATGCTGGATGGCAAGAACACCAAAGACGGAATACGTGCCTGGGTACCGGGATGCGCCAGCGGGGAAGAGGCCTATACCCTTGCCATGACGATCTTTGATCGGCTGGACAGACGCCGCGCCGATCTTCCGGTCCAGGTGTTTGCCACCGATCTCAATTCGCGGGCCATCGACGTGGCCCGGACCGGGCGATACCCGGTCGCAGCGCTGCCGGACATACCCGAGCCGATGCGGCGCAGTTTCGTCACCGAGGAGGACGAGACGTTCCAGGTCAGCAAGCGGCTGCGCGAAACCGTGGTCTTTGCGACGCAGAACGTGATTTCGGACCCACCCTTTTCGCGACTGGACATCATCAGTTGCCGTAACGTGATGATCTATCTCGAACCCGACGTACAGCAGCGGATGATCGAGATGTTCCACTTCGCGCTGAACGAGAACGGGCACCTGCTCTTGGGCAATTCCGAGAATGCGGAGCGGCCCGGGCGGTTGTTCTCGCCGGTCGAGAAAAGCAGCCGGATCTATCGCAAGGCGATCAACAGCCGGGTCCGGCCGGGAAAGTTCCCGGTTCCGCCGAGCGGGACGCAAGACGGAATGAAACTGCCGTCGCGCACGCGCTCTTTCGCCCCGGTGGCCGAGACCGCACGGCGCCAGCTTATGGAGCGTTTCGTGCCGCCCTGCGTGGTGATCAGCAGCAGCATGGAGGCGCTCTATTTTCACGGAGCGGTGCGTGACTATCTGCAGTTTCCGGATGGCGAGCAGACGAGCCGACTGTCGGATATCGTTGTGCCCGAACTGCGCGGCAAGCTGCGCACGGTGCTAAATACCTTGCGGACGGGGGGCAAGGAGGCGGAGGCGTTGGCGCTGAACGTGCCGCGCGGAGACGGCCAGATCAGTGTCCGGATCCTTGCCGAAGCTGTCGTCGGCGACGACGGCGAGCGGACCTACCTTGTCTGTTTCAAAGATGCCTCTGACGTGCGTGACACGGATGCCGAGGACGCCGCACGAGCCAAGGCGCTTAAAGAGGCCGGGCCGGACGAGCGGGATGCGGTGGAAACGCTGGAATACGAACTGCAATCCACTCGCGAAGACCTGCAATCGATCATCGAAGAGATGGAGACCTCGAACGAAGAGCTCAAGGCGTCGAACGAAGAAGTCATGAGCATGAACGAGGAGCTTCAGTCGACCAACGAGGAGTTGGAGACGTCGCGCGAAGAACTGCAATCGCTCAATGAGGAACTGTCGACCGTCAACAACCAGCTCGAGGACAAGATCGAGGAACTGGAGGAGACCAACAACGACCTCAACAACCTGCTGACCTCGATCGACATTGGCGTGATTTTCCTGGATACCGACCTGCTGATCCGGCGGTTCACCCCGGCGATGAAGGACGTGATGCGCATCATCGACGGCGATGTCGGTCGCCCGGTCGAGGATATCGTGATGCGGGTGCAGGACCCGGACCTGATAGAGGATGCGCGCACCTGCCTTGAAAAGCTCACGGACATGGAAGCGGAGATCAGCACCGACGACGGCAGGCACCGCATTCGGCGCCTGCGCCCCTACCGCACCTCGGAGAACGCGATCCAGGGCGTGGTCGTTAGCTATACCGACGTCACCAACCTGCAAAAAGCGCGGGCCGCCGCGCGCCGACGTGAGGCGCAGCAGGAGGCGGTGGCCGAACTGGGCCGGGCCGCTCTTTCGGGGGCGGATCTTCAGGACGTGTTTGACATGGCGGTGCGCGAGTTGTCCGAGCACATGGGCGCGCGGTATACCAAGGTGCTTCAACTTGACCCCGGCGGCGGATATCTGACGCTGCGCGCCGGTGTGGGCTGGACCGAAGCGACGGTGGGGGAATCCACCGTCGGCTCGGGCGTCGAGAGTCAGGCGGGGTATACCCTGCAACAGCGCGGCGCCGTGGTTGTGCGCGACTTTCGCGAGGAGAAGCGGTTTACCGCGCCAAGGCTGCTGAAAGACCACCACATCCTTTGCGGTGCAAGCGTGATCATCGGACCGAATGACGCGCCCTGGGGCGTTCTGGGGGTGCATGAAAGCGACTTTGACCGCTGCAGCTTCAACGCCGACGACATCAATTTTCTTCAGGCGGTCTCGAATGTTCTGTGGCTGGTTATCGCGCGGGGCCGGGCGTTGGACAACATCGAGGAGGAGCGACGGCAGTTGCGCGACATGGCTGACAGCCTTCCGATCCTGTTCGCGGTGATAGATGCCGACCAGCGCTACGAGTTCGTCAACAAGGCCTACGAGTTCTGGGGGCGGACGGCCGAAGAGATCGAAGGGATGCGGGTTTCGGATCTGGTCAATCCCGACGCCTACGAGACCATTGCGCCCTACGTCGCCAACGCGCTGCGCGGCGAGGTGCAGAACTTCGAGGTGAGGATCGGCCCGGCGTCGAGCGACAACCGTCGCGATGTGCTGGTCAGCTATGCCCCGCGACGGGATGCGGCGGGTGCGGTGACGGGGTTCTATTCCGCCGCGCTTGATGTGACCGAGCGCAAGCGATTGGAGCGCGACCTTGCGGAGCGATTCGACCAGTATCGCACGTTGGGTGAATCGATTCCGTTTGGTGTGTGGATCAACGATGCGGAGGGCAAGCTGACCTATGTAAGCCCGGCCTTTCTGGACCTGGTCGGCAAGACGCTGGAAGAGGCCAGGGCCGGAGGCCTGAGCGATAGTGTCGCCCCGGCGATGCGCCAGGAGGTTCAGGAATTGTGGCGGGAAACCTTGCGGACGGGAACGCCCTGGGAACGCGAACTGGACATCATCGGCAAGGACGGGAAGACCTATCACACACTGGCCCTTGGACGACCGATCCGCGATGCCTCGGGGCGGATCACCTCGTGGGTTGGCCTGAACCTCGATATCACCGATCGCAAGGCGGAGGCGCAAAGGCTGGCGGTCATCTCGGCCGAACTCGATCACCGGGTGAAGAATATCCTGGCCACGGTCTCGACCATCTCGCGGATGACCGGGCGGTCGTCGAAAACCCTAGAGGAGTACCGCGATGCGCTTCAGGCGCGTATCCGGGCGATGGCGGCGGCACACCGGCAACTGGCGGATGCCAAGTGGCAGGGCATGTCGCTGAAGCAACTGATCGAGACCGAGATCGACCCGTATCGCGCGAGCCGTATCGATGCGATCCACCTGGGCGGCCCCTACGTGGAGTTGCCCCCGGGTCTCGTGCAGACGCTGGCGCTGGGATTTCACGAGTTGACGACGAATTCCAGCAAATACGGCGCCTTGTCGAGCGAGGACGGACGACTGGACATCACCTGGAAGACCGAGGGTGGTTTGCAGATAGACTGGATCGAATCCGGCCTTACGGGCGTTGAGGCACCGACGACGAGTGGTTTTGGCACCACCTTGCTGACGCGCATCCTTGCAGCGCAAGGCGCGGCAGTGACAATAGACTATCGCGACACGGGTATTCATGTCAGGATATCCCTCGCAGATTTGGCGTGAGACCGCGCCGGGAAGGACCGGTAATGAAGGTTCTGGTTTTGGAAGACGACCCGCTCTTGCAGGTCGATCTGGCGGAGATGCTGGAACAGATGGGGCACGAGGTTGTCGGCCCCTTCAGCGCCGAGGCCCCCGCTATGCAATCCTGCGACGGGTCGCTTCCGGATGCAGCCTTCGTTGATTACAACCTCGGCAAGGACAAGAACAGTACGGGTCTGGCGCGGCGTCTGTATCATGACGGCGTGCAATTTGCGTTTCTGACGGCACATGGGCGACAGTACCTGCCGCCTGACCTGCACGAGGTGCTGGTGATCGAAAAGCCCTATACGGAAGCGCAGCTGGAGCAGTTCCTAGGGAGTGTCCGCCACTGACCTGGACGCGGCCGGGGCGGACATCCCGCGCGGCATACGTGACAGGGTCTCGATCACGATCTCGGCGGGCTCGGTCTTGTCGATGGTGATCGCGGAGGGGTCGATATCGAGGATGCGACCCTGTTCGCCGAGAATTCCGCTATAGACCACCGTGGATACGCCGCGGGATTTCAGCACGGCCAGCAGGCGTTTGCCTTCGGGCTCGTTCAGGAATGCACCGGAAAAGGTATTGCCCAGATCCAGGTCGAGAATGCAGTAATCGAACGCGTCGGCGTTGATTGCCGCAAGCGCGTCCTGATAGCAGCATACGCTTTGCAGAGACTCGCAGCCGGCGTCATCCAGCGCGATCTCGAGACCGACGCGGATGACCGGATCGTCTTCTACGACAAGAACCGATGACAGGGAAATATGACTACCCTCAGAGTTTTTCTGTTCGCTCGGTACCGTACCATGAACGCTTCTGTCGCGCAATTTCCGGCGCGAGGATGAGCGGCCCGCCGCCCGTGTAGATGCCGTTCGGCGCCGGGCTGGCAGGGCGGATTGAATCGCGGCTCAGACAAACTGTTGCAGAAGGATCTGCGTGGCGCGATCGGCCGGCAGGAATTGTGTATGGACCTTGATGCCGGCATCGGTGGCTGGCGCAGGGTGAGCGGTGGAGCGGGCGAGCGGAGGATCGGTGCGCGGGGTCATGATGGGTGTCCTTTCCATTTGCGTCATCATGGGTCGGCCGCAGATGTGTTTCCGTTCAATCACGCCTGCGCGTTCAGGGCTTGCAAAGCGCCGGGGACAGGCCATTTCTCTTGAGAAAGCAAAAGCGGGGGTATCCATGATCTACCAGAAGACCGAAGACGCGGTGGCGCGGCTGACGCCGGAGCAATACCGCGTGACGCAGGAGAACGGCACCGAGCGGCCCTTTACCGGCGAATACAACGATCACAAGGCCAGCGGCATCTATGTCGACATCGTGTCGGGTGAGCCTCTGTTCGCGTCGTCCGACAAGTTCGAAAGCGGCTGTGGCTGGCCGAGTTTTACCAAGCCGATCGCGCCCGCGCACGTGACTGAGCTGCGCGACGACACGCTTGGCATGGTTCGCACCGAAGTGCGCAGCGCCCATGGCGACAGCCATCTGGGTCACGTCTTTCCCGACGGGCCGCAGGACCGGGGCGGGCTGCGATACTGCATCAACTCGGCCTCGTTGCGGTTCATCCCGCGTGACGAGATGGAGGCCGAGGGCTATGGTGACTATCTGGATCAAGTGGAGGACGTATAATGGCTGAAGAACGTGCAGTGCTGGCAGGCGGATGCTTCTGGGGCATGCAGGAGCTGATCCGCAAGATGCCGGGCGTCGGCAAGACCCGGGTAGGCTATACCGGGGGTGACGTGCCCAATGCCACCTACCGCAACCATGGCACCCATGCAGAAGGCATCGAGATCTGGTTCGATCCCGACAAGATCAGCTATCGGCAGATCCTGGAGTTCTTCTTTCAGATCCACGACCCGACCACGCTGAATCGTCAGGGCAATGACGTGGGCATGAGCTATCGCTCGGCGATCTATTACGTGAACGAAGAGCAAAAGGCGGTGGCCGAGGACACGATTGCCGATGTGAACGCGTCCGGCCTCTGGCCGGGCAAGGTGGTGACCGAGGTCGAGCCCGTGGGCGATTTCTGGGAAGCCGAGGCCGAGCATCAGGACTATCTGGTGCGCTTTCCGGCGGGCTATACCTGCCATTTCCCGCGCCCCGATTGGGTGTTGCCGCGGCGCGACGCTGCGGAATAGGGCGCAGGAAACCACCTGCCGATCCGCCATGGAGAGCCGTCCCATCCGGGGCGGCTTTTTCGGTTTGCCGAATATCTACCCAAAAATACCCTGTTGCGTCGTGGGTCGAGACACTTAGTATTCCCGGCACAAACAGGGAGAGAACCAATGAACAAGATGATCGGAGCCGGCGTCACCGCCGCGCTGTCCTTTGCTTTTGCCGGAGAAGCCTTGGCCGTGGAGTGGAACGTCTCGGTCTGGGGCAAGCGCCGCGCCTTCACCGAGCATGTCGAGAAGCTGGCCGAGTTGGTCGCCGAGAAGACCGACGGCGAGTTCACCATGAACGTCAGCTATGGCGGGCTGTCCAACAACAAGGAAAACCTGGACGGGATCTCCATCGGCGCCTTCGAGATGGCGCAGTTCTGCGCGGGCTATCACCCCGACAAGAACCGCGTGATCACCGTGCTGGAGCTGCCGTTCCTGGGTGTCAGCAACCTCGAGGAAGAGGTGGCGGTTTCGACGGCCGTCTACAACCACCCCGCAGCAACGGAGGAGATGGAGCAGTGGAACGCCAAGCTGCTGATGACATCGCCCATGCCGCAGTACAACCTGGTCGGAACCGGCGAGCCGCGCGACGAGCTGGCCGACTTCGAAGGCATGCGCGTGCGGGCCACAGGCGGTCTTGGCGAGGCGTTCAAGGCGGTCGGCGCGGTACCGACATCCGTTACCGCGACCGAAGCCTATCAGGCGATGGAATCGGGCGTGGTCGACACGGTGTCGTTTGCGCAGCACGCGCACCTGTCGTTCGGCACGATCAACCAGGCGGACTGGTGGACGGCCAACCTGAACCCCGGCACGGTGAACTGCCCGGTGGTGGTGAACATCGACGCGTATGAAGGGCTGAGCGACGAACACCGCGAGGCGCTGGACAGCTCGGTGCCCGAGGCACTGGACCACTACCTGGCCAACTACGGCGAGCTTCTGAAGCGCTGGGACAGCGTTCTGGAAGAGAAAGGCGTCGAAAAGGTCATGATCTCGGACAGCGTGAAAGAAGAGTTCAAGGCGCAGGCCGCGGACCCCGCACGTGAAGCCTGGATCGAGGAGATGGAAGCGCAGGGCCTGCCGGGCCAGGAGCTTTACGACCTCGTGCAGAGCACGCTTGAAGAGCAGCGCGCCTCCAACTGATCGCACATGATCTGCACCGCCCGGCGTCGCGCCGGGCGGTGCTGTATTCCTGACGGGGGAGGATCGGATGGCCGGGGCATCGACCGTTCTGAGCGACAGCAGCCTGCTGAGCCGGCTTGATCGCGCGCTGCTTCCCCTGGAGCGGTTCATGGCGCTGTTGAGCGGGATCGCGGCGTTTTCCCTCATGTTTCTGGCGGCTTACTCGGTTTCGGGGCGCAAGTTTTTCGACGCGCCGCTGGCGGGATATGTCGATTACATCGAGGTGCTGATGCCGCTCATTGCGATCATGGGCGTGTCCTATGTTCAGCGCGAGGGCGGGCATATCCGCATGGACATCCTGATCGGGAACCTGAGCGGGCGCCTGCTGTGGTTTCTGGAACTGTTGACGGTGCTGCTGGTGCTGGTGTTGATCGTGGCTCTGGTCTGGGGCTCCTGGGCGCATTTCGACCGGTCGTTCGATTGTGCACGGCCCCTGTGTTCGCGGGACAGCACCATCGACATCGGGTTGCCCGTGTGGCCGGCGAAACTGGTCGTGCCGGTGGCGCTGGGCGTGCTGGTGGTCAGGCTGGTGTTGCAGGCCGTCGGGTATGGCCGCGCCTTCCTGCGTGGCCTGGAGCGACCCGTCGCGGTGCCACTGGCCCTGTCGGTCGCCGAGCAGGCCGCGCTTGAGGCCGAGCAGCTGGAAGGGCGGGATTGATGGATCCGATCACCATCGGCCTTTGGACCACCGGCTTCATGCTGGTGATGGTGGTCATCGGGATGCGCGTGGCCTTTGCCGCCGGGCTGGCGGGGTTCCTGGGCCTTGTGTGGCTGCGTTGGAACGGGTTCGACTATGACCCCGCCCGGCTGTGGAAAGCGGTGGAGATCAGCGTCAAGGTCGCCGGTCAGGTGCCGCATTCCAAGGTGTCGGCAAACGCACTTTCCCTGATCCCGACCTTCATCCTGATCGGGTACCTGGCCTATTACGCGGGCCTGACGCGCGCCCTGTTCGAGGCCGCCAAGCGGTGGATCGCCTGGGTGCCCGGTGGTCTGGCCGTGTCGACGGTGTTCGCCACCGCCGGTTTCGCGGCGGTGTCGGGGGCGTCGGTGGCCACGGCGGCGGTGTTTGCCCGCATAGCTATCCCCGAAATGCTTAAAATTGGGTATAACAAACAGTTCGCTGCTGGCGTGGTGGCCGCCGGGGGCACCTTGGCGAGCCTTATTCCGCCCTCTGCCATCCTGGTGATCTATGCCATCATCGTGGAGCAGGACGTGGGCAAACTGCTGCTTGCGGGGTTCATTCCGGGGGCGTTTTCGGCCATTGTCTATGCCACGCTGATCATCGGGATCGCGGTCATTTTCAAGTCCGTGGGGCCGCCGGTGGGCGGGTTCACCTGGCGCGAGAAATTCGCCGCGCTGCCGGCCGCGCTGCCTATCGTGGCGGTGGTCGTGATCATCATCTTCTTCGTCTACAACCCGTTCGGCGATGCCTGGGGCACGCCCACCGAAGGCGGCGCGGTTGGGGCGTTCATCGTATTCCTGATGGCGCTCTACCGGGGTATGCGGCTGGGCGAGTTGAAGTCGGCGCTGATCGAGACCGCGAAGCTGACGGTGATGATCTTTACCATCATCTGGGGTGTGCTGATTTACGTGCGATTCCTAGGGTTTGCGGACCTGCCGGGGGCGTTTGCCGACTGGATCACGTCGCTGACCGTGTCGCCGATGCTGATCCTGATCTGTATCCTGCTGGCCTATGCCGTGCTGGGCATGTTCATGGATGCGATCGGGATGCTGCTGCTGACCCTGCCGGTGGTCTATCCGGCGGTCATGGCGCTGAACGGGGGCGAGTTCGTGAGCGTCGAGGACAGCGCCTTCGGCATGTCGGGCGAGATGTGCGCGATCTGGTTCGGGATCCTGGTGGTGAAGATGGCGGAGTTCTGTTTGATCACGCCGCCCATCGGCCTGAACTGTTTCGTGGTGGCGGGCGTGCGCCCGGACCTGAGCGTTCAGGACGTGTTCAAGGGGGTGATGCCGTTCTTCATCGCGGATGCGGTGACGATCGGGCTGCTGGTGGCGTTTCCGATCATCGTGCTGTGGCTGCCGGGGCTGGCGTGACGGCGGGACGCGAAGGTTAACGGGGCGGAAAAGGCGAAAACCACGTCGGTATCGCGTCGGTATTTAAGTGGTATCGCGACGGTGGCCGCGTCAGGTGCGCCGGATTAACAGAGCGGACGTTGCGCTGTGTGGCCCACGTGGCGATTTTGAGTATTTCTGGAACGATGAAAGCCGAGGTCGTCTAATCGCGGCAGAGGGTGCGCGCGGTGGCGAGGATCGTGTCCGCCGAGGGCATCGTGGCGGCATAGGCCGGGCCGGTGGCGATGAAGCTGTCGGTGGCGGTGAGGCGGCTGTGAGGGATGTCCGTATGCTCGGTGAAGAGCGCCATCAGCGCCTCGGCCACGCCGCCGGAGTGGCGGGTTTCGTCCACGATCAGGATGCGGTCGCAATCGGTCACGGCGTCCAGGAGGGCCGGGCCGGGCAGGGGTGAAAGCCAGCGCAGGTCGATGACGCGGGTCTTGAGGCCGTCGGCGTCGAGGTGGGCCTGCGCCTGGCGCGAGAGGTGGTGGCCGTTGCCGAAGGTGACGATGGCCAGATCGGTGCCGTCGCCGTGCTGGCCGACGTGGCCGAGGGGGATGGTCTCGGACGGGTCGGGATAGGTGGTGAGCCAGGCGTTGTCGCCGGCCTCGGACAGATCGCGCATGGGGTAGAGGGCGATGGGTTCCAGGAAGACGACGACGCGCTGTTCCTCGCGCGCGAGCCGGACGCATTCGCGCAGCATCATGGCGGCATCGGCGCCGGTGGAGGGGCAGGCAAGGATCAGGCCGGGAATGTCGCGCAGGACGGCGACGGAATTGTCGTTGTGGAAATGCCCGCCGAAGCCTTTCTGGTAGCCGAGCCCCGCGATGCGGATAACCATCGGGTTGGTGTATTGTCCGTCCGAGAAGAAGGGCAGGGTTGCGGCCTCGCCGCGCAACTGGTCCTCGGCATTGTGGAGATAGGCGAGGAACTGGATTTCGGGGATCGGCAGGAAGCCGTTATGGGCCAAGCCAAGCCCGAGACCGAGGATCGAGGTTTCGTCGAGCAGGCTGTCGATCACGCGGGCGGGGCCGAAGCGGTTTTGCAGCTTTTGCGTGACGCCGTAGACGCCGCCCTTGCGGCCCACATCCTCGCCCATGCAGATGATCTCGGGGTGGGTGAGCATGAGGTCGGTGAGCGCCCAGTTGATGTGACGCGACAGGATCTGCGGCTCATTCATCGCCTTGAGGTCGGGGCCGAAGGCCTGCGAGCGGGCCTCGGGAGAGGGGCCGTTGGTGGGGGCGCAGTCGCGTTTCGGCGGGATGAGGGAGGCCATGACATCCTGCGCGGTTTGCAAGCGGGGGCGGGTGGCGGCCTTGTCGCAGGTCTTTTCGACCTCGGCGCAGGTGTCGGTGTAGAGGGTGCGGGCGTCCGGCGGGGTCAGGATGCCGGAGCTGTCCAGCAGGCGGACGGAATGCAGGAGGGGGTCGTTGGCCTCGTCGGCCTCGACCTCGGATTTGGGCAGGTATGTGGTGGGCACGTCGGCGCCGGCATGGCCGTAGAGGCGCACGGTGCGGATGTGCAGGAAGACCGGCTGGCGGTGGGTGCGGGCGTGGTGGGCGGCGCGCTGGGCCGTCGCAAAGGTGTCGTAGATATCCAGCCCGTCGCAGGCCATGTAGGTCAGGCCCGGGCGGTGGGCGAAATTGGCGGCGATCCAGCCCTTGGGGGTTTTCACGGAGATGCCGATACCATTGTCCTCGCAGACGAAAAGCATTGGCAGGGGGACGTTCTGGTAGGCGGTCCAGGCGGCGGTGTTGAAGGCGGCCTGGGCGCTGGCGTGGTTGGCCGAGGCGTCGCCGAAGCTGGCCATGACGATGCTGTCGCGGGGCAGCTGTTCATGCTCGGGCGCGTGGCGGCGGGCGAGGCCGAGGGAATAGGCGGTGCCGACCGCCTTGGGCAGGTGGCTGGCGATGGTGGAGGTCTGGGGCGGGATGTTGAGCGCCTTTGACCCAAGCACCTTGTGGCGGCCGCCGGAGATGGGATCCTCGGAGGAGCAGGCGAAGGAGAGGGCCATGTCCATGGCGATATCGTCGTGGCCGGTCTGCAGGGCGCGGGCGATCTGGAAGGCGGCGTCGCGGTAATGCAGGAAGGCCATGTCGGTGGGGCGCAGGGCGGCGGCGACGGCGGCCATGCCTTCGTGCCCCGAGGAGCCAATGGTGTAGTAGCCCTGACCGGCCTTTTGCATGACGCGCGCCTGGGCGTCGAGCGCGCGGGAGAGGCATTGGGCGCGGAAGATGAGGCGGGCGGTGTCGGGGTCGAGCGGACCGACAGGATCGCGGCCCGGGGGCAGGTCGCCCGCAGCGGTGCGGGACAGGAAGTTTTCGTGCACGATCTGGGCGCGGTCCATGGTCGGGCTCCTTCTTGTGAGGGAAGGCGTAGCCAAGCGGCGCGGGAATGGGAAGGGTCAGGTGCCGGGAACGTGGCGGGTGACGCCGCCGATGGCCGTGGTGAGGTCGGTCGCGGCCTGCATCACGGCGGCGCTGAGGCGGTCGATATCGCCGGTGCCGACGCGGCTGGTGGGGCCGGAGACGGAGATGCCGGCGACGGGCTCGTTGTTGAAATCGAAGACCGGCGCGGCGATGCAGCGCATGCCGATGTTCTTTTCCTCACCGTCGATGGAATAGCCGCGGGCGCGGGTGCGGGCGAGTTCGGCCCGCAATATGCCGGCGTCGGTGATGGAGTGCTCGGTATAGGCGGTGAGGGTCTGACCCTGGAGCAGGCGGGCCAGGCGGGCGTCGTCCATTTCGGCCATCAGCGCCTTGCCGATGCCCGAGGCGTGCATCTGCGAGAGCGTGCCGGGCGGGAAGAATGCGCGGATGCTGGCATGGGTTTCGACCTGGCTGACGAAGAGGACCTGGCCGGAGGTTTCGACGCCCAGGTTGGCGGTTTCGCCGGTCGCCTCCATCAGGCGGCGCAGGATGGGGCGGGCGCGTTCGACAAGCGTGGTGCGGCGCAGGAAGCGGGCGCCGATGATGAAGGCCTGCGGGCCGATATGCCAGGCCTGTTCCTCGGGGTCGAACTCCACCAGGCCGCGCGTTTCCAGCGTGACGAGCACGCGGTAGAGCGTGGCGGGGGACTGGTCCATCTCGGTGGCGAGTTCGGAAAGCGCCTTGCCCTGGTGCTGGCTGACGTAGTCGAGCACTTCCATGGCGCGGTCGAGGGATTTGATGGTGTTCTGATCGGTCTTGTCGTCCCAGCCGCGGGGGCGGCCGCGGGCGCGTCGGGGGGCGGGATTCGGCTCGGCCATTTGGTGCCTCGGTATAATTTTGAAATATTACTTCACATTATGAAAAATATAAGCATCTGACAAGTATAAATAAATCAACTCAAATCAAAAATGAAAAACGATTTCAAAAAAATTTTCAAGCGTGAGCAAGCCCTGTACACAGGCGGTGAGTTTTGGAGGAGACGAACATGAGTTTTCAGAATCCCGTTTTCATTCCCGGCCCGACCAACGTGCCGGAGAGCCTGCGCAAAGCCTGCGATATGCCGACGATCGACCACCGGTCGGCCATCTTCGGAGATATCCTGCACCCCGCCCGCGCGGGCGTGCAGAAGGTGCTGAAGTCGACCTCGGCGGAGGTGTTCATCTTTCCGTCGACCGGCACGGGCGGTTGGGAAACCGCGCTGACCAACACGCTGTCGCCGGGCGACAAGGTGCTGATCGCGCGCAACGGCATGTTCAGCCACCGCTGGATCGACATGTGCGAGCGGCACGGTCTTGACCTGGTGATCGACGAGACCCCCTGGGGCGAGGGCATTTCCGCCGAGCGGTACGGCGAGATCCTGACCGCCGACAAGGGGCACGAGATCAAGGCGGTGCTGGCCACGCATAACGAGACGGCGACCGGCGTGAAGTCGGACATCGAAGCGATCCGCAAGGCGATGGACGCCGCCGGCCACCCCGCGATGCTGTTCGTGGACGGCGTCAGTTCCATCGGGTCGATGGATTTCCGCATGGACGATTGGGGCGTGGACGTAGCCGTGACCGGCTCGCAAAAAGGGTTCATGCTGCCTGTCGGCCTGGCCATCGTCGGGTTCAGCGAAAAGGCGATGGAGGCGACGAAGTCGGCCAAGCTGCACCGGACGTTCTTTGATGTGCACGACATGCTGAAAGGCTATGCGGCCAGCGCCTATCCCTATACGCCGGCCGTGGGGTTGATGAACGGTCTGAAAGTGTCCTGCGACATGCTGCTGGACGAAGGGCTGGAGGCGGTTTTCGCCCGGCACACGCGCATTGCCGATGGCGTTCGCGCGGCGGCGAAGGCATGGGGAATGCCGCTTTGTGCCAAGTCGCCGGAGGTTTACTCGGATACGGTAAGCGCTATCTGCACGCCTGAAGGCTTCAACGCGACCGAGATCGTGACCCATGCGGCGGATGCCTATGGCATGGCGTTCGGCGTGGGTCTTGGCGAGGTCGCGGGCAAGGTGTTCCGCTTTGGTCACCTTGGAAGCCTGACGGATGCGATGGCCCTGTCCGGCCTTGGCACGGCGGAAATGTGCATGGTGGACCTGGGTCTTGATATCGAACTTGGGTCCGGTGTGGCAGCGGCACAGGATGTGTGGCGCCGGCGCCCGGCCCAGAGCCAGAAGGACGCTGCCTGATGAAGGACGCCACGGAGATGTATATCCCCACATACCAGGACATGCTGGACGCACATGAGCGGATCAAGCCGCATATCAACCGGACGCCGGTGTTGCAGTCGGCTTATCTGAACGAGTTGACCGGCGCCGAACTGTTCTTCAAATGCGAGAACTTTCAGGAGCCGGGGGCGTTCAAGGTCCGTGGCGGATCGAATGCCGTGTTCGGCCTGAGCGACGAACAGGCCGAGAAGGGTGTGGCGACGCACTCGTCCGGCAACCACGCGCTGTGCCTGAGCTATGCGGCGGGGCGGCGGGGCATCCCGTGCAACGTGGTGATGCCGCGCACCGCGCCGCAAGCCAAGAAGGACGCCGTGCGGCGCTATGGCGGGACGATCACGGAGTGCGAGCCGTCCACGTCAAGCCGCGAGGCGGTGTTCGCCGAGGTGCAGGAAAAGACCGGCGGCGAGTTCGTGCATCCCTATAACGACCCGCGCGTGATCGCCGGGCAGGGGACGTGTTCGAAGGAGTTCATGGAGCAGGTCGATGGCCTTGAAATGATGGTCGCGCCCATCGGTGGCGGCGGCATGATTTCGGGCACCTGCCTGACGCTGTCGAATCTGGCGCCCGAGGTGAAGATCATCGCGGCCGAGCCGGAGCAGGCGGATGACGCCTATCGCAGTTTCAAGGCCGGGCATATCATCGCCGACGACGCGCCGGACAC
The DNA here is from genome assembly GCF_030733425.1 of Roseovarius sp. MMSF_3350. Classification (GTDB taxonomy): domain Bacteria; phylum Pseudomonadota; class Alphaproteobacteria; order Rhodobacterales; family Rhodobacteraceae; genus Roseovarius. The sequence continues at coordinate 294,120 of NZ_JASHIZ010000001.1, forward strand.
CATTGCCGACGGGCTGAAAGTGCCGCTGAAGGACCTGACCTGGCATTTCGTGTCGAACCACGTCAGCGAGATGTATACCGCCAGCGAGGAAGAGATCATCGAGGCGATGAAGATCACGTGGAAGTACCTGCGGATCGTCATGGAGCCCAGCTGTGCCGTGCCTCTGGCGGTGATCCTGAAGAACCCCGCTGCCTTCCAGGGCAAGCGCGTGGGTGTGATCGTGACCGGCGGCAATGTCGATCTGGACAAGTTGCCGTGGATGACGTGATTCCTTTGCACCCGGTTGTGGTTTCCGATAGGAAACTTACGTAGACGATATGAGCCAGCAGGGCGGCGAGGCCCTGCATGACAGTCACATCAATTGGATAGGGAGAGATCCGATGAAAGACATGAGCAATCTCGACGATTTCGAAGTGGGCTTCGACATTCCGGCCAAGCCGGGAATGGATGAATCCGAGATCCAGACGCCCTGCCTTGTGCTGGACCTCGACGCGCTGGAGCGCAACATCAAGAAGATGGGCGATTACGCCAAGGAACACGGCATGCGCCACCGCACCCACGGCAAGATGCACAAGTCCGTGGACGTGCAGAAGCTGCAGGAGCAACTGGGCGGCGCGTGCGGCGTCTGCTGTCAGAAAGTATCCGAGGCCGAGGTGTTCGCCCGTGGCGGCATCAAGGACATTCTGGTGTCGAACCAGGTGCGCGACCCGGCCAAGATCGAACGACTGGCCAAGCTGCCGAAGCTGGGCGCGCGGACGATCTGCTGCGTGGACGACCTGGCCAACGTGGCCGACCTGTCGGCGGCGGCGCAGAAGCACGGCACCGAGATCGAGTGCCTTGTCGAGATCGACTGTGGCGCGGGCCGCTGCGGCGTGACAACGACGCCGGAAGTGGTGGAGATTGCCAAGGCGATCGACGCGGCAGACGGGCTGAAGTTTTCGGGCATCCAGGCCTATCAGGGCGCGATGCAGCACATGGACAGCTATGACGACCGCAAGGAGAAGATCGACATCGCCGTGGCGATGGTGAAGGACGCGGTCGACCCGCTGAAGGCCGAAGGGCTGGACTGCGATATCGTCGGCGGTGGCGGCACCGGATCGTATTACTTCGAGTCGAACTCGGGCGTGTATAACGAGCTGCAATGCGGCTCCTACGCCTTCATGGACGCCGATTACGGCCGCATCCTGGACAAGGAAGGCAAGCGGATCGACCAGGGCGAGTGGGAGAACGCGTTCTTCATCCTGACCTCGGTCATGTCCCACGCCAAGGCGGACAAGGCGATCGTCGACGCGGGCCTGAAGGCGCAGTCGGTCGACAGTGGCCTGCCGGTGGTGTTTGGCCGCGATGACGTCGAATACATCAAATGCTCGGACGAGCATGGCGTGGTGAAGGATCCCGGCGGCGCGCTGAAGGTCAACGACAAGCTCAAGCTGGTGCCGGGCCACTGCGACCCGACCGCCAACGTGCATGACTGGTATGTCGGCGTGCGGAACGGCAAGGTGGAAACCGTCTGGCCGGTGTCGGCCCGCGGCCACGCATACTGAACCCAATTCTTCCTGTGGACTGTCGGGGTTGGCTTTTCGCTGACCCCGCTTTTTTGAAAGGCCCCGAAACATGATCATTGTTCCCGAGCGCGAGATTGCCGACCTGATGACCCGAGAAGCGGCGTTCGATGCTGTCGAAAAGGTGTTTGCCGCGATGGCGGCGGGTGACGCGTACAACTTTCCGGTCGTCCGCGAGGCGATCGGGCACGAGGACGCGCTTTACGGTTTCAAGGGCGGGTTCGACAAGGCGGGCCTGACGCTGGGGCTGAAGGCCGGGGGCTACTGGCCCAACAACCTGGAGAAGCGGGACATCATCAACCACCAGTCGACGGTGTTCCTGTTCGATCCCGATACCGGCAAGGCCAAGGCGATGGTGGGCGGCAACCTGTTGACCGCGCTGCGCACTGCCGCGGCCTCTTCGGTGTCGATCAAGCATCTGGCGCGCAAGGATGCCAAGGTGATCGGCATGGTCGGCGCGGGGCATCAGGCGACGTTCCAGCTGCGCGCGGCGCTGGAGCAGCGCCAGTTCGAGAAGGTGATCGGCTGGAACTATCACCCCGAGATGCTGCCCAATATCGAGAAGGTCGCCAAGGAAGCCGGCGTGGCCTTCGAGGCGGTGGAACTGGACGGGATGACGCAAGCGGACGTGATCATCTCGATCACTTCGTCGTTCAATGCCACGCTGATGGCCGACCATGTCGGTGCGGGCTGTCACGTCGCGTGCATGGGCACCGATACCAAAGGCAAGCAGGAGGTCGAGGCGGCACTTTTGCAAAAGGCGACGGTCTTCACCGACGAGGTGGCGCAGTCGATCAGCATTGGCGAGGCGCAGCACGCAGTGGGCGAGGGCCTGATCACGGAAGGCGACGTGCACCAGATCGGCGCGGTCATCAACGGCACCCATCCGGGGCGGACGAGCGATGAGGAGATCACTCTGTTCGACGGCACCGGCGTGGGCTTGCAGGATCTGGCCGTGGCCGCGAGCGTCGTGGAACTGGCCGTGGAGCAGGGCCGCGCCATCGAGGTGGATTTCTGAGGCGGACGTTTCGCCCCTGGGCCTGGCCCAGTTAGAGGCGCGGGGGAAACTTCGCGCCTTTTGCTTTGGCCTGGACCTGTGGCTGGAAGGGCCCGGACAGGGCCACGTAATCCGAGCCCGATTGCATCGCAGCGACAGGGAAAGTGGCCGTCTGCCGGGACGCAGCCCTTGGGGACCCGTAGTAGTCGAGTGGAGTTGGTCAGACGCTGATCGCGCCGGGCAACGATTCATCGATTGCTGTTGGCTGCACGAGAGCGCTTCGAAAGCGGCTGAACCAGCCTTTGAAATCAGACTTATCGATCAGCGTTCACAGCCCGGATCGGGCCTGGCGGGCTTCTTGGGAACGGGATGTGCTGACGCCTGTATCGAGCTCGACGCGCAATGTGAGATCGAGGAACGATCGTTTCCAGATGGCGTTGGTTCCGGTGGAGGATGTCGCGGTATGAGGGAAGAAGAAGGCGCTTTAAGTGACGTCCTCGAAGAGCTCGAAAAAGCTCTCGAGGGAAGAGATTCGGTTGAGGCAGGCCGTTTGATCGATGCGCTCGATCATCGTGGATACGGACCCGCATTGGCCACTCTGCCCCTGCTCGAACTCACTCCCATCGGCGGCATTCCGGGTTTCCCGACATTCCTCGCGCTCACGCTCGCCATTCTCACTATTCGACTGCTGGCGGGCTATGAGCATTTCTGGGCTCCCGACTGGCTCCGTCGACGCAAGCTCAGGTCGGAACGCGTGATCAAGTCAGTTGACTGGTTGAAGCCTCTATCGCTTCGGATCGATGCAAAGCTTCAGGAGCGCCTGTCAGGTTTCGCGGGCTCGACTGCAAGGCGGGCGGCCTGCATCGTGATCCTGGGGCTTCTCCTTATGGTGCCGCCTCTCGAGGTTGTTCCTTTCGCCACGTCCGGGCCCATGATCGTTGTTGCGATTTTCGGCCTTGGCCTGCTCTACCGCGACGGTCTTCTCATGCTCTTGGGTTTTACAGGAGCGGTCTTTGCGGTCGTTTTCGGATTTTGGGGCCTTGTCGGTTCAGGGGGCTCTTCAAGCTGAATCCAAGCGGGCGCAGGCCGGAGTCGCGGCCGTATCCGTTCCTGTTGGAGGTGAAGCACCAGCTTAATCACCCGAGGCCGGGCCGAGCGGCCGATCACTCAGGGCGCGTACCCTTCGCCCTGCGGCCGTAGAGCATCACGCCGGGGCTGGCCGTTACCCCATGCAGCAGCACTGAAACCGCGACTACGGCGCTCGCCATCGCCCAAATGCGGGGATCGTGAAGGGTTTCTTCGGCATGAAGGGCATAGTAGATCGCTGCCACACCGACCGGTCCGAACCAGCCAAAGAACACTGCGTCGCGACGAGTGATCTTCAGAAACGGGACCAAAAGCAGGATCGCCAGCGGCCGGCGCAACACCAGAACTGCCAAAGCGAAAATGAGCAGTGTCCAGCCACGATCAAGCCATGCGTTCCACGGCAACAGAGCCCCGGTCAGCACGAAGACTGGCAGGGTGAACAGCTTGGTGACGGCTTCCTGCACGTTCTCGTCCTCCAGCTCGGCCTCGCGATCGACGAGCGTATTGAAAGCCACGCCGGCGGCAAAGGACGCCAGTATACCATCCGAGCCCACGGCATGCGCGCCGGCCACCGCCAGCAGCGCCAGAGCCACCGAGAGGCCCAGAAGCGAGCTGTGCTCCACCCAGCCGCGCCGATCGCCGACGCGCAGCGCCACGCCGGTCAGCCCACCAAGCGTCGCCCCTATCCCGACCGCGAGCAGGAGGTCGACAGGGATGACATGGGTGATCACCTGCGTCAGCCCCGCCTCGCTTCCTTCTGTCATCATCAGGAGAGGCAGGAGCACCAGCAGATAGGCCAGCCCGTCATTGGCGCCTGATTCCGCTGACAGGATGCTCCGGCTCTTTTGCGGCAACTCGGCCTCGGCGACATGCCCGGTGACGATCGAGGCCGCGACGACCGGATCGGTCGGCGTGAGGGCCGCTCCGAGGCTCATCGCCAGCAACGGCGCCAGCCCGAATGCCAGCCACGCCAGACCGCTGGAGACCGCCCACATCAGCAACAGCCCCGGTCCAAGCAGGATAAGCAGAGGCCGCCGCAACTCCAGGAGATCCCTTATCGGCACACGCAGGGCCACACCCATCACGGAGATCGCCAATGTCAGCCGTGCGGCCTCTTTCAGGATCGCATGCGGCGCTCCCCATTCGTCCGGGCGCAGTAAGCCCGCGCCTGTAGGCCCTGCAGCAATTCCGACGCAAAGTGCCAGCAGCGGTCGAGAAACCGGTAGCTTCTGCAAGGGGCCCGAGGTCAGGCCCAGCAGAACCACCGTCAGTGCTGATATCGCCATCGTCAGATAGAGCTGCTGCATGATCGTTCACCGTTCCCCGTGTTCGACGCTGGGGAGAGTTTAACGAAGATCTAACGTTTCGGCCCCCGAAGGCCGCCGTGGTCCGACATCACAACGGATAACTCCATCTTTGAATCGGCGAAAGGGTGGTTGAACCTATCGTTGTTCTACCGGTCACCACTGAGGCAAACGCCAACGCGACGCCGAAGGAAGAACGGAATGCGAAGCAGATCGACCCCGCCGATGCGCCCGGGATCGCACGACGTGCAGATATGACAAAGTCGAGACGGGAACGAATTGTCCCTTGTGTGGCACACTGTGTCAGCGTTTGGAGCAGCTGTGTTCCGATACTTGGTCACTCAAGCTTTCAGATGCCGCAGAGGTAGGCACACCTGAACACGGCGGCCCATCAAAAGGTAGAATGGTGACCTGCCAAGTCGGTGAAAAGTGGTGAGCCGTGCAGGATTCGAACCTGCGACCCACTGATTAAAAGTCAGTTGCTCTACCAACTGAGCTAACGGCCCACTAGGCGGCCTATCTAGAAAGAGGGCGCAGGGGGGTCAAGCCCGAATCGAAGGGAATTTTCCGGTGTGGCTGGATTCGTCGAGACGGGGGCTTTATATGCGCGGCCATGAGCGATGCACAGGACACCGGGTTGCCCTTCATGAAGATGCACGGGCTGGGAAACGACTTTGTCGTCGTGGATGCGCGTGTGCGCGCGCTGGAGGTCACGCCGGGACTGGCGCGGGCCATCGGGGACCGGCATCGCGGGATCGGGTTCGATCAGATGGCGGTGATGCACGCGGGCGCGGGGGATGCGCATCTGGAGTTCTGGAACAGTGACGGGACGCAGGCCGCGGCCTGCGGGAACGCGACGCGGTGCATCGCGCGGTATCTGTTGGACGAATCGGGCAAGGAGAGCCTGCACCTGACCACGGCACGGGGGGATCTTTATGCGGTGGACGCGGGCGAGGGGCTGACCTCGGTCAACATGGGGGCGCCGTTCCTGGAGTGGGACGGGGTGCCGCTTGCCGAGGAAATGGACACGCTGGAACTGCCCATAGAGGGCGGGCCTGTGGCGACGGGGATGGGCAACCCGCATTGCACCTTTTTTGTCGAGGATGCCGAGGCGGTGCCGATGGAGAGTTTCGGGCCGCGCTACGAGCATCATCCACTGTTTCCCGAGCGGACCAACGTGCAGGTGGCCAGCATTGTCGGCCCCGATCACATCCGGATGCGGGTTTGGGAGCGGGGCGTGGGCCTGACGCTGGCCTCAGGGTCTTCTTCGTGTGCGGTCGCGGTGGCGGCGGCACGGCGGGGGCTGACGGGGCGCAAGGTGCGGATCGACCTGGATGGCGGCACGCTGCGGGTGGAGTGGCGCGAGGATGGCGTCTGGATGACCGGGCCGACGATGCATGTCTGCGACGGGGTGCTGACGGCGGATTTCCTGAGGGCCGCGTCATGAGCGCGCCGGTCTTCACCACGCTGGGCTGTCGGCTGAACGCGTACGAGACGGAAGCCATGAAGGAGCTTGCCGGCGCGGTTGGGCTGGAGAATGCCGTGGTGGTGAACACCTGCGCGGTGACCGCCGAGGCGGTGCGCAAGGCGCGGCAGGAGATTCGCAAGCTGCGGCGCGAGAACCCCGAGGCGCGGCTGATCGTGACGGGCTGCGCGGCGCAGACGGAACCGGAGACGTTTTCGGCCATGGCCGAGGTGGATGCCGTGATCGGCAACACCGAAAAGATGGTGCGCGACACCTGGGCTGGCCTCGCCGCCGATTTCATCGGCGAGACAGAGGCGGTGCAGGTGGACGACATCATGAGCGTCACCGAGACGGCAGGGCATCTGATCGACGGGTTCGGCACGCGGAGCCGCGCCTATGTGCAGGTGCAGAACGGGTGCGACCATCGCTGCACGTTCTGCATCATACCTTACGGTCGGGGCAATTCGCGCAGCGTGCCGGCGGGGGTTGTGGTGGATCAGATCAAGCGGCTGGTGGATCGCGGATACAACGAGGTGGTGCTGACCGGCGTGGACCTGACAAGCTGGGGCGCAGACCTGCCCGCCGAGCCGAAACTTGGCGATCTGGTGATGCGTATCCTGAAGCTGGTGCCGGACCTGCCGCGCCTGCGGATATCGTCGATCGATTCGATCGAGGTGGACGAGAACCTGATGCGGGCGATTGCCACCGAAGCGCGGCTGATGCCGCATCTGCATCTGAGTTTGCAGCATGGCGACGATCTGATCCTGAAACGGATGAAGCGGCGGCATTTGCGGGACGACGCGATCCGGTTTGCCGAGGAGGCGCGTGCGCTGCGCCCCGATATGACCTTTGGCGCGGATATCATCGCCGGGTTCCCTACCGAGACAGAGGCGGCGTTCGAGAACTCGCTGCGGCTGGTCGAGGAGTGCGGGCTGACCTGGCTGCATGTCTTTCCCTACAGCCCGCGGCCGGGCACGCCGGCGGCGCGGATGCCGCAAGTGGACGGGCGGGCGATCAAGGAGCGGGCGGCGCGGTTGCGGGCGGTGGGCGCAGCGCGCGTGGCGCGGCATCTGGACGAACAGCAGGGGCGCGTGCACAGGGTTCTGCTGGAGAATGCCCGGATGGGGCGCACCGAGCAGTTCACCGAGGTGACGTTCGGCAGTGACCAGCCCGAGGGGCAGATCGTGTCGGCGCGCGTGACCGGGCATGATGCGGCGCGGCTGACGGCGGACCCCGCCATGTGCTAGACTGTATGCGGTCGGCCGGGGGAGGCGCGCATGCGTACGGAAGAGATTATCGAAAAGGCAGTGACGGCGTATTCCAGCGGCGACACGGGCGCGCTGGATGCGTTTTTGGCCGACAACCTTTGCTATTGGATCAACGGTCAGCCGGAATGTGGGAAGTTCACCTGTGACGTGACGGGAAAACCGGCGTTCTATGATGCTGTGGGCGCGATACTGGAACGGTGGGACATCAGCGACTACCGGATCGTCGACCTGATCGTGAGCGGCGATCGGGCGGCGGCGCAAGTGGCGCACGGGGCGACGCACAAGCAGACGGGGCGGCAGTTCGACACGCGGCTGGCCCTGTTCTTTGCGGTCAGGGACGGGCAGATCACCGAGATTGTCGAGTATCACGATACCGCCGCATTGGCCCGGGACCCCTGAGCCGCGATTGTGACGGGGACAATTCTTTGCTGGCCTTGAGGCCCGGCGCCGCGACATGGTGGGCGCAAAAGGAGCCGTGCCATGCATCCCAATCCGATCTTTCGCCAGACGCCCGACGCGCGGAACATCGCCTTCGCGCGGGCGCAGGGCTTTGGCGTGCTGGCGGTGGCGAGCGAGGGCGCGCCGCTGATGAGCCATATCCCGTTCCTGTTGTCGGAGAACGGGGAGGTGGCGGAGTTTCACCTTGTGCGCTCGAACCCGATCGCGCGGGCGCTCTCTGCGCCTTTGCATGCGCGGATCGCTGTCGTTGGGCCGTATTCCTATGTCTCGCCGGACTGGTATGGCGTAGAGGACCAGGTGCCGACGTGGAATTACGTGGCGGTGCATCTGGTGGGGGAAGTGGAGTTGCGGCCGCAGGACGAGATGCGCGATTTGCTGGACCGGCAATCGGCGCAGTTCGAGGAGCAGTTGCTTCCGAAGGCGCCGTGGACGTCGGACAAGATGACGCCGGACGTGATGGACCGGATGATGCGGCAGATCGTGCCGTGCCGGATGCGGGTGGACGAAATAGCCGGCACATGGAAGTTGAACCAGAACAAGACGGATGATGTGCGCCTGCGGGCCGCCGAGGCGGTGGAGGCATCGGGGATGGGTGTGCAGACCGGGGCGCTGGCCGCGCTGATGCGGGAGGCGGGCAGCTAGACCTTGGCGGATCGGCGGCGTAGCCTGTGGGAAAATCGGAAAGGGATGTGCGATGCAACTGATCTCTGCCAAGCCGTCGCCCTATGGGCGCAAGGTGAAGGTGACCCTGATCGAGACCGGGCTGATCGACGAGGTCGAGATGGTCGAGGTGACGACCACGCCGGTGGCGACCGATGCGGCGGTGGCGGCGGCGAACCCGGTGGGCAAGATCCCGGCGCTTGTTCGCAATGACGGGCCGACGCTGTACGATAGCCGGGTGATCTGTCGCTACCTCGATGCGCGGGCGGGCACGACGCTGTACCCGCAGGGCCGGATCTGGGAGACGCTGACGCTGGAGGCGACGGCGGACGGGATTCTGGATGCGGCGCTGGCGATGGTCTACGAGCGGCGGGTAAGGTCCGAAGCCATGGTCTACGAGCCGTGGATCGAGGCGCAGTGGGAAAAGGTCGCGCGCAGCGCGGCGGCGATCAATGCGCGGTGGATGAGCCATTTGCGCGGGCCGCTGGATGCGGGGCAGATCGCGGTGGGCTGTGCGCTGGGCTATCTTGATTTCCGGCTGGGCGACCGGGGGTGGCGCAAGGGGAATGACGCGCTGGCCGACTGGTTCAAGGCGTTTGCCGAGCGCGAGAGCATGACGGCCACCGCGCCCGACTGAGTCAGAAGATGAAGTCGTCGGCGGCGAGCGGCGCTTCGAGGCCGGTGAAGATGATCGAGTCGCCATTGCCGAGGTCGATCAGCGCCTGATCGCCGGAATAGGTGATAAGCCCTTCGATGTCGGCGAAGGACGTAAAGCCGAAGCCGCCGATGCCGACCTGGTCGATCCCGGTCTCGAAATTGTCGATCACGTCGTTGCCGTTGCCTTGCACGAAGTAGACGCTGTCCACGTCGCCGTCGTCGGTCAGGAAGATGAAATCGTCGCCCGTGCCGCCGAAGACGATATCGGCGCCTTCGCCGGTGTGGATGCTGTCGTCGCCGGCCTCGCCATAGAGGTTGTCGTCGCCCTCGCCGCCAACGACGACGTCATCGCCGCCATTGGCGATGATCACGTCATTGCCCAGCCCGCCGAAGACGCTGTCATTTCCCGCGCCGGTTTCGATCGTGTCGTCGCCGGCGAAGCCGTAGTATCGTGAGCCGTCCGCGGTATTGGTGTCGAAGATATGGTCGTCGCCTTTCGTGCCATGCACCTCGCCGGGCAGGACGCGGCCGCCGGGGGCGCCATCGTGGCTGTCTTCGCCATCGGTGAAATCGCCGGGCAGGTCGGGGCGGCCGTTGAGGCTGAATACACCCTTATTTGTAGAGGTGCTGCCGGTGAAATCGTCGATGGCACTGTCGATGAACTGGAAGCTGTCGCGTTTCATTGTGTGGTCCTCTGCGTTGAACATGACCATGTGTCGGGTCGCAGAGTTGCAGCGTTCAAAGAAAGCGGCCCGGGGTGGAGAGACCCCGGGCCGCTTCATGTGGCTCAGGTCAGCAGGCGCCGCAGCGGCGGGATGCGGGAGATGACCAACACGTCGAGCGCGATGACCCCGATCAGCGTGAGGCCCGCCAGCGGGAAGGCCAGCGAGACCAGCAGACCCACCAGCACTGCGCCGGACCAGAGCGGCATTTTGGCGGGCATCGGCGGCGGGGCGAGGCGGGCGGTGCCCGAGGGGCGGCGTTTCCACCACATCACCACCGCCGTGACGCAGAGCATCAGGACCGTCAGGCAGAAGGCGGTGTTGGCCAGAACGCTCCAGAGGCCCAGCGTGCCCATGTGCAGCGCGATGCCCACGGCCATGGCCTTGCCGGCGAGCGAGTAGTCCTCGTATCGGATATCGGCGAGGATCTTCCCGGTATATCGGTCCACGTGGGTGGTACGGTCGGTCGTGGGGTTCACGTCATCGGTGTTCATCGAATCCCGTCCGAAGGTGTAGACGCCGGTCTCGCCCGAGGGCAGGTTCATCTGGTAGCGCCCGTCAAAGCCGATCTGGCGGGCCAGCGCATCCATGCTGTCGATATTGACCGGGGTGCCGGGGGCGAGGCCGTCGGTGCCGGCCTGGCTGCCAGAGGCGGGCAGGGGTGTCTGTTCCAGCACCCAGGGCACGTCGGCGCGGCCGGCGTTGAGGCTGGCATGGGTGGTGTCGGAAAGGGGGACATTGTCCCATTTCTCGGCGGGGAACTGGCTCCAGGCCTGAACCATCTTGGCGCCCCAGATACCGGTCCAAGAGAGGCCCGAGATCAGGAAGAAGATGAGGATGATGGAGATCCAGAAGCCCGCTGCGCCGTGCAGGGAACGCCAGCCGGCGCGGCCCCGGCCCAGGCGGGGCAACAGAGCCTCGCGCCAGGTGCCGCCGCCGCGGGGCCACCACATGTAAAGGCCGGTGGCGATCAGGACCATGCCGATGGAGGCGGCGATTTCCAGCATCCGGTCGCCGGTGACGCCAAGCCTGATGTCGCTGTGCAGGCTGTCGGCAAAGTCGTACCAGCCGCTGCGGCGCGGCCAGCTTTGGATGACCCGAGCCGTGTAGGGATCGACGGCGACCATCTGCGGGCCGGTGGCATCGTCCACGCGGAAAACCGCGGCGACATCATCGGTGCGGGGCGCGATATAGGCGCGCAGCTCGCCCTCGGGGACGGCGGCGAGGGCTGCCTTGGCCTGATCCGAGACGGCCGTGGGTGCCTCCGATGCGGTGACGGGGATACGTTCGCCGTCGCGCCCGTCAAGATGAGCGATCCAGAGCATCATCAGGCCGGTGATGGCCAGAAGGGCGAAGAAGGGGATGACGTAAAGCCCGGCGTAGAAGTGCCAGCGCCACGCGGCGCGGTAGAGTTTTTGCGGGTCATGCGCAGCGGTCTGGGCCGCGCCCATGGGGGTAGGGTCGGAAACCATGACGGTTCTCCTTTGATGTGAAGCAGTTGGGTAAGTGCAGTCAGATCAAAGGTATGCGGGGGGTGCGCGGGGTTGCGCCGGGGGAAATCCGGGGCGCGGGAGCGGGGCTGCCGCGTGAACCAGAACGGCGTCGCGATGGGTGGCGCGGATCGGGCGCGCGGCAAGGATCGGGGCGACCGCCGGTTCGGCGGCCTTGGCGTGTGTGACCCAGGGGCAGGGCACGTCCTCGGCCTCGACGGGGGTGCCGTTTTCATCGACGGTGATGCTGCGCTCGGCATCGCCGGTACAGAGCACGACCGTGATGCCGCCGGGCTGGAACTGGGGCATGGTGCCCGGTGCGAAGGAGGAATAGGCGGTGTAGACGACAAGAAACGCCCAGAGCAGCATCAGGCCGATGCCGCGGGTCGCGCCGGAGCGGTGTGGGCGTTTCATGGTCATGACAGGTCAATAGCGCGCGCCGGGGGCGCGCGCCAGACCCTAGAAGCTGTAGCTGATGCCGAAGTTCAGCGCGTGGGTCAGCAGGTCGGTGCTGAGGCGGCCGTCGGGCTGGCCGGGGTCGCCGTCGATGGTGATGTCGTTCTCGGAATAAGTCATCTGGTATTCGCCGAAGAGCGCCCAGCGGTCGGTGAAGTCGTACTTGATGCCGGCGATGCCGCGCACCGCGACGCCGGTGTTTTCGTAGTCGTAGGTGCGGTTGGTGGCGCCCACGGCAAGCGCATCGACATGCGGAACCGCGACGCCGAGGCCGCCGCCGACATAGGGCGTGAAGCGGCCCTGGTTGAACGCGCCGGGCCAGCGTTTCATCACGTTGGCGGTGAAGATGTTGTGGCCGTCCGACAGCTCGAACCGGGTAAGGCCGACGGCGGCGGCGTCGCCCGCCGGCATGTAGGCCTTGGTGTGCGTGCCCTCGAGCCCGAAGCCCCAGTTGGTATCGGTCCAGTACATGATGCGGCCACCGTAGTAGATGGGCGCATCGAAGGGTTTGCCGTCCCAGCCGATGTTGCGGCTGAAGCCGCCGCCGCCGTTGGGCAGCGTGCCGCTGGCGGTGCTTTCGGTCACGCCCTGGGCGCCGAGATAAAAGCTGAGCTCGATCTCGGCGGCGGCGGGGCTGGCCATTGCGAGGAGGGCGAACAGGGAAACACGAACGGAATTCAGCATGATACGGGCCTTTTCAAGAAACAGCGCGGGTTGGCTCGTGCTTACACCCGCGGCGGGACCGTCACAAGCGCGACAGATGAGCACCCTCTTCAAATGATTGGCATTGTGCACTGGACGCCTCAGGCAAGCTTGGATAAATACGCGCATGATCGCGGTGAGGGGAGTCGTCCGTCTGCCGCATACGGGGATTTGCCTAGAAGGCTCAGACAGATTGGAGATTGGCTCGTGTCCCACGCAGAAGACCACGAAGGTACACGCAGAGATTTCATTTATTACGCGACCGCCGGCGCGGGTGTCGTGGCGGTCGGTGCAGCGGTTTGGCCGCTGGTCAACCAGATGAACCCCTCTGCCGACGTTCAGGCGCTCAGCTCGATCCGGGTGGACGTGTCCGGTATCGAACAGGGTTCGCAACTGACGGTGAAATGGCTGGGCAAGCCGGTCTTCATCCGCCGCCGCACCGAGGCCGAGATCGAGGCCGCGCGCGAAGCGGACGTCTCCAGCCTGCCCGACCCGATCGCGCGGAACGAGAACCTGCAAGGCGAGGTTCCCGCCTCGGACGAGAACCGGGCGCTGGATGAAACCGGCGAGTGGCTGGTGCAGATCGGTGTGTGCACGCACCTGGGCTGCGTGCCGCTGAGCAATGCCGGCGATTACGTGCTGGACAGCGGCGTGGGTGGCTGGTTCTGCCCCTGCCACGGGTCGCACTACGACACGGCGGGACGGATCCGCAAAGGCCCCGCGCCGACGAACCTGCCGGTGCCGATTGCCGAGTTCGTCGACGAAACGACCGTGAAACTGGGATAAGGAATAACAACAATGGCTGGAATTCCTCACGACCATTACGAGCCGAAAACCAGTGGCGAGAAGTGGCTGAACCGCCGCCTTCCCATTGTCGGTCTTCTGTACGACACGATCATGATCCCCACGCCCAAGAACCTGAACTGGATGTGGATCTGGGGCATCGTGCTGACCTTCTGCCTGGTGCTGCAGATCGTCACCGGTATCGTCCTGGCGATGCACTATACGCCGCATGTGGACGAGGCGTTCGCGTCGGTCGAGCACATCATGCGCAACGTCAACGGCGGGCACATGCTTCGCTACCTGCACATGAACGGCGCCTCGCTGTTCTTCTTTGCGGTCTACCTGCATATCTTCCGCGGTCTTTACTACGGCTCCTACAAGGCGCCGCGCGAAATCACGTGGATCATCGGGATGCTGATCTACCTGCTGATGATGGGCACGGCCTTCATGGGCTACGTGCTGCCCTGGGGGCAGATGTCGTTCTGGGGAGCCACGGTGATCACCGGGCTGTTCGGGGCGATCCCGCTGATCGGTGAGCCGATCCAGACATGGCTGCTGGGTGGTCCGGCGGTGGACAACGCCACGCTGAACCGCTTCTTCAGCCTGCATTACCTGCTGCCCTTCGTGATTGCCGCCCTCGTGGCCGTGCATATCTGGGCGTTCCACACAACGGGCAACAACAATCCCACGGGTGTCGAAGTGCGCCGCACCTCGAAGGCCGAGGCCGAGAAGGACACCGTTTCGTTCTGGCCCTATTTCGTGATCAAGGACCTGTTCGCACTGGCCGTGATCCTGGCGGTGTTCTTTGCCATCGTGGGCTTCATGCCGAACTACCTGGGCCACCCCGACAACTATATCGAGGCCAACGCCCTGGCGACGCCGGCGCATATCGTGCCCGAATGGTATTTCCTGCCGTTCTACGCGATCCTGCGGGCGTTCACGTCGGACGTGTGGGTGGTGCAGTTCGCATCCTTCATCACCGGCGGCATCATCGATGCCAAGTTCTTTGGCGTGCTGGCCATGTTCGGCGCGATCGCCGTGATGGCGCTGGCGCCATGGCTGGACACCTCGATGGTGCGCTCGGGCCGGTATCGGCCGATGTTCAAATGGTGGTTCTGGCTGCTGGCGGTCGACTTCGTGCTGCTGATGTGGCTGGGCGCCCGCCCGGCGGAAGAGCCCTATGCGACCTACTCGCTGATCGCCTCGACCTATTGGTTCGCCTACTTCCTGGTGATCCTGCCGCTGTTGGGCGTGATCGAGAAACCGTTGCCGATGCCCGAGACCATCGAAGAGGATTTCGAGGCGCACAAGGCGACGACCGGCGGCACGACCACCGTTGCCAGCCCGGCCGAGTAAGAGAAAGGATCAGGCAAATGATGAAGACATTCGCGATCAGCGCAGTCACGGCCCTGGCCCTTTCGACCGGTGGCGCGTTCGCCGCCGGTGAGGGCGGCCACACCAAGGATGTCGACTTTTCCTTCGAGGGACCGTTCGGCAGCTTCGACCAGGCACAGCTTCAGCGCGGACTGCAGGTCTATACCGAGGTCTGTGCGTCCTGCCACGGGCTGCAATACGTGCCGCTGCGAACGCTGGCCGACGAGGGCGGGCCGCATTTCTCGGAAGCTGAAGTGCGTGCCTATGCCGAACAGAACTTCGAAGTGTTCGATGAGGAACTGGACGATTTCCGTGCGGCACGCCCGGTCGACCATTTCCCCGGGTCCAACCTGGAAAACGCACCCGACCTCAGCCTGATGGCCAAGGCCCGTGCCGGGTTCCACGGTCCCGCAGGGACGGGGATCAACCAGCTTGTCAAAGGCATGGGCGGGCCGGAATACATCTATTCTCTGCTGACCGGATATACCGGCGAGACCAAGGAAGAAGCGGGAACCACGCTTTACGAGAACACCGCTTATCCGGGAACCTGGATCGGGATGGCGCCGCCGCTTTACGGCGAGGACGTGGAATATGCCGATGGTCACGCGAACGACCTGAGCGCGATTTCCAAGGATGTCGCGGCGTTCCTGATGTGGACGGCGGAGCCCAAGATGATGGACCGCAAGCAGGCGGGCCTGACCGGGGTGATCTTCTTGACGCTGCTGTCGGTGCTGCTGTACCTGACAAACAAGCGGATCTGGAAGCCGATCAAGAAGAAATACGAAAGCTGAGGGATCGGCCTTCGCTGAACTTTGAAAGCCCCCGTTGCCATGCATCGGGGGCTTTTCGCTGTGGGCAAGGGGCCGAGCGTCACACCTGAGGTGCGCCCCGAAGAACCTCAGACGGTTGCCTGTTTCACCGCGCCGACGACATCCTCCAGCACCGTGTCCAGCAGCGCCGGATCGACGGACTCTCCCATGACGCGTATGAGCGGTTCGGTCCCGGATTTGCGGATCAGCAGGCGACCGTCGCTGCCCAGCTTCTTTTCGCCGTTGGCGATGGCCTGCTGCACCACGTCGGCCTCGAGCGGGGTCTGGCCGGACTGGAAGCGGACGTTCACGAGCTTTTGCGGGACGGGCGTGAAGACGCGGGCAAGCTCGCTGGCCTTCTGGCCGGTTTCCACCATCGAGGCGAGGAATTGCAGGGCGCCGATCAGGCCGTCGCCGGTGGTGGCGTAATCGGTCATGACGATATGGCCGGATTGTTCGCCGCCCAGATTGTGGCCACCGGCGCGCATTTCCTCGACCACGTAGCGGTCGCCGACCTTGGTGCGCTTGAGGCCGATCCCCTTGGCGGCGAGGTGCCGTTCCAGCCCGAGGTTGGACATGACCGTGGCGACCAGCGTATCGCCCTTGAGCCGGCCTTCGGCGGCCCAGCGGGTGGCGATGAGGGCCATGATCTGATCTCCGTCGGCGATATGCCCGGTTTCGTCGATCAGCACGAGGCGGTCGGCATCGCCGTCCAGGCAGATGCCCAGGTCGGCGCGGGTTTCCAGCACCTTGCGGGCCGCCGCGTCGGGATGGGTGGAGCCGCATTCGAAGTTGATGTTGGTGCCGTCGGGCTCGATCCCCAGAGGGATGACATCGGCACCAAGTTCCCACAGGACGGCGGGCGCGGTCTTGTAGGCGGCACCGTTGGCGCAGTCGACCACGATGCGCAGCCCTTCGAGCCGGCCGCGATAGGGGAAGGTCGTCTTGGCGTATTCGACATACCGGCCGCGGGCGTCCTCGAACCGCTTGGCGCGGCCGATGTTTTCCGGCTTGGCCAGGCGCGCTCCGTCTTGCAGCAATTGTTCGATTCCCGCCTCGGAGTCGTCCGACAGCTTGAAGCCGTCGGGACCGAAAAGCTTGATCCCGTTGTCGCTGGCGGGGTTGTGACTGGCAGAGATCATGACGCCGACATCTGCGCGCAGTGAGTGCGTGAGGTAGCCCACGGCGGGCGTGGGCACGGGGCCGAGCAGGAAGACATCCATGCCGGTCGAGGCGAAACCGGCGGTCAGGGCGTATTCGATCATGTAGCCCGACAGGCGGGTGTCCTTGCCGATCACCACGCGGTGTTCCTGGTTGTCGCGGCGGAAATGCCGCCCGGCCGCGGCGCCGAGTTTCAACGCAAGTTCGGCGGTCATGGGCCATGTGTTGGCCTCGCCCCGGACGCCGTCGGTTCCGAAGAGTTTGTCAGCCATGCACACGCACCTTTTGCCCCGTGACGTTTTTATGACCATCCTCATACAAGCGCCGCCGCGCCCTGTCCAATGGTGCGCGGCGGCATAAGCCATTTGTGGCATGGAACGCATGGTGCCGCGCCTCTATGCGGGTCCGGGGTATGTTCGGGGGCGGAATTGCCGAGGCGTTTGGGGCCTGATTCATCGTGTCCGTGGCAGAACGAGGATCGCGCGGAAATCGTTGACGTTGGTGAGCGTCGGGCCGGTCACCACCTGATCGCCGATGCGCCCGAAGAAGCCGTGCGCGTCGTTGATGGCCAGCGCGTCGGCGGCGTCGGGGGCTTTCGTGAGAGTGTCGGGCGAGATGACCGCGCCGGCCACTTCCGCCGCGCCGTCGACGCCGTCGGTATCGCAGGCCAGGGCGTGAATGCCGGGCGCGCCGTCGAGGGCGATGGCGAGGGCGAGGCAGTATTCGGCGTTGGGGCCGCCGATGCCGTTGCCGCGGCGGGTGACGGTGAGTTCGCCGCCCGACAGGAGGAGGACGGGTTTGTTGCCCTGGGCCTTGCGCGCGAGGGTCGCGTGCTTGGCGGCGACGTCGCGGGCCTCGCCTTCGAGGGCGTCGCCGAGGATCTGGACCTCGATGCCTTCCGCTTGGGCGATTTCGGCGGCGGCGGCGAGCGATTGCGAGGGGGCGGCGTAGATCACGTTTTCCACCGTCGAGAGGCGCGGGTCGTCGGGAGGCAGGGGATTGCCGCCGGCATTGAGGTAGTCGGTGATCGAGGGCGAGGGCGTCACGTTCCAGCGGTTGAGTGTTTCCAGGGCACGGGCCGGAGTGCCGGTGTCGCCCACGGTGGGGCCGCTGGCGATGTCGCCGGGGTTGTCGCCGGGGACGTCGGAGATCAGGAGCGCGAGCATTCTGGCCGGGTGGGCGGCGGCGGCGAGTTTGCCGCCCTTGACCGCCGAGATCTGTTTGCGGATTCCGTTTATGGCGCCGATGGGCGCGCCGGAGGCCAGAAGCGCGTCGGTGAGCGCCTGTTTCTCGTTGAGGGTGATGCCGGTCGCCGGGGCGCAGAGCAGCGCGGAGCCGCCGCCGGAGATAAGCGCCAGCACGGTGTCACCTTCGCCGCAACCCTCCAGCAGCGTCAGCATCCGGCGGGTGGCGTCGACGCCGGCCTGATCCGGCACCGGATGCGCGGCCTCGACGATCTCGATGCCGTCGCAAGGGCGGGCGTAGCCGTAACGGGTGATCACCAGACCCTCGCAGGGGCCATAGGCGGCCTCGACCGCTTCGGCCATGCGGGCGCTGGCCTTGCCGGCGCCGATCACCACGAGGCGCCCCTCGGGGCGGGGCGGCAGGTGCGCGGCGAGGCTTTGCATCGGGTCGGCCACTTCCACGGCACGGTCGAAAAGGCGGCGCAGGAAGCTGTCGGGGTTTTGCATGGCGGGCTCCGGGTCTTTGGGTCGGCGCAGGTTAGCGTTGCGGGCGGTACATGCAAGCGCGGCCTGCCCAGCTTGACAAAGCCGGGGGCAGAGGCGACAGACGCGGCCATGTGGATGACCTTTCTCCAGGTGGGCCTTGGCGGCGCCATAGGCTCGATGCTGCGCTTCGGCGTGGGGCTGGCCGCGGCGCGGCATGTCAGCGGCGGTCTGCCGCTGGGCGTGCTGCCGGTGAATATCGTGGGGTCTTTCCTGATGGGGATGGTGGTGGTTTACACGTTCCAGAAGGACCTGACGCATCTGAACCCGTTTCTGATGGCGGGGGTGCTGGGCGGGTTCACGACCTTTTCGGCCTTCTCGTTGGAGGCGTTCACCCTATATGAGCGTGGCGCGGTGGGGACGGCGGCGCTTTACGTGATCCTGTCGGTGGGGCTGTCGATTCTCGGGCTGGCGCTGGGAATCTGGCTGGCGCGAGGGCTTTGGGCATGAGCGGTGTGCAGACATTGACGGTCGAGCCCGGCGAGGGCGACCAGCGGTTGGACCGCTGGCTGCGGCGGCGGTTTCCGCACGTGGCGCAGGGCCGGATCGAGAAGATGTGCCGCAAGGGCGAGCTGCGCGTCGATGGCGGGCGGGTCAAGGCAAACACGCGGCTGGAAGAGGGCCAGCAGGTGCGCGTGCCGCCGCTGCCGGAGCCGGGCGAGGTGGAAAGCGCGCCGGTGGAGAAACAGAAGACGAAGATTTCGGACGCCGACGCGAAAATGATCCAGGACGCGGTGATCTATCGCGACGATCATATCATTGCGCTGAACAAGCCGCCGGGCCTGCCGGTGCAGGGGGGCAGCAAGCTGACCCGGCACGTGGACGGGCTGGCCGATGCGCTGCGGTTCGGGATGGAGGATGCGCCGCGGCTGGTGCACCGGTTGGACAAGGATACGTCCGGCGTTCTGATCCTGGCCCGCACGCGGGCGATGGCGGCGGCGATGACCCAGGCGATCCGGCACCGCGAGACGCGCAAGATCTACTGGGCCGTGGTGGCCGGTGTGCCGACGCCCTACCTGGGCGAGATCAAGTACGGGCTGGTCAAGGCCGGGGGGCATGGTGCACGTGGCGAGGGCGAGAAGATGGTCTGCATCCATCCCGGCGAGGTGGACCGCACCAAGGGTGCCAAGCGGGCGATCACGCAGTATGCCACGCTTTACCGGGTGGCGAGCCGTGCGTCCTGGGTGGCGATGGAGCCGATCACGGGCCGGACACACCAGTTGCGCGCGCATATGGCCGAGATCGGACATCCCATCGTGGGCGACGGCAAGTATGGTGGGTCGAGCCAGGAGAACCTTGGCGATGGATGGGGGGCCAAGCTGGGCGGGATCATCTCGAACAAGCTGCACCTTCATGCGCGGACCATGGCGTTCGAGCATCCGGTGACGAAAAAGCCGGTGGTGATCGACGCGGAGCTGCCCGAGCACATGGCGAACACGTTCGAGACGCTGGGCTGGACGCCGGACCTGGCCGCCGAAGACCCGTTCGAGGCGCTGCGATGAGCGCGCTGCGGCTGGTGATCTTCGACGTGGACGGCACGCTGGTGGACAGCCAGGCGGATATCGTCGCGGCGATGACCCATGCCTTTGCGAGAGCCGGGCGCGAAGCGCCGTCGCGCGATACGATCCTGTCGATCGTCGGGCTGTCGCTGGACCGGGCGATCGCGTTTCTGGCGCCGGACCTGCCGCCGGAAATACAGAGCCGCATGGTGGGATGGTACAAGGACGCCTATGTCGCGCTGCGGGCCGAGATCGGGGCGGCGCAATCCTCGCCGCTTTATCCTGGGGC
This sequence comes from Roseovarius sp. MMSF_3350, assembly GCF_030733425.1. GTDB lineage: Bacteria > Pseudomonadota > Alphaproteobacteria > Rhodobacterales > Rhodobacteraceae > Roseovarius. Next base: position 314,590 of record NZ_JASHIZ010000001.1, read on the forward strand.
GCGGGAGGTGCTGGAGGCGCTGCACGCGCAGCCCGAGACGCTGCTGGGCGTGGCCACGGGCAAGTCGCGGCGAGGGCTGGACAAGCTGCTGGAGGGGCATGGGCTGGAGCGCATGTTCGTCACCCAGCAGGTCAGTGATCACCACCCGTCGAAACCGCACCCGTCGATGATTCGCGCGGCGCTGGCCGAGACCGGGCTGGAGCCGCACCAGGCGGTGATGATCGGCGACACGAGTTTCGACATGGAGATGGCCGCGGCTTCGGGCGTTGCGGGCATTGGCGTCGGCTGGGGCTATCACCCGCGCGAGGCGTTGGGCGCGGCGCGGTACGTGATCGAGAGCTTCGACGCGCTGCCGCCCCTTCTGCAACAGATATGGGAGACCGCGGCATGAGCGAGTGGAAGGCCAAGCGGTTCTGGAAAGAGGCCGCCGTTGTCGAGGACGCGGGCGGGTTTGGCATCCGCTTGGACGGCCGGCCTGTCAAGACCCCTGCCAAGGCCGCGCTGGTGGTGCCGTCGCGCCCGCTGGCCGAAGCGATTGCCCAGGAGTGGGACGCGCAGGAGGAGCTGATCCGGCCCGACACGATGCCCAACACGCGCTCGGCCAATGCGGCCATCGACAAGGTGCAGCACCAGCACGCCGAAGTAGCCGAGATGCTGGCCGGTTATGGCGACACCGACCTGTTGTGTTATCGCGCGGACAGCCCCGACAGCCTTGTCGCGCGTCAGGCGGAGGCCTGGGATCCGCTGCTGGCCTGGGCGGAGGCGCGATACGGGGCGCGGCTGGTGCCGGTGGCCGGCGTGATGCACCGCCCGCAGGACCCGGATGCATTGGCGCTTTTTTCAGCAGTCGTGCACGGGATGGACAATTTCGCCCTGACGGCCTTTCACGATCTCGTGGGTCTGTCCGGCTCTCTCGTGATCGGGCTTGCCGCAATGGAAGGCGTCTGGCCCGCCGGGGAATTGTGGGAGGTTTCGCGTCTGGACGAGCGCTGGCAGGAAGAACAATGGGGCATTGACGAGGAGGCCCGCGCGACCGAGGCGATCAAACGGGCCGAGTTCCTGCACGCCAAGCGCTTTCACGATCTGGCTCAGGGGGCCGGGACAGAGGCTTAAACAGCGGTTTCCCAAACGGAAACATTGCCCCGAGGCGATCGTTTTTCGTGACACGGGTCTTGACCTTCAGGAATGAATCCACACACACTTATGCACACTGACGTGGGGGGAACCCCTTTCACAGTATCGCTCCGGTCCTTTGGGGCCGACCAAACCGCCCTGCAACGGGCGGATACATCAGGAAGAGGTAAACATGAAAAAATCCGTATTTCTAGGCGCGCTGACGGTGGCCGGCCTTACGGCTGGCGCAGCTGCGGCCGCGACGCTTGACGATGTCAAGGCACGCGGCACGCTGAACTGTGGCGTGACCACGGGTCTGGTCGGCTTTGCCGCGCCGGATAACAACGGGAACTGGGATGGCTTCGATGTCGGCGTCTGCCGTGCCGTTGCCGCCGCCGTGCTGGGGGATCCGCAAGCTGTCGAATTCGTGCCCACCACCGGCAAGACGCGCTTTACCGCGCTGGCCTCGGGCGAGATCGACATGCTGGCCCGGAACACCACCTGGACCTTCTCGCGCGATGTCGACCTGAAGTTCGAGTTCGTCGGCGTGAACTACTATGACGGCCAGGGCTTCATGGTTCCGAAAGAACTGGGCGTTTCCTCGGCCAAGGATCTGGACGGTGCGACCGTCTGCATCCAGACCGGCACCACGACCGAGCTGAACCTGGCGGACTATTTCCGCAAGAACAGCATGAACTACGAGCCGGTTCCGATCGAAACCAACGCCGAAGCGCAGCAGCAGTACCTGGCGGGTGCATGCGACGTCTACACCACCGACGCCTCGGGCCTGGCCGCAACGCGCGCCGCGTTCGAAGATCCGTCGGCGCATGTCCTGCTGCCCGAGATCGTCTCGAAAGAGCCGCTGGGCCCGCTGGTCCGTCACGGCGACAACGAGTGGGGCGACGTGGTTCGCTGGACCCTGAACGCGCTGATCGCGGCCGAAGAGCTGGGCGTCACGAGCGCCAACATCGCCGACATGGCATCGACCGCCGGCGACAGCCCGGAGATCAACCGCCTGCTCGGCACCGAGGGTAACCTTGGCGAGATGCTGGGCCTCGAGGCCGACTGGGCCGTGAAGGCCATCTCGGCCGGCGGCAACTACGGCGAGCTCTTCGAGAAGAACATCGGTGAGACCACGCCGATCGGCCTGGCGCGCGGTCTGAACGCGCAATGGACCGATGGTGGCCTGCTCTACTCGCCGCCGTTCCGCTAAGATACCAAGTCGAAGGGCGCGGATCACTCCGCGCCCTTCGCGCATCTAACCAAGGACAGGCCCACCCGCGCAAAAGCGCAAACAAAAATCCGGGCCGCCAACGGGGACACTCCAGATGACAATTATGACCGACCCTCAACAGGAGTCGTTTCGACCGTCTATGCTGTTGAACGATACGCGGTATCGTTCCTATACATTCCAGTTCATCGCCCTGATCGTGCTGATCGCGATCATCGCCTACCTGGGCTATAACCTGGTTCTGAACCTTCGGGCAGCAGGTCTGAACATCTCCTACGAGTTCCTGGGCGAGCCGGCCGGGTACGACATCAATCAGACGCTGGTGGACTATACCAGCCGAAGTTCGCACCTGACCGCCGCCATCGTGGGGATCCTGAACACGCTTCTGGTGGCCTTTCTCGCCTGTCTGACTGCGACGATCTTCGGCGTGATCGCAGGCGTGCTGCGGCTGTCGAACAACTGGCTGGTGCGCAAGCTGATGGCCGGCTACGTCGAGGCGTTTCGCAACGTTCCGGTGCTGATCTGGATCATCATCATCTTCACGATCATGACCGCCGTGCTGCCCGCGCCGAGCGCGTTCCGCGGCGATGACCCGGATTCCTCGATGATTCTCGGCTCGGTCGCCTTTACCAACCGGGGGGTCTATGTGCCGATGCCGGTCTGGGGGCCGGGGTCGATGGTTGTCGTGGTGACTTTCATCCTGTCGGTCATCGGCGTCTTCGCCTATCGCCGCTATGCCAAGAAGCTGCTTTACGCCACTGGCAAGCTGCTGCCGATGGGGTGGCCGTCACTGGCGATCCTGTTCGTGCCGTCGATCCTGGTGTTCTTCATCATGGGACAGCCGATCTCGCTCGACTTTCCGGAACTGGGCGGCTTCAACTTCCGCGGGGGCCTTCAGATCGGCGCACCGCTGATCGCTTTGTGGTTCGCCCTGTCGATCTATACCGGCGCTTTCATCGCAGAGAACGTGCGGGCCGGTATCCTGGCCGTCAGCAAGGGCCAGACGGAGGCCGCGGCGAGCCTGGGGCTGCGCCCGCGCCGGATCATGAACCTGGTGGTCCTGCCGCAGGCGCTGCGGGTGATTATCCCGCCGCTGATTTCGCAGTACCTCAACATCACCAAGAACTCTTCGCTGGCGATTGCGGTGGGCTATGCCGACATCACCGCGACGCTGGGGGGTATCACGCTGAACCAGACGGGCCGCGCCATCGAATGCGTGCTGCTCTTGATGCTGTTCTACCTGCTGATCAGCCTCGGGATCTCGGCGGTGATGAACCTCTACAACAACGCCGTCCGGCTGAAGGAGCGCTGAGATGTCTGACACACATGCAGAATCCGTCGCTTATGTTCGTGAAACCATGCTGCCGGAAACGCCGCCCCCGGCGGCTGAAACCGGCATCACCAGGTGGATGAAACAGAACCTCTTCGCGACGGTCCCCAACGCGGTTCTTACCGTGGCGGCGATCGTGGTGATCTACTTCCTGCTGGCCGCGACGCTGCCCTGGATCCTGAACGGGATCTGGAATGCGGCCTCGATCCGCGAATGCCGCGAGATACTGGACGGCACGACGGGGGGCTGCTTTGCCGTGCTGAGCGACCGCTGGAACCAGCTTTTGTTCGGGTTCAAGTATCCCAGCACGGAATACTGGCGCCCGGCGCTGGCCTTCTTGCTGCTGTTCGTGGCGGCGGCGCCGGTGATGTTCTTCAAGTATCTGCCACGGAAGATGTTGCTCTTTACGGCCGTTTACCCCTTCCTGGCGTTCTGGCTGATCTGGGGCGGCTCCATCGTGCCGCCGCTGGTTCTGCTGCTTGGGTTCGTCGCGGCCTATGTCGCCTTCAAGACGCTGGAGAAGAGAGGCTTCGGCGTCGCGGTGCTGGGGGGCCTCGGGGTGCTCATCGTCGCGATCATCCTGGCCGGCAGCATCGGCAAGATCGAGGTGCTGAGGCTGGAACAGGTGCAGTCGCGCGACATGGGGGGCTTCATGCTCAACATGATCCTGGGCACGGTCTGTATCTCGCTGTCGATCCCGATCGGCATCGCGCTGGCGCTGGGGCGGCAATCGGACATGCCGATCATCAAGTGGATCTGCGTGGTCTTCATCGAGTTCATCCGGGGCGTGCCGCTGATCACGCTTCTGTTCGTGGCGAACGTGGTGCTGGCCTATTTCCTGCCGCCGGGCACGACGTTCGACCTGATCATCCGGGTGATCATCATGATCACGGCCTTCGCCTCGGCCTATATCGCCGAGGTGATCCGGGGGGGGCTCGCCGCCCTGCCGCGCGGTCAGTACGAGGCCGGCGACAGTCTGGGGCTGGACTATGCCCAGGCGATGCGGCTGATCATCCTGCCGCAGGCGCTGAAGATCTCGATCCCGGGCATCGTGAACGTAGCGGTGGGCCTGTTCAAGGACACCACTCTGGTCTCGGTCATCTCGATGTTCGACCTTGTCGGCATGATCCGGGGTCCGATCCTGGCCTCGACCGATTGGAACGGGGTCTACTGGGAGCTGTTCGGCTTTGCCGCGCTTCTGTTCTTCGTCGTCTGTTATGGCGTGTCTCAATATTCGCAGTGGCTTGAGCGCGAGCTCAACACTGATCACAGGTAAGGGGAGGGTTCTCCATGGCGGAAACCGCTCAAATGCAGGTCTCGGACGAAATCGCGATCCGGATCGAGAATATGAACAAGTGGTACGGGACCTTTCACGTACTGCGCGACATCGACCTGTCGGTCCACCGGGGCGAGCGCATCGTCATCGCGGGCCCGTCGGGGTCGGGCAAGTCGACGCTGATCCGGTGCATCAACGCGCTGGAAGAGCACCAGAAGGGCCGGATCGAGGTGGACGGGACGGTGCTGTCGTCGGACATCAAGAACATCGACAAGATCCGGTCCGAGGTCGGGATGGTGTTCCAGCACTTCAACCTGTTCCCGCACCTGACGATCCTGGAGAACTGCACGCTGGCGCCGATCTGGGTGCGCAAGATCCCCAAGCGGCAGGCCGAGGAAACGGCGATGCATTTCCTTGAAAAGGTGAAGATCCCGGAACAGGCCGACAAGTATCCCGGCCAATTGTCGGGCGGTCAGCAGCAGCGGGTCGCCATCGCGCGGTCGCTGTGCATGAAGCCGCGGATCATGCTGTTCGACGAGCCCACTTCGGCGCTGGACCCCGAGATGATCAAGGAAGTGCTCGACACCATGGTCAGCCTTGCCGAGGAGGGCATGACGATGCTGTGCGTGACCCACGAGATGGGCTTTGCCCGGCAGGTGGCGAACCGGGTGATCTTCATGGATCAGGGCCAGATCGTGGAGCAGAACGAACCCGAAGAGTTCTTCAACAACCCGAAAAGCGACCGGACGAAGCTGTTCCTCAGCCAGATCCTGGGCCACTGATCGGGGGCCTTCGAGGCCTTACACCCAAACGCGCCGCCGGGCCTGCATAACCTGCACCCGGCGGCGTATTTCGTCCTGCACCGGGCCGTGGCGGGGCGTGTCGCGGAGCGTTTCGACGAGGTGATCCGGCCGGTCGCCGCGCTGGCGGGTCCAGCTGAGCGCGGCAAGGACAGAGCGCGCCCGTTCCGGCAGGCGGTCGGGGATTTCCAGACCGTTGAGCGTGGCCCAGACGCCGGACCAGAGCCGGCCCACGGTCCACGGGTTATAGCCGCCCCCGCCGAGGACCAGCATGCGCGGGGCCATCTGCTTCAGGGCCGTGACGACCTGCCAATGCGCGTTGTTGGACAGGGCCAGCCGGGCAAGAGGATCTTCCAGCACGGCGTCGGCCCCGCATTGCAGGACGATCACTTGCGGGTGCCAATCCTGCACGGCGGGCAGGAGGACTTCGTCGCACAGTAGCGCGAAATCGTCGTCATGGGTGCCGCGCGGCAGGGGCAGGTTGATGGCGTGACTGCCGGCGCGGTCGTCGAGCGCGCCGGTGAAGGGCCAGCGGGCCTCTTCGTGGGTTGAGATCATCAGCACACGCGGATCGCCGTGAAAAGCGGCGGCAACGCCGTCGCAGTGATGCGCGTCGATATCGACATAGGCGATGCGCGTGAGGCCCTGCTCGAGGAAGGCCTTGATGGCCAGCACCGGGTCGTTGAGGTAGCAAAAGCCTGCCGCGTGGTCGGCCATGCCATGATGCGTGCCGCCGCCCGGGTTGTAGACGATGCCGCCCTGCGCCAGCAGATCCGCCGCCAGCAGCGAGCCGCCCGCCGCGGTGGCCGGGCGGCGATAGATCTCGGGGAAGATCGGGTTGGAGAGCGTGCCGATCCTGTGGCGCTGACGGGTCGCTTCGTCGACCATGCCGGCCGCTTCGGCCTTTTGCAGGGCGGTGATGTAGGCGGGTGTGTGAAAGCGCGTCAGCGCGGTGGGTTTGGCGCGCGGGCTGACACGGAACCGGTCGCGGGGCAGCCAGCCCATCGCGCGGCACAGATCCATCACCGTGGGCACGCGCGGGATGCTCAGCGGATGATGCGCGCCGTAACTGGAGCCGCGGTAGATCTCGGACCCGATGAAAAGGGGAAGAGGCCCCGCCCCGGTCACTCGATCAGGTCGCGCGGGACGATGAACGCCTCGAACCTGCCCGTGCCGGGGTGCAGCGCCTGCCAATCGTCGATGTCGAACCGCGCAACGAGGGTCGCGCCGGTGGGGTAATCCTCGAACCGGGGATGGTCGGGCTGTGCCAGCATCAGATCGCGGGCGAACCAGGCGATGCCGGGATTGTGGCCCAGCATCAAAACGGTCTGGCCGGTGGCGCGGGACTTGAGCACCTTGAGCATGTCGCCGGAGCCGGCGTGGTAGAGCGGGTCCAGCACCTGGCGGTCGCAGTCGATCTTGAGCCTTTGCATGGTCTCGACCGTGCGGACGGAGGACGAGACCAGCGCCTCGTCCACCACGATGGTCTGGGCTCGCAACCAGTCGCCCAGCGCTTTGGCCGAGCGTTTGCCACGCTTGTTCAGCGGGCGGTCGTGGTCATCAAGGCCGGGGTCGCCCCAGTTGGACTTGGCGTGACGCATCAGGACGAGACGTCTCATTTGAAGGCCCTCATATGGAAGGCGGACTGGTTTTCCAGCCGCCCGTAGGACTGGCTGACCGGGCAGGCCCGGCGCACCGCACATCCTTTTGACATACAATCATTTTCCGGCCTGTCCAAGTCTGCCTTGCAGGCGGCGATGTCGTAGGTGCCGCTGGCGAAGGCATCGACGGGGCAGGCGGTCAGGCAGGGCCGGGTGGCACAGCTGTCGCACGGGTTGGGCGGCGGGACGGGAATGTTCAGCCTGTCGGCAAAGCCGAGCGCTCCGCGATAGGAAATCATCAGCCCGGCGGTGTCATGCACCAGCAGTCCGACAGGCGAGCCATGCGCCCGCCCGCTGGCCTTGGCCCAGGAGATGAAAGGCTGATAGGGCGGGCCGCCGAACGGAAAGAACGCGGTCGCGTCGAGGTTTTGCGCAAGGCCGCCGATCACGCGCGACGACCAGCGATCCATCGGGTCGGGCGCCGCGTCGGCATATTCCGGCGAAGCGGTGAAGGCGGGCCAGAAGCCGGGCTCGCGCGGGCCGAGCAGGACGAGCGTGCCGATCCCCTTGGGCGTTTCTGCCCCGGTCACCGTGCCGAAGACGGCAAGGTGGTGCGGGGCGGCGGCCCGTTCGATGGTGTCGAGCGTGATCATTTGCGGATAAACGGCAGGCCCAGCGACCAGCCGAGCCGCGAGGGGCGGTCATCCTGCCACTCGAGGCCGATCGTCATACCGTCATGCCCCTTGGCCGGTTGGGCAAGATAGGTGCCGAAGATACGATCCCAGATCGACAGGGCGAAGCCGTAATTGCTGTCATGTTCGCTGCGCTGGTCGGAATGGTGGACCCGGTGCATGTCGGGTGTCACCAGCACTTTGCGCAAGGCGGCATCCAGGCCCAGCGGCAGCTTGATGTTGGCATGATTGAACATGGCGGTGCCGTTCAGGATGATCTCGAAAAGGATGATGCCGAGGGCGGGCGGGCCGAGCAGGTAGACAAGCCCGATCTTGAGCAGCATCGAGAGCGCGATTTCCACCGGGTGAAACCGGATCGCGGTGGTCACGTCGATGTCGCGGTCGGCGTGGTGGACCCGGTGGATGCGCCACAGCAGAGGCACCTTGTGGGTCACCAGGTGCTGTGCCCAGATGGCGAGGTCGAAGATCAGCACGGTCAGCACCACGGCGATCCATCCGGGGATGTCGACGGCGTTCATCAGGCCCCAGCCGTTGGCCTCGGCATCGACGGCGGCGCCCACCGCCAGCAGGGGCAGGGCGAGTGCGAGGGCGCGCAGGGTCAGCGTGTCGAGGAGAACGATGCCCCAGTTGGTGATCCAGCGCCGGTTGCGCGGCTCTGTGCGCACACGCCGCGGGGCCCTGGCCTCGATCAGGGCCAGGATCGCGAAAAGCCCGATGAAGGCGGACAGGCGGATCAGCAACTCGTTTTCCATGCGGTCTATTTATTGCATCCGCATGTGTCGGCAAAGGGACGAAGGGTCACAAGGGAGTGACGCGGTTTCGCCCCTTCAACCCGCCCGGATCAGAGAGCCGGAGCCGTGTTCGGTGTAAAGTTCCAGCAGCACGGCGTTGTCCAGGCGCCCGTCGAGGATGACCACGCCGCGCACCCCGTAGGAGAGCGCATCGAGCGCGGTTTCCGTCTTGGGGATCATGCCGCCCGAGATGATGCCCTGGTCGGTCAGCGACTTGATCTGCGAGGCGGTGAGTTCGGTGAGGATGTTGCCGTCGCCGTCGCGCACGCCGTCCACATCCGTAAGCAGCAGCAGGCGGTCGGCCCGAAGTGCCGCGGCAATGGCCCCGGCGGCGGTGTCGCCGTTGATGTTGAACGTCTCGCCGTTATGGCCCGCGCCGAGCGGGGCGATGACGGGAATGGCATCGTCGTGAAAGAGCGTGTGCAGGATCGAGGGATCGACCTTGTCGGGGGTGCCGACGAAGCCGAGCTTGGGGTCGGTGGGCACGCAGGTAATAAGGCCCGCATCCTTGCCCGACAGGCCCACGGCCTTGCCGCCCTGGGCATTGATCGCCTGTACGATGCTCTTGTTGACGCGGCCCGAGAGAACCATCTCGACCACTTCCATCGTGGCCTCGTCGGTGACCCGCTTGCCGTTCACGAAATCGGACTTGATGTTCAGTTTTTCCAGCATCTGATTGATCATCGGGCCGCCGCCATGAACGATCACGGGGTTCACGCCGACCTGCCGCATCAGCACGACGTCGCGGGCGAAGGTGGCCATTGCCTCGTCGCTGCCCATGGCGTGACCGCCAAGCTTGATCACGACGATGGCGTCGTCGTAGCGCTGAAGATAGGGGAGCGCCTCACTGAGGGTGCGGGCGGTGGTGATGTTGTCGCGGGTCATGTCTCGGGTCTTCATGGCCGTGGTCCTTGTTCAGGGGCGTTATCACCGCACGAGCGCTGACGCGCAAGACTTTAGGTGACCCCCACCCTGACCCTCCCCTCGGGGGAGGGAAGCCGTGTGGCGGGCCTACCCCGCTGAAGGATCGGGGCGCCTGTGGTCGCGTTCGTGCATGAGTATTTGCGGCAAGAAAAAGCCGGGGGCGATCCCGGACTATTCCAGCGTGGCGATGATGGCGCGCAGGGTGGCGATGCCGTCGCCCTTTTCCGAGGAGGTCAGGACGATCTCGGGGAAGGCGGCGGCGTGGGTGGCAAGGCGGGTGCGGACCTGTGCCAGCATCCGGTCGCGATCGGCGGGTTTGACCTTGTCGGCTTTGGTCAGTACGCATTGAAAGGTCACGGCGGAGCTGTCGAGCAGGGCCATGATCTCTTCGTCCACGGGTTTGATCCCGTGGCGGGCGTCGATCAGCACGAAGGCGCGGCGCAGGGTGGCGCGGCCCGAGAGGTACTGTTTCAGCAGGGCCTGCCATTTTTCGACCTTCGCGAGCGGCGCGTTGGCGTAGCCATAGCCGGGCAGGTCGACGAGATAGGTCTGCCCGCCGAGGTCGAAATAGTTGATTTCCTGTGTGCGGCCGGGGGTGTTGGAGGCGCGGGCAAGCGCCTTGCGACCCGTCAGCGCGTTGATCAGGCTGGATTTTCCGACGTTGGAGCGCCCGGCGAAGCAGACCTCGGGGCGATCGGCGGGGGGCAGGCCGGACATGGCCACCACGCCCTTGACGAAAGTGACCTCGCCGGCAAAGAGCTTGCGGCCGGTTTCGGCGGCCGTGTCGCTGGGCGGCTCGGCTAGGGGAAAGGGGAGCGCCATCAGAGAAGCTCGACCCTGTCGCCGACGCGCAGCGTGCCGGTTCGGGTGACGGTGGCGTAGATGCCGAAATTCTGATGGCCGAAACGGGTGTTCAGCGTGCCGAGCGTGTCGGCGTCGCGTTCGCCCGTTTGAGGGTTGGCAGTGGTGGCAAGGCATCGCTTGATCGGTTCCCGCACGCTCAGTTCGGCGTCGCCGATGCGCAGGGTCTGGGCGACCCAATCGAACTCGTCCCATGCGTCCAGCCCCGCCAGATGGATGTTGCCGCGCCAACGCAGGGGCGAGATGTCCTGCTGCATCGCGTCGGTCATGGCGTCGTTGGAGGCGAGGTTGATCAGGCTGATCGAGGGGTAGTCGGAGTCGGTCATGCCGCGCCCGGGCACATGTACGAGACGGGCCGATTGGGCGCGGTCGGGGGGCATGAGCGGGCGCACCCATTCGAGAAAGGCATCCTGGTCCCGTTCGGGATCGAAGGTCAGGGCGGGCCGGTCGGGATGGGTAAGCGTGACGCTGCCAGACTGCTCGTCCACGCTCGCCGAGATGGCCATGAGCGTGCCGGTCTTCGCCCCGCGCGAGAAGTTCGCGCAAGGCGCCCACTCGGTCCCGTCGGCCCTGGACATCTCGTGCGCTACGGCCCAGCGGCGGTCCCATGGCATGGTCTGGCCTTCGGTCAGGGTGACGGTGTCCAGCGCTTCGCGGCCGTGCCCCTTGATCGGGTGACGCCAGAGCGCGGCAACCTGCGCGGTCATTTTTTACCGTCCCCGGATTTCTTCTCGGGCGCGGCCTTCTTCTTGAAACCGGCCTTGATGTTGCCGAAGACGTCCGGCTTGTAGCCCTGGCTGCGCATGATCAGGTATTGCTGCGAGAAGGTAATGACGTTGTTGGCGATCCAGTAGATCACAAGGCCCGACGCGAAGCTGCCCAGCATGAACATGAAGACCCAGGGCATCCAGGCGAAGATCATCTGTTGCGTGGGGTCGGTGGGGGCCGGGTTCAGTTTCTGCTGCAGCCACATGGACACGCCGAGGCAAAGCGGCAGGATGCCGATGAAGATCAGCGCCAGGATCGAGCCCGGTTCGGGCGCGGCCCAGGGCAGCAGGCCATACAGGTTGTAGAGTGACGACGGATCGGGTGCGGACAGGTCGTCGATCCAGCCGATCCAGGGCGCGTGACGCAGTTCGAGCGTGACGAAGATCACCTTGTAGAGAGAGAAGAAGATCGGGATCTGCAGCAGGATGGGCAGACAGCCCGACGCCGGATTGACCTTTTCCTTCTTGTAGAGCTCCATCATCTCTTTCTGGAGCTTCTGGCGGTCGTCGCCCGACTTCTCCTTGATCTTCTCCATCTGCGGCTGAAGCTCCTTCATCTTGGCCATGGAGACGTAGGACTTGTAGGCCAGCGGCAGCAGAACCGCCTTGATGATGAGGGTCAGCGCGATGATCGCCCAGCCCATGTTGCCGATCAGCTGATTGAGGTTGTGCAGAAGCCAGAAGATCGGCTTCGTCAGGAAGAAGAACCAGCCCCAGTCGATCGAGTCGATGAACTTGGTCACGCCTTCCTCGTTCTGGTAGTGGCGGATGGTTTCCCATTCCTTGGCACCGGCGAAGAGGCGGGTCTGGATTGTGACTTCCTGGCCGGGCGCGACGGTTTCCGTGCGCTGCTTGATGTTGGTCTGGTAGATGTTGCGGCTGGTGTCCTGGAAGGTTGAGAAGGTCGAGCCCTCGGCCTGGCCGGGGATGAGCGCGGTCATCCAGTAGTGATCTGTGAAACCGGACCAGCCGGCCTCTTGCAGGGCGATGTTCTCATGCGCGCCGGCGGGCTCGAAATCGTCGTAGTCGATCTCGCGCAGCTCGCCGTCGGTCAGGCTGATGCCGCCTTCGTGCAGGATGAAGAAGTTCTTGAGGTCCGGCGGCAGACCGTGGCGGGCGAGGATGCCGTAGGGCGCGACCGAGGCGGCGCTGTCGCCGGTGTTCTCGACCGATTGGGTGACGGTGAACATCGAGCGGGCGTCGACCGACATCTCGCGGCGGAAGGTCAGGCCCGCGCCGTTGTCCCAGGACAGGACCAGCGAATTATCGGGGGTGAGCGGACCATCGGACTCGACCTGCCAGACGGTGTTCGCGCCGGGAACCTGCTCCGGCGTCAGGCCGCTGCCCGGGGCCCAGCCGAAGAGCGCGTAATAGGCGCGGTCGGTGCCCACGGGCGACAGGAGCGTGACGATCGGTGCGTCGGGTTCGAGCGTTTCGCGGTAGTTCTTGAGTTGCAGGTCGTCGATGCGGCCGCCGCGCAGAGAAACCGAGCCTTGCAGGGTGGGCGTGTCGATCTCGACGCGGGGGGCGTCGTCGGCCTCTGCTTCGGCCTGCTGCGCCTGGGGGGCTGTCGCGGTGTCACCGGCCGTGCTGGGCACGATGGCGGTGTCGCCCGCCGGTTCGGACGGGGTGGTGCCGGTCTCTGACTGGGTCGTGCCGGTGGTGGTCGCCTCCGGCGTCTCTTCCGGCTCGGGCGGCGGGAACAGCAGGAACCAAATAAGGATCACCAACAGGCTGAGGCCCGTCGCCAGCAGGAGATTGCGGTTCTGTTCGTCCATCGCGGATGGCCACCCGTGCAAGTTTCAATCGCTTGGGGGGTTCAACAGAGTGCAGCGCCAAAGGTCAAGGGGGCAGCGCAGATTCGTGGGCTGTAGGAAAGCGGTTTCGCACGTTGCATAGAACCCCGCCGAAAGGTCTGCGGCAAAGAGCCTCGGCAAAGGGGCGGCGAACGGTCGGCCTAACCGGCGTTGTGGCCGATGCGTGGCGGGGTCTGGACCCGCGCCATGTGATCGGCAATCCACCCGATGGTGTCGGTTGCCGGCATGGGGCGTGCGATGCCGAAGCCCTGAACGTGGCCGACCCCCAGTTGGGCCAGCATCGCGTGTTCGCCGGCGTTCTCGACGCCTTCGGCGATGGTATCGAGATCAAGATGTTCGGCCATCAGCTGAATCGCGTTGACCATGCGTTGCTGCTCCACGTCGCGGTCGAGTTTCTTGACGAAGGAGCGGTCGATCTTGAGCCGGTGCACGGCGAAGCGTCGAATCGAGGAGATCGACGCGTGGCCGGTTCCGAAATCGTCCAGGTCGATGTGGCAGCCAAGCTCGGCCATGCGGCGGATGTTGCGCACGATCGTGTCCTCGGGCGAGTAGGCAACGACGGTTTCGAGGATCTCGACCGTCAGGCGCGTCGGCGCCAAGTCAAAGCGGTCAAGCTCCCAGATCAGGCGGTCGACCAGCTTTGGGTCACGCAACTCGTCGGCGGAAAAGTTCACGCCGACCTGGGGTATGTGGAACCCGGCATTGTCCCACGACTTGAGCGCCGCAAGCGCGTCTTGCAGAATTTTGGCGCCAAGCACATCGGTTCTGCCGAGTTTCTGCAACAGCGGCAGGAACTCCCCGGGCGGGATCAGACCGCGCACGGGATGTTCCCATCGCGCCAGCGCCTCGAACCCGGAAATGTTGCCGGTATCGGTGGAAATCTGCGGTTGGAACCAGGCGCGGATCTGGCCGTTGGCCAGGGCGGTCAGTATCTCTGTCGCGTTGCATTCGGGCATTGGGCCAAAGCGCTGCAACTCGGGGCTGTAGGCCCGAATGGCCGAAGGCGCGTTGCGGCGCGCCTCGATCAGGGCGATGCCGGCGGCGTCGGACAATTCGCGCCCAGTGCCGCCCCGCACGAAGCTGTCGAGGCAGAAGCCGACCGAGGCGGAGATATAGATCGTGGCGGCATCGAGGGAAATCGGCTCTTCCACAGCTGCCTGCAAACGCGTTACCAGTTTCAGCCCCGCCTCGGAATCGAGTTGGCGAACGGGGGCAAGGACAACCCCGAACTGTCCTTTGGAAAGCGGCAGCAGCACGTCATGTTCGCGCAGGACGGTTTTCAGCCGGTCGGATACGCATTTTCCCACCTGCTCTGCCGCTGCGATACCGTGCCGGTCGAGCAATGTATCGTAGTCGTCGATCTCGATGATCGCACAGCCCGTGCGGCGCAGGCAGTTGCGGGCAAGATCGAGGGTTTCCTGCATCTTCCGCTCGAACTCATCCTCGCGTTCCGGGCGAGGCGGCGGCGCGGAATGGCGCAGCCACGCCAGCCCGAGAGGCACGGCCAGTGCGATGGTCAGCAAGACAGGTTCGCCGCCGAGCCAGAAGCCGCCCAGCACCAGCGCCGGCAGAAATGCCAGTGCCTGTGGGCCGGTCAGCACGGTCGCGAGCGAGAAGCGGAATGAGGATACGTAGTTGCGCAAGGGCGTGGTCCGGGTCCGGGGCAGTCGAGTGGACGCTATCCCGAGTTGTTCAATAGCCCCTTAACGCAACTTCGGCAGACCCTCGTCATTTCGTTCTGATTTTATCTTTTCCCGACTCAGCCCTTCGAAATCAAAGAGTTTCGGGTCGAGCAGGTGTGAGGGCCGGGCGTTCATCAGGGCGCGGAACATGACCTGACGGCGGCCCGGGCTGTTGGCCTCCCAGCCGTCGAGGATCTGCTTGACCTGCTGGCGTTGCAGCCCGTCCTGCGAGCCGCAGAGATCGCAGGGAATGATGGGGTAGTTCATCGCGCGGGTAAAGCGGTCGCAATCGGCCTCGGCCACATGGGCCAGCGGACGGTAGACGAAGAGGTCGCCTTCCTCGTTCACCAGTTTGGGCGGCATCGTGGCCAGCCGCCCGCCGTGAAAGAGGTTCATGAAGAACGTCTCGAGAATGTCGTCGCGATGATGGCCCAGCACCACGGCGGAACAGCCTTCTTCGCGCGCGATGCGGTAGAGATGGCCACGGCGCAGCCGCGAGCAGAGCGCGCAATAGGTCCGGCCCTGCGGTACCTTGTCGACGACCACGGAATAGGTGTCCTGATACTCGATCCGGTGGGGCACACCCATGTCTTCGAGGAACTTGGGTAGAACGGTCGCCGGAAAGCCGGGCTGCCCCTGGTCGAGATTGCAGGCGAGGATGTCGACGGGCAGAAGGCCGCGCCACTTCAACTCGTGAAGAACGGCCAGAAGCGTGTAGCTGTCCTTGCCACCCGACAGGCAGACAAGCCAGCGCGCATCTTTCTCGACCATGCCGTATTGCTCGATCGCCTCGCGCGTTTGGCGCACGACACGTTTGCGCAGCTTGCGGAACCCCGTGGTTTTCGGAGCGCCGGCAAAGAGCGGATGGATATCGTCGGCATCGTCAAGCATGGGTCGGCGTTTAGAGCGATTCACGCCACCGGGCAAGCGCAGCCGTCAGGCACCGGCGTCGATCAGCGCTTGCAGGATGGCCTTGGCGCTGTCGGAACTCCAGTCGGCGTCCCCCTGAAGGCGGGCGATCTCGTTCCCCTTGCGGTCCAGGATGACGGTGACGGGCAGGCCCAGCACCCCCATCTGGCGCGAGAGGCCCATTTTCGGGTCGGCGTGAAGCGGCAGGTTGTCGACACCGATCTCGTCGAAGAACTTTTTCATCGCTTCGGGCGCGTTGCGGCCCGAGGCAATGGTGACGACCTCGAACTCCTCGCCGCCAAGCTGGTCTTGCAGGTCCGACAGCATCGGCATCTCATGGCGGCAGGGGGCGCACCACGTCGCCCAGAAGTTGACCAGGGTGATCTTGCCCTCGTAGTCCGACAGGGTCATGTCGCCGCCATCCTCGGATTTGAACGCCTCGGAAGGCACCGGCTTTGCCTCGGAATGCACCACGAGCTTTTTCATGTCGCCGTCGCGCAGGTCGGCAATATCCGCGGTTTGGGCCGCTGCGGCGTTTGCACCGACTGCGAGGGCCATATAAAGGACGATGGACTTCAGCGAATTCATAGCGCCTCCGAAGAGTTGGGACATGACAGACAAGACCTCTAACAAGATGTGGGGCGGTCGGTTCGCCGCCGGGCCCGATGCGATCATGGAGGCAATTAATGCCTCGATAGATTTCGACAAGCGCCTCGCGGCGCAGGATATCGCCGGCTCGCGCGCCCATGCGGCCATGCTGGCCGCGACGGGTATCGTCAGTGATAGCGATGCGGACGCGATGCGGGAAGGCCTGCTCACGGTGTTGTCAGAGATCGAAAGCGGGGAGTTTCCGTTCTCGAAGGCGCTGGAGGACATTCACATGAATGTCGAGGCGCGGCTGAAGGAGGTGATCGGCGAGCCGGCGGGGCGGCTGCACACCGGGCGCAGCCGGAACGACCAGGTGGCGACGGATTTCAAGCTGTGGGTGCGCGATCAGCTGGATGCCTGCGACGCGGCGTTGGTGGCGCTGATGAAAACGTGCCTTGCGCAGGCAGAGGCCGGGGCGGACTGGGTGATGCCGGGGTTCACGCATCTGCAGGTGGCGCAGCCGGTGACGTGGGGCCATCACATGATGGCTTATGTCGAGATGTTCGGGCGCGACCTGTCGCGCGTGCGCGACGCGCGCGCGAGGATGAACGAATGCCCGCTGGGCGCGGCAGCCCTGGCCGGGACCTCTTTTCCGATCGACCGGGACATGACCGCGAAAGAACTGGGCTTCGACCGCCCTGCGGCCAACAGCCTCGATGCCGTAAGCGACCGGGATTTCGCGTTGGAGTTCCTGTCCGTGGCCAGCATCTGCGCCATGCACCTGAGCCGGATGGCCGAGGAACTGGTGATCTGGTCCTCGGCGCAGTTCCGGTTCGTGAGCTTGAGCGACAGGTTTTCCACCGGGTCGAGCATCATGCCGCAGAAGAAGAACCCCGATGCCGCCGAACTGATCCGCGCCAAGATCGGGCGCATCTTCGGGGCGAACGTGGCGCTGACGTTGGTGATGAAGGGGCTGCCGCTGGCCTATTCCAAGGACATGCAGGAGGACAAGGAACAGGTCTTTGACGCTGCCGACAACCTGATGCTGGCGCTGGCGGCCATGGACGGGATGGTCCGCGACATGACCGCCAACAAAGAGGCGCTGGAAGCGGCGGCGGGAGCCGGATTTTCGACCGCGACGGACCTGGCGGACTGGCTGGTGCGGGTGCTGGGCCTGCCGTTCCGCGACGCGCATCACGTCACCGGCGCGCTGGTGGCGAAGGCCGAGGCCAAGGGGTGCGACCTGCCGGAGTTGAGCCTGGAGGAGATGCAATCCGTGCATGGCGAAATCGACGAAACGGTCTATGATGTCCTGGGTGTGCACAACTCGGTCGCCTCGCGCATGAGCTATGGCGGGACTGCGCCCGAGCAGGTGCGCATGCAGGTTGGTCGCTGGAAGGAGATCCTGGGATGAAACGCATTTTGGCCTGTCTGAGCCTGGTGATCCTTGCCGGCTGTGGCGTGGATGGTGAGCCGATCCCGCCGGGCAGTGAGCCGGACAATACCGTCGCGCGCAACGATCCGACGCAGGTTCGCCCCAATATCAACGGCGCGCTGACCGTGGGCACGAACGGGTCGAGTGCCAGTGTCGGCACCTCGATCGTCAGCGGCAATGTCTCGGTGCACGTGGGCACTGTCTTTTGAAGTATCTCTTCCTGGCTTTGGCCGTCTGGGGCGCGATCCACCCGATGGCGTGGTTCATCACGTGGTTCAACGCCAACGGCTATGACCTGATGGGCATGGTGGAGGCGTGGCACGCCAATGCCGCGACCAGCGGACTGGTGTGGGACCTGACCATTGCGGCGGTGGCGCTGACGATATGGGTGATCTGGGAGACGGCAAATGCGCGCGACTGGCTGCGCCTGATTGCGATACCGGCGACCTTCTGCATCGGTGTCAGTTGCGGTTTGCCGCTTTATCTGTTTCTGAGGATGCGGCGCGGGTAGGACCCGCCGCCATTTGAGTATTTTCAGCAAGAAAAAGCGGGCGATGGATCATTTTCTATACCGAGACGGCGAGCTTCATGCCGAGGATGTGCCGGTGGCCGAGATTGCGGCGGAGGTGGGCACGCCGTTCTACTGCTATTCGACCGCCACGCTGACGCGGCACTTCCGGCTGTTCGACGAGGCGCTGGAGGGTATGCCGCATCTGGTGTGCTACGCGATGAAGGCGGCGAGCAACCAGGCGATCCTTAAGACGCTGGCGGGGCTTGGCGCGGGGATGGACGTTGTCTCTGGCGGCGAATACCTGCGCGCCAGGGCGGCCGGCGTGCCGGGCGAGAAGATCGTGTTTTCCGGCGTTGGCAAGACCCGTGAGGAAATGCGCATCGCGCTGGAAGGCGGCGTGCGGCAGTTCAATGTCGAGAGCGAGCCGGAGATGGCCGCGCTGTCGGAGGTGGCGGTGTCACTGGGCGTGGAGGTGCCGATCACGGTGCGCGTGAACCCGGACGTGGACGCGAGAACCCACGCCAAGATCGCCACCGGCAAGAGCGAGAACAAGTTCGGCATCCCGATCGCGCGGGCGCGGGAGGTTTATGCCGAGGCGGCGCGCTTGCCGGGCCTGAAAGTGATCGGAATCGACGTGCATATCGGCAGTCAGCTGACCGATCTGGAGCCGTTCAGGATGGCCTATGAGAAGGTGGCCGAACTGACCGAGGTGCTGCGGGCGGATGGGCACGAGATATCGCGCCTCGATCTGGGCGGCGGGCTTGGCATTCCCTACGAGCGGTCGAACGCCGCGCCGCCGCTGCCGACGGATTACGGGGCGCTGATCCGCGAAACCGTCGGGCATCTGGGCTGCGAGGTCGAGATCGAGCCAGGGCGGCTGGTGGCGGGCAATGCCGGGATCCTGGTCAGCAAGGTGATTTACGTGAAGTCGGGCGAGGGGCGCGACTTTCTGATCCTCGACGGGGCGATGAACGACCTGATCCGCCCCGCGATGTACGACGCCTATCACGATATCGTCCCAGTGAGAGAACCGGCGCCGGGCGTGGAGCCTGCGAAGTACGACATCGTCGGCCCGGTCTGCGAATCGGGCGATACCTTCGCGAAGGAGCGGGTGATGCCGGCGGTGGGCGAAGGCGACCTTGTGGCGTTCCGCAGCGCGGGCGCATATGGCGCGGTCATGAGCAGCGAGTACAATACAAGGCCGCTGGTTCCGGAAGTTCTGGTGCATGAGCATCAATTTGCCGTCATCAGACCCAGGCCGACCTTTGACGAGATGATAAATCGCGATACCATCCCCGCATGGTTGTAACGCGGCGGTCGCGTGGGCAACCCAAGCGCAGGGATGCATGGCACAATCGGATAACTCCACCTTCAACAAGGTTATCGGGCGGCTGAAGCGTCCGTTGAGGCTGACCTGGGCCGGGCTGATCGCCGAGCGCCTGGTGCGGGCGTTCTGGCCGCTGTGGAGCGTGGTCATTGCCGTCTGCGCCGCGTTGATGCTGGGGCTGCACGATCTTGCTCCGGTGGAGCTTGTCTGGGTGATCGCGGTTTTTTCGGGGCTGTCTGCTCTGGGATTTGCCGTGCATGGCTTGCGCCGGTTCGACTGGCCGTCGCGGCAAGAGGCCATCCGGCGGATGGATGGCGTGTTGCCGGGGCACCCGTTGGCCACGCTTGCGGACAGGCAGGCCATCGGCGAAGGCGACGCTGGATCCCAGGCACTTTGGCGCGCGCATATCGCGCGTATGGAGGCCCGCGCCGCCGGGGCGAAAGCGGTCGAACCGGACCTGAGGCTGTCGCGCCGGGATCCGTTCGGGCTGCGCTATGTCGCCCTGCTGGCGTTGGTGGTGGCGGTTCTGTTCGGCTCTGTCTGGCGCGCCGGCACGGTGTCGCAGATGGCGCCCGGGAGCGGCGCGGCGCTGGCCAGCGGACCGACATGGGAGGGCTGGATCGAGCCGCCGGCCTATACCGAGTTGCCGAGCCTTTATCTGAATGATCAGGACGGGGCGTTCAGCGCCCCAGAAGGCAGTCTTGTGACCTTGCGCTTTTACGGCGAGGTGGGCGCGCTGAGCGTGACCGAGACGGTCTCGGGCCGCACCGAGGATATTCCGCCGGCCACGGACATAGAACAGAGTTTCGAGATCGCGCAGGACGGGACCTTGCGCATCGACGGTCCGGGCGGCGAGGAATGGCGGATCACGGCTCTGCCCGACGCACCGCCCGAGGTGTCGATCTCGGAGGGGCTGGAGGTCACGTTCGACGGGCAGATGAGCCAGCCTTTCGCGGCCAGCGACGATCATGGTGTGACCGGCGGCAAGGCGACCTTCGAGCTGGCGCTGGACGAGGTCGACCGGCGCCACGGTCTTGGCGCCGACCCCGATCCGCGCGACCCGATCGTGCTGGATCTGCCGCTGCCGATCACCGGCGGCCGGGACGATTTCACCGAGACCCTGATCGAGAACCTGTCGGAGCATCCGTGGGCGCATCTTCCCGTGCGCCTGACGCTGACCGTGCGGGACGAGCGCGACCAGGCGGGGCAGAGCGCGCCGATGGTGATGGACCTGCCGGCGCGGCGGTTCTTCGACCCGATGGCCGCGTCGGTGATCGAACAGCGGCGTGATCTTCTTTGGGCGAAATCCAACGCGCGTCGGGTGAGCCAGATGCTGCGCGCGGTGTCGCACAATCCCGAACCGGGGCTATTTAAATCCGAGACGGCCTATCTGAAGCTGCGGGTTATCCTGCGGCGGTTGGAGACCTTCATTGACCATGACAGCCTGACCGACGAGACGCAGGACGAACTGGCGCAGGCGTTGTGGGATTTGGCCGTGCTGCTGGAGGATGGCGATATCGGCGACGCGCTGGAACGGATGCGGGCGGCGCAGGAGCGACTGAGCGAGGCCATGCGCAACGGTGCCAGCGAGGAAGAGATCGCGCGGCTGATGCAGGAATTGCGCGACGCGACGCAGGATTACCTTCGCCAGAAATCGCAGATGGCGCAGCGCGAGGGCGATCAGACGGACGAACCCGATCAGGGCCAGTCCGAGAACATGCAGACCCTGACCGACCAGGATTTGCAGGACATGATGGACCGTATCCAGGAGCTGATGGAGCAGGGCCGCTTCGCCGAGGCGCAGCAAGCGCTGGAAGAGTTCCAGCAGATGATGGAGAACCTGCGCGTGACCGAAGGTCAGCAAGGGCAGGGCGGCGACAATCCCGGCCAGCAGGCGATGGAAGGTCTGGCCGAAACGCTGCGTGACCAGCAGGGGCTGTCGGACGAGGCGTTCCGGGATTTGCAGGAACAGTTCAACCCCGGCGCACAGGCCGGGGAGTCGCAAGGCAACGAAGGCCGCAACGGTGGCCAGGGCCAGGGCCAGCAGCATTCGCAACAGGGCCAGGGGCAGCAACCGGGTCAGCAGCAAGGGCAGGGCCAGGGCCAGCAACAGGGTCAGCAACCCGGGCAGGGCCAGGGCAATCAATCCGCCCAAGGCCAGCAGGGCGGCCAGGCCGGCAACCTTTCGGAACGGCAGGAAGCGCTGCGGCGCGAGTTGGAGCGACAGCGGCAGGGTCTGCCCAATGTCGGCGGTCAGGCCGGCGAGGACGCCCGCGAGGCACTGGACCGGGCGGGACGCGCCATGGAAGGTGCCGAGGAAGCGCTGCGCGGCGACGACCTTCCCGAGGCGATCGACCGGCAGGCCGAGGCGATGGATGCCCTGCGCGACGGGATGCGCAGCCTGGGCGAGGCGATGGCCGAGAACAGCCAGTCCCAGCCGGGCCAGGGCCAGGCGCAAAGCCAGACACCGGGGCAGTTCGGCGAGCAGGATCCGCTGGGCCGGTCACAGCGCGGGCTGGCCGGAGACCAGGGCGAATTCACCGCGCGGGAAGACGTGTATCGCCGTGCCGGAGAATTGCTGGACGAAATCCGCCGCCGGTCGGGCGACGCCGCGCGGCCCGAAGTCGAACTCGACTATCTGCGGCGGCTTCTGGACAGGTTCTGAGCCGGCACGGCGGGCCGGCGCGTTGCGCGATCAGCCGTCCGCGGCGGTGTCTTCGGATAGCGAGGCTGCCATGCTCTGGATCAGGTCGTTGAGACCGGCGCGCCAGCCGTTCACCATCTCGACATAGCCCGTGAGTGGCCCCGCCAACTGCGGCACGGCATCGGAGAGTTGCGGCGCGAACACGTAGATCACCAGCGCCAGCACCGCAAGGACGACCGCCAGCCGGAACCCGGAGCGAAAGCCGCTTTTGACTGACGCATCGGTGTTGTCGTCGGCCGCCGATATGGGGCGCGGCTCTTCCTTTCTGCCATCGGAATCGAGCGATGAGTTGATCTCGTCGATATCGGGAAGCAGGTTGCTGCGCGATGCGGGGTCGATCTCTTCGATTTCGGCATCGGTCTTGCGCGCCTCGGGTTCGCCGCGCAGGCGAGCCATGCGCGCGCGGGCCTCTGCCGAGCGTCGCCGGGCGTCGTTATCGGCTTCCTGAAGCCCTAGTTCCTGCTGCGTCTCGACAGTGCCGCGATGATCTTGTTCGCGCGCGCGGGCTTCCCGCTCGGCCTCTTCTCGCAGGACGTCGGCCACGGCGGGGTCGATTTCGCGTCGCTTCGGGTCGCTCGCGGGTGCGATGCGTTCTTCCGGAAAGTGCTCATCCTCAGGGGCGTCGTCTTCGAACGCCATGTCCGCATCATCCTGGGCCGGATCTTCGGCGCGGGGTGCGTCGTCTTCATCCTCTTCCGCGCCATAGTCGGCGTCCGGCTCGGGCCAGGAGGGCGTTTCTTCCGCGGTGCCGCCATCCTGGACGGGCGTGTCGGTCTGAGCCGCTTCCGGTTCCTCGGCGGGGTGGTCTGGATGGTTCTGAAACCAGGTCGTTCCGCAATCGGAACACTGCACATCGCGCCCGCTTGTGGGAATAACCTCCGTCGGGACTTCGTATTGTGCCCCGCAATTCGGGCATATCAATCGCATTGTGCCACCCGCTGCCTGTCGTCCGACCAGCATACCTAGCCTATTGTTTGGAATACCTTACGCACAATTACCGGACCGGAAAAGAGGCAATCAAGGAAGTGCCGTAGTCGTTGCACAAGTGTGTCCTGTGGGGCATGAAGGGCAAAATGCATTGGGGGCCGAAGTGATCGAGCTGGAAAACGTCGCCTACAGCTACGGCGGGGGGGAGCTGCTGAGTGATATCTCGCTCAAGCTTCAGGCCGGGTCGTTTCATTTCCTGACCGGACCGTCGGGGTCGGGCAAGACCACGCTTCTGAAGCTGTGTTACGGGGCGTTGATGCCCACGGCCGGCGAGGTTCGGCTGTTCGACACGGATGTGCGCGCGATGGAGCGGGACGACATCGCCTATGCAAGGCGACGGATCGGCGTGGTGCACCAGGATTGCCAGTTTCTCGATCACATGAGCGTGGCCGACAACATCTCGTTGCCGCTGATGGTGTCGGGGCGTGACCTTTTGAGCGAGTCCGCGAACCTGAAGGAACTGATCGGCTGGGTGGGCCTCAAGGCGCGCGCCGAGGCGCTGCCGCCGGAGTTGTCGGGCGGGGAACGGCAGCGCGCGGCGCTGGCGCGGGCGATCATCATGTCGCCCGACGCGGTGCTGGCCGACGAGCCCACGGGCAACGTCGACTGGGACATGTCGCAGCGCCTGCTGCGGCTGCTGATCGAACTGAACCGGATGGGCAAGACCATCATGGTGGCCACCCACGACCTTGCGCTGATCCGCGCCGCGAAGAGCCATGTGCAGGCCCGCGTGCTGCGGATCTCGAACCGGCGGCTTCAACTGGCGGGGGCCGACCTGTGAAGCCGGATTTCAATCAGTTGACCGAGTTCGTGATGGGCGATGCCCAGGCCGACCGGGTTGTGCCGCCCACGGGGTACACGGCCTCGCTGACCGTGTTCAGTGCCGGGGCGATGGCGTTCCTGGCAGTATTCGCGCTGGCCCTTTCGATGGCGACAGGGCGGCTGGCCGACCGCTGGGGATCGGAACTGGCCCGGTCCTCGACCATCCGGATATCGGCGCCCGAGGGACAGATGGCGGCGCAGACGGCGGCGACGCTCAAGATACTGGAGACAACCAAGGGCGTTGCCTCGGCCCGGGCGCTGGACGCCGACGAGCAGCGCGCCTTGCTGGAGCCGTGGTTCGGCCCCGACCTGCCGGTGGATACCCTGCCGATCCCGCAATTGATCGAGGTCATCGAGGAAGGCGAGGGATTCGACGCGGGCGGGCTGCGGCTGCGGCTGTCGGCCGAGGTGCCGGGCGCGGTGCTGGATGACCACACGCGGTGGCGCAGACCGCTGGTGAGCGCCGCGACGCGCCTGCGTATGCTGGGGTATATCTCGATCCTTCTGATCGCGGCGGCGACGGCCGCGATGATCACGCTGGCGGCCAATGCGGCGCTGGCAGCGAACACGCAGGTGATCGGCGTGCTGCGCCTTGTGGGCGCGCGGGACAGTTATATCGCCCGGGCTTTCGTGCGGCGCTTCACCCTGCGGGCTCTGACCGGGGGCGCGGTGGGCACCGTGGCCGCCGGTGTGGCGGTGTTCCTGTTGCCCGCGGCGCAGGAAGATGGTGGCTTTCTGACCGGCCTGGGCTTTCGCGGCGCGCAGTGGCTGTGGCTGCTGGTCATCCCGCCGCTGGCCGCGGCCGTCGCCTTTGCCGCCACCCGCGCCGCCGCGCGCAAGACGTTGAAGGACACGCCATGAGATACGCGTTTCAATGGGTCCGATCGGCTGTCTTCGTAGGGCAGATCTATTTCATGATGCTGCCTATCGGCATCGTGTTCCTGCCCTGGGCGCTGGTGTCCTCGAAGGGGGCGAACGCGGCCTGCAGGACGTGGTGTGCCTGGGTGCGCTGGACCGCCCGCTGGATGGTGGGGCTGAAGACCGAGGTGCGCGGCACGCCCCCCACGCACGAATGCCTTATCGTCGCCAAGCACCAGTCTTTTCTGGATATTATCCTTATTTTTGGCAGCGTTCCGGCGGGCAAGTTCATCATGAAACGCGAGTTGATGTACGCGCCGATCATCGGGCAGTACGCGCTGAAATTGGGCTGTGTTCCGGTCGACCGCGGCAAGCGTAGCCAGGCCATCAAGAAGATGATCGCGGATGTGGGGCGGGGGCGTTTGCGGCCCGGTCAGCTGATCATCTACCCGCAGGGCACGCGCATCGCGCCGGGGGTGAAGGCGCCCTACAAGGTCGGCTCGGCCATCCTTTACGAGGAGATCGCGCAGGACTGTATTCCCGTGGCGACGAATGTCGGGCTGGTCTGGCCCCGCAAGGGGGTGATGCGGCATCCCGGAACCGGGGTGGTGGAGTTTCTGCCGGCCATCAGGGCGGGGCTGCCGAGGGAGGAATTCATGACGCGGCTGGAAGAGACGATCGAGAGCAATTCCAACCGCCTGATGCGCGAAGCGGGGTTCGAGCCGGATGAAATTCATTGACGATATCAAGGGGTTGGAGGCGCTTTACGGCACGCCGGGGGCGGCCAGTATGCGCAAGGTGGCGCATCGGCTGACGCCGCTTTACCGGAAATGGATCATGACCTCGCGCTATTGCGTGCTGAGCACCGTGGGGCCGGGCGGCACCGATGGCAGCCCGCGCGGCGATGATGGCCCGGTGGTGCTGGAACTGGACGAGACGACCCTGGCGATGCCCGACTGGCGCGGGAACAACCGACTGGATTCACTGAGGAATATCGTGTCGGACGCGCGCGTGTCGCTGATGTTCATGGTGCCCGGGTCGAACACCGTGGTGCGGGTGAACGGCACCGCGAAGCTGACCGCAGACGAGGGCCTGCGCGCCCGGTTCGAGCGGCAGGGCAGGCACCCGGCAACGGTGATCGTGATCGCTATTTCCGAGATCTACAGCCAATGCGCACGGGCCACGATCCGGGCAGGTCTGTGGAGCCGGGACGACAGTGACGGCTTGCCGACGGTTGGCGAGTTGCTGGCCGAGGCCTCGGACGGGGACGAGGGCGGCGCGGAGTATGACGCCGGATGGAGTGCCCGGGCGGCGAAGACCATGTGGTAGCTGGTGCAGGGGTGGTTAACGCGATTTGGCACGTCGGTATCGCGTCGGTATTTCAGTAGCATCGCGTCGGTGGACGTGATGCCGGGCGGGACGGGTTAACGCTCGCGGCTGTCCGCCGATGAGAAATCGCGCTCGCTACGGCGTAGGTCTGCTTAGAGCCCTTTGCGGACAAATGTGATTAATATCCCCGAGCGCCATCGACGGGCCGCGGCGCGGCGATCCGACGGTAGTTCGGCAGCACTTTATCCAGGCCAAATCCGAAACAGGATTGAGCGATGCACCGAACTTCACCCAACCGCCGGGCCGTGGGGGCGGCCCGTCGATGGCGCGGGACCTGCGGCCTGTTTCCGCGCCGGGGCTGTAGATCAAACGTCTTTTATGTCCGCACAACCGCCATTCTTGCCCGCCGCAGCGAATGTCGGGTTCGAGCCCTTATGAGACGCTGGTTTCGAGCACCCAGCCGGTTAACAGCCGCGCAGCGGCCCGGCCATCGTCAGCCCCTCCCACGGGCTGGCGATTTGGCGGGGGCTGGGCGCAACGATCGTTCCAAGGCTGTGTTTGGCAGGCATAAAGTGCTTCAGAATTGCCGTCGGATCGCCACCCCAGGGGCTGACGATCGCCTCCGTCGTGAATGGCGGCTTTGTACGCAAAGCGAACGTCCAAGGCGAAGCACCCCGCGCGGACTCCAGGTGCTGCTTGCTGCACCGCCGCGCATCGCGCCAGAGGCGCGTCACTTTAAATGCGCGCCTTCGGCGCGACGGGCCGCCCCGTCACGTCAGAGTCGTGCCGACTATAGTTGGCGCACCTTTGGTGCGACGGCCCGGCGATTTGGCAAGTGACGTGCCACGCTCTGAAGTTGGATGTGCTTGGCCGGCATGAATTGCACATTACAATCGTCGGTTCGCCGCACCACGGCCCGTCGATGCGCGTCTCCTCACCGTGGGAAAATGACGTCCGCCTCGTCCGCACCCAGTCGTAGTTCCCTCTGACGCGTAAACCGTCCGGCGCGTGGGTTTTCACCCACCCTACGAGATGCCGGACCGGGCTTGTGATTGGACGGGCGGGGCGCACCCCGCCTGCTGGGACGCTTACGAGTGGATCGGGCCGTCGCCGCAGGCCAGGGCCGCTTCGCGCACCGCTTCGGAATAGGTCGGGTGGGCGTGACAGGTCAGGGCCACGTCCTCGGCGGCGGCGCCGAATTCCATGGCGACGCAGATCTCGTGGATGAGATCGCCGGCCATCGGCCCGATGATATGCGCGCCGAGGATGCGGTCGGTTTCCTTGTCGGCGAGGATCTTGACGAAGCCGTCGGCGGCGAAGTTCGCCTTGGCCCGGCCATTGCCCATGAAGGAGAACTTGCCGGCCTTGTAGGCGCGGCCCTCCTCCTTCAGCTGTTCCTCGGTCTTGCCGACGGCGGCGACCTCGGGGTGGGTGTAGATCACGCTGGGGATGACGCCGTAATTCACGTGACCGTGCTGGCCCGCGATGACGCAAGCGGCGGCCATGCCCTCGTCCTCGGCCTTGTGGGCCAGCATCGGGCCCGAGATGCAGTCGCCGATGGCGTAGACGCCCTTGACGTTGGTCTGCCAGTGGTCGTCGGTCTTGATCTGGCCGCGCTCGGTCATCTCGACGCCGAGGCTGTCCAGCCCCAGCCCGTCGGTGAAGGGCTTGCGCCCCGTTGCGACCAGCACGACGTCGGCATCGAGCGTTTCCTCGCTGTCGTCCTTGCGCAGCTTGTAGGTGACCTTGGCCTTGGTCTTCATCGCCTCGACGCCCTGCACGGCGGCGCCCATGATGAAGTTCAGGCCCTGCTTTTTCAGCAGCTTGTGGAAGTTCTTCTGCACCTCGCCATCCATGCCGGGGGTGACATGGTCGAGATATTCCACGACCGTCACGTCGGAGCCCAAGCGGGAATAGACCGAGCCAAGCTCCAGCCCGATGACGCCGGCGCCGATGACGACCAGCTTTTTCGGCACCTTGGGCAGTTCCAGCGCGCCGGTGGAGGAGACCACGGTTTTCTCGTCGATCTCGACGCCGGGAAGCGTGCTGACCTCGGAGCCGGTGGCGATGATGATGTTCTTGGCCTCGTGCGTGTCGTCGCCGACCTTGACGCGGCCCGCCTCGGGGATGGAGCCCCAGCCCTTGAGCCAGTCGATCTTGTTCTTCTTGAACAGGAACTCGATGCCCTTGGTGTTCTGGCCGATGGTCTCGTCCTTGTAGGAGAGCATCTGTTTCCAGTCGACCGACGGGCTTTTGCCCTTGAGGCCCATGGCGGCGAAGTTGTGTTCCGCCTCGTGCAGCATGTGGCTGGCGTGCAGGAGCGCCTTGGAGGGAATGCATCCCACGTTCAGGCAGGTGCCGCCCAGGGTTTCGCGGCCCTCGACACAGGCGGTTTTCAGGCCAAGCTGGGCGCAGCGGATGGCCGCTACATAGCCGCCGGGGCCGGAGCCGATTACGATGACGTCATAGGAAGCCATTTGATATTCTCCTTCGCGTGTCGGGCGTGTTGGTCCCGAACCTATGCTTTTTGTGGTGCGGTGTCACGATGCGGGCGGGGCGCAGTCCGGCACGGTTTTCAGGATTTCGTGCAGGAGGTCCGTCCACTCGGCGTCGGGGTTGTTTTCCATGAAGGCGGTGGCGGGAACGAAGGCGTTGCTGAAGCCGGGATGAAAGGTTCTACCGTCCGCCCACCAGGGGGTGATGGTGCCGCTGACGAGGGTGAAGTCGATGATCTCGGCGGCAAGGTCCACCCGGGTGATCCGGAAGCAGCCGTCGCCTTCGCCGTCGGCCGGGGTGTCGGTGAAAGTGTTGGTGACATGGTCGTAATCACGGTGCATGACGAAATGCGTGCCCTCGGCGATCACGAACTCTGCCGAGGCCTGTGGGGCCGCGAGGACGAGGGCGAGGGCGGTCGCGCGGATCATACCAGTGCCGCGACGTACATCAGCGCGGTGGCGGCGAAGCCCACCATCCAGATCAGCGAGCGCCACGGGCGCAGGCCCAGGAAATAGGCCGGGATATAGGCGATGCGGGCGACGAGGTAGGTCCAGGCGCAGGCGGTCGTGACCCCGGTGGATTGACCCGAAACGCTGATCACGACGCAGGCGATGGTGAAGAGGATCAGCCCCTCGAAATGGTTGTCCATCGCGCGGCCCAGGCGGGCGGTGCCGTCCGACATCCGGCGCGACGGCTCGCGGTCGCGCGCCGAAGTGGTGTAGCCCGGCCCGAGTTCGAGATTGGCGGGCACGGCGTAGAGGGCGAATTGCACCACCTGCAGGAGGGCGGCGAGGGTGAGGACGGTGAGTTCTGGGGTCATGAGCGATCACGCGTCCCGGGCTTGATCCGGGACCTCCTTGTTGCGGGGGCGTGGGATCCGAGGGTCATGCGGCGTTTATCGCCTCTGCTATCGCCTCGGCCTTGGCGTCATAGGTGCCGGTCCGGGCCGAGGGGTGGGGCGCACGGATGTGCGGCACGTTGAAATGCCCCAGCACGCGGGCGGCATCGTGGCCGAGGGCGATGGGGCGGCGGCCGAGGCGTTCGTGCTGGCCCACGGCCTCCCAGCTGGCGCGGGCATGAGACGGGGGGATGGTGGAGGACCGCTGCGGCGTCAGCAGGTGGAAGACCGGGGTGATGTAGATGTCGGCGCGGGTGAGATTCAGCAGCGCCAGCACCTTGTCGATCACCCGGTTGAAGGGGTTGGTGGAGAGGTAGCCCTGGCGGCTGAGTTCCGCACGGTGGCGGCGCACGGAGGGGACGTCGAGCCAGTCCTTGGACACCAGCATGGGGCCGGTGAGGCTGCCGGAGGTCATCTGGATGGGCGAGACATAGGCGCCGTCGAAGCCTTCCTCGGCCAGCGTCGGGTAGCCGGGCAGGCGGAAGGCGCGGCGTGCGGCGACGGCGCGGGCATATCCGGCGGCGTTGGTCATCCGTGGGTCGCGTCCCCGGTCCGGCTCGGGGCCTCTTGCCCTGGGAGGCCCCGGATCAAGTCCGGGGCGGGTTCCCGGATCAAGTCCGGGGCGGGCTCCCGGATCACGTCCGGGGCGGGCAACACGATCTTCATGCCGTCTCCAGCATGTGGGAGGCGGCGGGGCCGTGGCCGAGGCCGGTTTCCTTGTCGACCCAGGCCCTGGCGCGGGCGATGTCATTGACGTCGAAGAGAACCCAATGGGTGGCCGTGCCCTCGCGCCACATCTGAAGCTGGGTGAGACCGGCATTGGCCCGGTCCTCGGCATGGGAGTCGTGGGCGCCCTGGTCGAAGCTGTCGTAGCGGAGGAGGAGTTGGGTGGTCATGGGGTGTGTCCGGTTTGCGCATTGGTGTTGCGGAATGGTGGGGTGAAACCCCACCCTACGAGATACCCGTAGGGTGGGTGAAAACCCACGCGCGACGTCACAAATCCATCAACAACCGCCGCGGATCCTCGAGCGCGTCCTTGACGCGGACGAGGAAGGTCACGGCGCCCTTGCCGTCGACGATGCGGTGGTCGTAGCTGAGGGCGAGGTACATCATCGGCCGCGCCTTGATCTCGCCGTTGACCACCATCGGGCGCTGCTGGATCTTGTGCATCCCCAAGATGCCCGATTGCGGCGGGTTGAGGATGGGCGAGGACATCAGCGAGCCGTAGACGCCGCCGTTGGAGATGGTGAAGGTGCCGCCCTGCATTTCGGCCATGGAGAGCTTGCCGTCGCGGGCGCGGGCGCCTTTTTCGGCGATGGCTTTCTCGATATCGGCAAAGCCGAGCGCGTCGGCGTCGCGGATCACCGGAACCACGAGGCCGGTGGGCGTGCCTGTCGCGATGCCCATGTGCACGAAGTTCTTGTAGACGATATCGGTGCCGTCGATCTCGGCGTTGACCTCGGGCACCTCTTTCAGCGCGTGGCAGCAGGCCTTGGTGAAGAAGGACATGAAGCCCAGCTTGACGCCATGCTTCTTCTGGAACTCGTCCTTGTACTCGTTCCGCAGGGCCATCACCTCGGTCATGTCCACCTCGTTATAGGTGGTGAGCATGGCGGCGGTGTTCTGGCTGTCCTTGAGGCGGCGGGCGATGGTCTGCCTTAGCCTTGTCATCTTGACCCGTTCCTCGCGGCTGGCATCCTCGGCCGACACCGGCGCGCGGGGCGCCTGTGCGGGGGCCGACGAGGCGGCGGGCGCGGCGCTGCTGGCGGCGGCTGCGGCGCGTGCGACGTCTTCTTTCATCACGCGGCCGTCGCGGCCCGAGCCCTGCACCTGATCGCGGCCGAGGCCCTTTTCGGCCATCGCCTTTTTGGCCGAGGGCGCATCCTCGATATCGCGGCCCGCAGGCGGGGTGGTGTACTGGCCGCCATTGGCGGTGGCCGGGGCGTCATCCGTCTTGGCCGTGGCATCCTTGGGAGCGGGACGTTCGGCGGGTTCCACCGTGCCGTCCGCGCCGCCCGAAATCACGGCCAGCTTGGCGTTTGCCTGTACCGTGTCGCCTTCCTGGGCGAAGATATCGGTAAGCGTCCCGGCCGCGGGCGCGGGAACCTCGACCGAGACCTTGTCGGTTTCCAGTTCGCAGAGCATTTCGTCCTGGCTGACAGTGTCGCCGACCTTCTTGAACCAGGTCGAGACGGTCGCCTCGCTTACGGATTCGCCCAGGGTCGGAACCATGACATTGGTGTCGCCTCCCGATGCGCGGCCGCCGCTGCCGCCGCTTTCGCCGCCGGACTTGCCGGACTCGGACTCGGCGCTTTTCTCTGCGGTCTTCTCGGCCTTCCTGGGCGCGCTGTCGGAGCCGCTGTCGCCTTCGGACAGGGTAGCGAGCAGGGCGTCGACGCCCACGGTCTCGCCCTCTTGCGCGACGATCTCGGCCAATGTGCCGGCGGCGGGCGAGGGGACCTCGACGGTGACCTTGTCGGTTTCCAGCTCGCACAGCATCTCGTCGGCCTCGACCTTGTCGCCGGCCTTTTTGAACCAGGTGGCGACGGTGGCTTCGGTCACGGATTCGCCCAGGGTGGGCACGCGTACTTCGGTGGTCATTACGTGTTATCCTTCGATCGTCAGCGCGGCATCAATCAGCGCTTCTTGTTGGGCCTTGTGTTGGCTGGCAAGCCCGGTTGCGGGCGAGGCGGAGGCGGAGCGCCCGGCATAGACCGGACGGGTGTGCTTGGCCTTGATGCGTTCGAGCACCCACTCGATGTTGGGCTCGATGAAGCTCCAGGCGCCCTGGTTCTTGGGTTCTTCCTGGCACCAGACCATCTCGGCCTTCTTGAAGCGTTCCAGCTCCTTGACCATGGAGATTGCGGGGAACGGGTAGAACTGCTCGACGCGCAGGAGATAGACATCGTCCAGCCCGCGGTTGTCGCGTTCTTCCAGAAGGTCGAAATAGACCTTGCCCGAGCACATGACGACGCGCTTGATCTTGTCGTCGGATTTCAGCTTGAGCTCGGAATTGCCGTATTGGGCATCGTCCCAGAGCACGCGGTGAAAGCTGCTGCCGGTGGTGAATTCCTCGGCCTTGGAGACGCACAGCTTGTGGCGCAGAAGCGATTTCGGCGTCATCAGGATGAGCGGCTTGCGGTAGGTGCGGTGCAGCTGCCGGCGCAGGATGTGGAAATAGTTCGCCGGGGTCGAGCAGTTGGCGACGATCCAGTTGTCTTGTCCGCACATCTGCAGGAAGCGTTCGAGGCGTGCGGAGGAGTGTTCCGGGCCTTGCCCTTCGTAGCCGTGGGGCAGCAGGCAGACGAGGCCGGACATGCGGAGCCACTTGGATTCGCCTGAGCTGATGAACTGGTCGAACATGATCTGGGCGCCGTTGGCGAAGTCGCCGAACTGGGCCTCCCACAAGGTGAGCGCGTTGGGCTCGGACAGGGTGTAGCCATACTCAAACCCCAACACGGCGTATTCCGAGAGCATCGAGTCGATGACCTCGTACTGCGCCTGGCCTTCGCGGATGTGGTTGAGCGGATAGTAGCGTTCTTCCGAATCCTGGTCGATCAGGCCGGAGTGCCGCTGGCTGAAGGTGCCGCGGGTGCTGTCCTGGCCAGACAGGCGCACGCGGTAGCCCTCGGTCAGGAGCGAGCCGAACGCCAGCGCCTCGGCGGTGGCCCAATCGAAGCCTTCGCCGGTTTCGAACATCCTGGCCTTGGTTTCCAGGAGCCGTGACACGGTCTTGTGCAGCGGCGTGCCCTCGGGAGGGGTGGTCAGGGCGCGGCCGATTTCGGCCATGGTCTTTTTCTTGATGGCGGTTTCGCCGCGCTGGTAATCCTCGTCCTTGCTGTCGAGATGGGACCACTTGCCGTCCAGCCAGTCGGCCTTGTTCGGGCGGTATTCCTTGCCGGCTTCGAACTCGTCGGCGAGGTAGGACTGGAACGCGGCCTTCATGTCGTCGATCTCGCCCTCGGGGATGAGGCCGTCCTTTACCAGCCGCTCGGTGTAGAGCGACAGCGTGGTCTTCTGCGACTTGATCTTCTTGTACATGATCGGGTTGGTGAACATCGGCTCGTCGCCTTCGTTGTGACCGAAGCGGCGGTAGCAGATGATGTCGATCACCACGTCCTTGCGGAACTTCTGGCGGAACTCGGTGGCGACCTTGGCGGCGTGCACCACGGCCTCGGGGTCGTCGCCGTTGACGTGGAAGATGGGCGCCTCGACCATCAGGGCGATATCCGTGGGATAGGGCGAGGAGCGCGAGAAGTGCGGCGCAGTGGTGAAACCGATCTGGTTGTTCACCACAAGGTGCATGGTGCCGCCGGTCTTGTGGCCCTTCAGCCCCGAGAGGCCAAAGCATTCGGCCACGACGCCCTGTCCGGCAAAGGCCGCGTCGCCATGCAGCAGGAGCGGCATGACCGCGGTGCGCTCGCGGTCGGCCAGTTGATCCTGCTTGGCGCGGGATTTGCCCAGCACGACGGGGTTCACGGCCTCGAGGTGGCTTGGGTTGGCCGTGAGCGACAGGTGCACGGTGTTGCCGTCGAATTCGCGGTCCGAGGAGGCGCCGAGATGGTATTTCACGTCGCCCGAGCCGTCCACGTCCTCGGGCTTGAACGAGCCGCCCTGGAATTCGTTGAAGATGGCGCGGTAGGGTTTGCCCATCACGTTGGCCAGCACCGACAGGCGGCCGCGGTGGGGCATGCCGATGACGATCTCCTTCAGGCCCAGCTGTCCGCCGCGCTTGATGATCTGTTCCATGGCCGGAATCAGCGCCTCGCCCCCGTCGAGGCCAAAGCGCTTGGTGCCCATGTATTTCACGTGCAGGTATTTCTCGAAGCCCTCGGCCTCGACCAGCTTGTTCAGGATCGCCTTGCGGCCTTCGCGGGTAAAGGTGATTTCCTTGTCGTAGCCCTCGATGCGCTCTTTCAGCCAGGCGCTCTCTTCGGGGTCGGAGATGTGCATGTATTGCAGGGCGAAGGTGCCACAATAGGTGCGTTTGACGATGGCGAGGATCTCGCGGATCGAGGCAACCTGCAGGCCCAGCACGTTGTCGATGAAGATGGGCCGGTCCATGTCGGCATCGGTGAAGCCGTAGGATTTCGGATCAAGCTCGGGGCGGTCGGGGCTTTCGCGCAGGCCCAGCGGGTCGAGATCGGCGGCCAAGTGGCCGCGGATGCGGTAGGCGCGGATCAGCATGAGGGCGCGGACGGAGTCGAGCACGGCGCGTTTCACCGCGTCGTCTGAGACCTCGACCCCCTTCTCGGCGGCCTTCGACTTGATCTTGTCGCCGGCTTGTCGCGCCTCGATTTCGGTCGGGTAGTCGCCGGTCAGCGCGCTGGTCAGATCATCGGCGGGCTGCGGCGGCCAGTCGGGGCGCGCCCAGCTTGGCCCGGCGGCCTCTTTCTTGACGTCCGTATCCCCGTCGCCCAGTTCCCGGAAGAAGGCCTGCCAGGCCTCGTCGACCGCATTGGGGTCGTTGGCGTATCGCGCGTAAAGCTGTTCGAGATACTCCGCGTTGTGCCCCTGCATGAAACTGGAGGCGTGGAACTGGTCGTTGGGGGATTGGTCGGTCATCTCAGGCTCCCTCGT
The DNA here is from genome assembly GCF_030733425.1 of Roseovarius sp. MMSF_3350. Taxonomy (GTDB): domain Bacteria; phylum Pseudomonadota; class Alphaproteobacteria; order Rhodobacterales; family Rhodobacteraceae; genus Roseovarius. The sequence continues at coordinate 349,919 of NZ_JASHIZ010000001.1, forward strand.
TGGGGTTGACCGTAGGGCGGGATTTCATCCCGCCGCTGCGGAAGGGCGGGTGGGGTGCAACCCCACCCTACGGGTCATTTTCCAATCGCTTTCAGCACGGCCTCGCCGAGGCCTGCGGGGGATTCGGCGACGGTGATGCCGGCGGATTTCATCGCCTCGATCTTGTCGTCGGCGCCGCCCTTGCCGCCGGCGACGATGGCGCCGGCGTGGCCCATGCGACGGCCCGGGGGGGCGGTGCGGCCGGCGATGAAGCCGGCGCAGGGTTTGGAGCGGCCTTTCTTGGCCTCGTCCTTGAGGAACTGTGCTGCGTCTTCCTCGGCGCTGCCGCCGATCTCGCCGATCATGATGATGCTTTCGGTTTCATCGTCGGCGAGGAACCATTCCAGCACGTCGATATGCTCGGTGCCCTTGATGGGGTCGCCGCCGATGCCGACGCAGGTCGACTGGCCGAGGCCAACGTCGGAGGTCTGCTTCACGGCCTCGTAGGTGAGCGTGCCGGAGCGGGAGACGACGCCGACCGAACCGCGTTTGTGGATATGGCCGGGCATGATGCCGATCTTGCACGCATCGGGCGTGATGATGCCGGGGCAGTTCGGGCCGATGAGGGTGGATGTGCTGCCTTCGAGCGCGCGCTTGACGCGCATCATGTCCAGAACCGGAATGCCTTCGGTGATGCAGACGATCAGCGGGATCTCGGCGTCGATGGCTTCCAGGATGCTGTCCGCGGCGAAGGGCGGCGGCACGTAGATGACGGACGCGTTGGCGCCGGTTTCATGCATGGCCTCATGGACCGAGTTGAACACGGGCAGGTCCAGATGCGTCTGGCCGCCCTTGCCGGGGGTGACGCCGCCGACCATCTGCGTGCCGTAGGCAATCGCTTGCTCGGTGTGGAACGTGCCCTGGCTGCCGGTCAGGCCCTGGCAGATGACTTTGGTATTCTTGTCGACGAGAACGGCCATTGTGGCGTCTCCTTCCTTGATGATCTCTTCCCCGGCAACCGGGGTCTTGTTGGTCTTGGCGCGGGGTTCAGCCCCCGCGCGAGGATATCTTCGGGGCCTCAGATGCCCGTGGCATAGCCGAGGTCATAGGCGGTCACGGTGCGGCCCGGCGTGTCGCGGATCACCAGGATCATGTTGCCCTTGGCGCCCAGGTTGTAGACGCGCGCGGGCGGGGTGATCCGATCGGTCATGCGCGGCGCGCCGAAGCGTTCGGTCATGGCCTGTTCCAGCGTGTAGACATTGCCCGGGAACCGCGCGCTGACGGCACAGAAGGTGCGGCCCTCTGGCGTGCGGGTGACGGCGGCGGAAACGGCCTCGGTGGGCGAGAAGTTGCGCCCGCCCTCCTCGACCGTCAGGCCCTCGGCCACCATGCGCGCCCTGGCCCCGGCAAAATCGGGTCGGGTCGGGCCGCAGATGCTGTCGTTGAGCGTGATCACGCGGTCGAGGCTGACCGGGTCGGTGTCGGAGCGCGAGATCCCGTCGCCGCCGGTTCCGCAGGCGGCAAGCAGGAGCGTTGCGGCCAGCAGGCCGGCCTTGGCTGCCGCGCGCGCGGATCTGCGGGCGCGCGCGTGTGGCAACGCCCGGGAATTTGCTGAAGGGGTGTTCACCTCTTCACCGCCTTGAGGATTTTCGAGGACGGCCACTTATTAGGCTCCTCGCAGCGGTTTGTATTTTTCGGGTGTTCTCGAAGTTCTTCCATCGGTCCAACGGTAACCAAAACCGGACTTGATTTTGGTCAAATCATCGCCGTCGTGGAATTCGTCTTCCGCATTGATCTGATGGAAGATGAACAAGCTGTCACTTGAACCGTCCGAAGCTGTTCCTCGCTCATAGAGAACGATAGCTGAACCAGTTTCTTCAAGCGCGGTTGCAAAATCAATCGCGTCTTTTCTCTGTTCGAACGGACGGCTAGCCCAATCTGACCTCTTCAGGCCTGGATCTAGCCAATCCGGTCCCACCCAATCGACCCAGAATGGGTACTCCAGCCAACTTCTTGCTTTTACAGGCATTTTCATCCCTTCACCGCCTTGACGATTTTCTGGGCGCCGTCCTTGAGGTCGTCGGCGGCGATCACGTCAACGTCGGAGTTGTTGATGATCTCCTTGCCCTTCTCGACATTGGTGCCCTCGAGCCGGACGACGAGCGGCACTTTCAGGCCCACTTCCTTGACGGCCGCGACCACGCCCTCGGCGATCACGTCGCAGCGCATGATGCCGCCGAAGATGTTCACCAGGATGCCCTTCACCTGCGGGTCGGAGGTGATGATCTTGAAGGCTTCCGTCACCTTGTCCTTGGTGGCCCCCCCGCCCACGTCGAGGAAGTTGGCCGGTTCCGCGCCGTAGAGCTTGATGATGTCCATCGTCGCCATGGCCAGGCCCGCGCCGTTGACCATGCAGCCGATCTCGCCGTCGAGCGCGATGTAGTTGAGGTCGTACTTCGACGCCTCCAGCTCCTTGGGGTCTTCCTCGGTGGTGTCGCGCAGCTCGGCGATGTCCGCGTGGCGGTAGACCGCGTTGGAGTCAAAGCCCATCTTGGCGTCGAGGCACTTGAGCTCGCCGCCCTCGGTGAGGATCAGCGGGTTGATCTCGAGCATCTCCATGTCCTTTTCCAGGAACATCTTGTAGAGCGTGCCCATCAGCTTGACGCATTGCTTGACCGCCGCGCCCTCGAGCTCGAGCATGAAGGCGATGCGGCGGCCATGAAAGGGCTGATAGCCGGTGGCCGGATCGACGCTCAGGCTGAGGATCTTCTCGGGCGTCTTTTCGGCCACTTCCTCGATGTCCATGCCGCCCTCGGTGGAGGCGACGAAGCTGACGCGGGACGTCACCCGGTCGACCAGAAGGGCGAGGTAGAACTCCTTGGCGATGGCGGCGCCTTCCTCGATATAGATGCGGCCCACCTGCTTGCCGGCCTCGCCGGTCTGCTTGGTCACCAGGGTACGGCCCAGCATCTTCTTGGCTTCCTCGGCGGCCTCGGAGACCGACTTGGTGATGCGCACGCCGCCCTTGTCGCCGGCGCCTTCCTCCTTGAAGGTGCCCTTGCCGCGGCCGCCCGCATGAATCTGCGCCTTGACCACCCAGACGGGGCCGTCAAGCTCACCCGCCGCCGTCTTCGCCTCTTCCGCGCGCAACACGACACGCCCGTCCGAAACAGGCGCCCCGTAAGAGCGCAGCAAGGCCTTCGCCTGGTATTCATGGATGTTCATGCGGATTTCCCATCTTTCTGTACGTTTGCATCTGGTATAGCCATAGGATGAAGCGGGACTTAACCCCTTTCGTGACATGGCCCGCGTTTTGCGGCGAATTTCCGCCATTTGTGATCACACGATTTTGCGCTGTGATCACAAAACAGGGCGTTGATATGCATGACGAATCGAAACGCTGGCGGTGTCAGCCCGCGGTCTGCCGAAACAAAAAACGCGCGGGCCGATCCGGACCGCGCGTTCTGATTGCAGGCTATGGGCCGGAGTTCAGCCGAGCGAGCTGTCGATGCCCTTGCAGGCCTCGACCAGGCCCTTCACGGCCTTGACGGAGGTGTCGAACATTTCCTGCTCTTGCTTGTTGAGCTTGATGTTGACGATCTTCTCGATCCCGCCGGCGCCGATCACGGTGGGCACGCCCACATACATGCCCTTGAGGCCGAATTCCCCGTCGCAATGGGCGGCGCAGGGCAGGACGCGTTTTTGGTCCTTGAGGTAGGCTTCGGCCATTTCGATGGCCGAGGTGGCGGGGGCGTAGAAGGCCGAGCCGGTTTTCAGCAGGCCGACGATCTCGGCGCCGCCGTCACGGGTGCGCTGCACGATCGCGTCGAGTTTCTCTTGCGTGGTCCAGCCCATGTCGACGAGGTCGGGCAGCGGGATGCCGGCGACGGTGGAGTAGCGCACGCAGGGCACCATGGTGTCGCCGTGGCCGCCCAGCACGAAGGCGCTGACGTCCTTCATCGAGACGTTGAATTCCAGGCTGAGGAAGTGGCGGAAGCGGGCGCTGTCGAGCACACCAGCCATGCCGCAAACCTTCTCTGGCGGAAGTCCCGAGAATTTCTGAAGCGCCCAGACCATCGCGTCGAGCGGGTTGGTGATGCAGATGACGAAGGCGTCGGGGGCGTTGGCGGCAATGCCCTCGCCCACGGATTTCATGACCTTGAGGTTGATGCCCAGAAGGTCGTCGCGGCTCATCCCGGGCTTGCGGGGGACACCGGCGGTGACGATGCAGACGTCGGCGCCGGCGATGTCGGCATAATCCTGCGTGCCCTTGAGCGCGGCGTCGAAGCCTTCGGCAGGGCCGGATTCGGCGATGTCGAGCGCCTTGCCCTCCGGCGTGCCCTCGGCGATGTCAAAGAGGACGACATCGCCCAGTTCCTTGATGGCGGCGAGATGGGCGAGCGTGCCGCCGATTTGTCCGGCGCCGATGAGGGCGATCTTGGGTCTGGCCATGGAAATTGATCTCCGGTGGGGTTGTTTTCGCGCTACGGGGTAGTCGCAAACCGGGGTCAATTCAAGTGTGCTGCACTGCGGCGCGTCGACGGCAGGCGGGCGAGGCACGGTAGGCGTGCCGAAAGCCGCTGAATTCTCAGGTGCTTAGGGTGCGCGCCTTGATGGCGGCGGGGCGCATCGAATTGGTTGCCCCCGGGGCTGCGGCGGCGAATCTGCTGCGCGGGCGGCGCACCGCCCGCGCGGTGTCAGGCGTCGTCGCCATCGACAGGCAGCACCTCGTCCAGTTCCTCGAAGGACTGGCCGCTGGCGACAAGGCAGGTCACGCCATGCACCGAGGTGACGGTGATCGTCCAGGTGCCGGTCTCGGACGAGGCGAACACCTCGATCACCGCGTTGTTGGCGCCAAGGCCCATGGATTGCCGCGACTCGCCATACTTGGAGGCGAGCCGGTCGACGACCGCATCGCGGGGCGCGCAGTTCGCGGCGAAGGCGGGACCGGACAGACCCGTGGCCACGAGCGTGGCAATCATCATCAGTGTGGTCTTCATCGTCTTACCCTTTCTGCGTTGGGTCCCTGCCCTTTTTCTGGTGCAGACAGCGTGGAGGCGACCGTATCAAGCCAGGGTTAACGGACCGTTCGCAGCCGCTGGGGAGGGACGCGCGGCAGGGGGCTATTCTGCAATGCGGCGAGAAAGGTCTTGAACTTTCGTTCCAAAAATGGCGAATTCCCGCGCAAGAAAATTTCGACCAGACAGCGGGGCACGCCATGGACCTTACCACCCATCCTTACCGATCCGTCCTTTATATTCCCGGCTCGAAGGAACGGGCGCTGGACAAGGCGCGCACCCTGCCCACCGACGCGATCATCTTTGACCTGGAGGATGCCGTGGCGCCCGATGCCAAGGCCGAGGCGCGCCAGACGCTGGCGCAGGCGCTGAGCGACGGGGGCTATGGCAACCGCGTGAAGGTCGTGCGGATCAACGCGCTGACCACCGAATGGGGGTTCGAGGATGCCCGCGTGCTGGGCGATGCGGGTGCGGACGTGATCCTGCAGCCCAAGGTGAACACCTATGCGGATGTCGACAACCTGTCGGATCTGATCGGCACCGAGATCCCGATCTGGACGATGATGGAGACGCCCGCCAGCGTGTTCAACGCCCGCGAGATCGCGGCCCACCGGCAGGTGACGGGGCTGGTGGCCGGTACGAACGACCTGACCAAGGAACTGGGATGCCGGTTTCGCGCCGACCGGATGCCGCTGCTGGCGTCGTTGCAGATGATCGTGATGGCGGCGCGAGCGGCACGGGGCGTGGTGGCGCTGGACGGTGTCTACAACCGCTTCCGCGACGGCGACGGGCTGAAGCTGGAATGCGAGCATGGCCGCGACCTGGGCTTTGACGGCAAGACGCTGATCCATCCCGACCAGATCGACATCGCCAACACGGCCTTTGCGCCCACGCAGTCCGAGATCGACATGGCGATGCGCCAGATCGAGGCCTACGAGGAAAGCAAGAAGCAGGGGCAGGGGATTGCCGTCGTGGACGGGCAGATCGTGGAAAACCTGCATGTCGTCGCGGCGCAGCGGACGCTGGCGAAGGCCGAGGCGATTGCACAGATGGCGGCGGAGTAGATCATGGGATTGCTGATCGCAGGCGTGCTGCTTTGGTCCGGGACGCATCTGTTCAAACGGATCGCGCCGGGGCCGAGGGCGGCGATGGGCAACGCGGGCAAGGCGGTGATCGCCGTGGTGCTGCTGGTCAGCATCTGGATGATGACCAAGGGCTACCAGGCCGCCGATGGCGCGTTTTTCTGGGGGCGGCACCCGGCAACGGTGGGGATCAACAACCTGTTGATGCTGCTGTCGGTCTACATGTTCGCCGCCGCTGGCATGAAAACCGCGCTGGCGCGCAGGATGCGGCATCCGATGCTGGGCGCGGTCAAGGTCTGGGCGCTGGCGCACCTGTTGGTGAACGGGGATGTGCCGTCGTTCATCCTGTTCGGCGGGCTGCTGGCCTGGGCGGTGATCGAAATGATCGTGATCAACAAGGCGCAGCCGGAATGGGTGCGCCCCGACCCGGCGCCGAAATCCAAGGAAATCGCCGCGGTGGCGGGCAGTGTCGTGGTCTACGGCCTGATCGTGGCCGTGCATTACTGGCTGGGCTATCCGGTGTTTGGGTGAACATATGAAACTTTATCGATTCCTGTCGGCCGATGACACGTCGGCCTTTTGCCACAAGGTGACCGACGCGCTGAACAAGGGGTGGGAGCTCTATGGCAGCCCGACCTATGCGTTCGACGCGGCCAATGGCGTGATGCGGTGCGGGCAGGCCGTGGTGAAAGAGGCCGAGGGCACCTATACGCCCGACACCAAGCTGGGAGAGCAGTGAGCATGGCCAAGACCAATGCGGGGCGGTTCTTCGAGGATTACAGCGTCGGTGACGTGATCCCGCATGCGGTGCCGCGCACCGTGTCGGGGGGCGAGCGGGCGCTTTACCATGCGCTTTATCCGGCGCGCCACGCGCTTTATTCCTCGGACGCGTTCGCGCGGGCGTGTGGCCTGCCTGAAAGCCCGATAGACGATCTGGCGGCGTTTCACATCGTCTTCGGCAAGAGCGTGCCGGACATCTCGCTGAACGCGGTGGCGAATTTGGGCTATGCCGAGGCGCGGTGGCTGCGGCCGGTCTATGCGGGCGATACGCTGCGCTCGGAGTCCGAGGTGATCGGGGTCAAGCAGACCTCCAGCGGCAAGACCGGGATCGTCTGGGTGCGGACCACGGGCCTGAACCAGAAGGACGAGCCGGTGTTGCAGTTCGTCCGCTGGGTGATGGTGCGCAAAAAGGACGTGGATGCGCCCGCGCCCGAGCCCGTGGTGCCGGAGACCGCGCCGCATGTGGCGGCGGAGGATCTGGTTGTTCCAGCGGGGCTGGATTTCTCGGAATACGACCTGACGCTGGCGGGCGAGCCGCATCGCTGGGGCGATTACGAGGTCGGCGAGACGATCGACCATGTCGATGGCGTGACCATCGAGGAAGCCGAGCACATGATGGCGACGCGCCTGTGGCAGAACACCTCGAAGACGCATTTCGACGCGACCCAGCGCGAGGACGGCAAGCGGCTGATCTATGGCGGGCACGTGATTTCGATGGCGCGCGCGCTGAGCTTCAACGGGCTGGCCAATGCGCAGATGATCGCGGCGATCAACGCGGGCAGTCACGTGAACCCGTGCTTTGCCGGGGATACCGTCAGGGCATGGTCCGAGGTGCTGGACCGAGCCGAGACCGACGCGCCGGGTGTGGGCGCGCTGCGGCTGCGGCTGGTGGCGACCAAGGGTGGCGAGGCGTTCGGCCTGCGCGGCGAGGACGGCAAGTACCTGCGCCATGTGTTGCTGGACCTGGATTACTGGGCGCTGATGCCGATCTGAGGCATGGGTGGCGTTTTCGCTTTGTTAACAGGTGGTCTGTAACCTTCGGTCCTGTGCGAAAGGAGGTTGCCATGCCTGATCCAACGCCATTTGAAGGCCCGCGCCTGCGGTGCCTCGTCCTCGAAGACAGTGCCCATGACCAGGAGATGATCCGCCGCGCGATGCGCGGGGCGCGGGTAGAGGCCGAGATTGACTTCGTCTCGACCATCGAAACCGCGCGCAAGGCGCTGTCCCAATCGCGCTACTCGGCCATCCTGTGCGACAACAGCTTGCCCGACGGGTCCGGCAGCGAGTTTGCCGGTGAACTGGCCGGCGCGCCGGAGTTGTCGGACGTGCCCATCGTCATCGTCTCGGGCTGGCCGTCCCCCTTCATGTGGGACAAGGCGCGCGCGGCGGGGCTGTGCGTGATCGACAAGACGGACGATCCGATGCGCAAGCTGCGGGATTTCTTCCGCGAGTGCGTGGGGGACCTGATCACGCGGCGCGTGGCGGGACCGGTGCGTCGAAGCGCCTGACCGCCGGACAACGCGAATGTGAGCCGCGCCCCAAGCGGTTTTGCTGGGCAGCGGCGCCGGTTCGGCGCATGCTTTGGCCATGAAACGCGCTTTCCCGTGCCTGTGGCTGTCGGCCGCCGTGGCCTGTGGCGCGGCGGTATCCGCCGCCGCCTGCGAGGTGGCACTTGTGCTGGCCGTGGACGTTTCGGGTTCAGTCGACGAATCCGAATACCGTATCCAGATGCAGGGATTGGCGGACGGGTTGCGCGATGGCGCGGTCAGCGAGGCGCTGGTCGTGGGTGAGGCGGCGGTGCTGGTGCTGCAATGGACCGGCACCTCTCGCCAGCGCGTGGTTGTGCCGTGGCAGCGCCTGAACGATTTCGATGCGGTCGAGGCGCTGGCGGCGCGGATCGAGACCGCGCCGCGCGTGTGGCGCAACTTTTCCACCGCGATCGGCGAGGCGCTGGAGGTCGGCGCGGCGCAGTTCGCGGAGGTGCCCGATTGCGAGAGGCGGGTGATTGACGTCTCGGGCGACGGGTCGTCGAACGAAGGCCCGGAGCCGCGCGACATGCATGGCCTGCTGACCGAGCAGGGAATCGTGGTCAATGCGCTGGTCATCGAAGGGGCGGAGCCGAGGATGACCGAGTATTTCTGGAAGAACGTCATCCACGGGCCGGGCGCTTTTGTGATCACAGCCAACGATTACGACGAGTACCCCGCCCGAATGCGTCGGAAACTGCTGCGCGAAGTCACCAAACCGATCTCGAAAGTGGTGAGTGATTCCTTTTTGCCGAATTTGTGATCACGCAGTTGGTGATGTGATCACGAATTTCCGATTTGCGACGAAATGCCTGCACTATTTGAAGAATACGGGTTTGCAGACGCCCCGGATGATTGGATAAAACGAACTCAAATCGCGGGGCAGGCTGGCCCACCCGGGTCGGCGCCACATCGCGACGAGAAAGGGATTGCCAATGGCAGACGTAAATCGCGGCAACCGGCCGCTTTCGCCCCACCTCACGATCTATCGCCCACAGCTGACGTCGATCACCTCGATCCTGACCCGGATCACCGGCAACGCCCTGATCGTGGCGGCGCTGCTGACGGTCTGGTGGCTGCTGGCCGCCGCGACCTCGGCCGACTATTTTGCGACCGCCGACGCGGTGGTGACCGGCTGGTTCGGAGACGTGGTGATGTTCCTGTCGCTCTGGGCGCTGTGGTATCACACGCTGGCGGGGGTCAGGCACCTGATCTGGGACAGCGGGAAGATGCTGCAGATCGACCGCGCGGAGATGCTGGGCTGGATCGCGATCGGCGGATCGGTCGTGCTGACCATCCTGACCGTGTTGTTCATCTGAGAGGGCCGGACATGCGTTACCTGACAGACCGCAAGCGCGCCATGGGCCTGGGCTCGGCCAAATCCGGCGTTGGCCATTTCTGGGCGATGAAGCTGCAGAGCGTCGCGCTGCTTATCCTGATCCCGCTTTTCGTGTTCACCTTCGGCGGCATCCTGGGCAGTTCGTTCGAGGAGGTCACGGCCTATTACGCGCGGCCCTTCCCGGCCATCGTCGCGGCGCTGACGCTGGTGGTCGGCTTCAAGCATTTCGCCGATGGGTGCCAGGTGCTGATCGAGGACTATGTGCATGGCACGGCGCAGAAGGTCACGATCATTTTGGTGACCTGCCTGAGCTATGGCGCCATGGCGACGGGGCTGTTCGCCATCGCGCGACTGGCGCTCTGAGAGACATTCAAGGGCAGGGCGCGCGCCGCCTTGGCCCCTGTGAGACCATATAGCCGGGGCCGGCATGGCCCGAGCAGACGAACCGGAAAAGGCACGAAGCATGGCGGCTTACGAATACGAGACACACGATTACGACGTGGTTGTGGTTGGCGCGGGCGGCGCTGGGCTGCGCGCGACGCTGGGCATGGCCGAACAGGGCCTGCGCACGGCCTGCGTGACCAAGGTGTTCCCGACGCGGTCCCACACTGTGGCGGCGCAGGGCGGTATCGCGGCCAGCCTTGGCAACATGGGACCCGACAGCTGGCAGTGGCACATGTACGACACCGTGAAAGGGTCGGACTGGCTGGGCGACACGGACGCGATGGAATACCTGGCGCGCGAGGCGCCCAAGGCGGTCTATGAGCTGGAGCATTACGGCGTGCCGTTTTCCCGCACCGAGGAAGGGCGGATCTACCAGCGGCCCTTCGGCGGGCACACGACAGAGTTCGGTGAAGGCCCCCCTGTGCAGCGGACATGCGCGGCCGCCGACCGGACGGGCCACGCGATCCTGCACACGCTTTACGGCCAATCCCTCAAGAACAATGCCGAGTTCTACATCGAGTATTTCGCCATCGACCTGATGATGAGCGAGGACGGGCAATGCACCGGCGTCGTCTGCTGGAAGCTGGATGACGGCACGATCCACGTGTTCAACTCCAAGATGGTCGTGCTGGCGACCGGCGGCTATGGCCGCGCCTATTTCAGCGCGACGTCAGCGCATACCTGCACCGGCGACGGCGGGGGCATGGTGGCGCGCGCGGGCCTGCCGCTGCAGGACATGGAGTTCGTTCAGTTCCACCCCACCGGCATCTACGGCTCGGGCTGCCTGATCACCGAGGGCGCGCGGGGCGAGGGCGGTTACCTGACCAACAGCGAAGGCGAGCGGTTCATGGAGCGCTATGCGCCCAACTACAAGGACCTGGCGCCGCGCGACTATGTCAGCCGGTCGATGACGATGGAGATCCGCGAAGGGCGCGGCGTGGGCGAGCACGGGGACCACATTCACCTGAACCTGAGCCACCTGCCCGCCGAAGCGCTGAACCTGCGCCTGCCGGGGATTTCGGAGAGCGCCAAGATCTTTGCGGGTGTGGACGTGACCCGGGAGCCGATCCCGGTGTTGCCGACCGTGCATTACAACATGGGCGGCATTCCGACGAATTATTGGGGCGAGGTTCTGAACCCCGTCGAAGGCGACCCGCACGCGGTCGTTCCCGGTCTTATGGCCGTGGGCGAGGCGGGCTGTGCATCGGTGCATGGCGCGAACCGGCTTGGATCGAACTCGCTCATCGACCTGGTGGTGTTCGGGCGGGCCGCGGCCATCCGGGCGGGCAAGGTGGTGAACCCCGAGAGCGCCGTTCCGGCGACGAATACCGCCCAGGTCGACAAGGCATTGGATCGCTTCGACCATTTCCGCCACGCCGATGGCGGCATGCCCACGGCCGAGCTGCGGCTGGAAATGCAGCGCACGATGCAGGAGGACGCCGCCGTCTTCCGCACCTCGAAGACACTGTCCGAGGGCGTCAAGAAGATGGACGCGATCGCGGCCAAGGTGGGCGACCTGAAGGTGACCGACCGCAGCCTGGTGTGGAACAGCGACCTGATGGAGACGCTGGAGCTGACCAACCTGATGCCCAACGCGCTGGCCACCATCGCCGGCGCGGAGGCGCGCAAGGAAAGCCGCGGCGCGCACGCGCACGAGGATTTCTCGAAGCGCGATGACGAGAACTGGCGCGTGCACACGGTTGCGCGGGTGGATGGCACATCGGTCGAATTGAGCTATCGTCCTGTCATCGAGGACCCGCTCACGACCGAATCCGAGGGTGGGATCAATCTGAAGAAGATCGCACCCAAGGAAAGGACATTTTGATGAAAGCCATTCTGAGAAGCGTCGCCGCCATTGGCGGCCTGACGATGCTGGCAGGCGCGGCGCAGGCCGTCGACACCACACCGGCCAACGTGGACCGCGTCGTGCAGGCATGCTTTGCCGAGGTCAGCCCCGAGGGGTCTTACGTGACGAACGTGCGGGGCAACGATGTTATCCTGACGCCCGTGCGCGGGTCCGGCGCGTCCACCTACGAGGCGCAGGCGCTGAACAGTTGCATCGCCTATCGCTTCGGCGCGTCGACCGTCATCGCGGCGGCGAAGCCGAACCGGTATATCTCTGTCGGTGAGCAGCGCAGCGCGATCCTGGACTGCAAGCACAAGTTCGGCATTGGCGGCGGTGTCCGTCTGGGCGGACAATGGCAGGAGATTCCGATCGGTCAGCAGACGCGCATCTGGATCGTGCCGCATGGCCGGGTGACCGCCGAGGCGGCGAACCGGATCAATGCCTGTGCCGATCAGGCGCTTGGCCGTGGCGGCAGCCCGGTCCTCAAGGTGGTTGGTGTCGCGCGCAAGGCGGGGCTGTGCCCGAAACACGCGCCGGTCATGTATGGCGGCACGCACTACTGCATCGGCAACTGATCGCGATGCCCAAGGCCGCCACGCATATCACGGCAAAGCCTGCCCGCCCGGCGGGCTGGCCGCGTGCGCGGGGGCGGCATTACCTCGATGCGCTGGAGGTGCTGCACCGGACGAGACGCCCGGAGTGGTATCTGGAGATCGGCAGCGGGCGCGGGCATTCGCTGATGCGGTGCCCGGGAAGGGCCATCGCGGTGGATCCCGATTTCCGGCTGAACGGTGACGTGATGGGCGACAAGCCGGCGCTGCACCTGATCCGACAGACCAGCGGTGATTTCTTTGCCAGCGGGCAGGCGCAGGAGATTGCGCCGCGCATCGATATGGCGTTCATCGACGGGATGCACCTGTTCGAGTATGTGCTGGACGATTTCATCGCCACGGAAAAGCTGTGCCATCCCGATGCGGCGATCCTGCTGCATGACCTTGTGCCGTTCTCGCCCGCCGCCGCCGAGCGCGAGTGGGACCCCGAGCGCACCAAGGGCTGGTCGGGCGACGTGTGGAAGATGACGCTGATCCTGCGCGAATACCGCCCCGAACTGGCGTTCGACGTTTTGAACCCGCGGCCCTGCGGGCTGGGGATCGTCACCGGGCTGGACCCGCAGAACCGGGTGCTGGAAGACGCGCGGGACGAAATCGTGGAGAAGTTCATGGACCTGACGATCGAGGATTTCGGGCCGACGAACCTCAAGCAGATCATGCAGATGTGCAAGGTCGAGGACGCTTTGCCGGAGCTGTCGGAGCTGGAGGCGGCGGAATGAGGTGGCTTGCCATTCTTGCGCTGCCCCTGCTGCTGGCGGGGTGCGACGCGGCCAACGATGCCGCCGACGCCATCGCGCGGGAGCGGGCAAAATCCGTGGTCAACGGCATCGTCGCGCGGCGCTTTCCGGGCGTCACCGTGGCGCCTGTCACCGACTGCATCATCGACGCGGCCTCGGCCGGGGAAATCATCACAATTGCCCGCGACACGGTCGGCGGGGTCCAGCCTGCGACGGTCGAGCTGGTGGTGGACATCGCGAGCCGGCCCGAGTCGGTTCAATGTATTGCTGAAAACGGTCTGGTCCTGCTGGGCCGTTGAACGGAGAGGACACGTAAATGGTACAGCTGACGCTTCCGAAGAATTCCCGGATCACCAGGGGAAAGACGTGGCCCAAGCCCGAGGGCGCGAAGAATGTGCGCAAGTTCCAGATCTATCGCTGGAACCCCGATGACGGGAAGAACCCTCAGGTCGACACCTATTTCCTCGACATGGACAAGTGCGGCCCGATGGTTCTGGACGCGCTGATCAAGATCAAGAACGAGGTCGACCCGACGCTGACCTTCCGGCGGTCCTGCCGCGAGGGGATTTGCGGGTCGTGTGCGATGAATATCGACGGGATCAACACGCTGGCCTGTATCTACGGGCTGGACGAGGTGAAGGGCGACGTGAAGATCTATCCGCTGCCGCACATGCCGGTGGTCAAGGACCTGATCCCGGACCTGACGCATTTCTACGCCCAGCACGCCAGCATCATGCCGTGGCTGGAGACCAAGACGAACCGCCCCGCGAAGGAGTGGAAGCAGTCCATTGAGGATCGCGAAAAGCTGGACGGCCTGTATGAATGCGTGATGTGCGCGTCCTGTTCTGCCGCCTGCCCGAGCTATTGGTGGAACGGTGACAAGTATCTTGGACCGGCCGCGCTGCTACATGCCTATCGCTGGATCATCGACAGCCGGGACGAGGCGACGGGCGAGCGGCTGGACGATCTTGAAGATCCGTTCAAGCTGTATCGCTGTCACACGATCATGAACTGCGCCAAGACCTGCCCCAAGGGGCTGAACCCCGCCAAGGCGATTGCCGAGATCAAGAAGCTGATGCTGGAGCGCGCGGTGTAATGATGAAGCCGCGTCCCGAGCTCGATTTCAAGTCGAAGGAAGAGTTTCGGGACGTGTGCCGCCACCTGTCGGGGCGGCTGCATTACCTGAACCGGACGGCGATCGGGGAGAGCAAGTTCGTCAGCGAACTGGCCGAACTCGTGAAGCGCGCCGGAAAGGTCTTTGACGAGCATTACGATGACAAGGATGTCTTCGCGGCCTTCGGCGACGGATGGGAGCCAGGCACCTTGTCGCGCCACGAGCGGCCCCTGGCGCTGTTCGGGCTGCTTTATCCCGAGGTCGGGTCGGACAAGTCCTGATCCAGCAGGCCGACAAGATCGGTGATGCGGTCCAGTTGCCCCGGCTTGGCGCGCGGGGCGAGGAACGCGTCGAGCGCGGCATCGCGGGTCTGGACTATGGCGGCACGCGTGGCGCGGCCCGCCTCGGTCAGGTGCACATGCTTCAGGCGCTTGTCGGTGGCATCGGCAACACGGCGGATCAGACCATCCTTTTCCATGCGGTCGAGCAGTCGCGAAACGCCGTATTGCGGCAGCATCAGGCCTTTTTCCAGTGATTTCGCGGTCTGGCTGTCGGGCCCGGCATCCAGGGCCGCCAACGCATCCAGCAAGTCGAGCGGCGGCAGGCCCTCGGCCTTGAGCGCGGACTCCAGATGGCTCTGGAGGCGGCGATGGGCGCGCGACAGGACCTGCCACGCGGAAAGGTTCTGGGGTGTTCTGCTCATGCCCGGACCTTAAATGCAGGTGCATTTGCGGGGCAAGGGGCCGCAGGCCCGCCTGCACGAAATCTGCGCAACCGGGGCGGGGGCGTCTGCACGAGCGCCTGTGCAAAACGGGGCATCGGAATAAGAAACGAGAGGACATTCCAATGCTGCGTTCCCCCGGATTGCGGTTCATCATCGTGGGCCTGCTGGTGCTGCTGATGACCATCCCCGTGTTTTTCGTCGGTGCGATCATCGACAGCCGCGCCGATTACAACCGCCAGGCCATCGCCTCGGTCGGGCAGGAGTGGGGTGGGCAACAGCTCTTGTCCGGCCCCGTCCTGATCATCCCGGTCCAGGAGACGGTGATGGTGCGCGAACGGGAAGAGGTGGTCGACCCACAGACCGGCGAACAGAAGCTGGATGGCGACGACCAGCCGGTGTTTCGGTTCCGCGAAGTGGAGCGCACTTTGCGCCGCGATCCGGTCTATGTCTATCCCGGTCTGCTGGAGTTGGGCGTGGAGAAGACCACGCAGGAACGCAGCCGGGGCATATTCTCGGTCCCGGTCTATACCGCCAAGGCCGAGGGCGCGTTCGATTTCAATGCGGAGGAGGCCGAGGAAGCGCTGCGCGGCGAGGAGGTGCTGCTGTGGGATCAGGCGGAGGTGCGGGTGTACGTGAGTTCCAACCGCGCGCTGCGGGGCGAGACCCGGCTGATGGCCGATGGCCGCGCGCTGGAGATGGAGCCGGTGGCGAGCGAGAACCGTTACATCGGCGGGCTGCGCGCACCGACGGGCGACCCGCGAGAGATCGGGGCGTTCGATCTGAAGATGGGGCTGAATGGTGCCGAGGCACTTTCGTTCACGCCGGTGGGGCGCGAGACGAGGGTGAGGCTGACCTCGGACTGGCCGCATCCGGAGTTTCAGGGCGCGTTCCTGCCCGACAGCCACGCGGTGCGCGACGACGGGTTTCAGGCCAATTGGGTGATCCCGCATCTGGCGCGCCCCTTGCCGCAGGTCAGCCGCGCGGATCAGAACGAGGTGGCGCGGAGTTCGTCGAGCTTTGGTGTGGGGCTCTATCAGCCGAATGACTTCTACCAGAAAGCCTATCGCGCGGCGCGGTACGGCGTGCTGTTCATCGGCCTGACGTTCCTGACGATCTTTCTGGTCGAAGGGCAAACCAAGCGGCCGACGCACCCGGTGCAGTATATCCTGATCGGGTTGGCGCAGTCGGCGTTCTTCCTGCTGATGCTGGCCTTGTCGGAACAGGTGGGGTTCGGCATGGCCTACCTGGTGTCGGGCGCGGCGACGGTTGGGTTGGTCACGGCCTTTGCCGCGACGGCGCTGAAGCTGGGTAAGCGAACTTTGGTGGTGGGTGCGATGCTGGCGGTGCTTTACGGTGTGCTCTATCTCATTCTGCGCAGTGCCGATTACGCGTTGCTGGCCGGGTCGATCCTGCTGTTCGCGGCCATCGCGGGCACCATGTTCGCCACGCGGAACGAGAACTGGTACGGCGAGCCGCGCGAGGGGCCGCGCCGGGGCTGGTTCCGCAAGCCCGAACCGCAGCCGCAGGCGCCCCAGCCCACAAGCTGACGCGACGTTTCCTTCCCTGAGGCGGGGCGGCCGGGTTAGGCTGCCCCGCAAGCGTGGGAGGAGATCATGGACAAGACCGATGTCGCGATCGTGGGTGGCGGGCTGGCCGGCCTTGTGGCTGCGTATGAGGCGGTGAAGCGCGGGCGCAAGGTGGTGCTGCTGGACCAGGAAGGGCTGCAATCCCTGGGCGGGCAGGCGTTCTGGTCGCTGGGCGGTCTGATGATGATCGACACGCCCGAGCAGCGCCGCATGGGCATCCGCGACAGCCGGGACCTTGCGGCGCAGGACTGGATGGGCAGCGCCGGGTTCGACCGGCCCGAGGATGACAACCCCCGCCGCGTGGCCGAAGCCTATCTGGACTTCGCCGCCGGGCCGATGCGGGGGTATCTGCATGGTTTGGGGATGCGCTGGTTCCCCGTGGTCGGCTGGGCCGAGCGGGGCGGGGCCAAGGCCGACGGGCATGGCAATTCGGTGCCGCGCTTTCACGTGACTTGGGGGACGGGGACGGGCGTTGTGGCCCCGTTCGTGCGGCTGGTGCAGGAGGCCGAGGAGGCGGGAAAGCTGCGGTTCGCGTTCCGGCACCGGGTGACCGGGCTGGACGTGACCGATGGGCGCGTGACGGGGCTGCGTGGGGACGTGCTGGCCGGGGATGACGCGGTGCGCGGAGCCTCGACCAATCGCGAGGTGACAGGGCAGTTTCAGGTGCAGGCCGAGAGCGTGATCGTCGCCTCGGGCGGAATCGGCGGGGACCATGAGAAGGTGCGCAAGCTGTGGCCCGTCGACCGGCTTGGGCCTGCGCCCAAGGTCATGGTCGCGGGCGTGCCGGATTACGTCGACGGCCAGATGCAGGACGTGGCCAAGGCCGCAGGCGCCGGGGCGATCAACGAGGACCGGATGTGGCACTATTGCGAGGGGCTGAAGAACTGGGACCCGATCTGGCCCAACCACGGGATTCGGATTTTGCCCGGGCCGTCCTCGATGTGGTTCGACGCCAAAGGCGTGCGGATGGAGGCGCCGTGCCTGCCGGGGTTCGACACGCTGAGCACGTTGAGGCGCATTCTGTCCACGGGGTTTGAGCATTCCTGGTTCATCCTGACCCAGAAGATCATCGAGAAGGAATTTGCCCTGTCGGGCAGCGAGCAGAACCCCGACCTGACCTCGGGCAAGTGGCGCGAGGTGCTGAAGGAACGGCTGGGCAAGGGGGCGACGGGCGCGGTGGAGGCGTTCAAGGCGCATGGCGAGGATTTCGTCGTGGCAAAGGATTTCGAGACGCTGGTGAAGGGGATGAACGAGATCACCCCGGAGGCGCCGCTGGACGCAGGAGCATTGCGGGCGCAGGTGGCGGCGCGGGATGCGCAGCTGGCCAACCCGTTCGCCAAGGACGCGCAGGTGATCGCCATAAGGCAGGCGCGGGCCTATCGGGGCGACAGGCTGATCCGCACCGCCAAACCGCACGCGATTCTCGACCCCGCCAATGGCCCGCTGATTGCCGTGCGGCTGAATATCCTGACGCGCAAGTCGCTGGGCGGGCTGCATACCGATCTGGAAGCAAAAGTGCTGCGCCCGGATGGCGCCGTGCTGGACGGGCTTTATGCCGCCGGAGAGGTCGCGGGCTTTGGTGGCGGAGGCTATCACGGCTACAATGCGCTGGAGGGGACCTTCCTTGGCGGGTGCATTTTCTCGGGGCGCGCGGCGGGGTTGAGCGCCTGAAACTGATGTAGTGAAAACACAGTTCAAACCGTCGGAAAAAATAATTTCCGCGGTCTGCGAAAACTCTTGCACGACTCGGGGATTGGCCCCATTTGCACGATCAGACGCCAACGCACGCGCCTCTGTCCCGAAGGCCATGACCCCAGCGGTTACGTAGCGACGGTAACGTCTCTGAACTTTACCTCGCGGCCCTGTGCCGCCTCGTGACCTTTGGAGATGTCCATGACCGCTTTCGTCACCGACCTGTCGGGTGATTTCCGCCATGCTTGCGCCGCCCGTATCGAGGGTTTTCTGCGTACCACCACATTCGACCGCCCGACCCTGGTGATCGACACCGAAGTCGTGCTGCAAAACTATCGCGCGCTGGCGCAGGGGCTGGGCGACGCGCATATTCACTATGCCGTCAAAGCCAACCCCGAGCCGCAGGTGATCGAGGCGCTGGTGCGTGAAGGCAGCCGATTCGACGCGGCCAGCCGGGGCGAAATCGAGCTGTGCCTGTCGCAGGGCGCCGCGCCTGAGCATATTTCCTTTGGCAACACCGTGAAGAAACCGGGCGATATCGCGTTTGCCTACCATGTCGGCGTGACGCTCTTTGCCGCCGATGCCGAGGAAGAGCTGGACAAGATCGCAGAGCACGCGCCGGGTGCGGAGGTCTATATCCGCCTGATCGTCGAGGCGTCGGGCGCCGACTGGCCGCTGACCCGCAAGTTCGGCTGCGCGCCGGATCATGCCGTGGCGCTGATGGATTACGCCGCATCGCTGGGCCTGCGCCCGGTGGGCGTGTCGTTCCACGTCGGCAGCCAGACCCGCAAGCCCGAAATGTGGGCGCCGGTGCTGGACCGGATCGCCGACGTGTGGCGTGCGGCGCAGAAGGCTGGCCACAAGCTGGACCTGCTGAACATCGGCGGCGGCTTTCCGGCCTTCTATGGCGAGGAAATCGCGGCGCCGGCGATCTATGCAGCCCAAGTGCGCGAGATGGTGGCCGAGCGTTTCGGCGACGTGCCGCGCGTGATGGCAGAGCCGGGCCGGGGCCTGGTGGCCGAGGCCGGCATGATCGCCGCCGAGGTTGTGCTGGTGTCGCGCAAGTCGCCCGACGACCTGCACCGCTGGGTGTACCTGGATATCGGCATGTTCTCGGGCCTTGCCGAGACCATGGACGAGGCCATCCGTTACCAGTTCGTGACCGCCCGCGATGGCGAGCGCATGGGTCCCTGCATCCTGGCCGGGCCGTCCTGCGATTCGGCGGATGTGCTGTATGAAAAACGCATGATCGACCTGCCGCTGGGCCTGAAGGCCGGGGACCGGGTGTTGATCCGCAGCTGCGGTGCCTACACCTCGTCCTATTCCAGCGTGGGCTTCAACGGTTTCCCGCCGCTGGACGTGGTCGTGCTGTAGCTGCCCCCCGATCCGGGGCGGGCCGGTTGGCCTTGCCCCGCGGGACAGTGTAAGACCCACGGCATGTTCATTGTCGTGGGTCTTGTCATTGCGTTCATACTGGTGGCGATTTACGCGCGCCCTAAGATGCGCAATTGCCGGTGGCGCGAGGACCGTGGCGCGTCGAAGCCGGGCCAGACGGCCTTTCGCTGTGCGTTCTGCGGGGCGCGGGCCTTTACATCGGATGGCAAACCGCCTTTGGATTGCTTCAGGAACACGCCGCACTCCTGAGGAGCCCATGCCGGAACCCACCGATGCCGATCTGCGCCGGGCCGTCGCGCCTGTCGTCTGTTATCCCAACGAGACCCTGCCCGTGCCGGACCTGGAGCTGTACCGCGCCGCGCGGGAGGGGGCCGAGAAAGTGGGTGAGGTGATCGCGCCGCCGCGCGAGGCCGCCTGCTTTCGCGTGGCGGCGGGGCAGTTCTTTCGCATCACCAGTGTCGAGGGGCCGCAGGTGGGGGACCTGAACCTGTGGAACGCGCAGGACCTGGGCGAGCGGTTCTATTCGGGCAAGTCGCGGGCGCTGCACGGCACGCACCTGACGACCGGTGAGCGGATGTGGTCGGGCTTTCCCTATCTGCGGCCCATGGCGACCATCGTGGCGGATACGCTGGACTGGTACGGGATCGATGCGTTCGGCGGGTCGGTGCATGACGTGATCGGCACGCGCTGCGATCCCTATACGGGCAACCTGCTGGCCGGGTCGCAGTATCACCATTGCTGTCATTCCAACCTGATCCGGGCGGTGGCCGATGAACTCGAGGTCTCGCTGGAGGAGGCCGAGCCGCTGGTGCATGACGTGCTGAACGTGTTCATGTGCACCGGGTTCACGCGGGACACAGGCCAGTATTTCATGAAGGCCAGCCCGGTTCGGCCCGGCGACTACATCGAGTTCTTTGCCGAGATCGACCTGCTGGGGGCGCTGAGCGCCTGTCCGGGCGGGGATTGCTCGGCGGAGCATTCCAGCGACGCGGCGGCGTGCTATCCGCTGAAGGTGGAGGTCTTCGCGCCGGCTGAGGGGGCCTTGGGCGATTGGGTCAGCCCGCCGGTGAACGGGTATGACCGGACCCACGGGAGATAGCGGCATGGACCGGGTCGAGGGCGGGTGCCTGTGCGGGGCGGTGCGGATCACGGCGGAGGGCGCGCCCGACAGGGTGGGGCTGTGCCATTGCCTGGACTGCCGCAAGCATCATGGGGCGGTGTTCTTTGCCGCCGCGATCTTCCCGGCGTCGGCGGTGACGATTCGCGGCGAGACGCGCGACTGGGAGGGGCGACATTTCTGCCCGCGCTGCGGCGGGTCGGTGTTTTCCGTCAGCGACGGCGAGGTGGAGGTCCACCTTGGGGCGCTGGATGCGCCGAATGTGTTCGAGCCGACTTACGAGCTGTGGTGCGTGCGGCGGGAAAAGTGGCTGCCGGAGGTGCCGGGGATGGCGCGGTTCGAGCGGGATGAGACGTAGTGCCCCGCGAAATTCCTAACGACGTGTGAAGAGTGCGGACCGCGCGGAATCAAGGCGCGCTTGCGCGCCGCCGCGCGATCGCCAGACCGCCCGGACGGGCTGGCGATTTGGAGAGGTGAGCGCCTCAATTCGATGTTTTGCGGCTGTGGCAGAGATAAAGTGCCTTGAAGAACTGTCGGTCGCCAGCCCGCGGTCGGGCGTTCGCGCGTCTCGCTAAACGTCCGCTCGGCCAAACGAAAAAACCCCGCCGAGGCGGGGTTCGTTCAGCAGAACCGGATCGCGGTCTCAGCCCTGGCGGGCCTTGAAACGCTTCTGGGTCTTGTTGATCACGTAAACGCGGCCTTTGCGGCGCACGACGCGGCAATCGCGATGGCGGTTCTTGAGCGAACGCAGCGAGTTCCGGACTTTCATCACTCGTCTCCAATGTCGTGGCGCGGGGCGCCGGGTTGCGGGTGCACCGGCAAGGCCGGGCAGTGAATATGGTGGGCGATACTAGGATCGAACTAGTGACCCCTTCGATGTCAACGAAGTGCTCTACCGCTGAGCTAATCGCCCTGATACCGGATTGGCATGGCCCCTAACGAATAGGGGCGCGGGAAACCGCGCCGGTGAGGCGTGTCTATAAAAGGAGTCGGGAAGGGGATCAAGGGCTTTTAGAACCTGATTTTCAGACTATTATGTCTGGGCAGGAGACAGAATGCCAAAAGCCGCGTTTACCCTTACACATCCTGAGCGTCGCACGACCTCGGTGGTGTTCGCGTCGCCCCATAGCGGGCGGGATTACCCGTGGTCCTTCGTGCGGCGCACGAACCTCAACGAGTTGAGCGTGCGCAGCTCCGAGGACGCATTCGTCGACGACCTGTTCGAGGCCGCGCCCCGCAACGGGGCGCCGTTCATCAAGGCCGGCGCGCCGCGGGCGTTCGTGGACCTGAACCGCTCGACCGAGGAGCTGGACCCGGCGCTGATCGAAGGGGCGCGGCGGACGGGCCACAACCCGCGCGTGGCCTCGGGCCTGGGGGTGATTCCGCGGGTGGTGGCCAACGGCAAGGCGATCTATTCCGGCAAGATCAGCATGGACGAGGCGCAACGGCGCATCGACACCTATTGGCGGCCCTATCATGCGGCGCTGAAAACCCAGATGGACCAGGCGATGGGCATGTTCGGGCAGGCGATATTGATCGATTGCCACTCGATGCCGCACGAGGCGATGGACGCGGTCGCGCGCAGCGGGGCGCGGCGCCCCGAGGTGGTGCTGGGAGACAGGTTCGGCGCGGCGGCGAGCGACGAGGTGGTGGACCGGATCGAGGCGGCGTTTGCTGCCGCCGGGCTGAAGGTGGCGCGCAACGCACCCTTTGCCGGAGCCTATATCACGCAGCATTACGGCCGCCCGCAGGAGGGCCGGCACGCGGTGCAGGTCGAAATCGACCGGGCGCTTTACATGAACGAGCGGCTGATCCGGCCCAACGGCAATTTCAAGGCGTTCAAGATGCTCTTGGAGGGTGTCATCGCGCAGATCGCCGAGGTCGGGCGGCCCAAGCCGCAGCAACTGGCGGCCGAGTGAGGCGAATCGAAGCTTAACGGCGCAGAGTTCCCGAAATGTGCATCGGTATCGCGTCGGTATTTCGACTGTATCGCGACGGTGCGGTTTGTCGACGGCCCGAGTTAAGACACCGGGCGCCGGAATCCGCGCGACAGGTCAGTACCGGCGCGTGTAGGTGAAGTGGACTTCCTCGTCGGCCTTGGTGTCGGTGACGGCGAAGGTCACGTCCGAGCGATCCTGGAAATCGTAGCGGGCGGCGAGCCCGTAGGCGGAGGTCGTGCTGCCGCGCGTGACCTCGCCGAATCCCGAAAGCGTCAGGTCGCGCCAGACATTGTAGTTCACGTCGAAGGCCACCGCGTCGGGGCGCTGGTTGGCGTCGGGGTGCAGGAAGGCCGCGCCGATATCGAGCCGCCCGTCCTGCCAGCGGGCGCCGAGCTTGGCGTTGATGCCGTCGAAATCATCCTTGGGGTCCCAGACGCCCTCGACCGCGGCGGCGAGGGTCACGGGCTGCGCCTGCCACTGGGCGGACGCGGCGGCGGAGCGGAAGTTGCCGTCGCTGGCATCGAGCAGCGAGACGGCCCAGCGCATATCGCCCGTGGTGTCGCCATAGGAGACGCCCACGGGGACTGAGTTGAACCGAAGCGCTTCGGTCGTGGCGCGGGCGCGGGTGTATTCGGCGCGGGTCTCGGCAACGGAGGCGGCGGTGAAATCGAAAGGCGAGAGCAGCACGCGGTCATAGGCCGGTTTCACCACGCCTAGCCGGAACCGGTCGTCATAGACGAAAGCGGCGTAGGTTTCGTGCGGGCGGTCGCCCTTGTAGTAGTACCCGAAGGTGCCGAATTCGAACGCGACGGGGCTGTCGCCGATGTCGAACAGCGTGAAGGTCAGCATCGCGTCGATGCGGGACATGAAGGCGTTGTCCTGGATGCTGTTGGCGCCGACCGAAATGTCGCCGGAAAAGTCCACCCAGTCGGCGGCGGTGGCGGCATCGGGGCGCAGGCCGGTGGCGCAGAGCGCCAGAGCGGCGAGACAGGGGATGGGATAGGGCATTGCGCGTTTCATGACCGAAGCAACGTGACACGGGCCGGAAAGTTGCGCGAGTGTTCATTTGCGGCGTCAATGTGATTTTCGTGCAACAGGGGATTGCCGGTAACAGTCTGCCATGGCTGGGAAAATCCTGCTCAGCGCAAGGAACGGCCCTTGAGGATGGCGTCTGCGCCGAAGCGGGCGCGGATCTCGTCGGTAGCGCGTTCGGCGCGGCCGCGCTGGCGGGCCTGGGGGTCGAGCAGATCGCCCGAGGCCTCGGCCGCGGTTTCGGGCACGAGGTCCGACAGGCCCACGCCCAGCAGGCGGTAGGGCTTGGTGTGATCGACCTGGTCGAAAAGGGCGCGGGCGGTGCGGTAGAGCGTATCGGCCAGCTGCGCCGGGTCGCGCAGCGAGATGCGGCGGGTCAGGAGTGAATGGTCGGAGCGCTTGAGCTTGAGCGTGACGACGCGGCCCGCCAGATGCTTGGCCTTGGCGCGGTCGGCGACCTTTTCGGCCATGCGCCAGATGTGACCGTCGAGGATGTCGGCGCTGGCGGTGTCCTCGCTGAAGGTGGTCTCGTTGGAAATCGACTTCATCGGGGTATGGGCCGAAACGCGGCGGTGATCCTGCCCGCGGGCGAGGTTCCAGAGCCGCTCGCCCATGGAGCCGAAGCGGGCCACCAGGTCGGTTTTCTCCCAGCGCAGCAGGTCGGCGAAGGTGCGGATGCCCGCCGCATCCAGCGAGCTGCGCGCGGCGTGTCCGACGCCCCAGATCAGGCTGACGGGCTTGTCGCGCAGGAAATCGGCGGTGTCGGCCTTGCCGATGATGGAAAAGCCGCGCGGCTTGTCGAGGTCGGAGGCGATCTTGGCCAGAAACTTGTTGTGCGAAAGGCCAATGGAGCCGGTGAGGCCAAGCTCGTCCTTCATACGTTTGGTCAGGCGGGCCAGCATCACGGCGGGCGGCGCGCCGTGCAGGCGATGGGTGCCGGTCAGATCGAGAAACGCCTCGTCCAGCGACAGCGGTTCGATATCGGGGGTCAGATCCTGCATCATCGCGCGGATCTGGCGGGAGATCTGGGCGTAAAGCTCCATCCGCGGCTTGATGATGACGGCGTCGGGGCAGAGTTTCAGCGCCTGGAACATCGGCATGGCCGAGCGCACGCCGCGGATGCGGGCGACGTAGCAGGCGGTGGAGACAACGCCGCGCCGGCCGCCGCCGATTATGACGGGTTTGTGCGCCAGGTCGGGGTTGTCGCGTTTCTCGACCGAGGCGTAGAACGCGTCACAATCCATGTGCGCGATGGAAAGCTCGAAGAGTTCGGGATGCGACAGCACGCGCGGGCTGCGGCAGGCGAGGCAGCGCGGGCCGGTGTCGAACTGGGTCAGGCAATCGCGGCAGAAGGCGGGCATGGGCGGGCTGGGCATTGGTTGCGATGGCGCTATTCTAGGCGCGAGGCGTGGCAGGGGAAAGACGCGATGCAGGCGACGGGCGAAGAAGAGATGTTCGAGGGCACCAAGCTGGCGCTGTTTTTGGGGGACTATCTTGCGGTGATCGAGCGCGACAACCTGGGCCATATCCCGTGGCCCGGCTTTCTGGACCTGCCGGGCGGCGGGCGCGAGGAGGGCGAGAGCGCCGAGGCCTGCGTTCTGCGCGAAACCCGCGAGGAGCTGGGCCTGATCCTGGCGCCCGGTGTGCTGCGCTGGCGACGGTTTTATCCCGCGCCGACGCGGATGTGGTTCTTTGCGGCGCATTGCCCGGCCGGACTGGCGCAGAAGGTGGCGTTCGGCCGCGAAGGGCAGGGGTGGTGCCTGATGCGGCCAGAAGATTTCGTAAGCCACGACAAGGCGGTGCCGCATTTTGCCGAGCGGGTGGCGGCGTATCTGGATAGGTAGGGCGCCATGGTGGGGCGAAGGTGGGTTTCACCCACCCTACGTCAGGCGATCTCGTTCAGGATCGCCTGGGTTGCCGCGCGGGGGTCGTCGGCGGCCCATACGGGGCGGCCCACCACGATGTGATCGGCGCCGTCCGACAGGGCCTGTGCCGGGGTGGCGACGCGCTTCTGGTCGCCCAGTGCGGCGCCTGCGGGGCGCACGCCGGGGGTGACGATCAGCTTGCCCGCGGCCTCGGGCAGGGCGCGGATCATCGCGGCCTCCTGCGGGGAGGCGATGACACCGTCCGCCCCGGCCTCGAGCGCGCGGGCCGCACGGGTGGCGACGATATCGGGGATGTCGCCGGGGGCGATCAGCGAGGCATCGAGATCGGCGCGGTCGAGCGAGGTCAGCACGGTGACGGCGAGAATCTTCATCGGTTTGCCCGCCGCGCCTTCGCGGGCGGCGCGGACCACGTGGGGGTCGCCATGCACGGTCAGGAAATCGAGGTCGAACTGCGCCAGCCCGCGCACGGCGTTTTCCACCGTCGCGCCGATGTCGAACAGCTTCATGTCGAGGAAGATGCGCTTGCCGTGATCCTGCTTGAGCTCGTTGGCGAGCGCGAGGCCGCCGCCGGTGAGCATCCCGAGGCCGATCTTGTAGAACGACACCGCGTCGCCCAAGGTTTCCGCGAGGCGCAGGCCTTCGAGCGCGTTGGGCAGGTCGATGGCGACGATCAGGCGGTCATCGGCCGGCCGTTTGGGTCTGAGCTGGACGGGTTCGGGCATGGGCGCAACCTTTCGCGTCTGGTCGCGCCCTTCTTGCGGGGCGTGGCGGCGGCGTCAAGCCTGTTCGGCAGAGAGCGGCCAGGCCGTATCCTCGACCACGATGGCCTGGGGGGCGTTGCGAAATTCGGGCATCCGCCGGAGTTGGCGCAGAGCGTCCTGAACCAATGCGCGGGTCACGATCGCTGTTTCGGTCAAACCGCCGAGCATGGTCGCCGGCATGGCCGAGGCGCGCAGACTGAGCGAAGCCGTGTCGCCGTGCAAGAGAACCGTGGCGACGTGGGCCCCTGAATGTGGTGAAACCGCTACATTTTCCAGGGAAATTCGCTCGATCTTCATGACACACCCAACTTTGCACTCGCAGAAATTGTGCCTCAATCGGGCGCGGGTTGCGAGGGAAAAAAGGTTAACGGGTGTTCCCTCGCAATTTTTCGCCTGTTTTTCAGGCGGCTGCGGCGGCGCCTTGTGCGGATTCCGGCAGCGCTGAGCGCAGGTCATGTGCCTTTTGCGTGTGGCGCAGGCTGGCCTTTTGCGTGAGGCCACGGGCGATCAGGCCGTATTCCGCGTTGAGCGGGGCCCTGAGGTGCACCGGGTAGCGATAGATGTGACCGGAGTCGTGGATACGAACGGCCGCCTCGAACGCTTCCAGTTCGGGGTTGTAGCGGATTGCGTCGAATTCAAGCTTCTCGATCTGCATGGGTCTGCTCCTGTTTTGCGAGTTACCCGGGACACTTGGCCTGTGGATAACTGTGTGGATAACGTTGGGTCGGTCGAAATGGTTGCAAGGTTCACAAAAATCATGAGCAAGTTTTCGCGCATGTGGTGGTGTTGGCTTGCAGCCACCTCAACATCTGGGTGGCATTTCCGCGATGCGGACAATTTGCAGGGCCGACTTGAAGCTCACATGCGTGTTACCCATCTAATGGTCTGAGGTTCCCGAAGCCGCATGCCTAATGCTGGGTGCGCCACCGGGGTAACGCTTGTGAGAAGGAGAGACGGGATGGACTTGTCGAAGTTCACCGAGCGGTCGCGCGGTTTCATTCAGGCCGCACAGACGATCGCGATTCGGGAAAGCCACCAGAAACTGGCGCCCGAACACATACTGAAAGCACTGATGGACGACCCCGAGGGGATGGCCAGCAACCTGATCAAGCGGGCGGGCGGCAAGCCCGATCGCGTGATGCAGGCCGTCGATCTGAGCCTGGGCAAGATCCCCAAGGTCTCGGGCGACTCGGGCCAGATCTACATGGATGGGCAGACCGTGAAGCTCTTGGACGAGGCTGGCAAGCTGGCCAAGAAGGCCGGCGACAGCTTTGTGCCTGTGGAGCGCCTGCTGACCGCGCTGGCGATGGTGAAGAGCCCGGCCAAGGATGCGCTGGAGCAGGGTGGGCTGAGCGCGCAAAGCCTGAACGAGGCGATCAACGATATCCGCAAGGGGCGGACCGCTGACAGTGCCTCGGCCGAGGATAGTTACGAAGCGCTGGAGAAATACGCCACGGACCTGACGAAACGGGCCGCGGATGGAAAGATCGACCCTATCATCGGGCGTGACGACGAGATCCGCCGCGCGATGCAGGTGCTGAGCCGCCGGACCAAGAACAACCCGGTCCTGATCGGCGAGCCGGGCGTGGGCAAGACCGCGATTGCGGAAGGTCTGGCCCTGCGGATCGTCAATGGCGACGTGCCCGAAAGTTTGCAGAACAAGAAGCTGTTGGCGCTGGACATGGGTGCGCTGATCGCCGGTGCGAAGTATCGCGGCGAGTTCGAGGAGCGGCTGAAGGCCGTGCTGAACGAGGTCACCGATGCGGCGGGCGAGATCATCCTCTTTATCGACGAGATGCACACGCTGGTGGGCGCGGGCAAGGCGGATGGCGCGATGGACGCGGCCAACCTGATCAAGCCGGCGCTGGCGCGGGGTGAGTTGCACTGTGTCGGGGCGACGACGCTGGACGAGTATCGCAAGCACGTTGAGAAGGACGCGGCCCTCGCACGCCGGTTCCAGCCGCTGATGGTTGAGGAGCCCACCGTGGAGGACACGATCAGCATCCTGCGCGGCATCAAGGAGAAGTACGAGCTGCACCATGGCGTGCGGATCTCGGACAGCGCCCTGGTGTCGGCGGCGACGCTGAGCCATCGCTATATCACCGACCGTTTCCTTCCGGACAAGGCGATCGACCTTGTGGACGAGGCCGCGAGCCGGTTGCGCATGGAAGTGGACAGCAAGCCCGAAGAACTGGACGCGCTGGACCGCGAAATCCTGCAAAAGCAGATCGAGGCCGAGGCCCTGAAGAAAGAGGACGACGCCGCCAGCAAGGACCGGCTGGAGAAGCTGGAAAAAGAGCTGGCCGACATGCAGGAGAAATCCAGCCAGATGACCGCGAAGTGGCAATCCGAGCGCGACAAGCTGGCGGGTGCCCGCGACCTGAAGGAACAGCTGGACCGTGCGCGGATCGAGCTGGACCATGCCAAGCGCGAGGGCAACCTGGCGAAGGCCGGGGAGTTGAGCTATGGCGTCATTCCGCAGCTGGAAAAGCAGCTGGCCGAGGCCGAGAAGGCCGAGGAAGACGGCGTGATGGTCGAGGAGGCCGTGCGCCCCGAGCAGATTGCCCAGGTGGTCGAACGCTGGACCGGGATTCCGACGGCGAAGATGCTGGAAGGCGAGCGCGAGAAGCTTTTGGGCATGGAAGGCAACCTGCACCGCCGGGTGATTGGCCAGGATGCCGCCGTGAAGGCGGTGGCCAATGCCGTGCGGCGGGCGCGCGCCGGGCTGAACGACGAGAACCGTCCCCTGGGCAGCTTCCTGTTCCTGGGACCGACCGGCGTGGGCAAGACCGAGCTGACCAAGGCCGTGGCGGAATTCCTGTTCGACGACGACAGCGCGATGGTGCGGATCGACATGAGCGAGTTCATGGAGAAGCACTCGGTCGCCCGTCTGATCGGGGCGCCTCCGGGCTATGTCGGCTATGACGAGGGCGGCGTGCTGACCGAGGCCGTGCGGCGCAGGCCCTACCAGGTGGTGCTGTTCGACGAGGTCGAGAAGGCGCATCCGGAGGTGTTCAACGTGCTGTTGCAGGTTCTGGACGATGGTGTGCTGACCGACGGGCAGGGCCGGACGGTGGATTTCAAGCAGACGCTGATCATCCTGACGTCGAACCTCGGGTCGCAGGCGCTGAGCCAGTTGCCGGAAGGGTCGGACGCGGCATCGGCCAAGCGCGACGTGATGGACGCGGTGCGGTCGCATTTCCGGCCCGAGTTCCTGAACCGGCTGGACGAGATCGTGGTCTTCGACCGGCTGAACCGCGACCAGATGGACGGGATCGTCGATATCCAGATGGCCCGCCTGCTGAAGCGGCTGGCCGCGCGGAAGATCACGCTGGAGCTGGACGATGCGGCCCGCAAGTGGCTGGCGGATGAAGGCTATGACCCGGTCTATGGCGCACGACCGCTGAAGCGGGTGATCCAGAAGGCGTTGCAGGACCCGCTGGCCGAAGGATTGCTGGCCGGGGATATCCTGGATGGCGCGACGGTACCGGTGAGTGCCGGGCCCGAAGGGTTGATCATCGGCGAGCGCGTCGGGTCGACCAACCGCGAGCGGCCGGACGACGCCGTGGTGCATTGAGCACGGTGACTGCGTGAACGCGGCCCCCGCCGGAGTGATCCGGCGGGGGTTTTTCGTTTTTTTGGGGGCGGTGAGTGTCGGCCTGCAATGGTGGGTTGGAAACCCACCCTACGAGGTCCCTGATCGGGTCCGTGACGGCGTGAAAGGCGTATCCTCGATCGAGCCAGCCCCCAAACGCAGCTTTGAATGGGGGCCAGCCCCCAAACCCCCGGGGATATTTATGGCCAGAGGAAGACGGAACGTGGGGCTGCTTGCGTGGGTGTTGCGGAAATGGCCTTTGCGCCAACAAATCGACACGGGTGTTGCGCGGATTCGCGGGGCGGGCGTATAGTGCCGCCAAAGGCGGAATGGCGCGGATTCACCGCGCGATAACCACATCAGATACAAGATCGGGCCATGGCCGAGCAGGACAGTTCAGCAGACGACATGCCAGCGATGCCGCGCTGGTTCGACGAGCTTCGCCCCGGCGGCGAGGGTGAGGGGTTCATGGAGCGGCATCTGCGGGATTCGCTGATGTTCGTGCGGCGGCCGGTGAACCGCCTGCTGGTCACCTTCGACAACCTTTCCAACGTCAACGACACCTCGGTGGAGCGGGAGCCCTGGGCGTTCAAGTTCGCGCGGGACGTGAATATCTCGCACCTCGGGGTCATGGCGCATGTGGCGGACTGGTACCGGGATTCCCACCTGATCGCGCGGTTCAAGAAGCTGCGCGACGAGGGGTTCTTCGAGGGGTATGACCGGGTGATCTTTGCGGGTGTGTCGATGGGGGGCTATGCCGCGATCGCCTTTGGCTCGCTGGTGCCGGGGGCGCATGTGGTCTCGGTCAACCCGCAGAGCACGCTGGATACCGAGCTGGTGCCGTGGGAGACGCGCTATGAGAACGGACGGCGGCAGGACTGGACGCTGCCCCTGTCGGATGCGGCGGCGCTGACGGCGGGCTTGGGGCCGGTCAACATCTTCTACGATCCCTATCATGCGCTGGACAAACAGCATATCGGGCGGTTTTCCGGCGACAACATCCGGGTCTTTCACTGCCGTCATTCGGATCACAAGACCGCCGTGTTCCTTCGCAAGATCGGCGCTCTGAAGCCGGTGATGCAGGCGGCGATTTTCGACGAGCTCACCCCGCTCGAGTTTCATCGCCTTTACCGCGGGCGGCGTGACCTGCCCTGGTACAAGAACCAGGTGGCGGCCTATTTCACGGAAAAAGGCCGGGACGAGGTCGCGAACGGGTTCGGCATCGCGTTCCGCAAGCGGCTGAGGCGCAAGCAGCGCGAGGAGGAGCGCGCGGCGCCGGAGGACGATGGGCTGGGCGGCGAGGCCGAAGCGGACGATGCCGTGGACCAGGAGGCGCGCGAGGCGGCGCGCGATGCGGCCGAGGAGACGCCCAGGGCGAAGACCGACAAGGCGGTCAAGGCGAAGGGGCCGGGGACACCCGAGCAGACGACAGAGGCCAGGCCCGAGGCCGCGCCGGACAAGAAGGCGCGCCCCGTTCCCCGGTTCAACCCGAAATCGGTCCGGTCGGATCGGCCCATGGGCGAGCGGCGCAACGATCGCTGCGCCATCGTCACGACGATGAAGAACGAAGGGCCGTTCATGCTGGAATGGATCGCCTATAACCGGGCGATCGGGTTCCGGGACATTCTGATCTACACCAATGACTGCGACGACGGCACCGACAGGATCGCCATGCGGCTGGAGGAACTGGGCGTCGCGTCCCATTGCGACAACCAGTTCAAGAAGGGTGAGAGCCCGCAGCGGGTGGCCCTGCGCCGGGCGTTGAAACACGAGGCTTTCGAGAAGGCGGACTGGATCATCTGCGCCGATTGCGACGAATTCCTGAACATCCGGGTGGGCGCGGGGCGTTTGCCAGACCTGTTCGAGGCGACGGGGGACGCGGATGCGATTTCGCTGTGCTGGAAGCTGTTCGGCTGTGGCGATCAGGTGGCATACGAGGATAGGTTCATCCACGAACATTTCGTCTGGGCCGCGCCGGAGGATTTTCGCGCCAAGTACCGAGCGCTTGGCCTCAAGACGCTGTTCCGCCCGTCCGAGGTGATCCGCAAGTTCGGCGTGCACCGCCCGAAATTCTATGCCGACATTCCCGAGGGCTTCATCTGGAAGGATGCCGGGGGCCAGCCCATGCCGGATGCGTTCTTTCAGCAGGGTTGGCGGGCGCACCCGACCTTTCGCCACGATTTTGCGCGGCTGCATCACTATGCCGTGCGGTCGGTCGACAGTTTCCTGGTAAAGCGCGACCGGGGGCGCACCAACCATATCGACCGCGACCAGGGCGTCGCCTATTGGTCGGACATGAACATCAATCTGGAAAAGGACGCGAGCCTTGTGCCGATGGCCGCGGCCACGCGCCGCGAGTTCGATGCGCTGATGGCGGACCCTGAGATCGCGCGGCTGCATGCCGAGGCGTGTGCGTGGCACCGCGCCAAGATCGCCGCGCTGAAGGCGAATGACGAATGGTCTGCGCTGCATGAGCTGCTGAAGATGATCAACCGACCCGGTGAAGATCTGGTCAACAGCGAAGAATTGCTGACGGATCTGGCGGGCGAATGAGCGCGCGGCCCTACATCGTCTTGCACGGTGGCTTTCACAAGACGGCCACCAGCCACATCCAGTCCATGCTGGCGCGCAATTCCAAGATGCTGGAACGGGCCGGGGTGCATTACGTGCATCACCGCAAGACGCGCAAGGAAGTGACTATTCCGGTTCAGTGCAACGCGTATATCAAGCTCGGGATCGGCTGGGATCCGAAGATATACGACGAGGAACTGTCCGCGATGACGGGCGCGTTCTTTGCCGATATCCTGGAGAACAGGCCCAGGCGGATCATTCTGTCCGACGAAAATCTTGCCGGGCATTGCGGACATTGCGTGCGCTTCGGCAAGCTGTATCGCTGGGGAGAGACGCTGATGCAGGTGTTTGGTATGCAGGTCCCGTCCGGCCCCGACGAGGTGCATTTCGGATTGCGCAACTACGCGGATTTCTTTTCGTCCGCCTATGTCGAATATCTGCGCTCGGTCAGCGGACAATGGTTCATCGACGAGCGTCACATGCGCCGCGCCGTGACCGCGCGGATGCCGAACTGGCACAAGGTTCTGGATACGGCGAAGAAAGCGTTTCCGACCGCCAAGGTCCATGCCTGGCGTTACGAGGATTTCCGCCAGCTTGACCTTGCAATTCTGGGCAACCTGTGCGGCCCGGATATAGATGTCACGAAGCTCAAGGAACCGAAGGACAAGAACAAGCGCCCGACCGCGTCGGGCCGTGCCGTGCGGGAGTTGTTGCAGATGATCCACAAGGACGGGGCCGACGCGGCGCTGTCCCGGCGGGTGGAGATCCAGGAGCGGTATCCGCGCGGCAAGGAATATGGCGGGTATGACCCCTGGACCCGTTGCGAGCGCGAGCATCTGACACGCATTTACGAGCGCGACGTTCGCGCGATCGAGGCGGACCCCGACATCACGTTCCTGCGCCCCGCGCAGGGCGAGATGCGCAAGGCGGTCTAGCCCAATGGAGACACGTGATGAGGGATAGTGCCCAATCGGGTTACGAGATCGGGATGCTGTGGGTGGAAGGCCCGCTGAGCTATGTGGAGGTTCTGTGCGCCCAGTCGTTCCTCGACGCGGGGCACCACGTGAAACTTTACCACTACAAGGACGTGCAGAACGTGCCCGAGGGGGTCGAGCTGATCCATGGCGACAGCGTGCTGAAGATCGACCGGTTCATCCAGCACGGGCGCACGGGCAGTTTCGCGCTGTTTTCGGACGTGTTCCGGTACCATCTGCTGCAACAGAACGACCGCATGATCTGGGCCGATCTGGATGCCTATTGCGTCAAACCGTTCGAGACGTCGACGGGCCATTTCTTTGGCTGGGAGTCCGACAGCCACATCAACGGCGGTGTGCTGGGATTGCCCCCTGACAGCGAGGCGCTTGGCCTGATGCTGGAGATGACGGAAGATGAGTACGGCATCCCGGAATGGTTCGAGCAGGAGGAACAGGACCGGCTGCGCCAGTTGCAGGACGAAGGCAAGCCGGTTCACGTCAGCGAGATGAAATGGGGCACGTGGGGGCCGCACGCGGTCACGCATTACCTGCACAAGACGGGCGAGGCGAAATATGCGCTGCCGATCGAGGGGCTTTATCCCGTAAACTTTCGC
Organism: Roseovarius sp. MMSF_3350; assembly: GCF_030733425.1. Lineage (GTDB taxonomy): Bacteria > Pseudomonadota > Alphaproteobacteria > Rhodobacterales > Rhodobacteraceae > Roseovarius. The sequence goes on from NZ_JASHIZ010000001.1 coordinate 384,282, forward strand.
GACCGCCGCAAACTGATGCTGAAACGCGCGACGCAGGAAGCGAAGGATATGGTGACCGAAAACACCTATTCGGTGCATTTCTACGGGCGGCGTGTGCGGGAATTCCTCTCGAACAAGGGCGGCCTGCCGGAACCGGACAGCTGGATGGACCTGGCGCTGAAAAAGCACAAGGTGGATTGCGAGGCGGCCCCGGTGCTGTCGCGCGAGGAAAAGGAAGAGATCAAGCGTCGGAAACTGGCTGACGAGGTCGAAACCGCACCGCGCTTGCCCACCGGCAAGGGCGGCGAGAACCTGACCGACCTGGCCGACCGCTTCGGCTCGGATCAGGGAACGGCCAAGCACCGGTACACCGAGCTTTATCACATGCTGTTTCACCCCTACCGGCAGCGCAAGATCACCTTTGTCGAGATGGGTCTGCTGGCCCAGGGGCCGGAGCAGGGCCATGACGCGGAATGCGAGACAAAAGATTGCCCGTCGGTCCGCATGTGGCTGGAGTATTTTCCCAAGGCCGAGATTCATCGGCTGGACGTAGCGGATCTCTCGGGGTTCGGGCATGAGCGGTTTACCTATCATCGCTGCGACATGGACGAGCGCGACAGTATCGCGGCGGCGATCGAGGAGATCGAGACCCCGCCCAGCATCGTGATCGACGATGCGAGCCATGCGAGCCATCATCAGCAGAACGCCTTTCTGGAGGTTTTTCCGAGGCTGGAGTCGGGCGGGCTTTACATCATCGAGGACCTGCGCTGGCAGCCCGACGCCCATGAGCGGCCGGGGATCACCAAGACGGCCGAGCTGTTTCGCAACTGGGTCGAGACGCGCCATTTCGTGCATGAGGACCCGAAGGTCGCCGCCGAGCTGAACAAGCTGGCCGAAGATATTTCGGGCGTGCATCTGGCGCCGGCGCGGATGGTGCCGGGCAAGCGGCTGCAAATGGCGGTGATCCACAAGAAGTAGACCAACCCCGGAGGGCCATAACCATAATAATGCCCCCGGACCCAAGGAGCAGAGCAGGCCGCGCGACAACGCGGCGGAGAGTGAGGCAGAATGAAACGCAGGATTTGCGCCGCGGAAGCGGTGTGCGAGGCCAATGGTTGGGATTTCGACGAGACCTTTCCGTTTCAGTTCAGGTTGTCGAAGTCGCGTACAAGCCCTTCTGAAACGTGGATGCATTTCCGGCTGGGCGATTGGAATTTGCATCATTGTCCACGGCTTCCGCGACATGAACTTGTCTTTGAGGGTGGTCGGACCGTCGCCATCGTCCTTGGCGTCGCAGTCGACCAGGACGGAGCCTGCCTGAATGGGCGGGTTGTTCTGCAAGGCAAGGGAACAATCGACGCGGTTGAAACCTATATCGAAGGGCTGGCCGGCCGGTTCATCGCTGTCGTGGCGGCATTCGGCACGAAGCGGGTCTATTTCGACCCGTCCGGAGGGCTGAGCGCCGTCTACTCGAACAAGGACAAGGCTTTTGCGTCAAGCGTCCATCTGGCGGTGAACCGGGACATCGAACCGCTGACGGCTGTTTCGGCCAAAGGCGTGCAGGCCCGCAAGGCGCAGTTTGCCTTGGGAGAGACCTGCGATATCCATTGCAGGCGCATCTATGCCAATCACTATCTGGATCTTGCCGATTTCGAACTGAAACGGCACTGGCTTGGTCCGGAGGATGACTTTCAAACCGCAGGTGAGGACCGCAACGGTCTGGCCGAGAGGATAACCGGGCGACTCGGGCAGGTGATGGCTGCACTGGCCGGCGGCTACACGACGGCGCTTCCCATATCGGGTGGAACGGATTCGCGGCTGTTGCTTGCCGCGGCAACGCCCGTGCTCGATCACATCGAACGGTTTTTCATGCACGACATAAAGTGGATCACCCAGTTCGATCGGCAGGTCGCAGTCGCAGTGGCGCAAGAAGTCGGCGTAAAGCTTGAAGTCATCGAGCGTGACGATCCCGAGTTTGAACGGTGCCTGACCGACAATCAGCTGACCACCTTGCGAGACGTCATGGCCCTGAGGACAAGCCGTACGTTCAACGGTATAGATAGCGCGACGGTACGTGCCGTGGAAATGGCCCCGGCGACAGAGCTTGTTCTGCGCGGAAACGGCGCCGAGATGACGCGGGCGAACAAGTGGACGCGAGCGACAGCCGCAAACGGGTGTTCCCTCGACGACGGTCTTGCAGCATTGCTCAATATGCGGGCGGAAGACCTGTCAGACCGTCTTGCGCCGGATCGGCTCGAGAGCTTGCGGGAGCGTTATGGCGCATGGTGCGACGGTCTGCCGGAACCCGCCCGGGAAAGACTGCCGGACATGGCGCATACCGAAGTCTTCATGCCGTCTGCGCCGAACAACGTCTATTATGCGTTTGCACCAAGCTTTTACGTCAACCCGTTCAACGACCGGCGGATGTTCTTCGACACAGCCGCCTTTCATCCCCTCGCGCGCCGTCGCCGCAGGTTGGTCGGCAAGATGATAAAGTTGTCCAAACCAAGCCTGAACCAGATGCCGTACAAGGACGATGCGTTGCAGCAGTTCCGGCAGTCGGCCTGAGGCAGAGCGCGGACTTCAGCGCCGCTGCGCGGAGCCGTCGGATGCGTTTCAAAGAGAAGGCGAGCCAAGGATGCCCGGCTCGCCCTCGGAATGTCACTCGGGCATGATCACGGCGTCGATCACGTGGATGACGCCGTTCGAGGCCTCGATATCGGGGGTGACGACATTGGCGTCGTTGACGGTGACGCCGCCCTCGGTGCCGATGGTGAGGGAGTTGCCCTGCACGGTTTCGGCCGCCATACCGTCGGTCAGGTCGCCGGACATCACCTTGCCGGGAACCACGTGGTGGATGAGGATGCTAGTCAGTTGTTCGACGTTCTCGGGCAGCATCAGCGTGTCCACCGTGCCTTCGGGCAGTGACTCGAAGGCCTCGTCGGTGGGGGCGAAGACGGTGAAGGGGCCGTCCCCCTTCAACGTTTCGACAAGGCCGGCCACCTCGGCCGCGGCAAGAAAGGTGGAGAACTCACCCGCCTCGGTTGCGGTGTCGATGATATCCTTGCCGCTGTCGGCAAAGGCGATGGTGGTGCCGCCAAGAATGGTGGCGGCGGTGACGGCGAGATAGGTCCTGCGAAGCATGGTCGTGTCTCCTGGCGGCCGGGTTGATCGGTAGGCGCGTCGGTCGATGCCGGCCTGAGCATCACCGGGAAAACGCCGGATCGCAGCGATAGGTTCACCGCGGGCTCTCCCCCGATGCGCGTCGACGAAATGCGGCATGCGCTCGGACCGGGGCCGCGAAGATACTCCGATGAATGAATGTGACCGGGGCGTGCGAAGAGGTCCCTTTCGCGTCGGTAATTCCAGTTGAGGTGCCATGCGACTGTGGCATAAGGGAGCCACCGTTCTTTCGGAGAGGCAAAGATGGAACTGGTATTCGATATCCTGGGACTGCTGGCGCTGGTCTTCGTGCTGGCGGTCGGCGTCGTCATCGCGCTGGTGGTGCTGTTTTACGTCATCGACAAGACCCAGACCGGCGACGCGATCCGGCGCAATTACCCGGTGATCGGGCGGTTTCGCGGCCTGTTCACCACGCTGGGGGAATTCTTTCGCCAGTATTTCTTTGCCATGGACCGAGAGGAAATGCCGTTCAACCGGGCGCAGCGCGACTGGGTGGGGCACGCGTCGAAGGGCAAAAGCAACACCATCGCCTTTGGCTCGACCCGGAACCTGAACGTGGTGGGCACGCCGATCTTCGTGCCGGCGGCCTTTCCGCCGCTGGACGACCAGTTCGCGGTGACCGAGCCGTTGCAGATCGGGCCGTATTGCCGCGAACCCTACATGGCGCGGTCGATCTTCAACATCTCGGGGATGAGTTACGGCGCCATATCGCGCCCCGCGGTCGAGGCGCTGAGCCGGGGTGCCGCGGAGGCGGGGGTCTGGCTGAACACCGGGGAGGGGGGGCTGAGCCCCTATCACCTGAGCGGCGGGTGCGACGTGGTCTACCAGATCGGCACGGCGAAATACGGAGTGCGGACGCCGGACGGCGCGCTGGATGACGACAAGCTGCGCGCGATGGGAGACATTCCGCAGGTGAAGATGTTCGAGCTGAAGCTGGCGCAAGGGGCCAAGCCCGGCAAGGGCGGCATCCTGCCCGGCGAGAAGGTCACAACCGAGATCGCCGGGATCCGCGGCATCGCGGTGGGGCAGGACAGCATCTCGCCCAACCGGCACCGCGAGGTGAACACCTTTGCCGAGTTGCTGGATTTCATCGGGCATATCCGAGAGATCACGGGCAAGCCTGTCGGCTTCAAGACGGTGATCGGGTCGAGCGAAGCCTGGGACGAGATGTTCGAACTGATCGTCGCGCGCGGAGAAGAGATCGCGCCGGATTTCATCACCATCGACGGCGGCGAGGGCGGCACGGGGGCGGCGCCGATGCCGCTGATGGACCTGGTGGGGATGCCGATCCGCGAGGCGTTGCCCCGGATGGTGGACCTGCGCGACCGGCACGGGCTGAAGGGCCGCATCCGGATCGTGGCAGCGGGCAAGCTGGTCAACCCCAGCGACGTGGCCTGGGCGCTGTGCGCCGGCGCGGATTTCGTGACCTCGGCGCGGGGGTTCATGTTCTCGCTGGGCTGCATCCAGGCGCTGAAATGCAACCGCAACACCTGTCCCACCGGGATCACCACCCATGACAGGCATTTGCAGGCGGGGCTGGTGGTCGAGGACAAATACGTGAAGGTGGCCAATTACGCGCGGCAGGTGATCAAGGAGGTCGAGACCATCGCCCATTCGGTGGGCGTGGCCGAACCGCGGCTGATGCGGCGGCGGCATGTTCGGATCGTGCAGGCGGACGGCAGCTCGATCCCGCTGACCAAGATCCGGCCGAGCGTGGACGCGGCGCAGTATCCATAGAGGTGGTGCCCTACCGCAGGAGGTCCCGGATCAGGTCCGGGACGGCCCGGCCGCGGTGTCTCGCGCGCGTGCGCGCGCGCACAGAATGCCGCCGCCATTGTTACCGTGCCTCAACGTCTTCGTGAGACAGCTTGTTTTGCCCGCGAAATGCGCTTTGCTTATGTGAGACTGACAGACATGCCCGCGAGAAGAGGAGAGCCCGCATGGCCTATCGTTGGAAGAACACGCTGCGCGACAAGGATGTGACCGACGAGGCCGCGTTCCTGAACCGGCGGCAGTTGATGGCGGGGGCGGCCGCCGGTATGGGACTGGCCGGAATCGGCGCGGCCCAGGCGCGGGCGCAGGGTCTGGAGCCGACCTCTTACGAGGATATCACGACCTACAACAACTACTACGAGTTCGGCACCGGCAAGGGCGACCCGGTGGACCATGCCCATATGCTGACCACCGAGCCGTGGAGCGTGACCATTGACGGATTGGTGGACCGGCCCGGCGATTATGCCTTCGAGGACATCATGGCGAAGATGACGGTGGAGGAGCGGATCTATCGCTTCCGCTGTGTCGAGGCGTGGTCGATGGTGGTGCCCTGGAACGGGTTCGAACTGGCCGACCTGCTGGAGATGGCGGGCGTGCAGTCGAATGCCAGGTTTGTCGCCTTCGAGACCGCGCTGCGCCCGGACGAGATGCCGGGCGTGAAATACCCCGTGCTGGACTGGCCCTATGTCGAGGGGCTGCGGCTGGACGAGGCGACGCATCCGCTGACACTGATGGCGACGGGGATATACGGCAAGGAGATCCCCAACCAGAACGGCGCGCCGCTCCGGCTGGTGGTGCCGTGGAAATACGGCTTCAAGTCGATCAAGTCGATCGTGCGCATCACGCTGACCGAGGCCGAGCCGCCGACCAGCTGGAACAAGGCGAATGCGCGGGAGTACGGATTTTACAGCAACGTGAACCCGCAAGTGGACCACCCGCGCTGGAGCCAGGCGAGCGAGCGGGTGATCGGATCGGGGCTGTTCGCCCGCCGGCAGGACACGCTGATGTTCAACGGCTACGGCGACGACGTGGCAGGGCTTTATGAAGGAATGGACCTGACAAAATTCTTCTGATGGCGATCGTCGATCATATGAACCAGGCGCTGCGCCGGGTGCCGGCCTGGCCCATTTACGTGGCGAGCCTGGGCTATGCCGCGTGGATGCTGTGGCTGGGCATTCAGAACCGGCTGGGCGCGGACCCCGTGAAAGTGCTGGAGCACGAGATGGGGCAGATGGCGCTGTACCTGCTGGTGGCGGGATTGGCGGTGACGCCCCTGCGCAAACTGGCGGGGGTGAACCTGCTGAAGTTTCGCCGGGCGCTGGGGTTGGCCTGCTTTTTCTTCGTGGTGTGTCACCTGCTGGTCTGGGCGGTGCTGGACGTGCAGAGGATCGACCGGGTGTGGGCCGATATCGTGAAGCGGCCCTACATTACTGTTGGCATGGCCGCGTTCGTGCTGTTGATCCCGCTGGCGGTGACCTCGAACAATCTGTCGGTTCGCAAGATGGGGGCGGCAGGTTGGGCCCGGCTGCACCAGCTGGTCTATCCGGCGGCGATTCTGGGCGGGGTGCATTACGTGATGCTGGTGAAGGGCTGGCAGATCCGGCCGCTGGTGTTTCTGGCGGTGATCGCGGGGCTGATCGCGTGGCGATTCCTGATGACGCGGAAAAAAGCGGCGAGTCGGGTGCGGACTGCTTCGTGATTCCGCGATTTCCGAAGGCCGATTCCGGGATTTTCGCGGAATCGGGCGATTCATTTTCCGAAATGTCGCGAGTCGGCGGATGATTCCGGGCCGAGTCGGGGGTGACTCGGGCAAGATTCCCGTCCGTGACTCGGCAGATTCCGGAAAAATCGCTGTGGATAACCGGATTCTGGCCCGATTGCCCCTGCGTAAAGCCGCCTGCGGCGCGGGCCGGAAACAGGACAGGCAAGAAAATCGCATTTTTAAGACTCTGATTTTAAACGATAAATGAGATTTTTGAAAAAAACATGACGTTTCCCGAAAAAAGGGGTTGCGAGGTTCGGCCCCAATCCGTAAATACCCCCTCACCGGCGGCGCTGAGGCGCACAACGGAACGCCAGACGGAACGACGGAGCGACGCTCCAGAGGGACAGAAGGCAACAAACACTGAGGTATCTGACGCAGGTTGCGCCAAAAAGGAATGGCGCTTCGTGTTGATTTTGTCTCTGCGCTCTTTGAAATCGATAGTTTCTGAAGAGATATGTGGGCGGTTTGGTCTATTCGATGGATCAGCCAAACGCATATCAAACTACCTAGGAGAGGGTTTCGACCTGATCCGATGATGGATAGTCAGCTTCACTGTTTGGACGGTTTCCGGTTTTCTGATGAAAACCAGAAGCACAACAAACAGAGACAAGTTCCGACCTTAGCCGGTCGGAATTGATGTGCAGAGGTTCGAACGTCAAGGATAAGCTGGTAACAGCTTTTCAACTTGAGAGTTTGATCCTGGCTCAGAACGAACGCTGGCGGCAGGCCTAACACATGCAAGTCGAGCGAGAACTTCGGTTCTAGCGGCGGACGGGTTAGTAACGCGTGGGAACGTGCCCTTCACTACGGAATAGTCCCGGGAAACTGGGTTTAATACCGTATACGCCCTTCGGGGGAAAGAATTTCGGTGAAGGATCGGCCCGCGTTAGATTAGATAGTTGGTGGGGTAATGGCCTACCAAGTCTACGATCTATAGCTGGTTTTAGAGGATGATCAGCAACACTGGGACTGAGACACGGCCCAGACTCCTACGGGAGGCAGCAGTGGGGAATCTTAGACAATGGGCGCAAGCCTGATCTAGCCATGCCGCGTGAGTGATGAAGGCCTTAGGGTCGTAAAGCTCTTTCGCCAGGGATGATAATGACAGTACCTGGTAAAGAAACCCCGGCTAACTCCGTGCCAGCAGCCGCGGTAATACGGAGGGGGTTAGCGTTGTTCGGAATTACTGGGCGTAAAGCGCGCGTAGGCGGATTAGAAAGTTGGGGGTGAAATCCCAGGGCTCAACCCTGGAACTGCCTCCAAAACTACTAGTCTAGAGTTCGAGAGAGGTGAGTGGAACTCCGAGTGTAGAGGTGAAATTCGTAGATATTCGGAAGAACACCAGTGGCGAAGGCGGCTCACTGGCTCGATACTGACGCTGAGGTGCGAAAGTGTGGGGAGCAAACAGGATTAGATACCCTGGTAGTCCACACCGTAAACGATGAATGCCAGTCGTCGGCGCGCATGCGTGTCGGTGACACACCTAACGGATTAAGCATTCCGCCTGGGGAGTACGGTCGCAAGATTAAAACTCAAAGGAATTGACGGGGGCCCGCACAAGCGGTGGAGCATGTGGTTTAATTCGAAGCAACGCGCAGAACCTTACCAACCCTTGACATCCTGATCGCGGTTTCTCGAGAGAGATTCCTTCAGTTCGGCTGGATCAGTGACAGGTGCTGCATGGCTGTCGTCAGCTCGTGTCGTGAGATGTTCGGTTAAGTCCGGCAACGAGCGCAACCCACATCCCTAGTTGCCAGCAGTTCGGCTGGGCACTCTATGGAAACTGCCCGTGATAAGCGGGAGGAAGGTGTGGATGACGTCAAGTCCTCATGGCCCTTACGGGTTGGGCTACACACGTGCTACAATGGTGGTAACAGAGGGTTAATCCCTAAAAACCATCTCAGTTCGGATTGTTCTCTGCAACTCGAGAGCATGAAGTCGGAATCGCTAGTAATCGCGTAACAGCATGACGCGGTGAATACGTTCCCGGGCCTTGTACACACCGCCCGTCACACCATGGGAGTTGGGTTTACCCGAAGACGGTGCGCCAACCTGTTCGCAGGGGGCAGCTGGCCACGGTAAGCTCAGCGACTGGGGTGAAGTCGTAACAAGGTAGCCGTAGGGGAACCTGCGGCTGGATCACCTCCTTTCTAAGGATGCGTCCATATCGACGAGATCCCGGATCAAGTCCGGGATGCGTCATTCGACGCACTTAGCAGATCGGTAATCAAAACCGATCAAACATCATACGGTCCAGGCCGTCCTCATATCTCTTCAGTCAAGGCTTTCGCACCGCGAAAGCCGTAGCCGTTAAAGTGGATTGATCTTCGATCCGCGGCAGCGGTCGGCGGCCCTCTCGGCATTTCCTGCGGAAACGCCTGCCGGGCTACGTCGATTTTACCTTTGGTAAAATCAACTTGGGTCGGTAGCTCAGGTGGTTAGAGCGCACGCCTGATAAGCGTGAGGTCGGAGGTTCAAGTCCTCCTCGACCCACCAACGTCCTTTTCGCGCCGCGAAAATGACGCCCGCGTAAGTCGATTGCTTGCAATCGACGCAGCGGACACGGGCCTATCGGCATTTCCTGCGGAAACGCCTGCCGGCTTACGCGCGTTTCGCCATCGGCGAAGCCACGCTTAGGGGGCCTTAGCTCAGCTGGGAGAGCGCCTGATTTGCATTCAGGAGGTCAGCGGTTCGATCCCGCTAGGCTCCACCATATCCCGATTTGACCGTTAAGCAGCATCGCTGTTTTGCCGTCCAATCGGACGCTTTGAAATCGTAAAGAGAGATACAAGTTGCTTCGAGAGAAATCTTGAAGTGACGATCAACACTGTTTGATCCTTGCAAGTACGCAAGCGATCTCGGTCTGGTTCCACTTCGGTGGAAGGCATGCTGAAAGGTGCATCCACGCCTTTCCTTATGTATCCCGGGCTGAAAAGAACAGAGTTGTCCAAGTCAAGTACTATAACCAAGTTCCGGAGTAATCCGGAGCGGGAAATGTACGACTTTTGGTCCAGGATAAGGGGTCTGGAAGTTACCAGCTACGGACCCGCGCAAGACGCAAATCTTGCTTTTTCTGGATCAAATCAAGCGCGAGAAGGGCGTTTGGTGGATGCCTTGGCAGTAAGAGGCGATGAAGGACGTGATACTCTGCGATAAGTCATGGGGAGCTGAGAATAGGCTTTGATCCATGAATTTCCGAATGGGGCAACCCACCTGACAGTTCACTATAATTACTTCGGTAATTTATAGGGTTCTGAAACAGGTACTTAAGGACTGAATACATAGGTCTTTAAGAGCAAACCCGGAGAACTGAAACATCTAAGTACCCGGAGGAAAGGACATCAATTGATACTCCCCTAGTAGCGGCGAGCGAACGGGGACCAGCCAAGCCTTGAGAGTGACTAGAACATGTTGGGAAGCATGGCCATAGCGGGTGACAGCCCCGTATAGGAAGCTCGATAGGATGTATTAAGTAGGGCGGGACACGTGAAATCCTGTCTGAAGATCGGAGGACCACCTTCGAAGGCTAAGTACTCCTTACTGACCGATAGCGAACCAGTACCGTGAGGGAAAGGTGAAAAGCACCCCGACGAGGGGAGTGAAACAGTACCTGAAACCGAACGCCTACAATCAGTCGGAGCTTGACTGGACTCTAATGACAATCTGCGTCACACATGGAAAAAATTCCATGGAGATCGGGACATGTCAGACATTGCTTTCATTACGGATGGTACCGCTGCGGTGGTCGGCTTGGCCCTTGGCCTGCTGAACATGGCAGTCAATCACTGTCCCAACGAAGGCTGCCTGGCAAAGAACGATGTGGTGCCGTTTACCAGCGTTTCAGCTGGCGAGGTTTACTTCCAGGAAAACGCCGTTGGCGAGGAAGTGTTCATTCGCCGGCAGACATCGACGGCACGCGGCCCGTTCCAATTCACCTACGGTGGGTCCATCACGGATGATGGCGGCCTGTGGGTGGGTCTTGGAAACACCACGACATACACGACGCCGAACGAACGGTGGTACGCTCAGTTCCACTCGATGCCCGGGCTTTATGCCGAGGGCAGCGATGTCGACCTGGGTGGCCCGATCATCTTTCGATCGGGTGTCGAATTCGGGTATCAGGCACGCAACGGCGTGCGCATGAGCCTGAGTTTCGATCATCGGTCGAACGCCGGGATCTACAGCGACAATCCTGGCCTCGAAACCGTTCAATTCCGGGTTTCCATCCCGACAAAATGACCAGAGATGGTTGTCATTAGTGTCCAGTCTTGTGACGGCGTACCTTTTGTATAATGGGTCATCGACTTGGTCTATCTAGCAAGCTTAAGCCGTTAGGTGTAGGCGCAGCGAAAGCGAGTCTTAATAGGGCGTCGAGTTAGATGGATCAGACCCGAAACCGAGTGATCTAGGCATGACCAGGCTGAAGGTAAGGTAACACTTACTGGAGGGCCGAACCCACATCTGTTGAAAAAGATCGGGATGAGTTGTGCCTAGGGGTGAAAGGCCAATCAAACTCGGAGATAGCTGGTTCTCTGCGAAATCTATTTAGGTAGAGCGTCATCCGAATACCCTCGGGGGTAGAGCACTGGATGGGTAATGGGGCCCCACAGGCTTACTGATCCTAACCAAACTCCGAATACCGAGGAGTACTAGATGGCAGACACACTGCGGGTGCTAACGCCCGTAGTGGAGAGGGAAACAACCCTGACCTCCGGCTAAGGCCCCCAATTCATGGCTAAGTGGGAAAGCAGGTGAGACGACCAAAACAACCAGGAGGTTGGCTTAGAAGCAGCCATCCTTTAAAGATAGCGTAACAGCTCACTGGTCTAAACAAGTTGTCTTGCGGCGAAGATGTAACGGGGCTCAAGCCATGAGCCGAAGCCGAGGAGTGCGTATGCACTGGTAGCAGAGCGTAGTGTGACATAGTTCCACTCCTCTTCAGCACCTTTCGAGGTGCTTTGGAGGATAGGAGCTTTCGATGAAGCGGGCGCGTGAGCGATCCCGTGGAGAGATCACTAGTGAGAATGATGACATGAGTAGCGACAAAGAGTGTGAGAGACACTCTCGCCGAAAGTCCAAGGGTTCCTGCTTAAAGCTAATCTGAGCAGGGTAAGCCGACCCCTAAGGCGAGGCCGAAAGGCGTAGTCGATGGGAATCAGGTTAATATTCCTGAGCCAGATGGAAGTGACGGATTGCGAGGGTTGTTCATCCTTATCGGATTGGATGGGCAGCTTAGCAGTCCCTGGAAATAGCTCCATCATAAGATCGTACCCTAAACCAACACAGGTGGACTGGTAGAGAATACCAAGGCGCTTGAGAGAACGATGTTGAAGGAACTCGGCAAAATACCTCCGTAAGTTCGCGAGAAGGAGGCCCGGGTTTCAGGCAACTGAAGTCCGGGGGCACAAACCAGGGGGTGGCGACTGTTTACTAAAAACACAGGGCTCTGCGAAGTCGCAAGACGACGTATAGGGTCTGACGCCTGCCCGGTGCCTGAAGGTTAAAAGGAGATGTGAGAGCGTCGAATTGAAGCCCAGGTAAACGGCGGCCGTAACTATAACGGTCCTAAGGTAGCGAAATTCCTTGTCGGGTAAGTTCCGACCTGCACGAATGGCGTAACGACTTCCCCGCTGTCTCCAACATCGACTCAGCGAAATTGAATTGCCTGTCAAGATGCAGGCTTCCCGCGGTTAGACGGAAAGACCCCGTGCACCTTTACTACAGCTTCGCACTGGCATCAGGACTGCATTGTGCAGGATAGGTGGTAGGCTTTGAAACCGTGACGCCAGTCGCGGTGGAGCCATCCTTGAGATACCACCCTATGCATTCTTGATGTCTAACCGCGGTCCGTTATCCGGATCCGGGACCCTGCGTGGCGGGTAGTTTGACTGGGGCGGTCGCCTCCTAAAGCGTAACGGAGGCGCGCGAAGGTTGGCTCAGAGCGGTCGGAAATCGCTCGTTGAGTGCAATGGCATAAGCCAGCCTGACTGCGAGACTGACAAGTCGAGCAGAGTCGAAAGACGGCCATAGTGATCCGGTGGTCCCAAGTGGGAGGGCCATCGCTCAACGGATAAAAGGTACGCCGGGGATAACAGGCTGATACTGCCCAAGAGTCCATATCGACGGCAGTGTTTGGCACCTCGATGTCGGCTCATCTCATCCTGGGGCTGGAGCAGGTCCCAAGGGTACGGCTGTTCGCCGTTTAAAGAGGTACGTGAGCTGGGTTTAGAACGTCGTGAGACAGTTCGGTCCCTATCTGCCGTGGGTGTAGGATACTTGAGAGGAGTTGCCCCTAGTACGAGAGGACCGGGGTGAACGTTCCACTGGTGGACCAGTTGTCGTGCCAACGGCAGTGCTGGGTAGCTATGAACGGACAGGATAACCGCTGAAGGCATCTAAGCGGGAAGCCCCCCTCAAAACAAGGTATCCCTGAGGACCGTGGTAGACCACCACGTCGATAGGCCGGAGATGTAAGCGCAGCAATGCGTTCAGTTGACCGGTACTAATTGTCCGATAGGCTTGATTTGATCCAGTAAAAGCCAGATTGGCTTATGCGGATCCAGAAGCCGTACACTTAAACAAGTGTGCTGACTTGGAGTTCAAGGATCTTTCTCGGTTTGGTGGTCATAGCACGAGCAAAACACCCGGTCCCATCCCGAACCCGGCCGTTAAGTGCCGTAGCGCCAATGGTACTGCGTCTCAAGACGTGGGAGAGTAGGTCACCGCCAAACCTAGTAAGGTCCTTGAAATTGTATCTCTCTTTCGATTTTCCCCTGCAATTCACTCTCTGACGGCCGGATGCGCTGTTGCGGATCGTGCCCTGGCACCGTCGCGTACGCTGGGTCAGCCATCGTGGCCTGCGGGTGATGGGCGGCGTCGTTCAGACCGGAACTTTACGGCCCAGCCGTTCGTTCCCTTCGGAACGACCAAGGCGACGTCATGGCGAAAAAGACAAAGCGACGGCCGCAGAGCGGCGACGCCACCCCTCCGACCGAGCAATCCATCGAGGCGCGCTATGCGCAACGCTCCAAGGCGTTCGCGCGGCTGAGCGCCGGGATCGAGACGGGCAAGTATGTGGTGCCGCCGCGGTTTCTGCATGGCGAGGACCGCCGGCATCATGTACGCTCCACCATCCGCGAGGATCACGCGGCGCGCATCGCCGAAAGCTCGAAGGGTGCGCGCGACAAGTTCGACAAGTTGGCCGACTGCCCATTCAATTTCTTTCGCGGCACCGCACTGCTGTTTTACCGCGACATGGTGGGCGAGGATGGGCACATGCCCTCGGTGATGGCGCTGGGGGACGTGCACCCGGAGAATTTCGGTGTCATGCCCGACAAGAGCGGCGCGCCGATCTTCGGTGTGAACGACTTTGACGAGACGACCTATGCGCCGTTCAGCTGGGACATCAAGCGCGGCGCCGTGGGGTTCTGGATCGCGGCGCTGACGGAAGGCGAGTTGAAGCCCGGAAAGGCACGCAAGATCGTTCGCCGGTTCGTGCGCGGCTATGCCGAGGCGATGCAGGATTACGCCAACAACTCGACCGAGCGCAACAACGCCTACCGTATCGACAATTCGCCCAAGGTGATCCGTCGGCTGTTCGAGGAGGCGTGGGAGAACCGGCAGGAATGGCTATGGTCGGATTACCTCAACGAGAACGGCCGGGGCTTTCGCGCCGGCGAGGAACTGCAGCCGCTGTCGTCGGAAATCGAGAAGTTTCAGAAGGCGATCAATGATCTGGCCAGGTCCAATGGTATCGATGCGCCTGACCGCGCCGGTGAATTGAAGGTCAAGGATGTTTGCGTGCGGCACGGGCAGGGCACGGCCTCGCTGGGTCTGCCGCGCTATTACGTGCTGATCGAGGGGCCGTCGAAGGACGCGACCGACGACCTGATTATCGAGTTCAAGGCGGCGCGGCGGTCGGCGCTGGAGGGGCTGACCCCGCCCAACGCCTTTAACGCCGGCAAGCAGGCCGAGCGCATCAAGCACGGTCAGAGCGTGCAACTGGCGCACGGGGATATCTTCTATGGCGCGGTGGAGATCGACGGCAAGAGTTTCATGAGCCGCGAACGAGCGCCGTTCCGGGACGACATCGACCTTGACGACCTGAGCTTCAAGTCCTGGAAACGCTATGCCAGGGTCTGCGGTGCCGCATTGGCGCAGGCGCATGCCCTGTCCGACGACCTGGGCCGCATCGATTATGACGTAGAGCCCTCGATCATGGAGGCGATGTCCCCCCTGCGACTGTTCGAGGATGATATCGTGCGCTTTTCCGAGGAAGCGGTGGCGCGGCTAAAGCGGGATCACGCGTTTTTCCGCGAAGATCACGCCCATGGCGCCTTCGACAGCCTGGACGTGGTGTTCCGCTGACCCTTCGCGGGCAGGCTTGTAAAAAAAATGTAATAAATGCCCGCGCGGCCCCTTGCGGAGGTCCCGGTGCAGGAGTAGATAGCCCGCATTGGCGCGGGGTGGAGCAGCCCGGTAGCTCGTCAGGCTCATAACCTGAAGGTCGTAGGTTCAAATCCTACCCCCGCAACCAAACTTCCGAACCACGGTATCGATCATCCGCCGCCGGCGCGCGGATATCGGTTCTTGCGCTTGCAGTCGGGGCTGGCGGGCCCCATAAGGCGCCACAACCCAGCGGCGAGGGAACAAATTCATGCGCATGCGCGATACATTCATCAAGCCGATGCATCCGGAAGGCAGAAAGTTCGTTGCGATCTTTGCCGGTGCGACCCTTCTGCTGTTTCTGGTGTCCGACATACTGGGATGGATCGGCGTCGGGCTGACGATCTGGTGCTATTATTTCTTTCGGGATCCCGAGCGTGTGCCGCCATTGCGAAGCGGTGTCATCGTCAGCCCTGCAGACGGGATCGTATCGTTGATCGAGCAGGCGGTCCCGCCCAAGGAGCTGGGGATGCCGGGCGAGGCCCTGACCCGCGTCAGCGTGTTCATGAGCGTGTTCAACTGCCACATGAACCGAATGCCCGTCGGCGGCCGGATCGAAGCGATCGCCTATCGGCCCGGCAAGTTCTTCAACGCCTCGCTGGACAAGGCCAGTGCGGACAACGAACGCAACAGCCTGCGCATCGCGATGCCGGACGGGCGGGACGTGGCCGTGGTGCAGATTGCGGGGCTGGTGGCCCGGCGGATCGTGTGTTTCGTCAAGCCCGGTGATACCCTGTCGACATCCGAAAGATTCGGGCTGATCCGGTTCGGCTCCAGGCTGGATGTCTATCTGCCCGACGGAGTCGTGCCCTCGGTCCGCGTGGGGCAGACCATGATCGCCGGAGAAACTATTTTGGCCGACCTCACCCTGCCTGATGCCACGCGATAACCAGACCCCACGGAACAGCGCCGGCAAGAAACGAAACGACGCCGCGCTTGTCCAGTTGCTGCCCAACCTGATCACGCTTGCCGCGATCTGTGCCGGCATGACGTCGATCAGGTTCGCGGTGCAGGGGGATTACATTTTCGCGGTGCAACTGGTGCTGCTGGCTTGTGTTCTGGATGGTATCGACGGTCGCGTCGCGCGTTTCATGCGCAGCGACAGCAAGATCGGGGCGGAGCTCGATTCGCTTGCGGACTTCCTCAACTTCGGTGTCGCGCCGCCGCTGATCCTGTATTTCTGGGGGCTGCAGGAGATCCGAAGCGTGGCGTGGATCTTCGTGCTTTTCTTCACGGTCTGCTGTGTCATCCGGCTGGCCCGCTTCAATGTCGACCACAAGGTCGAGGAAGCGCCGGGGCCGAGCGGCCATTTCACCGGGGTGCCGTCGCCGGCCGGTGCGGTGCTGGTCATGGTGCCGCTCTACCTGTCCTTCGCGTTCGAGACCGTGCAGGTGCCGGGCCTTGCCGTATGCTTCTATATGATGCTCGCCGGCCTGTTGATGATAAGCACCGTGCCGACACTCTCGCTCAAGGGCGCGTCGATCTCGCGGTCGAACGTGAAGTTCTTTTTGGTCGGCGTGGTCCTAGCCGGGGCCGCATTCTTTACATTCACCTGGACTGCATTGTCTGTGTTGTCCTTGTGTTATCTGCTCATGGTGGCATGGTCCGCGGTGACGAAGGCGCGACAGCCCGGCAAGTAAGGAGAACGCATGGATATCGATGCCGTCAGTACGTCCTATGCCCGGTGGGCCCCCATCTACGACCGGACATTCGGCGCCGTGACGAATGTGGGCCGAAAGCGTGCTGTGGAGTATATCAACACCCGCCCGGGCAGCGTTCTCGAGGTGGGCGTGGGCACGGGGCTTGCGTTGGCGCATTACGATCCGGCGCTACAGGTCACCGGGATCGACTTCAGCGAAGAGATGCTGGCCAAGGCGCGCGACAAGGTCCGGCGCCTGGACCTGGGCCATGTGAGGGAATTGCGGCAGATGGATGCGCGCACCCTCGATTTCCCGGACAATCTTTTTGACACGATCGCGGCGATGCATGTCCTGTCGGTCGTCCCCGAACCCGAACGCGTGATGGGCGAGATCGCCCGGGTCTGCAAGCCGGGCGGCAAGGTGGTGATCACCAACCATTTCGTGCGCAAGACGGGCGCGCTCGCCGTGCTGGAGCGTGCCCTGGCCCCGGTGGCGAATTTCATCGGCTGGCATTCCGATTTCGAGATGGACACGGTGCTTGGCGAGGGCTGCCTTGAGGTTGACGCGCAGAAGTCGTTGCCCCCGCTTGGCATGATGACGTTCCTGGTGCTGGAGAAACGGGCCGATCGGCAGCCTACGGGCCCCACCGGAAATTAGATAGTCTAAGCAAGAATCGTTGCGGCCCCCGAGTGCGTTTTTGCGGGGATGCGGCCTGTGGGCCGTAACGATGAACATTTAAGCATCACGGATTTTTGAGTTTAAGCAGTGGTTTGGCGCGAGAGTTCCCGAATTTCATGAAAATTTCGCACACAAAGGTTGAATGCGCGTCACTTAAGAATGTAACCAATGGTACATTAGCGGTCGGGCGAAACTTCCATAAGCGAAACTTTCCGACCGGGTGGTAAGGCCAGACCCGGCCCGACCGCCAGCGATCACAGGGATCTGCCCACGCAACGACGTGCGGACTGAACAACGACAACCCTGACGGCACCGCCTCCGACTCCGTTCGCGGAATCCGGAAGTCTGGTTGCGGCCAAGTGCGGGCTGCCGTCATCAAAAACGGAGAGAGACATGACCAGCGATGTCGCCGGCAACGCCGAACTGACGATGACCACGCAGACCTACAGCAAGGATCCGCTGGCAGACCGCGAGACGGGGCATTACCGCAAGGAATACGTCACCAGCTTCGTCGACAAGTGGGACGAGCTGATCGACTGGGACGGTCGCGCCCAGAGCGAGGGTCAGTTCTTCATCGACATCCTGAAGGCGCGCGGCAAGGAGCGCGTGCTGGACGTGGCCTGTGGCACCGGCTTTCACTCGGTGCGTCTGACCGAGGCGGGATTTGACGTGACCGCCGCCGACGGCAACGCCGCCATGGTCGCCAAGGCGTTCGAGAACGGTCAAAGCCGCGGCCTGATCCTGAAGACGGCGCAAGCGGACTGGCGCTGGCTGAACCGGGACATTCACGGCAAGTACGACGCGATCATCTGCCTGGGCAATTCCTTCACCCATCTGCACGAGGAGCAGGACCGCCGCCGCGCCCTGGCCGAATTCTATGCCGCGCTCAAGCATGACGGCGTGCTGATCCTCGATCAGCGGAACTATGACGCGATGCTCGACAGCGGGTTTTCCAGCAAGCACAAGTATTACTATTGCGGCGATGACGTCAGCGCCGAGCCCGAGCATATCGACGAAGGGCTGTGCCGGATGCGCTATGACTTTCCCGACGGGGCGTCCTATACGCTGAACCTGTGCCCGATCCGCAAGGACTACATGCGCCGCCTGTTCCGCGAAGCCGGGTTCGAGCGGGTGCGCACCTACGGCGACTTCCAGGACACCTATGCCGAGGAGGAGCCCGACTTTTTCATCCACGTCGCCGAGAAATCGGCCGAGCATGTGGCCCGCTGGGGCGGCAACGGTGCCGATGGCAAGGCGGATATCCGCGATGTTGCGGAAACCTATTATGACAGCGACGATGCCGACACGTTCTATTCTACCATCTGGGGTGGCGAGGACCTGCATATCGGGCGTTACACGACCACCAGGAACATCCGCGAAGCCAGCGACCTGACGATCGAAAGCATGATCGAGGCGCTGCCCGGC
This sequence comes from Roseovarius sp. MMSF_3350, assembly GCF_030733425.1. Lineage (GTDB taxonomy): Bacteria > Pseudomonadota > Alphaproteobacteria > Rhodobacterales > Rhodobacteraceae > Roseovarius. The sequence goes on from NZ_JASHIZ010000001.1 coordinate 403,170, forward strand.
CTGAAATCAGGCTCCCGCGTGTTGGACCTGGGCGCGGGCTATGGCGGGGCGATGCGCACCGTCGTGAAGAAGACCGGCTGCGAGGCTGTCTGCCTGAACATCTCCGAAACGCAGAACGAGTATAACCTGGGCAAGGTCCGGGCGGCCCGGCTGGCTGACAAGATCAGCATCCGCCACGGCGTGTTCGAGGACGTGCCCGAGGCCGACGAGAGTGTCGATGTTGTCTGGAGCCAGGATGCCTTCCTGCATTCCGACCAGCGCGACCAGGTCCTGGCCGAAGCGTTCCGCGTGCTCAAGCCGGGCGGGCACCTGATATTCACCGATCCGATGCAGGCCGATGACGTGCCCGAGGGCGTTCTGCAACCCGTCTATGACCGGCTGCAACTCAACAGCCTGGGCTCGCCGGCGTTCTACCGCCAGACCGCCGAGGGGCTCGGTTTCGAGACGGTGCAGCAGGAGGATGCGGTCGGCGACCTGCGGGCGCATTACGCCCGGGTCCGCGAAGAGCTGCTGGCGCATTACGATGAGCTGCGCGAGAAAGGCTGCTCGGCCGAGTATCTCGACAAGATGGCGGTTGGATTGCAGAACTGGGTGAAGGCCGCCGATGACGGCCACCTTGCCTGGGGCATCCAGCATTTCCGCAAGCCCGTCAAACACTGAACCATGCGACGGGGGTGCCGTGATGCGCCCCCGCGCCCCCGCCTCATCCCGCAAGATCAACGAGATGGAGACACGCACATGACAGTTACGTCCGACACGCCGTCGATTTCATTCGAGCTTTTTCCGCCCAAGACGGAGGCCGGAGTGACCCGACTGCGCGATACCGTGGCGCAACTGAGTGCGGCCGACCCGGAGTATTTCTCGGTCACCTACGGCGCAGGGGGCAGCACGAGGGACCGTACCAAGCGCATCGTCGAGATGGTGGCCAACCGCACGGGCCTGCCGGTAGCGCATCACTTTACCTGCGTCGGGGCCAGCCGGGCCGAGATCGACCGCCAGGCCGAGGTGTTCTGGGACAGCGGCATGCACAGGATCGTCGCGCTGCGCGGGGACCTGCCGGCGGGCCAGAGCCTGCCCGAGGATGGCTATAACGACGCGGCGGAACTGGTCGCGGCGCTGCGCCGCAAGGGCGATTTCGACATCTCGGTCGCGGCCTATCCGGAGGTGCATCCCGAGGCCCGCGATGCCGCCGCCGACATGGACCACCTCAAGCGCAAGATCGACAACGGCGCCGCGCGGGCGATCACGCAATATGCCTTCGACACCGACACCGTGCTGCGGTTCGTCGAGCGCGCACGGGCCGCGGGCATCGACGCGCCGATCGTGGCCGGGATCATGCCGGTCGCCAATTTCGAGGGACTGAAGCGGTTTTCCGCGGGTTGCGGCGCCTCGGTCCCCGACTGGATGGGCCAGATGTTCGACGGGCTGGACGATGCGCCAGAGACCCGCGCGATGGTCGCGACCGGCGTGGCCGCCGAACAATGCCGCCGCCTGATGGAGGCCGGGATTACCGACTTTCACTTCTATACGCTGAACCAGCCGAAAGTGACGCTGGCTGTTTGCAGGACATTGGGGCTGACACCCAGTATTGTGGCCGAGAACGCCGCTTGAAGGATTGAAGAACGCATGACCAAGACACACGACATAGCCGCGGCCAACGCCGACCGCATCCTGGTGCTCGACGGGGCGATGGGCACGATGATCCAGCAGCAAAAGCCCGACGAGGCCACCTATCGCGGCGAGCGGTTCAAGGATCATCCCAGCGACGTGGGCGGCAACAACGAGCTGCTGACCCTGACCCAGCCAGACATGATTCGGAAAATCCACGAGGATTTCCTGGAGGCCGGCGCCGATATCCTTGGGACCAACACCTTTGGCGCCAACGCGATCAGCCAGGCCGACTACGACATGACCGACCTGGTGGTCGAAATGAACGTCGAATCCGTCCGCCTTGCGCGGGAAGCCGCCGACGCGGTCGCCACGCCCGGGAAACCCCGCTGGGTGGCCGGCGCGATCGGGCCGACCAACCAGACGGCCAGCATCAGCCCGGACGTGAACGACCCCGGTTTCCGGGGCGTGACCTTCGACGATCTGGCCCGCGCCTATGGCGAGGCGGCGCGCGCGCTGATCGAGGGCGGCGCCGACCTGCTGCTGATCGAGACAATCTTCGACACGCTCAACGCCAAGGCCGCGCTCTTTGCCATCGACAGCCTGTCGGACGAGGGGCTGACCATTCCGCCGCTGATGATCTCGGGCACCATCACCGACCGGTCGGGCCGAACCCTGACCGGCCAGACGCCCGAGGCGTTCTGGGTGTCGATGAGCCACGCGCGCCCGTTTTCCATCGGGCTCAACTGCGCGCTGGGCGCGGGCGAGATGCGCCAGCACGTGCGCACCTTGTCCGGGGTGGCCGACACGCGCATCAGCGCCTATCCCAACGCCGGCCTGCCCAACGAGATGGGCGGCTACGACGAAACGCCCGAGGAAACCGCCGAGCACCTGGCCGAATGGGCGTCGTCGGGGCTGGTCAACATCGTGGGCGGCTGCTGCGGCACCACGCCCGAGCATATCCGCGCCATCGCCGAGGCGGTCGCGGGCAAGGCACCGCGCAAGATCCCGCAGAAGGTCAGGCACATGCGGCTGAGCGGCCTGGAGATGTTCGAGACACAAGGCGCGGACGTGAAGGAGGGCGCGGCATGAGCACCGGAGTTGCCAGTTTCATCAATATCGGCGAGCGCACCAACGTCACCGGGTCGGCCAAGTTCAAGAAGCTGATCATGGACGGCGACTATGCCGCCGCGCTCGACGTGGCGCGCCAGCAGGTCGAGAACGGTGCGCAGATCATCGACGTGAACATGGACGAGGGGCTGCTCGATTCAGAGCAGGCGATGACGACCTTCCTGAACCTGATCGCGTCCGAGCCGGACATCAGCCGCGTGCCGGTCATGCTCGACAGCTCGAAATTCGAGGTTATCGAGGCCGGGCTGAAATGCGTGCAGGGCCGCGCCGTGGTCAACTCCATCTCGCTCAAGGAAGGCGAGGAGGCGTTCCTGGAACAGGCGCGCACGGTGCGCCGCTATGGTGCCGCCGTGGTGGTCATGGCGTTCGACGAGAACGGACAGGCCGAGACCGCGCAGCACAAGTTCGACATCTGCAAGCGGTCCTATGACCTCTTGGTCGAGAAGGCAGGGTTCGAGCCTTGGGATATCATCTTCGATCCCAACATCTTTGCCGTGGCAACGGGGATCGAGGAGCATAACGACTATGCCAATGCTTTTTTCGAAGCGACCCGGATGATCAAGGAGGCGATGCCGGATGTGCATGTCTCGGGCGGTCTGTCGAACGTGTCTTTCAGCTTTCGCGGCAACAACGCGGTGCGCGAGGCGATGCATTCGGCGTTCCTCTACCACGCGATCCCGCTGGGTCTGGACATGGCGATCGTGAATGCCGGGCAGATCACCGTCTATGACGACATCCCCGACGAACTGCGCGAGCATGTCGAGGACGTGCTGCTGAACCGCCGCGACAATGCAACCGAGCGCCTGCTGGAGATTGCCGACAAGTACAAGGGCACCGGCGAGGCCTCCAAGAAGGAAGACCCCAAGTGGCGCGAGCTACCGGTCGAGAAGCGGCTGGAACACGCGCTGGTGCACGGCATCACCGACTACGTCGTCGACGATACCGAGGAATGTCGCCAACGCGCCGACAAGCCGCTCGACGTGATCGAGGGGCCGCTGATGGACGGCATGAACGTGGTGGGCGACCTCTTCGGCGCGGGCAAGATGTTCCTGCCGCAGGTGGTGAAATCCGCCCGCGTGATGAAGGCCGCCGTGGCGCATCTGCTGCCCTTCATGGAAGAGGAAAAGCGTCTGTCGGGCGACACCTCGGCCAAGGGCAAGGTGATCATGGCGACGGTCAAGGGCGATGTGCACGACATCGGCAAGAACATCGTCGGCGTCGTGCTGCAGTGCAACAATTACGACGTGGTCGACCTTGGCGTGATGGTTCCGGCCGAGGACATTCTCGCGGCGGCCAAGAAGGAAAAGGCGGATATCATCGGCCTGTCCGGCCTGATCACACCCTCGCTGGACCGGATGGTCGACGTGGCCGCCGAGATGAAACGGCAGGAGTTCGACCTGCCGCTGCTGATCGGCGGGGCGACCACATCCAAAAAGCATACCGCGCTGAAGATCGCGCCGGAATACGAGCATGGCGTGATCCATGTCGATGACGCCTCCAAGGCCGTCGGCGTGGTCTCGAGACTGCTGTCCAAGACGGCGCGGCCGGATTTTCTGGCCGATGTCGTCACCGAGCAGGACAAGCTGCGCGACGGGATGAAAGGCGCCGGGGACCGGCCCACCGCCGCGCTGGCCGAGGCGCGCAGATCGAAATTCGACGGCGGTTGGGACAGCTATACGCCGCCCGCGCCGCAGACGCCGGGCCTGACGGTGATCGACGACATGGGCATCGCCAAGCTGCGGGAGTTCATCGACTGGACGCCGTTCTTCAACACCTGGGAGATGAAGGGCAAGTTTCCGAACATCTTCGACGACCCCGACAAGGGGCCCGCCGCGCGCGAGCTTTACGACAACGCGCAAAAGATGCTGGACCGGATCGAGAAAGAGGACTGGTTCAGCCCGCGCGGCGTGGTGGGCCTCTGGCCCGCCAACGCGCAGGGCGACGATATCGTCGTCTGGGCGGACGAAGACCGCAAGACCCTGCGCGCCCGGATGCCCCAACTGCGCCAGCAACGCAGCAAGGCGAACGGCCGCCCGCAAATGTGCCTTGCCGATTTCGTGGCACCCGAGGGCACCGAGGATTGGGTCGGCGGCTTTACCGTCACCGCCGGGCGCGAGGTCCACGACATCTCCGACCGGCTGAAGGCCGAGGGCAACGATTACGACTCGATCATGGTGCAGGCGCTGGGCGACCGGATTGCCGAGGCCTTTGCCGAGGCATTGCACGCCCGCGTGCGGCGCAGCCTGTGGGGCTATGCCGCGGACGAAACGCTGGATAACGAGGCGCTGATTTCCGAGCAGTATCGCGGCATCCGCCCCGCGCCCGGCTACCCGGCCAACCCCGACCACACCGAGAAGCGCACGCTGTTCGACCTTCTGGATGCGCCCGAGCATACCGGCGTCACCCTGACCGAAAGCTGCGCGATGTGGCCCGCCTCGGCGGTGTCGGGGCTCTATTTCGCCCACCCGGACTCGGCCTATTTCGGGATCGGCCGGATCGGCCCCGACCAGGTGGCCGACTATGCCGAGCGCAAGGGCATGGAGATTGCCGAGGTGGAGGCATGGCTGCAACCCAGCCTGGCCTACACCCCCGACAAGTCATCGGCCGATCGAAAGATCGCCTGACCCCCCGCAAAAATTCGATTTTTGCCAAAAGCGACCCAACCCCACGACAGTGGAGAAAGGAACGATTATGAGCGACAGATCATGGCTTTTCACCAGCGAGTCGGTGTCCGAAGGGCACCCCGACAAGGTGTGCGACCGAATCTCGGACGCGGTGCTGGATGCCTACCTCGCCGCCGATCCGCAATCACGCGTGGCCTGTGAGACGCTGGCCACCACCGACCACGTCACCATCGCCGGCGAGGTACGCGGCCCCGAAAGCGTGCTGAAGGAGGTCGAGCAGATCGCCCGCGATGCGATCCGCGACATCGGCTATGAACAGCATGGCTTTTCGTGGAAGGATGCAGAGATCGTCTGCCGCCTGCACGCGCAATCGGCCGATATCGCCATGGGCGTGGACGAGGGCGACAAGGGCGAGGAAGGTGCCGGCGACCAGGGCATCATGTTCGGGTATGCCTGCAACGAGACCGAAGAGCTGATGCCGGCCCCGATCCAGTTCGCCCACAAGATCCTGCGCACGATGGCCGAGGACCGGAAATCCGGCAAGCAGCCGAATTTCGGGCCCGATGCCAAGAGCCAGGTGACGCTGAAATACCAGAACGGCAAACCGGTCGGCCTCGACACCGTGGTCGTCTCGACCCAGCATGCCGAGGGGCTGAGTCAGGACGACGTGCGCGCGCTGGTCGAGCCCTACATCACCGACTGCTTCAAGACCGAGGGCTGGAACCTGCCGTCGCCCGACAAGATCATCGTCAACCCGACCGGCAATTTCGTCATTGGCGGCCCGGACGGTGACGCGGGCCTTACCGGTCGCAAGATCATCGTCGACACCTATGGCGGCGCGGCCCCGCATGGCGGCGGCGCGTTTTCCGGCAAGGACCCGACCAAGGTGGACCGCTCGGCGGCCTATATCTCGCGCTACATGGCCAAGAACGTGGTCGCCGCCGGGCTGGCCGACAAGTGCCAGATCCAGCTGGCCTATGCCATCGGCGTGCCCGAGCCGGTCGCCATCTACGTCGACACGCTGGGCACCGGCCGGGTCGACGAGGCCAAGCTGGCCGACACCCTGCGCGAGATGGTTCGCCTGACGCCGCGCGGCATCCGCGAGCACCTGGGCCTGTTGAAGCCGGTCTATGCCCGCACCGCCGCCTATGGCCATTTCGGACGCGTCCCCGACGACGAGGGCGGCTTCAGCTGGGAACGCACGGATCTGGCCGACGAACTGGCCCGCACCTTCGGCGTATCCGCCGCAGCAGAGTGATCCGAAACACCAGAACGAAGAAAGGAGACGCGACATGAACAAGCCAGAGAGAGTCAGTCCCGCGGACAGCGCGATCCGTGACATCGCTCTTGCCGGTTTCGGCCGCAAGGAGCTGGACATCGCCGAGACCGAGATGCCGGGCCTGATGGCCCTGCGCGAGGAATACGGGGCGGAGAAGCCGCTCAAGGGCGCGCGCATCGCGGGGTCGTTGCATATGACGATCCAGACTGCCTGCCTGATCGAAACGCTGGTGGCGCTGGGCGCGGAGGTCCGCTGGGCCTCGTGCAACATCTTTTCCACGCAAGACCACGCGGCTGCCGTGATCGCCGAGGGCGGCACGCCGGTCTTCGCGGTCAAGGGCGAGACGCTGGAGGAATACTGGGATTATTGCGACCGCATCTTCCAGTTCGAAGACGGCGGCGCCAACATGATCCTGGACGATGGCGGTGACGCCACGCTCTATATCCTGATCGGCGCGCGGGTCGAGGCCGGTGAAACCGGGCTGATCGAGACGCCGACCTCGGAAGAAGAGACGTTCCTGTTCGCCCAGATCAAGAAGCGCATGGCCGAAAGCCCCGGCTGGTTCACCAAGCAGCGCGAGATGATCAAGGGCGTCAGCGAAGAGACGACGACCGGCGTGCATCGCCTTTACAAGATGATGCAGGAAGGGCAGCTGCCCTTCCCCGCGATCAACGTGAATGACTCTGTGACCAAGTCGAAATTCGACAACAAGTACGGCTGCAAGGAATCGCTCGTCGACGGCATCCGCCGTGCCACCGATACGATGATGGCGGGCAAGGTCGCCGTCGTGATGGGCTATGGCGATGTCGGCAAAGGGTCGGCCGCCTCGCTCAAGGGTGCAGGCGCCCGGGTCTTGGTCACGGAAGTCGATCCGATCTGTGCGCTTCAAGCGGCCATGGATGGCTTCGAGGTGACGACCCTGGAAGACGTGGTGAAAACCGCCGACATCTTCGTCACCACCACCGGCAACAAGGATGTCATCCGCATCGAGCATATGCGCGAGATGAAGGACATGGCGATCGTCGGCAATATCGGCCACTTCGACAACGAGATCCAGGTCGCCAGCCTGAAGAACCACAAGTGGACCAACATCAAGGAACAGGTGGACATGATCGAGATGCCCTCGGGCAACCGCATCATCCTGCTCTCTGAAGGCCGCCTGCTCAATCTCGGCAACGCGACCGGCCACCCGTCCTTCGTGATGTCGGCCAGCTTTACCAACCAGGTTCTGGCGCAGATCGAGCTGTGGAAGAACGGCGGCGAGTACGAGAACAAGGTCTATATCCTGCCCAAGCATCTGGACGAGAAAGTGGCCCGTCTGCATCTGGACCGCATCGGTGTGAAGCTGACGGAACTGGCGCAAGACCAGGCGGATTATATCGGCGTGCAGCCCGAGGGGCCGTACAAGCCGGAACACTACCGGTATTGAGGAGCGAGACATGACCGAACGAACACCGCATATCGTGGGTTTGGGCAACGCGCTGGTCGATGTCGTCGCCGCGGTCGAGCCCGATGTCCTCACGCGGCACGGGCTGACCCCGGGAGGCATGCACCTGGTGGATGCCGACGCGGCCCACGCCCTGTTCGAGGAGGTCGCCCCCGGCATCCGCCAGTCCGGCGGATCGGTGGCCAACTCCATCGCGCACCTGGCCGACATGCCTGTCCGGGGGACCTACCTGGGCAAGGTGGCCAATGACGACCTCGGCGAGGCCTTTTGCGAGGAAATGTCGGGCATGGGTCTGGCGGCGCCGGTTGCCGTTGCACAGAATGGCGATCAGGGCACCGGCCGCTGCGTCGTGCTGGTCACGCCGGACGGCGAGCGCACCATGAGCACCTACCTGGGGGCGGCGACAACGCTGATGCCTCCGGAGGCGCTCGCGGCGCTGCCCGAGGCGTTCGATATCCTGTTCATCGAAGGCTACATCTGGGACGCCCCGCACGGCGCGGCGGTGATCGAACGCCTGGCCGAGGCGGCGAAAGCCGCCGGGGCGAAGGTGGCGCTGACGCCGTCGGATGCCGGCTGTGTCGAGCGCAACATCCACGTCATGCGCAACACCGTCTCGCGCCATGTCGACATCCTTGTCGGCAACCATGTCGAGGTGGCCGCGCTGGCGGGATGCGAGGGCGCCGAAGCCGCTCTGGACTGGGCCATGACACAGGTGTCCGTCGCGGCGGTGACCGAGCACGAGAAGGGCTCGATCGCGGCCGATGCCGAAGGCCGCCACCAGATTGCGGCGGTCAGCGTGCCCCGGGTCGTCGACAGCACCGGCGCGGGCGATGCCTATGCCAGCGGTTTCCTTGCCGGACTGGCCCGAGGCCTGCCCGTGCAGGAGGCGGGCAGGCTGGGTGCCGAATATGCCGCCCGGGTGCTGGTGCATTTCGGTGCGCGCGACGGTGACGCGGCCAGGGCGATCGCCCTGCCGGCGGCCTGAGCCCGAGCACGACCATCCGTCACGTGCGGCCCGTGTGCGTACTTGCCGGAACGACTGGCGAGGCGTATATTTCACCCAGTGTCCGGGGGCATTGCGAGGCCCCCGGCGCGACTCATCGAAGTCATCGCCCTGACGCTTTAGGCAACCTTGATCTTCCTGAGGATCGACCCGTCCGGCATGTCGCCGGGCGGTTACTCAAACCGTGAGGTCATGATGGGAAAAGGCAATAACAGGCGCGGCAACCGCGAAGTGAAGAAGCCGAAACAGGAAAAACCGAAAGTTCTGGCAACGGCAAATTCCGGCGCGGCGGGTCCGGTCACGCTTGGGGAAAAGAAGAAGAAATAGCGGCGACGCTCTGCCCCGCGCGCCCCGGGCCTGACCCGGAGCCTCCGGTGGCCGGAAGATCCCGGACCAGGTCCCGCAGGACGCATCGCCAAGACGTAAAGAACAAAGCCGCCCCTCGGGGCGGCTTTTGAGTGGTCGAAGTGCGGCAACGATCCGATGTGCTTTGCTTACTCGCCAAACTCTTTCTTCGATCTGGGTGCATCCCGCAGTTGCTTGTCCAACGATTGACGATAGCGCGTGCATCCGCGCATGAATTGTGGCCAATCGGGTACTATCATCCCGCCCGGAGGCGAGTCCGGAAGCAACGCCCACAGATCAGGATGGTGCCAGCAGAGATCATGCAAAGAGGTATCCCGATGAACTCTTATCTGTTTTCGCATCATACGCGCAGCAGCCAAGAGTTGTGATTTCGTCATTTCTTCCAGATCTTTATCAGGATCGACAATCATCCGTATCTCCTTCGCGAATACCAACCCCGCTGCTACGCTAGCGCAACGTCCTCCGTCCGCAAAGGGCTCGAAGCGGTCATCGCGCCACGAGCCCCTGAAGCACCCATCTGCACCACAACATACAAAGAACTGACCCCGGGGGACGGCTTTTGCCTGCCCCCGGGTGCGGCCCGTCCTACATCTCGCAGTCTTCGACATAGACGTTGGAATGATCCTCCAGCGCGGTGCCGATGATCTTGTTGGTGTAGACGTCGCCTTCCTTGATCACCTCGCGGACATAGATGTCCTGTACGGGGTGGTTGTTGGAGGCAAACTCGAAATCGCCCCGCGTCGATTCGAAATCGGCTTCCTTCAGCGCGGCGCGGAAGGCGTCGGCATCGGTCACGTCGGCCTTGGCCATCGCGGACAACAGCAGGTTGGCGGTGTCATAGCCCTGTGACGCGTAAAGCGAGGGCAGGCGGCCATATTCCTCCTGGAAGGCGGCGACGAATTCCTTGTTCGCCTCGTTGTCCAGATCCTTGCTCCACTGGCTGGTGTTCTTGATGCCAAGCGCGGCCTCGCCCACGGCCTGCAGGATACCCTGGTCGAAGCTGAAGGCGGGGCCGACGACCGGAAGGTCGACGCCGCTGTCGGCATATTGCTTGAGGAAGGAAATCCCCATGCCGCCGGGCAGGAAGAAGAACACGCTGTCGGCCTCGGACGCGCGGATCTGGGCGATCTCGGCGGCATAGTCCGTCTGGCCCAGCTGGGTGTAGACCTCGCCGGCCAGTTCGCCGTCGTAGATGCGCTTGTAGCCCGTGAGCGCGTCCTGCCCCGCGGGATAGTTGGGCGCGAGGATGAAGGTGTTCTTGAATCCGGCCGAGTTGGCATAGCCGCCCGCGGCCTCGTGCAGGTTGTCGTTCTGCCAGGCCACGTTGAAATAGTTGGGGTTGCAGCCCTTGCCGGCCAGCGCCGAGGGGCCGGCGTTCGGCGACAGATAGAACTTGCCCTGCGCCACGGCGGCGGGGACCACGGCCATGGCGAGGTTCGACCAGATGATGCCGGTCAGAACGTCGACCTTTTCGGACTGGATCATCTTGTCGGCCAGCTGCACGGCGATGTCGGGCTTGCGCTGGTCATCCTCGACCACGACTTCGATCTCCTCGTTGCCCGACATCTTGACCGCCAGCAGAAAGCCGTCGCGCACGTCGATGCCAAGGCCCGCGCCGCCGCCCGACAGCGTGGTGATCATGCCGACCTTCACGCCTTCGGCATGGGCCATCGCGCCCAGGGCCGTCATCGCCGTGGCGGCCAGGATAGTTTTCAGTTTCATTGTTTCCTCTCCCTTGGAAGTGTCAGAACGCCTTGAACGTCAGCGTCGTCTCGGTGCGTTCGATATTGTCGATTGTCGCGAGGTTCTCGTTGATGAATTTGCCCACGTCTTCGCCTTCGGGGACATAGAGCTTCAAGAGCAGGTCGAACGGCCCGGAGGTGGAATAAAGCTCCGAATGGATTTCGCGCAGGGCGATTTCCTCGGCCACCTTGTAGGAGGTGCCGGGGCGGCAGCGGATATTCACGAACAGTGGGCGCATGTGACAGGTCTCCCGATCGGCTGGGGCCTATTTAGAACGGTTTTCGGCGCAGATGGAAATGGGCAATTTTCACCAGGGGCCGCGCCGGGATCATTCGCGCACGTGCCGTGCCCGCGCCCCGCGCTCGATGGCCGCAGCGTGCAGCCGGTCGATGTTCAGCTGATAGCGGATCTCGCCAAGAAATCGCAGTTCGGTCTCGTCCAGAAGACCATCGGACGCAGCCACGTCGCAGGCCAGGGCATAAGCGGTTTCATACAGGCGCTCGGGCAGGTTGTCGGTGACGAGGCCGAAAAGCGCATCCAGACCGTCCTCTTCGGCGAAGAGGTCGAACACGGTCTGCGCCATGGTCTTCATCCGGTCGGTATCGTAGGTGGCGAAGATCGGCAGGTTGTCGATCGCGCTTTCGATCTTGACCAGTTCGGCGGTGCGGATTTCCTCGTCCGAGGCGGACACGGCGATCATCATGGCCACGAGGCAGTCCTGCGGGGTAAGCGGGTGGGAATCCTGGTCGGTCATGCGCTGTCCTTTGGCGGTCTTGTCGCGGTGCAGAATATTGACTGTCCGGGGGTGTAGCAATAGGAACCGAGGCGGCCCGCCGTTCGTGCGGGCCTCAACCTCTGGAGACCGACATGTCCGAACTGCGCGACGCCGCGATGAGTGCGAAAGCCTGGCCCTTCGAAGAAGCGCGCCGGCTGCTCAAACGCTATGAAAAGGCGCCGCCCGAAAAGGGATATGTGCTGTTCGAGACGGGCTATGGCCCCAGCGGCCTGCCTCATATCGGGACCTTCGGCGAGGTGCTGCGCACGACGATGATCCGTCACGCGTTCCAGCAGATCAGCGATATCCCGACGCGGCTCTTCTGCTTTTCGGACGATCTGGACGGGATGCGCAAGGTGCCCGGTAACGTGCCCAACCAGGAGATGTTGCAAGAGCACCTGCAAAAGCCGCTGACCAGCGTGCCGGACCCGTTCGGCGAATTCGAGAGCTTCGGCCACCACAACAACGCCATGCTGCGCCGGTTCCTCGATACCTTCGGGTTCGAGTACGAGTTCTATTCCGCCACCGATTTCTACAAGTCCGGCCAGTTCGACACGACGCTGCTGCGCGCGGCCGAGCGGTATGACGACATCATGAAGGTCATGCTGAAATCCCTGCGCGAGGAGCGGCAGCAGACCTATTCGATCTTCCTGCCGCTGCACCCCGAGACGGGCCGCGTGCTCTATGTGCCGATGAAGAACGTCGATGCCGTGAAAGGCGAGATCACGTTCGATGACGAGGAAGGCCGGGAATGGACCCTGCCGGTGACCGGCGGCAACGTGAAGCTGCAATGGAAGCCCGATTTCGGCGCGCGCTGGGCCGCGCTGGGCGTGGATTTCGAGATGTACGGCAAGGACCATTCCACCAACACGCCGATCTATGACAAGATCTGCGAGATCCTGGGCACGCCGGCGCCCGAGCATTTCACCTACGAGCTTTTCCTCGACGACAAGGGGCAGAAGATTTCCAAGTCGTCGGGCAACGGGATCAGCATCGACGAGTGGCTGAGCTATGCCAGCACCGAGAGCCTTTCGTATTTCATGTACCAGAAACCGAAGACCGCCAAGCGCCTGTTCTTTGACGTGATCCCGCGCGCGGTGGACGAGTATCACCAGCAATTGCGCGCCTATCCGGGCCAGGATGCGGCGGGCAAGCTGAACAACCCGGTGCATCACATCCACAACGGCGACGTGCCGGAAAGCCGGATGGTGGTGTCGTTTGCAATGCTGCTGAACCTCGCTTCGGTGGCCTCGGCGCAAGACAAGGAAACGCTCTGGGGCTTCATCAACCGCTACGCGCCCGATGCCAGCCCCGAGACGCATCCCGATCTCGATGCCGCGGCAGGTTCGGCGGTGAAGTACTACGAGGATTTCGTCGCACCCACGAAGACCTATCGCGTCCCGACCGAGCTGGAGCGCGAGGCGCTGACCGACTTGCGCGACCGGCTGGCCGCCTATGACGGCCCGGTCGAGGACGAGGCGCTGCAATCGGTAGTCTATGCCGTGGGGCGTGACCGCTTCGACCCGCTGCGCGACTGGTTCAAGGCGATCTACGAGACGCTGCTGGGCGCAAGCCAGGGGCCACGCTTTGGCGGGTTCATCGCACTCTACGGTGTTGACGAAACCGTGGCGCTCATTGACCGTGCGCTGGCGGGCGAGCTGGCTTGATCCACGTCAAGGCGGGCCGTTCGCGGCCCGCTAGACTGGGGAAAAAGACAGGGAGCAGGACCATGATCAGACCAATCACCCTCGCCGCGTGCCTTGTGGCCGGGGCGGCCACCGCGCAGGACTCGATGCCCGAACCCGACGAGGGGCGCGCGATCTTTGAGGACAATTGCGCCGTCTGCCACGGCAGCCGCGGCATGGGTAACGGTCCTTGGGCCGGCTCCTACAACCCGCCCCCCGCCGACCTGACGGCGCTGAAGGAGGACGGCGTGTTTTCCCGCACGCGGGTCCTGTCGGTGATCGACGGCTATGACCGCACCGGCCTGCCGGGGCACGAGATGCCGGAATTCGGCCTGCTGTTGCAGGGTGACACGGTGCCCGTGGACGTGGGCGACGGGGTGATGACGCCGACGCCGCGCCCGCTGGCGGCCTTGCTGTTCTATATCGAAAGCATCCAGGACTAAAGTGTTTCGCCTTTTACCTGAGCCATCAGCAAAAGGCGAAACGCGTGCAACGATTGGCTGTTGTGCTGCGTTTCGCGATACGCTGTGATTCAGCTTTATCGCGAAACGCTTTAGACCCGGCAGATCCCGTTCAGCTCGACCCCGTCCCAGGGCAGCACGACCTTGTCGGGGATGGTGAGCGTGCCCAGCGGAAACGCGCCTTCCAGCAGTTCCTTCAGCCGGGCGGTGCGCGGCGCTTCGGGGTCCAGCGTGGCGCAGCAGACATATTCCTCGACGATCGAGGCCTGCTGTTCATAGCCGTAATCGAGGAACCGCGTGTCGGTGCCGACCTCGAAGAGGTAGGGGTCGTCGCTGACCTGATGCTCGCGCACGGCCTTGAGCGGGGAATAGCCCGTCTGGGCGCGGTTCTGCCATTGCCAGACATGGGTCATCTCGTGGGCAAAGAGCATCGCCTCGACCAGGTAGATGCGCTCGTCATAGTCGGGCAGGTAGTTTTCCAGGTACCAGTCCTTGGCGAAGAAGACCTTGTTGAGAAAGACGAGGGCGGCGGGGCTGACGGTGACTTCCTGCGTTTCCTCGGCCTGCGGCGGAAAGATCCGCTCGCGGCAGGCGACGCGGGGGCGTTTCTTGCGGGTATAGGTGGTCTTGCCGATCAGCGCGCCGTCCACCAGCCGGATGCGGCCCGTGTCGATGGAGGAGCCGTGGATCTGCGTGGTGAACGCTTTTTCGGTGTCCGTCAGGGGGCGGCCACAAGACATCAGAACGGCAAGGGACAACAGGAAAAGCCAGCGCATGGCCGCGACGTTAGCGGGATTCGCGGGAAAAGAAACCGGCTGATTTCGCTTGCGGCCGGGGGAAAGGAGGTCCCGGGTCAGGCCCGGGACTGCGTTGCGCGAGGGGAGGTGCCGCGTGATTGCCAGACCGCGGGGTGGCGATCCGACGGTGGTTCAGGGCAGTTTATGGTTGCTGTGTCCGCATGACCTCTGATCGGAGTGCTTGCGTCAGCCAATCGCCAGCCCGGGGGGCGGTCTGGCGATCGCGCGGCGGCGCAGCGTGCTGCGCCTTGATTCCGCGCGCCGCTGTTAACTCTGATGATCGCAAACCGATTGACTAGACTACTAGTAGGTCAGGCAACTTAGATGTCGCGTGCTTTGCGCAAGGATAGCCAAAATGTTTAAACATATTGTTCCTCCTTAACGTGTGTGCAAATCTTAATGAAACTATTGCTCTGAGGAAGATTACGTGACCGATTACTTTGAGGACATCATAAAAAACAAAAATCAGACTATCGGTGCGAAAGTCGTATTCTTTGACATTGTTTCCTACTCGAAACGTCGTACTCAATCGCAGGCGATGGTCATCAATAGCATGATTGAATGCTTAGACATCGCCCGGGCCGAAACAGCGAAAAAATATCTGCATTACAGCGAGAAGAACTCTATATCCTTCCGAGACGATGTACTTTTTCTACCGGCTGGTGATGGGGCGGCTGTTTGCTTCCCGTTTGAAGGACTTCACGATGTGCATTTGTTCTTCGCAAAGGAACTTATTAAAGAAGTCGTGACCCGACGCGAAAATAACAAGTGCGAAAAATATGAGGAAAACGGTTGGTGCAACTGTCACGCAAATTTTGCGCTTTCGATTGGCGTCGCCGAAGGTAAGTGTGTACTTTATCGAGATTTGAATAATCGGTACAACATTGCTGGAAATGCTATAAACTTGGCCGCACGAGTGATGGGCCAAGCCGATGCAGATCAGATATTGTTCTCCGATGATGCATATTGGCAATTAATTGATCTCGTTGAAGATCCTCACATGGACGAGAATTTTAAGCGATTTTCTGAAGTACGGATAAAGCATGGAGAAAAAATTTCTATCTACCAATACGTAGGAAATGAAACTTTCTTGAATTCCGAGGAACCAGAAAAACTAGAGTTAAGCCGACGCTCGAGAAATATGACTAAGCAGATGGAAATGCTAGGTTTTCCGGCAATGCCTGACGCTGAGAAAATGGATTTTGCCAAACTGAAATCCTTTATGGTTGATTTCGAAACTTTACTTAACACCTTTGGAAAAATGGCGATAGATGAACAGGCAAATAGTAAGGATGATCAGTAGCTTGCACTGTATATCGGCATGAAATCATCTACTCAAACATCCAACTCCTCCACGAACCGGGCGTTCTCCTGGATGTACTGGAACCGCAGTTCGGGCTTCTTTCCCATCAGGCGCTCCACCAAGTCGCCGGTCTCGCCGGGTTCGTCCTCGTCGATGGTCACGCGGATGAGCTTGCGGGTGGCCGGGTCCATCGTGGTTTCCTTGAGGTCCTTGGCGTCCATCTCGCCCAGGCCCTTGAAGCGGGAGACGTCGATCTTGCCCTTGCCGCCCAGGCCCTTTTCCAGCCAGAGGTCGCGCTCGGCCTCGTCGATGCAATAGACGCGTTTGGCGCCCTGCGTCAGGCGATACAAAGGCGGGCAGGCGAGGTAGAGATGCCCGGCGTCGATCATCGGGCGCATCTGGGTGAAGAAAAAGGTCATCAGGAGCGAGGCGATATGGGCACCGTCGACGTCCGCGTCGGTCATGATGATGATCTTGTCATAGCGCAGGTCGTCGATGTTGAACCGCGATCCCAGCCCGACGCCAAGCGCCTGCGTCAGGTCGTTGATCTCGGCGTTGCTCCCCAGTTTCGAGCTGGCCGCGCCCAGCACATTGAGGATCTTGCCGCGCAGGGGCAGCAGGGCCTGGGTCTTGCGATCCCGGCCCATCTTGGCGGAGCCACCGGCGGAATCCCCTTCGACAATGAACAATTCGGTGCCGTCGCGGGTTGAGGACGAGCAATCCACCAGCTTACCGGGGAGGCGAAGTTTCTTTGTGGCGGATTTGCGTTGTGTTTCCTTCTCGGCCCTGCGGCGCAGGCGTTCTTCTGCCCGCAGGACAAGGAAATCGAGGATGGCGCCGGCCGATTTGGTGTCGGCGGCCAGCCAGTTGTCGAAATGGTCGCGCACGGCGTTTTCCACCAGCCGCTGCGCCTCGGTCGTGGCCAGGCGGTCCTTGGTCTGGCCGACGAATTCCGGCTCGCGGATGAAGCACGAGACCAGCGCGCAGCCCCCCGTCATCAGGTCATCGCGGGTGATGTTTGCGGCCTTGCGGTTGTTCACCAGCTCGCCATACGCCTTGATGCCCTTGACGATCGCGGCCCAGAACCCCGCCACGTGGGTGCCGCCCTCGGGCGTGGGGACGGTGTTGCAGTAGGATTGCAGGAAGCCGTCGCGGCTGGGGGTCCAGTTGATCGCCCATTCCACCTTGCCCGGCGTGCCGAAGCGTTCCTGGAAATCGACGGTTCCGGCAAAGGGATTCTCGGCATAGGTCGAGGCGGTGCCCATCGTCTCGCGCAGGTAATCGGCCAGGCCGCCGGGGAAGTGGAACGTGGCCTCCTGCGGGGTGTCGCCGTCGGCAATGGCGGATTTCCAGCGGATCTCGACGCCCGAAAAGAGGTACGCCTTGGAGCGGATCGAACTGAAGAGCCGCGCGGGCTTGAAACGGTGATGGCCGAAGATCTGCTCGTCGGCATGAAACGTCACGGTGGTGCCGCGGCGGTTGGGGGCGGCGCCGACCTCTTCCAGCTTGCCTTGCGGGATGCCGCGGGAGAAGCGTTGCTCGTACAGTTTCTTGTCGCGGGCCACCTGCACGATCAGGAGGTCCGAGAGCGCATTCACCACCGACGCGCCGACGCCGTGCAGGCCGCCCGAGGTCTGATAGGCCTTGCCCGAGAACTTCCCGCCCGCGTGCAGCGTGCAGAGGATCACCTCGAGCGCGGATTTGCCCGGGAACTTGGGGTGCTCGTCCACCGGCATCCCGCGGCCATTGTCGCGGATGGTGATGGAATGATCCTCGTGCAGCTCGACCTCGATCCGGTTGGCGTGGCCCGCCACGGCCTCGTCCATCGAGTTGTCGAGGATCTCGGCCACCAGGTGATGCAGCGCCCGCTCGTCGGTGCCGCCGATATACATGCCGGGGCGCTTGCGGACAGGCTCTAGCCCCTCCAGCACCTCGATCGAGGAGGCGTCGTAATTGCCGGAATCGGTGGGGGTCAGAAGGTCGTCGGCCATGTGCGCTGCTCTTTGTTTTATGGGTTGGGGCGCAGTATGGCAGAGGGGAGGCGGTGGGGGAAGTGGTCAGGTGCGTTGAAACCGCACCCTACGCAGCTTTGGTGCGCAGCCAGTCGGCCAAGTCGTCCTCTGCCAGCTTGCCTTGGGCGAGGGCGATGATGATCTGGCCGATCTCTTCGGTGTCATGGGTGATCGACACGCCGTGCAGGGTCAGGCAGACCAGCATGGTGCGATAGGCCGTGCGCTTGTTGCCGTCGTTGAAGCAATGGCCTTGTGCGACGGCCCCCGCATAAGCGGCGGCAAGGTCGAAGACATCCTCGATCATGCCGTAGACCAGCCGGTTGTCGACGCGCGCGAGCGCACCTTCCAGCGACTTGTCCCGCGCGCGTCCCGGCAATTCGCCGGGATTCAGGGCCATGTCGTGAAGCGCCTCCACCTGGTCGGCGGAGAGAAGCAGAAAGCTCATTTGTCCTTCAGATACTCAAGCACGGGCTGCGCCTGCTCGCGGGTCGCCTCGACGGCGGCCATGACCTCGTCCATCGTGGCATAGCGCGGCTCGCCTTGCAACGAGGCCTCTTCCGGCACCAGGTAGCCCACGCAGCGCGAATTCTTCATGATCGCCACCGGCTTGCCGCCCGCGCGGTCGAGCACCTTTTGCGGTTCGCGCAGTTCGGTCATGGTGCAGATCTGGTTCGTGTGCAGGCGTTTCATGGGTGTCTCCTGAGGTGCGCGTCAAAATATACACTTCAGTGTATATTATTTCAAGCATTGCGCCAGGTATCGTGCGCAGCCGCGCAAGGCGGCGTTATCATCCGAGATCAGCGTAACGGGTATCGCGGTCAGGATATCGGTGTAGGGCCCACGCGGGTGGAACGTGTCGGTGAAGCCCAGCGGGCTGAGGTATGGCGCGATGGCGCGGGCGGTACCGCCGATCAGGTAAAGCCCCCCGGTCGCCATATGTGACAGGCAGAGGTTCGAGGCCGAAAGGCCAAGCAATGACACGAACGCCTGAAGCGTCTTGCGCGGCTTCAACGCGATGACCTCGGCAGGTGTCAGCGTCTTGCCAGTGAAGAAATGGTGTAGCCGGGTGAGGCCGGGGCCGGAAAGGGCCGCTTCGATGGGCAGGTGTGATGCCTCGCCGCGCAGGTGATCGTAGAGCGCGCGAAAGCCCGGCGCGTCGGGCAGGGTGGTATGACCGGATTCTGACGGCGGCACGAAAAGGTCGTCGCCCACGCGGTGCGCGACCGCGATGTTACAGCCCGTGCCCAGCCCCAGCACCATGCGCGGGCCTTGCGGGTCGGGCGTGCCGGAAATCAAGGGGGTCAGGCTGTCCGCGTCCAGATCGTCCAGCGCGTAGGCTTGTGCCTGGAGGTCGTTCATCAGGTGAACCCGGTCGGCGCCGGTGGCGCGGGCCAGCGCGTCGGCCTCGATGTGCCAGGCGTGGTTGGTCAACTGCGCTGCCCCGGCCCGCACCGGCCCGGCGACCCCGGCGCATATTGCCCTGACGGCGCCCGGGCGCACCGTGTCGAGATAGGCGCCAAGCAGGGCGGCCAGGCTGGCGTGATCGGCATTGGCAAAGCTGAGGGCGGACTCGGGCAGAAGGCCGGCGCCGTCGGACAGTCCGACGCGGCAAAAGGTGCCGCCCAGATCGACCAGAAGGCGCGTCATGCCTGCCAGTTGCGCGCCAGCGCCCGGGCGGCATTGGCAAAGAGCAGCACGTCGATCCCCACGCCCAGCATCTGCGCGCCCCAGTCGCGATAGGTGCGCGTGGTCTTCGCGTCGATGCCGAGGATGCCGGGCGCCTTGCCCGCGGCGCGAATGCGGGCCAGCGCGTCCTGCATGGCTTCGCGCACCTCCGGGTGGTTCGCGTCGCCGTGATGGCCAATGTCGTTGGCCAGGTCCGATGGCCCGATAAAGGCCGCATCGACGCCGTCGACCGCGCAGATCGCATCGAGGTTTTCCAGCGCGGCCACGCTTTCGATCTGGACCACGAGGCACATCTGGTCGTTGGCCGTGGCTATATAGTCGGGCACCGCGCCAAAGCCCGAGGCCCGCCCCAGCGCCGCGCCGGAGCCGCGCACGCCCTCGGGCGGATAGCGCATGGCGCGCACGATCCGCTCGGCGTCGGCCGCGGTGTCGACCATCGGGGCCAGAAGCGTTTGCGCGCCCGCGTCGAGCACCTGCTTGATGATCCAGTCCTCGGCCACGGGCACGCGCACGATCGCTTCGCTGGGCGAGGCGCGCAGGATGCCGATTTGGGCCGAGAGGGTGTGAATGGTGTTGGGCGCGTGCTCGCCGTCGAGGATCAGCCAGTCGAACCCGGAAGTGCCCAGAATCTCGGTGGCATAGGCATCGGCGAACCCGGCCCAGCAACCGATGAGGGGCTCTCCGGCGGCGAGGGCGGTCTTGAAACGGTTGACGGGGGCGGACATGGGCGGGCCTCCAAGGTCTTCAGTTCGAGGGCCAGTTAAACGCGGCGGTGGGCCGAGGTCCAGCGGCGGGCGTTGGGGAACCGGCACCGCAACTCGCGCGTTGTGCGCGTGAAACGTCTGCGAAGGTGACACACGCAATGACATCGACCGAAACCCTGGGCCGCCCCGTGCGACACAGACCGACCGGGCGGACCGAGCGCGAACCGGGCCGCACCGGATTGACGATCCTGGGGCTCGTCATGCTGGTGGGCGGGATGCTGGCGTTCTTCAACCCCTTCGCCGCATCGCTGACCGTCACCGCCGTTGCGGGAGCCGCGTTCCTGCTGGCCGGGTTGACGCAGCTCTGGCTGGCCTTCAGTGACCGGGGCGACGCGCTGGGCGGTCGCATGCTTGGCGGGCTGATCGGGCTGGCCCTTGTGCTCTTTGCTGTCTCGCTGTTGCTGAACCCGGTGGCCGGACTGATCACCCTGACGCTGGCGGTCGCCGTGCTGTTCGCCATATTGGGGCTGTTGCGCCTGGTTTACGCCTTCCGGATGCGCGCGCGTCACGGCTGGGGCTGGATCGCCGGTGCCGGGCTGATGTCGCTGGCGCTTGCAGGGATGATCGTGCTGGGCCTGCCAGGCGCCGCCGCCGACGTGCTGGGCCTGTTTCTGGGCGTGGACCTGACGCTGTCGGGCATCGCCACGCTGGCGCTGGCCTGGAACAAGCCCAGGGCACCGGGGCAGGAAGTTTCTTAAGCGGTAAACATGTTGAATGTGCAGGCGGGCGCGGTCCACTCAGGAGCGCGCCCGTCTCGTGCGCGGGTGTGCCTTGCCCCGATATGCCATCGCGCTTTGCGATGGACAGGGGATCGGTGCTGTGATTCGGTGTCTGCATGAGCAACAGGCGCGTGACATTCGGCATCGTGGCCCTGATGGGCCTTGCCACGCTGGTGGTTCTGCTTGGAATGGGGCGCAATCCGACATGCCCCTGCGGGTGGGTGGACCTTTGGGGCACCGTGGGCACCAGCGAGGGCAGCCAGCAGGTGTTCGACTGGTACTGGCCCAGCCACCTGTTGCACGGGGTCCTGTTCTACGCGCTGTTGTGGCTGGTGGCGCGCCGGGTCGATCTGGGCTGGCGGCTGGTGATCGCGACGGCGGTGGAATGCGCGTGGGAGATCGTCGAGAACACCGACGCGGTGATCGAGCGCTACCGCGAGGTGACGATCTCGCTGGATTACTACGGCGACAGCGTGCTGAACTCGGCCTCGGACATCGCGGCGATGTGGCTGGGCTTCTGGCTGGCGCGGCGCTTGCCGGTCTGGGTCAGCGTGGCCGTGGTTGTGGGGTTCGAGCTGCTGACGCTGTGGGTGATCCGCGATAACCTGACGCTGAACGTGGTGATGCTGCTCTACCCGGTCGAGGCCATCTCCGACTGGCAGGCGGGCGGCTGAGCCCGCTCAGTCGTCGTCGCGTCGATGTTTGTCGCGCCGCCGGGTGCGGCGTCCGATGCCGATGAAGGACAGCACCACGATGGCAACTAGAAGAAGGACGACAAGGCCCATGCGGTGCGTCTCCGGCGAATGTTTTTATAATCAGGCCTACAGTTTGCGGCGCGGTGCCACAAGTCGCACCCGTCCCGGGCCTGACCCGGGACCTCTTGCCGCGAGAGATCCCGGATCAAGTCCGGGATGGCGGTGAGAAAATGCCGACGCGCGGCGTCAACGTCACGGGGCCGGCGGGATACGAAAAACGCCCCCGCAAATCCTGCGGAGGCGTTCGGAATGCAAGCGATAGCGAAAGGTGTCAGACCGCCAGGTTGGGAATGATCTGCTTCTTGCGGCTCATCACGCCGGGCAGCACCACGGTATCGCCCGAAACGGAGGCGCCGAAGCTCTTCTCGGCCACGCCCTTCACCAGGTCGTTGGGCACCAGCAGGGTCGCTTCCTCGTTCAGGATGTCCACGACGAACAGAAGCACCTGGTCGACGCCGTCCTCCTTGGCCACGTCCTGCATCGAGGTCATCAGGCTGTCCTTGCGGTCCAGCACCGTGGCCGGCGCGGTGGTTTCCAGGACCGAGACGCGGAACTTGGTGCCGCCGACCTCGTATTCCTTGCTGTCCATGCGGATCAGTTCAGCGTCGGAGAAGGCCGACACGTCGGACTTGGCCGCGAACATCTCGGCGGCGTAGTCGGCGATGTTCACGCCGAGATCGCGGGCCAGTTGCTCGGCGGTGGCGCGGTCGTGGTCGGTGGTGGTGGGGCTGCGGAATTCCAGCGTGTCGCTGAGGATGCAGGTCAGCGCCGCGCCCTTGGCCCAGTCGGGCATCTTTTCCGCGTCCTCGCCCATCAGGTCGATCATGATCGTCGCGGTGCAGGCCAGCGGGCGCACGGTGATGTCGATCGGCCCGGAGGTTTCCAGCCCGCCCACCAGCTTGTGGTGGTCGATGATGCCCTGCACGTCGGCGCCGTTGATGTTGGTCGGCAGCTCGGCGGGGTTGTTGGTGTCCACCACGATGCAGGGCTGGCCGTCATCGACATTGGCGATGATGCGCGGCTTGGGCAGGTCCCAGCGTTCCAGCATGAAGGCGGCCTCGGTGTTGGGCTCGCCCAGAAGGACGGCCTCGGCATCGCCGCCCTTCACGTCGTTGAGGTACCACGCCCAGAGGATGGGCGAGCCGGTGCTGTCGGTGTCGGGGGATTTATGGCCAAATACGAGCGTGGTCATCGGATGTGTCGTCCTCGGGGCTGGAATGAGTTTGTTCGCGCGCCTTATAGGGCTGTGCGAAGGGCTTGTCACCCATGCAACCTGCGGCCAAATTGCCGGGATGCATGATGCCCGCGAAACCCTGTTATACGCCCCGGTCAAGGCCTGGCTGGAGGCGCTGGGCTATGACGTGAAATCCGAGGTCGGCCCGGCCGACGTGGTGGGCCTGCGCGACGGGGCCGAGCCGGTGGTGGTGGAGCTGAAGACCGGGTTTTCCCTGACCCTGCTGCAACAGGCGGTGGCCCGGCAGGCGGTGACCGAGCAGGTCTATGTGGCCGTGCCGCGCTGGAAGGGAAAGGCGGGCTGGCGGGCGTTCAAGGGCAATATCGGCCTTTGCAAGCGGCTGGGGCTGGGGGTGCTCAGCGTGACGCTCGACGAGGGCACGGTCCGAGTGCATTGCGACCCCGCGCCGTTCCGGCCGCGCCAGTCCAAGGTCAAGCGCGCAAGGCTGCTGAAGGAGTTCAATGCCCGGCGGGGCGATCCGAACGAGGGCGGCACGCGCGGGCAGATCGAGACGTCCTACAAGCAGGATGTGCGCGCCTGCGTGGCGTACCTGTCGGAACATGGCCCGTCCTCGGGCGCGGTGATCGCCCGGGCGACGGGCGTGGCGCGGGCCACGCGGATCATGGCCGACAATCATTCCGGCTGGTTCTTTCGGGTCGAGCGTGGGGTCTATGCCCTGAGCGACACCGGCATGGCGCTGTGCGAGGCGGAAACCGATGCGTGACGCGTTCCGCGCGGCGCTGCTGTCGCCGGTGCTGGTGCCACAGGTGGCCTGGGTCATGCTGCGCGCCTCGCGCCTGCCCGAGGCGGCGGGCCCGCGCAACGGCGTGGCGGGCGAAGGCCCGGACCTGCGGTTGCTGACCCTGGGCGACAGTTCCGCCGCGGGCGTGGGCGTCGAGACGCAAAAGGACGCGCTGGCCGGGCGGCTTGTGGCGCATCTTGCCCCGCAATTCCGCGTGCACTGGCGACTGGAGGCGCGGGGCGGCGCGACCACGGCAACCGCCCTGGCCGATCTGGCGCAGATGCGGCGCGCGCAATTCGACGTGGCGGTGATCGCGCTGGGCGTGAACGACGCCAAGAACGGGATGCGCCGGGCGCGGTGGCGGCGCAATTACAGTGACCTCGTGGCTTTGTTGCAGGACAGGTTCGGCGTGACGCGCGTCGTCGCCTCGGGCGTGCCGCCGCTGGGGCTGTTCCCGCTGCTGCCCCGCCCCTTGCGCGGGGTTCTCGGGCGGCGCGCGGCGGCACTGGATGGCGCACTGCGCGACCTTGTGGCGCGAACGCCTGCGCTGCGCTACGTTCCAATGGCATTCCCGACGGACCGGGGCCTGATGGCCGCCGACGGGTTTCATCCCGCCGCTCCGCTCTACGACCTCTGGGCGGGCCGGGTGGCGGAGCGGATCAGGGAGGGGTGAGCGTCATGCTGTGTCGGATCGGAGAGGTGGAGGTGTGGCGCGTCCTGGAGATCGACGCGCCGTTCCTGGCCCCCGAAGAGATGTTCCCGGGCGCCGGTAGGGATGTGGGCCGCGTCATCGCCGAAAAGGTGCCGGGCGGGCTCTGCCCCCGCACGGGGCGCGTGATGCTGCCGATCCAGGGCTTTCTGCTGAAAACGTCCGATCACGTGATCCTGGTGGATACCTGCGTGGGCAACCACAAGACCGCGCCGAGCTTTCCCGACTGGCATCAGCGCGACACGCCGCGTTTTCTGAACGCGCTGGGCGCGGCGGGGGTGGGCGTGGAGGATATCGACTATGTCCTGTGCACGCATCTGCACGTCGATCACATCGGCTGGAACACGCGGCTGCTTGACGGGCGCTGGGTGCCGACCTTTCCCAACGCGCGCTACCTGCTGCCGAAGGCGGACGAGGCGTTCTATGCCGAGAAGGCCCGGGGCATGTATGACGAAAGCATCCTGCCGGTGATCGAGGCCGGGCAGGCGGAGCTGGTCGAGGGCGCGCACGGGATCGGCGAGCACGTGACGCTGATGCCGACGCCGGGGCATACCGGAGGGCATGTGTCGGTCCGGGTGCAAAGCGGCGGGGCCGAGGCGGTGATTACGGGGGATGCGATTCACACGGCGGCGCAATGCTGGCATCCCGAGTGGCACTTCACCTTCGATCAGTCGCCCGAGCAGGCGGTCCGCTCGCGCCGGGCGTTGCTGGAGGCGGCGGCGGAGCGGGATGCACGGGTGCTGGGCACGCATTTCCGGCTGCCGTCGCTGGGCCGGGTGCGGGTCGAAGGGGACGCGTTCGCGTTTCTGGAGGACATGTAGGGTGCGTTTTCAACGCACCGTGCCGGAACGGTGCTTCTCCGGACCAGGAAAGGTGCGTTGAAAACGCACCCTACGGGAACGACGCCTCCAGTGCGATCTCGACCATGTCGGCAAAACTTGCCTCGCGGTCTTCGCTGGAAAGGGCCTCGCCGGTCGACAGGTGGTCCGAGACCGTCAGCACCGACAGCGCCCGTGCCCCGTGCCGCGCCGCCAGCGTGTACATCTCGGCGGTCTCCATCTCGACGGCAAGGATGCCGTGGCGGGTCATCTGCTCGTTGAGGTCGGGCCGCTCGTCATAGAACGTGTCCGAGGAATAGATCCCGCCCACGTGATGCGGCACGCCCCGCGCCTCGGCCGCCGCAACCGCCGCCCGCAACAGGCCCCAGTCGGCGCAGGGGGCATAGTTCAGTTCCCGGAAGATGGTCGAGGAGGGCGTCGCGACGCTGCTGGCCGTCATGGCCAGGATCACGTCGCGCAGCCCCACATGCCCCTGCATCCCGCCTGCGGAGCCGATGCGGATGAGGGTCTTTGCCCCAAAGTCGCGTAGAAGTTCGTTGGCATAGATCGACAGGCTCGCCATGCCCATACCGCTGCCGTGGATCGTCACGGCATGGCCGCGCCACGTGCCAGTAAAGCCCAGCATCCCGCGCACCGCGTTGATCTGGCGCGGCGCATCGAGGAACCGCTCGGCGGCCCATTTGGCGCGCATCGGGTCGCCGGGCATCAGGACGGTTTCGGCAATGTCGCCCGGTGCGGCGCCGATATGGATTGTCATGGACTGCCCTTCGCTGTGAGATCAGGCTAAGGTAACGCCTGCACCCGCCGCCGCAAGAGAGGACAAACGTAGATGCGGATACTGCCCCTTCTGGCGCTGTTGACGGTGGCGCCCGCCGCCGCGCCCGCGCAGACCGCCGACGAGATCGGCGTTGCGCGGCATGTCCTGTCTCAGGCGCAGGCCCGGTCGGTGGCCGAGAACCGCGAGTATTGCGGCTATATCGGTTATACCGCAGCGGGCCAGCTGGCCACCACGCGCGCGCGGCGGGGATACCTGAACTATTGCCAGCCCAGCTGGCCCAAGGGACTGCGCGTGGTGGCCTCCTGGCACACCCACGGCGCCTATGACGAAAACGCCTGGTCCGAGGTGCCCACCGTCAACGACATCCGCGCCGACAAGGGCGAGCGCATCAACGGCTATGTCGGCACGCCGGCCGGGCGGCTGTGGTTCCTCGACACGCGCCGCATGGTGGTGCGCCAGCTCTGCGGTCCGGGCTGCATTCCCGCCGATCCGCGTCACGTGATGGGGGCCGAGGGGCCGATCGCGCGCTCCTATACCCTGCGCGAACTTATGCGCCGCGAGGCGGCGCAGTTTCCCTGAACCGGCGAGAGGGCGCCTCAGCGGGTATACTTGATGAACGGCGTCAGCTGCCCGATCCGGTCGTAGAGCTGCCGCGCCTGGCTGTTGAAATCCTGCGTCATCCAGTAGACCGAAGGTGTGCCGTTCGCATCGGCGGCGGCATAGACCGCCTCGATCAGCTTGCGGCCCACGCCGGTGCCGCGCACCGAAGGGTCGGCATAAAGGTCCTGAAGGTAGCAGATCTTCTCGACCCGCCAGTTGTGCGGGTGAAAGATGTAATGCACCAAGCCCACCGGCGTCTCGCCGTCCAGCGCCAGCAGGCCGTTCTGGTCGGTCACCTCGGGCGCGCAGAGCCGGGCGAACGTGGTCTGGTAGACCTCCTCGCTGACGCTGCTTTCATAGAACTCGAGATAGGCGGTCCAGAGCCTGCGCCAGTGCGTCTCGTCCTTGGGTTCGATGGGGCGAATGGTAAGAGGCATGGCACGGCTCCGTTGCGGTCGGATGCACATTGTCCTGCCCGAGCCCCGGATTCCAGCGCTTTTTCGCCGAGCGCATTGCATCGGGCGGCGGGACTGTCCATGTGTCTGCCAAGTGAAACCGAGGCAATCCGTCGAGGAGACAGGAATGATAAAACGCATCGCAATCGCCACCACCGCGGCACTGGCGCTGACCACCGCAGGCTTTGCACAGGAAGCCGCAGATGGCACCACCGAGCAGGGGACCGCGCAGGGTGAAACCCAGCAGAACGCCGAGAAACAGACCCCGACCCGCACGCTCGAGGCGATCGAGCCGGCCGAGGGGATCACCAACGACACCCTGACCGACGAAAAGCTGCGCTCTTTCGTGCAGGCGCTGGTGGCCGTGAACGTCGTGGCCGAGCATTTCATGCCGCGGATCGAGGCCGAGGCGGACGGCGAGAAACGTGCCGAACTGATGGCCTATGCCAACGACTCCATCGTGAACGCCATCGACGTGATCGCCGATATCACGCCGGCGGAATTCAAGGCGATCGACATCGCGGCGCAGCAGGATCAGGAACTGAACCAGCGCATCCTTGACGAGATCAAGGTTGCCGCCGCCGAAGGCAAGGCCGCTCAGCAAGCCGCGGAAGAAGAGGCCGAGGCCGCCGAAGGTGCCGAGGACGGCGCCGAGACCGAAGACACCCAGACCGAGTAAGCGGGCCGGTTATCCGGCACGCCCAGTGCGTTCCGGGGTCGCGCCCAATCCCTCCGCGGACGATCCCGGGACGCATCAGAAAAGCCCGTTCTCGTTGGCCGACTGGCCGGCGATGACCTGCAGGACGTCCCAATGCTCGACGATCCTGCCACTTTCGTCGAAACGAAAGATGTCCATCCCCGCATAATCTTCGCTGCCGGGCCATGTCTGGTGGCAATGCAGCACCACGAGGTCGGCCTCTGCCACGGCGCGGACGAAACGCACCTGCTTGCCCGGATATTCGCGCGCCATGCGCTCGAAATAGTCGATGAACGCATCCTTACCGTCCGCGACATGCGGATTGTGCTGGATATATACCTCGCCCGCGTAGCGCTCGATGGCTTCGCGCGGGCGGCACTGGTTGAACATCAGGTCGTAAAAGGCCATGGCGTTGGCCTTGTTGCGATCCGCCCTGTCGCTCACTCGGCGGCGACCGCCTTGGGGTCGGCCAGCGTGACGATATCCATCATGATCGTGTTCAGCTCGAAATCCTTGGGCGTGTAGACCCGCGCCACGCCCATCTCCAGCAGGCGCTTGGCGTCTTCCTCGGGGATGATCCCGCCGACGATCAGCGGCACGTGGCCCAGCCCCGCCTCGCGCATCCGGTTAAGCAGATCCTCGACCAGCGGCATGTGGCTGCCCGACAGGATCGACAGGCCGATGACATGCGCCTCGTCATTCAGCGCGGCGGTGACGATTTCCTCGGGTGTCAGGCGGATCCCCTCGTACGAGATGTCCATGCCGCAATCGCGGGCGCGAAAGGCGATCTGCTCGGCGCCGTTCGAATGCCCGTCGAGGCCCGGCTTGCCCATCAGGAATTTCAGGCGGCGGCCCAGCTTCTTGCTGACCGCATCCACCGCGTCGCGGATATCGTCCAGGCCCTCGGTGCGGTTCGACGGGCTGCCCGAGACGCCGGTGGGGCCGCGATACTGGCCGTGGATCTGGCGCATCTGCTCGGCCCATTCGCCTGTGGTGACACCCGCCTTGGCCGCCGCGATGGAGGCGGGCATGATGTTCTCGTTCATCGCCGCGGCCTCGCGCAGCGCCGCTAGCGCGGTCTTCACGGCCGCGTCGTCGCGTTCCTCGCGCCAGGCGTTCAGGCGGTCGATCTGCTCGGCCTCGGTCGCCGGATCGACGCGCATGATGCCGCCATCCTCGGATTGCAGCGGGCTGGGTTCGGAGGTGGTGAACTTGTTGACGCCCACCACGGTGGTCTCGCCCGCCTCGATCCGGCCCAGGCGGTCGGCGTTGCTGTCCACCAGCCGCGCCTTCATGTGCTCGATCGCCCCGATGGCGCCGCCCATGCTACCCAGCGTCTCCAGCTCCTGCCGGGCGCTGTCCTTGAGCTGCTCGACGCGGGCGTCGACGGCGGGGTTGCCATCGAACAGGTCCTCGTATTCCAGGAGGTCCGTCTCGTAGGCCAGGATCTGTTGCATCCGCATCGACCATTGCTGATCCCACGGGCGCGGCAGACCAAGCGCCTCGTTCCAGGCGGGCAGTTGCACGGCGCGGGCGCGGGCCTTTTTCGACAGCGTCACCGCCAGCATTTCGATCAGAATGCGGTAGACGTTGTTTTCGGGTTGCTGCTCGGTCAGACCCAGCGAGTTGACCTGCACGCCATAGCGGAAGCGGCGGAACTTGGGGTTCTCCACGCCGTAGCGGGTTTGCAGGATCTCGTCCCACAGGTCGACGAAGGCACGCATCTTGCACATCTCGGTCACGAAGCGGATGCCCGCGTTGACGAAAAAGCTGATGCGCCCCGCCAGTGCCGGGAAGTCTTCCTCGGGCACGCGCGGCTTCAGTTCGTCCAGCACGGCGCAGGCGGTGGCCAGCGCAAAGGCCAGCTCCTGCTGCGGCGTCGCGCCGGCCTCCTGCAGGTGGTAGGAACAGACGTTCATCGGGTTCCACTTGGGGATATGGGTGTAGCAGTATTCGGCCACATCCCCGATCATCTTGAGGCTGGGTTTCGGCGGGCAGATGTACGTGCCGCGGCTGAGGTATTCCTTGATCAGATCGTTCTGCACCGTGCCCTGAAGCGCGCTGACATCCGCGCCCTGTTCCTCGGCCACAGCGATATAGAGCGCCAGCAGCCACGGCGCGGTGGCGTTGATCGTCATCGAGGTGTTCATCTGATCCAGCGGGATCTGGTCGAAGAGCGTGCGCATGTCGCCCAGGTGGCAGACCGGCACGCCGACCTTGCCGACCTCGCCCTTGCTGAGAACGTGGTCGCTGTCATAGCCCGTCTGGGTGGGCAGGTCGAACGCCACGCTGAGGCCCGTCTGCCCCTTGGACAGGTTCGAGCGGTAGAGCGCGTTCGACGCCTTGGCGGTGGAGTGGCCCGCATAGGTGCGGATCAGCCAGGGACGATCCTTGGGGGTCTCATTCTGCATCTGCGACATCGGGCGGCCTCGTGAATCGGTTTGCGCAACTTTCTTTCAACGTGGGCAAACTATTCGGAATTATGTGACGCTGTCAATTCGCTGCGTTGCGGCAATTCGAGGCGGTGCGCGACAGAAGTATTGAGCGTTCCATAAGTGGAAGGGTTCGGTTACGCTGGTGGATTGACACTCAAGGTACTAATCCACGAGCAAACCAACTAGCTACAACGCCAAGGCTCGCCCAAAATCCGAGTGTGCCGGCAAGTAGGAAGATTTGTAGGATAAGCTTGAGAGCCACCGAGGCACCTGCATTGGCTCCTATCCTGTCGCTTCGTAGCCATTCGCGAAACGGGAATGAAACCAGCGCACCGATCCAGGCAACCAGTGGGATCCAAACTGTGGTCAACTCATTGAGGTAGCCAAACAACCAAATTCCAAAGGGTACGCCTACCAAAAAGATAAATATCATTGTTTCGTCTCGATCATGGCGTTCACGTGCAAAATCGCGAAGATCCATGTCGCTGATACGCGACTAATTTTTCCGTACAATAGTTTGATCTTGGCCAAAAGCAAAGTGCTCCGAACAACGTATTAGCTGGCATTGCTACCCCGAAATGCGGAAGCTCACTTCATTCGCCAAGGTAAACTTGAGAGATTGATTTCGGCTGTGTTGTTGCACCGAAAGAGCAATCTAATATTCGCTATATCATTTGCCGCAAAGCGATGCCCCCCAAACCCGTTTTCCTTTGTACCCCCTCCCGCGGGCTGGCATGGTGCGCTGAATGACGCAAACGGTTGAACTTCCCCTCTGGCTGCTGGTGCTGATCCTGCTCTTCGCAGCCGTCACCTTCGCCTCGCATTTCCTGTTCCCCTCGGTACGCTGGTTCTTCCGCCGCCGGATGGAGCGGGTGGTGGCGCGACTGAACGAACGGCTGGAGCGCAAGATAGAGCCGTTCAAGCTCGCGCGCCGCTATGACATGATCCAGCGCCTGATCTACGACCCCGAGGTCAGCAAGGCCATCGCCGAGCACGCGCAGGAAAACGGCATCCCCGAGAACGTGGCCTTCGAGAAGGCCAAGCGCTACGCGCGCGAGATCGTCCCCAGCTTTTCCGCCTTCGCCTATTTCGGCATCGCGATCCGGCTGACCAAGCTGCTGAGCACGGCGCTCTACCGCGTTCGCATGGGGCGGTTCGATGAAAAGGGGATCGGCACTATCGACCCCGATGCCACGATAATCTTCGTGATGAACCACCGCTCGAACATGGACTACGTGCTGGTCACCTGGCTCGCCGCCGAGCAATCGGCGCTCAGCTATGCCGTGGGCGAATGGGCGCGGGTCTGGCCCCTCAGCCGGCTGATCCGCACCATGGGCGCGTATTTCATCCGGCGCCGGTCGCTCAACGCGCTCTATCGCCGGGTGCTGGCGCGTTATGTCGGCATGGCCACCGATGGCGGCGTGACCCAGGCGGTGTTCCCCGAGGGCGGCCTGAGCCTCGATGGTGCGCTGGCCAGGCCCAAGCTGGGCATCCTGAAATACATCATCGAGGAACGCGAGCCGGACGGGCGCGACGTGGTCTTCGTTCCGGTCGCCGTGAACTATGACCGAGTGTTCGAGGACCGCATCCTTGTCGCCGCGGGAAAGGCGGGCAAGCGCCGCTTCGGCGCGCGGATCAGCGTGGTGGCGGGCTTCGTGCTGAAGCAATTCTGGCTGTGGATCACCCGGCGCTATCACCGCCACGGCTATGCCGCGGTCAGTTTCGGCGCGCCGGTGTCGCTGTCGGCGTTTCAGCGCGAACACCCGGGCGCTCCGGTCGAAACCCTGGGCGACCGCCTGATGGCGCGGATCGGGCAGGAGGTGCCGGTGCTGCCGGTGCCGATGGTCGCCCATGCCCTGCTGGAGGCCGGAACGCCGCTGCCCGAGGCAAGGCTGAAACAGGTGCTGTCCGAGATGGCTGGCAGCCTTGGCCAGGCGCATGTTCACATCGCGCGCGAGGACATGGATTATTCCGTCGAGGCGGGCCTGCGCATCCTGCGCAAGCGCGGGCTGGTCCGCGACACGGCACAGGGCATCGAAATCGTGCCCGAAGAGCGCGACCTGCTGGTCTATTACGCCAATTCCATCCGGCAGTTTTTCGCAGATGCGGCGCAAAACGAGTGATTTTTCTGCGTCTGCAGGGTTATAAAATTTCAAAAACCCATAAGTCGGCATTGCATTGTTGCGTGATGGAAGATATTTCAGAGCGGACAGGCGCGATTCTGCATCGCGGCAAACGCATATGAAGGAGGCCCCGATGGCTCTGGACACCGAAACCGGAATCGCACCCTACGACGCGCCCGAGAAAGACCTCTACGAGATCGGCGAGTTGCCGCCCCTGGGGTATGTGCCCAAGCAGATGTATGCCTGGGCCATCCGCCGCGAGCGGCATGGCGAGCCCGACAAGTCGTTCCAGGTCGAGGTGGTGGACACGCCGACGCTCGACAGCAACGAGGTGCTGGTGCTGGTGATGGCCGCGGGCGTGAACTACAACGGTATCTGGGCCGGCTTGGGCGAGCCGATCAGCCCCTTCGACGGGCATGGCGCCGACTATCACATCGCCGGCTCCGACGCCTCTGGCGTGGTCTGGGCCGTGGGCGACAAGGTCAAGAACTGGAAGGTGGGCGACGAGGTCGTGATCCACTGCAACCAGGACGACGGCAACGACGTGCACTGCAACGGCGGCGACCCGATGTTTTCGCCCACGCAACGCATCTGGGGCTACGAGACGCCCGACGGATCGTTCGCGCAGTTCACCAACGTGCAGGCGCAACAGTTGATGCCGCGGCCCAAGCACCTGAGCTGGGAAGAAAGCGCCTGCTACACGCTGACGCTGGCCACCGCTTACCGGATGCTGTTCGGTCACCACCCGCACGAGCTGAAGCCCGGGCAGAACGTGCTGGTCTGGGGCGCGTCGGGCGGCCTTGGGTCCTTCGCTATCCAGCTGGCCAACACGGTGGGTGCGAACGCGATCGGCGTCATTTCCGACGA
This sequence comes from Roseovarius sp. MMSF_3350, assembly GCF_030733425.1. Lineage (GTDB taxonomy): Bacteria > Pseudomonadota > Alphaproteobacteria > Rhodobacterales > Rhodobacteraceae > Roseovarius. Next base: position 436,807 of record NZ_JASHIZ010000001.1, read on the forward strand.
GGACAAGCGCGATTTCGTCATGTCGCTGGGTGCCAAGGGCGTCATCAACCGCAAGGATTTCAACTGCTGGGGCCAGCTGCCCAAGGTGAACAGTGCGGAATACAAGGAATGGTTCACCGAGGCGCGCAAATTCGGCAAGGCGATCTGGGACATCACCGGCAAAGGCAACAACGTCGACATCGTGTTCGAACACCCCGGCGAGGCGACCTTCCCGGTTTCGGCACTGGTGTGCAAGAAGGGCGGCATGGTCGTCATCTGCGCCGGCACCACCGGGTTCAACTGTACCTTCGACGTGCGCTACATGTGGATGCACCAGAAGCGCCTGCAGGGCAGCCACTTTGCCCACCTGCAACAGGCCTCATCCGCCAACAAGCTGGTGATCGAGCGCCGCATCGATCCCTGCATGTCCGAGGTCTTTCCCTGGGAAGAGATCCCGGGCGCGCACATGAAGATGCTGCGCAACGAGCACAAGCCGGGCAACATGGCGGTGCTGGTGCAATCCCCGCGCACCGGGCTGCGCACGGTCGAGGACGTGCTGGACGCCGGCAAGAAAGGTTAAGACTTCTCCCTGACGGGCCGGTCCGGCCCGCATCTGGCCTGCGAATCGGTGTCCCGGTTCGCAGGCTTTTTTCCATGTGTTTCGGGCAGAATCAGCGATTTCAGAGGATTGGAAATCGCGCCCTCACCATTTTTGGGGAGGGAAAAAGCGCGAATACGGCAATAAAGTTTAACATGCTAAAGTTGAGTTAATCTTTCGTTAACTACTCCCGTAGGAGGCTCACATGCAGAACGAGTGGATACTGGACGTCCTGGCCGATCTCAGGACCTTTGCTCGGCAGAACGGTCTTTGGGAACTCGCCGAACAGATCGACGACACGAGACTCGTCGCGGCGGCGGAGCTGGCATCTGAATCGACGCCGGCGCGGGAAGGGACGATTGGGTATGAACGTGCAACCGCCGCGGCGGCTGGAACCGATTTTGGAAGACCTCGAACGCGCCTGTGACCCGGCGGACCTGCAAAGCCTGGCAGACCGCCTGCGCGAGCTGTTTCAAATCGATCATCTCATCTATCACTGGGTCAGCGCCGCGGGCGACCAGTATGGCTGCGGGACCTATCCGCAAGCCTGGATTGATCGCTATATCGAAAAGGACTACCTGCGCGTAGATCCGGTCGTAAAGGCGTGCTACCAGCGGTTCCACCCGGTCGATTGGAAGCGGCTGGACTGGTCCGGCAAACCCGAGCAGGCCTTCCTGAAGGAAGCGCTGGATCACGGGCTGGGCAACCAGGGCTATTCGATACCCCTGCGCGGGCCCAATGGGCAATTCGCGCTCTTTACGGTGAACCACCGCTGCGACGACGACGCCTGGGCAGCGTTCACCGAGGCGCATCGCCGGGAGCTGATCCTGTGCGCGCACACGTTCAACCAGAAGGCGCTGGAGTTCGAGCCCGACCGCGCCCCCGCGCCCGCGCGGCAACTCTCCCCGCGCGAGGTGGATGCGCTGACGCTGCTGGCGTTGGGCTATGGACGGGCACAGGTGGCCGACACGCTGTCGATCTCGGAGCACACGCTGCGGGTTTATATCGAATCCGCGCGCTTCAAGCTTGGGGCGATCAACACCGTCCACGCGGTTGCCCGCGCCATCAGCCAGGGATTGATCGTGATCTGACCCCGCCTGTCAACGCAACGCGCGGTGCCTGCATGGGCGTTTAACAAGTTGGCGGGACTTTTCCTCTTATCAAAACGACAGAGGGGAAACCGCCCGTGCTACGTTATCTTTATGCCGATCAACTGACCCGTTTCACCAAGCTGGCCGAGGGCATGTTCCGCGACCGGGCCGACCGGTTCGGAACCCGGCTGGGCTGGAACGTTACGGTCGATGCGCAGGGGTTCGAGCGCGATGAATACGACGCCCTCAACCCGCTTTACGTGATCTGGGAAGGAGCGGATGGCCGCCACACGGGCTCGATGCGGTTCCTGCCCACCACCGGGCGGACGATGATCAACGAGCATTTCACTGATATCATTGGCGGCGGTACGATCCAAAGCCCGCATATATGGGAATGCACCCGCTTCTGCCTCGCGCGCGGCGCCGAAAGGCGGGTCGCGGCGGCGCTGATGCTTGGCGGAGGCGAGTTGATGCGCCACTTCGGGGTGCAGCATTTTGCCGGTGTTTTCGACGCGCGCATGGTGCGCATCTACCGGATGATCGGCGCGTCGCCCGAGGTTCTGGGCAGCGTGGGCACGGGGCGCGACCGGATCAGCGTGGGCCTGTGGGAGTTCACCGACGCCGCCCTTGTGCAGGTGGCCCGCCGCGCCGGTGTGACCCCGCAATTGAGCGAAGGGTGGTTCCGCCGCAGTTTCGGCGACGAGCGCCAGCCGTTCGCGCAATCCGCCTGATCTGCGCAGCACCGGAATTCTCTAAAATTCCGGGCCGGAAAATTGCAATTTTCCGATCCGATTTCTTGCAAGAAATCGGCCCCCGCGCTGGTGCCGGCCAAAGCGCGGTTGTAGGATCGCGCCATGTCCCAGACCGCGCTCACCTATTCCGACGACCAGGCCGAGGCCCATGACCGCATCGCCGCCGCGCTGCGCGAGGTGGGCGTGGACCTTGACGAGGGGATGCTGACCCCGCCGCGCGAGGGCAAGTCCCGCGTGATGGCCGTTGTCGGCAAGGCCGGCTCGGGCAAGACCCTGCTGCTGGCCGCCCTCTACCGCGCGCTGGAAGAGGCCGGCGTCGACGTGGTGTCGGGCGACTGGGAAGGCCGCCGCCGCAAGGACCGGCGCACGCTGGCCATTCTCGCCCCCACCAACAAGGCCGCCAGCGTATTGCGGATGCGCGGCGTGCCCGCCACCACCATCCACCGCATCCTATACACCCCCGTCTATGACCCGGAATACGAGCGCATCGCCGAATGGCTGGCCGGCAATGGCGACAAGCCCGAGATCGAGGGCCTGACCGAGGAGGCGCTGGAACGCGCGCGGCTGTTCTACGGCACGCACAAGTCCATCCCGGGGGCGCTGGCTGCCGCCGGTCTCAGGGGCAGCGATTTCATCACCGGCTGGAAGCGCCGCGAGGAACCGCTCGATATCGGCTTCATCGACGAGGCCTCGATGCTGGATGAAAAGCAATACGAGGATCTGCAGGAGATCTTTCCGACCCTGCTGATTTTCGGCGATCCGGCCCAGCTTGCCCCGGTGAACCAGTCCGGCGCGATGGTCTTCGACGGGTTGCCCGCGCCCGCCAAGCTGACGCTGAACCGCATCCACCGGCAGGATGCCGACAACCCGATCCTCGATCTGGCGCACGCCCTGGGCGACCCCGAGGTCGGGTTTCAGGATTTCGAGCGGCTGGTCGAGCAGAAGGCGGCGCAGGACGACCGCGTGCAATGGGCGCAAAGGGTCGAGGTCGACCTGATGGCGCGCAGCCCCGTGCTGGTCTGGCGCAACGCCACGCGCATCCGCCTGATCAACGCCTTCCGCGCCGTGCATGGCGCGCCCGAAACCGAGCTTCTGGAAGGCGAGCCGCTGATCTGCGACGGTCTGGAACTGCCGCTCAAGCACCGCAAGAAACGGCTGGACCTCGAGGCGCGCGGCCTGATCAAGGGCGCGCAGGTGATCTATCTGGGCGCGGGCCGCAAGCCGGGCTTTTCCCGCCTGCACGTGATGGGCGCCGAGGACCCGCGCGTCAGCGCCGCCAGCATCGTCAAGATCGAGAAGCCCGACGAGGAAGAGCCCTTCATCCCCTTCGCCGCCCGCATGGGCGCCACGTTTCTGCATGGCGCGGCGGTGACGATCCACAAGGCGCAAGGTTCGCAATGGCCCGACGTGCAGGTCTTTGCCCCCGATATCTACGCCGCCGCCCGCATGGGCCGCACCGAGGCGGGGCAGCCCTTGTGGAAGCGTCTGGCCTACGTCGCCATCACCCGCGCCGAGGAGCGTCTGCACTGGGTCGTGCGCAACCGGCTGTCGAAACCCACCGGCGCTCTGCGCATCGACGACCTGCGCGCCGCCCCCGCGCCCCTGGAACTGGAAATGGAGGCAGAGACAGAGCTATGAAATCCATTCTGATCACCGGCGCAAGCTCTGGCATCGGGCGGGCCACGGCCGAGGTATTCCTCGACGCAGGCTGGCGGGTGGGCCTGCTGGCGCGTCGCGCCGAAAAACTGGCGGAACTGGCACAGGGCCGCGAGGCGGTCGTCCTGCCCGCGGACGTGACCGACGCGGGCGCCATGGACCGCGCCTTCGAAACGTTTCTGGGCAAGACCGGGCGTCTGGATGCGGTGTTCAACAACGCCGGCATGTTCGGCCCTTCCACCACACCCGACGCGGTCAGCGTCGAGGAATTCGACCAGGTCATCGCCGTCAACCTGCGCGGCATGTTCATCACCGCGCGGTTGGCCTTCGCGGCGATGCGCGCGCAGGACCCGCAGGGCGGTCGGATCATCAACAACGGCTCGCTCTCGGCCTATGTGCCGCGTCCCGGCTCGATCTGTTACACCACGTCGAAACACGCGATCACCGGCATGACCCGCTCGCTGTCGCTGGATGGCCGGCCTTTCGACATCGCCTGCGGGCAGATCGATATCGGCAATGCCGAAAGCGAACTTGTGGCCGGGCTGAAGCAGGCCAGTCCCGAAATGCAGACGATGAACGTGGAAAACGCCGCCCGGTCCGTCCTGCACATGGCCGAAATGCCGCCCGAGGCGAACGTCCAGTTCATGACGGTGATGGCGACGAAGATGCCCTATATCGGCCGGGGGTAGAGAGCCGCGCGATTGCCAGCCCGCAGGATGGCGACCCGAAAGCTGTTCAGTTCGGGCGCACGCTCACACTCGGGCCTGACCGGAAGATCTCTGCCCCGCGCGACCCCGGATCAAGTCTCTGATGACGCCGGCACCACACAGCCGGATGACCGACGCAAACCACAAACCCCTTGCCTCGGGGCCCGTTTGCCGCAACTCTGAAAAAATGACATTCCAACCCACCTCCCCGTTCCCGCCTCATCCCGGTGCGCCTGAGGTGGCCTTTCACCGTACCGAACTTGCCGCGATCCTGTCGGTCTATGGCCGCATGGTCGCTGCCGGTGAGTGGCGCGATTACGGGATTTCCAGCCTGCGCGACGTGGCCGTTTTCTCGGTCTTCCGGCGCACCGCCGAAAACCCGCTCTACCGCATCGAAAAACGCCCCAAGCTGAGAAACCGGCAGGGGCAGTACGCGGTGATCGGCATGGACGGGCAGGTGCTCAAGCGCGGTCACGACCTGCGGACGGTGTTGCGCGTGCTGGAGCGCAAGCTTATCCGCGCGGTGGACTGAACCGACAGGAACACCAATGACGACGCTGCCCGAATTCCGGCTCGAAACCCATTTCGCCAAGTGGGAGTTCAAGGCCCGCCACCACCTGACGGCCTCGGACGCCGAAAGCATGGCGCTGCCCGAACTTCTGGCCATGGCCACCGCCGAGGACCGCGCCGGGTTCGAGAACATGTGGCTGGGCTATACCGAAACCTGCGGCGCGCCCGATCTGCGTGCAGCCATCGCCGCAACCTACGCGGGCCAGGGCGCCGACGACATCCTGTGCTTTGCCGGCGCCAGCGAAGGCATCTTTGCGGCCAACGCCGTTCTGCTCGATGCGGACAGCCACGCAATCGTGGTCACGCCCAACTATCAGTCGCATGAAAGCCTGCCGCTGGCCATCTGCGAGGCAACGGGCGTGCCTCTGGATCCTGACGACAACTGGTCGCTCGACCTCGACCGGGTGCGCGACGCGATCCGGCCCAACACACGGCTTTTGACGATCAACTTCCCGCACAATCCTACCGGTGCGATCCTGCCACGGGACCGGTACGACGCCTTGATCGACCTTTGCCGCCAGCACGGCATCTGGATCCTGCATGACGAGATCTTCAACGGTCTCGGCCCGTCGGACGCGCAGCATCTGCCGTTCATCGCCGATGTCTACGAACGCGGCCTGTCGCTGGGCGTGATGTCCAAGTCCTACGGCTTGCCCGGGCTGCGCCTGGGCTGGATTGCCTGCCAGGACCGCGAAGTGCTGAGCCGGATGGAGCGGATGAAGCACTACCTGTCGATCTGCAATTCCGGCCCCAGCGAGCGGCTGGCCCTGATCGCGCTGAAGAACCGCGATGCGATCCTCGCGCGCAACTGCGCCATCGTGGACGAGAACCTGCCCAAATGGGACGCGTTCTTCGCGCGCCATGCCGACCTTTTCGAGTGGCAGCGTCCCGATGGCGCCTGCACCGGCTTCCCGCGCTACCTCGGTGCGGACGGGGTCGAGGAGTTTGCCCGCAAACTGGTGGAGGAGGCGGGCGTCCTGCTGCTGCCCAGCACGATCTACCGCTCGGACCTCGGGCCGACTCCGACCGACCGTTTTCGCCTCGGCTTCGGTCGGCGCGGGCTGGACGACGGGCTGGCGGCGATGGAGGCGCATCTGACGCGCACCGGCTGAAGCGTGCCCCACAAAATTCGTACGAATTTTGTGGGGCCTATCGCAGAGTGTACACCAGGCGCGGCAGCGGCGAGCCCGGGGTCAGGGGTTTCCTGACCTGCTCTCCGTCCAATCCAGACCTATGCTCTGCGCAGGGGCGCGACGCGGAGACTCTACCATGACCAGTACCGACCGGGTGCCGCACGCACCCGTCATCCTGTCCCTCTTCGCGGCAGCGATGGTGGCAGGGGGGCTTTGGGGCGATCCAGAGATTCACTAAACGCACAGGGCAGGGGGCGTTCTTTTTCCACTCATGTTCGTGTTTCCTGTGACCTTTCTGGTCATTACCGCCGCGACGGCCACTCTCTATGTGATCGATCGGTGGGCCTGGAACCGGGATGGCCTGCGGGCCACATCTCATGTCTTGGCCCTCGCGGTTATCGTGATCGCGGTGCCGCTGGGCCAAGTCAACGTCCTTCTGGGAATATTGCCGCTGTTTTTCCTTTTCTACTGGCTTCTGACGGGCCGGTGCGTCGGTACCGGGGCCGGGGTATATCAACCCCACCGCACGCATGACGGCAAGCTGCGGGTGGGCGGCGGTTGGTCGATCCGCCGGAACGGTCCACGCTTTCCCACGACGGGGGTGATCCGGCGCAGTCTACGGGCGACACCCTACGGCATGAGCGTATCAGCCACCTTCAGCGGCGACGGGGCGGAGTTGCTTTACGTATCGATCAACTTTTCGACGCTCTGAAGTTGCAGCCCCACAAAATTCGTACGGATTTTGTGGGGCATACCGCAGATCGTACATCAGGCGCGGCAGCATCAAGCCCGGGATCGTCTCGAACGGGGCTCTGCCTGCCGCGCGACAGCCCATGGCGATATAGAACGGCACCGCGCCGGGGTCGGCCTCGACGATCATCTCGCGCGCGCGCATGTCGCGGGCCGTCCTGACCGTCCATCTGAACAGCCGCCGCCCCGTGTCCGCGCCCATATGCGCGGGATCGACGAAAAGCTTTTGCAGGTATCAGCCGTCATTCCCGTTCGAGACCTGCACCATGCCCAGCAGCGTCTCGCCGTCGACCTCGGTCATGGTCGGGGTGTTCCGCAACTCCGACTCGGTCAGCGTCAGCACCGGCACGCAGGCGGCCATGAACGCCGCGTCCTACCCCCAATAGGCCTTGGACCGCAGGCACAGCGCCGTGAGGTCGGCGACGTCTCGGGGGGAGGGGCGGCGCAAGTCGGGCATGGCGCAGCGTAATACGAAAACGGGCGGGGATTATCCCCGCCCGCGCATTCTTTCGGTGTTCGACCGGCTCAGTCGTATTGCGGTCCCAGCGCCGTCAGGCCCTTGAGGATGTCGATCGCGTAGGCCAGCTGATAGTCCTCCTCGCGCAGTTCGGCGGCTTCCTCGGCCTTTTCGCGCTCTTCCTCGATCTGGCGGATCTCGTCCTCGCTCAGGCTATCATTGTCCAGCCGCCCGCGCAGGTCGGCCTCGGACCGGCCAAAGCGGTTGGCGGCGCCTTCCTCTTCCTCTTCTTCGGTCTCCTCTTCGCGGCGAGGCTGTTCCACCACGATGTCCGGGCTGACGCCCAGAGCCTGGATCGAGCGGCCCGAGGGCGTGTAATACCGTGCCGTGGTCAGGCGCATCGCGCCGTCGCCGCGCAGTGGCATGACCGTCTGGACCGAGCCCTTGCCGAAACTCTTGGTGCCCACCACGATGGCCCGGCGATGGTCCTGCAACGCGCCGGCGACGATTTCCGACGCCGAGGCCGAGCCGCCGTTGATCAGCACCACGATCGGCTTGCCTTCGGCCAGGTCGCCCGGCTTGGCGTTGAACCGCTCGCCATCGTCGACCAGCCGCCCCCGCGTGCTAACGATCTCGCCCTTTTCAAGAAAGGCGTCGGCCACCTCGATCGCCTGGTTCAACAGGCCACCCGGGTTGTTGCGCAAATCAAGAACGATGCCGCTGATACTGTCGATGCCGCCGGCTTCCTCGATCTGTTCGGCCAGACCGCTTTCCAGGTTGCGGAACGTCTGGTCGTTGAACGTCGTCACCCGCAGAACGACGCTCTGCTGTTCGGTGCGCACCCGCACCGCCGTCAGCTTGATCGTGTCGCGCACGATCGAGACGTCGAACGGCTCCGCTTCGCCTTCGCGGACCACGGTAATGATGATCTCGCTGCCCACCGGGCCGCGCATCATCTCCACCGCTTCGTCCAGGGTCAGGCCCAGCACGCTTTCATTGTCCACATGGGTGATGAAATCGCCGGCCTCGATGCCCGCGGTTTCCGCCGGGGTGCCATCGATGGGCGACACCACCTTGACGAATCCGTCCTCCTGGGTGACCTCGATGCCAAGGCCGCCGAACTCGCCGCGGGTCTGCACCCGCATGTCGGCGGCGTCGTCAGGGCTGAGGTAACTGGAATGCGGGTCGAGCGAGGTCAACATGCCGTTGATCGCGGCCTCGATCAGTTCGCCCTCGTCCACCTCCTCGACATATTGCGAGCGGATGCGCTCGAAAATATCACCAAAGAGATCAAGTTGTTCGTAAACATTCGTCGTCTTGGCCGCCTCCTGCGCCAAAAGCGGCGCCGCGACCTGCGTTGTCACGACCGCGCCGGTCAGGCTGCCGACGAGGGCGGCGATCAGAAACTTCTTCATCGGGTTGCTCATCCTTCGCTTGTCTCGAACCAGGTCTCCGGATCGACAGGTTCGTTTTCTTCTCGGACTTCTATATAAAGTGTTTGGGTCCGGGACGCACCCGCATCTTTGCCATTCTCGATCAAGAGAGCGTTAGTGCCTTGCCCGTCCGCGCCCTCTGGCGCTCCCATCAGGCCGATGGGGCTGCCGCCCGGCAGAACCTCGCCGATCTCGCCATAGACCACGTCGAGCCCGGCAAACACCATCAGGAGGCCCGCCTGCGGCTCGAGGATGACCACATTGCCGTAGTCCAGCAATTCGCCGCGATAGCGCAGCGTCGCGGGGGCGGGGGTGGTCACCAGCGCGCGCGGGCGGGCGGCCATCACGATGCCGGGGCGGACGATTCCGGCGGCGTCGGCCTCTCCGGCCCGGCGCAGGATGCGCCCCTCGACCGGCAGGCGCAGGCTGCCCTTGCGGGCGTCGATACCGGGCAGCGAGCCGGGCACCTCGTCCACCGCGATCTCGCTCAGACCGCTGGCGAACCCTTCCAGCGTTTCGGTCGAGGCCACCAGCAGCGCGGTCTTGACCGGGTCCTCGTTGAAACGGCGGGGCAGGCCGGTGCGGTCGGCAATCGCCTGGCTCAGCGCGGTGCGGGCCTCCTGCGCGCCTTGCAGCCCCTCGCGCAGCGTGTCCAGCGCGTTTTCCTGCAAGGTCCGCAAGACGGTCACTTCCTCCAGTTCGGCCCGCAGCGCGGCGGCGCGGGTCTCCAGCGCCGGGGTCACGTCGGACAGGATCATGCCGGACCGCGCCGTGCCGATCGGGCCCGAGGGATGCAACAACAGCACCGGCCCCTCGGATTGCGCCATGCTTTGCAACGCGCCCAGCAGGCGGGCGATCTCGTCCTCGCGCGACTGCAGCCGGCGCGACAGCGCCTCTTCGCGGATGGCGGCGCGGCGCAGCCCTTCGCGCATCGCTTCCAGCCCGTCCTCGTAGGCGCCCACAACCTCGGTCAGCGCCTTGACGCGGTTGGCCGCTCCGTCGGCGGCCTCCATCAGCGCGGCGGCCCGGTTCAGCCGGTCCGACGCCGCGCGCGCATCCGCGCCCGGGTCCTGCGCCGGGGCGGGCGTGGCGGCCAAAAGCGCCAGCGACAGAAACCCCGCGCGGATCATCGCAGCAGACTCTGCCCGGTCATCTCCTCGGGCTTGGGCAGGCCCATCAGGTCCAGCACCGTCGGCGCAAGATCGGCCAGCCGCCCGTCGCGCAGCCGCGCGCCCTCGGGTGCGCCCCTGACAATGACCGGCACCGGGTTGGTGGTGTGTGCGGTGTGCGGCCCGCCGGTCAGCGGGTCGATCATGGTCTCGCAATTGCCGTGATCGGCGGTGACGATGATCGCGCCGCCTGCCGAGTCCAGCGCTTCCAGCACGCGGCCCAGCCCCGCATCCACCGCCTCGCAGGCCCGGATCGCCGCATCGAGGTCGCCGGTATGGCCCACCATGTCCGGGTTGGCATAGTTCACCACGATGAAATCGTACCCCTCTTCGATGGCCCCCACCAGATGGTCGGTGACCTCGCCCGCCGACATCTCGGGTTGCAGGTCATAGGTGGCCACCTTGGGCGAGGCGGCCATGTACCGCGCCTCGCCCTCCTCGGGGGTCTCGCGCCCGCCGGCCAGGAAAAAGGTGACGTGCGGGTATTTCTCGGTCTCGGCGGTGTGGAACTGGCGCTTGCCATGCTGCGCCAGCCACGCGCTCAGCGTGTTGACCGGCTGTTCGTCGGGAAAGATGCAGTCCATGTACCGGCTGTGCTGGCGCGAATACTCGGTGAACCCGCTGACACAGGAAAAGGCCGGGCGCCTGCCGGTGTCGAAATCGTCGAACTCGGGGTCGGCGAAGGCGGCCAGGATCTCGCGCGCCCGGTCGGCCCGGAAGTTCAGGCAAAGCAAACCGTCGCCGTCCTTCATGCCCTGGTAATCGCCCAGCACGCGCGGCTTGATGAACTCGTCGGTGCGGCCCTTGGCATAGGCGTCGTCGATGCCGGTGGCGGCGGTGTCGGCGGTATAGCCTTCGCTGTGGGCCAGCGCCTCGTAGGCCAGCTTCACCCGGTCCCAGCGGTTGTCGCGATCCATCGCGTAATACCGTCCCGACACGGTGGCGATCCGCGCGCCCAGGGGCAGGGCCGCCCGCAGCGCCTCTAGATAGACCTTGGCCGAGGTCGGCGCCACGTCGCGCCCGTCGGTGAAAGCATGGATGGCCACCGGCAGGCCGCGCGCGGTCAGCGCGTTGGCGGCGGCGATCATGTGACCGATATGGCTGTGCACGCCGCCGTCCGACAGCACGCCCAGCAGGTGCGCCGTGCCGCCCGCCGCCTTGACCTTTTCGGCGAACCGGATGATGCCGGGCAGGTCGCCGAAGGTGCCGGTCTCGATCGCCCGGTCGATGCGCCGCAGGTCCATCTCGATCACCCGGCCCGCGCCGATATTCAGATGTCCCACCTCCGAATTGCCCATCTGCCCCTCGGGCAGGCCCACGTCATGTCCGTGGGTGACCAGCGTGGCATTGGGACAGCTCTGCATCAGGCCGTCGAAATGCGGTGTCGCGGCCAGCAGGGGCGCGTTCGCCTCGCGCTCCTCGCTCAGCCCCCAACCATCGAGAATACACAGAACTACGGGTTTGGGCGCGCTCAATCCTGCCTCCTGAATCCTTGGCCGCTTCTAACCCGTCTCGCCCGGGGGGTGAACCGCTTTCTTGCCCGCTTCCTCTGGCCGGGAATATCCCGGGGAGTTTGAGGGGCAGCGCCCCTCATACATGCAAAGAGCGTGGCGCAGCCACTCCGCCAGGTCACGCCCGATGATAGGGCGCTCCCGCCAGGATCGAGGCCGCGCGGTAGAGCTGTTCGGCCAGCATCACCCGGGCCAGCATGTGCGGCCAGACCATCTTGCCGAAGGACAGCGTGAACTCCGCCCGGTCGCGCAGCGCGGGCGCGATCCCGTCGGCACCGCCGATCACGAAAGCCACATCACCGCGACCCGTGTCGCGCCAACCGGCCAGCTTGTCGGAAAAGTCAGGCGAGGACAGCAGCTTGCCGCGCTCGTCCATCGCCACGATCACGGCCCCCTTGGGCAAGGCGCGCTCCAGCAGCTCCGCCTCGGCGTCCATGCCGCCGCCCTTGCGGTCCTCGACCTCGTGCATCTCTGCCGGGCCAAGCCCCAGGGCGCGGCCGGTCCGGTCGAACCGGGCCAGGTAATCATCGAGCAACGCGCGTTCCGGGCCGGCCTTCATCCGGCCCACCGCGCAGATATGGACGCGCATTCAGCTCTTGGCGGCCTTGGCTGCCTCGTGGCCTTGCAGCCACATCTTCTCAAGCTGGTAGAAGTCCCGCACCTCGGGGCGGAACACATGGACGATCACGTCGCCCGTGTCGATCAGCACCCAGTCGCCCGCGTCCTTGCCCTCGACCTTGGTCAGCACGCCCATCTCGGACTTCAGCCGCTCCGAAAGCTTTTCGGCGATGGCCGTCACCTGGCGCGAGGACCGGCCCGAGCAGATCACCATGTAGTCGCCGATCGCGGATTTGCCGCGAAGGTCGATCTGCACGATCTCTTCGGCCTTGTCTTCGTCGAGTGCGGAAAGGATGCGCGCAAGCTGTGCGTCACTGCTTGTCGCCATGTCGGACGCGCTCAAGGCTGCGCCCCGTTCAGCGGCAGGGGCCGCGTCGATTGTAAGAGACAGGACATTGTCCTCCTTCTACTACGCACCGATCCGCCCCGGTGCCGGGCCTGTTTTCAAAATAGCAATCCGTCTGTCACAATTCAATGAAGGCTTTCACCGATTGGCATTTCGTGTCCGTACACGCCGCAACGAACAACAGCGCACCGGCGCAGCCTTCGGCGGGCCGCGCCGAAGATGCAACCTTTACCAGCCGGCCTCGGTATGGATGCGGTCGTCGGGAACGCCCAACTCCCTCACAGCGTCCCGCGTCCTTCTCCGGCAGAACATGATCGACCTTCAGGCCCTGCATCTGCCCCCATTCCTCGCGCAGGGTGATATCCTTCTCGGCCTTGTTGGGAACAGATCAGCTGGCACCCGTCCAGATCTCGCTCCTTCGCACGCTTGCGCAGGATCGACATGAAGGGCGTGACCCCCCACCCGTGTCATGAGTGACGCTCTGCCGCGATTGCAGGGTCAGGGTCTGGGTGATGGAAACTCTCCTTTCGGCCCGCCAACACCCCGCTCAGGGGCCTTATTCCTCGGCCGCCCCGCGCTGCGTCGCTTTGCCCGGTTCGGCCCCGTCCAACGCCCGCGTGCCCAGTTCCGAGCCTTCCAGCACCTTGACCTCGCGCTGCGGGAAGGGGATGGAAATCCCGTTCTCCTGAAACGCGTCCCACAGCGCCAGGTACACATTGCCCCGGATATTCGTCAGACCCCCCGTCGGGTCGCTGATCCAGAAGCGCAGGATGTAATCCACGCTGCTGTCGCCAAACCCCACGATGTGACAGACAGGTGCCTTGAAGGCCAGCACACGCTCCACGCCCTTGGCGGCCTCGATCGCCACGCGGCGCACCAGGTGCGGGTCGTCGCCATAAGCTGTGCCGAAATAGATATCCAGCCGCACGAACTCGTTGGAATGCGACCAGTTCACCACCTGTCCGGTGATCAGGTCCTCGTTCGGAATAAGGTATTCCTTGCCGTCCCGCGTGGTGATCGACACGTACCGCGCGCCAAGGCTGTTGATCCAGCCGAAAGTCTCGCCCAGGCTGATCACGTCGCCCGGCTTGATCGACTTGTCCAGCAGGATGATCACGCCCGACACCAGGTTCGACACCACCTTCTGCAGGCCGAAACCAAGGCCGACGCCGATGGCGCCCGACAGCACCGCCAGCCCGGTCAGATCCACCCCCACGACGCGCAGACCGATAAAGAACGCGGCGCCGTAGAGCAGGATCTGCATGACCTTCACCGCCAGCACCTGCATCGACGGCGAGATGTCCTTGTTCGACCGGATGCGCGAGGCCGAGGTTGTGGACACGAACCGCGCCAGGAACATCAGGAAGGCGATCATCGCGATGGCCTGAAGCACCATCCAGACCGATAGTCTCATCTCGCCCAGGTCGATCGCCGCGCTGTCGAGGATCTGGATCGTCTCGTCCGTAAGGCCGAGGATCGACAGGGTGACCCATGTCCAGGCCGCATAGCGCACCATGCCGCGCAGGAACGCGTTGACGATCAGCCGTGTGACGATGGCGATGACCAGCCACGCGGTGGCAAGGCTCGCCATGACCCCGATCAGGTAGGATCGGCTGGGCCACGTGACCTCCTGCATGATCCAGTAGACCGGCCAGATCATCAGTACCATGAAGATCAGCCGCAGCCGCCGGTGCACCATCACCAGGAACCGCATCCTCCACTTGGGCCAGCCTTCGCGGTTGCGCATCCAGTTGTGCAGGTGCGGGCCGAAGATCCGCGCCAGGATCGTCGCCGCGACCCACAGCCCCAGGATGATCCCCACCTGGTAAAGGCTCCACGGCCGCAAGAGCCCCGCCACGAACAGCTGCGCCTGCTCCCACAGCCCGATGGCGATGGTCTGCGCCTGCTCGATCGCGTCGTTCGTCGGGTCCGGCGTCGCCTCGACGGGCGAGCTCATGCCGGCCTCTTCGCCGGTTGCGGTGTCGGTGGCGTCCTCTTCCATGAGAATACCTTACACGCCCGCCGCTTGTGGACAAGTCGCGCTGGACAGTGGCCGCATGGCCTCTAAGCTGTTGTGAACATTCGGCGCGGCCCCGTCGCCGCCCGGAACTTAGTCAAAGAGGAGGAGCCGCGCCCATGTCCACGCTACTAGTCACCCACGAGGATGGCCTCAACCACGTCACACCCGACGGTCACCCCGAACGCGTGGCACGGCTGGAACACCTGTGGCCCGCGCTCGAGGGCAAGGACGTGGTCCGCGCCGAGGCGCCGCTGGCCGAGGACGCCGACCTGACGCTCTGTCACCCGCAGGATTACGTGACCATGATCCGCGAGGCGATCCCGGAGCAGGGCTTCAACCAACTCGATGGCGACACGTGGCTGTCGCCCGGCTCATACAACTGCGCGTCGCGCGCCGTGGGCGGCGCGATGCTGGCCGTGGACAAGGTGATGGCGGGCGAGGTCGGCAACGCCTTCGTCGCCATGCGCCCGCCGGGCCACCACGCCGAGACCGCGACGCCGATGGGCTTCTGCCTCTTCGGCACCGTCGCGATTGCCGCGAAACACGCGCTGGAGCGTCACGGATTGTCCCGCGTCGCGGTGGTGGATTTCGACGTGCACCACGGCAACGGCTCGCAGGACCTTTTGCGCGGCGAGGCGCGCGCGCTCTTCATCTCGTCCCACCAGATGCCGCTCTGGCCCGGCTCGGGCGGCGCGCACGAGACCGGCGACCACGATAACGTGCTGAACGTGCCCTTGGCGCCGGGCACGGCGGGGCAGGGCTTCCGGCAGGAATACGAGGGCCAGGTCTTTCCCCGGCTGGAAGAATTCAGGCCCGAACTGATCCTGATCTCGGCCGGCTTCGACGCCCATGCCGACGACCCGCTGGCCAACCTGAACCTGCGCGAGGACGATTTTGCCTGGGTCACCCGTCGCCTGTGCGAAATCGCGGCCGAGCAGTGCAAGGGCCGCGTGGTCTCCAGCCTGGAAGGCGGCTACGATCTGCGCGCGCTCGCGGCCAGCGGGGCGGTGCATCTCGACGAGCTGATCCGGGCGGCCGGCTGAGAAAGGCGCCGGCCTGCCGTCACGTAAATTAACGGTTTCATCGAAACTTCATGGAAAATGCCGCGCCGCGGCATTATTTTCCGGGCAGGGAGGACATCCCGGCCCGGGCCTGGCCCGCGCCAAGGAGTCCATGACGATGAATGCCGACGTCAACCACGACAAGATACTGATAAAACCCGATATTCGCCGTCTGTGGCCGGCGGACAAGCGGCTCTTGCTGGACCATTTCGCCCGGCTCGACCCGGAGACCCGCCGTCTGCGCTTTGGCGCCAGCGTGACCGATGAGTTCGTCACGCGCTATGCCGAGACCGTACTTGGCCTCGACAGCGTCGTGTACGGCGCCTTCGTCGAGGGTGATCTGCACGGCGTCGGCGAATTGCGGATGTTGCTCAACAGCTGGCCCGTCAGGGCCGAGATCGCGCTCAGTGTCGATCCCGACTGGCAGCACGAAGGCATCGGCGATGCGCTCTTCGTGCGTATGCTCGCGGCGGCGCAGAACCGCGGCGTGCGCTCGCTCTACATGATGTGCCTGCGCGAGAATGAACGCATGCAGCGCCTGGCGCGCCGTCACGACGCGACCCTGACCTTCGACATCGGCGAGGTCGAGGCCACGCTCGACCCGCCCTGGCCCACGGCGCTGTCCCTGGCCGAGGAGATGGTGGGCGAAACCCGCACCTACCTTCACGCGGTCCTGCGCCCGCCGTTCTGAAAAAACGGTAAGCCCCAGAAAATTCGTACTAATTTTCTGGGGCGCAGATTATTCGCAGAATAATCTGCAAGACGCCCCGCGTCTCATTCCGCCGCGTATCTCTGCCGTGCGGCGCTTTCCTGCAGCAGCCAATGCGCCACGATGGCGCTTTCGTTGCGCGGCTCCAGGCCCTGCCGCCGCAACAGGTAATAGCCCGAGCGCGTGCGCACATGCTCGCCCCCCATCGGCCGGACCAGGTCGCCCGAGTGCAGGTGATGGTCCACCAGATGCCCCCATCCCAGCGCGATGCCCAACCCGTCCCGCGCCGCCTGGATCGCCAGCGGATAGGTGTTGACCGACGCCGACGGACGGACCGTGTCGGGGTCGGCGCCTTTGTGGTCCAGCCAGGTGCGCCAGTTCAGCCATTCGGTGTGGTTGTTGCTGACCTCGATCAGGTCGTGCTGGCGCAGCGCCGCGATGCTGTCGATCCGCGCCTGCCCCTTCAGGTAGCCCGGCGCGCAGACCGGAAACACCGTCTCGCCGAACAGCCGCGTCGCCTCGAATCCCGGCCAGTCGCCCTCGCCGCGCAGGATCGCAAGGTCCATGTCCTCGGCCAGGCACTCTTCGTCCACGTCGGACGACGTAAGCGCGATGGTGATATTGCAATTCGCCTCGTGAAACGCCCGCAGCCGCGGCATCAGCCACAGCGACGAGACCGAGTTCGTCGCCGCCAGACGCACCGTGCTTTTCTCCAACTCCGCGCACATGTCTTCGGACACCCGCACCAAAGTCTTCAGCGCCGGCGTGATCCCCGAGAGCAGCTTGCGCCCCATATCCGTCAGCCGCACCGAGCGGTGCCCGCGCACGAAGAGCGCGCACTGATAATGCTGCTCCAGCAGCCGGATCTTGCGGCTGATGGCGGTTTCCGAGACGTTCAGTTCCTTGCCCGCCGCGGCAAAGCTTTCCAGCTCCGCGGCCACCTCGAAGGCCAGCAGGTAGTCAAGGCGCGGCAGCACGGCGCGATTGCGCAGCATCCTTCACACTCCTCAAACTCGGGACAACGGCCCGAGCCTAGCCGCGCCCATCCCCGTTTGCCAAACATTTCTAGAGGCATGGCACAAAAAGTTTATAATCAGAATTTTTCTGCACCTGCGCGATACTTCCCACTCCAACAAAGGGCCGGCACACAGAATCAGGCCCATGCAACCGACTGGGAGTTAACATGAAAATCAAAGCATTGATGTCCGCGACGGCCATCGCCATGGCGTCCGCCACGGCAGGCATCGCCGCCGAGGACAGTTCCGAACCCATCGTCATCCCGCTGCACAACTGGTCCAGCCAGATCGTGATGAGCCACGCCGTGGGCCAGATCTTCGAGGAGATGGGCAACAACGTCGAATTCGTCACGACCGACAGCCAAGCGGTCTACGAATCGATCCGCCTTGGCGACGTGACGCTGGAACTGGAAGTCTGGGAAGGCGCGTTCGGCGCGTCGTTCCGCGAGGCGCTGGAAAAGGGCGGCCTGCACGACGCGGGCGACCACGATGCCGTCACGCGCGAGGACTGGTGGTACCCGTCCTGGACCAAGGACGCCTGCCCGGGCCTGCCCGACTGGAAGGCGCTCAACGACTGCGCCGAGCTGTTCGCCACGCCCGAAACCGGCGACAAGGGCCTGTTCCTCGACGGTCCGGTCGACTGGCTCAAGCACGGCAAGGAACGCGCCGAGGCGCTCGATCTGAACTATGTCGTGAAGAACGCCGGGTCCGCCGCCGCGCTTTGGGCGCATATCGCGTCGGCCGAGGAAGACAAGACCCCGATCCTGGTCTTCAACTGGACGCCCAACTTCGCCGAGGCCGTCTGGCCCGGTGAGTTCGTCGAATTCCCCGCATGGGAAGACGGCTGCGACACCGACCCCGCGAAGGGCCCCAACCCCGACGCGCTCTATGATTGCGGCAACCCCGCCGATGGCTACCTGAAAAAGGCCGCCTGGGACGGGATGCAGGACAAGTGGCCAAACGCCTACGAGGTGCTGACCAAGATCTCCTTCACCAATGCCCAGATCGCCGAGATGGCCAAGCTGGTGGATATCGAGGATTACGAGCCCGAGGAAGCCGCCGAGATCTGGCTGGAAGACAACGAGGACGTCTGGAAGGGCTGGCTGCCCGGTGGCGACACCTGACCTCTTCGCCTTTCCCTGTCCGGTGATGCGCCGGGCAGGGCCTTGCCGGCGGGTCGCACCGCCGGCGTCAATTCAAGGACCAGCGCCTCTCATGACCTCGGACAGCCCCGTCATTTCCTGCCGCAACGCGTGGAAGCTTTTCGGCCCCGACCCGCGCCGCTATCTGAAATCCATGCCTGCGGGGCACGGGTACGAGGATATCCGCGCCGACGGTTACATCGCCGGGGTCAAGGACGTGTCGGTCGAGGTCGCCAAGGGCGAGATGCTGGTCATCATGGGGCTTTCCGGATCGGGCAAGTCCACGCTGGTGCGCTGTTTTTCCCGCCTGCATGACATTACCGGCGGCACGATCGAGGTCGAGGGGCAGGACATCATGGCCCTGCCAGAGAAGGACTTGATCGAACTGCGCCGCTCCAAGATGGGCATGGTCTTCCAGTCCTTCGGCCTCTTGCCGCACCGCACCGTGCTGGAAAACGTGGCCTTCCCGCTGGAAATGCGCGGCCAGGACAAGCATGCGCGGCGCGAACGCGCACTGGAAGTCATCAAGCTGGTGGGGCTGGAAGGCCGCGAGGACTATTTCCCGCGCGAGCTCTCCGGCGGCCAGCAACAGCGCGTCGGCATCGCCCGCAGCCTTGCCATCGAGCCGGATATCTGGTTCCTCGACGAGCCGTTTTCCGCGCTCGACCCGCTCATTCGACGCGAGATGCAGGACGAGTTCCTGCGGCTTCAGGCGATACTGGGCAAGACCATCGTCTTCATCACCCACGATTTCGACGAGGCGCTGCGCCTGGCCGACCGCATCGCCATCATGAAGGACGGCGCGATCGAGCAATGCGACACGCCCGACCAGATCGTGCTGGACCCGCAGACCGAATACGTGCGCAAGTTCACCGAGGACGTGGACAAAGCACATGTCGTGCACGCCAGCGTTCTGGCGAAACCCATCAACGGCCACGCCGTCGAGGGCGAGGCTATCGCGGGCGACCGCACCATACACCAGATAGCGCGCCAGCTTGTCAGCGACCCGCGCGACCATCTGCCGGTGGCGGGCAAGGACGGCAGGATCATGGGCGTGATGGCCCGGCAAGAGGCGCTGGAGGTGCTTCTGGGGGACAGCGCCAATGGCTGACGTCGCCACCAACGCCACGCGAACCTCGCTGTCGATGCGCCAGCCCGGCGCGACCCGCGACCCCGTGCTGGTGGCGCTGCTGGTGGCCGCGATCCTGCTCTGCGCGGCCAAGCCCGTTCTGCCGGATTTTCTCGTCCGCCTGCCCGAAGCATGGATCCCGCCGCTGGCGACGTGGCTGGATGCGTTCTTCGACGTCATCACCGGCGACATGCAGGAGGGGCGCTTTGGCCTGATCTACATCACCCGCTGGTTCGCCGAGGGCCCGCTGGAGTTCCTGCTGGGCGTCACCGCCAACCTGCTGGAGGGCAAGTATCGCTGGCCCTACATGGCCGACCCCATCCCGTGGGCCGCCGTGGCAGGGCTGGCCGCCGTGATCGGCTATTACTTGGGCGGCTGGAAACTGTCGCTGCTTGCGGGGGGCACGTTCGTCTGGACCGCCTTCATGGGCCAGTGGGAACTGACGATGCAGACCCTGTCGGTGCTGCTGGTCGCCGCCCCGCTGGGCTTTTTCGTGGGCCTCGTCATCGGCATCACGGCGTGGAAATACAAGTGGTTCGACAACGCGATCAAGCCGCTGCTGGCCGTCATGCAGACGCTGCCCTTCTACACCTACCTTCTTCCGGCGGTGATCTTCTTCAAGGTCGGCCCCACCGCGGGGGCCATCGCCACCACGATCTATGCCACCCCGCCGATGATCCTGATGACGACCGTGGGCCTGAAAAAGGTCTCGCCCGAGATCGTCGAGGCCGGCAAGATGTCCGGCGCCTCGCGCTGGCAGATGCTGACAAAGGTGTTCATCCCCTCGGCCCGCACCGAGATCCTCGTCGGCGTGAACCAGGTCATCATGCTCTGCCTCGCCATGGTGGTTCTGACCGCCTTCATCGGCATGCCGGGCCTGGGCGGCAAACTGCTCGCCATGATGAACAGCCTGAAACTCGGGCGCTCCTTCGAGATCGGGATCACCATCGTGCTGGTCGCCATCACCCTCGACCGCCTGTCAAAGGCGTGGGTGCGCAAGCTGCCCGAGCATCACCCGAAGGACACGCCCTTCTACATTCGCTACAAGTACACCGTCCTGTCGGTGTTGGTCTTCGCCGGGCTCTACCTGCTGGCGCAACCGATCGAGATCCTGAACGAGGTCGGCCGCCGCCAATCGCTGTCCATGGGGCGCGAGATCGACGGCGTGTTCGAAACCTTTCTCAATCTCGACCTGGTCGAGGCGATCACCGGCACCATCCGCTATGTGCTGAACGTCTGGGTCCTGATCCCCTTCCGCGACGCGCTTCTGTGGATTCCAACTTCGGCCTTCATCCTGCTGGTGGTGGCCTTCGCCTATGGCGTGGGCGGCAAGAAACCGGCGATCTACGCCGCGATCTTCTTCTCCATCGTCGCCTTCTCTGGCTGGTGGGACCGCTCGGTCATCACGCTCTACTCGGTGCTCTCGGCCATGGCGATCTCGATGCTGATCGGCATTCCCATCGGCATCCTCGCCGCGCGGTCGGAAAAATGGTCCGAGCGGATG
This sequence comes from Roseovarius sp. MMSF_3350, assembly GCF_030733425.1. Classification (GTDB taxonomy): domain Bacteria; phylum Pseudomonadota; class Alphaproteobacteria; order Rhodobacterales; family Rhodobacteraceae; genus Roseovarius. The sequence goes on from NZ_JASHIZ010000001.1 coordinate 458,158, forward strand.
CTCTTGGCCTGCGACACCGCGCAGACCTTCCCCAGCTTCATCTACCTGCTGCCCGCGATCATGCTCTTCGGGATCACCGACACCACCGTGGTGCTGTCCATCGTGATCTTCACCATGGTCCCGCTCACCCGCTACACCATCGAGGGGCTGCGCAGCGTGCCCGCCGAAATGACCGAGGCCGCCGACATGGCCGGCTGCACCCGCTGGCAGAAACTGACATCGGTGCAACTGCCGCTGGCCATGCCCACCATGGCCGTCGGCTTCAACCAGGGGATCATGTTCGCCTTCTTCATGGTCATCATCGCGGCCTTCATCGGCACGCAGGACCTTGGGCAAGAGCTTCAGCGCACGCTGGCGGGCACCGACCTGGGGAAAAACTTCGTCCTCGGGATCAATGTCTCGCTCATGGCGTTGACCTTCGACATGGCGATCCTCAGCTGGGCCAACCGCCGCAGACGGGCGCTGGGCCTCGATTGATGCTACAATTCACGAGTGATAAAAGGCACATCCATGACCGTTAAGCCTGTCTTCGAGACCCCGTATGAACGCGCCGGCGTCATCACGCCGGGCCTGCCCATCCTGCCCCACGGCACCGAACGCCACCCCATTCCGGGCGGCGGCTCGCGCGCCGTGCCGATCTATCGCGGCGACGAGATTTCCGTGCTGGATTTCCAGGGGCTGCAACCCGGCGAGATGGTGTTTTTCACCCCCGACGGCAAGTCCGACCCCGGCCGCCTCGGCGCCTCCAGCCACGGCCGCCCCGATGGCGTGCTTTCAGTTCTCGACAACGGCTCGGTCTCTGGCCGCCGCGTCGCCTCGGCGCTCGACCGGGCCGGGTTCAAGCTGGGCGATGCGCAATGCATCAAGGTCTTCTCCGAAGGCTCCCGCGCCGGTGAGATGGCGACCTTCCACGCCGACAGCGACGGCCTCTTGATCGTCGCCGCCCCCGGCGGCCCTATGGACCCGGGCACGCAGGCCCCGCCCACCGACCTCATCCTCTATATCCGCCGCGCCGATCCCGGCATCGCCAAGGGCGGGCACATGCCGCCCGACCCGCTGGCCGATCCGATCCACGATATCAACATCCAGCCGGGCGAGGCGAAATCCTACCACGTGCAGAAAGGCCAGTTCATCCAGGTGCTGGACGTGCAGGGCCGCGAATGCTCGGACTTTCAGGCCTTCTCGCTGCGCTCGCTCGACAAGGGCCTCGACCGCGAGATTGACCCGACCACGACGCGCACCCTGATGGGCTCGCTCTACCCGCAGCCGGGCATCTTCGCGAAGTACTGGAACGTCGATCAGGAGCCGCTGGTCGAGATCGTGCAGGACACCTGCGGGCGGCACGACACGTTCGGCCTGGCCTGCACCGCGCGCTATTACGAGGAGTTGGGCTATCCCGGCCACGTAAACTGTTCCGAGAACATGAACCGCGATCTCGAACAATACGGCGTGCGCCCGCGCGCCGGCTGGCCCGCGATCAACTTCTTCTTCAACACCATGCTGGACGAGACCAACGCCATCGGCATGGACGATCCGTGGTCGCGCCCCGGCGATTACGTGCTTCTGCGTGCGCTCACCGACCTAGTCTGCGTCTCCACGGCCTGTCCCTGCGACGTGGACGAGGCGAACGGCTGGAACCCCACCGATATCCAGGTCCGCACCTATTCCGAAACCAACAGCTTTAGCCGCTCCATCGGCTACAGAAAATCAGCGGAGGCGCCTTTGGAACACACCAAGGAAACCGGGTTCCACAATTGCTTTGCCAGGCACACGCGGGACTTTGTCGAGTATAACGGGTACTGGTTGCCGAACAGCTTCCCCTCGGTCGGCACGGTCGGCGAATACTGGGCCTGCCGCGAGAAGGCGGCGATCATGGACCTGTCGCCCCTGCGCAAGTACGAGGTCACCGGCCCCGACGCCGAGGAGCTGATGCAATATTGCGTCACCCGCAACGTCAAGAAGCTGGCCGTGGGGCAGCTGGTCTATACCGCCATCTGCTATGAGCACGGCGGCATGATCGACGACGGCACGCTCTTCCGCATGGGCGACAACGCCTTCCGCTGGATCGGCGGCAACGACACCTCGGGGCTCTGGATTCGCGAACAGGCCGAGAAACTGGGCCTCAATGCCTGGGTCCGCAACTCCACCGATCAGCTGCATAACGTGGCGGTGCAGGGGCCGCTGTCGCGCGATATCCTGAAACAGATCATCTGGACCGCCCCGGCCAATCCAACGCTGGAGGAGTTGGGCATGTTCCGATTCACCCCGGCGCGTCTCAACGATTTCGACGGCACCGCGGTGGTCGTGGGCCGCGCGGGTTATTCCGGCGAACTGGGCTACGAGATCTTCTGCCACCCCAAGGACGCCGAAGAGGTGTTCGACACGATCTGGAAAGTGGGCGAGCCGATGGGGCTGAAACCGCTTGGATTGGCGGCGCTCGACATGATCCGGATCGAGGCGGGACTGATCTTCGCAGGCTCCGAGTTCGACGACCAGACCGACCCGTTCGAGGCCGGCATCGGCTTCACCGTGCCGCTGAAATCCAAGAACGACGATTTCATCGGGCGTGCAGCACTGGAAGAACGCAAGGCCCATCCGCAGCGCAAGATGGTCGGGCTGGAACTGGAAGGCGGCCGCGTGGCCAGCCCCGGCGATTGCGTCCGCATCGGCAAGGCGCAGGTGGGCGAGGTGACCTCCGCCGTCAAATCCCCCATCCTCGGCAAGAACATCGCGCTGGCCCGCGTGGACGTGACGCATGCCGAGCCGGGCACCGATATCGAGGTGGGGCAATTGGACGGCTTGCAGAAACGCCTCAAGGCCAGGGTCGTGCCATATCCGCATTTCGACCCGACCAAGGAACGGGTGAAGGGCAACTACGGCTGATCTCTTTCCTGTCATCCTCGGGTCTGCCCCGAGGATCTCTCTGCCCCGGAGATCCCGGATCAAGTCCGGGATGACGGTCACACCTTCGCACCGCCACGTAGGGCGGGGTTCCACCCCGCCACCGCCCGCCGGTGCCGGGATGTCTACCTCCACCCCGTGCCGGGCGTGACCCGCGACTTCCTCCGTTCGAAATCTCCGCGTAGGGTGGGTGAAAACCCACGCGTCCATACGCACGCTCTGTTAACCACGCGAAACGCAAAAAATCGCACCGCTGCCATACCACTTGAATACCGACGTGATACCGACATCGCGTTTTCGGCGAATCCGCCTCCTTAACCTTTTGATTCGCCTACGCAAACCGCCCTTGGCAGAACCACCCCGACGACATCGTCCCGCCATGGGCGTAATACAGCCACAACCGCTCCCCCTGGCCAGTGGTCACCTGCCAGTAATCCCTGACCCCCGACCGCCAGTTCGGATCGTCCAGCCACCATTCCGGCGCGATCCGCTCGGGGCCCTTCGCCTCGGCCAGGTCATGCGCCCGCCCGCGCCACCGGAACGCGGCCGGCAGGTGCGGCGCATCCGGCGCGTTGACCGGCTCGGGCGACCACATCAGCAAGGGGCGCGGGGTGGCGGGGCGGGGCCAGTCCCCCGCCGGCTCGGACCATGCGGCGGCCAGAATTTGTGACGTCTTTTCAGGGATATGGCTGCTGGCCGGGTGCAGGCGGGTGATCGCCTCCAGCCCGATCCGCCCACCGATTCGACCGATCAGATCCTCCACGGCCGTGTCCCGCGCCAGCCGGTCCCGGGCGGCGGCGGTGGCGTCCAGATGACCCGCAGCGGTGCGGTGCTGGATGGGCTCGCTGACGGCCGCGATCAGGCGCAACGTGTCGATGCCAAAGCCTGCGTCGATCTCGTCCAGCCGTATGGCCAGCAGGGGCCGGATGCGGTCGGGCTCATCCGTCGCTCGCGCCAGCCCCGTCTCGATCCAGCCCATGCTGCCATCGGCGCGCCACGCCTCCAGCCGAACCTTGCGCACGCCCTGTCCCTGGTCCGCCAGAAGCTGGCACAGCCGCGGCACCAGCCGGTCCAGACCGGCCTGCAAATCATCAATCAAACCAATGGGTTCCGGCAGGGTCAGCCGGGTCGCCAGCCGGGGCTTCACCCGCGCCGGCGACACCGGCTCCGGCGCCGCCCCCACCGCCTGATCCATCCGCAGCAAAAGCCCCCGGCCAAAGCGCCGGGCCAACGGCCCGCGCGGCTGGTTCAGCAGGTCGCCCACCTTGCGCAGGCCCAGCCGGTTCAGGGCCGCGACCTGCTCTTCTTCCAGCCGCAGGGCGGCGATGGGCAGGGGGGAGAGGAAGGTGCGCGCCTGCCCGGGCGGCGCGATGGAAAACGGCGTTGAATTTGAACGGCTTACGCCCGCCACCGGTGCGGCGCCGCCGCGTTCCCAGTGCCGCCGCTTGGCTGCTCGAGAGCGGGTCGCGCGGGCTTCCTGGTCGATGGCGTCACCACTGCGATCTGCCCCCGGCACAGCCCCGGCATAGCGCGCCAACGCCCAGGCCGCGCCCACCGTGCCGGCCAGCCCGCAGCGCGAGGTCAGCCCGAAAAGTGACGCCTCTTCAACGATTTGCCGGGCCATCGCCTCTTCCCCGCCAAAGAGATGCGCACAGCCTGTGATATCCAGCAGCAACGCATCGGGCGGCTGCGTCGCCACCCACGGGCTCAGCCGCTCGGCCCACCGCCCGAGGCTGGCCAGAAACACCGCCTCCTGATGCGGGTTCTGCAGTTTCGTGACCAGCGTGGCGCACATCGCATGGGCATCGCGCAAGGGCTGCCCCACCCGCAGCCCCGCCGCCTCGGCCGCGCCCGACAGGGAACAAAGTACCTGCATCTGGCCGGTGTCGCGCACCACGGCAAAGGGCACGTCCGCATCCAGCCCGGTCCGCCGCAACAGCCGTTCGGCCCCCAGCCGGGGGAACCAGACAGAAAGGATACGCCGTTCGGGCATGGCAGCGGGACCGGATCAGCAGCGGGGAGATGTTCTTGATATGTTCCAAATTAGGGCGCTGACGCACCGGAGTCGAGTCCGCAATGCCGTCCCAAGGCCCAAGACAGTTGACGCCGCCAGTGTCACAAGGCTTAAACGGTGCACCATGGCCCAATCGCTCGACACAGTATTCGCCGCACTGGCCGACCCGACCCGCCGCAGGATCCTGTCGATGCTGCTGGAGGATGACATGGCCGTGACGGACGTGGCGGAGCCGTTCGAGATGTCGCTGGCCGCCGTCTCGAAGCACCTTGGCATCCTGACCCGCGCCGGCCTGATCAGCCAGGAACGGCGGGGCCGGGTCGTGTGGTGCAAGCTGGAGCCCGACGCGTTGCGCGACGCCAGCATCTGGATGCAGAGTTTCGGCCAGTTCGAGGCGGTGAACCTGGATGCGTTCGAACAGTTCCTGGCGAAAGAGTTCCGCGATGATGGATGACGCGGCGCCGGGCGCGGCGCTGGATCCGCGCGTCTTGCCGGAGCCGCATGTCGAGACGGTGGAACAGGCGCAGGTGGTCCCAATGTCGCAAGGCCGGGAACTGGCCTGCGGAGTTTTCCGGGCGGATGGCAGCTTTGTGGAGCAGTCGCGGACGCTTTATTCCTCCAATCGCTTCACCGCGCAGCCGCCCCTGCCCGAGACGCCAGAGACCCTGCCGGGGCGCCACCTGTTCATCGGAATAGGCCGCCATCATTTCGGGCATTTCCTGCTGGAATGCATCTCGCGGCTTTGGCCTGTGGCCGGGGGGCGATATGACGGGCTGGTCCTGATACCGATGCATGGCATTGATTTCGGGGCGGTATTCCAGCGGCGGCTGAAGGCGTTCGTGGACCTTCTGAGTGACGGCCTACCGGTGCATTTCGTGCAAACCCCTGTGCGGGTCGCGGAACTGGACGTGCCGACGCAGGGCATGGGGCACCGCGATTGGGTCACCGGCACGCCGGAGTTTCGCCGGTTCATCCGCGGACGGCTTAAGGCGGCGGTCCTGCCCGAGCGCGACGAGAAGATCTACCTGTCGCGGTCGCTGCTGAAACGCGCGGGCCAGATGGTGGACCAGGAAGAGCGGATCGAGCGGCTGATGCGCAAGGCGGGTTACGCTATCCTGCATCCGCAGCGCCACAGCGTGCCGGAGCAATGCGCCCGCTATGCCGCCGCGCGGCAGATCGTGGGGCCCGATGGCTCGGCCTTTCATCTTGCGCCGTTCGTGATGCGCCCCGGAACGAGAGTGGGCCTGATACAGCGGCGCTGGCGGCAGGGGGCGTTCGATGCACTGGCCAACCAGATCGAGGCGTTTTGCGACGTAGACCTGGTAAAAATGAACGCGCTGCTGCGTACGGACGACGGACAGGTGTCAGAGGACGTGCCGCCACCCATGGATTATCGCCGCCTTGTGCGGAAACTGGAGGCGGGCGGGTTTCTCTGACCAACAGGAGAAACGCGCGATGAAGAAACCTGCCCTGACCCTGATGCTGGCCCTTTGGGCCGCCCCTGGCCTGGCCCAGAACGCCTGTGTCGCGCCACCCCCGGTGGGCGATCCCTGCATGATCGGACATTGGGTTGGCGAGAACACGGCGCCGGCGCGAATCCGGGACGCTTTGCAGGGGATGGTGCCCGATAACGTGATCCGTGAAATCGCGGCGGGCGCGTCGCCCGCCTTGGGGATCTCGATCTACGATGACGGGTTCTATCACACGCTCCCGTTTCACCAAGCCACGGAATTTACCGATACGTTCGTCGAGACCGGCGATGTCGTGGACGTGCGGCTGGACCTTGCCGCGCCGACGCAGGTGGGGTTTATCAATGGCGAGGCTGGGCGGATCACTTTCTGCGATGCAGGCTCCGCCCCGGCCATGTTTACGATGACGGCCAATGGTGATGTCATGACTGCACCGGTTGCGGGAGCGGAGCGGTACGAGCCGACGATCACCTATGCATGCGCGGGCAACACCATGACGATGGACGTGCAACTGCCGGCGCCGATCGGCACGGTGCAGTATTTCCTGCGCCGTGTTCCCGAGCACGCGTTCGGCGAAGAATTCAGGCGGCTTTACGACGCGGCGCGGGACCTGGCGGAGTAGCTATTCGTCCTTCAGCAGCAGGACCAACGCCACGATGGTCAGCCCGACGCCCACGAGGATCAGGGGCGGGGGCAGTCCGTGGCCCAGCGCCGCCTGCCAGCAGATCACCCACGTGGGCGTGAGATAGGTATAAGCCATTACCTTGGCGCTGGGCAGGCGTAGCGAGGCGTATTGCAGCAGCACGAAGGTGATCGCCGTGGCCGCCACCGCGGTGTACACGATGGTGATCCAGACGATGGCGGGCAGGCCGGGCCAATCCGTGCTGCGCATGTCGGACCAGCCCGCCAGCGCGATCAGGCCGGCGGCGGCGACCATGGCACCGAAGGAAAACACGATGGGTCGCTCGCCCCGGTTCAGCTTGCGCACCAACGGTGTATAGAACGCGTGCGCAATGCAGCCGAAAAAGAAGATGATCTCGCCCCGGCCCATTTCGAACCGCAGGAACGCCTGAAGATCGGCGTCGAAGATCACCCAGAGCGCCCCCGCCGCGCCGATGGCCAGTGCCAGGCCCATGCGCGGGGTCATCACCTGCCGCAGAAGGATATAGCCGAAAAGGCCGGACATGATGGGTGTCAGGGTAAAGACCGCCGCCGCGCTGACCGGGGCGGCGGTTTTCAGCGCCTCGAACATCATCACGAAATAAAGCCCCATCGACCCGCCCAAGAGCAGGTAGCGCCAGGGCGCCTGCCACGTGGCACGCGGAATGCCGACGGTGGCCCAGGCGGCGCTGCCCAGCAAGACCGAGGCCAGGATGAACCGCACGGCGTTGAGCGCGGTGGGCGCGATATGCGGGGCGGCCATGCTGCCAAGGGCGAAGGACCCGGCGATCAGTCCGGAAAAGGCCAGCATCGCGGCATGGCCGCGCAGCCGGTCGGTCATTCGACCTCCCACGCCCTGGCGCGATCCTTGAGGAAGCGCAGGAAGGCCTGCACCTTGGTGGTGCGGTGCAGGTCCATGTGGGTCACCAGCCAGATCGGCGCGGACCATTCGTCGCGTGCGGGCATGACCTCGGTCAGGTCGCCGAGCTGGTGGGCCAGCACCCGGCTGAGAAACCCGATGCCGGCGCCTTCGATGATGGCGCAGCGCTGGGCATGTACGTCCTGGCTGCGAAAGATGATGCGCGCATCGGGCACGGTCTGACGCAGCCACTGGTTGAAGGGCGCGCGGTTCTTGGGATCGTCTGCGCTGACGAACCAGTGCTCGTCGAACTCGTCCTCGGACGCGGGCAAGCCGTGCCGGTCGATATAGGATTGCGCGGCATAGAGGGTGTGCGCCTGGGTATAGAAGGGCTGCACCACGTTGTCCGGCTGATCCGGGGCGCGGCCGGCGCGGATGGCGACATGCGCCTCGCCGTATTCCAGCCGAAACAGGCGGTCGCCCGTCAGGTAGCGCAGGATGATGTCGGGGTATTCCTGACGAAACTCTGCCAGGACCGGCACCAGAAGGTGGCTGAACCCGCCCAGCGATGTGACGACCAATTCGCCCGACACGTCGTTGCCGCGGCCTTTGATGCGGCCCGCCAACTGGCTGAATTGATCATCGGTGGCTTGCGCCACGCGCAGCAGGTCCTCGCCCGCCTCGGTGGTGGAATAACCGCGGGCGTGTCGCTGGAACAGCTTGACGCCAAGCCGTTCCTCGAGCGCGTCGATATGGCGGATGACGGTGGCGTGGTGGACACCAAGTGCATCGGCGGCGCCACTGACCGTTCCTACGCGTGCCACGTGAAAGGCGGTGCGGACTTCATCCCAGCTGTCCATGAGGGGCCTCGCTCGTTTGTGCGAAATCAAACACTTCTGCCAGCGCAGTATCAACTGCGTTGAAATAAGCGCAAGGCCGGAATTGCGGTGGGGTTCTGATCGTACTGCGGATCACGCGCCCGGGTGCGCGCCTATCCGCACCAGAAGCGCACGATGGTGTTGCTGCTGTCCAGGTCAACGTTCAACCGCTCGGGGTTGTAGTCCATCGTCACGATTCCGCCGGGCGGGATGACGCGCACCGGCTGGTCAAGCGCCGACTGGTCGAAAGCGCTCAGCGGTTGCCCGACAAGCGCGGCGTGAGTGGCAGCAAGACAACTGTCGGGGCCTTTTTCATCAGCCCGGGATGGCGCGCCGCCCTCGGTCATTGCGGGACCGCAGCCCGCCAAGCTAGCCACCGTCAAGATCATCCACCAGCGCATATGTCTTTCTCCTTCGCACGGTTCGCCGCAGCATTGGCGCAAGCGCGCCCGTTCCGCAAGCCCCGTTGACGAACTCGTTTCGGATGGCGGGTTGCACAGCTCCGTTTTCCGAAAGCCTACGGCGGTCCGACCCGAGGCGACGGCCCCTTGCACACAAATCTGTGCACCGGCGCACCTTGCATTGCCGCATATGTCGGTTAGCTCTCTATCTGAACAGATTGCAATGTGAGAGCCGTAAATGACCGACGATACCTACACACCGCCCGAAGTCTGGACCTGGGACGCCGAAAGCGGCGGCACGTTCGCCTCGACCAACCGGCCGATCGCCGGGGCCACCCATGACAAGGAACTGCCCGTGGGCGAGCATCCTTTCCAGCTTTACTCCATGGGCACGCCCAACGGGGTGAAGGTGACCGTGATGTTCGAAGAGCTTCTGGCCGCGGGCCATGACGCCGAGTACGACGCGTGGCTCATTCGGATCGGCGATGGCGACCAGTTCGGCTCGGGCTTTGTCGAGGTGAACCCCAACTCCAAAATTCCGGCGATGGTGGACCGCTCGGGGTCTGAGCCGATAAACGTCTTCGAATCCGGCTCGATCCTCATTCATCTGGCCGAAAAGTTCGGGGCGTTCCTGCCCGAAGCCGGCCCGCAGCGGACCGAGGTAATGAACTGGCTGATGTGGCAGATGGGTAGCGCGCCCTACCTGGGCGGGGGCTTTGGCCACTTCTATGCCTACGCGCCGGAAAAATACGAGTACCCGATCAACCGCTTCGCGATGGAGGCAAAGCGGCAGCTGGACGTGCTGGACAAACGGCTGGCGGACCGGCCCTATATCGCGGGACAGGATTACAGCATCGCCGACATGGCGATCTGGCCCTGGTATGGCAACCTGGCGTTGGGCCGGCAATACGACGCCGGCAAGTTTCTGAGCGTGCACGAATACAAGAACGTCGTGGCCTGGGCCGAAATGATCCTCGACCGTCCGACGGTGCAGCGCGGGCGCATGGTGAACCGCACCATGGGCGAGCCGCACGAACAGTTGTGGGAGCGCCACGACGCGTCGGATTTCGAGACCAAGACGCAGGACAAGATCGGCGAGAAGGGCTGAGCGCCCACTATCGGCTTTCGCCGGGTGGACGGATAGGGCAGGGTACCCCTGAGAAGGAGTTGCCATGCCCGACCGTTCCCACCTGCTTGCCGTCCTGATCGACGCCGATAACGTGCCATCGAAGTATGCCGATGCCATCCTGAAGGAAGTCACCAGCTATGGTGAGCCGGGCCTGCGGCGCGTATATGGCGATTGGTCGAGTCAGCAACTGAGCGGCTGGACCAAGACGGCGCAGAAGCTCGGATTGGTCCAGCATCAGCAGACTGCGAACACCAAGGGCAAGAACGCGTCGGATATCGGACTGGTGATCGACGCGATGGACATCCTGCACGCGGGACATTTCGACGGCTTCGTGCTGGTCTCGTCGGACAGCGATTTCACCCGGCTGGCCAGCCGTATCCGCGAACAGGGCCTGACGGTGATCGGCATCGGCGAGGCGAAGGCCCCCGACGCGTTGAAGAATGCCTGCAATCGCTTTGTCGCTATCGAGAACATCTACCAGGAGGTCGGATCCTCGTCGCGCGCCAAGGCCAAAGCGGGGCTGGATTCGAAATCCGCGGCCAATGCCCGCAACCTGATCTTCGACGCAATGGAGAAGATCGACCAGGAAGGCGAATGGTATCCGCTGGGACGCATCGGCCAGCAGATTCAGGCGGACAAGCCGGATTTCGACACGCGGACCTATGGCGAGAAAAAGCTGAGCGATCTTGTTGGCCAGTTGAAAGTATTCGAGACCAAGTCGGGACCAGGCAACCAGATGCTGGTGCGGCGGGTCGACTAGGCTAGAACGCGCCCATTTCCAAGCCCGCGCCAAGCGCTTGTCCAAGTTCGCGGCAGGGAGCGAGGTCGTCTTCCGACAGGTTCTTTTCGGCCAGGATCTGATCTTGCGTCTGGGCGTGGGTGCAGATGATGAACGGTTCCTGCACCGCTTTCAGCCGCCAGCCCTGCGCGATCCGGGCGATCTGTTTTTGCGCGTTCGTGCCGTCAGAGCCGGCGCAGACCATCTGGGCATAGGGACGCCCCTCGATCCGGCCCAGCACGGGATAATAGCAGCGGTCGAAGAAATCCTTCATCACGCCGGCGATGGCGGCAAGGTTTTCCGGCGCGCAGAAGATATAGCCATCGGCGCGCAGAAGGTCCTTTGGCCCGGTTTCTTCAGCGGTCTGGAGGGTCGTCGTGGTTTCTTCGCGCGCGGCGTCTGCGGCGGCCTCCGCCATCTGGCGGCTGCCGCCGGTCTTGGTATGGTAGACGATCAGAAGCTCCGCCATGACGCGCCTTGACCTTTCATCTCGTTCCCTTGCGCTGCGGGCAAGCTTGCCGTTTCACCGCAGAAGGTGAAGCAGATTGCGCCAAGGTAAAGGCGGGACGACCTAGTTCATCAGCCCGGCATGGCGCAGGCCGTCATCGACCAGCGCCTTGGTCTCGTCGCTGAGCTCAGTGAGGGGCGAGCGGACCTCGGCGCTGCACAGGCCCAGCCGGGACAGGGCATATTTTGCACCCACCAGCCCCGGCTCGGTGAAGATCGCCTTGTGCAGCGGCATCAGCCGGTCCTGAATTTCCAGCGCCTTGGCGTAATCGCCGGCAAGCGTGGCGTTCTGCACCTCGGCCACCATGCGGGGTGCGACGTTGCCGGTAACGGTGATCACGCCGACGCCGCCCTGGGCGTTGAAGCCGTGGGCCGTCGCGTCCTCGCCCGAAATCTGGCAGAAGTCCTTGCCGCAGGTCATGCGCTGATGGCTGACGCGGGCGAGGTCACCCGTGGCGTCCTTGACGCCGACGATGCGCGGAAGCTTGGCCAGTTCGCCCATCGTGTCGGGCATCATGTCCACCATGGACCGTCCCGGAATGTTGTAGATGATGATCGGTAGGTTGCAGCAATCGTGCAGCGCGGTGAAATGCGCGATCAGGCCGCGCTGGGTGGGCTTGTTGTAATAGGGAGTCACCACCAGGGCTGCATCGGCGCCGACCTTTTCGGCATGCTGGAGGAAGCGGATCGATTCGAGCGTGTTGTTGCTGCCCGCGCCCGCGATCACCGGCACGCGGCCTGCCGCGGCGCGCACCACCTCGGAGACCACGGTTTCGTGTTCCGTATGGCTGAGCGTGGGGCTTTCGCCGGTGGTGCCGACGGGCACCAGGCCATGGCTGCCTTCGCCGATATGCCATTCCACCAGTTCCTTGAGCGTATCAAGATCCAGCTCGCCGTTCTTGAACGGCGTGACCAGGGCAGGAAATGATCCTTTGAACATGATACGCTCCTCTCTATGTCTTAGCCCAAAGGGCTGGTGGATGACCGCGGGACACGGAAGTCTGCCGCGGCGTTGCCCAGCTTGTGAATGGACGTTCCGTCCCCTGGAAACTAGGCTGGCTGTGTCTATCGTCGCTGGCCCGGGAAAATGCAAGTGATGTTCAGCGTGCAACGACTTGTCGTGGCTTTATTGGCCCTGCTGTGGCCGCTTGTTGCGGTGGCCCAGACTGATGGCGTGGGCGCGCCCGAGCCGGGAGCGGAGGCCGAAGCCGTCAGCGTCAACGAGACTGCGGACGAAGGAGAGGGCGGGACTGTCATGATCACGCCCCCACCGCGTGTGCCGCCGCGCCCGTTGTCCAGCGCGTTCGACGCGATGCTGGCCGGGCGCTGGACAACCGCGGCGCAGATTGCGGAGCGCGCCGGGCCCGCGGCGGTCACCCTGATCGAGTGGCACCGTCTGAGGGCGGGCGAAGGGACGCCGGGCGAAGTTCTGGCCTTTCTGACCGATCACGCCGACTGGCCTGGCCTGGATTACCTGCACAAGCAGGCCGAAGGTGCGATGATCGGGGCGACGCCCGAAGAGATCGTTACCTTCTACGAGGATCGGGTGCCGCAATCGGGCTTGGGAGCCTTGTCCTACGCCCGGGCACTGCAGAAGGCCAACCGGCCCGGTGATGCCGATGTCGCGCTCGTCTTGGCATGGCGGACGCTGGACCTGTCGACCGCCGAACATGATGCCTTTCTGCGGGCGCGGCCCGAACTGTTGAAGCCGCATCACGAGGCGCGGCTGGACATGGCGCTCTGGAGGGGGCTGAGGGATGTGCAGCAGATGCTGCCGCTGGTCGACGCCGCCACGCGCGAGATCGCCGAGACCCGGCTGATGATCGAGGCCGGAGCGGATGGTGCGGACAAGCGCCTTGAACTGCTGCCCGACGCGGCGCAAAGCAATCCGCATATCGCCTATGCGCTTTACAACCGTCACATCCGCCAGGACCGGCCGGACGATGCGATCAAGTTGATTCTTCGCCAAAGCCGGCTGGAGGGGAACGGTCTGGGCGATGCCGAGCGCTGGGCCGGCTGGCGGCGGGAACTGGCGCGTGACCGGATGCGCGACGGTGCGGCACGCACGGCCTATGATCTGGCATCGGTGCACGGCCTGGTGGAAGGGTCGCATTTCGCCGACCTGGAGTGGCTGGCGGGGTTCATTGCACTGACCGATCTCAACGACGCCGAGTTGGCGGTCTTTCATTTCCAGCGACTCATGGACGGGGTCGAGACGCCGATCTCGCTGGGCCGGGCCGGATATTGGCTTGGGCGGGCGCAGGAGGCGGCGGGCAACGAGGCTGCCGCCAAGCTCGCCTATGAGCTGGGGGCCCTGCATCAGACCAGCTTTTACGGGTTGCTGGCCGCCGAGCGGGGGGGCTTTGCGTTCGACCGGGCGCTGAATGGACGTCAGACCTTTCCAGATTGGCGCGAAGCGGAGTTTGCGCAGGGCGAGGTTTTCCAGGCCGGCGTTCTGGCGCTGGCCAATGGCCGCGTGTCGCTGGCCGAAACGTTCTTCACCCACCTCGCCGACACGCTGGAGCTTAAGCCGCTCAGGCAACTGGGCCAGGCAATGGACGAGTTGGGTTCACCGCATCTGCAGGTGATGGTGGGCAAGGCGGCGGCGCAGCGCGGCATCACGCTGCCTGCGCCCTATTACCCGCTGCATCCGATGCACGAGCTGGACCTGCCCGTGCCGATGGAATTGGCATTGGCCATCGCGCGGCGCGAGAGCGAGTTCGACCAGGGCGTGGCCAGCGGCGCGGGCGCGATGGGCCTGATGCAACTGATGCCGGGCACGGCGGCGGAAGTGGCGCGGCGGCTGGGCGTGACCGATCATACACGGTCGCGGGTGTTCGAGGACTGGGCTTACAACGCGCGGCTGGGCTCGGCCTACCTGGCGCAGATGGCGGCCCAGTTCGACGGCAATATCATCATGATGGCAGCGGCCTATAACGCAGGGCCAGCGCGGCCCCCACGCTGGATGACGCGGTTCGGGGATCCGCGGCAAGACGGTGGGGATATCATCGACTGGATCGAGCACATCCCCTTCAACGAGACGCGGAATTACGTGATGCGCGTGGCCGAAAGCCTGCCGATCTACCGGGCGCGGCTGGGCAAGGAGCCGCACCCGGTGCCGTTTTCGCAGGAACTGGCCGGAAGCACCCTGTCACCGACGGTGGACTGAACGTCTGCGCCAGGGCGACTTCGGCGATGCGGCCCGCCCGTGCGGAAGGCATCCGTCAGTGATTGGAGTGGTCCATGGTCTCGCCCTCCTCGGGCCGGGACTCGACGTTGAACATGACCTCGACCTCGCCGGCGTTCTCGAAAACCAGGGTAGCCGGGATTTCCTGGCCTTCCTCAAGCTGCGACGAGAAACCCATGAACATGACATGGTAGCCGCCGGGCGCGAGCTCTACCGTTTCACCGGCCGGGACGGGCAGGTTATCGACATGCATCATCTTGGCGACGCCGTCGGTTTCCTCGGTCGTATGAACCTCGACCTTGGGGAAATCGGCGCGAACCTCGAGCAGCACGTCGTCGGTGTCGCCATTGTTTGTGATCGTCATGAACCCCGCGCCGGCCTTGGCCATCTTGGGCGTCTCGAACGCCATGGGATGCATGATTTCAAGGTCGCCCACGGTGTAGTCATGTGCGGCGGTCATGCCAGCCGAGAGGATCAGGGCGGATGCAAGGGTGAGAATATGTTTCATGTCAGTCTCCTGCAGGGGGGGGCGACGCGTGCAATGTGTCGCGCGCCGGATAGGTTATGGAAACGCGCCGGGGCAAGCCCGACTGCATCGATGTTCCGGATTTGTCGTCTGCGGGCGCTGAGCCCGCACGGGGTCAGGCCGGCAGCGGCGGGGCACGCGCGGCGTTCTGAACCGAACCGCCAGGTATCGGGAACGTTGCGCTGGCCGCGAAGACATTGAGCGCGGTCGGCACCACAGCCGGGGTCGGCAATTGTTTCTGCGTGTTGATATCGAACGCCGTGACGCCGAAGAACGGGCAGGGATCAGCCGCCAGGCCCGTGTCGTCGCCCGTGTCCACCGGCTGGCCGGTATCCATGGAGACATAGACGATCTGCCCGCCCGAGCAGAGAGCCATCACTCCCGATTCAGGCGCGGCAAGGATCGTGGGCTGGGCCACGACGCGGATCGCGATGAAAAGCGCGAGCAGCACCGTCAGGGCCGCCTTGCCGATCGCCGTCATGTACCGCGCCGTGCGCATGTGGTGCCCTTTGCCATTCGGTGTTCCTGATACATCGTCAGCCTTGCGGGGGAAAGCCAGGTAAAATGCCGCACTAGCCGCGCAGACGCTGGCGCCACAATGTAAACAGACCGGCGGCTACGATGAGCCCCGCGCCGAACGCCACGTTGAGACGGATCGTCTCGGAAAAGAAGAGAATGCCGATGGTGCTGGCGAAGACCAGCTGCAGGTAGGCGAAGGGCTGGACCGCGCTGGCCTCGGCGACCTCGTAGCACTTGATGAGCGTGTAGTGCCCCGCCGCGCCGGTCACGCAGAGTGCAGCCATCCACAGCCAGTTATAGGCCGACATCGGTTCCCAGAACCAAAGGCCAACGGCGGTCATGGCGACCGATCCCACCGTGCCGGTCCAGAGAAAGCTGGTGGCGGCGCTGTCGCGGCGGCCGACGTAACGGGTCAGCAGGCCGTAGAGCGCGAACATCAGCGCGGCGATGAGCGGCACGATGGCTTCGGGCTGGAAAACGCCGAAGCCCGGTTGCAGGATGATGATCACGCCGACGAAGCCGACCCCGATGGCCGCCCAGCGACGCCAGCCGACGCTTTCGCCCAGCACCGGGCCGGAGAGGGCCGCGATGAGCAGGGGGTAACAGGCGAAGACGGCGTGGCTTTCCACCAGCCCCAGCAGGGTGAAGCCGAAGATCATCACGCAGATCTCGGCGACCAGCAGGACGGCGCGAAATCCCTGTACCAGCGGTTGATCAGTGCGGGCGGCGGCGCGCAGGCCGCCGGCGGTGCGGGTGGCGACACTGATAACGAAGGCGGCAAAGAACCAGTAGCGGATCATCACGATCATCAGCACGTTGTATTCCCGCGCCAGGTATTGCGAGATGCCGTCCTGCACCGCGAAGATGAAGGTGGTCGTCACCATCATCATGATGCCGAGGCGGGTGTTCTGCTCTGCCATGCTCAGGTCTTTCTTGCGCGGGTCATGTGCCGCTTGCGCCCGTATCCCGGAACGCGGTCAACTTCAAATCCCGCCGCCTGCAAGCCACGCCGGACGAAGCCCGCGGCGGTGTAGGTGGCGGCGGTGCCGCCGGGTGCGGTGTGCTGGCCCACCTGGCGCATCAGGGACTCTTCCCAGAGTTCGGGGTTCTTGGCGGGGGAAAAGCCGTCCAGGAACCAGGCGTCGGCTTGGTTGTCCCATTGGGGCAGGGTGGCGCGCGCGTCGCCTATTATGATGCGCAGGGTGTAGTCGGAGCCTCTCGTTGTGTCACCGAAGGGGTCGCCGTCTTCCAGCCCGAGCGCTTCAACCGGTAGGTCGCGGAAAACCGAGAGGGCGCGCGTAATCTGCGCGGGGGCCATCGGGAATGCCTCGAAACTTGTGAAATGGAAGGTGCCGGACACGTCTTCCGCGCGCCATGCCTGAAGCGCGGTCAGGAAGTTGAGCCCGGTGCCGAAACCCAGTTCTGCAACATGGAACCCGTCGCGGAACCGTGCAGGCAAGTCATTGCCGCCGAGAAAGACGTGTCGCGTTTCCGCAAGGCCGTTCTCGAGGCTGAAATACGGGTCGTCGAAGCGGGTGGAGACCGGCACGTCGCCGTCGCGCCATTCCAGTTCTGCCTGCTGGTCCTGCATCGCGCCTTCCGGTAGTCAGGGAAAATCCCGGCGACCATGCCGCCGGGCCGGGGAAATGACAATGGCAGACGTCACCATATTCGGCGCCGGGATCTTCGGCCTGTCCATCGCCTTCGCGTGCCAGTCGCGGGGGGCGAAGGTGCGAATGATCGACCCCGGCGGTGTGGGCGCGGGGGCGTCGGGCGGCGTGGTGGGCGCATTGGCGCCGCATGTGCCGGAGAACTGGAACGAAAAGAAGGCGTTTCAGCTGGACAGCCTGTTGGCGGCAGAGGCGTTCTGGGCCGAGGTGGCGCAGGTGTCGGGCCTGCCCCCGGGCTATGCGCGGACGGGCCGGCTGCAGCCGGTGGCGGACGAGGCCGGGCTGGCGCTGGCGCGGCAAAGGGAGGTCACGGCACGCGAGCTGTGGGGCGAGGCTGCGACATGGGGGGTGGTGGAAGCGGGTGCGGCGGCACATGCGCCGATCACGCCGACGGGCTTGTTGATTCTGGATACGTTGTCGGCGCGCCTGCATCCGCGCGAGGCGGCCAAGGCGCTGGCGGCGGCGATCGTGAAGCGCGGTGGAGAGATCGTGACGGAGGGTAAGCCGCAGGGCCGCGTGGTTCATGCCACGGGGGTAGTGGGGCTGGCCGAACTGTCGGACAAGCTGGGCGTGCCGGTGGGCAATGGCGTCAAAGGGCAGGGCGCGGTACTTGATTTTTCGGCGCCAGAAGCGCCGCAGGTATTTGCCGATGCGCTGCACGTGATTTTTCACCGCAACGGGACCACCGCCGTGGGATCGACCTCGGAGCGGGAGTATGACAGTGCGACGGACACGGACGGGCAGTTGGAAGACGTGGTGGCTCGCGCCCGCATTTCAGTGCCGGCGCTGCGCGAGGCAAAAGTGATCGAACGCTGGGCCGGGGTGCGCCCCCGCGCCCGGTCGCGGGCGCCGATGCTGGGGGTGCATCCGCTGTACCCCGACCAGTTCATCGCCAATGGCGGCTTCAAGATCGGGTTCGGCATGGCGCCGAAGGTGGCGCAGGTGATGGCGGATCTTGTGCTGGACGGGCGGGACGAGATCCCGGCGGCGTTCAGGCCCGAGGCGTCTTTGCCGAAGTCGCGATGATCAGCCAGCCTTTGCGGACATGCATTGTCGCCCGTCCGGGCCACGCACCCAACATGCGCCGTCTTTGCCCCAGCATATCTCGGCCACCTCGTGATGCATCAGGGGGCTGGTCGCGCGGAAGCTGAAGCGCTTCAGACCGCCCAGTTCGGCATCGGCCATCTGCATCAGGTGATGCGCCAGAAGGGGCCCGTGGACGACGAGGCCGTCATAGCCTTCGACTTGCCGGGCATAGCCTTCGTCGTAATGGATGCGGTGGCCGTTGAAGGTGAGCGCGGAGTATCGGAAGAGGAGCGTGCTGTCGAAGCTGACCGTGCGGGTTTTTCCTGCGCCGTCGGGGGCGCGGGGCGGTTCGGGTTTTTGGCCCGTTTCATCTTCGCGATAGACGAGGTCCTGATGCTCGGCGATGCAGCAGGTTTCGTCCTGCCAAATTTCGTGCCGCAGGGTGACAAAGGCCAGCGGGCCGCTGCGGCCCTGCTTGTGCTCGGCCTTTTCGAGGGTGGTGCGGCGGGTGGCGGGCTTGCCCGCGCGGAAGGGGGCGTGGAATTCCAGCTGCCCGCCGGCCCACATGCGCCGGGGCAGGCCCATGTCCGGGATGACGCCGCCCAGTTTGGGATGACCGTCGCGGCCAAGGTCGGCGGGCACCTGCGGGTCCCAGAAATAGATCTGGTGGAAGAAAGGCGGAAGGGTGTCGCCGGTTCCCAAGGTGGGCGTCTCACCCAGCGTGGCCTGAAGTGCGCGGGCGCGGGCCGGGTCGATGGGGTCGTGAAGGGTTTGCGTGGCGTCTGTCATCTTGGCCTGCCGTCCGGTTTCGGCATATGTCTATGCAGGCAGCGCGCGAAAAGACAATGCCTGCGACGAAAGGAAACCCCATGCCGCCCCGCCTGACATCGTTGGATCATCTTGTGCTGACAGTCGCGGATATCGCCGCGACGGTGGCATTCTACACCCAATCGCTGGGGATGAATGCGGAGGCGTTCACCCCGACCGACGGCTCGCGGCGGTGGGCGCTGAAATTCGGGGCGCAGAAGATCAACCTGCACAAGGCGGGCGCGGAGTTCGAGCCAAAGGCGGCGCATCCCGCGCCCGGCACGGCGGACCTGTGTTTCCTGAGTGATGTGCCGCTGGCAGACTGGCGGGCGCACCTGGCCGGACACGGCGTGACGGTCGAGGAAGGGCCGGTGCCGCGGACCGGCGCAACGGGGCCGCTGACCTCGATCTACATACGCGACCCGGATGGCAATCTGATCGAGATTTCCAACGCCGCTTGAGCGCCTAGTCCGGCTCGGCAAAGCTTTCCGCGCAGAAGCGGTGGATTTCCAGCGTATCGCTCCAGTGATCCTTGGGCAGGCCCGCCTTGACCTTCAGCGCGGTCAGGAATTCGGCGGGGTCGGGCAGGCTCTCCCACACCATCGGCAGAAAGACACCGCGTTTGGCCCCGTCGCGCAGGATCAACCCGTCGCGGTGGGGCGTCAGCTGTGACAGCAGGTCGGACTCGCCTGAAAACGTCATTGGCGCGGAGGGGGACAGAACGGCGATCTTGAGGTGCAACCTCGTGACCTCTTCGGCCGTGACGGGCTTGAAGCGTGGATCGGCGGAGGCGGCCTTGACCGTGTTATTGGACACGTCGCGCACCAGCGGTTGATGCGCGGTGAGCGAGCCGATGCAACCGCGCAGGCGTCCGTCCTGTTGCAAGGTGATGAAGCTGGCGGCGTGGCCGCGCAGCGCCTGCGGAAAGCTGATTTCATCTAGCTTGGGCGGCTTGCCGCGCTTGGTGAAGGAGTCGAGCGTCTGCCGCGCCGCCTTGAGCAGCATCTCGCGGTGGCGCGGGATGATGATCTCGTCGGTGGTGTCGAAAAGCGCCCAGGCGCCGTAGCCCACGGTGCGAGAGGTGTCGCCGGTGACATCGGCGCTGGAGGCCATGGCGAGGCGGGCGACGCGCAGGCCCGCGCCTGCGTCCGAGGCGATGAACCCTGCGATACCGCCTGCGCCGCAGGCATGACGGGATGTGAGCGTAGTGCCCCTGGAGGTTTCCAGCAGCTTGGCAGTCGCGGCATCCTTGGCGTCCGCCGCGTTGCGCGGCAGGAAATGGCTGAGGTCGCTCGACAGCACGAAAAGCGGCTGGCCGCGTGCGGAAAGGTGGTCGATGGCCGCGGCAACCTGATCTTGGGGGGCGTTGCCGATGACGAGCGGCACCACCTTGGCGTGAGGATGCAGGCGGTGTAGGAAAGCAAGCTGCGTCTCGATGCCGTGTTCGCGGTCATGGGCGGCATCCTCGACATGGGCCAGCCCTGCCTGCACGAGGCTGTTGGCGGCGGGCCGGTCGATCATCACGTCGAAACCGGGCATTGCGTAGCCCTTTTGCGAGGGCAGGGCGATGCCCTCGAAGGCATGCGCATGCGACGGCGACAGGATGACGATGGTCGAGGGGCGCCCGCGCGCGGTAGCCCGCCACGCGGCCCCGGTCAGCCAGCCGGAAAAGCGATAGCCCGCATGGGGCGAGATGATCGCGCGGGGTACCGAGCCTTCGGGTCGCCAGCCGCTGGTGCCGCGGGTGATGCAGCTTTCGGCCTCGGACCAGAGCGCCTGCGCGTCGGCGGGATAAAAGGTTCCTGCGACGGCGGGTTGGCGCATGATGGGATCGGGTTCACTGTTCATTTCGGCGTCGAATACCTATCTGGTAACCAGGATAATGAAGGAAAACGACCGACGATGCACCCCGCGCGATTCTGGGAAGCCGAGAGTGACGGCAGGCTGCGCTGCACCCTGTGCCCGCGTTTCTGTACGTTGCGGGACGGGCAGCGGGGGATGTGTTTCGTGCGGATGCGGCAGGGCGACCGGATGGTGCTGGATACCTACGGGCGCTCGACCGGGTTCTGCATCGACCCAATCGAGAAGAAGCCGCTCAATCACTTCCTGCCCGGCTCGCCGGTGCTGAGTTTCGGCACGGCGGGCTGCAACCTGGCGTGCAAGTTCTGCCAGAACCACGAAATCTCGAAAAGCCGGGAGGTCGATAGCCTGGCACATGAGGCGGCGCCGGAAAAGATTGCCCAAGTGGCGCGGGCAGAGGGCTGTGCGTCTGTGGCGTTCACGTATAATGATCCGGTGATCTTTCACGAATATGCGCTGGACACTGCCGCCGCCTGCCGCGAGGCGGGTGTGAAAAGCGTGGCGGTGACGGCAGGGTATATTTGCGATGCGCCGAGGACGGAATTCTTCGGCGCGATGGATGCGGCGAATATCGACCTGAAGGGCTTTACCGAAAGCTTCTATCGCAAGCTGACCGGAGCGGAGATCGCGCCGGTGCTGGAAACGATTGCCTATGCCGTGAACGAGACCGATTGCTGGGTCGAACTGACGACGCTGCTGATCCCGGGCGAGAATGACAGCGCGGCGGAGCTGGAGGCGCTGTCGGGTTGGGTGATGGAAACTTGCGGACCGAACGTGCCGATACATTTCACGGCCTTTCATCCCGATCACCGGATGCTCTCCCACGAACGCACGCCGCTGGATACGTTGTTGGGGGCGCGTGACGTGGCGCGTCAGGCGGGGCTGCGGCATGTCTATATCGGCAACGTGCATCACCGGGAGGCGCAGTCGAGCTATTGCGCGGGATGCGGGGACTGCGTGATCGGGCGGGATTGGCACGTGCTTTCCGAATGGAAGCTGGACGATTCCGGCGGATGCGTCACCTGCGGCACGCGCTTTCCCGGAGTGATCGACGGCCCGCCGGGGGAGTGGGGGCGCAAGCGGTTGCCGCTGCGCATGGCCTGAGCAGGCCAAAAGGCCCCGGGCGGCGCGCCACCCGGGGTCAGGTTGCCTGACAGGCGGAGGAAAATCTTACCAGTCCGTGGGACCCTTCTCGGCGAAGGCGTGGACAAGGAAGTCGATGAAGGCGCGCACCTTGGGCTGCGTGAAGCGGCCCGGCGGGTAGACCGCGTATATACCCTGGGTTTCCATCGGCAGGTCAGGGATGACGTCGACCACCTGACCGTCCTTCATCGCGTTGGCATAGAGGAAACTGGGTAGATAGGCGATGCCGAGGCCCGAGATCGCGGCATTGAGCAGAGACTGACCGTCATTGACCGAAAGGCCGCCGGCGGTGCGCACCTGGCGCTTTTCGCCCGAAGGCGCGGTCAGCTTCCAGACCGAGCCGTTGGACTGGCTGGAGTAGTGCAGGAGCTTGTGCTCGTTCAGATCATCGATCTTGCCGGGGCAGCCGTATTTCTGCAGATAGCCGGGGCTGGCGATCATGCGCTTGTTGGTCTCGGTCAGCTTGCGGGCGCGCAGGGTGCTGTCTTCCAGCTCGCCGATGCGAATGGCCATGTCGAAGCCTTCGGAAATCAGTTCCACGTAGCGGTTGTTGAGCACCATGTTGACGGTGATGTCGGGGAAATCGTCGAGAAACTGGCCGAGGATCGGGCTGAGGTGGTTGACGCCGAAATCTGTGGCCACGGAAATGCGCAGCAGGCCAGAGGGATCGGACTGCATGGAACTGACCAGGGCGTCGGCCTCGCCGGCATCATTGAGCACGCGCAGGGCGCGGTCGTAATAGGCCAGACCGATTTCCGTCGGGCTGACCCGGCGGGTGGTCCGGTTCAGCAGGCGCGCGCCCAGCCGGGCCTCGAGCGACGAGACGTGCTTGGATACTGCGGACTTGGAAATGCCCATCTTGCGTGCGGCGTCGGTGAACCCACCCTGGTCCACGACGGTCGCAAAGGCCTCCATTTCGGTAAGGCGGTCCATTCTCGATACCCTCGTCGTTTATTGTTGGAATGAAGGTATCGTGGGAAATTCGGGCACAACTGGGGCGCGGGCCAGACAATATCTTGGTTTTGTGATGCATCGTTGATGGCCCGGAAACAGCTTTCGCCAGCTATTTCGACGCCTGCCACCAATGCCGGGTGAAGTGAACCATGTGCCGCACGACCCGCCGGTGAAGGCGGGTCAGATCACGATTACCGTCGATTTGTCTGGGTCAGATCCACTTCAGCCTTCGCAGTATCCAGAGCGCGGCGATGGTCAGGATCACCAGCCCCAGACACAGGGCGGCAAAGCCCCAGGGGGTATCCACGCCGGGCATCCCCGCCACGTTCACACCGAAGAGCCCGGTGATGAACCCGAGCGGCAGAAACACCGCCGCGACGATCGACAGAATATAGCCGTTGCGGTTCTGCCGCTGGTCGGCCTGCGTTGCGTGGTGGTCTTGCACGGCCTGCATCCGCCCGATCATCGACTCCAGCTCCTCGACGGCAAGCTTTGCAAGATTGCCCAGTTCCCGCAGTCGGGCGCGGGCATCGGGGCTGACAAGCTCACTGTCCGTGCCGACAAGCTCGACTAGCGCGTCGCGCTGCGGGGCGAGGTAGCGGCGCAGGCGGATCGCCATGCGCTGGTCCTCGGCCAGATCCTCGGGCGGGTCTTCCTCGTCGTCCTCGACGCTGTCTTCCATGAGGTCCACGCGGCGGCTGAGGTCGAAGACGGTGTCCTGCACCCGCGTCATGAGGCGTTGTGCGAGGTCGTGGACGAAGGCGATGGGGCTGAGGGGGGCGGTGCCGGCTTCGACCTCCTGCCGAATGGCGTCGATGGCGAAGACCCTGCGCACTCGCACGGTTACGACCAAGCCTGCCGTGACCCACATGCGCACTGCCACCATCTGATCGGCAGGGCCATCGGTGTTGAGGTTAACACCGCGAAAATTCAGCATGAGCCCGTCGCCATACCGGTCGCACCGCGGGCGGGTTTCGGGCGCCAGCAAGGTTTCGGCCGGAATGCTGGGTACGCGGTCCGCGAGCCATGCCGGAAGCTCGGGATCCTTCAAATCGAAATGCCACCAGGCATAGCCCTCGGCCGGGCCGCTTTCCGAGGCCGGACGGGCGGTGCCATCGGGGGCTATATCGAATGCGCAAACGGGCATGGCGCGACACTACGGTCGGGTGCGGCCAGTCACAAGATGCCAAAACACCGTCTGCCTGGGGTGAAAAGGCCTGGCGCAGAGGTTGGCCCGTCGGTGGTGCGGCAAACTTTTCCCTAAAGTGTGGCCGCCAGCCGCGTGCCCTGGTCGATGGCGCGCTTGGCGTCGAGTTCCGCCGCCACATCCGCGCCGCCGATCACGTGACAGGCAATTCCCTTGGTCCCCAGCGCGTCGGCCAGGCTGCGTTCGCTGACCTGTCCGGCGCAGAGCACGATGCTGTCGACCTCGAGCGTGCGCGGGTCCTCGCGGCCTTCGCCGTTCGAGACGACGAGGCCGGCAGGTTCGATCCGTTCATAGTTCACGCCGCCGACCATCTCGACGTCCTTCATCCTGAGAGACGCGCGGTGGATCCAGCCGGTGGTCTTGCCCAGCCGCTTGCCCACGCGTTCGGACTTGCGCTGCAGCAGGGTAACGGCGCGGGCGGGCGCATCCGGCTGCGGGCCTTCGGGCGCAAGGCCGCCGGGCGTCTGCGCGGGGTCACCGACGCCCCACTCCTCTTTCCATTCCTCGAGATTCTCGGTCGGGCTTTCGCCCTCGTGGACGAGGAATTCTGCCACGTCGAAGCCGATGCCGCCCGCGCCGACGATGGCCACGCGTTTGCCCGCCGGCTTCTTGTGCTTCAGCACGTCGATATAGCTGAGCGTGTTGTCGCCATCCTGCCCTTCGATTTCCGGGTCGCGGGGCAGGACGCCGGTGGCGATGACCACCTCGTCAAAACCGATCAGGTCGTCGGCCTGCACGTCATGGCGCAGTTTCACCGTGACGCCGGTTTCCTTCAGCATGGTGTCGTACCAATCGACAAGGCCGAAGAATTCCTCCTTGCCGGGAATCTGCTTGGCCATGTTGAGCTGGCCGCCGATCTGGTCATCGCGGTCAAAGAGCGTCACGTCATGGCCGCGGTGGGCCGCGGTGATCGCGGTGGAAAGGCCCGCGGGACCGGCGCCAACGACGGCGACGGTCTTGGGCGTGTCCGTGGGCGTGATCGGCAACTCGGTTTCATAGCAGGCACGAGGGTTCACGAGGCAGGTGGAAATCTTGCCCGAGAAGGTATGGTCGAGGCAGGCCTGGTTGCAGGCGATGCAGGGCGCGATGGTGTCTGCGCGGCCCTCGATGGCCTTCTTGACGAACTCCGCATCCGCCAGGAAGGGGCGAGCCATCGACACCATGTCGGCGCAGCCTTGGGCCAGCACGTCCTCAGCCACTTGCGGCGTGTTGATCCGGTTCGAGGTGATCACGGGGATGCCCACATGCCCCATCAGTTTCTTGGTGACCCAGGTGAAGGCCGCGCGCGGGACGGAGGTGACGATGGTGGGGACGCGCGCCTCGTGCCAGCCGATGCCGGTGTTGATGATGCTGGCCCCGGCCTTTTCGACCTCCTGCGCCAGTTGCACGACCTCGTCGAAGGTCGAGCCTTCGGGCACGAGGTCGATCATCGACAGGCGGTAGATCAGGATGAAGTCCGGGCCGACGGCCTCGCGCACCCGGCGCACGATCTCCAGCGGCAGGCGCATCCGGTTCTCGTAGGAACCGCCCCAGCGGTCCTCGCGCTTGTTGGTGTGACGCACGAGGAACTGGTTGATGAAGTACCCCTCGGAGCCCATGATCTCGACCCCGTCATAGCCGGCCTCGCGGGCGCGGGCGGCGGCGGTGACGATATCGGCGACCTGCTTCTCGATGCCATCCTCGTCCAGCTCCTTGGGCGGGAAGGGCGAGATGGGCGACTTGATCGGCGAGGGGGCGACGCATTCGGGGCCATAGGCGTAGCGGCCCGCGTGCAGGATCTGCATGGCGATCAGGCCGCCCGCGTCATGCACCCGGTCGGTGACCACCTTGTGGTTGGCAATGTCCTGCTCGTTGAAAAGTCCCGCCGCGCCGGGAAAGACGCCGCCCTCGCGGTTGGGAGCCATGCCGCCGGTGACCATCAGGGAGACCCCGCCGCGGGCGCGGGTGGCGTAGAATTCGGCCACCCGGTTCCAGTCCTTGGTCTCTTCCAGCCCGGTATGCATCGAGCCCATCAGCACGCGGTTCTTCAGCGTGACGTGGCCCAGATCGAGCGGGGCGAGCAGGTGGGGATATCGGGTCATGTGCGGCCTCCCGGGGGACGTTCGGATCAAAACGTAGGTTGACGCGCACCATGGTCACGTCAGCCGCGATTGTCACGTCCGACGCTGCGTTAGGCGGCGGCTTGGGTCATCCGGTTGTGATGCCGGGTGCGGGGGCGGATGGTTGACGACGGCGTGCGAACCTGTCCAGAATCCGCGCCAACCCAGCCTGCAAGGAGACTGCCGATGCCGACCCGACGCAACTTTCTCGCCGGTGCCGCCGGTCTGGTGGCCGCGGCCCCGCTTGCCGGCCTGGCGCAATCCGGTCCCGCCATTCATGTGATGAAAGATCCCAACTGCGGCTGCTGTGGCGCGTGGATGGAGGTTCTGCAAGACGACGGCTTTGCCGTGACCAGCGAGGATGCGTTCGGCACGATCCTGTCGCGCTACAAGATCGACAACGGCATTCCACAGCAGATGATCTCGTGCCACACCGGCAAGATTGCCGGGTACATGATCGAAGGTCACGTGCCGCCCGCCGATATCCGCCGCCTGCTGGACGAGCGCCCCGACGCTGTGGGCCTTGCGGTGCCGGGGATGCCCTATGGCTCACCGGGGATGGGGCCGGAGGACCGGCGCGAGGCCTATGACGTTCACCTGATCCTGCGGGACGGCGGGACCGAGGTCTTTTCCAGCTACGACGCGGCGGCCTGAGCGGCCCGGGCTCAGGCGCTGGCGGCCCAGTCCCAGTACATTTCGCGCACCCGGCGGGTGGCCGGGCCGATCTGGTAGTTCGTGTCGTCGAAGGCCGTGACCGGCGTGACCTTCATCATGTTGCCCGACAGAAAGACCTCGTCGGCGTCGTGAAAATCGTCGAAGGACATGACGCATTCATGCACCATGACGCCATCGGCGCGCAGGTTCTCGATATGCCGCGCGCGGGTGATCCCGGCGAGGAAGGTTCCGTTCGGGACCGGCGTAAAGACCTCGCCATCCTTGACGGCAAAGGCGTTGGCGGTGGCGGCCTCGGCCACGTTGCCAAGCGCGTCGGCCACCAGCGCGTTGGTGAAGCCCCTTGATTTGGCCTCGGCCAGCATGCGGGCGTTGTTGGGGTAAAGGCAGGCGGCCTTGGCGTTGACCACGGCATCCTCCAGCACCGGGCGGCGAAAGCGCGTGCGGGTAATGGTGGCGGAATGCTCGGGCGTGGCCATGGGGATTTCCTCGAGGCTGATGGCAAAGCCGGTGGCGCCGCCTTCCTTGGGGACGATGGCCGACATGCCGCCTTCGATGGCCCAGTACATCGGGCGGATATAGACGGCCGCATCGGGGGCATAGGCGGTCAGCCCGTCTCGCACGATCTCGACCATCTCTTGCACCGACACGGTCGGCGTGACCATCAGTGCCTCGGCCGAGGCGTTCACGCGG
Source organism: Roseovarius sp. MMSF_3350 (assembly GCF_030733425.1). GTDB lineage: Bacteria > Pseudomonadota > Alphaproteobacteria > Rhodobacterales > Rhodobacteraceae > Roseovarius. The sequence continues at coordinate 486,117 of NZ_JASHIZ010000001.1, forward strand.
GCGCAGTGCCGGTCCAGATCGGGCGTCAGGCCGTGGGCAAAGCGGGCGCCGTCGAAGACGTTGGAGCCCAGCCACATGCCGTGATCGGCGGCGCGCATCACCGGGATGTCCCCGTCATGCCAGGTGCCGTCGAAATAGGTCCGGATGTTGCTGCCTGTGGCCATGGTCGCCTCCCTTTGGCGCGGACCCTAAGCCGGAGGCGCGGCAGGGTCCAGAGGGCTCAGCCGGCTTCGGCCAGCAGGGCCTCGATATCCAGGCGGCTGTTGACCATCTTCAGGTTGCCTTCCGCGTCTCGCGGCCACTCTTCCGGGGCGCGGTCGCGGTAAAGCTCGACCCCGTTGCCGTCGGGGTCTGACAGGTAGACCGCCTCGCTGACGCCGTGCTCGGCGGCGCCGTCCAGCGCGATGCCCGCCTCCAGCACGCGTTTCAAAGCCTGCGCCAATGCGGTGCGATCGGGATAGAGGATTGCCGTATGGTACAAGCCCGTATGCCCCGGAGGCGGCGGTGTGCCGCCCTTGCTGTCCCAGGTGTTCAGGCCGATGTGATGGTGGTAGCCGCCCGCGGACAGAAATGCGGCCTCGGTGCCGTAGCGTTGTTGCAACTCGAAGCCCAGAGCGCCGGAATAGAAGGCGATGGCGCGCTCGAGGTCGGAGACGCGGAGGTGCACGTGCCCGATGCGGGTTTCGGGATGGGTTGTGAACGACATGATATGGCCCTTTCCTGACTGCCGCAGAAATGGGCCAGTTTCACGTGCAAGGCAATTCCACACGCTGCCGCAGAGATGGTGCGCAAACACACAGGGCTTTCATCGTTCCGAAAGTACTCCGGGGAGTTTGAGGGGCAGCGCCCCTCATTCCCGCCAATCGGGCGTGGCGAAGCCACTCGATCGGGTCAGGCGCCGACCATGCCGACGATGTCCTTGGTGCGCTTGAGGATCGGCGCGGCGATCTCGCGGGCCTTTCCGGCGCCGTCCGACAGGATGCGGTCGATCTCGGCGGTGTCCTGCATCAGGCGGGCCATTTCCTGGGAAATGGGCGCCAGCTTTTCCACCGCCAACTCGGCCAGCGCGGGTTTGAACGTGCCGAACTGCTGCCCGCCTACGTCGCGCATCACGGCGTCGACGCTCTGGTCGTTCAGCGCGGCGTAGATGTTCACCAGGTTGCGGGCCTCGGGGCGGTCTGCCAGCCCTTCGGCGTCCGACGGCAGGGGCTCGGGGTCGGTCTTGGCCTTGCGGATCTTCTTGGAGATCGTGTCGGCGTCGTCGGTCAGGTTGATCCGGGACATGTCCGACGGATCGGATTTCGACATCTTCTTGGACCCGTCGCGCAGGCTCATCACCCGGGTGGCCGCACCCTCGATCACCGGCTCGGTGATGGGGAAGAAATCGACCTCGAAATCGTTGTTGAACTTGATCGCGATATCACGCGTCAGCTCCAGATGCTGCTTCTGGTCCTCGCCCACCGGCACATGGGTGGCGTGGTAGGCCAGAATGTCGGCGGCCATCAGCGCGGGATAGGCAAAGAGGCCCAGCGAGGCGTTTTCCTGGTTCTTGCCGGCCTTGTCCTTCCACTGGGTCATCCGCTTCATCCAGCCCATCCGGGCGACGCAGTTGAAGATCCAGGCCAGCTCGGCATGGGCCGAGACCTGGCTTTGGTTGAACAGGACCGACCGCGCCGGATCGACGCCCGAGGCGATGAAGCCCGCGGTCAGTTCGCGGGTGGCGCGGCGCAGGGCCTCGGGCTCCTGCCAGACGGTGATGGCGTGCATATCGACCATGCAGAAGATCGACTCGACCCCGCTGTTCTGGCTGTCGGCAAAGCGTTTCAGCGCACCGAGGTAATTGCCCAGATGCAGGTTGCCGGACGGCTGGATGCCCGAAAAGACGCGGGGGGTGAAGCTGGCCTCAGCCATGGCGGACTCCGTCTGGAAATTCGTGTCCGCCTCGCTTACTGCTGCGGCCAACAGCCGTCAAGGAGGCCACACCGATGTCCGATCCCAATGCCGCCGGTCCCGGTGACAGCCCGGTCAACCCGATCCCGCCGCTGGTGCTGGCCATCGTCGCTGCCATGGCCGCCGCCGAGGCGGTGTTCCAATTGGGCGCCCGCGGCATGGTGGGCGGTCCCGAGGCGATCGGCTGGCGCATTTCGACGATCCAGCAGTTCGGGTTTTCCAACCGGGCGATGACCTGGATGCTGGAGACCGGTCAATTAAGGATTGATTATCTTATCCGCTTCGTCACCTATCCGTTCGTTCATGCCAGCCTGATGCAGGCGGTTTTCGCCATCGTCATGACCCTGGCCATCGGAAAATTCGTGGCCGAGCGCATGGCCGGGTGGGCGGTGGCACTATTATTTTTCGCCTCATGCATCTTCGGCGCGCTGGTCTTTGGCCTGATCTATCCTGACGGGCCGGGGTTAATAGGGGGTTTCCCCGGCGTCTATGGTCTGATCGGCGGCTTTACCTGCCTTGTCTGGCTGCAACTGGGCGCAATCGGCGAGAACCAGATGCGCGCTTTCGTGATGATCGGCGTTCTGCTGGGGTTGCAACTGTTTTTCGGTCTGCTTTACGGCAACTATTTCACCTGGGTGGCCGATATCGGCGGATTCGTTGGCGGGTTTCTTCTGTCCTTCGTGCTGGTGCCTGGCGGAATGACGCGGCTGCGGCAGAAGCTGCGGCGGCGTTAGCGGCGCACCGCGGCGCGGAATTCCGAGAAGCGGAAAGCTCCCAGTAGCTGGCCGAGACCGAAATAGCTGACGCTGCCGAGGCCGATCAGCACCAGGAGGGCCAGCCAGCGCCAACCGCTCAGGCCGAAGAATGGCGTCATCAGTACCTGCAGGCCCCACAGGATGACGCCCAGGAGGAAAGACGCCAGCAGGATACGCCAGACGCGGCGGCGGAAGCGGTCGTCGAAGCGGGCGACCTCGCCATAGCCGCGCGCGCCGCGCACCAGCAGCCAGAGCATGGCCCAGCCGGCCGCCGAGGCCGCGATGGCGGCCGCCCACCAGCCGACGACCTGCGCCAACCCCACGGCCAGCGCGGCGTTCACCACCATGGCCACGAGCGCGTAGTGGAACGGCTTTTTCGTGTCCGAACGGGCGAAAAACAGCGGTTGCAGCACCTTTTGCAGCACGAAGGCGGGCAGGCCGAGGCCGTAGATCATCACGGCGAGCGCGGTGGCGGCGGTGTCGTCGGCATCGAACTTGCCACGCTCGAACAGCACCGACACCAGCGGCAGGGGAATGACCATCAGCGCCACGGCGCAGGGCACCGTCAGGGCCAACGAGATCTCGGCGGCGCGGGAATAGGCGTGACGGGCGCCCTCGTGATCCTCGGCCTTGAGGCGGCGCGAGAGGTCGGGGAGCAGGACGATGCCCACCGCGATGCCCACGACGCCCAGGGGCAACTGGTACAGGCGGTCGGCGGCGTAGAGCCAGCTGACCGCGCTTTCGGTATTGGAGGCCACGAGTTGCCCCACCACGAGGTTGATCTGCACCACCCCGCCGGCCAAGGCCGCGGGCACGGCGACGCGCACGAGGTTCGACATCTCGGGCGTCCAGCGGGGCCGGGTGGGGCGGATGCGCATCCCCGCCCGGTCTGCGGCCATCCAGACAAGCGCCAGCTGCGCCACGCCGGCGAAGGGGATCGTCCATATGAGCGCATCGGCCACGGGGCCGCCGGTGTAGTGCGCGATCAGCATGGCGCCGACCAGCAGCACGTTCAGGATCACTGGCGCGGCGGCGGCGGCGGCGAAGCGTCCGGCGGCGTTGAGAACCCCGGAAAACAAGGCCGCGAGCGAGATGAAGAAGATGTAGGGAAAGGTGATGCGCGCGTAATCGACGGTGATGTCGAAGCGCGGGTCGCCATAGTAGCCCTCGGCGGTGGCATAGACCAGAACGGGCATGAAGATCATCGCCAGCGCGGTCAGTATGAGCAGCACGAGGCTGAGGCCGGAAAGCGCCAGGCGGGCAAAGCCGAACGGGTCCTCGTCGGCCTCGAGCCGCCTGGAAAACATCGGCACGAAGGCCGCGTTGAACGCGCCCTCGGCAAAGAAGCGGCGGAACAGGTTGGGCAGGCGGAACGCGGCGACATAGGCGTCCATCAGAACGCCGGGGCCGATGAGGTTGGCGATGATGACGTCGCGCACAAAGCCCAGGATCCGGCTGGCCAGGGTCCAGACGCCCACGGTCAGGACGCCGGAGAGAAGGCGGATGGGTTGCATGTGCGGTGCCTGCGTTCGTCTTGTTTTACAAGAGCAGTAGCCGATTGCCGGGGACGGGGGAAGGGCCGCGTGAGGCGACCGGCACGGTGGGCGCGCGAATCGAAGGTGAATGGCGGACGGCCGCGCAAATCCGGCGTCGGTATTACGTCGGTATTTTGGTGGCATGGCGTCGGTGCCATTTTCGCGGACCGGCCGGACCCGGTTCGTGACCGCACCGCGCGGTGGGTTCAGCGGGATTTGAGGTCTGGCGCCCCGCGAGGAGAGTGATAGCGTGCCGGGCAACCCCACCCCGACCGGAAGGTGCCGCCATGACGACCTCGCCCTATGACATCCTGTTCGAGCCGGTGCGGATCGGGCCCAAGGTCACGCGCAACCGGTTCTACCAGGTGCCGCATTGCACCGGCATGGGCTTTCGCTATCCGCAGGCCGAGGCGGCGCACCGGGCCGTGAAGGCCGAGGGTGGCTGGGGCGTGGTGTCGACACAGGAGGTGGAGATTCACCCCAGTTCCGACCTGACGCCCGCGAACGAGGGACGGCTGTGGGACGATGGCGACATCCCGGCGCTGCGGCTGATGGCCGAGGCCGTGCAGGCGCATGGCAGTCTGGCGGCGATCCAGCTGGCGCATAACGGGCATCATGCCAGCGGTCGTTATTCGCGCGAGCCGATGCTGGCGCCTTCTGGCACGGTCAGCGACTGGGGCGATCCGTGGCAGGCGCGGGGCATGGACAAGGGGGATATCAAGGCGTTCCGGGGCTGGCATGTGGACGCGGCGAGGCGGGCCAAGCAGGCGGGCTTCGACATCATCTATGTCTATGCCGGGCATGACATGACGCTGCTCATGCATTTCCTGCTGGCACGGCACAACCACCGGACGGACGAATATGGCGGCAGTTTCGAGAACCGGCTGCGCCTGTTCCGCGAGGTTCTGGCCGATACGAAGGAGGCCGTGGGCGACAGCTGCGCCATCGCGGTGCGGCTGGCGGTGGACGAGCTGATGGGCGCGGCGGGCCTGCGTCACGAGGTGGAGGGGCGCGACATCATCGAGGCCTTGGCCGAGGAGCCGGACCTGTGGGACGTCAACATCTCTGACTGGTCGAATGACAGCCAGACGGCGCGGTTTGCCAAGGAAGGGTATCAGGAGCCTTACACCGCCTTCGTCAAATCGGTGACGACCAGGCCGGTGGTGGGGGTGGGGCGTTATACCTCGCCCGACGCGATGGTGCGGCTGGTGAAATCGGGGCATCTGGATTTTATTGGCGCGGCGCGGCCGTCGATTGCCGATCCGTTTATGCCGAAGAAGATCGAGGAAGGCCGGCTGGAAGAGATCCGCGAGTGCATCGGGTGCAACATCTGCGTCTCGGGGGATCAGTTGCTGATGCCGATGCGCTGTACCCAGAACCCGACGGCGGGAGAGGAATGGCGGCGCGGCTGGCATCCGGAGGTGATAACGGGTGACAAGGTGGTGTCGGAGCGATTCCTGATCGTGGGCGGCGGGCCGGCTGGCATGGAGGCGGCGCGCGGGCTGGTCGCGGCGGGCCACGAGGTGGTGCTGGCCGAGTCGAGCGACGCCTGGGGCGGGCGCGTGGCCATAGAGAGCGCGCTGCCGGGGCTGGCGGAATGGGGCCGGGTGCGTGACTGGCGGCTGTGGCAGTTGCAGCAGAAGGATGCGGCCGATCTCTACCTGCAAAGCCGGCTGAGTGCGTCGGATATTCTGGACTACGGCATCGGGCAGGTGGTGCTGGCCACCGGGGCCAGCTGGCGGCTGGACGGGGTGGGGCGCACGCATCGGTTGCCGGTCGCGGCATTCGGGGCCTTGCCGGTGCTGTCGCCCGAAAGTGCGATGCAGGGGGGGCTGGAGCAGGATGATGGTACGGGGCCGGTCGTGATCTATGACGATGACGGGTATTACCTTGCCAGCGTGCTGGCAGAGCTGGCGGTGCAGACGGGGCGCGAGGTGGTCTTTGTGACGCCATCGCCCGTCGTTGCGCCGTGGACGGATAACACGCTGGAGCAAGAGCGTATCCAGGCGCGGCTGATCGAACTGGGGGTGACGATCATTCCGCTGCACAAGGTGGCGGAGGGAGACGGCAGTACGCTGGATTTGGCCTGCGTCTATTCGGATGCCCGGCGACAGGTGCCCTGCGCGACACTGGTGCCGGTGACGTCGCGGGTGCCCAATGATGGACTGTGGACCGGCCTGAAGGACCGCGAGGCCGAGTGGGCGTCAGCGGGGATCAAGGCGGTGACGCGGATCGGCGACTGTTTCTGCCCGGGCACCATCGCGGCGGCGGTGCATGCGGGTCACGCCTTTGCCCGGACGGTCACCGGGGCGCAGGTCGATCCACCGCGGCGGGGCGAGCGGGTGGATTTGTCACCGGAGCAGTGATGCGGGCGCGGACCGGAATTTTGGAAAATTCCGGGTGTGAAAATGCGTATTTTCACAGCCATTTCCTGCGCAGGAAATGGTGCCCGCAGGACCCTGCGGTGAAGTTGTAGCGCAATGACCGCTTCGAGCCCTTTGCGGACAAATGTGATTTATATCCCCGAGCGCCATCGACGGGCCGCGGCGCGGCGATCCGACGGTAGTTGGGCAGCACTTTATCCAGCCAAATCCGAAACAGGATTGAGCGATGCACCGAACTTCACCCAATCGCCGGGCCGTGGGGGCGGCCCGTCGATGGCGCGGGGCCTGCGGCCTGTTTCCGCGCCGGGTCTGTAGATCAAACGTCTTTTATGTCCGCACAACCGCCATCGGTCAGCGTGTGGCCTGCTCCACCCCCTCCGAGATCGCCTGGCGCAGTTTGCGTTCGAGCGCCTTTTGCTTGGCGGGGGAATAGAATTTCAGGCCGAACATGTCCTTGACGTAGAACGTGTCGACCACCTGTTCGCCGTAGGTCGCGATGACGGCGGAGTTGATGTAGACGTTGCCGTTGGAAAGCGTGCGCGTCAGGTCGTAGAGCAGGCCGGGGCGGTCGCGGGTGTCGACCTCGATGATCGTATAGATCTCCGAGCCTTCGTTGTCGAAGGTGATATGGGTGGGCACGCGGAAGGCGCGTTCGCGTTTCTTGATCTTGTCGCGCGACTGCATGGCGTCGCGGGCCACCACCTCGCCCCGAAGCGTCTTGTGGATCATTTGCGTCAGGCGCGGCAGGCGGTCGGCCTCGTAAGGGCTGCCGTCGGCGTCCTGTATCCAGAAGGCGGCGGTGGCATAGCCGTCCTTGGTGGTATAGGTGCGCGCGTCCACCACGTTGGCGCCCACCAGCGCCAGCGCGCCGCACATGCGGCTGAAGATGCCGGGATGGTCGGCCAGCGCGAAGCAGACGCGGGTGGCGTCGCGGTCCTCGTCCGGGGTGAGCTGGATGCGGACCTCGTTTTCCGAGATGTCACGCAGGAGAAGCGCGAAATCCTCGTGCGCGGTGACGTGCAGGCCCTGCCAGTAGGGTGGGTAGTGGCGCTCCAGCTCGGTCTTGAGGTCCTTGGCGTCCCAGTCGGTGAGCGCCTCGCGCAGGTTGCGCTTGGCGTCGGTGCCGCGCTGTTCGCGGTTGAGCGCCTCGAGCCCGCCTTCCATGGCGCGGCGGGTCTGGCGGTAAAGCGCCCGGATGAGCGAGGCCTTCCAGTTGTTCCAAGTGTTGGGTCCGACGCCGCGGATGTCGCAGACGGTCAGGACGCACAGAAGATCGAGCCGTTCACGGGTCTGCACCGCCTTGGCGAAGTCGCGCACGGTGCGCGGGTCGGCAATGTCGCGTTTCTGGGCCATGTCGGACATCAGCAGGTGATAGCGCACCAGCCATTCCACCGTGTCGACCTCCTTGGGTTTCAGGCCCAGCCGAGGCGCGACGCGGCGGGCGATCCGGGCGCCGAGGATCGAGTGATCCTCGTCCTGGCCCTTGCCGATGTCATGCAGCAGCATGGCGACGTAGAGCACCTTGCGGTTCACGCCGGCATCAAGGATCGAGGAGGCGATGGGCAGGTCCTCGGTCAGTTCCTTGCGCTCGATCCTGGACAGCTGGCTGACGCACTGGATGGTGTGCTCGTCCACCGTGTAGCTGTGATACATGTTGAACTGCATCATGGCGCGAATGGGCTCGAACTCGGGGAGGAAGGCGGAAAGCACGCCAAGCTCGTTCATCCGGCGCAGCGCGCGTTCCGGGTTGCCGTGCTTCAGCAGCAGGCCAAGGAAGAGCTTGCGGGCCTCGGGGCTTTCACGGAAGTCGTCGTTGATGAGCTCGAGATTGGCGGTGACCAGCCGCATGGCGTCGGGGTGGATCAGCAGCCCGGTGCGCAGGCCCTCCTCGAACACCCGCAGGATATTGAGCGGGTCGGACAGGAAAGCCTTTTCATTCACGATGGCCAGCCGGCCATGGACCTCCTTGTAGCCGTCCTTGAGCTTGCGCTTGCGGGTGAAAAGGCGTTGCAGCAGTGGCTCTGACTTCACATGCGCAGCTTCCAGCTTGGTCAGGAAGATGCGCGTGAGGTCGCCCACCGCGGTGGCGTGGCGGAAATACTCCTGCATGAATACCTCGACGGCGCGGCGCCCGGCGCGGTCCTTGTAGCCCATGCGCTCGGCCACCTCGACCTGGAGATCGAAGGTGAGCTGCTCGGTCGCGCGACCCGTGACGAGGTGCAGGTGACAGCGGGTGGCCCAGAGAAAGTTCTCGGCCTTGAGGAAGGTTTCGAACTCGTCCTCGAGAAACAGGCCGTGGCCGACGAGATCGGACACGTCGTCGACATGGTAGAGGTACTTTGAAATCCAGAACAGCGATTGCAGGTCGCGCAGGCCGCCCTTGCCCTCCTTGACGTTGGGCTCGACCATGTAGCGTTCGCCCTGTTTTTCGTGGCGGGCGTCGCGCTCTTCCAGCTTGGCCTCGACGAATTCGCGCTCCGTGCCCTTGAAGAGATCGTTGCGCAGGCGGTGGTCGAGGTCGCCCGCCAGCCTGTCGTCGCCGTAAAGCAGGCGCTTTTCCAGAAGTGCCGTGCGGATGGTGAAATCGTCGGTCCCGAGGCGGATGCATTCGCGGATCGTGCGGCTGGCGTGGCCGACCTTCAGCTTGAGGTCCCAAAGCATGTAGAGCGTGCTTTCGATCACGCTCTCGGCCCAGGGGGTGATCTTGTAGGGCGTGAGAAACAGCAGGTCCACGTCAGAGAAGGGGGCCATCTCGCCCCGGCCGTAGCCGCCCACGGCAAAGACGGTCAGGCGCTCGGATTCGGTGGGGTTGGGCAGGGGGTGCAGGTGGCGGCCGGCCACCTGGAGCGCGGTCATCACGGCACAGTCGGTGAGCCAGGTATAGGCGCGGGTCGCCTCGCGCGCGGCGAACGGTGTATGCCGCAGTGCCTCGGCGATGGCGGCGCGGCCGGCCTTCATCGCGTCGGTCATGGCCGCAACCGCCTCGCGGCGCAGGGCGGCGGTGTCCGAGGGATCGGCCTCGCGCGCGGCGTCGATGCGGGCCTCGACGGTGTCGTGGTCGAAAATGACCTCGGCCGGGCAGATCAGCGCGTCCGGCGGCGTCAGCGTGTCCTTCATGGCGTGTGCCGGCGGCGCGGGATCAGAGCCCCGCGCGACCGAAATTGGCAGGGGCGGGCGACAGCACCACGACCTGCTGGTTGCGGATGGTGGCCACGGCGAGGCCGCGCTGCGTCGTGCCGTTGGGCAGGAAGCGGAAGATGCCGTTGACGCCCTGGAACCCCGACGATTGCGTCAGGCTGGAGCGCGACAGGGCATCGGCCCGGCCCGAGCTGGTCAGCGCGCCGATGGCGGCGATGGCGTCATAGCTGAGGCCGGCAAGGTCATGCGGCGCGTTGCCGTTGGCCGCCCGGAAGCGCGAGGCGAACTGGTTGGCGCGCTGCGGGTCGGGGATGGCGAACCAGCCGCCCTGGACCCCCGGCAAGGTGCGGGTCTGGGCCGGCTCGTCCCAGCGGGCGAGGCCGATATACTGCATCTCAGCCGGCGACAGCCCCGCCTCGGGCAGCATCTGGGAAAACAGCGGCAGGGCGCCCGCGGCGTTGGCGGTAAGGAAGATCGCGTCGGCGCTGTTGGCCTGGGCGTTTTGCTTGATCGCGGGCACGGCGCCGACGACGCCGCCCTGCGAGAATTCATAGTTCACCACGCCGGCCGACGTGGCACCGTTGGCACGGATGGCCTGGGCGATGGCGTCGCGGCCCAGCTCTCCGGCGAGGTTGCGCGAATGCACGGTCATGATGCGGCGCTTGCCCTGGCTGACCGCATAGCCGGTGAGGCGGTTGGCGGTGTCCTGGAAGGTCTGGCCGAGGACCAGCAGGTTGCCGCCCGCGATGGTGGGATTGTTGGAGAAGGCCAGCACGTTGATGTTCTTGGGCGCCATGGCGACGGCGACCGCGTTGGCGGATTCGGCGTGCAGGGGGCCGACGATGATCTTGGCGCCGTCGGCGGCGGCATTGAGTGCGGCCTGCTGGGCCTTGCCCGCGTTGCCGGCGGTGCCATAGACGCGCAGGTCGATATTGACGCCAGACAGGTCCGCCACGGCCATGCGCGCGGCGTTTTCGAGGTCTCGGGCGAGTTGCTGTTCGTTCGGGTTGGCGGCGCCATGCGGCACCAGCAAGGCAACCGGGACGGCGGCGCCGGGGTCGATCCGCTGGCCGCTGTCGCCGCCGACCACGGGGATCCCGGCATCGCAGGCGGCGAGGACCAGGACGGTGGCCAGAAGGGCAAGTCGGTGGAACGGCTTGCGGACAGCATCGAAAACGGCAAACATCGGGTATGAACTCCTTCTTTCGCGCAGTCCGGCCGGACGGCGCAGTTGGCCACGATAATAGACGTCCAGAGAGGCGGGTCCAGTGATGAATCCCGACAGGCAGAGCCTTGCGCCCGGGCTGTACCTTGTGGCGACGCCCATTGGCGCGGCGCGGGACATCACGCTGCGGACCCTCGACATCCTGTCCAGCGCCGACATGCTGGCCGCGGAGGACACGCGCAGCCTGCGGCGGCTGATGGAAATCCACGGGGTCAAGCTGAACGACAGGCCGCTGGTGTCCTACCACGATCACAACGGCGACCGCGCCCGCCCGCGCCTGATGGCGGCGCTTGGGCAGGGCAAATCAGTGGTTTACGCGTCCGAGGCCGGCACGCCGATGGTGGCCGATCCGGGCTATGATCTGGCCCGCGCTGCGGTGGCCGAGGGGCACGCGCTGATCTCGGCGCCGGGGCCGTCGGCGGTCGTCACGGCGCTGACGGTGGCGGGGTTGCCGACTGACCGGTTCTTTTTCGCGGGCTTCCTGCCGTCGGGCGGATCCAAGCGGAAATCCGCACTTCGGGAGGTGGCGGGCGTGCCCGGAACGCTGGTGTTCTACGAATCGCCCAAGCGGGTGGCGGCGATGCTGCACGACGCGGCGGAGGTTCTGGGCGAGGGGCGGCAGGCGGCGGTGTGCCGGGAATTGACGAAGAAGTTCGAAGAGGTGCTGCGCGGGACGCTGGGCGAGTTGGCCGCGGGGCTGGAAGCACAGGCGGTCAAGGGCGAGATCGTCGTGGTGATCGAACGCGGAACGGCCGAGGCTGGCACGGCGGAAAACCTCGACACGGCGCTGAACGCGGCGCTGGAGACGCAGAGCGTGCGGGATGCGGCGGATACGGTGGCGGCGCGGCTGGGGCTGAAACGGCGGGTCGTGTATCAGCGGGCGCTGGAACTGGAGGCGTTAGGCGAAAATTAGGTGTTTTGGTGTGAAATGCCGGGGAGAGGTAGTGACAAGGCGAATCGGAATGACATGCGACACCATCCTGCGCGGGCGTGCGGCACGCGGCGCACTGGCCTATCACAAGGGCGCGGCCGCCGAGAAATCCGTGGCGCTGGACTATGATCGTCGCGGGGCCGACCTGCTGGAAACGCGATGGCGGGGCCAGGGCGGTGAGATCGACCTGATCTTTCTCGACAGGGGCGTCTACGTGTTTTGCGAGGTCAAGGCGTCGGACACGGTCGACAGCGCTATGGCGCTGCTGCGACCGGCGCAGATGCAGCGCATCCATGTGGCGGCGTCGGAATACCTGGGGCAGACACCGGATGGACAGTTGAGCGAGGTGCGTTTCGACCTGGCGGTGGTTGACGGTCAGGGCGTCGTGACGGTGATGGAAAACGCGTTCGGTCATTTCTGAATTGATCCCTGTCGGTGCTTGGCCCATGTAGAGGGCACCACAAGACGGGGACGGCCCATGAAAATCGCCTTTCAGATGGATCCGATCGACGGGATCGACATTGCCGGGGACAGCAGCTTTCGCCTGGCCGAAGAAGCGCAGGCGCGGGGGCATGAGCTGTTCTACTATACGCCGGACAAGCTGGCCTATGACCGGCGGCGGATCACCGCGCGGGGCTGGCCGCTGACGGTACAGCGGGTGAAGGGCGATCATTTCAGCCTGGGCGAAGAGCGGGTGGCGGACCTGTCGGAATTCGACGTGGTCTGGCTGCGCCAGGATCCGCCGTTCGACATGTTCTATATCACCACGACGCATCTGCTGGAGCGGGTGCGGGACACGACCTTGGTGGTGAATGACCCGTTCTGGGTGCGGAACTTTCCAGAAAAGCTTTTGATCCTCGATTTTCCCGAGCTTATGCCACCTACCGCGATTGCCCGCGACCTGCGCACGATCCGGGCCTTCAAGGAAGCGCATGGCGACGTGATCCTGAAGCCGCTATACGGCAACGGGGGGGCGGGCGTGTTCCACCTGCCCGAGAGCGACCGGAACCTTTCGAGCCTGCACGAGATGTTCAGCGGGTTCAGCCGAGAGCCGCTGATCGTCCAGAAATACCTGCCCGAGATCAAGGACGGCGACAAGCGCGTGATCCTGGTGGATGGCGAGCCGGTGGGGGCGATCAACCGTCTGCCCGGCAAGGGCGAGGTGCGGTCGAACATGCATGTGGGCGGACGGCCCGAGAAGGTGGCGCTGACCGACCGTGACCGCGAGATCTGTGCGATCATCGGGCCAAGGTTGCGCGAGGCGGGTCAGGTCTTCGTGGGAATCGACGTGATCGGGCAGTACCTGACCGAGATCAACGTGACCTCGCCCACCGGCATCCAGGAGCTGGAGCGGTTCGACGGGATCAACGTGGCCGGGATGATCTGGGACGCGATCGAGACGAAACGGGCATGAGCGCGATGCGGCCACTGCTGAACCGGTGGCTGCGGCTGACCGAGAAGCCGCATTTGCGCAAGGCCACGGTCGCCAAGGCGCGCAGTTCCTTCGAGGCCAAGGCGAAGTTTCTGTTCCACGCGCCGCGCGGCACCTCGGTGGCCGAGGATGAGCTGGGCGATGTGCCGGTGCTGTGGACATGGGCGCTGGGCGTGGGGCGCGAGGACGGGCCGCTGATCCTGTATTTCCACGGTGGCGGGTTCGTGTTCGGCAGTCCGCGGGTCTATCGCAAGATGCTGGCGGTGCTGTCGCGCGAGGCGCGGGCGCCGGCGGCGCTGGTGCAGTACAGGCTGGCGCCGGAGACGCCCTTTCCCGGTGCGTTCGACGATTGCATGGCGGCCTATCGCGCGGTGATGGACCGGCCCGGCGGCGTGGTGCTGGCGGGCGACAGCGCGGGGGGATGCCTGGCGTTGGCGGTGCTGGCGGAGATCACGCGGGAGGGCCTGACGCAGCCCAGGGGCTGCATCGCCCTGTCGCCGCTCACGGACCTGACCTTTTCGGGCGACAGCATCCGCGAGAACGCCGAGAGCGAAGTGGTGTTGCCGATCGAGCGGGCCGAGGAGATGTGCGAATGGTATCTCGGGGACACGGACCCGAAGGACCCGCGCGTCTCGCCGCTTTTCGCCGATTTCGCCGGCGCGGCGCCGGTTTGGATCGGGGTTGGGGATACCGAAGTGCTGCGGGACGACACGATCCGCATGGCGGCGCATTTGCGGGCGGCAGGCGTGGACGTAACCGAGGTGGTCGAACCCGACCTGCCGCATGTCTGGCCGCTTTTCCACAACATGCTGCCCGAGGGGCGCGAGACCCTGGCGGACCTGGGGGACTGGATCAGGTCTCTTTCATCGTCGTCAGGCGGTAGCTGACCGCTTCGGCCACGTGGGGGCGAAGGACGTCGTCCGCGCCGTCGAGATCGGCGATGGTGCGCGCGACGCGCAGGACGCGGTGATAGCCGCGCGCCGAGAGGCCCATGCGTTCGGCCACGGTGTTCAGAAGGGCGCGGCCTTCGCTGTCGGGCGTGGCGATCTCTTCCAGGGCCTCGCCTTCGGCATCGGCATTGAGGCGCATGTCGGGCCGGCCCGAGAAGCGCGCCTGTTGCACCGCCCTTGCCGTTGCGACCCGCTCGGCCACCTGGGCGGAGCTGTCGCCCGAGGGGGGCAGGTCGAGATCGGTGAAGCTGACCGGGGGGACCTCGATGCGCAGGTCGAAGCGGTCCATCAGGGGGCCGGAAATGCGGGACATGTAATCCTCTCCGCATTGGGGCACGCGGGCGCAGGCGCGGGCCGGGTCGGGCAGGTAGCCGCATTTGCAGGGGTTGGCGGCTGCGACCAGCAGGAAGCGGCAGGGATAGCGGACATGGGCGTTGGCGCGGGCGACGACCACCTCGCCCGTCTCGATCGGTTGGCGCAGGGTTTCGAGCACGGCGCGGGGGTATTCGGGAAACTCGTCCATGAAGAGCACGCCGTTATGGGCAAGGCTGATCTCGCCCGGGCCCGCCCGGCGCCCGCCGCCGACGATGGCAGCCATGGAGGCGGTGTGGTGCGGCTCGCGGAAGGGACGCGTGCGGTTGATGCCGCCCTCGGTCAGGAGGCCCGCGAGCGAGTGGATCATCGAGGTTTCCAGCGCCTCGGGCGCGGTGAGGGGCGGCAGGATGCCGGGCAGGCGCGCCGCCAACATGGATTTGCCGGAGCCGGGCGTGCCGACCATCATCAGGTGATGGCGGCCCGCTGCGGCGATTTCCAGCGCCCGCTTGGCGCGTTCCTGGCCCTTGACGTCGCGCAGGTCGCGGCCGGAGGCGTCCGCCGTGACCTCCCCGGGCTCCGCCGGGGGCAGGGGGGACTGGCCGGTGTAGTGGCGCACGACGTCGGCGAGGGTGGCGGCGCCGATCACTTGCGTGGCGCCGACCCAGGCGGCCTCGGCGCCCGAGCCCTTGGGGCAGAGGAGCGTGCGGTCTTCCTCGGCCGCGGCCATGGCGGCGGGGAGCGCGCCGATGACCGGGATCAGCGAGCCGTCGAGGGAGAGCTCGCCCAGGGAGCAGGTGCCTTCGACGGCGTCGGGGGGGATGATTTCGAGCGCCGCCAGCAGGGCGAGGGCGATGGGCAGGTCGAAATGGCTGCCCTCCTTGGGCATGTCGGCGGGCGACAGGTTGATGGTGATGCGCTTGCTGGGCAGCGCGATTGCCATGGAGGAAAGCGCGGTGCGGACGCGGTCGCGGGCCTCGGACACGGCCTTGTCGGGCAGGCCCACGAGCGAGAAGGCCGGGACGCCGGGGGTGACGGCGCATTGCACCTCGACCTGGCGGGCCTCGACGCCCTCGAAGGCGACGGTATAGGCGCGGGCGACCATGGGGGACTCCGTTCCCTTGAGAATGGTTAACGGATAGCCCGGGAGTGGTTTAGGAAAGGTTAACCAACTTTGAGATCGCGCTTTTGGCAGTCGTCGGAGCCTCCGGCGGGGATATTTATGGCCAGAGGAAGAGGCGGGTCAGGTCGTGGCGTCGCGCACAGCGGTGAAGGCGGGCCAGGCCTCGGGGTCGGCCACCGTCTTGTCGCGGCAGGTAGCGTTGCAGAAGCCGAAGATGCGACCGCCGGTTTCCATCAGATGCGTAGGGGCTTTGCCGGAATAGGGGCAGGTGCTGTTTTCGGATGTGCCGTCGGTGACGGCGCGGGCCTTGACGGGGGCCGGGCCGGGCCAGTCGGAATGGTCGAGCGGCCGGTCGTACGGGACAGGGTCGTAGGATTTCGTGAGACCGAGCGCGCGCCACTGGCGGAAGGCGGTGTCGGCGAGGGTGGTGTCGACATAGGCCTGAGCGGTGGCGTCCACGGGCAGCGCGTAGCCGGCGATGCGGGCAGCGACGGGCGCATAGAAGGCGTCGGCGAGGCTGTAGCGCCCGAAGAGCCAGGGGCCCTCGGCCTTATGGCGGTTACGGACCAGAGACCAGAGGGTTTCGATGCGGGCGAGATCGGCCTTGACCGCATCTGATGGCGTGACCCCCTGCCATTGGTGCCGGAGCTGCATCGGGCAGTCGGTGCGCAGGGCGGAAAAGCCGGAATGCATTTCGGCGGTGATCGAGCGGGCGAGGGCGCGGGCGGCCGGCTCGGCGGGCCAGAGGCCGGCCTCGGGGTGACGTTCAGCCAGGGTTTCGGCCATGGCGAGGCTGTCGAAGATGACGATTCCGTCGGCATCGCGCATCACCGGGACGAGCCGGGCGGGGGCGAGATCCTTGAGGTCGTCGGCCATGGTGCCGTCGTAGAGCCCGACCATGTGGGTTCGGTGCGGCAGGCCGAATTTTTCCAGCATGAGCCAGCCGCGCAGGGACCAGCTCGAGAAGGTGCGGTCGCCGATGAAGAGATCGTATGTCATGGCGCGAGGTTAGGTCGGGGGCGGGACGGCGCAAAGCGATCATTTGTGCGGGTATGCATCACGGGGTGTGATTGATGCCCGCCACGTACCAGCCGGAGGGGGCGTGGTGCAATTCGGTCACCGAAAGGGGGGCGACGCTGTGGGAGAACGCCTCGGTCGCGGTGAGGTCGCGGGCGCGCTGGACCTGGGTCAGGATGACGCCGAGATGGGCGACGATCACGAGGTCCGTACCGGGATGGGCGGCGATGAGCGCATCGGTGGCCGCGCCCGCGCGGGCGGCAAGCTCGGGCCACGTTTCGCCCGAGGGCGGGCGCACCTCGCCGGGGTGATCCCAGAAGGCCTGGTAGCGGGCCTGGTCGTCGATGTCGTCGGGGGCCTTGAGATCCCAGTCGCCGAAGTGAAGCTCTCGCAGGGCGGGATCGTGCGGCAGGCGCGTGCGGCCTTCACCGAGCGCATCGGCGGTGGCGGCCGCGCGGGAGAGGTCGGAGGAGACGAGCATGGCTTGCCGCGGCAGGTGCGCGTCGAGGCGGGCGACACGGGCGGTGTCGGAGAGGTCGGCGGGCAGATCGGCCCAGCCGACGATGCCATCGGCATGGGTGGGGCCGTGGCGGACCCAGAACAGCCGGGTTTTCACGGCAGGCTGCCCTTGAGCACCTGCGGCAGGCCGGCGGTGACATTGACCACGAGCCCCGCCGTAGCGGCGAGTTTCATGTTCAGCCGTCCGCGGGCGGCGCGCAGCGTGGCGTCTTCGCAGATTTCGGGCGCGCGGGTGATCATCACCACGGGCGCGGCGCAGAGGGCAAGGCCGGCCATGAGCTCTGCTTCGGCCTCGGCCAGGTCATGGCCGGCCTCGGCCCGGTTGGCCAGCCAGAGCGGCAGCGCATCGACGAGAACGGCGCTGTCGCCGCTGATCCCGGCGAGGGCGCGGCCGATATCGAGCGGTTCGTGACGGGTGTGCCAGGCGATGTGCGGCGACGCCTGACGCCGGGCGAGCGTGGCCTGGATCCCGGTATCATCGGGAGGTGTGGTCACCAGCGCGACGGGTGTGCGGCCGGTGCCGAGGACCAGCTCTTCGGCAAGGATCGTCTTGCCCGATCCGATGCCCCCTATAACGATACTGAGTCCAGGCAACATTTTTTTTGCATCCTTTTCGTGATCCGCGCGTTGGGATCGTGCGTAACACCACCAAAGACTGCAAAAAAGCTGCTTCGAACCGCGACCGGGAGTATTTCATCATGGCCTTGGATGGCAATTTCAGCACAAACATGTCACGCGCGGCGATGAAGGCCGAACTGCTTGACGCCGAGACCGAACTGACATTGGCCTATGCCTGGCGCGACCAGCGGGACGAGGCGGCGCTGCATCGCTTGATCACCGCCTACATGCGGCTGGCGATCTCGATGGCCTCGAAATACAGGCGCTACGGTGCGCCGATGAACGACCTGATCCAGGAGGCGGGCCTTGGCCTGATGAAGGCCGCGGACAAGTTCGACCCCGACCGCGGCGTGCGGTTCTCGACCTACGCGGTGTGGTGGATCAAGGCCAGCATCCAGGATTACGTGATGCGCAACTGGTCGATGGTGCGGACCGGCTCGACCAGCAGTCAGAAGTCGCTATTTTTCAACATGCGCCGGGTGCAGGCGCGTCTGGAGCGCGAGGCGATGTCCAAGGGCGAGACCCTGGACCGGCACCAGATGCGCGAGATGATCGCGATCGAGGTGGGTGTGCCGCTGCGCGACGTGGAGATGATGGAAGGCCGGCTGTCGGGCACGGATTTCTCGCTGAACGCGACGCAATCGACCGAGGACGAGGGCCGCGAGTGGATCGACACGATCGAGGATGACGGCAAGCGCGGTGACGAACTGGTCGAGGAAGACCACGACCGGGGCGCGCTGCGCACCTGGCTGGGCAGCGCGATGTCCAAGCTCAACGAGCGCGAGCGGTTCATCGTCGTGCAGCGCAAGCTGAAGGACGAGGCGCGGACGCTGGAGAGCCTGGGCGAGGAGCTGAGCCTGTCGAAGGAGCGCGTGCGCCAGATCGAGGCGGCGGCGTTCCAGAAGATGCGCCGGTACCTGGAGAAGCAGGGCGGCGAGGTGCAGAGCCTGCTGGCCTGAGCCGCTCGACAAGGGTCGAGAGATGAGAATTGACGCTGTCGCGGGGTGCGGCGGCGTTTTTTCTTGTCCGGGTGGCGGGCCTTGTGCCGTGCGGGGTCCGGGCATAGTGTCTGGCCGAGACTGAAGGGAGCCTTCGCATGCTGGCCGGAAAACGTATTTTGCTGATCATCGGGGGCGGGATCGCGGCCTACAAGGCGCTGGACCTGATCCGGCGGCTGCGCGAGCGCGGTGCGGCGGTGACGCCGGTTCTGACGAAGGCCGGCGCGGAGTTCGTGACGCCGCTGTCGGTGTCGGCGCTGGCGGGGGCGAAGGTGTTTCAAGACCTTTTCGACCTGACCGACGAGGCCGAGATGGGGCATATCGAGCTGAGCCGCAGCGCCGATCTGATCGTGGTGGCCCCGGCGACGGCGGACCTGATGGCGAAGATGGCCGGAGGGCAGGCGGACGACCTGGCGTCGACGCTGCTTTTGGCCACCGACACGGAGGTGCTGCTGGCGCCGGCGATGAACGTGCGGATGTGGGAGCATGCGGCGACGCAAAGGAATATCGCGACCCTCAAAGGCGACGGAATCGGATTTGTCGGGCCGAACGCGGGCGACATGGCCTGTGGCGAGCACGGGCCGGGGCGGATGTCCGAGCCGCTGGAGATCGTGGCGGCGGTGGAGGCGCGCCTGGCCGCGGGGCCGCTGGCAGGCAGGCGGATCGTGGTGACCTCGGGGCCGACGCATGAGCCGATCGACCCGGTGCGGTACATCGCCAACCGCTCGTCCGGTGCGCAGGGCACGGCGATTGCCAGGGCGCTGGCGGGCGCGGGGGCGGAGGTGGTTTTCGTCACCGGGCCGGCGGATGTGCCGGCGCCCGAGGGGGTGGAGGTTGTGGCCGTCGAGACCGCGCAGGAGATGCTGGAGGCGGTCGAGGCAGCACTTCCCGCCGATGCGGGCGTCTTTGCCGCCGCCGTGGCGGATTGGCGTGTGGCGAGTGCCGGGGCGCGCAAGATCAAGAAGGAAGGTGGCGAGTTGCCGGTGCTGGAGTTTGCCGAGAACCCCGACATCCTGGCCACGGTCAGCCGGATGACTGAGGGTCGGCCGCCGCTGGTGGTGGGCTTTGCCGCCGAGACAGATGACGTGGTGGATCACGCCACGGCCAAGCGGGCGCGCAAGGGGTGTGACTGGATCGTGGCCAATGACGTGAGCCCGGCGACGGGGATCATGGGCGGCACCGAGAACGCGGTGACGCTGATCACCGCAGACGGGGCCGAGGAATGGCCGCGCATGTCGAAGGTGGACGTGGCGCGGCGGCTGGCGGAGCGCATCGCGGCGGCGTTGGGCTGAGACCGGATGGTGCGCCAGAAGAGTTTAATGCCTTCGGCGAGGATATTTATGGCCAGAGGAAAAGCGGGAAGAACCGGCGCATGGTGAGCATTTCGGTGATGTGGGACGAAGGTGCAGATCGTGAGCTGGGCCTGCCGCGTTATGAGACCGCGGGGGCGGCGGGAGCGGACCTGCGCGCCAACCTGCCCGACCGGGGTGCGGTGGTGATCGCGCCTGGGGGACGGGCGCTGGTGCCGACGGGGCTGCGGCTGGCGATCCCGGACGGGTACGAGGTGCAGGTGCGGCCGCGCTCCGGGCTGGCGTTGAAGCATGGGATCACGTTGCCCAACAGCCCCGGGACGATCGACAGCGATTATCGCGGGCCTTTAGGCGTTATCGTGATGAATGCCGGGGCTGAGGCCTTTACCGTGCAACACGGGATGCGGATCGCGCAGATGGTGGTGGCGCCGGTGGTGCAGGCCGGGTTCGAGCTGGTGGAAACCCTCGAGGACACCGCGCGCGGGGTGGGCGGTTTCGGGTCCACGGGGGCCGGCTGATGCTGTTGGTGCTTGTGCTGGCCGGTGCGATCTGGGGGCTGGGCTTGTGGATGGGCGCGCCGCGACGGCAGCGCTGGCTGATGATCGCGATTCTTTGGGCGTTCGTGGTGCTGACCCAACTGGTGCTGCCCGATGGGAACGGGTTGCGCGAGGCGACCGGCGGCACGGTGGCGCCGTGGCTTCTGCTGGCCGGAGCGGTGGCGCTGGTACTGGCCTATCGCCAGGTGTTGCGGCGGTTGCGGGGCCGGGTGGCGGCGCCGGATCCGGAAAAGCCGAAGGGGCTGTTCGCGCCGACCGAGCTGGAACGCTACGCGCGGCATATCGTGCTGCGCGAGATCGGCGGGCCGGGGCAGAAGGCGCTGAAGGAAGCAAAGGTTCTGGTGATCGGGGCCGGGGGGCTGGGCTCGCCCGCGATATTGTACCTGGCGGCGGCGGGCGTGGGCCGGATCGGGGTGATCGACGATGACGCGGTGGATGCGACCAATCTGCAGCGGCAGGTGATCCACACGGATGCTCGGATCAACATGCCCAAGGTGCATTCGGCGGCGCAGGGGGCGCGGGATGTGAACCCCTATGTGGAGATGCGGCCCTACGAGCGGCGGTTGAGCGAGGAGATCGCGGCGGATTTGTTTGCCGAGTATGATCTTGTGTTGGACGGGACGGACAATTTCGACACCCGCTATCTGGCCAATCGGGTGGCGGTGGCGAAGGGCAAGCCTCTGATTTCAGGGGCTTTGTCGCAATGGGAGGGGCAGGTGAGCGTGTTCGATCCCGCGCGTGGCGCGCCTTGTTACCAGTGCATTTTCCCCGAAGCCCCGGCGCCGGGGCTGGCGCCGAGTTGTGCGGAAGCCGGCGTGTTGGGGCCGTTGCCGGGTGTCGTGGGGTCGATGATGGCAGTGGAGGCCGTGAAGGTGATCGCGCAGGCGGGTGCGGCGCTGCGGGGTGAAATGCTGATCTATGACGCTCTATATGGAGAGAGCCGGAAGATAACACTGAGCCGTCGGGCGGATTGCCCGGTTTGCGGCCAAAGAGGAGAGCAAGATGACCAATCCGCTGTTGAGTGAGTGGAAGGCGCCGTTCGGGATGGCGCCGTTCGACAAGGTGTCGGACGAGGATTTCGCCCCGGCGTTCGAGGCCGCACTGGAAGAGGCGCGGGGCGAGATCGCTGCGATTGCCGACAATCCGGAGCCGCCGACATTTGCCAACACGGTCGAGGCGCTGGAAGCGGCGGGAAAGAATTTGGACAAGGTGTTGTCTGTGTTCTTCACCGTGGCGGGGGCGGACAGCAATGACAGGCGGCAGGAACTGCAGCGGGAGTTCAGCCCGAAGCTGGCCGCGCATTCGTCGGAGATTTACGGCAACAAGGCGCTCTACCAGCGTATTGCGACGCTTTGGGAGGATCGCGAGAGCCTTGGGCTGACCGAGGAGCAGGAGCGGGTGCTGATGCTGACGCATCGCGGGTTTCGGCGGGCCGGGGCCGGGCTGGAAGGTGCGGCGGACGCGCGGATGCGCGAGATCCGCGCGCGGCTGGCGGAGCTGGGCACGGCGTTCACGCAGAACCTGCTGAAGGACGAGGCGGGGTGGTACATGGAGTTGGACGAGGCCGACCTGGAAGGGCTGCCGGAGTTCGTCGTGCGCTCGGCCCGGGCGGCGGGTGAGGAGAAAGGCGCGGCGGGGCCGGTGATTACCTTGTCGCGGTCCTTGATCGTGCCGTTCTTGCAGTTCTCCCCGCGCAGGGATTTGCGGGAAAAGGCGTATGAGGCTTGGACCTCGCGCGGGGCCAATGGGGGCGAGACGGACAACCGGGATATTGCCGCCGACGTGCTGAAGCTGCGCGAGGAGCGGGCGAAGTTGCTGGGATACGAGAGTTTCGCAGCATTCAAGCTGGAGACCGAGATGGCCAAGACGCCCGAGGCGGTGCGCGGTCTGTTGATGGATGTCTGGGGCCCGGCCCGCGCGCAGGCGGAGGCGGATGCCGAGGTGCTGACGGAGATGATGCGCGAGGACGGTGTGAACGGGCCTTTGGAGCCTTGGGACTGGCGGTACTATTCGGAGAAGCGGCGCAAGATCGAGCATGATCTGGATGAGACCGCGCTGAAGCCGTATTTGCAGCTGGACCGGATGATCGAGGCGGCGTTTGCCTGTGCGCATCGGCTGTTCGGGCTGGAGTTCAAGCGGCTGGACGTGCCGTTATACCATCCCGATTGCCGGGCGTGGGAGGTGACGCGCGAGGGGCGTCACGTGGCGGTGTTCATCGGGGATTACTTTGCACGCGGATCGAAACGGTCGGGGGCGTGGTGTTCGGCGATGCGCGGGCAGCGGAAATTCCCGGATGTGAAGGGGCCGGTGGTGATCAACGTGTGCAATTTCGCCAAGGGGGATCCGGCGCTGCTGAGCTATGACGATGCGCGGACGCTGTTTCACGAGTTCGGGCATGCGCTGCACCAGATGCTGTCGGACGTGACCTATGAGAGCATTTCGGGAACAAGCGTGGCGCGGGATTTCGTGGAGTTGCCGAGCCAGCTTTATGAACATTGGCTGGAGGTGCCGGAGGTGCTGTCGGAATTCGCGACCCATGCCGAGACGGGCGAGCCGATGCCGCAGGAGATGCTGGACAAGGTGCTGGGCGCTGCCACCTATGACATGGGGTTCCAGACGGTGGAATACGTGGCCTCGGCCATGGTGGATCTGGCCTTTCACGAGGGGGAGGCGCCCGACGATCCGATGGCGAAACAGGCCGAGGTGCTGGCGGAGATGGGGATGCCGCACGCGATCCGGATGCGCCACGCGACGCCGCATTTCGCGCATGTGTTCAGCGGTGACGGGTATTCGAGCGGCTATTACAGCTACATGTGGTCCGAAGTGATGGATGCCGACGCCTTTGCCGCCTTCGAGGAGGCGGGCGGGGCGTTCGATGCCGAAAAGGCGAAGGCGCTGGAGGAGAACATCCTGTCGATGGGTGGCTCGCGCGAGGCGGAGGAGTTGTACTTGGCCTTCCGGGGGCGGATGCCCGGGGTCGAGGCGTTGTTGAAAGGGCGGGGGCTGGCGGCATGACACCGGAAGAGATCGAGAAACTGCCCTATCGGCCCTGCGCGGGCGTGATGCTGGTCAACGGGGACGGCAAGGTTTTCGTCGGCCAGCGGATCGACAGCGAGTATGACGCCTGGCAGATGCCGCAAGGCGGGATCGACGAGGGCGAGGAGCCGCGCGAGGCAGCGCTGCGGGAGCTGTGGGAAGAGACCGGGGTAAAGGCCGATCTGGTGACGGTGGAGGCGGAGACGCCGGAGTGGATTCCCTACGATCTGCCGCATGAGTTGGTGCCCAAGCTGTGGAAGGCGCGGTATCGCGGGCAGGAGCAGAAATGGTTCCTGATGCGGTTTCACGGGACGGACAAGGATGTGGACATCACCCTGCCGCCGGCGGAGTTTTCCAGGTGGAAATGGATTTCGCCGGACGAGGTGGTGGGGGCGATCGTGCCGTTCAAGCGGTCGGTTTATACAAGGGTTCTAGAGTCGTTTGGAGACAAGCTGTGAAACGGATTTTGACAAGCATGGCCTTTGTCCTGGCCGCAGGGCCGGCGGTGGCGCTGTCGTGCATGCGGCCGGACGTGGCGCGGACCTACGGTCAGGCCTCGGAGGCGGAGCAGGCCTATGTGGTCGTGACGGGCGAATTGCGGTTCGACGAGGCGCGGTTGCCGGAGAATGACGGCACGAACCAGGATCGGCGGACAGTTGCGATTCCGGCGCGGCTTGAGGGGACATCGTTGTCGCGGGCGGGGTTCACGACGCCGTTTGCGCGGGACATCACGCTGGAAGTCAGCTGTTTCGGGCCTTGGTGTGGCGGGGCGCAGTCGGGGGTGGAGTACCTTGCGTTTCTTGAAAAGCACGGGCGGAAGTTGGTGATGGTGGCCGACCCCTGCGGCAGCTGGGCGTTCCCGAAGCCGTCGGCCGAGCAGGTCAAGCAGGTGGAGACCTGTGTGGGTGGGTTGGAGTGTGTGCCGTTGAAGTGAGAGCGCGCGCGTGGGTTGTCACCCACCCTACGAGGTCCCGGATCGGGTCCGGGACGGGTTGAGTGGCGCCGCGCGGCATGATTGAAGGTGCGTGCGTGGGTTTTCACCCACCCTACGATTTGGACTCGAAATGAGAACAAAAGGTGAATATCATGGGGGCCTGCCATGTTCACCGAATTGTCGATCACGTCCAACTTCACGTTCCTGACCGGGGCGTCGCACGCCGAGGAATACGTGGCGCGGGCAGCCGAGCTGGGTCTGGCGGGGCTGGCCATTGCCGACGCGAACTCGGTCGCGGGGGTGGTGCGCGCCCATGCGGCGGTGCGCGAGATCGCCCGTGTGGTGGCCGAGCGGGAGCGGATCGAGGCGCGGGACGGTCCCATTGGCCCGCCCGCGCCGGAGCCGCGCGCGCCCGAGTGGGCCCATGTGCCGCGCTTCTATCCCGCCGCGCGGCTGGCGCTGCGCGAGGGGCTGGTGCTGACCGCCCTGCCCGAGACGCGGCAAGGCTGGGGGCGGCTGAGCCGGCTGATCAGTGCCGGGCGGCTGCGGGTCGAGAAGGGGGAATGCGACCTGCGGCTGGAGGACCTGTTGGAGGGGATGGAGGACATCGTGCTGTTGCTGCATCCGCCCGAGGGGGCGTTGCGGGACTGGAAGCGTCATGCGCGGCGGCTGGTGAAGCGGCTGGGGGCGCAATGCTATCTTTTGATGGCCCCGCGCTATGACGGGCAGGATGCGGGGCGGTTTGACCGGTTGGCGGCAGAGGCGGGGGAGCTTGGGCTGGAAACGGTCGCTTCGGCCCTGCCCACGATGCACCACGCACGACGGCGGCGGCTGGCGGATGTGCTGACCGCGATAAGGCAGGGGCGGCGGGTGGACGAACTGGGCCGGGATGCGCTGGCCAATGGCGAGCAGCGGTTGCGGTCCGAGGCGGAGATGCTGCGGCTGTTTTCAGGCCACGAGGCGGCGGTGCGGCGCACGGGGGAGGTGGCGGCGCGGCTGCGGTTCTCGCTGGACGAGTTGCGTTACGAGTATCCCAGCGAGGTATCGCAGGGGGAAACGGCGGCGCAAAGGCTGCGGCGGCTGGCGATGGAGGGGCTGCGCTGGCGCTATCCCGACGGCGCGCCGGAGCGGGTGCGGGGGATGATCGAGCACGAGTTGAGCCTGATCGCCAAGCTGAGATACGAGCCATACTTCCTGACGGTGCGCGACGTGGTGGCCTTTGCCCGGTCGCGCGGGATCCTGTGCCAGGGGCGCGGGTCGGCGGCCAATTCGGTGGTGTGCTATTGCCTGGGCGTGACCTCGGTCAGTCCGGAAACCGGCACGATGGTCTTCGAGCGGTTCGTCAGCGAGGCGCGCAACGAGCCGCCCGACATCGACGTGGATTTCGAGCATGAGCGGCGCGAGGAGGTGATCCAGCATATCTATGAGCGCTACGGCCGGCACCGCGCGGGGCTGTGCGCGACGGTGATCCATTATCGCGGCAAGCGGGCCATCCGCGAGGTCGGTGCGGCGATGGGGCTGAGCCAGGACACGGTGGGGGCGCTCAGCTCGCAGTTATGGGGGTTCTTTGCCACCTCGGGCGCGGTGGAGCGGGAGCGGGTGCGCGAGATCGGGCTTGATCCCGACGACAGGCGGCTGCGCCAGACGATGGAGCTGGTGCGCGAGATCGAGGGGTTTCCGCGGCATCTGAGCCAGCATGTGGGCGGGTTCGTCATCACCGAGGGGCGGCTGGACGAGCTGGTGCCCATTGAGAACGCCACGATGGAAGGCCGCACGGTCATCTGCTGGGACAAGGACGATATCGACGCGCTGGGCATCCTGAAGGTGGATGTGCTGGCGCTGGGGATGCTGAGCTGTCTGCGCAAGGCGTTCGACCTGATCGAGCAGCATCACGGGCAGGCGCATACGCTGGCCTCGTTGCCGCCGGAGGACCCGAAGGTGTACGACATGCTGTGCGTGGCGGACACGATCGGGGTGTTCCAAGTGGAAAGCCGGGCGCAGATGAACTTTTTGCCCCGGATGCGCCCTCGCACGTTTTATGACCTGGTGATCGAGGTGGCGATCATCCGGCCCGGGCCCATTCAGGGCGACATGGTGCATCCCTATATCCGGCGGCGGAATGGCGAGGAAAGGGTCGAGTTTCCCTCCGATGAGCTGGGGCGGGTGCTGGGCAAGACGCTGGGCGTGCCGCTCTTTCAGGAGCAGGCGATGCAGATCGCCATCATCGGGGCGGGGTTCACGCCGGACGAGGCCGACCGGCTGCGCCGGTCGCTGGCGACGTTCAAGAAACACGGAAATATCAGCGCGTTCCGCACGCGGTTTCTGCGCGGTATGCGGGCCAATGGCTATGACATGGAGTTCGCCGAGCGGTGTTTCAGCCAGATCGAGGGGTTCGGCAGCTATGGTTTCCCCGAAAGCCACGCGGCGAGCTTTGCCCTGCTGGTCTATGCCAGTGCCTGGGTCAAGCGGCACCATCCGGGGATATTCGCCTGTGCGCTCTTGAACGCGCAGCCGATGGGGTTCTACGCGCCGGCGCAGATCGTGCGGGACGCGCGGGAACATGGCGTCGAGGTGCGCCCGGTCTGCATCAACGCCAGTTTCTGGGACAACGCGATGGAACCGGACGAGGCGGGCGGGCTGGCCCTGCGGCTGGGGTTCCGGCAGGTCAAGGGGATGGTCGAGGAGGACGCCCACTGGATCACCGCGGCGCGGGGCAACGGGTATCGCGAGGTGAGCGACGTATGGCGCCGGGCGGGGGTGGCGCCCGAGGTGATGACGCGGCTGGCGGAGGCCGATGCCTTTGCCAGCATCGACGTGGCGCGGCGCGGGGCGCTGTGGGAGACCCACGCGATGGTTGGGAAAACCGCGCTGCCGCTTTTCGCCGGGGACATGGAGGGCGAGGCGGTGTTCGAGCCTGCCGTTCACCTCCCCGCGATGACGCAGGGCGAGGAAGTGGTGGAGGATTACGTGTCGATGCGGTTGTCGCTGAAGGCGCATCCGCTTGCGCTGCTCAGGGATGTGTTGACGCCTGCCGCTTCGACACGGCGC
>NZ_JASHIZ010000020.1 GCF_030733425.1 Roseovarius sp. MMSF_3350
ACCCCTTGCCCCGCGCCCCTGCCCCCATCGCCGCGATCGGCACCGGAACGTAAGGCGGGCGATAGGTGGTGGTCCCGGTCTCGGCGATCCCGCGCCCGGAGGCATCGGCCAGCACGGCCAACGCCGCAATGTTGCTGTTCTTGCCCTGGTCCGGCGCCATGCCCTGTGTGGTGTAACGCTTCATGTGCTCGACCGATGTGAAATTTTCCTGCGCGGCCAGCCTCACATCCTTCACCGTCACGTCATTCTGAAAGTCCAGCCACGCCCGCCCCTTGCCCGGCACATGCCACAGCGGCGTTATCTCGTAGGCCCCGTCTTCCGCTCTTGGCACAGGCGCGTCGACTACGCTCAGCCCAAGGTCCTCCGCCACCGCCGTGCCCGCCGCAGCACCGCTTTCCAGACATCCGCGGGTCGAGAAGACGCCCATCGCCGCCCCGGCATAGCGCATCCCCGGCACCGCGCCCTCTTTTGGCAGGAAAGCGGCCAGCCCTTTGTCCCAAACGGGCCGCCCGCTCATGTGACAGCTCAAATGCACGCTCGGGTTCCACCCGCCCGACATGGCCAGCACGTCGGCCTGCACCGTCTCGATACACTCGCCCTGACGAAAGCTCACCGCCTCCAACGCCTTGCGACCGCCGGTGCCGCAGACCTGCGCGCCCGCGTAGAACGGCACATCAAGGTCACAGACCGCATCCGGCCGCGCGTCGATCAACGCCGCCACATGCACCCTCGCCGCCTGCAAGTCCCGCACCGTCCGGTGTCCGGCGTCGCTGTTGGCAAAAACCGCCACGCGGGGTCCGGGGCAGACCCGCCAGCGGTTCACATAGGCCCTGAGCGCCCCCGCCATCATCACGCCGGGCCGATCATTGCTGGCAAAGGCCACGGGCCGTTCGATCGCCCCCGCCGCCAGCACCGCGCGTTTCGCGACGATCCGCCAGAAACATCCCTTTAAGGCGCGACCCGCTTCGGGAGCCAGCCGCTCCAGCGCACCGTATGTGCCCTGGTCATAGGCCCCCACCACGGCGGTGCGCGTCATCACCCGAACATTCTCCATCGCCGCCAGCCGCCCTCGCATCACGTCGGCCCAGGCGGCGCCTGCCTGCCCGTCCACCTCCTCGACCTCGGCATTCAGCCGGCCTCCCAGACGCGTGTCCTCGTCGGCCAGGATCACATCCGCCCCGGCCTCTGCCGCCGTCCATGCCGCCATCAGCCCTGCCGGACCGGCACCGATCACCAACACGTCGCAATGCGCAAAGGCCCGCTCCCACTGCTCCGGACCCACCGCGCGCGACAGGGTGCCCAGCCCGGCCGCCCGGCGAATGACCGGCTCGTAAAGCTTTTCCCAGAAAGCCTTCGGCCACATGAAGGTCTTGTAGTAGAAGCCCGCCCCCAAAAATGGCGCGCCGAGGTCGTTCACGGCCATCAGGTCGAACGCCACCGACGGCCACGCGTTCTGCCCGAACGCCTCCAGCCCCTCGTGCAGTTCCACCATCGTGGCCCGCGCATTGGGCTCCTTCCCCGCGCCATGCCCCAGGGTGACCAGCGCATTAGGCTCCTCGCTGCCCGCAGTGAAAATGCCCCGCGGCCGGTGATACTTGAACGACCGCGCCACCACCCGCACATCCGCGCCCATCAGCGCCGAGGCCAGCGTGTCGCCCTCGAACCCAAGGTGCTGCCGCCCATCGAAGGTAAAGGCCAGTCGCCGCGACCGGTCGATCAGCCCATCGCCGTCCAGCCTCATCGCGCCGCCTCTTCCGCCAGCACCGCGCTCAGAACCGCATGGCTCGAGGTGTCCCGCGTCACCACGATCCACGCGCCGCAGCCGCTCTCGTGAAACCACAGGTCCCGCGTCTCGCCACAAGGGTTCTCTCGGTTGTGCACGTAGTCGTCCCACGCCTCGGCACCTGCGTCCTCGCAGGGCCGTTCCAGCGCCACCGCGTGCCCGGCATAGTAGAATTCCCGGCGATCGCGCTCGCCGCAGATCGGACAGGGCAGCCTCATGCCGCCTCCCCCGGCTTCTTCTTGCCAGAAATACTCATGGCCCGAACTCCGCCACGAGCGCCTCAATGCAGGTTATGCTGCGCACCGGTCCCCTCCTCGTCCATCAATCCGCGCCCGGTGCGGAACCTGTCCAGCCGCAACCGTGCCGCCGCCGCGTGCGGGCGGTCCGTCGCCAGCAGATGCGCCATGCAATGCCCAGAGCCGGGCACCGCCTTGAACCCGCCATAGCACCAGCCGCAATTGAGGTAGAGCCCCTCTACCGGCGACTTGTCGATGATCGGGCTGCCATCCGGGCTCATGTCCATGATTCCGCCCCATGACCGAAGGACCTTGGCCTGTCCGATCATAGGCATCAGGGTCATGCCCGCCTCCATTACATGCTCCACCAGCGGCAGGTTCCCCCGCGCGGCATAGCTGGCATACATGTCGAGGTCGCCGCCAAAGACCAGCCCGCCCTTGTCGGACTGGCTGATATAGAAATGCCCCATGCCGAAACTGACCACGTGGTCGATGCAGGGCTTCAACCCTTCGGTCACAAAGGCCTGCAACACGTGGCTTTCGATCGGCAGGCGCATCCCGGCCATCGCCGCCACCTGGCTCGACCGGCCTGCAACGATCACCGCGACCTTCTTGGCTCGGATCACACCGCGCGAGGTTTGCACCCCCTTGACCGCGCCACCCTCGATGTCGATCCCCGTCACATCGCAGTTCTGGATCAGATCCACGCCCCGCTCGCTCGCCCCGCGGGCATAGCCCCAAGCCACCGCATCATGCCGCGCCGTGCCCGCGCGCCGTTGCAACAGCCCTCCATAGATGGGAAACCGTGCCTGCTCGTAATCCAGGTACGGCAACACCTTCTTCAATCGCGCCACGCTCAGCAGTTCCGCGTCGTCGCCCTGGTTGCGCATCGCGTTGCCCCGGCGGATCGCCGCGTCGCGCTGTCCGTCGGAATGAAACAGTACGATCTGCCCGCGCTGCGAATGCATCACGTTGTAGTTCAGCTCCTGCTCCAACCCTTCCCAAAGCTTCAGCGAATGGCTGTAGAATTCCGAGTTGCCGGGCAGGAAATAATTCGCCCGCACGATGGTGGTGTTGCGCCCCACGTTGCCGCCGCCTAGGTACCCTTTCTCCAGCACCGCGACATTGGTGATCCCGTGCTCGCGCGCCAGGTAATAGGCGGTAGCCAGCCCGTGTCCGCCACCCCCGATGATCACCACGTCATAGGCATCCTTCGGGCTGGCATCGCGCCAATGCGCCTGCCAGCCGCGATTGCCGGTCAGGCCTTCCCTGAGGACGCGCAGCCCCGAAAAACGCATGGTGTGATTTCTCCATCGACCTTGGGCAGAGTGAAGCAACTTCCGCCCGCGAGTGCAACGGGCTCCGCGCCCTATCGCAAATGCGCCGGCACCGCCGCCTGTCGCTGTTCCAGCGGGATGACCGTCACTGGCGCGACCGGTGCGCCGTCGTCCCCCAGAAGGGCGTTCGACGTTGCGCGCCCGCCAATCCACGCGCCCGCCATTCTGCGCAGAACCTGAAGGCCCGCACCGGCAAAGCCGCAATCGGCCACGGGCGCGCCCGGCTCCGGCTTCGCGTATTTGGTAAAGGCGCGGCAGCGCGACGCTCCCAACCCGGCTGCCGGGCCCGCCAACTCATCCTGCCGCAGAACCACGCCCACAAAAGGCAAGTGCACCCGCGACATGGTGTTGAACATGGGCGTGCCGCAGCAGCGCGCGTGCCAGCGGTAAAGGCCCCTGGGCGACAGGCGCAGGATCTCCAGGTGCTCCGCCCCGGCCGTCAGCGTCAGCCGGTCGGGCGTCGTCTGCCAGATCTCGCTGCCGCCGCCGGGCGACAAGAATTCGTCCGAATGACCGAACAGGCCCGCCGCGGTCTGGCAGTCGTTGCAATAGCACGTTACGCGCGTGCCCGCCCCACGGGCGGGCACAGCCAGCATCACCTCGACCGCGCCGCAGCGGCAGGTCTTCCGCACCGTCGCGGCCACCTGCTTGCGCCTAGAGGCCCGCGGCGCGATAACTGGTTGCGACCTTGCCGATCGACACCAGATAAGCCGCAGTACGCAGGTCGGTCACGTCTTCGCGGCCGTGCCAGGTTTCGCGCATCGCCTGGTAGGCCGCGCGCATCGTGTCGTCGAGGCCCGAGCGTACCAGTTCCAGCTCGCCCGCGCCGCGCAGGTACTTCTGCTTGAAGTCCGGCGTCATCGACCACGCGCCTTCAAGGTGATCGTCCAACCGGCTCAGCTCGCGCACGATCAGCTCGTGCCGCGCCTCCTCCTGCCGGCGCCCCATCCGGCCGAACCGGATGTGGCTCAGGTTCTTGACCCACTCGAAATACGACACCGTCACACCGCCCGCGTTGGCGTACATGTCGGGAATGATCACCGTGCCCTTGCCGCGAAGGGTCTCGTCGGCGCCCGCGGTCACCGGGCCATTGGCGGCCTCGATGATCAGCGGCGCCTTGATCCGGTCGGCATTGCCGAGGTTGATCACCCCTTCCATCGCGGCCGGGATAAGGATGTCGCACTCGTGCTCCAGATACTTGGCGCCGTCCTTGATGTAGTTGCCCGACGGATACCCGTCGACGCCGCCATGTTTGGCGATCCAGTTGCGCAACTCGTCGATGTTCAGCCCGTTCTCGTCGAAAAGGCCGCCGTCGCGTTCGATCACGGCGATCACCTTGCAGCCGTCCTCCTCGGACAGGAACTTGGCCGCGTGATAGCCGACGTTGCCCAGGCCCTGCACGATCACGCGCTTGCCATCCAGCGTGCCGCTCAGCCCGGCCGCCTTGATGTCCTCGGGATGGCGGAAGAACTCCTGCAACGCGTATTGCACGCCACGTCCCGTCGCCTCGGTCCGGCCCTGGATGCCCCCCGAATGCACCGGCTTGCCGGTCACGCAGGCCCGCGCGTTGATGTCGGTGGTGTTCATCCGGCGGTACTGGTCGGCGATCCAGGCCATCTCGCGTTCGCCCGTGCCCATGTCCGGGGCGGGCACGTTCTGCGCCGGGTGGATCAGGTCGCGCTTGGCCAGTTCATAGGCAAACCGCCGTGTGATCAGTTCCAGCTCATGCTCGTCCCATTCCAGCGGATCGAGGCACAAGCCCCCCTTCGAGCCGCCGAACGGCGCCTCGACCAGCGCGCACTTGTAGGTCATCAGTGCGGCCAGCGCC
This sequence comes from Roseovarius sp. MMSF_3350, assembly GCF_030733425.1. Lineage (GTDB taxonomy): Bacteria > Pseudomonadota > Alphaproteobacteria > Rhodobacterales > Rhodobacteraceae > Roseovarius. The sequence continues at coordinate 5,185 of NZ_JASHIZ010000020.1, forward strand.
TCGACCTCGTCCTGGTTCACCGCCATGGAATAGCGGATGCCGCCCTTCACGGGCTCCATGTGCTCGGAATGCACGCTGCGATAGCCGGTGAACGTGTGGATCTGACCGCGCAGACGCACTCCGAAGCGTACCGTGTAGGTCGCGTTGCAGACCCGGATCTTCTCCTCCAGTCCCGGCGGCAGGTCCATCAGCGATACCGCGCGGTTGAACATCAGGTCCACGCTTTCGCGGAATGTCGGCTCCTTGATCGGTGCATTCATGGTCGGGTCTCCCTCTTCTGGCGCATGTGGCACGACTCCCCATAGCCCCCATGCATGTCGCAATGGTTAAGGGAAGTGTCCCGATTGTCCACCATAGATGCCCGCCGGGTCCCGGCCGCCGCCACGATGCACCGCCAGAGCGAAAAACAGGTCTTTGTTAATCGTTTCGTAACAGTCGGGAATATTTGAAAGATTTATCCCTTTTCCGTCGTCAATACGGCCAATTTCTTCCCGGTTTCGCCATATTTTGACCATAAGGCTTCCCGATAACATCCGGGATTGAATCCGTTCCTGGGGGCGGGAACGTCCAAAGAGGTATTAAAGAAATGAACGTGTCGAGATTTGAAATCCGGTCGTCGCTACGCACTTGCCTGCCAGCATACACTACGGCGCGCCGCCGCCTTTCGATGTTCCGCAAAGACGAGGACGGGTCGTTGATCATCCTCACGCTCTTCATCTTCATCTTCATGCTGGTGATGGCCGGCCTCGGCATCGATTCGATGCGCCACGAGATGCACCGCGCCCACCTGCAGGCGACGCTCGACTCCGCCGTTCTGGCGGGGGCCGGCGCCTCCTCCGACGAAGATGCCAAGCACGTGGTCGAGGATTACTTCGCCAAATCGGGCATGGCGGAATATCTCAACGCCATCCGCGAGGAAGACATCGACATCGGCCTCAACGCGACCTACGTGAGCGCCAGCGCCAAGCTCGACATGGACACCTACCTGATGAAACTGTCCGGCGTCGAGCAGCTGTCGGCGGCCGCGCGGGCCACCGCCCAGACGCGTGTGCCGAAGCTGGAAATCGCTCTGGTCCTCGACGTGTCCAACTCGATGAACGAGAACGGCACCAACCGCAAGACCAAGATGGAGAACCTGCAAAAGGCCGCCAAAGAGTTCGTCACCACGATCATCGATTCGGCCGATCCCGGCAACGCCACGATCTCGATCGTGCCCTTCTCGACCTCTGTTGCTCCCAGCCAGGAAATCTACGACGCCCTGCTGGTCGACGAACAGCACCGATATTCCAATTGCCTGGTCTTTGACGACGACGACTACAACAGCACCGCGCTGGCCACCGATGCCGCCGCCGCGAACGACATCTCGCTGATCCCGTTGGAACAGGCGATCTATACCTCGCGCTACGGCAAATTCGACGCGCTGAACCAGCCCTGGCGCTCATGCTATACCGAGGACGGCTACCGCATCATGCAGTTCTCGTCCTCCGAGGCCGACCTGCACGCCAAAATCGACAGCATGATCGCCGACGGCAACACCACCGGCTCGCTGGGCGTGAAATGGGGCGCGGCCCTGCTTGATCCCTCCTTCCGAGACGTGACCGGCACCATCGTGCCCGTCGACTACTCGGACAGCGAAACGATGAAGATCATCGTGATGATGGGCGACGGCGAGAACACAACCACGTACTTCTTCCCCGAGGACAGTCAGTATCGCGGCGAGAATTCGGACCTGTTCTACACCGAGTACGCCGACCAGCAGTTCAAGTACGCCTACTACATCTATAACTCGAACTACCGCTGGTATGGCTCGAGCAACGAATGGCGCTGTAGCGAGTGGTATGCCGACTGCGAATACGAAAGCGTGACCAAGGCCAACTACTTCATGCGCGACCCGGAATACACCTACGGCCCCGGCCTGCTGACGACGGTTGCAAGCGTCGTGGCGTCGCTCGGCAACACCGTAAGCGCGACTACGTGCGCCGCCTTGGTCGGCGAAGGCTACGGCAGTGAGGGATCCGTTCCGCCGGAAGACTACCCGGCGGACTGGGACAACCACAACTGCAGCACCATAGAGGATTCGCTCTGGGACGCGATGATGGACGACTATATGTACTACAACATCGACGAGGGCGAGTGGATGAACGGGATCGATTTCGTCGACCTTGATGAGGAGCCCGGCTTCATCCTGCGCGAACGCTACTCATGGGAAGAGGCGTGGGGCATGATGTCACCGCGCGAATACGGCGACATCACCGGCATCTACGACGCCTATTACGAATACGAGAACATGGACTCCAACGTCTCCGGCTCGCAGAAGAACACCCGCATGGACAATGTCTGCGGCGCGGCCAAGAACAACGGCGTGGTCATTTATACCATCGGCTACGAAGTGCCCAAGAACGGCACCGCCGAAACGTCGCTGAAGAAATGTGCCACTGGCTATGACCCCATCGAAAAGAGCACGGCCTACTACTACAGCGTGGACGGGCTCGATATCTCCGACGCCTTCGGCTCCATCGCCGGCAACGTCCAAGCTCTGAGGCTGACACAATGATCACCAGGCTCAAAGACGCGTTCCGTCGCCTGATATGGGATGAGGGCGGCTCGGCATCGGTCGAGTTCGTCATCATCTTCCCAGTCTACCTCTCGTTCATGCTTATGTCGATCGAGCTGGGTTTCGTGACCATGCGCCACACCCTGCTGGAACGCGGCCTGGACATCGCGGTGCGCGAGGTACGCCTTGGCACCGGCACGGCGCCCCAGCACGACGACATCAAGGATCTCGTCTGCGACAACGCGATAATGGTCCTGAACTGCAAGGAAAAGCTGCGTCTGGAAATGCGCCCGGCCAACATCTTCGCCCTGCAGACCCTGGACACCACCGCCGACTGCACCGACAAGGCCGAACCGGCGAAGCCCGTGCGCTCCTTCACCCCCGGTGTCGCCAACCAGCTGATGCTGATGCGCGCCTGTTACAAGTACGAGCCCTTCTTTCCGAAGGAAGTCCTCGGCTCCGCGCTCGAGAAGGATGGCAGCGGCGAAGCCTCGATCGTTTCCATGACCGCTTTCGTACAGGAGCCGAACTGATGCTGATGGCCCGACTCAAAGTTTCCCTGCGCAGCTTTATCGAAGGAACGCGCGGCTCGCTCACGGTCGAGGCCGTGCTGTCGCTGCCGCTGCTCTTCTGGAGCATGGCCGCCACCTTCGACTTCTTCGAGATCCACCGCTACAAGAGCGTCCGCGAAAAGGGCACGTTCACCATCGCGGACATGATTTCGCGCGAGACCCGAGCGGCGGGCCTGACCTCAATTTATCTCGACAATGCCAAGATCCTGTTCGACGAGATCACAAACGACGACGGCGTCAACCAGATCCGCGTCTCGGTCGTGTCCTACGATGCCGACGATGATGAATACGGCATCGTCTGGTCCGAGGTGCGCGGCACCGGGCCCATGGTCAAGCTGACCAGCGCGCAGGTCAAGGACTCGCACGAGACCCTGCCCGACGTTGCCGACGGCGAAGAGATCATCCTGGTCGAATCCACCTCGTCCTACCAGCCACTCTTCAATGTCGGACTCGACGACGTGACCATCGGCACGCGGGTTTTCAGCGCGATCCGCTTCGCGCCCCAAATATGCTACGAAGGACTTTGCGGGCTTCAGAACTGATCCGCGCCTCCTGCGCGGTCTGCCATCAGGGCGGCGATCATCTCGGCCATCATCTTGGACTGATGCCCGGGCGTGACCCCGCCCAGCCCGATGCGGCGGCCCATCCGCCACCACAGACCCGGCCGCCACCGCGTCGGGGCTTTCGTTTTCGCCTTGATCAGAAAGCCGTTCGACGGCTTGAAGGCGAAAAGGCCCCGGTCCATCGTATCGATATCCGAGATTCCCACGATGACCTCGCCGTCGCTGCTGCGCACCGCCGCCCGCGTCAGTTCGATCTTCTGCGCCGTGGCGCGGCGCATCGCATCGCCCATCCAGACCGCCGCCGCGCCCAGCACGACCAGGAACAGCTGCCAGCCCAGCGCGTCGAAGCTGCGCGTCAGCCCGATCCAGATCAGCACCGCGCCCAGAAGGCCCAGACAGCCCACGCCCAGGATGCGCCGCCCGGTCGATGCCTGCATGACCGCCAGTACCTCGTCGTCGTCGCCCATCGCCGCCCGTCTCCCCGTCGCGTTCGGATGCCGGCCTGATAGCCCGATTGCGCCCCCGGCGCGAGAGCGAAAAGATGCCCTCTATCCCTCCACCAGCCGGCGCACCATGTCCCAATACAGCGTCTCGACCTCGTCGAGGTTCAGCCGCCCCGCATCGCGGTACCAGGTATTGACCCCGGTCAGCAACGCGATGACCGCCATCGCCGTAATCCGTGGCTCGGCCAGGGTAAAGATCCCCGCGTCCTGCCCGGCGCGCAGGATCTCCTCCAGCCGGGTTTCGTAGACCCGGCGCAGTTCGGTGACGGCGGCAAAGTTCTCTTCCGTCAGATTGCGCAGTTCCATGTAGGACACGAAAACCGCGTCGGCCCGCCGCGTGTTGAACCGGATGTGGAACCGCGTGAACGCCTCCAGCCGGGCGCGGGCGTCCGCCCCGCCGGGGTCCTCGGTCTGCCAGGCCTCCAGCAACGCGTCCATGTGCTCGCGCATCAAATCGAAAAGCAGCGATTGCTTGTCGGGGGTGTAGTTGTACAGCGCGCCGGCCTGCACGCCCACCTCGGTCGCGATCTGCCGCATGGACACGGCAGCGAAACCGTGCTGCGCGAACAGCCGCATCGCGGCCTCGCGCACCCGCGGGCCGGTGATTTCGGAATGCGAACCTTGTGTGCGTGCCATGCGATATGAATAACTGAACGATCGTTCAGATAAAAGCCCCGCTTGCCTGCCGACCGCGATCAGTGGCAAGAGAGACGCACCATGACATGCCCGCGCCGCCTCATACGCCGCCTTCCGGCCCTCGCACTAGCCTTCGCGCTGTCGGCCTGCACCCAGTTCCCCGAACTGGATGGCGCCACGTCGCGCGAAACGCGCAACGCACCCTACCCCGCCCTTCTACCGGTCGAGGACCTGCGCGCGCGGGTGGCCGAACCACGCGTGACCGATCGGACGGCCCCGTCGCTCGAGGCCCGCGTGGCCGCCCTGCGCGCTCGTGCCGCCCGCTTGCGCGGCTCGGTAATCGACGGCGCCTCGCGCGCCCGGCTCGACCGAAAGATCACCATCGACGTGTCGCAATAACGCCCGCCACCCCGCGCGCCCGAAATCCATCATGGATTTCGTTCCGTTTTCTTTCCAAGAAAACGCCCCCGGCCACCGTAAAACCCGCGTTGCAAGGCCTGTCGCAACCGGCTAAACCCCGGCCAACCCGCCTCGACAAAGTCTCAAGGAACTGCCCATGACCACCCCCCTTCGCCTCGGGATCGCCGGGCTCGGCACCGTCGGCACCGGCGTCGTCAAGATCGTCCGCCAGAAGGCCAACCTGCTGGCCGCGCGCACCGGCCGTACGATCGAGATCTCGGCCGTCTCCGCCCGGACCCGCGACAAGGACCGCGGCGTGTCCCTCTCCGGCTACGCCTGGGAGGATGACCCGGTGGCGCTGGCCACCCGCGACGACGTCGATGTCTTCGTCGAACTCATGGGGGGCTCCGACGGCCCCGCCAAGGCCGCGACCGAGGCCGCCCTCGACGCCGGCAAGGACGTGGTCACCGCCAACAAGGCGATGCTGGCCGTCCACGGCCAGGCCCTCGCCGAACGGGCCGAGGCCGCCGGCCGCACGCTGCGCTTCGAGGCCGCCGTCGCGGGCGGCATCCCGGTCATCAAGGCGCTGACCGAGGGGTTGGCCGGCAACGAGATCACCCGCGTCATGGGCGTTATGAACGGCACCTGCAACTATATCCTGACACGGATGCAATCAGCCGGCCTGCCCTATGACGAGGTCTTCGAGGAGGCCAACCAGCTGGGCTATCTCGAGGCCGACCCCAATCTCGACGTCGGCGGCATCGACGCCGGTCACAAGCTAGCGATCCTCGCCGCCATCGCCTTCGGCACGCAGGTGGATTTCGACGCGATCAGCCTCGAGGGCATCCAGAACATCACCATCGCCGACATCAAGCAGGCCGCCGACATGGGCTATCGCATCAAACTCCTGGGCGTCGCACGGATGACCGGCCGTGGGCTGGAACAGCGCATGTCGCCCTGCCTCGTACCCAAGAATTCGCCCCTGGGCCAACTCGAGGGCGGCACCAACATGGTCGTACTCGAAGGCGACGCGGTGGAACAGATCGTCCTGCGCGGTCCCGGCGCCGGCATGGGCCCCACCGCCAGCGCGGTGATGGGCGACGTGATGGACATCGCCCGCGGCCTGCGCATCCCCACCTTCGGCATTCCCGCCACCGACCTAGAGACACCCGCCCGCGCGTCCGAGGCTGCGGCGGTGCCCTACTACCTGCGCATGGCGCTGCACGACAAACCCGGCGCGCTGGCCAAGGTGGCGACGATCCTCGGCAACGCCGGCGTTTCCATCGACCGGATGCGCCAGTACCGCCACGAAGAGGCCACAGCGCCGGTTCTCATCGTCACGCACAAGACTGCGCCCTCCGCCCTCGCCTCCGCGCTCGAGGCTCTGGGCCAGATCGATGTCGTCGCCGCGGCCCCCGTCGCCCTGCGCATCGAAAGCGTCTGAACCGGTGCAGGCCGGACCGGTTGCAAGGTCACGCCTGCGCCGCTGGCTGACCTTGGTCTTCGAGGCCCTGGCGGTCGTCGCGACGCTCTTCGCCCTATTCGAGATCTTCGTTGCGCGCCGCGTCGCGCCGATCCACCTCATGACGATGGCCGGATGCACCGCCGCGGACAGCGCGGCGGCGCGCCGCGGGCTGGGCGACTTTCTCCTGGCACAGCAGAATGGTTTCGTCTTTCTCGATATGGATCTGGCCGCGCTGCGCCGCTGTGACGGCACCGACCGGGACGCCTACAAGGGCGAAGTGATCGATCAACTGCCCTCGGGCTTCCTGGTCTACGACGGCGCGGCGCTGGACGGCTCCGTCCTTACCCGCTACCACACCGCCGAAGACTTCATCGAAGAGCGTCTGCGCGGTCTCTTCTACGTGCGCAATCGCCCCGGCGAAGGGGCGGATTACCTGCATCTGCTTCCCGCTCCGTTCGACAGCGGCACGCAACGCATGCATGCCTGTACGGACGCACTGACAGCGCCACGATGGACCGGACGGTTTGCCGCCTACCTGCGCCACTGCATCTTCTCGTAAGCGGCCGCAAGCAGGGCACGAACAGGGCATGAGCGCGGCGCGCATGTCGGCGCTCTGTCGCGGTTACGGGAAATCTGGGCTTCATGTTTGTCGTCGGACGCTTTAGACAACCCTCGACCATGTCCAACCAAGGCCGCTCCCAGATGTCCAGTCCCGCTCCCTTCAATGACGCCCTCCTCTCGCTCGCCCTCGCCCGTGTCTCCGAACAGGCCGCCCTGGCCTGCCGCCCGCTCATTGGCCGCGGCGATGAGAAGGCCGCCGACCAGGCCGCCGTGAACGCCATGCGCCAGGAACTGGGAGCGATGGACATCGCCGGCACCGTCGTGATCGGCGAAGGCGAGCGTGACGAGGCCCCGATGCTCTACATCGGCGAGGAAGTGGGCACCGGCCAAGGCCCAGAGGTCGACATCGCGCTCGACCCGCTCGAAGGCACCACCATCACCGCCAAGGCCATGCCCAACGCCCTCACCGTCATCTCGATGGCGCCCCGCGGGACCATGCTGCACGCGCCCGACGTCTACATGGACAAGCTGGCCGTCGGCCCGGGCTATCCCGAAGGCGTGGTGTCGCTCGACATGTCCCCCACCGAACGCGTTCAGGCCCTTGCCAAGGCCAGGGGCGTCGACCCCTCGGACATAACCGTCTGCGTGCTTGAACGACCCCGGCACGAGGCGATGATCGCCGAACTGCGTGCCACCGGCGCGGCGATATACCTGATCGGCGACGGCGACGTGGCCGGCGTCATGCACTGTGCCGATCCCGAGGCGACAGGCATCGACATGTACATGGGCTCCGGCGGCGCGCCCGAAGGCGTGCTGGCGGCGGGCGCACTCAAGTGCCTCGGCGGCCAGATTTGGGGCCGACTGCTCTTCCGCAACGATGACGAGCGGGGCCGCGCCGAAAAGGCCGGCATCACCGATTTCGACCGCGTCTACACCCGCGACGAGATGGTGTCGTCCGACGTGATCTTCGCCGTCACCGGCGTGACGCAAGGCTCGCTCGTCGCCGGGCTCAGGCCGCATGGCGACAATATCGAAACCCAAACGCTCCTTCTGCGTTCCTCTACAGGAGAACGCCGCATCATGACCTGCCGCCACCCGATTTGAACCCGATGTTACCTGCCCTTGTCCTTATCGACTACCAAACCGGCTTCGAGGCCGATTTCTGGGGCGCGCGCAACAACCCCGAGGCCGAGGATCGCGCGGCGCAACTGCTGTCGGCATGGCGCGAGCGTGGCGGCCCCATTTGCCACGTCCTGCATCTCAGCAAGGTCATCGGCAGCCCCATCCACCCCGATTCCGGCGGATGCGAGTTCAAGCCGCAGATGATGCCGCTGACCGGCGAGCCGGTGTTCGAGAAATCCACCAACTCCGCCTTCGTCGATCCCGCGCTGAATGCGCACCTGCAATATCTCGGCGCGACCGAACTGGTGATGTGCGGCCTGACCACGCCGCATTGCGTCTCGACCAATGTCCGCTGGGCCGACAATATCGGCTATGACGTGACGCTGGCGCACGACGCCTGTGCCGCCTTCTCCTTTTCCGCCGACACCGGCTGGAACCCCGATCTGTCGCCGATGGACCCCGAGCCGATCCACGCCACCGCCGTCTCGCACCTGCATGGCGAGTTCTGCCAGGCCCGCTCCGTCGCCGCGATCCTGCGCGACCTTTCATGAGCTACCTCGGCGTCGCGCGCTCCCTCACAGGGCGCTGCTGGATCGGTCCCACCCCCGAAACGGACCGCCTGTCCGAGGCGATGGTGCAGGACACCACCCTGCCCCGCGCCCTCTGCCAGACCCTGACGCGCCTCGGCGTAGCCAGCTGCGACGCCGCCGCCTATCTCGAGCCCAAGCTCCGCGACCTGCTGCCCGACCCGCGCAGCCTCAAGGATATGGAAACCGCCGCCGCGCGGTTCCTCCAGGCGGTAGAGCGGCGCGAGAAGATCGCGATCTTCGCCGATTACGATGTCGACGGCGGCGCGTCGGCCGCCCTGCTGATCGACTGGCTGCGCCGGATGGGCCTGGACGCCACGCTCTACGTTCCCGATCGTATCGACGAAGGCTACGGCCCGAACGCGCCCGCAATGGCCGAACTGGCCGCCGCGCATAACCTCATCCTCTGCGTCGATTGCGGTACCCTCAGCCACGAGGCGCTGGCCGCCGCCACCGCCGCCGATGTGGTCGTGCTCGATCACCACCTGGGCGGCGAAACGCTGCCCCCCGCTTTGGCCGTGGTGAACCCCAACCGCCAGGACGAAAGCGGCGACCTTTCGCATCTCTGCGCCGCCGCAGTGGTTTTTCTCATGCTGGTCGAGGCCGGCCGCCAGCTGCGCGAGGCCGGCAGGCAGGGCCCCGACCTCATGGCGATGCTTGATCTGGTGGCGCTGGCCACCGTCGCCGACGTGGCCCCCCTGCGCGACGTTAACCGTGCCTTCGTGCGCGCGGGCCTTGCCATCATGTCGCGCCGCGACCGTCCCGGCCTCGTGGCGCTGGGCGACGTCTCACGGCTCGATACCGCACCCACCGCCTATCACCTCGGCTTTGTCCTCGGCCCGCGCGTCAATGCCGGCGGCCGCGTCGGCCGCGCCGACCTCGGCGCGCGCCTGCTCGCCTGCAACGACCCGACCGAGGCGATGGCGCTGGCCGAGAAGCTGGATGAACTCAACACCGAACGCCGCGACGTCGAGGCCGCCGTCCGCGCCGCCGCGCTCGACCAGGCCGAGGCGCGCGGTCTCGACGCACCGCTGGTCTGGGCCGCGGGCGAAGGCTGGCATCCCGGCGTCGTCGGCATCGTCGCCTCGCGCCTCAAGGAAGCCACCAACCGCCCAGCCATCGTCATCGGGTTCGACGGTGACGAGGGCAAGGGCTCGGGCCGCTCGGTCTCCGGCGTCGACCTCGGCCACGCCATCCAGCGCCTCGCCGCCGAGGGCCTTCTGCTCAAGGGCGGCGGGCACAGGATGGCCGCGGGCCTCACCGTGGCCCGCGACAAGCTCGAGGCCGCGATGGCGCGCCTCTCCGACCTTCTCGCACGTCAGGGCGCGGGCCGGTCCGGCCCCGCCGACCTCGCCCTCGACGGGCTGCTGATGCCCGGCGCGGCCACGCCGGAACTCGTCGGCCAGATCGAACAGGCCGGCCCCTTCGGCGCCGGCGCCCCCGCCCCGCGCTATGCGTTTTGCGACATCGGGATCACCTTCGCCAAACGCGTTGGCGACAGCCACCTCAAGATCCGCTTTGGCGACGGCACCGGCCCCAGCCTCGACGCCATCGCCTTCAGCGCCTACGACACCGGCCTTGGCCAGGCGCTGGAACAGCACGGCGGCGCGCGGTTCCATCTCGCCGGCCGCCTCGACATCAACACCTGGGGCGGGCGTCAGACCGTCCAACTCCGCCTCGAAGACGCCTCCCCCGCCACCTGAGCCATGCACCCGGCACGACCTCCGCGATACCCGCAAAATTATGCAAGAATCCCCTTGCGCCGGTCGCGGGTTTTTCATAGGTACACGCTCACGCCACGGTATGGCCCGTTCGTCTATCGGTTAGGACGCCAGGTTTTCAACCTGGAAAGAGGGGTTCGATTCCCCTACGGGCTGCCACCACACCCGACATACTGAGCCGTCATCAGTTTGCGCAATAATATCGCGAAAATCCGGTGAGTTACGAGCTCATTGGATTTGCAGAGACGGAAATGGCCAAACAATCTGTCGGTAAAATGCCCGACTGTCTCAGTGGCGCATTTTTGTCTTACCAGTTTGGTGTGGACTCAAGGTCTTGCGATCAACGACCGCTGTTCTTTCCAGACTGCGGGAAGCTCATGTGTCGCAACCCGGGTGGAAGTCAGACCTATTGGCTTTTTGCCGGCGAGAACGTCGCACACGATATCAGAGGCACGGAAGGCGATGTTCAGCGTCTGTTGAACGCGATTCATCGTGGTTTTTTTCACCACGGCAATCTCATCAGGCGTCTGGCCTGACTTGATCCATTCCAGCCACCAGCAATAGGGCCGCGTCGGATTCCCCGCACGGCCCTATGAGGGTCCTAGCTACCCGGTGTCAGCTTGTGGATCATACCTTCATCGACTGCCGTATAGAGGCTGCCATCCGGTCCGAGCACGACAGAGCGGAAGCGGCCGGCCTCCATCGGCAGGGTCATTTCGGTCACGTCGAGAACCTCGGTTCCGTCTTCGTTGAACTCGATCACATCAATCCGTTGGCCGATCGGCGTGCCGCCAAAGCCAATGCCCATGATGCCGACGACCATCGCGTTGTCCCAGCTGCCCCATTCCTCACCTTCGAGGAACGCAGCCGAGCCTGTACCTTGGGACCATCCATTATTGGTCCAGACCGGCGGCATCGCGTCGGGATAGGTCTCGAAATCAGTCATCGGCATGAAGGCCGCGCGTTCATAACGGTTCATGCCTTCATCCTGATTCGGCATGTAGCCGCAATAGCCATCCGGGCAGTCGCCACGTCCAGCCATGTTATCGCGCGGGTCCCAGCCGGCGTTACCGCCGTTTTCCAGAATGGTGATTTCGTCGGAATGCCACGGCCCGTGTTCGGCGGTGATCGCTGCGCCGGATTCCGGATGGAATGCGATGCCCTGAACGTTGCGGTGCCCGTAGGTGTATATGCGATCGTCAAAGCCCTCTGGCGGGGTGTTGTCTGGATGCGCGTTGCCATCCGTGTCCATCCGCAGAACCTTGGAGCCCATCATCGTCGGGCTTTGGGGGATTTCAGGATTGTGATTGTCGCCCGTCGTCAGCCATAGGGCACCATCCGGCCCAAAACGTACACGCCCGCCGTTATGTGCGCCGGGCCCGCCAAACGGGTGCTCCGAGGCCTCCATTTTGTAAGGCACGTCATCGACGATGTCCGTCCGGTCCGAAACGCCCGTGAAATCCTCGTTTACGGTGAACCGCATCAGCCGGTTGGTGTGCGGGTCCGACATGTCCGACGTCGAGTAGACGTAGATCCGACGGTTCTCGTCAAAGTTGGGGTCGAAAGCCACCCCCATCATTCCTGCCTGACCTTCGCAGAACAGGTCCTCGCCGCTGGCGGCATAGCCCTCGGTCTCGCCTACGCCATAAAGTGCGGTCACGGTGCCGTCTGGCATCCGCACCGACAGGCCTTTGCATTTCTCGGTAAAAAGCATCGTGCCATCGTTGAGAAAGGCCATGTCCCACGGGTTTTCCAAATCCGACAACACTTCCTCGTGCTGAAGACTGGTGGTGTTCATCCCGGACTGCGCGACTGCGGCAGACGCCATACACATGGACAGTCCAGCCACCAGCGGCAGAACGGGGAAACCGAATGGTTTGAATGAGCTCTTTAGCATGTTTTCCTCCCTTGGCTGCTTTGTGACGACACAACCAGCATCTGCTCGGGCGATCCGCGCCGTCTCGATAAAGGTAGAAGGAGGGGGCGTTACGGCAATAGGTCTCGGTCGGCGAAAGACCGTTGACAGATCGAACCGCCGTATAGGCGCATTTACTGGAATTCCGTGGTGATATACGTCGTAATATTGAGGATATCCTGGTCCGAAAGATTCTTGGCGTGCGGGATCATCAGCATCGAGTTCGGGCCTATCTTCTCGCCTTCGCGATAACGCTCCAGTTTGTTGGTCAAATAACCCGTATCTTTGTCGGACAGCCGCGGATAGCTCGCAACGCCCTGAGCCTTGGGGCCGTGGCAGTTTCTGCAGACTGACTGATAGAGGCTTTCACCGGCCTCGACATCAGCGTCACGAACTTCTTCTGTCGCGTCCTGATCTGCAAAGGCTGCGTTAGAGACCAAGGCCATAAGGGCAACGGTCATCAATGCATGTTTCACGAATTGCCTTCCTTCCGTTATTTGCTGTCTACCAGTTCATCGAGGATAAGAGCATTAAACTAAACACCAGCGCCCGACGCGGTCAATGTAGCGTACTCGAAAGCCTTTAAACTTGGGAACTTTTGCACGCTTAGACTGAGATTAGGTCAGCTGCGGATCCAGTCAAAAAGCAACTTATCCAAGACGCAAATCTCAAGTATTTATCTGTTTCGTAAACTTGTGCAGCAAAATCTTTTCGCGGCTCTTGAAGCATGCGAGGAACAAATTCGAAACCTAGGCGAGCCGTAGATGGAACAAAGGCGGCCCTTTAGTCAGTAATGATTAGCACGTGAACAATTGATGCTAGCCTAGCACCGACGGAGCGACAGCTATTAAGAGCACAAGGAACAACTACTGGAAGCGTTCTAGATGTTGCTCGATAATTTCTTGAAGCGTTATTCCAGTCGAGAAAGCTTGGATGCACCGACAAGCGGCATATCCGTTCTCTTTTCGTGAAGAGCATTTCACAATGGAAACAGGCACCTATATCCGCGGCTGGCGTCTTCAGTCCAATTCGGCTCTGTTGTGGCGCAGGTCTTGCGCGCCCGAGGGCAGCGTGGGTGAAAGTCACAGCCCGAGGGGCGGTTGACCGGGCTCGGCACCTCACCGCTCAGTGCTACGAAATCGTGCCGCGCTTCAGGATCGGGCTGCGGGTTCGCCTCGAGCAGCGCCTTGGTGTAGGGATGACAGGGTTGGGCGAATATCTGATTTGTGGGCCCCTGTTCGACGAAACGGCCCAGATACATGATTGCCATCTTGTCAGTGACGTGGCGCACGAGGTTGAGGTTGTGGGTGATGATCACGATCGCAACGCCGCTGCGGGTCTGCACATCGGCGAGCAGGTTGAGTACCTCGCCCTGCACGGACATATCCAATCCGGCGGTGGGCTCGTCTGCAATCAGCAACCTGGGGTCCAGCGCCAGCGCCCGCGCCACTCCGACCCGCCGCGCCTGTCCGCCCGACAGCTGGTGGGGATAGCGCGTGGCAAACTCGGCCGGCAGCCCCACGAGGCCCAGCAGGCGCTCGGCCTCGTCGCGGCCGGCGCGCAGCCCGTGAATGCGCAGCGGTTCGGTCACCAGCGACTTGACCGTCAGCCGGGGCGACAGCGACCCCACCGGGTCCTGCCACATCATCGACATATCGGTGCGCAGGCGGGACCACTCGCGGGCCGAGGCCTCCGATATTTCCGCCCCGTCAAAGCGGATCGACCCGCCCGAGGGTTTCTTCAGCCCGATCAGCGTGCGCGCGATGGTGGACTTGCCCGAGCCGCTTTCGCCCACCAGCCCCAGAGTCTCGCCCGCGCCCAGCGTGAAGGACACGCCGCACACCGCCTCGAAATCATGGCTCTCGCGGCGCAGCGCGGCCTTCAGACGCCCCTGCCGCGCATACCGGATGCGCAGGTCCTCGACTTCCAGAAGGCTCATGCCCTGTCCTCCGCCGGGTCGTTCAGGTGGCACCGCGCCGCCTGCCCCCCGCCGGCATCGTAAAGCGGCGGATGATCGGTCATGCAGCGCTCGAACGCCTTGGGACAGCGGGCGCGAAACGCGCATCCCGCGGGCGGGCGGCGCAGGTCCGGCAAGGTGCCGGGAATGGTCGGCAGCCGGCGCGTCGCCTCGCGAATGCGGGCCGGGTCGCACTCGAACAGCGCCTGCGTATAGGGGTGGCACGGGTCGCGGAACACCTGCGCCACGTCGCCCCGCTCCACCACTTCGCCCGCATACATCACCGCCACCTCGTCGCACAGCTCGGCCACCGTCCCCAGGTGGTGCGACACGAACAGGACCGAGCAGCCGAATTTCTCCTGCAACTCGCGCAGCAGGGTGACGATCTGCATCTCCAGCGTCGCATCCAGCGCCGTCGTTGGCTCGTCCGCAATCAACAGGTCCGGCCGCGTCAGCAGCGCCATGGCGATGCACACCCGCTGGCGCATCCCGCCCGACAGCTGATGCGGATAGGCATCGAGCTTCGACGCCGCATCCGGCAGTTGCACCTGCTCCAGGAATTCGACGGCCCTTGCCCGCATCTCGGCCCGCCCGACCTTTTCACGATACTGGATGTCCATCATCTGCTGGCCGATCGTCGTCACCGGGTTGAGCGAGGTCATCGGGTCCTGAAAGATCATCGAAATCCGCTTGCCCCGCAGCGCGCGCCACTCCTTCGGCTTCAGCTGCGCAAGGTTCTGGCCGTCCATGTCGATACGCCCGCCCGCGACCCGCGCGTTCTCGGCCAGAAGGCCGATCAGCGAATAGGCCAGCGTGGACTTGCCGCACCCGCTTTCCCCGACAAGGCCCAGCACCTTGCCCCGAGGTACGTCCAGCGTGATGTCGCGCAGCGCATGGATCGCCCCGCGCGGCGTGGCGAACTCCACCGACAGTCCGTCGATCCGCACCAGCGGCTCGGTGCCGCCTTCCGGTTGCCGGTCCGGCTCTGTCGCAACGCTGGATACCATCAGCCGGCCTTTCTGAGCTTGGGATCGAAAATGTCGCGCAGCGCCTCGCCCATAAAGGTGAACCCAAGCGTCACCAGGATGATCGGGATCGAGCCGCCAATGACCGGCCAGGGCGAGTTGCGGATGAAATTGTAGCCATCGTTCAGGATCACGCCCCAGGACGGCGTCGGCGGCCGCACCCCCATGCCAAGGAAACTGAGGCCCGCCTCCGTCGCGATCACCAGCGGCACGTCCATCGACGCCAGGATCAGCAGCGGGCCCAGCACGTTGGGCAGCACATGCACGAACAGAAGGCGCGGCATTCCCACGCCCATGGCACGTTCGGCCAGGATGAACTCGGCGTTCTTCAGCGCCATCGTCTGGGTCCGCACGATGCGGGCATAGATCGGCACCGAGGTGATCGCCACCACCAGCATCACCGTGAACAGGCTCGGGCCGATGATGGTCACCACCGCCAGGCCGAAGACGATGGTGGGGAAAGAGCGCAGTGCGTCAAAGATCAGCAGCAGGGTATTGTCCAGCCAGCGCGGCCCCAGCCCCGCGATCAGCCCCAGAAGCAGCCCGATGCTTAGCGCCGCGGCCAGCGAGGCCGCGGCGACCAGCATGGCGATGCGCCCGCCGGCGATGACCCGGCTGAAGATGTCACGCCCGATATTGTCGGTGCCCAGCCAGTGCTCGGCCGAGGGCGGCGCCATGCGCGGGCCGGTCATGATGGCCGCAGGATCATAGGGCACGATCCACGGCGCAAAGATGGCCGACCCGACGATCAGCGCCACCAGCACGAAACCGATCAGGCCGGTCGGGCTGGCCGACAGAACCCGCCAGGTCCGGGTCATCACGCCCGGTTCGGAAACGGCCTCTTGCGTGGCGTCGGTCATGTCACATGTCCTCCCGCTGGCGCGGATCCAGCCACGCGATCACCAGGTCCGAGATCAGCGTCGCCAGCACGATGATGCCAGTGGTGACCAAGACCGCGCCCAGCACGATGGGATAGTTGCGTTCGTTCACCGCCTGCACGATCAGCGCGCCGATCCCGGGCCGGGCAAAGATCACCTCGACGAACACCGCCGCCGAGAAAAGATGCGCCACGCCCGTGCCGATCAGGGTCACGGCGGGCTGCACCGCGATCTTCAGGATGTGCGAGCGGGTGATCCAGCGGTCCGGCAGGCCATAGGCGCGCGCCATGCGCACATGCGGCTGGCCCATCACCTCCAGCATCGAGGCCCGCACGATCCGGGACACATAGCCCACCCATGACACCCCGATGGCAAAGGACGGCAGGATCAGGTGCGTGACCCGGTCCCAGAACCCCTCGCCCGCACCGATCGCCGGCAGCCATTGCAGCCAGACCGCGAAAACCAGCACCGAGTAGAGCGCCATGACAAATGCCGGGATCGAGATCGTGCCGACCGACAGCACCCCGGTCAGCGTATCGAGCCACGTGTTGCGCCGCAGCGCCGAATAGCAGCCCAGCGCGATGCCCAGCACCGCCGCCCAGAGGATCGAGACGCTGATCAGGATCAGCGTGTAGGGCAACTGTTCGAACACGATCTGTGACACTTCGCGGCCCGTGAACACGTCCTGCCCCAGGTCACCGCGCAGGATGTTGCCGAAGAACGTGACGATCTGCACCGGCAGGGGCTTGTCCAGCCCCATCGCCTCGCGCGTCTGTTCGATCAGCTCCGGCGTGGCGCGGGGGCCCAGGATCATTACCGCCGGGTCGCCCGGCACCACGTGCAGCATGAGCGTCAGGATAGAGACCGCGACCATCACGATCACGACCGAAAGGACAAGCCTTTGGGAGGCGTATAACAGCACGGGTCGCGGTCCCCTGTCGGCTTAGACTTCGCCGTCGAAGTCGATGAAGAGCGGCCGTCCGTCAGGCCGCAGCGCCGGTTCCAGCCCTTCGCGGTACATCACCGGCGTGCCTTCATGGGTGATGAACTTGTAGGCCCCGGTCGCTTCCATCAGGTCCTGCATCTTGCGATACATCTCGGCGCGTTTCTCGCCGTCGGCCTCGCTAAGCGCGTTGGCGTGCAACTCGTCGAATTCCGCATTCGAGAACCGCTCCCAGTTCCAGATGCCGACCTGGTCGGTCACGAACCAGCTGGTCGCATAGTATGGGTCCGGCAACATCGAGAACCGGTTCAGCACCAGCTGCATGTCCTTCCAGCGCTCGCCCTCGCTTTCCATGCCCAGCGTCCAGAACGAGCCGGAATCCTGCACATTGATCTCCGTCTCGATGCCGATCTGCGCCAGCTGGGCCTGGACCACCTCGGCAATCGTCTTCCACACCGTGGCATTGAGCGCGTCGATGGTCAGCGGCTCGGCCGGCGGACCGCCCGCGGCCTCCAGGTACTCGCGCGCCTTCTCGAGGTCGCCCGCCACCGGAACCGACGGATTCTCGCGGTGGCCCGGCAGGCCGGGGGCGATCATGCCGGTGGCCGGGGCCGCCTCGCCGAAATAGGCCGCGTCGATGATCTGCTCGGCGTTGATGGCGTGCTGGATCGCCTTGCGCAGGTTCTCGTCGCCCAGCGCGGGGTTGTCCAGGTTCATGCCTAGCCAGACATAGTAGAGCGACGGGTATTCCTCGATCACCGTGTTGGCGGGCACGTTGCCGCGATACTGCGCCAGCGACGACAGCGTAATCTCGGTATAATCCAGGTCGCCGGCCTCGTATGCACGTTCGGCGGTCTTGGTGTCGTCCATCGGCAGGATGCGGATCTCGTCGAACCCGGGCGCCTCGCCCTTCCAGTCGGGATTGCGCACGAGGTGCACGTACTGGTTCGGCTTCCACGCCTCCAGGATGTAGGGGCCGGAAAAGGCCGGCGGCTCCATCCCGAAATTGCCGCCGCTCTCCGTGGCCTCCATTACCGCCTTCTTCGACACGATATGCCCCGTGCCATAGGGCAGCGTGATGCTCCATAGCGGCTGGAACGGCTCTTTCAGAACGATGGTGCCCTCGTACTTGCCGGTCACCTCGACATGGTCCAGCGGACCCCAGTCGCTCTTGACCGGGCTGTCATGCTCCAGCACGCGCTCGAACGAGAACTTGACGTCCTCTGCGGTCATCTCGCCATGCCCGCCGGTGAACATCAGCCCCTCTTTCAGCTTGAAGGTGATGTGCGTGTCGTCGACCTGCTCGATGGACTCCGCGGCCTCCAGCTCCCACTCCCATTCACGGCCGGGCACGTAGCGCACTAGCTTGGAATAGATGCAGTTCATGACATCGACGTTATAGCCGTTCTGGTAAAAGCCGGGGTCGAGCGCGTCGATATCGGCATAGGAACTGACACGCAGCACCTTGCCCGACTGCGCCCAGATGCGCGAGCCCAGCGGCATCGTGGTGGCGGCAAGGCCCGTCGCTGCAGCCCCGCGCAGGAACGCGCGACGCCCGATGCCGGGTTTGTTGGCGGTCATTTGATCGGTCATTCTTGTTACTCCCAGTTGTTTGGCCGTTTCGGCCTTTCGTGTTCGGCGCCGGACGATCCCGGCACGAAAAGTGATGGCCCGCGCCACGCGGGGCGCGGAACGCGGGTCAGGCCAGGTCGCGCGGAATCTCGCAGGACCAGGTCTGTTCGTGGGCAATCGCATCGCCTTCCCTGGCGACCAGCTTGGCGTTGATGACGAAATGCGTGGCCGTGGCGGTCATCTCGGTTTCCGTGCGGCTCGACATACGCCAGTCGCCGCGCGACATCTCCAGGTCCCACGCCACGTGCCCCTTGAACGAGCGCCAGTCGGTGCCGGTGAAGGAATAAGTCTCGACGCAGGTCGCACCGCGGGTCAGGTCGTTGTCCTTGATGCGCACGCGCCCGTCCGAGTCGACGATCCGCACCTCCGTCTCGCCGGTGCCCAGGTCCTCGCGCACGATCCATTCGGCGTGCTCCGGCTCCAGCACCTCCTTCTCCATCGGCGACGCGCCCTTGGGCGTGCCCAGATCGCGCGGCTGGGTCACCGCATCCCCGTCGCGCACCGGCAGCACCAGACGGCTGGCGCCGGTATCGAGATGCAGCGTCACCGGCTCCGGCGCGGGCCAGGCCACCGGGAAATAGCTGGTTGAAACCGACAGCCGCAGCCGGTGCCCGGCGCGGAACGTCTGCGCCACGTGCTTGAACGGCACCGTGGCGGTGTAGGTCTCAGCCGGCACCAACGCCTCCGGCGTCTCGTGGCTGTCGCGATGGGTCAGGTTCAGCAACCCGTAACTGACGCGCGTCGCCGCACCATCGGGGGCCACGTCCACGAGGCGGGCCGCCACCTGCGCCACCGGCTGATCGACCGAGAAGCTGATCTCAAGCTGCGCGTCGCCGGCAATCTCCAGCGGCGTCTCCAAAGGCTCAGTCTCGAACACCAGGCTCCCGGCGTCGTCCCGGCGCTGGTCCACCGGCTGGTCACCGGGATTGGCATAGGAACACCATTTGCCCCCCGCGATCCCGGTTCCAAGCGGCGAGCGGATCTTCAGCGCCCCCTTGGGCGCATCGTCCTGCCCCAGCGTCCCGTCGCGGCCCAGCGCGAACGGCGTCCGCGTCACGTTGGGCGACGGCCAGGACGGCTCTTCCACCCAGCGGCCCTCGCGCTCCGCGTAATAGCTGGCAGGCTCGGCGTGGTCCTGCATGAAAAGCCGCAACTGCGGCTCGTCCATGATGCCGGTCTCGACCCCCTTCAGCCACTGGTCCCACCAGCGCAACTCCTCGCCCAGCCAGTCGATCGCAGGCCCCGGAACGCCGATATGCGGATATTTGTGCGACCAGGGACCGACCAGGCCCTTCTTCGGGCATTGCAGGTTTTCCATCAGCCGGAACACCGTCCGGCAATACCCGTCGGCCCAGCCCGACACCGCATAGACCGGCACCTGGATCCGGCCGATATCCTCGCAGACCGACCCGTGTTTCCAGAAATCGTCGCGGCGCTGGTGCTCGGCCCAGTTCTTCAGCCACAGGCCAGAGCCGGTCAGCCGCTGCATCCACATCTCGCGCCACTTGTCGCCCACCAGGTCGGGGTCGGGCGGCAGCGTGTTGATGGCGAACATGTGCGACGCCCACGAGATCTGGTCGACCACCATCGTGCCGCCCATGTAATGCACGTCATCCGCATAGCGGTCGTCGGTCGAGGCGACGGAGACCACCGCCTTCAGCGCGGGCGGCTGCAACGCCGCCACCTGCAGGCCGTTGAACCCGCCCCAGGAAATGCCCACCATGCCTACGGCACCGTCGCACCAGTCCTGGGCCGCGATCCATGCGATCACGTCGCAGCCGTCCTGCAACTCCTGCGCGGTATACTCGTCCTCCATCACCCCTTCGGATTCGCCCGTGCCCCGCAGGTCGGCGCGCACATAGGCATAGCCGCGCGCCGCGATGTAAGGCGCGCGCACCGCATCCCGCGGCAGCGTCACGTCGCCCTTGCGATAGGGCAGAAATTCGAAAATAGCGGGAACCGCGGTGCCATCGGCCGGGCGCCAGATACGCGCCGCCAAGATGCAGCCATCGGACAGCGGGATCTCGACGTGGCGTTCCTCGATGACCCCGGGCGTCGGGCCAGATTGATTCATGCAGCGCATCCTTACATGGTTCCGGCGCATATCGTGCCATGCGCGTTGCCTCCTCACAATTTCGCTGCATGACGCATGTTGACATGGAAAGTGCGTCAGGTAGCGTCAGCGCATGACGTCCGACCCTCTTTCCACAAATCTCACCTTCGCCTGCACGTTCCTGCCCTCCATCGCGCATGTCTGCCGCCGGATCGGCATCAACCGGCAGCAGTTCAACAAGTACCTTTCGGGCCGCGTACGCCCCTCGCGGTACAACATGCGCAAGATCTGCGAGTTCTTCGGCATCACCGAGGGCGAATTGCTGATGGAACCTGCACGCTTTGCCGATCTGATCGCGCTGCGCCGCCTTCCGGGCGGCGAGGTCGAGACCACGCCCGTCGGTCCGACCCTGCGGCGGCTCAACCAGTTCTCGGAACCGCTGGAACGTTATTGTGGAAGCTATTTCAGGTACTTCCACTCGTACAGCAACCCCGGCCGCATCATACGCTCCTACGCCAAGATCACTCGCAGGGACGGCTATTACCTCTGGAAGAACATCGAACGCGACGCGGTTCCGCACGGCGGCGCGCACGAAGTATACAAGTACGAAGGGCTGGCGTTCTTCCTCGGGGATCGCATTAACGTCGTCGAAAACGAGGCGACGCTGTCCTCCTCGATCACCCAGATGATCCTCTACCCGTCCTACAGTCAGGCATCGACTATCTTCTCGGAATCCAGACCGGCGGACCGCTGCGATTGGGGCGCAAGCCCGCCGCGTCACGGGTGGTGCTTGACTACGTCGGCCAGAATGTCGATGCGCGCCGCGCTATGGCGCAATGCGGCCTTATGGAGCCCGATCAGATCGACCCGCGCATCGTGCAGCTCGTGCGAAACGAAATGGCTCCCGGAGCTTGGACATTTGAGGTCGAACAGCTCTGATCAGGCTAGGTGCAGTTCCGCTTCGGTCTGACTGGCAAGAGCTTTTAAACCCATCTTTTGGGAATATTCTCCGCAAAAGTCGACCAGATTACTCGATGTTAGGCTCTGCGGTGCTGTCCGGAGCTATCGTCACGGGTTGTTCGGCCTGATTGTTCTCGTGCCGGAAAGCGCCTTCGGCACCACGCTAATTTTACTGGGCCTGGCCGGTGGGTGGTGGCGCTGCCCCACGGTCTCGCAAAGTGCGCGCTGTTCCTGTTCGTGGC
Organism: Roseovarius sp. MMSF_3350; assembly: GCF_030733425.1. Taxonomy (GTDB): domain Bacteria; phylum Pseudomonadota; class Alphaproteobacteria; order Rhodobacterales; family Rhodobacteraceae; genus Roseovarius. The sequence goes on from NZ_JASHIZ010000020.1 coordinate 27,473, forward strand.
ATGCCTTTGACAAACAGAGGGCCATGACAAACCGGGGCCATAGAACTCGGGAGGCTTACTATCCGATGGCGGCTAGCTGCCTTTACTATGCCGCTCATCGCGTTTCTGTTTTTCATACTGGTTCTCTGAAACGCCGCTCGTGTCTGTGAGCCGACAACAGCCCGCCAATCGAACGTATTTCTGCGTAATGCCAAGTCTTTGGACAACTAGCGCCATGTTTTCATCACAATGACCGCTCAACGTGAGCGCGTCTGTCCGAATGTTTTGAATTTCTTCGACGTCTTCGAGAGCCCCGGGAAAGTCCTTACGTGCAAAACAACGCGACCAATTTGAGTCACTGCGAATCCGACGATCTTTCGCCGGGTCAGACCCTGCTTCTCGGCCAGTACAAGATAGAGCGGCACCTTATCGGCGGCGGCTTCGGAATGACTTATCTTGCGCGCGATAGCCTGGATCGGGTTGTGGTGATCAAGGAGTGTTTTCCCAGCATCATATGTCGCCGAGTGAATGGTGAGGTGCGACCTCACAAGCCCGAGTTTCAGCAACAGTTCCAGAAAGTCATTCGCAGCTTCCTGCGTGAGGCGCTACGAATGGCCAAGTTCGACCATACTAACATCGTTAAGATCCATCAGGTGTTTCAGGAGAACAACACCGCCTACATCGCGATGGATTACGTGGACGGTATGGACCTTCTCACGTTGCTCGAGATTGAACCCGAACGGATGACCGACGCGCTGGTCGAAAGCCTTATCCGCGAAACACTGAGTGCCTTGGACTACTTGCACGGCATGGGCATGCTGCATCGCGATATATCTCCCGACAATCTGCTGGTCGATGCAGACAACAAGCTGACCATGATCGATTTCGGGGCCGCGCGCGAAGAAAAGATCCGACAGACCCGGGCCCTGTCACACATGATGGCCGTGAAGGATGGCTATTCGCCGCATGAGTTCTACTACACGGACGGTGATCAGAAACCGTCAAGCGACATATACTCCGTCGGAGCCACGTTCTATCACCTGATCACCGGCAGCGCGCCGCCCGATTGTCAGAAGCGGGTCGCAGCGCTGACATCGGACATGCCGGATCCCTACACGCCCCTCGCGGCAGGAAACTGGGCGTTTGACACGGTCTTTCTGTCGGCCATCGATAAGGCCCTTTCCGTAGCGCAGAAAGATCGCTTCCAATCTGCGAAGGAATGGCTGGACAGGTTGGAACGAGGCCCGGTAAACGAGCCTGAGCCGGACTTCTCCACCGATCGAGATGCCGGTTTGCAGACAATTGCGGCGCCTGCTCGGCCTGTGACGATGGCCGCCCCACCCTGTCAAAATGCGATTGTAGATGACCGTGAACTGGCTTCGACGATCTCGTGGCTGGTTCAGGACACCAATACCAAGGTCAAACCGAAAACCTCGAAGCAGGACGTGGAACCAGTGGCCGAGGTCCCTGAGGAACCCTCGCCGCTGGTCGATATCTTCGGGCAACCGATCGAGGATCTGCAGGTTTGGCTCGAAGAAAACGACGGTCGAAACATACGCAACCAGGCTCGAGCCGCATCAGGCGATGCTTCGGCGCCCCCTCAGTCGGCCCCAGTCGAGGATACGAACGCGCGTCGGAAAACAGGCAGTGGGCTACTGCGCGCATTGAGACGACTCGCGAAGAGACGCAACAGCAGGTTGGCTTGAGAAGATAAAAGAAAGGAAAAAAAACATGAAATTCATTCGCGATATCATCGGCGAGAAACGGCAGGCGGACGGCTCGTTTTCCGGGATGCCCCAGGCGACCGCCACCGCAACCGAGGCGCAGGTGCCAGACGTATCTTCCGACGCCTCCGCCGCTGTTTCGAGGCCCCGCATTGATACCGAATACGACGCGTCCGGGTCCGGCACGGAGGTTGAGCCTCCGGCACTGCCGCAGGACGCGACCGATCCGGATCTCGGCATGAGCGAAGAGGTCGCAAAGTTCTTTGCCACCACCGATGAATCGAACCTCTTTCTCGACGAATACGACGACTCCTTCGGTGAATATGAGGACGCCGAGGAGGACGTCTTCGGTCCCGAGGTCAGCACAACTGCCGCAGACGTGCATTCCGGCCAAACGGCAACACCGGACCATATTGCAGACGCGGATCCGACGCCGTCCATTCAGGACGACAAGGCAGCGGACGCGTCCTCCACGCAGGTCACTTCGGGTCAGATCGACAAACTCATGAGGGACCTGGACCAGTCGGGTCTCACCGGCGCGAATGACGTCACGCAAACCGAAACGCCATCTCTTGCCGAACCCATTGCCAGCGCAGGGCAATTCGATGAAGACCCCGTCCCCATGGGGGCCAGTGATGCGGCGCCGCGCCCGAGTGCGCAAATGCCCGGACATCCCACGCCTCCTGCCGTTCCGTCCGAGCCGACGATGCAGGACGTTCGCAACCCACAACCCGCCGCCGAACCGCGCGCGGCTGTCGAGGTTCCGCAACCGGCCGTCGGCCGCGGCGCCAGCCGTCATGGACGCGTCAAGACAAGACTGCTCGGTTTCAACACAGGCATGGATACAGAAGCGGATCCGATGTCGGATAACGACAAGGCGGGTGTGGCGCCCTTTACGTCATTCCCGGTTGGCTGGCTGATTGTCGTCGACGGGCCCGGGCGCGGATCTGCGTTCACCTTGTTTCAAGGTGTCAGCACGATCGGCCGGGGCGAAGATCAGACCGTGCGTCTCGACTTTGGCGACAACAGCATTTCGCGCGCCGGCCACGCCTCGATTGCGTACGATGCCCGTCAGAAAGGCTTCTTCATCGGACACGGCGGCAAGGCGAACATCGTTCGCCGAAACGACAGACCTGTCTTGAGCACCGAGGAACTGGCCGCGGGCGACACGATCACGATCGGTGAAACGTCGCTGCGGTTTGTTCCTCTCTGCTGCCAGGAATTTTCCTGGGATCAGGAAACAGGTGCGGGCCGGGCCTATGCCAACCAGGGCTGATTTCACCTACGACTCCGCGATGGTCATCGAGCTCGGCCGCCGCGAGCGTCAAGAGGATGCGCTCGCCTCGGATTTCCCATCGGGCCAACCATTCGGCTTTGTCGTGCTGGCGGATGGCATGGGCGGACACGAGGCTGGGGACATTGCCAGCAAGATCGTCGTAACCGAGGTTTTCAGTGGCCTGAAATTGCAGTCCGGCGACCCGGAGCTTCTCGAGGCCCGAGTATGCGACGCGCTCAAGGGGGCGGCATCGAACGCCAATGAATGCGTGGGCCTCTACGCGCGTTCCCATCCCGAAACGTCCGGCATGGGGGCAACGCTGCTCGCGACGATCTTCATAGAGGATCGCTTGTACTGGGTGTCCGTCGGAGACTCACCTTTGTACCTTTTCCGCAACGGAACTCTGACACGCCTCAATGATAACCACGCGCTGTCGTCGCAGGTCGAATTTCTTGTCAAGTCCGGGCTCATGAGCCGCAAGGACGCGATGCAGCACCCTGACCAAAACTGTCTGACCTCGGTTCTCATCGGCAGGGAAATCAATCAGATAGATTGCCCCGAGGTACCTTTCACGCTCTTCGAGGATGATATCCTGATCTCGGCGAGTGACGGGCTTCAGTTCATCTCGGAAGAACAGATCGAGAGCTTGCTGAGGTTCCAGCACAAGAACTCTGCCCAAAGGATCAGCGCCATACTGGCCGAAGAGATCAAGAACCTGGATGATCCCGCTCAGGACAATCTGGCGATCTGCGTCGTGAAAGTGCTGAAGAAAGGTGCATTTTCAGATCCTGCTGACGTGCAGGAAACCGTCGAACGCCTCGATAACGGCAAAACGGAAACACTTACGATCCTGGCTCGCGTAAGGCGATCCAAGACCGCGGCCGGGTAAGGCAGATCGGAGAGAAAATGAACACCGCCGAGCAGTTGGACCCCGTCATTGATCGTCTTGGACGCGTGCTTGACCGTGGCAATCTGCCACCTCCCTACGCGCGCTGCGGTGCGCGGCTTTTGTCGCTCCTGACCAGGCCGGTGCAGGTTGTCGTAACCGGTTTCGCGGGAAGCGGAAAAACCAAGCTGCTTGAAATGATGTCGGCACATCCCGATGTCGCACATGCTCAAACGGTCCCAATCTTCGAACTTTCGTATGGCGACACCGAACAGGCCCTGATCGAACGCGCGGACGGCTCCGTGTCGATGGTGCGGGGGTTTCTGAAGCACTGCGAGATACCCAAAGACGCCGTGCGCGTTCGCCAGGAGCTGCCCGATCCGAACCTCATTCAGCAGGATTATATTGAAATCGGTCTGGGCAGCACGGAGCCGGAACGCCTAAGCGCGCTTGAAGCCGTGATTGCGCGTGCTGACCTCGTGATCTGGTGTAGCCAGGATTTCACCGAGGAAGAGCAAAGGCTTTGGTCCACGGTGCCGGATCATATCAAGGATCACAGTGTTCTTGCTTTAACAAAGGCGGATCAGCTGTTGATGCGTGATATGTTGAACGACAACATCGCGCGACTGGAACCCATCGTCAGCGACGAGTTCCTTGGGCTGTTCCCCGTTGCGACCATTCAGGGTGTCACCGCACAAACCGGCGCAGAGCATGTCAATGACCCTTTGTGGGCGGCCAGCGGGGGCAAGAGCCTGATGCAATTGGTGTCGCGGCACATCCGGCAGGGCAGAACCGCTGACATCGACCAGGCGCGAGTCTTCCTCGATCGCCTCGCGCTGAAGATGCCACAAGACGCAGAGCAGCCTTCGGAGATCCCGAATGCGCCGCCCAAGCCTGTGGGCGCGCCCGAAACACACACGGCCAGGGCACCCCAGAATGAAACACCCCCTGATGGAGGGGCGCGTGACGAAGCGACGATCGGTCTTCTGTCCGAGGCCGTCGATGTGCTGCAACGCCACGCGGACCAGATGTTCGATGCGCTCAATGAAAGCGAAGATGTTGACAGCAAGAAAATAATTGATTGCTGCAGCGACGCCATCCGTTCCGTAGGCAATCTTTTGGGATCGGGTACAGGGAATGCCGCAACGGACGCGTTGCAGGGCGACCTGCAGGACGGCGAGGAAATGCTCATGCTCTTTCAACTTGAACGGGGAGAAGAAGCAGCCGTCGACGCCGTCGCGCTGGTGCTTCAACTGCGTAAGGAACTGACAGGCAAAATGGCTGGCCGGGGTTAGCGAGAACCGATGTTTTCTCGCACCCGCGTCCAACTAAGACCACAATTATTGGTCAATTTCTATCCGAGCACAATCACCGAGCGAGATGACACAAAAGACAACGCCGTGAAGACGCGAACAACAGGTGCCTAGATGAACATAGAAGCGAAGTTTGATACCGCGACAGAAATCCGGGCCTCCACGGGCCCGTCCAACCTGCGGGCTGGCATGGAGAAACTCGCGGATTTTGCGCATGAGGCGGAGACACTTCAGGACGCCATCGATGCCCTTGGCGCTCTCGTAGGCGAAGAAAGCCGGAAACCTATAGATCGCCTGAAGAACGAGCTGGCCACGTTCGAGCCGCGCGTGACCGTTCTCGGTCAGGTCAAAGCCGGCAAGACGGCGTTGATCAACGCGATCGCCGGCTGGTCCGACCTTTTGCCGTCTGACGTCAACCCCTGGACCTCCGTGGTGACATCCCTTCACCTGACCCCGGCGAAAGAACGCGCCGAGAAAGGCGCTCGGTTCCGGTTCATGACTGAAGGCGAATGGGCGCGTCTGACCACCAAGGGGGGACGCATCGGTGAACTTGCAGACCGGGCCGGGGCAGACAGCGAACTTGCCAAGATACAGGAACAGATCGAGCGGATGCGCGCGATGTCGAAAGCTCGTCTTGGCCGAAATTTCGAGCTGCTCATGGGCCAAGAGCACAATTACAGCTATTTCGACAAGAATTTGCTGGAACGCTACATCTGCCTTGGCGACGATTTCGACGTTGATACACAGGACGCTATTTCCGACGACCAGGGGCGCTTTGCCGATATCACGCGTTCTGCCGATCTGTTTCTCAATTGTCAGAGCGTTCCGTTCCGCATGTGCATTCGCGACACGCCCGGTGTGAACGACACCTTCATGGTGCGCGAACTGGTCACTATACAGGCTTTGCGCGACAGCCGTGTCTGCGTCGTTGTCCTGTCGGCCACCCAAGCCCTGACTTCTGTCGACATGGCGCTTCTTCGCATGATCTCGAACCTGAGATCGCGCGACGTGATAATTTTCGTGAACCGGATCGACGAGCTTTCGGACCCGGCAAGCCAGATGTCCGAGATCGAGGACAGCATCCGTGCAACGCTCAAGCTCAATGGCGGTCCTGAGGACGCGCAGCTTGTTTTCGGAAGCGCGTACTGGGCAAACATGGTGCTTACAGGCGAGTTGCAGTCCATGCACAAGGCCAGTGCCGATGCTCTCGTCTCGTTCAGCAGGGCGGTGCTGGGCGAAAAGTTCACCCGCAACACACCCGTGGGCGTGATCTGGGAAATGTCGGGCCTGCCGCAACTGATGGCGGCGGTGTCAGATCAAATCGTGACCAGCCTCGGCGCGCCGTTCCTCAAACGCGTTGCCTCCTCCGCAACCACCATCGCAACGTCTCAACAGGCGGTCCGGACGGTGCGGGTCGAGGGCGAAGGCAGCGCGGGCGAACTGAGTTCGGAGCAGATACTGGCAGCGTTCGAGCGCATGGCACAGGACAATGTCGCCACGCTTGAGTCGCAGCTGTCAGGCATCTTCGACGATTACAGGCTCCGCGCAGATCGTGCCCATGCGAATTTCGTTGAACGCGCGACACACTCGTTGCTGGGCCACCTTGAAACCTACGGCGACGAACATGTCTGGGAATACGATCCGACCGGTCTTCGCATGCTGCTGCGATCGGCCTATTCCGCCATGGGCATCCAGGCGCGTAAATCCGCCAAGGCAATTTACGAACAAGCCGTGACCGAGACCGCTCAACTCTTGTTCCGCAGCTTTGGCCCGGCAGTGGAAGGCATCCAGCTTGCCGTGCCGGACGTCCCCCAGGTGCCCGCACCTGTCTCGCTAAGCCAAACGATCGCGCTGGATTTCAATGATAGCTGGTGGTCGCTTTGGTGGCGCAGGATGCGCGGCTACAAGGCCTTCGCAAAGAAGTTCGGCGACCTCATCAGCGCAGAAACCGAAGACTTCATGATCCAGATGAAGGACGTCCAAACCGCTGATATTAAAGTAGAACTACTCGGAGAACTGGAGCATTTTCTGGATGAGCAGAGAAGCATACTGACCAGCCTGACCTCCGACGCGGAACGCCAAGGCAATGCCAAACGCCTGTTCGATGCGTCGGAACATGAAAGCCACGAACGACAGCTCGAGGACACGCTCAAGACGTTCAGGCGCTATGCGACATGACGAAGGAGAAACCGGTGACCCACGAACAATCTTTCAAACAGCCCCGCAAGACCCGTCTGGCCCTTATGGGCGAGTTCAGTGCCGGCAAAAGTACTTTGATCAAGCTCTTTCTCGGCGAGAACCCCCTTCCGATCAAGGTCACGGCGACGCGCCTTCCCCCCGTGCTCATCAGCCACGGCGAGGACGCTGTCTACGCCGTGGGTCACGACGGGGTCGAGACACCCATCGACATCGACCAGATCGAACAGGTCAGATTGGAAGAGACGCGCCTCATCCGGCTCTACAAGCCGTGCGATACGCTGGAGATCTGCGACCTGATCGACATGCCTGGCATCTCGGATCCAAGTATGTCGTCGGAAGTCTGGATGTCCGTAATGGACGAGGTGGATAGCGTCGTGTGGTGTACGCAAGCGACACAGGCGTGGCGTCAATCGGAAGCCGCGACGTGGCAACAGATTGCGGAACGCACAAATGGAGAGAACTTTCTTCTTGTGACTCAAGTCGACAAGCTTCATTCCGAAAGAGACCTCAATCGTGTGATGACCCGTGTGCGCAAGGAAACGCAAGGGCTGTTCCGCGGAACGTTCCCCATTTCAATCACCGAGGCGATTGCCGCCGGAGAGGACGAGGCGAAGTGGAAAGCCAGCGGTGCCGCGGATTTCATCAATGATCTGGTCGAAAACCTGATGAAAGCCCCCGCGTTGTCATTTGCCGAACCGGCTTTGGTCCAGTCGCAAGACAAGTCTGCAAAACCTTTCGCGTCCGATGGCAACGCTGCAGAGACGTCGCCTGATGACGATAGCAACCAAGCGGCCGAGGCCTCGTCAGCCACCGGACAGACGGTAGGCGTAGTGCCCAAGCGCGTGCGTGTCCTGACCCAGATGCGCGGTCGGACCGAAAGGCCCACCAAGTCCCAAATGGCAACCGGCTAGCACCAGAGCCCTATGGATCACTCGATGTACCTTTCGGAGCGCCTCGATGAACTGAGGCAGGTGGTGCCAAGCTGCACGCTTGCCTCGTTCGGCGACATCTCGACGGGGCTCGCTCTGCGCACAAGTGCGTCCGACCTTTACAAGCAAGAATACCTGGACGAAGTGATGCGCCAAGCGTCGGCAAATTTCGAGCTATCGGATCTGATGTCAAACGACAACGATCTCGTGGTTCTGGCCACGCCGGATGAGATCCGGATATTCGTGCGATACCAAGCGGGTAGTCCCGACATCGTGTGTTGCGTTTGCGGAGACGTGTCGGACGTTCCGCTTGCCACTCGGTCGGCTCAGAAAATCTTGACGGAAATGGCGGGGGCGATGTGAAACGACATTCGAAAACCGCGCCCACGAAGACTGACAAAGTGACGGCGCACCTACTGCGCAGCATGCTTGACCGTGTGATGACACCAAGCGAAGCATTGCGCGAAAGCGAAGATTTGCCTGCGAGGGACTTTACCGGGTTGATCCGCCGCCTGACGCAGGAAATCGATGAAACGGTGCTGCCGCGCACGTTTGCCCTGTGTTCCGATACCGGGACAGAAGCAACTATCGTGGTCTCCAACCGACGCTTGATCGAGTTGAAGATCGGCGAGAAGAAGATCGAACTCGACGCGGAGCGATATCGCGACGCGGGCGCCGTCGCGCGAGAATACGCAAAGGCGATCAAAGCCTTATTCCTTCGATCCGGCCCGATACGGTTGCGCCTTGCCGGACGGGCGCCCGCCATAATGGCACAAGGCACGACCTGTACCGCAACGCACATGGGCCAATTCAGCCATCAACCAGGTTTCGAAAACCGACTGAAGACCTTTCTCAAGATGTCGCATGCGCAGAGCTTGGGGTGGATCTATCAGGCAAGCGATGGTCGCATGTTGACACATGGCTCTGACGTCGAACTCATGGAAAAGCTGCAGAGCCTCCGAGACATCGTCTTGTCGAAAGCCGAAAATCGCAAAACTGCCTGTCGCATTGAGACGGCGTGCCCATCCTGCTCGGCTTTCGCGCTCACGCAGGACGTTCAGGCATTGATTGCAGAGGACGGCAACGACCGGATTTTCGCTGCGTTTCCAAACTCGGGCGCTTTCACGGCTATACGCGCATGGCGACAGGTCTTCCAAGCATCAGAACGCTGAACATCCGTTGCTATCCGCCGCAAAGAAACCTGAGTTACGGAGCTATATCCTGGACATGCTGCGTAGATATCAAAGCTTTGAAATATCAGCCACAAATATGCCATACGTATCCTCGGTAAATGGTCCCGCGGTATAGGCGCGTTGGGCACCACGCCTTGTAATAATTGCCGCTTCAGCATCAGATACGGGCCGATCTGTCATCTTAATTCTGGCACATTAGTCTAATTTTTTCGGTGTTTATGCCCCAAATTGATCAAATTGATTGAGGAAGGTGTTCGTGCAGATCACAACCCAGCGAGCATGAAACATGTCAATTTCAGATCACGACAAAGACGCTTTTCAGCGACTGCTGCACAAGACGGCTGATGAAGAGCCGGTATTTCGCGTGCTCGTCGTCGACGACGAACCCAGCATTCTGGAATTGGTCAAAACCGCGCTTGAGACGTTGGAAGACTATGACGTACTGATAGCAAGCTCTGCCGCGGACGCATTCGAAATCATCCTGGATGAAGACGTGCCCTTCGATTGCGTGCTTCTGGATATCCAAATGCCCGACATCGACGGCATCGAACTGCTCGCTGATTTGCGTGCCTTACCGGAATACGCGGAAACGCCCGTGTTAATGCTTACGGCAATGAATGATCGAGAATACATTGATGCCGCATTTCGCGCCGGCGCATCCGACTTCATCAACAAGCCGTTCGATTTTCACGAATTGCGCAGCCGCATCAAATGTGCGCACGAACTTGTTCAGGCACGACGAGCGGCCGCGAAAAGCACTGAAGTCCTGAGCAAGCTGACGCTCAAGTCCGCCACGGTTCATCAGTTCAGCTTCGATGACCCTATTTCAATTGGCGACGCGGACTCCTTTCTGCGCTATATCGAGTTTGATAACTACATTTCCCAACTGGCGCGCGCGAAGATCTTCGGATCGTACGCTGTTTCGGTGATGTTGCGCGACGCGAAACTTTTTTTCGACCTTGCTGGCAGCACGAAGTTTCGTGAAGCGATCCAAAGCCTGGCCTATTCCATCCAGCGCGCCACTGAGGAATTTGACTGCGTCTTTTCCTATCGTGGCGGCGGGATCTTCCTCATCTTGGTTCACAGCACGAGAACTTCCGACAATTCGTTGAAACCAAAGAACCTCGAAGAACTGTTCGGGGCCCGGATCCGGCATTACATCGATGACGATCGCATAGAGGTACTGCTCAGCAACCCTGTATCGATGCGCTTGCTGTCTCGAACGGCAGCCAAAGGTGCGATTGAAAAATCCGTCACTGCGGTCCAGCAACTCGAAGCGGAACTGCAAAACGGCAACGAACTTGCCGGCACAGAAAGTGTCGACCGTTCTCAAGGCGTAAGACCAACGTCAGAGAAACGCTTCTACGAACGCGCCTTGCATGAACTGTTCAGCGAAGAAAGCCATCTTACTTCACGTTAAAGTTGGATCAGGGTTGGGTTGCATCCATTAAAACGTCTCGGATTTCACCCCTGGCCAACAGACCCTCCGCGATCGCAATTTGAGCCAATGACGTTTTTTCTTCTAGAGAGCGCTTGGCAAGTTGCGCCACCTTCTCGTAGCCAAGATGGTGCAGGAATATGGTCGAGACGCCAAATGACGAAGCGAGATTTTCGTAAGAACGGTCTTCATCAACGCTCAATCCGGAAATACACTTTTGCGCAAAAAGAGTACTGGCACGCGCCAAAAGCGCGAACTGGTCGAACAGTGATTGGGCGATGACCGTTTCGAAATGGTTTATTTCCATCTGCCCGGCCTGGCAGGCCATCGCGACAGTGGTGTTCAAACCGTGCACCTGAAACGAGACCTGCTGAACCTGCATCGGCACGACCGGATTCACTTTGCCCGCCATAATGGATGAACCCGGCTGGACGGGCGGTAGATTAATCTCACCGATCCCGGATGCCGCATCGCTGCTGAGGATGACAAGGTCGGCGGCGATGCGTCCAAGATTGGTGGCAAGACCTGTCAGTTCACCCGACAGGCGCTGGAACCCATCAGTGCCTTGCATCGCGGCAAACATGTCAATTGGTCCCTGGACATCGAAGCCGAAGCTTTCCGCGAGAGCGGGTACGATTTGCGCTTCATATCCATCGACACGGCCAAGCCCAGTCCCAATGGCAGTACCCCCCATCGGCACAGTCCTGAGATCGTCAACCGCACGCTCCAGAGTATTCAGAGACATTTCCAAAAGCGCCGCATAGCCATCGAACAATTGGCCATATGTCATCGGTTGGGCCGCTTGCATGCAGGTCCGGCCTGTTCTCAACACGTTCCGTGACTCATCTGCCCTCGCGCGGAATTCCGCAACCAGTTCTGAAACCGCGTCTTTCAAACCGGGCATAAGAAGCACGCAGGCCAATTTGATCGCAGTAGGGATTACGTCATTGGTCGACTGGCTAAGGTTTACGTGATCGTTGGATCGGATCGGGTCGGACTGCGCTTCGCCCAGTATCTGGTTCGCTCGACTTGCGATGACCTCGTTGAAGTTCATGTTCAACGAGGTTCCGCCGGAGCCTTCCGCCATCGGGACAACGAATTGTGACCAGTGCTCTCCGGCCACGATTTCATCACATGCCGCAATAATGGCGTCCGCTTCGCGCACGGACAAACCAGAGGCCCGGCGGTTGGCGAGTGCGGCGGCCCGCTTGACCTTGGCCACGGCGCAAATGAACTCCGGATAGGTCGACAAGGCCGGACCGAACCCGCAGAAATTCTCCGCCCCGCGCGCCGCGCTTGCTCCGTAAAGCGCTTCTACGGGCACCTCGAGCCGACCGAGACTGTCGGCGACCTCTTTCATCATGACGTCATGTTCCAGCATCTTATCGTCTGTCAGAGGATTTGGCTGAGGAACTCGCGCGTACGCGGGTCTTTTGCCTCGTCAAAGAAAGTGGCAGGCGGACCAGACTCGACAATCACGCCCCGGTCAGTGAAATAGACGCAGTCCGCAATCTCGCGGGCAAAACCCATCTCGTGGGTGACAAGGATACAGGTCATCCCTTCCGAAGCGAGCGTCTTAATGGTCTGGAGCACCTCTTTGACCGTTTCGGGATCCAACGCCGCAGTGACCTCGTCGAACAGCATCACATCCGGATTCATGGCAAGCGAGCGAGCAATCGCCACCCGCTGCTGTTGCCCCCCTGACAGCTCGCCGGGATAATTGTCTTCCTTGCCTTCGAGGCGCACCTTCTTGAGCAAGGCACGCGCACGTTCCTCGACAGCCTTGCGATCCTGTTTGAGCACCTTGATTGGCGCCATCATCACGTTCTGAAGCGCCGTCTTGTGTGGAAAGAGGTTGTATTGCTGGAATACCATGCCGACCTTTTTACGAAGCTCGAGCTTGTCCAGCTTCGGGTCACTGACCTCCTGCCCCTCGACGGTGATGGAGCCCGATTGTATGTCGTTGAGCGCGTTTATGCATCGGATGAGGGTCGATTTGCCGGAGCCGGAAGGCCCGATTATGCAGACGACTTCGCCTTTCCGGACGTCCATTGTGATCCCGCGAAGTACTTCGGTTTTCCCAAATGATTTGTGAACGTTCTTCAGGGAAATGATCGGTCGATCACTTGTCCAAGCCATAAGAGCCTCGCCTCAGAGTTGCACGGAGAATTTGCGTTCCAGCCGGCGCGTGAACGCGCTGATCGGATAGCAATAGATAAAGAACCAGCAAAGGATGTAGAGATACATCGGGATCAGCAGGTCCACGCGGCCTTCGGCACTGAGGGCCGCGCGCGTCAGCGCCATCACGTCATTCACGCCTACGATCGAAACCAATGGTGTGGCCATTGTAAGAACGGCGTATAGGTTCATCCAGGACGGCAGGATACGCTTGACGGTTTGTGGAAGAATGATCTCCCGCATCGTCTGCGCCCGATTGAAACCAAGAGACTCCGCCGACTCCCATTGCCCCACCGGGATCGACATGATCGCACCCCGGACATATTCCGACATGTAGGCCATGACCGGAAGGGAAAGCCCCAGCACAGCCTTTATCCAGCCTGGAAACGGCACTTCGGCACCGAATATCTCGATCTGGAACGGGATCAGCAGAATGCAGTAGAACAAAAGCACCAGCCAAGGCGAATTCCGGAAGAACTGCGTAATGGTCCAGGAAACCTGGCGCACAATCCTCAGTGGCGAAACCTGCAGGATGCCCAGCCCGACACCAAGCACCGTTCCGACGGCCATCGAGCAGATCGAGATCAGTACGTTGAAGGCGAACCCGGAGCCAATCGTCGGCGTCCACTCGAGAAGGATTTCGAGAATGCTGCGCTGGCTTTCGCCATCTTGCTGTGCCAGCGCAGGCGTAACCAACGCAGCAGCACATGCCACGAAGAGCAGCGACGCTGTCCAGAGATTGAAAATTCTGTCAGTGAGCGGCAGCGGCTCTCCTGTACTGCGCATCGGGAGGAGCACGGGAAGGTGCCCGTTGACAGGTGCGGGCTGCTTTTTCAGATACTGCATGTTTACCTCCCGTAGCCCGGAATCCGCAATCTCTTCTCCCAGTGGTGCAGCACCCAAACGAGTATGGCGACAATCCCCACGTACGAGAGCAAAAGGACGTTCATCATTTCCTGAACATTCAGATCTTCCGACCATATCTGTGCCGCGACATAAAGAAGTTCCGGAACCGCGATGGCGTAGGCAAGCGTGGTCGTCTTGACCAGGTTCACAAGATTCGTCCCAAGCGCGGGCAGCGAGATGCGCACCGCCAAGGGCAGCACGATGTCCTTGTAGATCTGCAACCTCTTGTACCCAAGTGCCTCAGCCGCCTCGACAGTAGATTTCGGAACAGCCTCGATCCCGGCCCGGAAGATCTCGACATTCAAGGCGCCGGCAAAGAGCGAAAGAGAAATGATTGCCCAGCCAAAATTGCTGACAAGTGGTTCAGGCCGACCATCGTCGCCAGTGATCTGCAGAACGGTGCCGATTGCGAAGTAGAAAAAGTAGAGTTGGACCAGCGGCGGCGTGTTGCGGAAAAAGGCCACGAAGAAACCGACCAGTACCCTCAGGGTCCGAGACGGGGCGCCTTGCGCTGCCGCACCCACGGCTCCGACGATTAGCGACAGGAAAATTGAAATGACCGAAAGTTGCACGGTCATCCACAAGCCTGCCAGGTAACGCCCGCGATTGTACTCATCGCTGACGACTGTGAGGTCAAAAAACCAGTCCGGCCTCAACCACTCTATGATGCTTGCAGAATCCATTGCCCGCCGTCGTCCTGAAATGGAACCGGCGGCGAAGCACTCGCCGCCGGAAGATCAAATGGCGAAAAGGGCTATTTAAACTTTTCGTGCATTTCCTGGAGGAACGGGCTCGGCGCGATACCGTTCGCCTCGTTCCGCTCGATCAGGAAGCCGGTCTTGTGCCAATCCGTGACGATCTCGCTCATTTTCTGGCCGTAGGGCCCATCCAGTTCTTCAAGCGGAACGGCGATGGACCAGGCCTGCGGGTCCTCGGTCTCGAAGGGCATCTCATAGTCAGCCCATTGTTCGTCGGAAGCCAGCTGTGACTCGATCCAAGTGTTGTCATAAAGGAACGCCACGCAGTTCCCGTTTTGCAGTGCTGAGGTAACCTCGGGAATACCGGCAAACGCGACGAGGTTCGGGCCATAAAGTTGCGTCACGCGCTTGTTGTAGTAGGAGCCCTGAAGCGCACAGACGTCACGCCCGTCCAGGTCCGACCACTCTTCGAGCCCAACGGACTTCGGCGCCAGAACATTTGTGCCCCCGGCATAGTAGTTCGGCTGGATCATACCGACGACCTCGCGGCGATCTTCGTTGTCACCCATCGTTGCAATGATCAGGTCGATGCGTCCCTGGCTGAGAAACTGCATCCTGTTCGATGCAACCACGGGGACGAGTTCCAGTTCGACCCCAAGACGCTCTGCCACGTCGCGGGCCAGGTCGATCTCCAGCCCGGCCAGTTCGCCGTCGGACGTCAGATAGCCCCATGGCTTATAGTCCTGCTTGACGCCGACGACGATCTCGCCGTCCTGCTTGATGTCTTCCAGCTGATCCGCCTGCGCCTGGCTGCAGATCAGAGCCAGCGCCGCGCCGGCCAACGTCGTGGTGATGAAACGACCCATTGGTACGTCCTCCTGTTGTAATTGAGCACGGTCTAAGCCGTGACATTAAGAGCACTGAAGGTGATTCCAAATGTTTTGTCTACCCGTCACGTGTAACAAATGTAATATTTTTAGCAGAGAAAATCGTTTTGTATTTTTTCGCATCAGAGGAGGCCGAACTTGGAAAACCCAACGGAGCTTATTCACGATCGTCTATCCGATTTATCGAAGAAACTGACGCAAGTCGCCCGCTTCGCTCTCGATAATCCTGACAGAATGGCCTTCGATTCGATGCGCGCAATTGCGTCAGATTGCGACGTTTCTCCGGCAACCATGCAGAGGCTGGCCAAGGCACTGGGTTACGACGGCTACGCCGCACTGCGGTCTGCATATCAGGCCAGCATTTCCGCCAATACGGGGTTCGGAGCCCGCGTCGGCAGGCTTCGAAACTCTTTCGGCGGTACGTCCAGCAGCGAGCTGATCCGAGAGCTCACGCAGTCGGTGCAATGCAACCTCGCCACTGCCGCCGACCTTCTCGACGCCGAAGCCATTGACGCTTTCGCCAAATCGGTACACCGAAGCAGGTACACCTATTTGCTTGCTTCCGGATCTCTCTACTGGCTTTCCGGCCTCATGGAAGTCACCGGCAGCATGGCGCTGCCGAACTTCGTAGCACTGCACGGGGGCCTCGTGGATTTGACAGAGCGCCTGGCCGTGATCGACGAGTCCGATAGCTTGTTGGTATTTTCAGTTTCGCCTTATTCTTTGCAGACGATCCGCGCCGTGGAATATGCCCATTCCAAGGGCGCACAGATTTTCACGGTGACCGACCGGCCCAGTTCGCCGCTCGTGCCTTACGCGGACACAGTCTTCTACGCACCTACAACCAGCCCCCATTATTACCCTTCTCTGGTTTCCGTTCTTTTCATGATTGAAACGCTGCTGGCGACAGCAGCGTCAGTCGGCGATGAACGTTCAGATGGCCGGCTCAGGGAAATCGAGAAAATCCGCGGCAATAGCGGCCTCTACCTCGATTAAGAAGGGTTCCCATCCTGCCGGGCAGGTGACCTTATCACCACATCTAAAGCGATATGGAGTTCTTGGCCGGTTGAGCCTTATTTGTCTCTGCGCAAATCAAAGCGTACTGAAGGATGTCGCAATATTCCACACCGCGGTTACGGCCGGCGACCTAGGCACACCGGTTTTCTTCACCAAATAAACTTCGCGTTCTGAGGGCGGTTGCAAGGGCAGCGCGCGCACGCCGTCGATCTGCCTCGGCAGCGCGAGCGCAGCGACGACAGCCAATCCCTGACCGCACCGGACCAGCTCGAGAATCGAATGAGTCTGTTGAATGCGATGCTGGATCTCGGGTTGCAGACCGGACGCTTGGAACCAGCTAAGGATCGTGGGCGCGCTACCGGCCAGCGTCATGATGAACGGCGCGGCAGCGAGTTCGGCAGCGCTCATCGAGGGCGGCGTGTCCGAATTCTCGGGCACAAGGGCCACCAACTCGTCGGTAGCGAGCGCGATGGCGTCGAACTCGTCCACCGGGTTGGAAAGAATTGCAAGGTCGGTCAGGCCGCGTGCAACCTCCTCCCGAGTGGTGTCGTCTGAGGCTTCTTGGATACTGATGGTGATGCCGGGATGGGCGCGGGCGACCCGGTTCAACAAGTCCGGCAGGATGCGAGTCGAGGCGGTGGGCCCGAAGGAGCCTATGCGCAGATAGCCGGTGCGGTTCTGCCTCAGCGCCAGCAGTTGTTCGTTCAGCATATCCAGCGAATGGTCGATCTCGGTTGCCCGAGCGACGACGAGTTGGCCCGCCTCTGTCAGGGTAAGGGGACGCGCCTCTCGCTGTAAAAGCGTGAGGCCAATGGTCTTTTCGTAATTGGCAATAGCACGGCTGACCGCCGACTGCGTGAGGCCAAGCGCCTGCGCCGTGCGCGAGACGTTGCCGGTTACGGCCAGACTTTTCAGCGCCCGTAGGACGGTTAGAGAGGGGGCAGAACTCATCATGATTTCAAATCATTATTATGTGCATGTAAATTAGTCTAGAGAATGATGCAGCGAATAGAAGAACAGAGGAGGCCACCATGACAGTGCCCGTAATCGACCTGCAGGAGCTACCCGAGAAATTGAAGGGCCCGTCGGCCTGGATTGGTCGTGAAATGGCTCAGAGCCCAGAAAAATGGCTGTATCGGCTGAGCCACGAGGATATCGTCGACTTGGAGCAGGCGGCTGAGGCCTTTCTGGACACCGGCAAAGACGTGGGCGAGATCAGCAAAGAAGCGTTTCCGCTTGGTCAGTTTGCCGAACACCTGAAGGAACTGCGCAAAACGATGCTGGACGGTGTCGGCGTCGAAGTGTTGCGAGGCCTGCCGGTCGAGGGCTACAGCCAGGAATTCGCTGCCGCGGTCTTCTGCGGGATCGGCGCGCATGTCGGAAGCGCCCGGTCGCAGAACGCTCAGGGCCATATCCTGGGTCATGTTCGCGATATCGGCGCGGACCCCAACGATCCCAACAGTCGGATCTACCAGACCTCGGACCGGCAGACCTTTCACACCGACAGCGCAGATGTGGTGGGCCTATTGTGCCTGAAGAAGGCCAAGGAAGGCGGACGGTCCCTGCTGGTGAGCGCCGAGACCATCTATAACCGGATGCGGGCCGAGCGGCCGGACCTGCTGGAAAAGCTGTTCGATCCCATTGCCACCGACCGGCGCGGCGAGGTACCCGAGGGCGAGAAGCCCTTCATGGAAATCCCGGTGCTGAACTGGAAGGACGGCTACCTGACCGTGTTCTACCAGCGGCAATATATCGACAGTGCGCAGCGGTTTGACGACGCGATGCGGCTGACGCCAAAGCACGTCGAGGCGCTGGACATGTTCGACGCGCTGGCCGACGATCCAGAGCTGAATTTCTCGATGGACCTGGAGCCGGGCGACATGCAGTTCGTCTACAACCATTCACAGTTGCACGACCGGACAGGCTTCCTCGACTGGCCCGAAAAGTCCGAGCGGCGGCATCTGTTGCGCCTTTGGCTGTCGCTGGAGGGCGATCGCCCTCTGCCCGCCTGTTTTAAGCAGCGCTACGGCTCGATCGAGATCGGCAATCGCGGCGGCATCGTCACAAAGGAAACCAAGCTGCACGCGCCGCTGGACTGACGGAGCACGCCGGGGGCGCTCCGTGTCAGCGGCCCCGGAATTCGGCCTTGCGCTTTTCGCGAAAGGCCGCGAGGCCCTCGCGCTTGTCTTCGGAAGTCTCCACTCGGTCGAGATCCCGAATGGCGCGGCCCATGGTTTCGGCCGGCGCCGGCGTCAGCATCTCGGCCACCACCGCCTGTTTCAGGGTTCGCAAAACCAGCGGGGCCATCTCGGCCATTTCCTCCGCCATGGCGAGTGCCGCTTCAAGATGTTGACCCGGCTTCGTCACTTCGTTGACGAGGCCCATCTGAAACGCCCTGTCTGCGCTGACGGCACGGCCCAGCAGCATGATTTCCATGGCCATCTTGTGCGGCAGGCGGGCGGCCAGCGTGGCGATGAAGCCGCCGGTGACGCCCACCTTTCCCTCCGGATACACGAATTTCGCGCGGGTGGACGCGACGCAGAGATCCGACAGCGCTGCCATCACAATCCCGCCGCCGATGCAAAGCCCGTCAACGGCGCAGATCACTGGCTTCATGGTGGTGATGCCCATTCCGGGCAAACAGCGCCAAAGCTCGGGGAAATCGGCAAGGTCGGCACCGGCGGTAAAAGTCTTCTCGCCCGCCCCGGTCAGGATCGCGACGCGCTGGTCGTCATCGGCGTCAAAGGCGGCGAAACCGTCCTGCAGCGCCTGCGCCAGTATGGTGTCGATGGCATTCATCTTGTCGGGACGGTTGAGCGTGAAGATCGTCACCCGCCCCCGTTTGTCGATCCGCAGGCTGTCCGTCATCGCCGTTCTTCTTTCGCGGCCTCCGGGTCAGGCAGTGCCGCCTCGGGTGCGTTGCCGGCCATGTGCCGCCGGATCATCAGCCCCACCGACAGGAACGTCAGCGCCCAGAAGATCCAGGTGATCCAGCTTCGCACGAAGATCGTCATGCTGCCTTGGGACATCAGCAACGACTGGCGAAAACTGTCCTCCAGCATCGGCCCCAGAATGAAGGCGATCAGGAAGGGCGCCGAAGGCACGTGCATCCGCATCATCAGGAAGCCGAGAAAACCGAAGGCGACCATGACGTAAAGGTCGAAATAGGAGTTGTTCACAGCATAAGCGCCAAACACGCAGAGGATCATTACCACAGGGTAGAGGAACGTCGCAGGGATCGAGGCGATATGCTTGAAAAAGTGAATCGCGGTCTTGCCTATGATCAGCAGAAACAGCGAACTGATCGAGATACCGATGAAGAGCGCATAGATCAGGTCGATATTCTGCTCGAAAAGCAGTGGCCCGGGCCGCAGTCCGTGGACCATGAATGCGCCCAGAATGACGGCGGTGATGACGTCACCGGGGATACCGAGCGCCAGCAGCGGGATCATAGTGGAGCCTGCCACGCCATTGTTGCCTGCTTCGGCGGCGGCGACGCCCTCGAGTTCTCCCTTGCCGAAATTTTTGCGGTTGGGCGAGCGGCGCATGGCCTCGGAATAGGACACGAAGGCCGAGGGCGCGCCGCCGATACCAGGTATGGCGCCAAGGATGACGCCGATGATGCTGCCTCGAAAGATCGAGCGGAAGCAGGATTTGAAGTCGGCCCATGTCGCACGAGAGCCAGCCGGGTCGGAGGCCATCTTGCCGGTTTCATTCCGGCGGGCATAGCCGTTTAGAATCTCGGGGATGGCAAAGAGACCGATCAGCAACGGAATGAAGGCCAGCCCGCCCAGCAGGTCGGAATTGCCGAAGGTAAACCGGTCCGTTCCGTAGATAAGGTCGAGCCCCACGGTGGCCAGAAGGAGCCCCGCCCCGGCAGAAATGAAGCCGCGTAACAGGCTGTCCCCCGACACGGACGCGATAATGGTCAACGAGAAGAAGATCAGCGTGAAGTTCTCGGGCGGGCCAAAGCTGGTCACGAGCGCGGCCAGCCACCCCACCAGCAGGATCAGCGACAGGTTCGACACCAGGTCGGCGAAGCACGAGGCGTAAAGCGCCATGTCAAGCGCCCTGCCTGCTTGCCCCTTTTGCGCCAGCGGATAGCCGTCGAGCACGGAGCATGAAGCTGCGGGCGTGCCGGGCGCGCGCACCAGGATCGCTGGGATCGAGCCGCCGTAGACGCCGCCCTTGTAGACCCCCAGAAGCAACAGGATGCCGGTGACAGGCGGCATCGTGAAGGTGAAGGGCAGCGTAAGCGCGACCGCCATGGTCGAAGTCATGCCCGGGATCGCGCCCACGATCACCCCGATTGCGATGCCGCCGGCAAGCGCAATCACGTTGTAGATGTTCAGAAAAAGGACCAGAGCGTCCGACAGGTTCTCGATCATGACGTCAGCACCTCAAAACACGCTGTTCAGCGGCCCGAGGGGCACTGGAACCTTGGCCACGAACCGGAAGAACGTGTAGAGCGCCGCGACGAAAATCACCGAGACGACGATGGCCTTGGGCCACTGGCGCGGTTCATGCAGGATGATCATCGCAAGCAATAGCGCGATGCCGGGCAGCACCACGCCCAGCGGTTTCAGTAACGCGCAGAACGCGATCATCAGCCCTCCGGCGAGCATCACGCGCAGGTCGCTCTCGCCGAAAGGAGGCTCCTCGGCGTCGCTGCGCAACGGCTGGTTGTCCTGCACTTTGTCATAGAAGGCGCGAACCGCCAGAAGCGCGCCGAACCCAGCGACGCTCACTAGAATGATGCGCGGCCAGAAGGTGGGCGACAAGGCCAAATTGGGCACTACCTTTGGCGACTTGACGGCCCAGGGCAGGATACCCAAAAGAATGATCAACGCCAGCGCGCAGGCAAAGAGCCCGAGCAGGAAGTCGCGCTTGTGAGCGGTCTTCACGGGAAGAATCCTCCGGATGGGGCGGGTGTGGATATTGCCGGGCGGGCGCCCGATGGCCCCGCCCGGATCGGTCAATAGATCAGTCGATCTGCAGGCCCAGCTTGTCGACGAGGCTGCTGAACGTGTTGTACTGGTTCTCGACGAACGCCACCGTATCCTCGGGCGAAAGCATCTTCGGGATCGACCCCAGCGAGATGGTCTGGTTCACCCAGCGTTCATCCTCGCCAATCTTCGGCAGCGCCTCGGTCCAGGCTTCGACGGCCGCTTCGTCCATGTTCGGCGGCCCGACGAGACCCGACCAACCCACAAGGGCTTCCATCCCCGGAATGCCCAGCTCGGACGCGGTCTGAACATCGGGCATCGAGTCCAGCCGTTCCTGCGTGGTCACGAGCAACGGACGAAGTTGGCCGCCCTCGATCTGGCTGATGATGGCCGAGACGTTGGAACAGACGAAATCTACCTGACCGGTGGCCGCGGCAGCCGCGGCTGCACCGCCGCCCTGGAACGGGATATGCGTGGCATCGGTGCCGGGATTCTCAAAGCCCAACTCGTCCAGCAGCATGATGCCGCCCAAGTGGTGCAGCGTGCCCACGCCCGCCGAGCTGTAGGTGATGGCGCCAGGGCTTTCCTCGATCGCCGCCTTCAGGTCATCGAGGGTCTCGTAGGGTTTCGAAGTCGCCGTGGCGCAGGCCGCCGGGTTGACCTCGAGCAGGCTGAGATAGGTAAAATCGTCCCAGTTGTAGGGCATCGACGTCTTCAGCGCCGGCGAGATGCTGTGCGAGCCGATACGCGCCAACAGCAGATTGTATCCGTCGGGGTCGGAATTCTTGACATAGGCCGAGCCGGTAGCTCCGCCTGCGCCCGCACGGTTCGTAACTAGCACAGGCTGTCCCACATAGTCGGGTGCCACGTTGGCGAGGTTACGCGCCGCGAGATCCGATGCGCCGCCCGGCCCGTAAGGTGCGGTCAGTTGCACGGGCTGCGACGGGTAGTCTTGCGCCACCGCTGGCAATGCGGCCACGGTCGCTATGGCCACCCCGGCAAGAAGTCTGGTCTTGGTCATGTGTATCCTCCCAATACATTTGTCGTGGGCGTTTTCGCCCGTTCGTCGACACCCGCCAGAGGCGCGTGCCGTCAGGACCGCCGGTTCGGCTCCTCCGCCTTGCCTGCGGTCAAATCGAGACTGATCTCGAATTTCACCATGTCGCCGCGATAGGAGACATCGTTGAAGTAAAGGACGCGGCCCAAAGGGTCCGTCAGGATCCGGCGGATGTCGCCAAGCGGAGAGCTGAGCGGCAAGCCCAGAAGCGACGCCTTGTCCATGTCCGCCTGCCCGATGGTCAGGGTCTGGTGGCACTTGGCGATGGTCACGCCGGGCAGCGACTCGATCACCGGGATGATCGTCTCGTGATCGAACCGCTCAGGGCATTGCGCGTAGAGATCCGAGGCGATGTAGGCATCGGCCACGAGGCAATCGAGCCCCTTCAGAGCGTTCACACGCCGCAGGAAGACATACGAGTCGGCAGCGTTTCCTCCCTTGAGGTCGCCTGCCTTCAGCTCCACGTTCTCGCGCTTTTCAATGAGCCGCGGGTCGGTCTTGGTAACCATGTCCAAGAGCTCTGGCCAATCTAGCCCGACTGCAAACGTATCCTCGGCCCCCACGCTCTCGGTGACAAAGGTCCCTGCACCCTGTTGGCGCATCAGACGGCCTTCATCCTCGAGAATAGCGACCGCCTGACGGATGGTGACAGTGGCCACCTTGAATTCTTCGGCCAATTCGGAAATCGGTTTGAGCCTGTCGCCCGGGGACAACTCGCCGGAGCGCAACCGCTGGCGCAAGATATCCGCCACGTGGAGGTAAAGCTTGCCGGGACTTTTCCGCAGAACGTCCATCGTTTCGATCCCTTGTTTCGTCGCGCTGCTCCGGCACACCGCCAGTGTATCGCTGCTATCACGCTAGCAAACAAAGGATCGACCCGTCCAGAAAATTGTGATTGTTTTTATGTCATTCCAATATTAGGATGTTTTCACCTAATTATGCGGGCCTTAGGGGAGGAGACGAATGCCGGACCTGATCCTGGAAGACCGCCGCAAGAGCGGCGTGATCCTGCTGACATTGAACAAACCTGACAGCCGAAACGCCTTGAGCCCGGATTTGCGGAAGGCCCTGACCGACCGGTTTGCCGCGCTCTACGACGACCTGGACGCGCGCTGCGTCGTGGTGACGGGCGATGACAAGGCATTCGTCGCCGGGGCCGATCTGAAGGACAT
The DNA here is from genome assembly GCF_030733425.1 of Roseovarius sp. MMSF_3350. Taxonomy (GTDB): domain Bacteria; phylum Pseudomonadota; class Alphaproteobacteria; order Rhodobacterales; family Rhodobacteraceae; genus Roseovarius. Next base: position 51,271 of record NZ_JASHIZ010000020.1, read on the forward strand.
GGCCCGCATGGGCACGGCCGAGATTACCCGCTCTAACGTCCGGCGGATGTGGCAGGTAATCGGGCACTGCCCTATCCCCTTCATCGCTGCGGTGCGTGGCGTTGCCTTGGGCGGCGGTTGCGAACTGGCCATGCACGCGGACATCATCGTCGCGGGCGAAGGTGCCAAGTTCGGACAGCCCGAGATCAAGGTCGGCATCATGCCCGGCGGTGGTGGCACCCAGCGCCTTACCCGCGCGGTCGGCAAGTTCAAAGCCATGAAGATGATGCTGACGGGCGACCCCATAACGGGGCGCGAGGCGTTCGATATGGGGTTGGCCAGCGAATGCGTGGCCGATGACGCGGTACTGGACCGCGCGATGGAGTTGGCCGAGCAGATCGCCGCCCTGCCCCCGCTGGCCGCACGCCGCATCAAGGAGGTCGTGCTGGCCGGTCAGGATACGTCGCTCGACGCAGGGCTTATGCTGGAACGGCGCACCTTCGACACTCTGTTTGACACAGAGGACAAGGAAGAGGGCATGAACGCCTTCATCGAAAAACGCAAACCGAACTTCAAAGGAAAATGACCATGGCAGCAGACAGCGAAAGCCGAACCGTAGGCGTCGTCGGCGCAGGCGCCATGGGGCGCGGCATCGCACAGGTGGCGGCGACTGGCGGTTGCCGCGTGATCCTTTACGATGCGAGAGCCGAAGCCACCACCGAGGCGATCGAGTTCATCAACGGAATGCTGGACCGCGCCATAAAGAAAGAGCGCATGACCGCCGATGAGGCCGGCGCCGCAAAGGACCGGCTGATGCCGGCCAGGGACATGACGGATTTCTCCGAGGCCGACGTGGTGATCGAGGCGGTCAGCGAGGACATGGCACTGAAATCTGAGGTCTTTGCGGCGTTGGAAAAAGCCACGCGTCCCGACTGCATCCTGGCCAGCAACACGTCGTCCTTGTCGATCACCCGGCTGGCAGCGGCCTGCGACCGGCCCGACAGGGTTGCGGGCTTTCACTTCTTCAACCCGGTGCCGCTGATGCCGCTGGTCGAGGTCATCGCGGGCATCCGCACCGAGCCCGCCATCATCGACCGACTGGTCGAACTGGGCAAGGTCATGGGCCGCACACCTGTTCGCGTGGCCGATGCGCCGGGGTTCCTGGTCAATCAGGTGGGGCGAGGTTACACGCTGGAGGCCACGAACCTGGTGGACGAGGGCGTGTCGACCTTCGCCGACGTGGACGCCATCATGCGCGACGCCGCGGGCTTTCGCATGGGGCCATTCGAACTGCTGGACCTGACCGCGCTCGACGTAACTCACCCAGCGACGGTCGAGATCTACGAGCAATCCTATCACGAACCGCGCTTCCGCCCCGCGATGCTGATGGGGCAGCGGATGCAGGCGGGCCTTTTGGGCCGCAAGACCAAGCAGGGTCACTATGTCTACGAGGACGGCAAACAGCAACGCCCCGAAGAACCCGCCGCGCCGGAGTTCGAGGGCGGCACCTTCTGGGTAGAACCCGGAGAGGATGCCGACGCCCTGAAAGAGATCGTCACTGCATCGGGCGCCGAGTTGGAAACCGGCGACAGCCCCGGCGCGGACGCAGTCATTCTGATCATGCCCCTTGGCCTTGATGCCACAACTCACGCAGCGCGGGCCGGACTGGACGCCGCGCGCACGGTCGCCGTCGATCCCATTTTCGACTTCAAGGGCCGCCGGACGGTGATGAAAACCATAGTCACCGGCGCCGAGCCGATGCGCAAGGCGCATGCCATGCTGGCCCAAGACGGCACACCTGTCACTCGCATCCAGGACAGCCCCGGCTTCGTCGCGCAGCGGATCCTCGCAATGATCTGCGCCATCGGCGCCAGCGTGGCGCAGAACAGGATCGCCACGCCCGGAGATGTCGACCGCGCGGTGAAGCTGGGCCTCAACTATCCCAACGGCCCGCTGGAATTCGCCGATGTGCTGGGCGTGTCGCGGATCGTGCAGATTCTCGACGGGATGGCCGAATGCTCGGGCGATCCGCGCCACCGCGTCGGTCCATGGCTGCGCCGCCGCGCCGCCCTCGGCATGTCAGCAACGACCGAAGAGACACCGGCGCGGGGCTGAGCCGCCCTGCGCCCTGACGAACAGACAAGACAAAGAAGACATTCGAAAGGAACTCCACGATGCTCGATGCCTATATCTATGACGGTCTGCGCAGCCCCTTCGGACGCTCGGGCGGCGCGCTGTCCGGCATCCGCCCAGATGACCTGCTGGCCGAGGTGATCAAGCCGCTGATGGAGCGTGCCGACATTGACGGCGCCGCCATCGATGACGTCATCGTCGGCTGCGGCAATCAGGCGGGCGAGGACAGCCGCTGTGTTGCGCGCCACGCCCTGCTTCGCGCTGGACTGCCGGAAACGGTGCCGGGCACGGTGATCCAGCGGAACTGCGGCAGCGGCCTTGGCGCGATGGTCTCGGCCGCTCATGCTCTGACATGTGGCGAGGGCGAAGTGTTGATCTCGGGTGGTGTCGAAAGCATGAGCCGCTCGCCCTTCGTAGTGGGCAAGCACGCCCGCCCCTTTGCCCGCAACCTCGAATGGTTCGACAGCGCGGTGGGTGCGCGCTTTCCCAACCCGCAGTTGGAAAAGGAATTCGGCAACGATTCCATGCCCAAGACTGCCGACAACCTGGCCAAGGAGCATGACATCAGCCGCGAGGACAGCGACGCCTATGCCCTGCGCTCGCAACAAGGTTGGGCCAAGGCGCACGCGCACGGCTTCTTTGCCTCGGAAATCACGCCGATCACCGTGCCCGGCGGACGTGGGCGCGAGGATGTCACGGTCGAGACCGACGAGCACCCCCGCCCCAAGACCGATATGGAAGGGCTGGCCAAGCTGCGGGCCATCCACACGGACGGCGTGACCACGGCGGGCAGCGCCTCGGGCCTCAATGACGGCGCCGTGGCGCTGATGATGGGTAACAAGGCGGCGGGCGAGAAAATCGGGCGCGACCCGATTGCCCGCATTTTAGCCAGCGGTGTTGCTGGCGTGCCGCCGCGCACGATGGGCTATGGCCCCGTTCCGGCCTCGGAACTGGCGCTGAAGCGTGCAGGCCTCGGCATGGACGACATGGGCGTGATCGAGATCAACGAGGCCTTCGCCGCGCAGGCGCTGGCCTGCATGAAGGGCATGGGCCTGTCGTCAGACGACGACCGGGTGAACCCCAACGGCGGCGCGATCGCCATCGGCCACCCGCTCGGCGCATCCGGCCCCCGCATCGCGCTGACCGCCATTCACGAGGCCAGGCGCCGCGGCGCGAAATACGCGTTGGCGTCGATGTGCATCGGCATGGGCCAGGGTATCGCGGTCGTCATGGAAGTGCTGTGATGGCGGATGGCGGCAAACCCCATTTCGAGTGGCGCGACCCGCTGCTGATCGAGGACCTGCTGAGCGAGGAAGAGCGGATGATCCGCGATTCCGCCCATGACTTCGCGCAGGAACGCCTGATGCCTCTCATTCGCGACTGGCACCGGCACGAGACCTTCGATCCCGCGATCATGCGCGAACTGGGCGAGATGGGGTTCCTGGGTATGCAGATCGACGGCTACGGCTGTGCCGGTGCAAGCTACACCGCCTATGGCCTTGTCGCGCGGGAGTTGGAGCGGGTCGATGCCGCCTTTCGTTCGGCGTGTGGGGTGCAGGGCGGGCTGGCGATGACGCCGATCCACCGCTTCGGCAGTGACGAACAAAAGGAAAAGTACCTGCCGCCCATGGCGCGGGGCGAGTTGATCGGCTGTTTCGGCCTGACCGAACCCGACGCCGGCTCGGACCCATCGCGAATGCGGGCGCGGGCCCGGCCCGTCGATGGTGGTTACCGCCTGTCGGGCAACAAGGTGTGGATCACGCACGCTTCGATCGCCGATGTGCTGGTGGTCTGGGCGCGCGATGACGAAGACGTGGTGCGCGGCTTCATCCTGGAAAAGGGTGCCAAGGGGCTGGAGACGCGCAAGATCGAGGGCAAGTTCTCGGTCCGGGCGTCGCCCACGGGCGAGATTTCGATGGACGAGGTGTTCGTTCCGACTCACCAGATGCTGCCCCATGCCAAGGGCCTGTCGGCGCCGCTCACCTGCCTTAACCGGGCGCGGCTGGCGATCTGCTGGGGCTCGATGGGGGCCGCCGAATTCTGCTGGCAGGCCTCGCGCGACTACGTGATGGAGCGCCAGCAATTCGGCCGCTCGCTGGCGGCAAGCCAGCTGGTGCAGGCCAAGCTCGCGGACATGCAGAGCGAGATCGCCCTGTCGCTGCACGCCACCCTGCGCCTGTCGCGGCTGCAGGACGAGGGGCGCGCCACGCCCGAGATGTTCTCGCTGGTCAAGCGCAACGCGGCGCGCAAGGCGCTGGAGATATGCCGAACGGCGCGGGACATGCATGGCGGCAACGGCATATCCGACGAGTACCACGTGGTGCGCCACATGCTGAATCTCGAGGTCGAGAACACTCTGGAAGGCACCTATGACATACACTCGCTGGTGCTGGGGGCCGCGCAGACCGGCATCCGCGCCTTCGCGTGATAATCAGGAGGACGGAGAGAATGGACGCATCCGATCCAGGACCGATCATCAACGGCCTTGTCGCCAAGGCCCGCGACGCCATGGCAAAGTTCGCAAACGCCACTCAGGATGACGCCGACGCCGCCGTCACCGCGCTGGCCTGGGCCATCTACGAACCGCGTCGCGCCCGCGCGCTGGCCGAACTGGCGGTGGAGCAGACCGGCCTCGGCGACATCGAAAGCAAGGTCATCAAGAACCAGCGCAAGACCTTCGGCTGCCTGCGTGACCTTTCCCGTGTCAAAAGCGTGGGCGTGATCAAGGACGACCCCGACCGCGGGATGGTGAAATATGCCAAGCCCGTGGGCGTCGTGGCCGCCGTGACGCCTTCGACCAACCCCACTGCGACGCCGGTGAACAAGGCGATGTTCGCGGTCAAAAGCCGAAATGCGGTTATTATCGCACCCTCCCCCTCGGCTTGGGGCGCCACCAACGCCGCGGTCGGGCACATGCGGGCGGAGTTGGAAAAATGCGGCTTCCCGGCCGACCTGGTTCAAATCCTGCCCAAGCCGGTTAACAAGGCCCTGACGCAGGAGTTGATGGAGCAGGCGGACCTCGTGGTCGTCACCGGGTCGCAGAACAACGTGCGCCGCGCCTATTCCTCGGGCACCCCGGCGATCGGCGTGGGCGCGGGCAATGTGCCGGTGGTGATCGACGAAAGTGCCGATCTCGATGATGCGGCGGCCAAGATCTGCCAGTCAAAAACCTTTGACAATGCCACATCCTGTTCCTCGGAAAACTCGGTGCTGATCCATGAGGCGGTTTATGACGAGGCCATCGCGGCACTGGCCCGCGCGGGGGGCTATGTCTGCTCGGCTGAGGAAAAGGAGCGTGTGCGCGAAAGGCTTTGGACGAACGGCAGTCTGAACCGCCGGGTGATCGCCAAGGATGCGGAAACCCTGTGCGAGGTCTTCGAACTGGACGACGCGGCCAAAGGCGCACGATTTTTTATGGTCGAGGAGGGCCGCCCTGATCCCGACAGCCTGTTTACGGACGAGAAGCTGTCGCTGGTGCTGACGGTCTATCGGATCACCGACATGGAGGACGCGGTGGATCAGCTAAGCAGCATCCTCGATGTCTGCGGCAAGGGGCATTCGGTGGGCATCCACACCGCCACGCCGGACCACGCGCAGATGCTGGCCGAGCGGATCGACGTGGTGCGCGTATTGGTTAACCAGGCGCACACCATGGGCAATGGAGGCAGTTTCGAAAACGCGCTGGAATTCACCTTGTCCATGGGTGGCGGCACCTGGGCCGGCAACTCGATCACCGAGAACCTCAATGCGCGGCATTTCATGAATATCACTCATCTCGTGCGGACCATCCCGACGGACAAACCATCCGAGGAAGAGCTTTTCGGAACACATTGGAAACGGCATGGAAAATAAGGGGCATACCGACATGAAAGACCTGACCGGGCGCGACGCCCTCGACTGCCTGCTCTCGCCGCAATCCATCGCGATCATCGGCGTGTCGAACGATTTCAACAAGTTGAACGGCCGAGTTATGAAGTTCCTGCTGGATAAGGGTTATACCGGACAGATCTTTCCGGTGAATCCCAAGTATGACGAGGTCGGCGGGCACCACTGCTACAGTGGGATCGGCGAGATCGCTGAAACACCGGACCTGGCCGTCATCTCCGTCCCCGCCAAGCTGGTGCCGGAGCAACTGACCGCCGCCGGAGAGGCTGGCGTGCGCGCCGCCATCGTCTTCAGTTCGGGTTTTGGCGAGATGGGCGAGGAAGGCCGCGAGAAGGAGCGCGAGGTGGTCGAGATCGCCGCGCGTTATGACATGCGCCTCTGCGGACCAAACACCTTGGGCATCATCAATGCCTTCGACGGGGCGTTCGCCACCTTCACCCAGTACGGTATGGGCAAGACCAGCCCCGGGCCGGTGGGCTTCGTCACCCAGTCGGGCGCCTTCGGCACCGCAATCGCGGCGCTGGCGCGCAAGCGGGGGCTGGGGCTCGGCTATTTCGCCAATACCGGCAACGAGACGGATGTGACTTTTGCCGACTGCCTGGGCAAGATTGTCGAGGATCCGCGAATTTCCACTCTGGCAGGCTATATAGAGGGGGTCACCGACGGCCCGGGGCTGATCCGCACGGCGCGCCGGGCGATGGAATTGGGCAAGCCACTGACCGTGACCAAGGTGGGCCGCACTGAAAGCGGCGCTCGGGCGGCGTCGTCCCATACCGGGGCGCTGGCGGGTGAGGACGCGGTATTCGACGGGATCACAAGACAGTTCGGCGTGATCCGCGCCCGTAACGAGGAACACATGCTGGATATCGTCGATATGTCCACCACCACCGCCTGCCCCGAGGGGCGCGGGGTTGGCATCGTGACGCAATCGGGCGGCGCCGGCGTGCTGATGAGCGACCGGGCCGAAGAAGTCGGCCTGAACGTGCCGCAGTTATCCGAGCCATCGGTGGCGCGGCTGCGCGAGATCTTGCCCGCCTTCGGTGCTGCCGGAAACCCTGTGGACGTGACGGCGCAGTTCATCGCCGATCCGTCGATGCTGAAGGAAAGCGTCAAGGCGGTGCTGGACGATCCCAAGGTGCACGTGGCCGCCGTCTGGCTGCAGTTGATGGACGGGTTCGTCGATACGCTGACCGAGACGTTCCGGCAACTGAAGGAAGAAACCACCAAGCCCTTCGTCGTGTCGTGGGTGGCTGCGCCCGAGGAAGGCCTGCAAGCGCTGCGCGATCTGGGCATCTGCGCCCTGCGCGGGGCCGAGCCCACTATCGACGCCATCGCGGCACTGGTTCACTGGAACGAGGCGCGGCAAGCCTGGCTGGCCGACAAAGGCGACGCGATGCCGCCAAGCGTCCTGCCCGCGCCTGGCGCAGGCCCGGTACCGACTGTCCGCACCGCCAAGATGCTGGCGGATGCCAGCGTGCCCGTTGCGCGCGTGGGATTGGCGACCTCTGCCGATGAGGCCGCGGCGCTGGCCGAGGATATAGGCTTGCCCGTGGCTCTGAAGATCGAATCTGCTGACATCCTGCACAAGACCGAGGTGGGCGGCGTCGAGATCGGGCTGAAGGATGTCGATGCCCTGCGCTCCGCCTACGCGCGGATCATGGAAAAGGCCGCCAAAGCCGCGCCCGAGGCCAGGCTGGATGGTGTGACTGTGCAGCAGATGGGCGGCGGGACTGTTGAGATGGTGATCGGCCTTCGCCGCGATCCGGTGTTCGGCCCCGTTGTGATGGTTGGCATGGGCGGCATCCTGATCGAGGTGCAGAAGGATGTGGTATTCCATCGCGCCCCGGTAACCGATGCCGAGGCGGGCCGGATGCTGAACAGCCTGAAGGGAAAGGTGATGTTGGACGGCGTTCGGGGCGCACCGCCGGTAGATCGCGCGGCACTTTGCAAGATGATCAGCGCGGTGTCGCGCTTTGCAGTAGCCTCCGAGGATTGGCTGGACGAACTGGACCTGAACCCGGTTCTGGCCGGACCGGATGGCGTGATCGCGGTGGATTGCCTGCTGATTTCGGACAAGTAATTCGGGTTCAATGCGCGGCAAGCTCAGCGGATTTGTATCACCAGCGCGGTGTCGGGCGTGTCGCCCACATCCCCGCATTGGCCACTGCGCGGGCAGATCCAGCCGCCCTGCCCGGCCTCGTTCGCGGGTACAATCCTGAGCGTCTGACCGTCCCGTTCGAGTGCCGCCTCATCACTCGACGCGGCGCTCCATACGCCTCGGGATGTTTCCAGCGCAAGCACTGACAGCAACTCGCCTGCGAGCCGGGGATTGAAGCGACGGTCGACAAGCCCGGTGCGGGTGAAATAGCCGCGATCGGCATCGTCCATCGTGTCAAGCACCACGTCGAGGCCGAATCCGATCGCGGCCATCGCCGCCTCGGCGAAACGCTGCGCGTTGGCGACCTCATCCTCATAGATCTCGGCCGGACTCGCTTCGGTGGATTTCACGTAGAGCACAGGCGCGGTGCGAGTGTCCTTTGCGAATGTCGCGAGGCGGCGGGCCGACTGCCACGGTGACGCGCTGCGCGGGATGGTGAATTGGGCACAGTCGATCAGGTCCGGATGGCGCGTCATGAAGGCTTGCAACTCATCCATCTCGGCCAGTGTGAAACCGTGACTTATCAAATGGTTGAAACGTGATCCGATATGCTTCGCTCCATCCTTGCGGTTAACTCTCGACAGGACGATCTGCAGCCCCGTGTCCGCCTTCAGCGCCTCGATCTCCGAGATCAGGTCGACGATTTCCTCCCAATTCAGGACAAGTTCCAGCCGGTCCACCAGTGCGGCGTGGTCAGCCAGCGCCTCCCGCTCGGCGGCGTCCGGCATGCCGTAGAGATAGACCTGAAAACGGTGGCCGAGCCGGGACATCAATTCCATACGGCGGCGGACGCGCGGATCGCATAAATCCTGTATCGGAACACGCAGACCTTGCAGTCCCATCTCCCAGAGTGCCATGACCGGGTAGTCGTTGCGCGCCCGTTTGCGTCGGAACTCGTCCACGGCCCCCGAAGGGGCGACGGCAAGTTCCTCCGCCCAAGCGTGGCGCATATCAACGAATACTCCGGCCAGCCCGCTGGCTTTTACATGCGGGCGCGGGGCCACAGGCGGGGCCATGCCCGCGCCTTCCGCAAGGGTGGCGCCATAGGTACGATGATAGTGCGCAATGTGACCGTTCTCGCGCAGTTCCAGCGTCAGAAAGCCCAGCTTGGCGGCATCGTTGCGCCCCTTCTGATCGCCGCCGTTGATGCGGTACATCTCGGAATAGTCGTGCCGCACGAAGCAAGTCGATGGGGTGATGTAATACTCCGTGTCGCCGATACGGTCGTACCAGAAATTATGCACATGTGCGCAGAACAGAGCTTCAGGCTTGTGGGTGCGGATAAGGTCCAGGAACCAGCTTCGCGCCGGTTCCTCGATATTGTCATAGCTGCCGGGCTCGGCCGGATCGCTGATATAGGGCGGGTAGTGCGAAAAAACGAACACGCGCTCACCCGAATGGCTGGCAAGATATTCTTCCAGCCACTCGGCTTGCTCGGCCTCGGCGGGGTCGCCGGAGTTCATCAGCGGTGCGTTGACCACGACGAAGTGACAGCCCTGATGGGTTACCGCATAATAATCCTTGCCGAAATGTTTGCGATATAGCGCGATGAATTCGGCGTTGACCATGCCGGCGGGCATCCATTTTACCGGCTTGTCACCAATATCATGGTTGCCCGGCACAAGGTGTATCGGCGCCTTCAGGTTAGCGGCGATGGCATGAAAGTTGTCGGCGGCAGGGCCATAGCTTCCGAGCTCTGGGACCGGGTTTACCATATCTCCAAGATGGATCGTCAGCACCGGATCGATCTGGTTAACCTGAGAAAAAACGTGCCTTGCCCGTGGGTTGGCCTCGGCATTGGCCGGGTAGGGTGAAGCGGAGAAATCCTCTTTTTCGTTGACATGGGTGTCGGACACGATCGCGACTTTGAAGAGAGTTTTGCCGAGAGGGTTGTTCATTTCGTTTCCTGGAACTTTAGTGCAAACCGCAAATGTCATATTATTAGAATGATAGAAGGATATGTGTTCGGGATCAACGACCAACGGGCGGTGAGGCTCCCCATCTGACTGGGTCCGCCGCTATGTTTAGAAAACGATGCGAACTGTAGCTTTTGGCTTTGCCAGTAACTTGTCACTCGGATAGGCGTGACCGAGAACAGCCAGGCGCCGAACCCTTCCTGAAGCTATTAAGGTGCTCTCCCGAGAACCATTGTTCATACGTGCCGCGAAGACTGAAAATGCCGCTCTAAGCTCTGGCGCCACGCACAGCGTCGGCATGGGCCCACTCGTATTCGGCCGAAAGCAACCTGGCGAGACCTTTGCGGCCAGTCACGGCACGGCATATGCAGGGTCCGTCGCCGTCACCCGCCGGGATCATGCCGCCGGCGCACCGTCGACGCGCGCCCCGGAAGGGAAAGCGCCGCATCCTCGCGCGGCATCCGGCTGACCAGCCTGCCGTTCGAGACCACGGCGAGGCGGGCGGGCCGAAGGCGCAGCGCCTCGATCGACGATGCGGCATCCAGCACGACCAATGAGGCGCGTTTGCCGGGCGCGATGCCATACCCCTCCAGCCCCATGATTTGGGCGTTCTGGTGCGTGACCATGTCGAAACACTGCGCCATCTCTTCGGGGCTGGTCATCTGCGCCACGTGCAATCCCATGAAGGCGACGTCCAGCATGTCCGCTGTCCCCAGCGAGTACCACGGATCGAGCACGCAATCCTGCCCCCAGCCCACAGTGATCCCATGCGCATGCATCTCCTTCACCCGGGTTAGGCCGCGCCGCTTGGGGAAACTGTCGTGCCGCCCCTGCAGCGTGATGTTGATCAGCGGGTTCGGGACGGCGGCCACCCCGGCCTCGGCCATCAGCGGCAGCAGTTTCGAGACATAGTAATTGTCCATCGAATGCATCGAGGTCAGGTGACTGCCCGTGACCCGGCCTTGCAGCCCCAGCCGCTGCGCCTCGAAGGCAAGTGACTCGATGTGGCGGCTCATAGGGTCGTCCGTCTCGTCGCAATGCAGGTCGACCATCAGGCCGCGCTCGGCGGCCATCTCGCACAGCTCGCGCACGGAGGCCGCGCCATCGGACATGGTGCGCTCGAAATGCGGAATGCCGCCCACCACGTCGACACCCATGTCGAGCGCGCGGATCGTGTTTTCCCGCGCCGTCGGATCGCGGTAGAAGCCGTCCTGCGGAAAGGCCACCAGTTGCAGGTCGATATAGTCGCGCACCCGCGCGCGTACCTCCAGCATCGCCTCGACGCCCAAGAGGCGGTCATCGCAGGTGTCGACATGGCTTCGGATCGCCAGCAATCCCTGGCTGACCGCCCAGTCGCAATAGTCCAGCGCGCGCGTCACCATCTCGTCCTGGGTGACGACCTGCTTCAACTCTCCCCACAGCCTGATCCCTTCCAGCAGCGTGCCCGACGCGTTGATCCGGGGCAGGCCGTAGGACAGCGTCGCGTCCAGGTGGAAATGCGGATCGACGAAAGGCGGGCTGACCAGATCGCCCTCCGCCTCGATCACTTCGCCGGCTTGCGCACCCGAAAGGTCCTCGACCGCCTTGATCCGGTCGCCCTCGATCCCGATATCCGCGACGCGCCCATCGGGCAGCGTGCCGCCCCTGACGATAAGATCGAACATCAGCGTTCCCCCTTGTTGAACGGCACCATCAGCGCCGCCGGCACCTCGGCCCGGCGCGACATGACGATCAGTGCCAAGATGGACAGGAAATAGGGCATCATCAGGAACACCTGGTACGGGATGTCGGCCCCCAGCGGCGTCTGCTGCACCCGGATCTGCAGCGCGTCGAACGCGGCAAAGAGGATCGCGCCCAGCAATGCCTTGCCCGGCTTCCATGCGCCGAACACCACTAGCGCGATGCAGATCCAGCCGCGCCCGTTGACCATCTCGAAAAAGAAACTGTCGAAGGCCGACATGGTCAGGAACGCGCCGCCCACGGCCATCAACCCGCTGCCCACGATCACCGCGCCCATGCGAATGCCCGTCACCGACAGGCCCTGTGCCGCCACGGCCGACGGGTTTTCCCCCGCCGCGCGCATTGCAAGGCCCAGCGGCGTGCGATAGAGCACCAGCGCCACGACGCCCACTAGGATGAACGCCAGGTAGGTCAGCGGCGTCTGCGCGAAGAGCGCCGGACCGATCAGCGGGATGTCGGACAATAGCGGGATCTCGAAGGGCTGGAAGGCGTCGATCTTGGGCGGGCTTGTCACTTCGGGCAGCGCCAGACGATAGGCATAGTAAGTCAGCGACGTCGCCAACAGCGTGACGCCCAGCCCCACAACATGCTGCGAGAGGCCGAAAGGCACCGTCAGCAGGCTGTGGATCAGCCCGAAGACCATCCCCACCACCATTGCCACGGCCACGCCCATCCACAGCCCGGTACCGGAATAGACCGCCATCCAGCCCGCAAAGGCGCCCGCCACCATGATTCCCTCGATCCCGAGGTTCAGCACGCCCGCGCGTTCGCAAATCAATTCGCCCAGCGTGGCAAAGATCAGCGGGCTCGCGATGCGGATCGCGGCGGTCCAGAAGCTGGCGGAAAGCAGGATTTCAAAGATGTCCATGGCCTACTCCCTCACCACGCGGAACCGGGTCAGCAGGATCGCCACCACCATTAGCAAGAGCGCTGTGGCCAGCATGATATCCGCCAGGTAGCTTGGCACGCCCACCGCGCGGCTCATGCTGTCCGCGCCGACGAAGATGCCCGCCACGAACAGCGCCGCCGCCACCACCGCCAACGGGTTCAGCAGGGCCAGCATCGCCACCACGATGCCGGTGTAGCCATAGCCCGGGCTAAGGTCGAGCGTCAGGTTCCCCTTCAGCCCCGCGACCTCGGAAAACCCCGCAAGCGCTGCCAGCCCGCCCGACAGAAGCGCCGTCTTGATCAGCACGGCGTTGACCGGGATGCCCGCAAACCCCGCCGCCTCGCGGTTCAGGCCCACGGCGCGCATCTCGTAGCCCAGCGTCGTGCGCCGTTCGATCACCCAGACCACCACCGCCGCGATCAGCGCGAGCGCGAACCCCCAGTGCAGGCGCAGCCCTTCAACGATACGCGGCAGCCGCGCCTCGGCCACCAGGCGCTCGGACTTGGGCCAGCCCATGCCCATCGGGTCCTTCAGCGGCCCTTCCAGCAGCATCGAGATGAACAGCAGGAAAATGAAATTGAACAGCAGCGTCGTCACAACCTCGTCAACGCCGAACCGCACCTTCAGCAGTGCGGGCACCAGCAGCACCAGCGCCCCGGCCAGCATCGACGCGAGCGCCAGCGCGGGCAGCAGGGCAAAAGCCCCCCATTGCAGCATGCCGGTGCCCAGAACGACGGTCATCAAGGCGCCTGCGTAAAGCTGCGCCTCGGCCCCGATGTTCCACAGCCGCGCCCGAAAGGCGACCGCCACCGCAAGGCCCGTGAAGATCAGCGGCGTCGCCCGGTTCAACGTCTCCAGCAGGGCGAATTTCGACCCGAACGCCCCCTTGAGGATCAGCCCGATCACCGAAAACGGGTTGGCCCCTGCCGCCATCGCCAGCAATGAGGCGATCACCACGGTCGAGCCGATGGCAATCGCGGGCGGCACGGTGGCTCGCCAAAGCGACGGGTTCGCGACCGGTTCAAGACGCATGTTCGGCCTCCTTCTCGAACCCCTGGCCCGCCATCCAGACGCCCAGTTCGGCGGGCGTCACCGACCCGCGCGCGAATCCCGGTGACAGGCGGCCTTCGGAAATCACATGAATCACGTCCGACAGCGCCATGATCTCGTCGAGGTCCTCCGAGATCAGCAGCACGGCCGCGCCCCTGTCCCGCGCCGCCAGCAACTGCCCATGCACGTAATTGACCGCGCCGATATCCAGCCCCCGCACCGGCTGGTTGGCCAGGATGATGCGCGGTCCGGCCTCCAGCACACGGCCCAGGATCAGCTTTTGCATGTTGCCCCCCGAAAGCAGCCGGATGCGCGTGCCCGGCCCGGGACAGCGCACGTCATAGGTCTCGATGATCTCGCGGGTAAAGGCCTCGGCCCGGCCCCAGTTCATCAGGCCAGACCGGCTGTAGGGCGGCTGGGCATAGGTCTCGAGAATGGCATTCTCTGTCAGGTCGAACTCGGCGATGGTGCCGGTCTTGTGCCGGTCCTCGGGGATGCGGGCGATGCCCGATTGCACCGCTGCGCGCGGCGACCATGTGTCCAGCGGCGCGCCGTCCAGTTCCATCCGTCCCTCTGCCGGCGCGATCAGCCCGCCGATCAGGTCCGCCAGCGCCCCCTGACCGTTGCCCGAGACCCCCGCCAGCCCCACGATCTGCCCCGCATGCAGCGCCAGCGACACATCCGCCAGCCCCGGCGCATTGCCGCGCGCGGGCGTCGTGACCGCGTCCATCCGCATCAGTACCTCGCCGGGCTGTCCCGGCGCGACCGTGGGCGCGGCGACGTCCGCCCCCACCATCAGCGAGGCCAGCGTTTCCTTGTCGACCTCGGCAATCGGCCGTTCGGCCACCAGCCGCCCATGCCGCAGGATCAGCACGCGATCCGAAATCGCCATCACCTCGTGCAGCTTGTGGGAAATGAACACCACCGACAGGCCCAGCTTGATCGCCTTGCGCAGGGTGGCGAAAAGGTCCTCGGTCTCCTGCGGGGTCAGAACGGCGGTCGGCTCGTCCAGGATCAGAATGCGCGCATCGCGGTACAGCGCCTTCAGGATCTCGACCCGCTGGCGTTCGCCAACCGTCAGGCTGCCCACCTTGGCATCGGGATGGACCTGCAGCCCGAAATCCTGCGCCAGCTTTTCAAGCTTGGCGCGCGCCGCGCCCCGGTCGAGGCGCGGCGCCAAAAGCGGCTGGGTGCCCAGGATGACATTTTCCAGCACCGTCATGTTGTCGGCCAGCGTGAAATGCTGGTGCACCATGCCCACCCCGGCATCGAGCGCCGCACGCGGGTTGCCCGGCGGCAGGGCCTGGCCGAAGACCTCCACATTGCCTTCATCGGCGGTGTACTGGCCAAACAGGATGTTCATCAGCGTGGTCTTGCCCGCGCCATTCTCGCCCAGCAGGGCGATCACCTCGCCCTCACGCAGCGACAAGCTGACCGCGTCGTTCGCGACCAGCTTGCCGAAACGCTTGGTGATGGAATCGAGGCGCAGGACCACCTGCGCCGCGTCGTCGCTTGCCATTTAAGAGGACTTGGGTTCTTCGTCGTTGATCTCGACCGTGTGTTCGCCGGACATGATCTCCTGCTTGCGCTGCTCGACAAGGTCCAGCGCCTCCTGCGGGATCTTGCCTTCAAACGTGCCCAAGGGCGCGAGCGACGAGCCGCCTTCCTTCATGAAGGAATACACGCCGTAATCGGCGGCGGTGAACGTGCCGGCCTTCACCTCGGCAATCGCCTTGTCCAGCGTCGGCTCGAAGTGCCAGATGGCCGAGGCCACGACCGTTTCGGGATATTCGGCCTGCGTGTCGATCACGTTGCCGATGGCCAGAACGCCCTTTTCCTTTGCCGCGTCCGACACGCCGAAGCGTTCCGCATAAAGCATGTCGGCCCCGTTCTCGATCATGGCGAAGGCCGTTTCCTTGGCCTTGGGCGGGTCGAACCAGCTGCCGATAAAGCTGACCTGAAAGGTGATATCGGGGTTCATCTCGCGCGCGCCCGCCATGAAGGCATGCATCAGGCGGTTGACCTCCGGAATCGGAAAGCCGCCGACCATGCCGATATTGCCGGTCTCGGTCATCGCCCCCGCGATGATCCCCGTCAGATAGGACGCATCCTGGATGTAGTTGTCGAAGACCGCGAAGTTCGGCAGCGCCTCATCGTGCTTGAAGCTCGAGCCCATCAGGAAGGCGATATCGGGATATTCCGCCGCGACCTCGCGCGCCTCCTGTTCGACGGCAAAGACCTCGCCGATGATCAGCTCATAACCCTGCTCGGCATATTCCCGCATGACCCTGGCATAGTCGGTGTTCGACACGTTCTCGGAAAAGACATAGTCGATATCGCCCCGCTCCTGCGCGGTGTTGGCGGCCTTGTGGATGCGGCTGACCCATTGCTGCTCGACCGGCACGGTGTAGATGCCCGCGACCTTGAGCGGCTCGTCGGCCTTCAGCGCCCCCGGCACGCCCGCCGCCACAAGCAGCGCGGTG
This sequence comes from Roseovarius sp. MMSF_3350, assembly GCF_030733425.1. GTDB lineage: Bacteria > Pseudomonadota > Alphaproteobacteria > Rhodobacterales > Rhodobacteraceae > Roseovarius. The sequence continues at coordinate 67,504 of NZ_JASHIZ010000020.1, forward strand.
CCGGCCGTGGTGCTCAGGAACGTCCGGCGCGAAAGGCCGGTCGGGCTGGTTTTTCTGTGTTGCGTCATGGAACTTATCCCCCTGTTGGAATGTGGCGTGCCCAGAATGTTTGACCAAATGATAAAAAGAACCCGGGTGCCGGCCAATAGAAAGATGTGCGGCACGCAAAGTCCAGAGTGAACGCCAAGTTTTTGCGCACCGCGCTGAAGCCTGCTGCATTAACAGGCAGAAAGCTCGGTCATGAGAATCGCCCGATACCCGTAGAATAGGGCGGGCAGTGATGGCGCGGACGCGGCCTCGAGAAATGCAACGCATCTTTCCGCATCTAAAGGCCTGGCAGCAAAAGCGGGCCCTGCCGTCTTTTATGATTCCGGCGTCTCAGTCCATCATCGAGAAGTAATTCGCCTGCCGATCCACCAGTTCTTCATGCGTGCCCGCCTCCACAATCCGGCCTTCATCGAGAACCACGATCCGGTCGGCGTGGCGGATAGTCTGTAGGCGGTGGGCGATGACGAGCGTCGTGCGCCCCTTCGACAACGTATCCAGCGCCGCCTGCACCTTGCGCTCCGTGCCCCTGTCCAACGCCGAAGTGGCCTCGTCCAGAAGCAAAATCGGGGGGTCGCGCAGGAAGACACGTGCAATGGCGACGCGCTGTTTCTGTCCGCCTGACAGCATGACGCCCCGTTCGCCCACCATCGTGTCGAGACCATCGGGCAACTCCGACACCATCTCGGACAACTGTGCCTGCTGAACGGCGTGCAGTATCTCCTCGTCCGATGCGTCAAGCCGCCCATAGGCGATGTTTTCGCGCAGGGTGCCTCCGAACAGGAAGACGTCCTGCGATACCAATCCCACCTGCCGCCGCAGGCTGTCGAGGGTCATGTCCGCGACGGACTGGCCGTCAATCCGAACCTCGCCCGACGTCGGTGCATAAAACCGTGGAAGCAAGGCCATCAACGTACTTTTGCCCGCGCCGGACGGACCCACCAATGCAACCGTCTGGCCGGGCTCGACGGCAAGGGACACGCCGTGCAATACACCTCGCGCGCCATCGTAGGTAAAGGCAACGTCGTCGAATTCGATCCGCCCGGTCAGGTCCGGTGCGGGCCTCGCGTCCGGCGCGTCGGCGATCTCGGCCCGCTCTGCCAGCAGCGCCTGGAACCGCTGGAACCCGGCGATGCCGCGCGGATAGGTCTCGACCACCGCCGCGATCTTTTCCAGCGGGCGGAAGAACACGCCCACCAGCAGCAGGAAGGCCACGAAACTGCCCGTCGACAGCGAGCCGGAAAAGACATAGCCCGCGCCCGCCACCATCACGATCACCTGCACCGAGCGCAGCCCCATGTAGTGCAACGTGGTCAGCGCCGCCATGATGCGGTAGGCCTCCAGCTTGGTCTTGCGATAGCCGCGGTTGGCATCCGCGAAAAGTTCGCGTTCATGCGCCTCGTTGGTGAAGGCCTGCACCACGCGAATGCCGCCCAGCGTTTCCTCCAGCCGCACGTTGAACTGGCCCACCCGGCCATAGATCGCCTGCCACGCCCGGGTCATACGCCCGCCATAGACCGCCAGAAGCACCACCATCACCGGCACGATCACCGCTGTCATCAACGCCAGCGGGACGTGCAGCCACAGCATCAAGGCGAAGGCCCCGATAAAGGTCATGATCGCGATGAACAGGTCCTCGGGGCCGTGATGCGCCACCTCGCCGATCTCTTCCAGGTCCCGGGTCACGCGAGCCACCAGCTTGCCGGTCTCGGCCTTGTCGAACCAGCCCCAGTTCAGCCGGGTCAGGTGGTCGAAGGCGCGGGCGCGCATTTCCGTCTCGATGTTGATGCCCAGCTTGTGGCCCCAGTAGATCACCACCGCCATGAGGCCTGCGTTGATCAGATACACCACCACCAGCCCGACGGCGGCCCACATGGTCAGCGCCCATTCCCCGCGCGGCAGCAGATGGTCGATGAACCCCGCCACGGCCAGCGGAAAGGCCAGCTCCAGCAAGCCCGAGATCACCGCGCAGCCGAAATCCAGCCAGAAAAGGCCCATGTGCGGGCGGTAATACTCGAAAAACTGACGCAGCATGTGACTTCCTTCACGACCGGGGATACTGATGATCGGACCGGCAGGTGTTCCCCGCCGCCACCGTTTAGGAGAGGCGCCCGCCGTCGTCCAGTATTGCAGGTTCAGCGCTCCAGATGGGCCAGCGAAAACGCCTTTGGCGCGCGGAGTTTGGCGAGCCGCACCGGTCGCGAGCAGTCCGTCCCGACTTGTTATCGCGCAGTTTAGGCGTCATACTGCTGGCCCAAGCCATTCTGGAATGTGCGCCGGCCCCGTCCGTCGCACGCCGGATAGCCAAATCCCGACACCTTTCATGCGGAGCCTGACCCGAATGGGCTATAGTCACGACTTTTCCGGTCAAACAGAAAAGCTGCACTGCATCCGGCCCGTCCAGTGGCGCCAGTTCGACAATGCTCTGGTGGCGCATTGGGAAGCCAGCGGAGATCGTGGCGCGACGGGGCAGTATGTCTCGGCCAATCCAAGGTTGAGCATCTTCTTTGACGATATGAGCTCGATCTCGGCCACGACCGGGACCGGCACCGGCAGATTGGCCCGCGCGATCTTCGTGCCGGCGGGCATGGAGCTTCGAACCCGTTTTTCCAAACCGCTCAGGTTCACCCATGTCGACATTCACATGGATTACGCGTGGGCGATCCAGTTCCTGTCCGGCGCGATCCCCCGCTCCAGCGCGGTCGAGGTATTGGATAACCCGGTCGAGCGCGACGACGTCACGGATATCGAGCCGCTGGCGCGACTGCTGGTCAAGGAAATAGCGAACCCCACCAGGCACGCGCTTTTCGTCGAAAGCCTTGTGAATTGCCTGATTACGGCCTTGCTGGACATGGACCAGCAAAGCACGGAAACCGGCAACGCCCGCTTGACCGCCGCGCAGATGCGTCGGGTCGCACTGCGCGTGGAAGAAGCGCGTGGTCACAGGCTCAGCATCGCGCAGATGGCCGAGGCGGTGAACCTTTCGGAAAGCTGGTTCTCGCTGGTGTTCAAGAATACGACCGGCATGTCGCCGCACCAGTGGCATTTGAACAAGCGGCTTGAACAAGCGCGGAACCTTCTGACCGAGACCGATCTTAGCGTGGCGGACATCGCGGACCGGTTGGGCTTTTCCGATCAGGCCCACCTGACCCGCGCGTTTCGCCAGCTTGTCGGCAAAACGCCCGGAACCTGGCGGCGAGACCAGAGGAAGGGCTGACCGGCAGAGGGGGCCGCGGCAGCGAGATTGCCCCTGCCGCCGATGGGCCTGACTGGTTACCAACTGCGGCGCAGGGAGGCCGTGATTGTCCGGCCCTGATTGTAGTAATCCGCCGTTCCCCGTCCCACGACATACTGCTCATCAAAGATATTGCTGAGATTGACCTGCAGTTCCGTGTTCTCGGCCAACTCGTACGAGAAAGACGCGTCGAACAGGAACTGGTCCGGGCTTTTGCCATTGTTGTTGTAAGCGTTGTAATAATAGCTGCCGACATAACGCGCACCGAGGCCCACGGACATGTCTCCCAGCGATCCGGCGGTCGGCAGGTCATAGGTCAGCCACAGCGAGGCCATGTGCTCGGGCACCGACGCAAACTGGTTTCCGTCCACCGTCACGCCTCGGACATTGCCGCGAACGAACTCGGAATCCTGGTAGCTGTAGCCACCGGAAAGGGTCAAACCCCGGGCCAGTTCGGCGCGCGCTTCCAGTTCCAGGCCGCGAACGCGGGATTCACCGATGGTCTGTCGCTCGATCACGCCGCTGGGCAGGACAACCGGCACCACCACGTTCTTTTTGGTAAGATCAAAAAGCGACGCGGTGAACAGCGCGTTGATGCTCTCGGGCTGGTACTTGAGGCCGATCTCGTATTGCTCGCCGCGTTCAGGATCGGTGCCGATCGAGGGTGGCGCGACCGACTGGACATAACTGGCATAAGTCGAGATTTCGTCCGTGACTTTGTAGGTCAACGCACCCCGCCATGAGGTTTCCGAGAAATCGGCGCTTGTCGTCGTAGCCGCAAGTCGATCGGTGTTGGTGATGTCCAGCCAGTCGTGCCGCACGCCCGCCGTCACGATGAACCGGTCCGCGAAAGACAGGTTCTGCTGCAGAAAGATCGATTGCGTGGCAAAGTCATTGGCCTGCACGCTGTAGGGTACGAGCCCGGTGGGCGCGCCGGTATAGACCGGGTTGTCGACATCGATCGGCGTGTAGGCCCCGAAGATCGACGCACTGGTGGTCGACGCGTCACGAAATTCCAGCCCGGCCAGCGTGCTGCTGTCGACACTGCCGAAGCTGGTGTCGTATTGCAGGATCACGTTGCCGATCACCTCTTCGGCGGTGCTGTCGGTCCCGAAGTAGAAACGGTCGACCATCGTCCCGACGCGGGCCGCGTTGTCGGAGATGTAGACATAGGCGAAGTCGTCGGTGAGATCGCTGTAACGAAGGTTCGCGTTCAGCCGCAGACCGTTGCGGAAATCGTGCTGGAACCCGGCCGCCACGGTCAGTCGCTCGACATCGTGATAATTGAAACCCGGCTCACCGAAGAACTGGCTGCGGTCGTATTCCCGGTCTATCGGGTAACCGCCGCTGTTCGGTGTGGAGTCGCGGTCGAGATAATCCACCGTGAAGGTCAGCTTGGTATCCTCGCTGGGCGACCATGCGAAAGATCCGAGCAGGAACGTCTCGTCGTCCCGGGAGAAATCATAGTCCAGCTCTGAGTCCTGCACCTTTCCCACGAAACGGTAGGCCAGCGTCCGGTCGTCGTTCAGGACATCGCCGAAGTCGAAGCCCAGTTCGGTGTGATTGTTGGTGCCGTAAGAGCCGTAAACCTCGCCGAACCGTTCGAATTTCGGCGTCTTGGTCACGAAATTGAGGGTGCCGCCGGGATCGGACGTTCCAAAAAGGGTAGAGTTGCCGCCCTTCATCACCTCGACCCGTTCGAACGCATATGGTTCCTCGCGCACGCCGCGCATCGACCCCAAGGTCAAGCCGTCGCGATAGGTCGAGGCTTGAAACCCTCGCACGAGGTAGTAGTCGTTGCGATCGTCGGTCCCGTAATAATCGGTGACGATGCCGGGGGTATATTCCAGCAGGTCTTCCACCTTATCGACGTTGCGCTCTTCGAATTCCTTTTGCGTGATGACCGACACCGACGCGGGCGTGTCAAGAACGCTGGTCGCAACCTTGCCGCCGGTCCAAAGCTCCTTGGCGATGGTCGAATTGGCGTCGTCATCCGCCTCGGCGCCGGCATCGACGAAAATCGTTCCAAGCCGGTAGGGTTCGCCGCCGGTGCCGTCCTGCGCCGTGGCTGCCAACGGGAATGCCACCAGCGCCGTGCAGCCAAGGAGTGCCGCGGTCGCGCGGGCCGGGCCTGGATAAGATGATCGGTGTTTTCTCAAGAGTGCCCCCATGGCGTGCTTCCATTCTTCTGACGTTTCTTGCGTGCTGGCGTGCTGGCGTGCTGTGTACCGCGACGTTGCGATGGCGCTGCAGGCACCCGCCGTCGTGCTCGGATTCCCGCTGGCTGTTCGTTGCCAAATCCCTGCCCGGATGCGTCCGGTCGGGTCAGGCGTCGACGGGACATAGCGCAGGATCATGCGAAGATGTATTGTATATTCCGATTGTTTTTGTCGGATTCTCTTTAAAATTGATAAATTTTGTCGGATATGGCGGTTCGGACCCCTTGCCCTGCTTGACGGCGCGAAGCGGAAACGACTAGCCGGAGGCAGTTCTTGTCCCCGCAGCGAACGGAGGCTTTGGAAACCAGTGTTCAAATTTATGGAAACGTGCGTCGCCGTCCTTGTTATTTGGCTCGGCGCAGCGCTCGTGGCACCCGCGACCGCACAGGAATTTCCGCTTACGATCAATCATGCCTTCGGCACAACGACGGTGCCGTCGCGACCGGAACGCGTGGCGACTGTCGCCTGGGCCAACCACGAGGTGCCACTGGCGTTGGGGATCGTGCCGGTCGGATTTGCACGGGCCAATTTTGGAGACGACGACGGTGACGGGATCCTCCCTTGGGTCGCCGAACGCTTGGAGGCGCTGGGTGCCGAAACGCCGGTGTTGTTCGACGAAGGCGACGGCATCGACTTCGAGGCGGTGGCGGCCACTCGTCCCGACATCATCCTCGCGGCCTATTCCGGCCTGTCGCAATCCGAGTATGACATCCTGAGCAGGATCGCCCCGACGATTGCCTACACGGACGGGCCCTGGTCGACCGGCTGGCGCGAGATGATCCGCCTGAATGCCGCCGGGCTTGGCATGGCGACCGAAGGCGACGCCCTCGTGGCCGATATCGAGTCGCAGATCGCCGCGATGTCCGCTCGCCACCCCGAAATCGCCGGGAAGAGCGCGATGTTCGTCACGCATCTCGATGTCCGGGATCTGAGCGTGATCCGCTTCTATTCCGCCAACGATCCGCGTGTCCGCTTCCTCGAAGATCTCGGCCTGACCTCGCCGCAGGCCGTCACGGACGCCACCGAACCAGGGCGTTATGCGGGAGAAGTGAGCGCCGAGAAGATCGACGTTTTTGATGACGTCGATATCGTTGTGACCTATGGCGGCGAGACCCTGATGGAGCGGGTCGCGGAAAACCCGCTGACCTCGCGGATGAAGACGGTCAAGACCGGGGCGGTCGTGCTGTTGGGAAACGATCCGGTGGGCACAGCCGCCAACCCCACCCCCCTGTCGATCCCCTTCGTGCTTGAAGACTACGTCGCAAGGCTGGCGGACGCGGCGCGCAAGGCAGAATGACCGACGCTGTCCCCACTGAGGCGGGGTTTGCAGCCATGCGGCGCACCCGGAGCAGCCGGCTTGCCTGGTTGATCGTCGTCCTGGTGGTTCTTGGCATGGCCTGCATCGTGTCGGTCAGCCTGGGCACGCGCGCGGTCGGATGGGGCGATATCCTGGCAGGCGTCACAGGCTCCACCGAAACGATTGGGCAGGCGGTCGTGGCCGTTCGAGTGCCCCGCACGATGCTCGCGGTCCTCGCCGGGGCCGCGCTTGGGCTGGCCGGAGCCGTCATGCAGGGTGTCACCCGCAACCCGCTGGCAGATCCCGGCATACTGGGCGTCAATGCGGGTGCGGCGATGGCCGTGGTGATTGGCATCGCGTGGTTCGGAATGCAGACACTCGACGCGTTTCTCTGGACCGCAATCTTCGGGGCCGGACTGGCCTCCTGTTTCGTCTATGCAATGGGGTCGCTCGGTCGGGGCGGCGCGACACCGCTGAAACTGGCGCTGGCCGGGGCGGCGACGGCCATTGCAACATCCTCGTTCACAATCGCGATCATCCTGCCGCGCAACGATATCGCCGGGGGTGTGCGATCCTGGCAGGTCGGCGGGATCGGCGGTGCCAGTTTCGACGCCATCCTGCCGTGCCTGCCCATCCTGCTGGCCGGTCTGATCCTGTGCCTGCTGTCCGCCCGCAGCCTGAACCTGCTGGCTCTGGGCGACGATTCGGCGGCCGGGCTGGGCGCGAACGTGGTAGTGGCGCGGGCGAGTGCGGCACTTGGGGCTGTGCTGCTTTGCGGGGCGACAACCGCCATCTGCGGGCCGATCGGTTTCGTCGGGCTGGTCGTGCCGCACGTCTGCCGGCTGCTTGTAGGCGTGGACCACCGCTGGCTCCTGCCGTTTGCGGCTCTGACGGGTGCGATCCTTCTGATCGGCGCGGACGTACTTGGGCGCATCGTCGCGCGTCCCTCCGAGATGGATGTGGGGATCGTCACGGCCTTTATCGGCGCGCCGGTCTTCATCTGGATCGTGCGCAAACGGCGGGTTCGCGACCTGTGAGCGATCTTGCGCATAAAGACGGGACCACGTGGATCGCGGCGCGACGCCTGTCGCGACGAAGGGCCCGCTTGCAGCTTGTCGCCCTCATGATGGGCCTCCTCGTCGCGGGCGTCGGGTTGACGCTGGTCACCGGCCCGACCATGACCCCGCCATCGGATCTTCTGCGCGTGCTGTCCGGGCACGATGTGCCCGGCGCAAGTTTCAGCATCCTGGAACTGCGCCTGCCCCGCGCGACGCTGTCGATCCTTGCCGGAATGAGCTTCGGTCTTGGCGGTGTAATCTTCCAGACACTGCTGCGCAATCCACTGGCCAGCCCCGACATCATCGGCATCAGCGCCGGGGCCAGCGCGGCGGCCGTGTTCGCCATCGTCGTCCTGGGATGGAGCGGGCTGGCCGTCTCGGTCGCCGCGGTCGTTGCCGGGATGATCGTGGCCCTGCTGATCTACCTGCTGGCCTGGCGTGACGGAGTGTCCGGCGCACGATTGATCCTGATCGGCATCGGGATTTCTGCCATGCTCGACAGCATGATAGCCTATGTCCTGTCGCGTGCCCCGGCGTGGTCGCTGCAGGACGCCTTGCGCTGGCTGACCGGAAGCGTCAACGGCGCAACCTTGTCCGAGACGCTCCCCGTTCTGCTGTCGCTGGTCCTGCTGGGCGGACCGCTTTTGGCCCGGCGCGACAATCTGGAGGCGATGCGGCTTGGCGATGACGCCGCCGCCGCCCTCGGCGTGCCGCTGCGTTTCGAAAAGCTCGTGCTGGTCATGGCCGCCGTCGGGCTGATCGCGGTGGCCACGGCGGTTTCCGGCCCGGTCGCCTTCGTCGCGTTTCTTTCGGGGCCGATTGCCGCGCGTATTGCCGGCACCGGACGGACGCCCTTGCTGGCCTCCACCCTGGTGGGGGCATTGCTTGTCCTGCTGGGCGATTACGCAGGCCAGCACCTTCTGGCGGGGCGCTATCCCGTGGGCGTCATCACCGGGGCCCTTGGCGCGCCATATCTCGTCTATCTGATCATCAGATCCCACCGCAGCGGAGGCGGCTCATGAGCACACTGCACGTCGCAGCACTGGAGGCCGGATACGGCACGCGAAAGATCCTGACCGGCCTCGACGTGACGGTGCCTCCGGGGGCCATATCCGCGATTGTCGGGGCCAACGCCTGCGGCAAGTCCACGCTTCTGCGGTGTCTCGCGCGGCTGTTGCGGCCAAGCGCCGGGCAGGTCGTGCTCGATGGCCGCTCGGTGCGCGATATCCCGACACGCGAGCTGGCCCGCCGGATGGGTCTTTTGCCGCAATCGCCCATCGCCCCGGACGGGATCACCGTGGCGGACCTCGTCAGCCACGGCCGCCATCCGCATCAGGGTATTCTGTCGCGCTGGACCCGTGCCGATGACGTCGCGATTGCCGCGGCGTTGGAGGCGACCCGAACCACCGACATTGCCGACCGCGAGGTCGACCAGCTGTCTGGCGGACAGCGCCAGCGGGTCTGGATCGCCATGGCCCTGGCGCAGGAAACGGATATATTGCTGCTCGACGAACCGACGACCTTCCTGGATATCGCGCACCAGGTCGAAATTCTGGATCTGCTGGTCGATCTTAACCAAGCGCGTGGCACGACCATCGTCATGGTCCTGCACGACCTCAATCTTGCCGCGCGTTATGCCGACCACCTTGTTGCACTCCGTCGCGGCAAGGTACATGCGTCCGGCGCGCCCGAACTGGTTCTGACCGAACCCATGGTGCAAGAAGTTTTCGGTGTGGCCTGCCGCATTATCCCGGATCCCACTTCCGGAAAACCGGTCATGTTGCCCATAGGCCGACATTTCGCAGAACCTGCGCCCACGACGAAAGGGATCGCATCGTGAGCAAGACATTGCACGCATCGGCGGTCTTTCGTGGCGTCTTGCCGGTAGACCTCATCACCCACATCTCCGCACATGCCCGAGATGCTGAACTGCTCGTGGAAGAGACTGACAGGGGCCTGATCGTCACCGTGCCGCTCGCGACGGTTTCGCTCGAAGCCAGCCGTGCAACCCTGCAGGTCGATATCGACGCCGTCGATGCGGCCGCGCTTCAGAATATCCGTGACTATTTGCACTATACCCTCGACCATGTCGCGCCCGGGTTGACCTCGGGCGCGACATGGCACGGGGATATCCTGAGGAATCGTGCCCCCCTCAACTTCACGACCGCGACTGTGCACGGCATCCGCCGCGTCGGCCCCAATTTCCTGCGCGTCGAACTGGAATGTTCCGATACCCGGCGCCTGTCGGCAGAACGCGGGATGCATTTCTCACTTCTGTTGCCACCCGACGGGCGTACGCCCGTCTGGCCTCGCCTTGATGATAACGGCCGTACCGTGATGCCCCTCGGCGCCGATAGCCTGCATCGCGCGGCCTATACATTCGTCGAGCTTGATCCTGAACGCGAGCGCTTCACCTTCGACGTCTTCGAACATGAAGGCGGTCGTACCACGGCTTGGGCGAGAACGGCGCAGCGCGGCGACCTTGTCGGCATCAGCGGGCCGGGCAGCGGCGGGTTCCCGCCCGGCCAGAATATCCTGATCGCCGGGGATGAAACCGCAATCCCCGCTATCCGCCGAATCCTTCAGACGTCTGCGCCCGACCGGCGTGGTCACGCCCTGCTGGAGGTAGGCACCGAGGCGGATATCTGTGACCTCTCTCGGCCGGACGGCATCGATCTGAGCTGGTGCGTAAGGAACCGAGGAGAGTCGCTGTGGGATCGCCTGTCAGAGGCTCCTTTGCCACAGGGACCTGACCGCTTTGTCTGGGTCGCCGCCGAGAAAACCGTTGTCCGAAATGCGAAAGCCCGGTTCCGGCAAACGCTGCGTCTTGGTCTGTCCGAAGGTTATTTTGCCTACTACTGGGAGGTGTGAACCGCTGTTCCGCAAAGGCCGGCCGACTGCGCACCGTGGTTCAGCCGACGAGACCGCGATACAGCCGCGCAGTCGTCAATGTCACGGCGCGAATTACGATCGCCATAGGCTTGCCCAAGACGTTTGTTCTTTGATTCAAGCGCAAAAAAGATTCAGGACATTCCCCTTCTGATTTTAGCAGGCCCGCCCTGTGCTTAAGCTCTGACGACAAAATCCATCAGGAATTTCAAGCTCTAGAGGCCCCTTGCCGGAGGGCGACCGCAAGTTAGCTGCCAGCCGTACCGGCAGTAACGAAAGCTCCCCATATGTCCAGTACTCCCCCTGATATTCGCCAACCCGGAGTGTCCCGGCGCGGCTTTCTGAAAGGCAGTTCCGCAGCTGCGAGTTCTCTTGGCATGGCCGTCGGCGCCGCCAAGGCCCAAGAAGCCGAAGCAAGCGCCCACGCGCGCACAATCGAGATGACGGTCAACGGCAAGACCCGGCACGTCAGCGTCGAACCACGGACGACGCTCGTAGAGGCACTGCGCGACAATCTCGGGCTGACAGGGACCAAGATCGGTTGCAACCAGGGTCAGTGCGGGGCCTGCACCATTCTGCTCGACGGCACCCGCGTAAACTCCTGCCTCACCCTGGCGGTCACGGCCGAGGGCGCAGAGATCGTGACTGTAGAAGGTCTCGCCGATCCGACCGGTGATCTGCATCCGATGCAGACCGCCTTTGCCGAGAATGACGCGTTCCAGTGCGGATATTGCACACCCGGACAGATCCTGTCGGCCATAGCGTGCATCGAGGAAGGCCATGCGTCGGACGCCGCCGAGATCCGCGAATACATGAGCGGCAACCTCTGCCGCTGCGGCGCCTACCCGAACATCGTCGCTGCCATCGAGCAGGTTCGCGACCAGCAGGAAGGGTGAGATCATGAAAAACTTCAGCTATTCCAGCCCCGGCAACCTTGGCGACGCGACCGAAGCCGCGAAAGCGGACGGAACGCTTATCATTGCCGGTGGTACCACGATGGTCGACTTGATGAAGATCGGTGTCCTCGAACCCGAAACGCTCGTCGACATCAGCGGCATCGGCTCTCTTGAAAGCTACGAGGTCGGCTCGGACCGGATGCGTTTCGGGGCGCTTGCCAAAATGGCCACGGTGGCTGACGATCAGGCCGTCATCGATGCCTTCCCTGCGCTTTCGGAGACACTCTGGAAGGCCGCCAGCCCGCAACTGCGCAATGTCGCGACGCTGGGCGGAAACATCTTGCAACGGACACGTTGCCCGTACTTTCGCGACACCGCTTACGCCCAGTGCAACAAGCGCGATCCGGGTTCCGGTTGTGCTGCCCTCGACGGCGGGGAAACCGCGCACCACGCGATTTTCGGCGGCTCCGACGCCTGCGTGGCAATGTATCCGGGCGATCTCGCGCAGGCGCTGGTCGCCTTCGACGCCAAAGTGGTCGTCCAAGGCCCCGGCGGCACCCGGACCATCCCGTTCAACGAATTGCACGTACGTCCCGGCGATAACCCCGAGGTCGAGACCGTCCTCAAACCCGGCGAGATCGTCACCGAGATCTCGCTACCAATCATTCCCGCAATGGCCAACAGCATCTACCTCAAGGCCCGCGACCGCGAGAGTTACGCGTTCGCTTCAGCGTCGGCAGCCGTAGGGGTCGAGATGGAGGGGGAGACCGTGCGCGACGTCCGTGTTGGGCTTGGCGGCGTGGCGTCGGTTCCATGGCGCGCAACCGCAGCCGAGGACAGCCTGCGCGGTCAGCCCCTGACCGAAGAGACAGCGCGAGAGGCGGGCCGGATCGCCTTCGAGGAGGCCGAACCGCTTGACGGATCGGCCTACAAGATCGCGCTCGGGGCCGACGTGGTCGCCGGGGCCCTGATGACCTTGAAATCTCGCATGGGAGGCAAATGATGGCCACGACACTGAACACGCGCGTCACTCGCACGGATGCCCGCCGCAAGGTGACCGGTGCGGCCACATATGCCGCCGACGAGATCCCGGCCGGCATGCTGCACGGGGCACTCGCCTGCTCGGCCATCGCGGTCGGCACCGTCTCGTCAATCGACACCAGCGCGGCCGAGGCCGAGCCGGGCGTCGTGGCTGTCTTCACCCATGAAACCCTTCCGGACTACAAGACAGTCAAAGGCTTCTACGCCGGCGGCCCCGGGTCGGCGTCCTTCTGGCCGATGGAAGGGACCGAGATCAAGTATGCCGGGCAGCCGGTCGCATATGTCGTCGCCGAGACAGCCGCCGCGGCCCGGCGGGGGGCTGATCTGGTGCGGGTCGAGTATCAGGAAGCGGACTCGCGCATCCACATGTCGCCCGAGGACAGTTTCGTCATTGGCGCGGGTGAGGACAGCGACGGAATGGTTCTAACGAAAGGGGACCTGCAGGCAGGCCTCGACGGTGCGGCCCAGTCCGTGGACATGACCTTCACCACCCCGTTCCAGCATCACAATCCTATGGAGATGTTCTCAGCGACCGCCGAATGGCGCGGCGACCGCCTGACGGTCTGGATGCCGTCGCAATCGGTGCGAACCCTGCGCGCGGGCATCGCCGGGGCCTACGGTCTGCCCGAAACATCCGTTCGCGTCATTTCACCTTTCGTCGGCGGCGCCTTCGGGGCCAAGGCCGGGATCACGCCATACACGATGCTGACCATTGCCGCGGCCAAGGGGGTGGGCGCGCCGGTTCGGCTGATCGTGACCCGTCCGCAGATGTACACCGTCGCAACCTTTCGTCCGGAAACCGAGCAGAAGTTCCGCCTGGCCGCCGACGCCGACGGCAAACTGACAGCTTTCGAGCATATCGAGACTTCTCAGACCTCGCAATTCGACTCGGTGGTCAATCCGGGCACCCACATCACGCGCGCCATGTATGGCTGCCCCAACATCCGTACCGAGCAGCGCCTGTCGCGGTCCGACACGAATACGGGCGGATTCATGCGCGCACCAAACGAGATGCAGACCTTCTGGGGCCTGGAATCCGCGATGGACGAGCTGGCGTGGAAGCTGAACATGGACCCGGTCGAACTACGCCGCGTAAACGACACCAAGAAGCATCCGACAGAAGGCGTGCCATTTTCCTCGCGGTCGCTGATGGAGAGCTACGACGCGGTATCCGAAAGCTTCGGCTGGGCCGACCGTAGTCCGGAAATCGGATCGATGACCGATGGCGACTGGCTCGTGGGCTACGGCTGCGCGACAGCGACGTACCCGACCAACATCCTGGCATCGAACGCGCGGGTCCGGATGCAGGCGTCTGGGGGTGCCTACGTGGCGTTGGCCGCGCATGATGTGGGCACCGGCACCTATACTATCATGGCCCAGATCGCGGCGGCGCGGCTGGGGCTGCCCGTCGAGGCGGTGGATGTCGTTATGGGCGAGGCAAGTTTCCCGGTGGCGCCTATTTCCGGCGGCTCGACCACGGCTGCATCGGCCGGCTCGGCTGTCCATGATGGCTGCTTGAAGATCGGCCGACAGGTGGCGTCGCGCGTGTCGGCAATGTCGGACGGCCCGCTGGCGGGCGTCGATCCGTCAACCGTCACGCTTGAGGACGGCACGCTGCGCGGCCCTGACGGCCAAAGCCAGAGCCTGGCCGAAGCGCTCTCCATGCTCCCTGAAGGCGAGATCGAGGTGATCGGAGAGTTCCGCCATCCGGCCCTGACCGATCAGTTGGTCGCAGCGACCTTTAAGGGCGGGTACGGCTCGGCAGGGCCGGTGACACCGGAGTTCGCGATGTTCGCCTTCGGCGCCGAGATGGTGGAGGTCCACGTCAACCGCTGGACCCATGAGATCCGGGTGCCTCGCATTCACGGCGCATTTACGGCGGGCACCTGGCTGAACCGCAAGACCTCGCACAGTCAGCTTCTCGGCGGCATGGTTTGGGGGATCAGCTCCGCGCTTCACGAGGCGACCGAAGTGGACAAGGCGCGTTCGCGGTTCCTGAATGCCAATATCGCGGAATACTTGATTCCGGTGAACGCGGACATCCGCGAGGTGCGTGTCGAGATGCTGGAAGAGCAGGACGACTACGTGAACCCGCTTGGGGTCAAGGGGATCGGCGAGATGGGGATAGTCGGCACCGCCGCCGCGATCGGCAACGCGGTCTATCACGCAACCGGCCAGCGCTTCACGTCCTTGCCGATCCGCATGTCGGGGCTGGTTTCCAGTTGAATTGCAACCTACTGGCCGGCGCATGTCGGCCAGCAGGAAACCGCAGGCAACAGAATGGCTCCGCGCATCTGACCTTGCGTTCGGGGTGGCGCCCCGTACACCGCGCGGCATTAAAGAACAGCCTCACTGCTCAAGGGAAAGACGAGGTCGAATTGGTCTGACAGCACCTTCTCGACTTTACGTCTCATGCCGTCCTTCTTTCTCGGCACGGCGTCAGGCGGCGCTGGTCCAGGCCCCGGTTCGCGCCGCGTCCCGGGCGAAATCTGCAAAATCGCGGGGGACGCGGCCAAGCGCGCGCGTCACGCCGTCCGTGGTATGGGCGTTGCGCCCGTCCAGGGTTTCGCGCGCGATGGCTGTGAAGACGTCGGCGACGAAGGGGCCGCCAGCTTCGGCAATATTGCCGTGGAATTCCTCGAAGCTGATCGGGATATGCCGGATCTCGCGCCCGGTCGCCCGGGACAGCTCGGCCGCCATGTCCGCGAATGACATCAGACGTGGGCCGGTCACCTCGTAAAGTTCGCCCCTGTGCCCGTCTTCGGTCAGCGCCGTAACCACGACGTCGGCAATATCGTCGATGTCGATGATGGGCTCGGCGACATCGCCGCCGGGCATCGGCAGGACACCCGCCAAGACAGGATCACGCAGGTACCCTTCAGAGAAGTTCTGCGCGAACCAGGCGGCCCGGACAATGGTGAAGTCAAGGCCTGAACTGCGCACCACGTCTTCACCCAACCGCGCATGGTGCTCGCCACGACCAGAGAGCAGTACGAGGTGCTCGACCTCCACATCGCGGGCTGTCTCGCACAGCGACTCGAGCTTTTCCAAGGCCCCCGGAAAGGCAAGATCGGGAAAGTAGGTGACATAGGCTGCGCGAACCCCGCGCAGGGCCGATGCCCAGGTCTCCGGCGCCTCCCAGTCGAAAGGCGTTGCGGACCTGCGCGCGCCGCGGCGCACGGGAAGGCCACGCGCCTCGAGGCGGCTGGCGACGCGGTGGCCGGTCTTGCCGGTCGCACCAATAACGAGGATCGGGTGGTCTTGCATCGGGTTTCTCCTTGGCTTCGGTTTCGACAGCCACGGAATAGGCGCCCTGATGCGGTCCGGTATTGACCGGCGATGCCAGCCTATTGACCACCGCCGCCAATGCGCCTGTCAGCGGCGGGCCATATCCTTGCGAAAGGCCGCTGGCGTCGTGCCGACCCAGCGTCTGAACGCCCGGGTAAAGGCGCTCTGCTCGGAGAAGCCGGTGAGGAACGCGATTTCGGCCAATGAGCGGCTGTCGTCTTGCAAGAGTCCCTCGGCGAGGTCGCGGCGGGTTTGCTCGGTCAGGGTCTGAAAGCTCAGTCCATGCTCGGAGAGCCGCCTGTGAAACGACCGCGCACTGAGTCCGAGGCCACTGGCGATCTCGGCCATCCTCGGCGCGCCCTCGCTCAGGGCTTGGGCAATGGATGCTTTTGCCTGTGTAACCAGCGCCGGCTCCCGGGTGATCTCGGACAGCTCGGCGTCCAGATGCGTGATGAGGTATTTCGAGATCCCCTCGTCCCCCAGGATGTTGGGCCGCGCCAGCGTTTCCTCGGCATAGAGGATTGCGTCCAGTTCGGCGCCAAAGCGCACCGGGCAGCCGAACCACTTTTCGTGCGCGGTGATCCGGCGCGGTGCGGGGTGCCGGACCAGCACTTCCAAGGGCGTGAGCGGCTCCGGGCAGACTTGCCTTGCGATGGACACCGCGCTCGCGAGGGTAGCCTC
The DNA here is from genome assembly GCF_030733425.1 of Roseovarius sp. MMSF_3350. Classification (GTDB taxonomy): domain Bacteria; phylum Pseudomonadota; class Alphaproteobacteria; order Rhodobacterales; family Rhodobacteraceae; genus Roseovarius. The sequence goes on from NZ_JASHIZ010000020.1 coordinate 84,153, forward strand.
GTTCGATAGCCGCATACCGAGGCGCCGTTCGCCCGTACGGTGCAGGACAAAAAGCGTGCCCCCGACCGTGGGCCGCAGCTCATATTCCGCGACGCTGGTCCATAGGCGCGCATAGCGTTCCACCCGCGCATAGGACGCGCCAAGCGTCGTCGCCGCCTTGAACGCCAGCCCGAGCGCACCGTATTCGTCAAGCCGCATCGAGGCCCCCGTGCGCACCGGCAGGTCGGTCGCATCGATCTGGTCGGCGATCCTTTCAAGCATGTCGTAGTAACGCTCGGCCGGGATCATCTGCTTGGTATTCCAAGAGCAATCGATATCGATGTTGACCAAAGACAGCATCTCGGCCGCGTCGATTCCGTCGCCAGCCGCGGCGACCACCTTACGCGCGAAAAGAGATGTCACGTACCCCATGACCCGCATTCTACGACACGCGCGGGAAGCGACCAACCTTGTGCTGTATCCGGGCGCGAGACGGACCGGCGCAGGCAACTATGCCTCGGCGAGGGCTGCATCATCATCCGGGCCGCCATATCGGGCATGCCGCGCCATGGGCGGTGGCGATGACACCCTCCTTGAGCAGGCCCAATTGCTCGGCCCATGGTTGTACAGCGTCATCTTCGCGACGCCGGAATCCTCCAGGATCTTGTCGATCGGATCCGGTCGTTCAATTTGCCTCCTGAAACAAGAAGCCGTTATCCGCTGGTCATTCGGAAACCCGCTGGTGTAAACAGCGGCATAGTCGGCCGCGGGAACATACCGCTGGTTTCGACGGACAATACAATCACGCAAGGCGAGGGCGCCATGAAGGACTGGAGCGCAGCGGCAGCCGCTCTTTATGACGGCGGGCACCGCCCGATGTTCATTGACGGGAATTGGTGCGATGCCCATTCGGGCGAGACCATCGAGGCCCGCAATCCGGCTGACGGCGCCCTGCTGGGCACCGTGCCCAAGGGCGGCCCGGCGGATGTCGATGCGGCCGTCAAGGCGGCACGCGCGGCGTTCGAAGGCCCGTGGTCGAAATGGACGCCGTTCGAACGTCAGGCGCTGCTCCTGCGAATAGCTGACCGCTTCGAGAAGGAATGGGATAACCTCTGTCTTTCCGATACGCTCGATATGGGAATGCCGATCCAGCGCACGCTCGCCAACAGCCGGCGGGTGCTGGGGATGCTGCGCTTCTACGCAGGTCAGGCCGTGGCGATCCACGGCTCTACAATCCCCAATTCTTTTCCCGGTGACATCTACTCTCAGACGGTGCGCGACCCCATCGGCGTCGTCGGCGCGATAATACCGTGGAATGCCCCGATCGCCGGCTCGGTCTGGAAGATCGCGCCAGCCATCGCAACCGGCTGCACAGTCGTCCTGAAACCGTCCGAAGAGGCGTCGCTGACCGTCCTGATGATCGCCCGGATCATGCAGGAGGCCGGCCTGCCCGACGGTGTGTTGAACATCGTCACGGGCCTGGGCAACGAGGCCGGCGCCGCACTGGCCGAACACGAAGGCGTCGACAAGATCGTCTTCACCGGCTCGACCGCCACCGGCCAGGCCATTGCCCGGGCCGCGACCGGAAACCTGAAGCGTGTCTCGCTGGAACTGGGGGGCAAGTCGCCCGTCATCGTGTGCCGGGACGCCGATATCGAAAAGGCGGTTCCCGTCGCCGCCATGGCCGTCTTCGCCAATTCCGGGCAAATCTGCATTGCCGGGTCGCGCCTGTTCGTGGCGCGCGAAATTCATGATGAATTCGTGCGCCGCGTGGCCGACTATGCCGCTGGTCTGCGCATCGGTCACGGTATACACGAGGAAACCGAGATCGGCCCGATCATCTCGGCCCGTCAGGCCGAGCGTATCGCGGGCTACCTCGATGCGGGACCGCGCGAAGGTGCCGACGTAATCACCGGCGGCGCACGGGCCGAGGGGCCGGAGCTTGCGGCCGGGCACTTTTTCCAACCGACCGTTTTTGGCGGCGTCACCGATACAATGAGCGTCGCGCGAGAGGAAATTTTCGGCCCCGTCATCTCGGCCCTGCCGTTCGATGATCTGGAAGAGGTCGTAACCCGAGCCAACGCCACACCCTACGGCCTGGCAGCAGGCGTCTTCTCGACCCATCTCGGCACGGCGCACAAACTGGCGCATCGACTGAAGGCCGGATCGGTCTGGGTCAACATGTACCATGCCATCGACCCAGCCGTGCCCTTCGGCGGCGTCAAGATGTCGGGCTACGGTCGTGAGGGCGGGACCGAGCACATGGAAGAATATCTCGATACAAAGGCGATCTGGATCAACGCGGACTAGGCCGCGTCCGGAGGCCCTCTGTATAATCGCAACCTGAAAGGCAAACACATGCAAGTCGGCATCATTGGCGTCGGGCTCATGGGCCACGGCATCGCCCGCAACATCCTGATGCAAAGCGACTTTGCGCTCAGCTTTCTCGATCACCCCGGCAACCAGCCCACCGATGACCTGGTCGCGCTCGGGGCCAGTGCCTGTAGGACAACATCCGAGGTCGCCGCGGCCTCTGACGTCGTGATACTTTGCGTAACCGGCTCCCCCCAGATCGAAACGATTGTCAGTTCTTCGAACGGCCTTGCCGATTCACTACGCCCGGGCACGATCGTGGTCGACTGCTCGACAGCGCTGCCCGAGTCGACCCTGCAAATGGCAGCCCTCATCCGAAAGGCGGGCGGTGATTATCTTGATGCTCCCATGACACGCACCGCGATACATGCCCACGAAGGGACCTTGAACCTTCTGGTTGGCGGTGCGGGCGAGACGCTGGACAAGGTGCGACCCGTTCTTGCCGCGTTCACCGAGAATGTAGATCACGTCGGCCCGCTCGGCCACGGTCACCGTCTGAAGCTTTTGCACAATTACGTCTCGGTCGGCTTCATGACCCTGCTGGCCGAGGCCGCCGCCCAGGCCGCCGATACCGGCATCGACCCGAAGGTTTTCGTCGATGTCCTGGCGGGGGGCGGCGGCGCGAGCGCCGCGCTGGATCGGCTCGCCCCATACATCATATCGCAGGATCGCGAGGCCCTGCCCTTTTTCGTTTCGAACGCTCGGAAGGACATAGACTATTACCGCAGCATGTCCGAAGCTGCAGGTGCGCGCATGACAGTCGCCGATGGCGTGTCAGCCGCCCTGGCAGCGACGGTCGAAACCGGTCCTGCCGATGCCTACGTGCCGGAACTGGTTCGCCTTTTCAGAAAGCAACAAGGCGGCGGATAAGCCCGCCGCGCGCAGCGCTCTGAGACGGGGTTGTCACCTTAAAAATACGTGTGTAGCTAAAGTAAACGTTAAACGGGAGGAAAACCATGACGTTCATTACCCGCGGGCTGGTCTCGACCGGCATCTTCTTTGCAATAGGGCTTCCGGCCCTCGCACAGACCGAAGTCAAGATCGGCTACGCCTTGGCCCCCGACAGCCATTACGGCGTCGCGGCGCAGAAGTTCGAAGAGGTCGTCAAGGCCGAAACCGGCGACGCGTTCGAATTCAACCATTTCCCCTCCTCAGGCCTCGGAGGCGAGCGTGAAGTCATCGAGGGGCTGCAACTCGGCACCATCGAAGCCACCATCGTTTCGTCCGGCACTCTGGCCAATTTCGTGCCTGACACCGGCGTCTTCGACATCCCGTTCCTGTTCCGCGATCTCGATCATGCCCGCGCCGTACTGGATGGTCCGATCGGCCAGGAAATCCTCGGCAAGTTCGACAATGTCGGCCTGCACGGTCTGGCCTGGGGCGAACAAGGCTTTCGCCACATCACCAACAACCGGAATGCCATCGAAACCCCGGCCGATGTCGAAAGCCTGAAGATCCGCACCATGGAAAACCCCGTGCACCTCGCGGCTTTCAACGCGATGGGGGCCGCACCGACGCCGATGGCATGGCCGGAGGTGGTCTCGTCGCTGCAGCAGGGCGTGATCGACGGTCAGGAAAACCCGTTGTCCGTCATTGTATCGGTCAAGCTCGACGAAGTGCAGGAATATCTGACCCTGTCCGGTCACGTCTATTCACCCGCCATGCTGCTCGTGTCCAAACCGTTCTGGGACGGTCTTGACGACGAACAAAAAGCCGCTTTCGAGAAGGCTGCGGCAGAGGCCGTGACCGCCATGCGCGGCTACGTGGACAACGTCGAAACCACCGGCGTCGAAACGCTCAAAGAGCGCGGCATGAAGGTGAACGAGTTGTCGGCCGAACAAAAGGCGGCCTTCCAGGAGTCCATCGCATCCGCCTATGAAGGCTACTACGAGACCTACGGAAAAGAGTTGGTCGACTCGATCGTAGACTTCGAATGATGATACCGCGTCGGGGG
>NZ_JASHIZ010000021.1 GCF_030733425.1 Roseovarius sp. MMSF_3350
CCCAGACGGCCCCGCCCAGTCCGAACACCGTCACGCCCGAGGCCGTGACGACAAAGGTGATCACCGCCGCCTCGCGATACCCCGCATCCTCCAACGCGGCCGCGGTCGAATTGGCGAACACGCCCAGCAAGGCAACCCCCGCCACGCTGGCCATCACCATCGGGGGCGCAAGGCCCGCAAAGGCCGTGATCACGCCGGCGAACACCCCCAGCACGCAATAGAAGACCCCCGCCATCACCGCCGACCAATAGCGCTGCGCAGGGTCCGGATGGCTGTCCTCGTCCGCGCACATCGCCGCCGTGATCGCCGCAAGGCAGGTCTGCGGCGCGCCGCCGGGCGCCGACAGCACGCTGAACCCGCCCACCACGCTCAACAGGGGCCCCGGCTCCGGCGCATAGCCATGCGCCCGCAAGACCGCCAGCCCGGGCACGTTCTGGGTCGCCATCGTGACCACGTAGAGCGGCAGGCCGATCCCCAGGACTGCGGCCAGCGAAAACTCCGGCATCACGAACACCGGCACCGTCATCCACCCCCCGGCATCGAACGCGGCCAAGTCACCGTAGACCAGCACCGTGATCCCCGCCGCTGCCACGGCTCCCGGCACCGCCAACGACTTGTTGATCCGCCCCAGCAGGAACCACGCCGCCAGGATCGGCCCGATCACAGCCGGCGTCTCGGCCACCGCCAGCACCGGCACCACCACCAGCGGCATCAGCACGCCCCCCAGCATCGCCTGTGCCAGCGGCGCCGGTATCGCAGCCGCCAGCCGCCCCAAAGGCCGCCAAAGCCCCGAGATCACCGTCAAAGCTCCCGCCACCAGGAACCCCGCCACCGCGCCGGCAAACCCCGCCTCCACAGGGGCCGTCACCGCCAGCAGCGCCGCCCCAGGCGTCGACCAAGCGACCGAGGCGGGCATCTTCGTCCACAGGCTCAGCACGATCCCCGCCAGCGCCATCGCCAGCGCCGCCGCCATCAGCCCCGACGCCGCCTGAGCGGGCGAGGCGCCCACGGCGGCCAATCCCTGCAGCACGATGGGAAAGGAACTGAAGAACCCGACCATGGCCACCACGAACCCGGTCGAAATCGTCTGGATGGGTGGCATCACGTCTCTCCTTCGGCCAATCCCAACCGGATCGGCCCCTTGGCCGCCACCGGATCTACGGCCTGGCCCTTCTGCGTCGCCACCAGCGGCAGCCCTGCCGCCACCTCACGCACCCGCGGCATCAATTTCCGCCAGTCACCCGACAACGCCCGCGCCGCCTCGGACGGGCAGAATGTCCTGCCCGTCCCACGCGCCCGCGCCAGCCGCATCAACACTTCGGCAATCTCGTCATCCGTCATGTCGTAGGGTGGGGTTTCACCCCACCGTCATCCCAACGCCGCATCACACCGCGCACAGGTCCCCGGATGCTTGTGCGTCCCCACATCCGGCAGGATCTTCCAGCACCGCTGGCACTTCTCGCCCTCCGCTCGCTCGAACACCACGGTCACGCCATCCACTTCCGGCAGCCGATACGCCTCCGCCGGGCTTGGATCGTCCGTCAGCCGGATATCGGAGGTGATGCAGATATCGTCGAAATTGACCGATTTCAGCACCTCCAGCGCCTCGGCATCCCGCACATGCACCACCGGCGCGGCCTCCAGGCTCGCCCCGATCACCTTGTCGGTCCTCTGCACCTCCAGCGCTGCCGTCACCACGCGCCGCGCCTGCCGCACCGTGGCCCATTTCGCCGCCAGCGGCTCGTTCAGCCATTCCTTCGGCGTCTCGGGGATATCCACCAGGTGGACCGAGCTCTCGTCGCCCGGGAACCGCTCCAGCCAGACCTCTTCCATGGTGAAGACCAGCACTGGCGCCAGCCACGTGGTCAGGCGGTGGAACAGGATATCCATCACCGTCCGCGCCGCCCGCCGCCGGGCCGTGTCCCCGTCGCAGTAAAGCGCATCCTTGCGGATATCGAAGTAGAAGGCAGAGAGCTCCACCGTGGCGAAGTTGAAGAGCGCCTGAAACACCCCCTGGAAATCATAGGCGGCATAGCCCGTGCGCACCTTGTGATCCAGCTCCGCCAGCCGGTGCAGCACCCAGCGCTCCAGCTCCGGCATGTCCTCCGGCTCAACCCGGTCATCCTCGCTGAAATGGCTCAGCGCCCCCAGCAGGAACCGCATCGTGTTGCGCAGCCGGCGATAGCTGTCGGCGGTCCCTTTCAGGATCTCCGGCCCGATCCGCTGATCGTTGGTATAGTCGGTCTGCGCCACCCACAACCGCAGGATATCCGCGCCATACTGCTTGACCACTTCCTCGGGCACGATCGTGTTGCCGAGCGACTTGGACATCTTGTTGCCCTTCTCGTCCAGCGTGAACCCGTGGGTCAGCACGCCGCGGTACGGCGCATGCCCCGTCGTGCCGCAGCTTTGCAGCATGGACGAATGGAACCACCCCCGGTGCTGGTCCGTGCCTTCAAGATACAGATCCGCCATCCCGTCCTCGGACCCGTCCTCGCGGTCGCGCAACACGAACGCATGGGTCGAGCCAGAGTCGAACCAGACGTCGAGAATGTCGTCGACCTTCTCCCACTCGTTCGGGTCATAGTCATTGCCCAGGAACCGCTCCTTGGCCCCGTCCTTGTACCACGCATCCGCACCCTCGGCCTCGAACGCCTCCAGGATGCGGGCATTGACCTTCTTATCCCGCAGCAGAAAGCCCTCGTCGGTGGGCATCGCGCCCTTCCTGACGAAGCAGGTCAGCGGCACGCCCCAGGCCCGTTGCCGCGACAGAACCCAGTCCGGCCGCGATTCCATCATGGAATACAGACGGTTACGCCCTGTCTTCGGAGTCCACTGCACCTTGCCGATCTCCGTCAGCGCACGCTGCCGGATCGTGGTGCCGCTCTCGTCCTGCCCGTCGCCCACCTCGCGATCGATCGCGGCAAACCATTGCGGCGTGTTGCGATAGATCACCGGCGCCTTCGACCGCCACGAATGCGGATAGCTGTGCTTGATCTTGCCCCGCGCCAAGAGGCCACCCACCTCGACCAGCTTGTCGATGATCGCCTTGTTGGCGTTGCCCTCCTTGCCCTTGCGGTCAAGGATATAGGTCCCGCCAAAGAACGGCAGATCGGCGCGGAAACCGCCATCGTCCATCACGTTATAGGTGATGACCTGATCCAGCATCCCGAGGCCACGATAGAGCTCGTATTCCTCCATCCCGTGGCTGGGCGCGCAATGCACGAACCCGGTGCCTTCCTCGTCGGTCACGAAATCGGCCGCCCGGAAATCACGCAGATCGTCCCACTCTCCGTTCGAGCCTTCGGCGCCATGCAGCGGGTGCTTCAGGCTCAGACCTTTCAACTCATCGGCACTCACGTCCCGCACACGGCTCCACTGGTCATCGTTCAGCCAAGCGCGACCCATCACGTCGGCAGCCAGCTTGTCCGCCAGGATGAACCTGTCGCCCACATTGGCCCAGCACTCTTCCGGCGTGCCCGTGACCTCGTAAAGGCCATAGGCGATGTCCTCGCCATAAACGACCGCCTTGTTCGACGGCATGGTCCAGGGCGTGGTGGTCCAGATGACGACGTAGGCACCCGCCAACCCGTCCCGGGCCTGACCCGGGACCTCTTCGCTCTTCGAGACCCCGGTTCGGGGGCCGGGGTCGCCGTGGCCCTCGGCCACGGCGAACTTCACCCAAACCGTAAAGCTCTCCTTGTCGTGGTACTCCACCTCCGCCTCGGCCAGCGCGGTCTTCTCCACCGGCGACCACATCACCGGCTTCGAGCCCTGGTACAAAGTCCCGTTCATCAGGAATGTCTGGAACTCCTCCGCGATGATCCGCTCGGCGCGGAAATCCATCGTCAGGTAAGGCTTTTCCCATTTCCCGGTCACGCCCAGCCGCTTGAACTCGTCGCGCTGGATGTCGATCCAGCCTTCGGCAAACTTGCGGCACTCGGCGCGGAAATCGACGATATCCACCGCGTCCTTGTTCTGGCCTTTCTTGCGGTACTCTTCCTCGATTTTCCATTCGATCGGCAGGCCGTGGCAATCCCAGCCCGGGATATAGCGCGCATCGCGCCCCATCATCTGCTGGGACCGCACCACCATGTCCTTCAGGATCTTGTTCAGCGCATGGCCGATATGCAGGTGCCCGTTGGCGTAAGGAGGGCCGTCATGCAGGGTGAACGGCTGGCGCGGCTCGGCGTCCGCCTTCTCGCGCAGGCGGTCATAGACCTTCAGGCCGTTCCACCGTTCCAGCCACTCGGGCTCGCGTTTCGGCAGGCCCGCGCGCATCGGGAACTCGGTCTGCGGCAGGTTGAGCGTGTCTTTGTAATCGGGTGTGTCAGAACACATCTGTGACGTCCTTTGTCACTGGCATTTCAATCTCTGGGTGGGGGCGGCGCGGTGCGTCCATACGCCTTGTCCCGGCGGCTCGTGTCTCTCAGAGCGCCGGGCATGTAATTCGAATGATGATCGCAAAGCGGGTCATGATGGGGGGCGTTATAGGTGCGCGCGTTCCAAGGAGCAAGCCGTAGAACCCGGGCTCACCACCCGCGCCAAGACTTTTCAGAAAAGTCTTGGCAAAAGCCTTCTCAAGGCTTTTGCAACGCCCGCCCCGTTAACCCGCCGGATCAGCAAAATCCACACCGTCGGCACACCACCCAAATACCGGCGCGATACCGACGTGCCGATTTCCGGCAAACCGGCGGCATTAACCATGTTTTCCGAATCGTGTTTGCCATTGCATCCGGCCCATCCAGCGGCCAGATTCGAGGCCATGACACCGGCCCTGCCCCCCCGTTTCGAGATCACCCGCGCCGAGATCGAGCGCGTCGTGGCGGCCTTCTACGCCGCGTGCCGCGCCCATCCCGGGCTGGCACCGGTCTTTGCCGCCCATGTCACCGACTGGCCCGCGCACGAGGCCCGCGTCAGCGATTTCTGGGCCAACACGATCCTGCACGAGCGGTGCTACGTGGGCAATGCCATGCAGGCCCATGTGCAGGCGGGCAACGTCAAGCCGGGCATGTTCTCGACATGGCTCGATCTCTTCGACACCACGCTGCAGTCAGAGCTTTCCCCGACCAAGGCCGCCGCCTGGTCGGCGCTCGCGCACCGCATCGGCCAGACCCTGCGCGCGGGCGTCGTGAACCGCGAGACCCTGCCCGGTGGCATCCCGAAGCTGGGCAACCCGTTCTGACGCACGGCCCCGCGACCGGACGTTAACGATTTCCCGCTAATTTGGGAAAAGTCGTGAGGCTCCACCTGCCTTGGGGCGAAAATACCGACGCACCGAGCGAAAAATGCCGGTCGTTTACCCTTTGTTAACCCCGCTGAAGAGCCCGGTCAGCGCCCGTTGCACCATCCGCGTCACCGAGGGGCGCTTGCCCGCCCGGAACGGCAAGGGGCGGCACACTTCCATGGCCGCCACGCCCACCCGCGCGGTCAGCGCGCCGTTCACGATCCCCTCGCCGAACCGGCGCGACACCTTGGACAAAAGGCTTCCTCCGGCGACCGAGCCAATCAGGTCGTCGCCAACCGCCACGGCGCCCGTGGCCACAAGATGCGTCATCACCGCACGGGCCAGCCGCCAGCTTCCCAGCGTGCCCGACCGCCCGCCATAGATCTCGGCGATCCGCCGGATCATCCGCAGGTTCGACGTCAGCGCGGCGATCACGTCGGCAAAGGCCAGCGGCACCACCGCCGTCACCGTCGCCACCTGCCGTGCGGCGGCCTCGATCTCGCGCGCCGCGGCCCGGTCCAGCGGCGCCAGCAGTTCCGTCTCGGCCAGTCCCAGCAGGCTGGCGGCATCCATCTGCTCGGGGCCATAGTCGCGCAGCCGATCGCGGCCCCAGCTGGTATCGTCGCGGCCCGCGTAAAGCTGCGTCAGGTCCCGCACCACGCCCCGCGCCTGCTTCAGGTCCGCCCCCGCCAGCGCCGCATCGGCCTCGCGGTGCAGCGTGTCGATCCGCGCCAGCCTTGAAAAGGCCGCCAGTTCGCGGGTCGCGATGATCAGGCAGACAAGGGCAAACGCCGCGATCAGAGCCGTGACGGCGTAGCCCAGCACCACGTTCCGGGCCAGCAGGGCCATCACGAAATCCCACGCGGCAAAGGAAATCACCGCCCCCAGGATCGCCAGCAACAACCCCCAGAACCACCGCGCCAGGCGCGACGGTTTCTTCGCCGCCAACGTCGCCACGGTCTGCATCGCGCGGCCCTCGGGATGACCTTCCACCACCGGGTCAGGCACCGGCGGCGCCATGTCCGGGCGGGGGCTGTCATCGTCCTCTTCAATGTCGATCAGCACCGGCCGCTTGCTCATGTCTCTACCCTGCGTTCCGGCGGCCAGACCATCAGGATCTCGGGCCGCCCTTCGTCGTTTCGCTCACCGTCCGCGCGGGCCTTCTCGGCAAATCCGTGGCGGCGATAGAACCGCAAACCACTGGTATTTTCCTCAGCCACCCAAAGGTTTAGCCGATCGAACGCCGCTTGCGCATCCTGCAGCAGAACCCGCCCCACGCCGCGCCCCTGCGCCCGCCGATGGACATAGAGCGCATGCAGGTCTCCACGTCGGCACAGGCTGAACCCGGCAAGCCCGGCCCCGTCCGAAACCGCCCGAACACAGCCCTGCCGCGTCAGGCGCAGCATGATCCTCAGGTCGTCCCAGCGGTGCGCCGCCCGGTGCTGCCACAGGATCGCCAGCAGCGCGGGCACATGGCGCAGCCTTGCCCGGAACGGGGTCATAACCGGTCCCCGATCAGGAACTGCGCCGCCCGGTCCAGCCTTATATGCGGCGGGCCTTCCCCGCGCTTCAGCGTCAGTCGTGCGGGGGCGAAATTCATCACCTCGTACTCGGCCTCCAGCCACGCCTCGGCCCCCTCCCGCGCCGGCCCCAGGAGGTGCGCCGGGTCCTCCGGCAAGGCACCGGGATAGAACGCTGCCTGTTTGCCGCGCCCACCCTCGGGCGTCATCAGCGTGCCACGCACGCAATCCAAGGTTTGCCCACTATGCTCCCGCGTTTCCTCGGTCGTGGCCCTGAGCGCGGCAATCGCCATCCCCGCCGTCTCGGCCCCGGCGAAATCCGCCCGGTTGCGCGCATCCCGCATCAGCGCCTCGATGATGCCGGTCAGACGGCCATGCTGCGTGTGGTGCAGGTGATCGGCCTTGGTGGCCGCGAACAGGATCTTCTCCACCCGCTGCCCGATCAGCAGCCGGGACAGAAAGGCGTTACGTCCCGGCCGGAACGCCCCAAGGATATCGGCCATCGCGCGGCGCAGGTCCTCGACCGCCTGCGGGCCGTTGTGAATGGCACCCAGCGCGTCGACCAGCACGATCTGGCGGTCGATCCGGGAAAAATGATCGCGAAAGAAAGGTTTGACGACCTTGGATTTATACGCCTCGAACCGCCGCTCCATCTCGCGCCACAGCGACCGGCGCGGCGGGCTGTCGGGCGCAGGCAGCGGCGCAAAGGTCAGCACCGGAGAGCCGGCAAGATCCCCCGGCAGCAGGAACCGCCCCGGCGTGCAATCCGACAGCCCCGCCTCGCGTGCCGCGTTCAGGTAGGCGGTGAACGCTTCGGCCAACGACTGCGCCACAGGCTCTTCCAGCTTGGCCGTGGCATCCACCTCGCGGGCCAAGGCAAGAAAGCCCTGTGCCTGCTCGCGACGTCCCAACCGGTCCAGCGTTTCGGCGGACCAGTCCGCATAGCTCTTGTCCATCAGGCCCAGATCAAGCAACCATTCGCCGGGGTAATCCACGATGTCCAGATGCACCGTGCGCGGCCCCTGCAACCCGGCCAGCAACCCCGAGGGGCGCACCCGCAGCGAAAGGCGCAATTCCGACACCGAGCGCGTGCTGTCGGGCCAATGCGGCACCTCGGCGGTCAGCGCCCCCAGGTGTTTCTCATACTCGAACCGGGGTAGCGTATCGTCGGGCTGCGGCTGCAAATAGGCCGCCGAAATGCGCCCCTCAGCGGCGGCCACCAGCCCCGGCATCCGGCCGCGATCCATCAGGTTGGCCACCAGTGACGTGATGAACACCGTCTTGCCCGCGCGGCTCAGCCCCGTGACACCCAGCCGGATCACGGGCTCCATGAACGCGCCCGACAGCGTGTCGCCCACGCGTTCCACCCCGCGCGTCAGCCCATCTGCGATATCCGAAAGCACCAAGCTGCCCCTTCTCTTTGCCCTCAAGATAGGCCGCACGCCCGCCATGTGCCAGAGGGGAGCGTTGGGGGATTGTTCCCCGTCCCGACCCGCGCTAAGGCCATTTCATGCCCCGTTACGCATTGAAAGTCGAATATCACGGCGCGCCCTTCGCCGGCTGGCAGCGACAGGCCGATCAGCCTTCGGTGCAAGGTGCGATCGAGGACGCGCTGGCCCGGCTGGAGCCGGGTCCGCACACGATTGCGGCAGCAGGGCGCACAGACGCGGGCGTCCACGGGCTGGCACAGGTGGCACAATGCGACATGACCAAGGCGTGGGACCCCTTTCGCCTGTCCGAGGCGTTGAATTATCACCTGAAACCCCTGCCCGTCGCGATCCTCGACTGCGCGCAGGTCACCGACGCCTGGCATGCCCGGTTCTCGGCGATCGAGCGCCGCTATCTCTTTCGCCTGCTGGTCCGCCGCGCCCCGGCCACCCATGACAAGGGGCTGGTCTGGCGGGTGCTGAACCCACTGGATGTCGAGGCCATGCGCGAAGGCGCGGCGCATCTCGTGGGGCATCACGATTTCACGACGTTCCGCTCGACCATCTGCCAGGCGAAAAGCCCGGTGAAAACGCTGGACGAAATCACCATCGCGCAGGTCGAGGGGCTATCCGGTCCAGAAATCCAGTTCCGCCTGCGCGCCCGGTCTTTCCTGCACAATCAGGTGCGCAGCATCGTCGGCACGCTGGAACGCGTCGGGGCCGGAGCATGGACGCCCGACGACGTGAAGACCGCGCTCGACGCACGCGACCGAGCCGCTTGCGGCCCGGTCTGCCCGCCGCAGGGGCTGTACCTTGCCGGCGTTGGCTATCCCGACGACCCCTTCGCGTGATTTCGCCTTTGAATTCGCAATCGCGCTTGGGTAAGGCTTTGCCCAGCGGTCCCGTAGCTCAACTGGATAGAGCAGCTGACTTCTAATCAGCAGGTTCGGGGTTCGAGTCCTCGCGGGATCGCCAGAAGCTCCATCGCAGCTGCCGGACCGAAAAAAGGGCCGTTGCCGCCCCTTCTTCCAGGTGTCTAGCAACTGGCCTCAGGCCAGGCCGTGCTGCGACATCGGCAGGCTGCGCACCCGCTCGCCCGTTGCCTTGTACACCGCATTGGCCACGGCAGGGCCTATGGGCGGCGTACCCGGTTCGCCGATGCCGGTGGGCGCTTCGGTCGAGGGCACGATATGCACCTCCACCTCCGGCATGTCCGAGATGCGCAGCGGCGTGTAGTCGGGGAAGTTGAACTGATCCACCTCGCCATCCGTGAGGGTGATCTGCTCGCGCAGGATTGACGACAGGCCGTACCCCAAGGCGCCCTCGACCTGCGCCACGATATTGTCGGGGTTGATCGGAACACCGCAATCCACGCCGCATGTCACTTTCTCGACCTTGATCGTGCCGTCTTCGCGCAGTCGCACGTCGGCCACTTCGGCCACGTAGCTGCCAAAACTCTTGTGCACGGCGATCCCGCGATGCGTGCCCTCCGGCCCGGCCTCTCCGGCTCTCTCGACCGCCAGCTGAAGCGCGCCGGCCAGCCGCGCGTCCTCGCCCAGATAGGACAGGCGGAACTCCACCGGGTCACGCTCTGCGGCCTCCGCCAGTTCGTCCATCATGGTTTCCATGACATAGGCCGTATGCGTGTGCCCGACCGAGCGCCACCACAGGACCGGCACGCCGACATCGGGGTGATGCACATCGACCGTGAGGTCCGGGATGGCATAGGGCGTCGGGTGAATGCCCTCGATCGTGGTGTCGTCGACCCCTTCCTTGACCATGTACTTCTCGAACGGCGTGCCCTTTGCGATGCTCTGGCTGACGATGCGGTGCTCCCACCCCGAGATGTTGCCGTCGGCATCGAGGCCAGCACGCACCCGGTGCATCGTCAGGGGGCGATAGTAGCCGCCCTTGATGTCGTCCTCGCGGGTATAGACCAGCTTGATGGGCCGCGCCTCATGCCCGGCGTCCCGCCAGGCCCGGCCGATGGTGGCGGCCTCGGCAACCAGATGCGCATCACCGGTGGCACGCCGCCCGAAAGAGCCGCCGCCCCACTTTGTGTACACCTGCACCTGCCCCATCTCGAGCCCGAGAACCGAGGCCGCAGTACCATGATCCACGGTCTGCAATTGCGAGCCGCCCCAGAACTGCGCCGAACTGCCGTCATAAAGCACGGTCATGTCCAGCGGCTCCATCGGAGCGTGGGCAAGGTAGGGAAAGACGTAATCCGCCTCGATGACTTTCTCGGCCTGCTCCAGCTTGGCCGCGGCGTCGCCCTTTGGCTCCGCCGGGTTTCCGGGCTTGTCCAGAAGCGCGCGAAACTCTTCCATCAGCGCATCGGTGCCACGGGTCTCGCCCGAGCCTTCGGTCCATTCGAGCGTCAGCGCGTCCCGCGCCTGCATCGCCTTCCATGTGGTGTCGGCCACCACGACGACGCCTTGCGGGATTTCCAGCACGTCATGCACGCCGTCCATCGCTTTCGCGTCGGCCGCGTCCACCGAGGCCAGGGTTGCGCCGAACCGCGGCGGCCGGGCCGTTACGGCAACCAGCCCACCCTCGGGCTGCTGGTCGATCCCGAACATGCCGACGCTGCCTTGCGTCTTTTGCGGCACCTCCACGCGGGCGAACGACTTGCCGATATAGACCCAATCCTCGGGTGCCTTCAGCGCAACATCCTCGGGCGGTTTCTGGCCGGCCGCGAGGCTCGCCATCTCGCCGAAAGTGACAGTGTTCTCGCCAGCCGACAATTTGCCCTCGGAAACGGCGATTTCGGAGGCATCGACGCCCCACTCGCTTGCAGCCGCATTGACCAGCATCGCCCGGACGGTCGCACCGGCCTTGCGATATTGCTCCCACGAATTGGGCATTGCGGTAGACCCGCCGGTACCCTGCACGCCAAACGCGGTGTTGGCGTAAAGCTCGGGGTTGGACGGCGCGAAATCGGTGGTCACCTGGTCCCTCGAGGCATCCAGTTCCTCGGCCACCAGCGTGGCAAGACCCGACGCCGTGCCCTGCCCCATATCGAGGTGTTTGCTGAGTACCAGAACGGTGTTGTCGGGCATAACGTGGACGAACGGCGTCACCAACACGTCGCCCTCGGCACCGGACTGGGCCAGACCACGCGCCGGCACGGCAGCCCCAAGCAGCAGACCACCGGCCGCACCGGCCGACAGTGTCAGGAATCCGCGCCGCGTTGTCTCCAGCGTTTTGGTTGCCGGCATCAGGTCGCGTTTGTCGATCAGTCTCATCTTACGCCTCCATGATTTCTGCGGCCCGGTGAATGGCCTTGCGGATACGGGCATAGGACGCACAGCGGCAGAGGTTGCCGTCCATCGCCGTGTCGATATCGTCGTCAGTGGGTTTGGGCGTTTCGGCCAGCAGCGCCGAGGCCGACATGATCTGCCCCGATTGGCAATAACCGCATTGCGGCACCTGAAGCTCGACCCAGGCTTTCTGGATAGCCTTGGCGGCCTTGCTTTCGACGCCTTCGATCGTGGTAATGGCCGCCCCGTCCAGATCGCCCAGGTAGGTCTGGCAGGACCGCGTCGGCACGCCGTCGATATGCACAGTGCACGCCCCGCAAGCGGCCACGCCGCAGCCGAATTTCGTGCCTGTCATCTTGAGTTCATCGCGCAGCGCCCAAAGCAGGGGCATATCCGGACTTGCGTCGACTTCCGTTTCTTTACCGTTGAGTGTGAATGAAATCATGTCTGGCTCCTATCCCTGTTGGCAGTCGCTGGAACGTCAAACGGGCGTGAGGACCGCGCCGTGATTGCCGCAGTCTAGAAGTTAGGATGGAGCGGCAAAAGCCGATAAGCCGGCCGTTTCTGCACAGGCGCGCGTTCATATCCGCACAGCTTTTGGGCTTCAGCGGCTGAAACGCTCGGGCGCGAAGGGGCCGACGTCGATATTGGGCCGCCTGCCCGAGATCATCTGCGCCAGGATACGGCCCGTCTTGGGGCCCGCGGTCAGGCCGATGTGGTCGTGGCCGAACCCGGTATAGGCGCCGGTAATCCCCGGCACGGACCCGATCATGGGAAGAGAATCCGCCATCGCCGGCCTGTGACCCATCCATCGGGTCGTTTCCTTCCATTCCAGTCCCGGCAAAGCCTTCTTCAGATGGCGCAGGAACATCCGGTACGGTGCCTCGGGCGGTGGCGCATCGAAACCGCCGTAGCCCACCATCCCGGCCAGTCGGATGCGCCCCTCCATCGGTGTGATGACGAACTTGCCCGCCGCGAACATCAACGGCGCACGCGGGGTCTGTGACGGGTCCCACAACTCGATATGAAAACCGCTTTCGGGGTGAAGGGGAACGACGAGCCCCAAGGATCGGGTCAGTTCCTTGGACCATGCCCCGGCCGCGACAACCACCGTGTCGCAAGGCAGGGTGTCGCCATCGAGGCGCAGTCCCCGAACCTGTCCATCCTCGCAGACGATCCCTTTTGCCTCGCTCCGGACGAATTTGGCGCCAAGGCGTTCGGCCACAGCCGCAAGCGCTTTGACATAGGCGCCGGGATCGGAAATACGTCCGTGGTTCGGCATCCTGACGGCGCACCCGATCGCGTTGCCAAAGATCGGGTCGTAGCTTCTGAACGCGGTGCGATCCATCACCGAGAAATCGAAGCCTTGTGCCGTGCGCAGGTCCCACGAAAAACGGTCGGCCTCGAACCCAGACCGATCCGCATAGCCGTAGACATAATCACAGGGCAGCACGTATTTCTCGGCGGGCGTTCCAGAGGCCAGTGCCTGATGGTCGGCAAGGCTGTCGCCGATCAGTGGCAGGATCGCGTCGGCACGTTTTCGTGCCGCTTCCGCTGACGCATGGCGCAAATACCGAAACAGCCATGGGGCCAGAGCCGGAAGGTGTCGCATCCTCAAATACAATGGTTCGCGCGGATCCAGCGCCATGCGCGGCGCCTTGCGCAGCAGCCCCGGCCCCGGCACGGGCAACGTGGCGGCGGAGGCCAGCAGCCCCGCGTTTCCAAAGCTTGTCGCCTCTCCCGGTCCGACCCTGTCGACCAGCGTGACCTGCTGCCCTTCCCGCGCCAGCCATAGCGCGGTTGACACGCCGACGATGCCGGCGCCGATAACGGCCACATTGCGCGGAATGCTTGTCATGGGCGCAGCTTTAGCGGCGCTCGCAAGGCTGTCAATGGCGCCGCAGTTCGCGCGGTGTCGTCCCGTATTGCCGCCGGATGGCGCGGGTCATGGCGGCCGGAGAATCATAGCCGCAGCGCACTGCGATCTCGGCGACCCCCAGGGTGCTGTCCTCGATGAACTTGCGTGCCGCGGCGAGCCGAAGATGCCGATAGACCTTACCTGGCGGCGCGCCCAACCGGGCCCGGAACCGCCGGTCGAGCGTTCGCGGCTGACAGGACAGGCGCTGTGCAAGCTGTTGCACGGAAATGGGGTTCTCGATCGTATCCCGCATGAGCTGCAACCCCTTGCGGACCAGCGGATCCGTGACTTGGGTCGCGCGGCCTCCACCCACGGGCGGGTCGCCTTGCAGGAACAGCGCCTCGACATCCAAACGGGCCGACATTCCAAGATGCTGGGCGATCAGATCCAGCGTCAGGCCCAGTGCCGACATGGCCCCTGCGCATGTGATCACGTTGCCGTCGGTCAGAACGTGCGCGCGCTCCGCCTCGACCGCCAGAAACCGTTCGGTAAACGCATCCAGCACGTCCCAATGTACCGTCGCGCGCTTTCCATCGAGCAGACCGGCCGACGCCAACAGCCAGGGACCTGTATCCAGTCCCACGACCCGGTTGGTGTGCCGCACGGCATCGCGGAGTTGCCGGCGGGTCCGCGGGGTGTCATGTGCCTCGTGACCATAACTGGCGAGCACGAAGAGGTAATCGACCTTCGCCATCTGCGACACCGCGCTTTTGGCAATCATCTCGATGTCGCTGGAAGATCGCGTCGGGGCGCCGTCGAGGCTCAGCACCGTCCACTCGAACACGGTACTTGCCCCAAGCGAATTGGCCGCGCGCAAGGGTTCGATGCAGTTGGCCAGGCACAAGTTGGAAAAACGATCGAAAAGCAGAAAGCCTATCCGTGTACGCGGCGCAGAAGATTTTGTCCATTCCGGCATGATTTTTGACTATTACCGCAATATTTTCGAGGTATCCAGCGCGCTATGCTGTCGGCACCGAAAGAGGAGCCTGCAATGCCACTTGCCATGAACCGAGAGGTGTTCATCACCTGTGCCGTAACGGGCTCGGGCGGAACCCAAGACAAGAGTCCGCATGTACCGCGCAGCCCGAAAGCGATTGCCGAAAGTGCCATCGCCGCGGCCAGGGCCGGGGCGGCGGTGGTGCATTGTCACGTTCGGGATCCCGAGACCGGTGTGCCATCGCGGGACGTGAAGATGTTCCGCGAGGTGACCGAGCGGATCCGCGATTCCGAGGTCGACGTTGTGCTGAACCTGACCGCCGGAATGGGCGGGGACATGGTGTTCGGCGATGTCGAAAGCCCGCTGCCGCTGAATGAGGCCGGAACCGACATGATCGGCGCGACCGAGCGGGTGGCGCATGTGGCCGAATGCCGCCCGGAGATCTGCACGCTGGATTGCGGCACGATGAACTTTGCCGAGGCCGACTACGTCATGACCAACACGCCGGGCATGTTGATGGCGATGGGCCGGATGATGACGGAACTAAGCGTGAAGCCCGAGATCGAGGCCTTCGACACGGGCCATTTGTGGTATGCAAAACAACTTGTTAGCGATGGCGTGCTGGACAGCCCCGCGCTGGTGCAGCTGTGCATGGGCGTGCCGTGGGGCGCGCCGGATGACCTGAACACCTTCATGGCGATGGTCAACAACGTGCCTCAGGACTGGACCTTCAGCGCCTTCGGGCTGGGGCGCAACCAGATGCCTTACGTCGCCGCCTCGGTGCTGGCGGGGGGCAATGTGCGCGTCGGGCTGGAGGACAACCTGATGTTGGACAAGGGTGTGCTGGCCACGAACGAACAGCTTGTCGCGCGGGCGAAAGAGATCATCGAACGGCTGGGCGCCCGGGTGATCGGGCCCGAGGACGTGCGCAAGAAGCTGGGGCTGACAAGGCGGGCGCCGGTCTGAAAATGGCTGTCGGTATCGCGTCGGTATTTGGGTGGCATCGCGTCGGTGTCGTTTGCGCCTGCCGGACAACCCGGCCATGAGCCGCCGCGTGGTCATCACCGCTGGCGCGTCGGGCATCGGCAAGCGGCTGGCCGAGCGGTTCCTGGCCGAGGGCGACCGCGTGGCGATCTGTGACGCCGACCCGGTGGCGGTGGCCGCGATGGCCGAGGCCAACCCGTCGCTGATCGCGCATGAGGCCGATGTCACCGACGAGGCCGAGATGGACGCTTTCCTCGGCCAGGTCGAAGGCGAATGGGGCGGGGCTGACGTGGTCTGCGCCAATGCCGGGACCGGCGGACAGGCCGGGCTGATCGAAGACCTCGATTATGCCGCCTGGCAGCAATGTATCGCGGTCAACCTGCACGGGTCTTTCCTGACCTGCCGCTGGGCCGCGCGGGTGATGCGGGCGCAGGGCGCGGGGCTGATTGTGCTGACGACCTCGACAGCGGGGCAATGGGGCTATCCCTATCGCTCGCCCTATTCCTCGGCCAAATGGGCGTTGGTGGGGCTGACCAAGACACTGGCGATGGAGTTGGGCCCGGCGGGCGTGCGGGTGAACGCCATCGCCCCCGGCGCGGTGGAAGGCGACCGAATGGATCGCGTCGTGGCAATGGAGGCCGCCGCCAGCGGCAAGACCGAGGACGAAGTGCGCGCCCAATACGTCAAGGGCGTCAGCCTGCGCAGTTGGGTCACCGCCGATGACCTTGCCGACATGGTGCTGTTTCTCGCTTCGCCGGGGGCCGCGAAGATCTCGGGCCAGGTTATGGCGGTGGATGGCCACACCGAAACGCTGGTGCCATGATGCGCGTGAAGCATCACGACATGAGGCACACCATGCGAAACTGGACGAACCGGATCACATACTTCGTTGCGGCCCTGGCGCTGGCGGGCTGCGCCAGCGGGCCGATGGCGCCAGACCGATCATTCCGCGACACGGGTCAGCCACTGTCGGTGACGACGCGCGGCAACGGGATGCAGGACATGGGCGGGCCGTGGTTCGTGCGCGGGTATTTCCCCGGCGATGGCGGTCTGGCCATGGTGACCCTTCTGCCGGACCTTCACGGCCAGCAGGCGGTGGAGTTCCGCACCGAGGCCTGCCTTCTGTCCGGCGATTGCGAGACCGATACCGAGATATGGATGGCCAGGCCGCTGGGTCAGAACCGCTGGCAGCTGAACCGCGAGGGCGACGCTCCGCGGCAGATGTGGGTCGTGTGGGTGGATGACGATTTCCGCACGGCGGCGATCGGGACACCCGATGGCAGCTATGGCTGGATCCTCGACCGCCGCCCCGAAGGCGGGGCCGACCGGCTGCGGGCGGCGGCGGAGATCCTGAATTTCAACGGCTATGACACCTCGCGGATCAAGGTGAGATGACGAAGGGAACGACGATGACGAAAAGGGCGGCAATCATCGGTGGCGGCGTGATCGGCGGCGGCTGGGCCGCGCGGTTCCTGCTGAACGGCTGGGATGTGCGGGTGTTCGACCCCGACCCGCAAGCCGAGCGCAAGGTGGGCGAAGTGCTGACCAACGCGCGTGGCGCTTTGCCGATGCTGTATGACTGCGCCCTGCCCGCCGAGGGAAAGCTGAGCTTTCACGGCTCGATTGCCGAGGCGGTCGAGGGCGCGGACTGGATCCAGGAAAGCGTGAGTGAGCGGCTGGACCTGAAGCACAAGGTCTTTGCCGAGATCCAGGGCGCCGCGCCGGGCGTGCCGATCGGCTCGTCGACCAGCGGGTTCAAGCCGTCCGAGTTGCAGCAAGGTGCTGCCGACCCGTCCACGATAATGGTCACGCACCCGTTCAATCCGGTTTACCTGCTGCCGCTGATCGAGGTGGTGCCGTCCGAGGCCACGGCGCCTGCGATGGTCGAGGCGGCCAAGGCGGTGCTGACCGAGGTGGGCCTTTACCCCCTGCATGTGCGCAAGGAGATCGACGCGCATATCGCCGACCGCTTCCTCGAGGCCGTGTGGCGCGAGGCGCTGTGGCTGGTGAAGGACGGGATCGCCACCACTGAGGAGATCGACAATGCCATCCGCTATGGCTTTGGCTTGCGTTGGGGGCAGATGGGCCTGTTCGAGACCTACCGCGTGGCCGGCGGCGAGGCCGGGATGCGACATTTCATGGCGCAGTTCGGCCCGGCGCTGAGCTGGCCCTGGACCAAGCTGATGGATGTGCCGGAGTTCACGCCGGAACTGGTGGACCTGATCGCGGACCAGTCCGACGCGCAGTCGGGGCACCTTTCGATCCGCGAGCTGGAGCGCAAGCGCGACCGCAACCTGATCGCGATGATGCGGGCGCTGAAACAGCAGGGGAACGCGACCGGCCGGCTTGTTGCCGAGCATCAGCGGGCGCTTCTGAAGGTCCCTGCGGAGGCTTCGCCGATGATCACGCAGGACCGGATGGTGCCGGTCGACTGGACCGACATGAACGGTCACATGAACGAGGGCCGCTACGGCCAGGTCTTCAGCGATGCGGCCGAGGGCGTGATGGCCTATGTGGGCGCGGACGAGACCTATGTGTCCGAGCGGCAGCTGAGCTATTTCACGGTGGAGACCACGATCAAGTACCTGGCCGAAACGCGGGCCGGGGAAGAGATCATCGTGGAAAGCCGGGTGACCGAGGGCGGCGGCAAGAAGCTGCGCTGCCATCACGAGATGAAGCGCAAGAGCGACGGTGCGGTGATGGCCAGCTGCGACCAGCTGATGCTGCATGTGAGCCTGGAGACCCGGCGCACCTGTGAGCCACCCGAGGATGTGGCGGACAAGGTGGCGGCGCTGGTCGCCCTGCACGCAAAGGAGTGAGACCATGCATTTCGGATTGACGGACGAGCAGGAAATGATCGTGTCGACGGTGCGCAGCTTCGTCGAAAACGAAATCTATCCCCACGAGGAACTGGTCGAGCGCACCGGAGAGGTTGCGCCGGAAGTGGCCCGCGAGATCAAGCGCAAGTGCATGGATCTTGGCTTTTACGCCTGCAACTTTCCCGAGGAGGTGGGCGGCGCGGGCCTTGGCCATGTGGATTTCGCGCTGGTCGAGCGGGAACTGGGGCGCGGATCCATGGCGCTGACGCATTTCTTCGGCCGGCCGCAGAACATCCTGATGGCCTGCGAGGGGGAACAGCGCGAACGCTATCTGCTGCCTGCGGTACGGGGCGAGCGGATGGATGCGCTGGCGATGACCGAGCCCGATGCCGGGTCGGACGTGCGGGGGATGAAGTGCTTTGCCAGGCGCGACGGTGGCGACTGGGTGGTGAACGGCACCAAGCATTTCATCTCGGGCGCGGATCATGCAGATTTCATCATCGTCTTCATCGCCACGGGCGAGGACGACACCCCGAAAGGCCCCAAGAAACGCATCACCGCCTTCCTGGTGGATCGCGGCACGCCGGGCTTTACCATCCGCGACGGCTACAAGTCGGTCAGCCACCGGGGCTACAAGAACATGATCCTGGAGTTCGACGACTGCCGCCTGCCCGATGCCCAGGTGCTGGGCGAGGTCGATGGCGGGTTCGCGGTGATGAACGAATGGCTTTACGCCACTCGGATCACGGTGGCGACGATGAGCGTCGGTCGCGCGCGGCGGGTCTTCGACTATGCCCTGAACTACGCCGCCGAGCGCCGCCAGTTCGGCCAGCGGATCGGCAAATTCCAGGGTGTGAGTTTCCAGGTCGCCGACATGATCACCGAGATCGACGCCGCCGACTGGCTGACCCTCGCCTCGGCCTGGCGGCTGGACCAGGGCCTGCCGGCGAACCGCGAGATCGCCTCGGCCAAGCTTTATGCCAGCGAGATGCTGGCGCGGGTGACGGACGCTACGTTGCAGATCTTCGGCGGCATGGGGCTGATGGACGACTTCCCCATCGAGCGGTTCTGGCGTGACGCGCGGGTCGAGCGGATCTGGGACGGGACCTCGGAAATCCAGCGCCATATCATCAGCCGCGAGCTTTTGCGGCCGCTGGGGGCGTAAGAGATTAATGCCTTCGGCGACGATATTTACGGCCAGAGGAAAAGGGGGGAGCCTGCAAAGCTTCCCCCGGGAAAAGGCGTCGCCTCTTCCCCCGGCACGGTCATCGGCGTCCCCGCCTGTACCGCACATGCAG
Organism: Roseovarius sp. MMSF_3350; assembly: GCF_030733425.1. Taxonomy (GTDB): domain Bacteria; phylum Pseudomonadota; class Alphaproteobacteria; order Rhodobacterales; family Rhodobacteraceae; genus Roseovarius. Next base: position 19,394 of record NZ_JASHIZ010000021.1, read on the forward strand.
TGTGGCAAACCTCGGTTAATAGTCCGTAACTTCCTCTGGCGAAAAATATCCCCGCCGGAGGCAAGAAACTCTTTGACACAGCGACCAGCCCCATGCGCGACCTGAGCCGCCTTTTCCAGCCCAGGTCGATTGCCGTCATTGGCGGTGGTGCGTGGTGCAAGAGCGTGGTGGAACAATGCCTCAAGATGGGCTTTGCCGGGCCGGTCTGGCCGGTCCATCCGACCAGGGCCGAGATCGCGGGACAGCCTGCCCGGGCGCGGCTGGAGGATCTGCCCGAACCGCCAGATGCGGTTTTCATCGGGGTGAACCGGCACGCCACGGTGGACGTCGTGCGGCAGTTGCGTGCGATGGGTGCAGGCGGGGCGGTCTGTTTTGCAAGTGGCTTCAGCGAGGCGCAGGCCGAAACCGGCGACGGGGCCGACCTCCAGGCTGCCTTGCTGGAGGCGGCAGGCGCCATGCCGATCCTCGGGCCGAACTGCTATGGCTTCATCAACTACCTCGACGGCGCCCTGCTCTGGCCGGATCAGCATGGCGGCGCGCGTGTCGAGACCGGCGTGGCCGTGCTAACCCAAAGTTCCAACATGGCCATCAACATCTCGATGCAGTCGCGCGGCCTGCCGCTGGCCTATGTGACCACCGCAGGCAACCAGGCGCAGACCGGACTGGCCGAGCTTGGGATGGCGCTGCTCAACGACGACCGGGTTACCGTTCTGGCGCTTCATGTCGAAGGCGTGGGTGACGTGGCGGCGTTCGAGGCATTGGCGCGGACAGCACGACAACTGGGCAAGCCGATCGTGGTATTGAAGGCCGGGAAATCGGCACGGGCGCGGGCGGCGGCGGTGTCGCACACAGCGTCGCTGGCAGGCAGCGATGCCGGGGCGCGGGCGCTGCTTAAACGCCTGGGGATCGCGCAGGTCGACAGCCTGCCGGCCCTTCTGGAGACGGCGAAGCTCTTGCATTTCGCCGGTCCGTTGCCGGGCACGTCGCTTGCCTCCCTCTCCTGCTCGGGCGGCGAGGCCAGCCTGATGGCCGACAGCGCAGAGGAAAGAGGCGTGCAGTTCCCGGATCTGACGGCTGCGCAAGTCACCCGTTTGCGCGAGATTCTGGGACCCATGGTGGCGCTGGCCAACCCATTGGATTACCACACCTTTATCTGGAACGATGCGGAACGCATGGCGCAGGTCTTTGCCACGATGCAGCGCGGCGCGGCCGATCTGACCTGCGTGATCATCGACTTCCCGCGCACGGATCGTTGCAACCCGGCCGCATGGGACTGCGTGTTCGCGGCCGGTGCGGCGGCAGTGGCGGAAACCGGAAAACCGCTCGTGCTGGTTTCGACCCTGCCGGAACTGCTGCCCGAGGACATGGCGGCGCGGGCCGTGGCCGGGGGCATGATCCCGATGCAGGGCCTCGACGATTTCCTGACCGCGCTGGAAGCCGCGGGATTCGTCGGGAACGCCGGCCCGCCGCCGCCGCCGGCCTTGCAGGTGACGCCGGTCGGGGCCACCGTGATTCTGGATGAGGTCGAGGCCAAGCGGCAATTGGCCGAGGCCGGGCTGGACGTGCCGCGCTCGTGTTCCGCCGATACGGTGGACGACGCCGTGGCGGCGGCCGGGGAGGTTGGGTTTCCCATCGTGCTGAAAGGCACAGGCGCGGCCCACAAGACCGAGGCGGGGCTTGTCGCGCTTGGCCTGAAGAGTGCCTGTGAGGTCGAGGCGGCGGCGCGACGGATGGCCTGCAAGGGTTACCTCGTGGAAGAGATGATCGGTGGTGGCGTGGCCGAACTGTTGCTGGGTGTGGTACGGGACCCGGCACATGGGTTCGTGATGACATTGGGGGCCGGGGGCACGCTGACGGAGATACTGCGGGACACGGTCTCGATGTTGTTGCCGGTTTCGGAGGCCGAGATCGCCGAGGCGCTGGCAGGGTTGAAGATCGCGCCGGTCCTGCAAGGGTATCGGGGCCAGCCCGGCGTGGACGAGGCAGCGGTCATTCGGGCGGCGATGGGTCTGCAGGACCATGTTGCGGCGCATCGAGAAACGTTGGAGGAAATCGAGGTCAATCCGCTGATCTGCACGCAGACGCGCGCGGTCGTGGCGGATGCCTTGATACGGCAAGGAGAACGAGATGACGGATAATCCGGTAAGGACAGAAAGACGCGGCCATGTTCTGGAGGTGACCCTGGACAGGCCCAAGGCCAACGCGATCGACCTGGCGACCAGCCGGATCATGGGCGACGTGTTCAAGGAGTTCCGCGACGATCCGGAGCTGCGCGTGGCGCTGATTACCGGGGCGGGCGAGAAGTTCTTCTGCCCTGGGTGGGATCTCAAGTCGGCCGCCGAGGGTGATGCCGTGGATGACGATTACGGGGTCGGCGGGTTCGGGGGCTTGCAGGAGATGCGCGCGATGAACAAACCGATCATCGCCGCCGTGAACGGCATCTGCTGCGGCGGTGGTCTGGAATGGGCGCTGAGCGCGGACATCATCCTGGCCGCCGATCATGCGCAGTTCGCCCTGCCCGAGATCCGCTCGGGCACGGTCGCTGACGCGGCCAGTGTGAAGCTGCCCAAGCGCATCCCCTATCACATCGCGATGGAAATGCTGCTGACCGGGCGCTGGATCGACGCCGAGGAGGCCGCGCGGTGGGGTCTGATCAACCAGATCCATCCCGGCGATCAGCTGATGGCTAAGGCGCGGGAGATGGCCGACCTTTTGGCGAGCGGGCCGCCGCTGGTCTATGCGGCGATCAAGGAGATCGTGCGCGAGGCCGAGGCGATGACGTTCCAGGACGCGATGAACCGGATCACGCGGCGGCAGTTCGAGACTGTCGATGTGCTTTACGAGTCCGAGGATCAGCTGGAAGGGGCCAAGGCCTTTGCCGAAAAGCGCGACCCGGTGTGGAAGGGGCGCTGAGCGCGGCAGCGGGCACCTGAAAATTCGGAGGATTTTCTGGCGCGCGGAGTTCGGGCCGCGCGCCGGCTTCGTCAGTTGGTGATGATCTCGGGGCCCATGAAGGTGTTGGGCAGGAAGGTCGAGATCCAGGGAATGTAGGTCACCATGATGAGGAATACGAAAAGCACGGCCAAAAACGGCAGGGCCGCGCGCACCACGTTCATCATGGGCATTCCCGCCACGCCCGAGGTGACGAAGAGGTTCAGGCCCACGGGCGGCGTGATCATCCCGATTTCCATGTTCACCACCATGATGATCCCGAGGTGAATGGGATCGATGCCAAGCTCGATGGCGATGGGGAACACGAGCGGTGCCACGATGACCAGCAGGCCCGACGGCTCCATGAACTGGCCGCCGATGAGCAGGATCACGTTGACCATCACCAGGAACATCACCGGGCCGAGGCCCGCGGCCAGCATGCTTTCGGCGATGGCCTGGGGGATCTGTTCGTCGGTCAGCACGTGCTTCAGCAGAAGCGCGTTGGCGATGATGAACATCAGCGTGATCGTCAGCTTCGCGCCCTCGAAGACGGTGTTCACCGTGTCGCGGTGCCAGAAGGCCGTGACCAGCGCCCAGGGCTTTTGCAGCAGGGTCGCGGGGCGCGGAGCCTCGGCGGCGTTGACACTGCGTTCGCCCATGGCGCCGGTGTATGTTTCTTCTTCGGACGGTGCCGCGAGGGGGCCCATGTCGCGGTAGATGAAGCAGGCCACCAGGAAGGCATAGACGGCGGCGACGGCGGCGGCCTCGGTCGGGGTGAAGGCGCCGGGCTGCCAGTAGATCAGGCTGCCTTCGCCAGTAAGGTTGACCCATGGGTGGCCATAGATGCCGCCCATGATGATCCCGATCAGCAGGAGGCCCCAGAAGGCGTCGCGGAAGCTGTCCCAGATCTCGACCCAGCCTTTCCACTCGCCCGCCGGCATATTGCGGATGCGGGCCATGACGTAGATCGTGATCATCAGCATCGTGCCGGCCAGCAGGCCGGGGATGACGCCGGCGAGGAACATGCGGCCCACGGAGACGTCGGTGGCCGAGGCATAGACGACCATCACGATGGAGGGCGGGATGAGGATGCCGAGCGTGCCGGCGTTGCAGATCACCCCGGCGGCGAAGTCCTTGGTATAGCCGACCTGCCGCATGGCGGCGATCACGATCGTGCCGATGGCGACCACGGTGGCGGGCGACGAGCCGGAAAGGGCGGCGAAAATCATGCAGGCCAGGACCCCCGCGATGGCGAGACCGCCCTTGAGGTGGCCCACGCAGGCGATGGAGAAGCGGATGATCCGCTTGGCCACGCCGCCCGTGGACATGAAGCTGGAGGCGAGGATGAAGAACGGGATGGCCAGCAGTGTGTAGTGTTCGGCCATGGCGTCATAGAGCGACTTGGCAACGGCGCCGATGGAGGTGTTCGAGAACATCAGCTGGAACACGATCGAGGAGAACCCGAGCGAGACCGCGATCGGCACGCCGATCAGCAGCAGGCCGATGATCATGATGAAGAGAAATGCGACTTCCATGGTCTCAGCCCCTGTTCACGTTTTCGCCACGGGCAAGCTTGTCGGCGGCGGTTTCCACCGCGTCCTCGGCCTCGTGACTGGTGATGATCCGCTGGCGCGTGCCGCGAAGGACGCCCAAGGTGGCCTGAACCACACGAAAGAGAAGCAGCGCCGCGCCAATGGGCAGGATCAGGTAGGGGATCACACGCGGCAGGTAGTCGTATTCCTCGACCACGCGGGTGTCGCCGTCCATGTACCAGTTGAAGGTATTTTCAAGAAACTCCTTGCCGAAGGGGATCGGCACAGGGCGCACCACGGCATATCCCTGGTCGCGCGCTTCCTCGAAACCGGTGGGGAACCAGCGGCCCGATGTGGGATCGAGGTTCGAGAATGGCGCCCAGAAATCGTAGGCGCCCTTGAGCAGAAGAAAGGCATAGGCGACGCAGACGACGCAGGCGATGATCGCCATACCGCGCTTGAGACCGCCGCTAACCATGTTGACGATGGCGTCCACGCCCAGGTGTGCGGTGACCTTGAACCCGTAGGAAATGCCGAAGAGAACCAGCCAGGCAAAGAGGATTTCCACCACTTCCTGCCCCCAGAGCAGGCTTTCGGCGAAGCCGTAGCGCAACACGACGTTGGCGAAGGTGATCAGGGTCATCGCGCCCAGGATCAGAGCGATGAAGATTTCCTCGGCGCGGTGAACGAAGCGTCCGACCGGGCCCGATGGTGTGTATCCGCTCACGCTCATGGCGTTTTCCTCCGGATCATGTTGGGTAAGGCCGGTGCAGGTTCCGGCGGCACGCGGGGTGCCGCCGGTATCCGGCGCGGCGGGCGCGGTCGGGCCTCAGAGAAGCCGCAGGCGCGCGCCCGCTTGGCCCTGCATCAGCTGCCGCTGTTGTGGGACTGGGCCGCGTCGATGTTGTCCTGGCCCACATCCTCGACGAACTGGTCCCAGACCGGGCGCATCGCGTCGACCCAAGCCTGACGCTGGTCGGCCGACAATTCGCGCACCTCGCCGCCGGCGTCGATGATCGCTTGGCGGTTTTCCTGGTTCACGCTGTAGCTTTCGGCGTTCCGGGTCTCGGTCACTTCACCCACGATGGTCATGAACTGGTCGCGCACATCGGGTTCCAGCGAGTCGAGCCAGTCGCTCGAGGTCACCAGCAGGTAGTCGATGATGCCGTGGTTGGTCTCGGTAATGCCGTCCTGCACCTCGAAGAACTTCTGACCGTAGATGTTGGACCAGGTGTTTTCCTGACCGTCGACAACGCCGGTTTGCAGCGCACCGTAGACTTCGGAGAAGGCCATCGGCTGCGGCGAGGCACCCAGGGCTTCCATCTGTGCGACCAGAACGTCGGAGGTCTGCACGCGGAACTTCAGGCCCTCGGCATCCGACGGCTCGATCAGCGGCACGTTGGCCGAGAACTGTTTCATGCCGTTGTGCCAGAAGGCCAGACCCTGCAGGCCTCGGCGCTGCATGGAATCGAGCATGTCCTGGCCCGCGTCGGAGGCCTGGAAACTGTCCACGGCGTCGATGTTCTTGAACATGAAAGGCAGGTCGAAGATGCGGAACACCTTTGTGAAGTTCTCGAACTTCGACAGCGACGGCGCGGCCAGCTGGACGTCGCCCTGAAGCATCGCCTCGAGCACCTGGTCATCGTTGTAGAGCGTGGAGTTGGGGAACACCTCCATGCACATCTTGCCGTCCATTTCCTCGTTGATGCGCTCTTGCAGCAGCGAGGCGGCGATGCCCTTGGGGTGCTTGTCGGTGTTGGTGACGTGGCTGAACTTTACGACGATTTCGCCATCGTCGCAGGCCGCGCTCACGGCGCCGGCAGACACGGTCAGTGCGAGTGCCGCGGTTGCGGCAGACAGAAATTTCATGGTCTCTCCTCCCAAATTAGAGACAGGTTTGGATACCGTAACGGTATTGCGAGGCCAGAATGGCGATTGGTTGGAATGCCTCAAGCTGAATCTAGGGCGGATGTGGCGAATCAGGATATCACTATTGGTTTCAGATACTTGAATTCCTCGAATCACCTGCGTCGAGAAACTCTGCCAAACGTCTGTGCGGAATCCCGCACGCGCTTTGCGCAACCTGTGCGGATTTCCGCACAAACCGGGTCTGCGGTGTCCCGATCGTCTTGCCCGGCCAGCGCGGTGATCAGGTGATTGCGGTGGCAACGCTCAGCCGTTGCCGCGCCGATAGTCCTCGGGTTTGATGCCGTAGCGGGCAAGCTTGTCATAGAACGTCTTGCGCGGCAGCTTCAGCGCCTTCGCGGCCTCGGATGCGCGGCCGTTCTGGCGACCGAGTGCGGCGATCAGCAGCGAGCGCTCGACCTGGGCCATCTGCTCGGACAGGCCAAGATCGGCGGCGCGGGTGACCTCATCCGGCATCCCGAGGACAAAGCGCATGGCGGCACTCATCAGCGAGCGGGCGTTGCCGGGCCAGTCCTGGGCCATCAGGCGGGCGAGGTGATCGGGCGCGATATCCGGCGCGGCGATGCCAGACTGCTCGGCCGCCTGGGCCACGTAGTGCCGGAAAAGAACGGGAATGTCCTCGGGTCGTTCGGACAGGGCCGGGATGCGCACCGGTGCCACGTCCAGCCGGTAGTAAAGCTCGGGGTAAAAGCGCCCCTCCTCGGCGGCCACGGCTAGGTCCGTCGTGGTGCCTGCGATGAGGCGGGCCTCCGCGCCTTCCTCCAGCCGGTCCAGCAGGGCGTGCTGCGCGTGCGGGGGCAGCCCGGTGATCTCTTCGATGAAAAGGCTGCCACCGCGGGCCGACGCCAGAGCATCGTCGAGGGCGGCGACATCGAGCGCCGCCGCGGGGTGTTTGATGTAAGGCCCGCGGCCCGCGGGCGTCATCAGGTGCACCACCTCCGCCACCTTGGAGATCCCGGCTCCGGGAGGGCCGGTGACCAGCACGTCGGCCCCCATGGCCGCCACGCGGCGCACGCGTTCGCGCAGGTTGTCGGCCAGTTCGGAGGTGCCGAAAAGCATGCGCGCCGCCGCATCGCCCGTCTCGAGCTGGCGCTTCAGGCGCCGGTTTTCCAGCACCAGCGACCGGGTCTGCAGGGCGCGGGTCAGCACGGGCAGCAGGGCATCGGGCGCGCAGGGCTTTTCGAGAAAATCGAACGCGCCCTGTCCCATTGCGCGGACCGCCATGGGAATGTCGCCCTCGCCGGTCAGCAGGATGACCGGCAGTTCGGCGTCGGTCTTGCGGGTGTAATCCAGAAGATAGAAGCCATCGCGGCCCGGCATCCGGATGTCCGACAGGATGACGCCGGGAAAGTCGGGGGTGATGTGATCCTTGGCCTCGATGAAAGAGCCGGCGACGCGCGGAGAAAGGCGGTTGAGCTCCAGCGTCTGGGCCAGCGCCTCGCGGACGGCCGCATCGTCATCCACGATGAGTATATCGGTTTTCATGCCGCGACCTCGTCCTGCCAGGGATCCAGTTCGATGCGAAAGATCGCGCCGCCATCCGCCGCGTTGCTGCCGCTGATGCGGCCGCCGAAGCTTTCGACCAGGCCGTAGGAGATGGAAAGACCGAGACCAAGGCCATCCTCGCCGCCGACTTCCTTGGTGGTGTAGAACGGCTCGAATATCTTGGCGGGGTCGGAGATGCCCGGCCCGGTGTCGCGTACCGTCACGGTGGGGCGAATGCCGGGCACGAGCGAGACCTCGATATGTTTGTCCGATTGTCCGGCCATGGCGTCGATCGCGTTGTTGATCAGGTTGACAAAGACCTGACCCAGCCGCACCTCGCCGGCGCGGACATGGACGGGAAACTCCGGCCGGTGCCACGACAGCGCGACGCCTTCGTGGTCGAGGCGCTGTTCGGTCAGCTCGACAGCGGTGTCGATCACGCTTCCCAGATCGACCTTGCCGGCAGGTTCGGCCTCGTTCCGGGCAAAGGCGCGCAGGTTCCGGATGATCCGCGCGGCGCGTCCGGCAAGGTCGGAAATACGGCTGAAGTTGTCCCGCGCGGGCCGCGCCTGCCCGGCGTCGAGAAACGACGCGCCGTTATCCGCGAATTGCTGGATCGCCATCAGGGGCTGGTTGAGCTCGTGGCTGATGCCCGCCGACATCTGGCCCAGCGCACCAAGCTTGCCGGCCTGGACCAGATCCTCCTGGGCGCGGGTCAGGGCCGCCTCGGCCTCCATCCGCTCGGCCACCTCGCGGCGCAGGGCGAGATTGGTCTGCGACAGTTCCGCCGTGCGGTCGGCCACGCGCGCCTCGAGCTGGGCGTTGGAGATGGCGAGCGCGCGGCGACGCTCGGCCAGAAGCAGCAGCACAGCACCGAAGGCAAGACAGGTTGCCGCGAAGAAGGCCGCTTGCAGGCCGGCCATGCGGGACACGGGCGCGGCGTCCATCAGGGCATGTCCGGTCATTCCGATCACCGGCTTGGGGCTGGCAAGGTGCAAGGCCTGCTGGGGCAGGTAGCTGCCATGATCGAGCGTCCAGATATCCCGATCGCCGCGCGTCGTGTGGGGCGCAGGTGCATCGGCGTCGGGTGCGGCCAGCCCGGCCGCGCCCGAGCGGAGGCGCCAGCCCAGAATTTCCGCACGATTTGAAAGAAAGACGCGGCCCTCGTGGTCGGTAAAGAACACGACGGGCTGGCCGCCGATCCAGCCCCACTCGATTTCATCGATGTCGACGACGGCGATGAGGCTGCCTCGGATCGTGCCGTTTTCCGCGAAGGATGGCGCGGCATAGGCATAGACGCGGCGCCCGTCGGGCCCGAGCCTGCCGAAGAAGGAGCCCAGCGCGCCGTGCATGGCGCGGCCGAAATAGCTGCTGCCCGAGGGGTCGAGCGTGACCTCGCCGGCCTCTGCCAGCACCGTGCCCGTGGCATCGGCGAAGATCAGCGCCGCGGCGCCGCTTTTGTCGACGGCCTCCTGCAACAATTGCGTGGCCGCGGGAGTATCGGGGGTGTCCGTTGTCAGCGCCGCGAGGTCGGGGTGGTCCGACATGAGCACGGCCAGTTCGCGGAAACGGCGCATCTCTCCGGTAAAACGGTCGGCCGCAAGCGCCAGATCGGCGCGGCCCTGTTTGGACAGCTGGGTCAGACCCTGACCGTAGCCATATCGCCAGACGGTCGCCGCTGCCGCGGTGACCGCAAGCAGGAACAGGGCGATGACAACCCACCGGGCGCGAAGAAGCGACAACATGGCAGATAGATAGCAAGCCTGTCCCCCGCTTGACCAGATAAAGGATAACGGGCGGAAGGGTCAGGCGCCGCCATCCGCCCCGGGCAGGTCGAACCGCACGCTCAGGCCGCGCGGCGCTTCCGTTGGGATGATCGCGATCTCGCCCCCCAGGCTGCGCACGACCTTGCGCGCGATGGCGAGGCCGACGCCGGAATGGCCCGTCTCGCTTTTGGGCCGCAGGGTCGCGAGCGGTTTGAACACGGCGGTCCAGTGAGCCGGAGCAATGCCGGGCCCATCGTCGGAGACGGTGACCTGCACGCGATCGTGCCACGTGCGGGCCACGATCCGCAGGTTGCCGAAGTCACGATCGTGATGCGCGGCGGCGTTGCCGAGAACTGCATCGAAAAGTCTGTTCAGATCGTTCAGCGGCCCCGTCACGTGCAGACCGCCGCATTGGGTTTCACAGGTCAGCCTGGGGGTGGCCGGCAGGCGGGTGCAGGCGCCGGTCACCAGCGCCTCAAGGTCGTGCGCGGCGGGCGGATCGGCCAGGCGGGCCACACGGGACAGCTCTGTCAGGGCAGTGAGCGTGTCGTCCAGCCGATGCGCGTAGTCGCGCAGCATGGCGAGGTTGTCCGCGGCGTCGGCGGACAGGACGACCCTCTGCGCCGCGAGATCCTCCCCGATCCAGTCGGGGATGGTGCGCATGGCCCGGGCGAATGCCTTGAGGTCATGCGTCATGATATAGAGGAATTCCTCGGCCTCCTGCACCGGGCCCTGGCTGTCAGAGGTGAACGGACGTGACACGTATCTCCTCTCTTTCCTTGGTTGTTCGCGCAACCGCAAGCCTCGCAGAGGCGGGTTTCCAACCGGTGAACACCGCTGCCGGGCAAGCGGAACAATCGTTTAAAATCCGCGGCAACGGAGGCAGCGCCGGTAACATATTGGTAAGGCTCGCGCCTCTAGCATCAGCTTACGATTTCCGGGTGTTTTCGTGAGAAAGGTTATGACATGGCGTCTATTTCCCCCATCCCCAAGGAACCGATGGTCGCTCAGGCGCTTCCCGCAACCTGCCTGAACGGCGGTCGGCGCGGCGACTGCTTTGACGTGCTTATCCTCGACGACGATCCGTTCGATCAAAAGAGGCTGGCGCGCACGCTGGACGCCACCGGAATGCCCGTGAGCGCGGTCAGCGCCGCAACGATCGGCGAATTCGGCGCGGCCCTTGACGCCGGCAGTTTCGATGTCGTCCTGATCGACTATATGCTGCCGGACAGCGATGGTCTGACGGCGCAGAAAATGGTGCAGAGCCACCCGACGAACTTTGCCGCCGCGGTGGTGATGATGTCGAACCGGATGCGCACCGACGTGGCGATCGAGTCGATCAAGCAGGGGTCGCTGGATTGTCTCGACAAGGGCGAGTTGAACACCGACAAGCTGCGCGAACTGATGATGGCGTCGGTCAAGGTGCTGGCGGAAACCTCCCGGCACTGGATCGGCGAACTTCTGGCGCAGCAGCGGACGCTGATCGCGCAGGATGTCGCCAAGCTTGTACGCGACGAGATGGAGTTCGGGCGTTTGATCGACACGATCGACAAGCGCATCCTGGACATGCTGGCGGCACGCGGGCTGACCCTGGCGGACCGTTGGGATGCCGAGGGTGTCCTGGACCCGGACCCGCCCTTCGCGTTTCGCTAGATCTGTCGCGGGCAGACACCCGTTGCCAAGCTGCCCTTGGTCGGCAAGACTGTCCCCCGGTAATCGCGACGGAGGAAGATCATGGCTGCAAACGAACCACCGGTGTGTGATTTCAATTGGCCCGCCCCGGATTTCCGGCTGCCGGCCACCGACGGACGGACCTACACCTGGGACGAGATTGCGGGTCCGCGCGGCACTCTGATCATGTTCATCTGCAATCACTGTCCCTACGTTCTGGCGGTGCTGGACAGGATCGTGCGCGACGCGAAGGACTTGCAGGACCTTGGCATCGGGGTCGCGGCAATCTGCTCCAACGACGCCAAGACCTATCCTGACGACAGTTTCGAGAACATGATCAAGTTGGCCGAGAAGGCCGGCCTGCCGTTTCCCTATCTGCATGACGAGGATCAGTCGGTGGCACGGGCCTATCACGCCGCCTGCACGCCGGATTTCTTTGGCTTCGACGCGGACGGCGGGCTGCAATATCGCGGGCGGCTGGACGCATCGCGCATGAAACCCGCGCCCAAGGACGCGCCGCGCGAACTTTTTGACGCGATGAAGCAGGTGGCGGAAACCGGCGAAGGACCGCGCGATCAGGTCGCCTCGGTCGGGTGCTCGATCAAATGGAAACCGGCGGCGTAAGGGACGACGCTTGCGCGGCTCGAAACATTCTCACATATTCCTATAAGAGAATTTTCGGGAGGGATACCATGCGATTGACCCGACGCCGCCTGATGGCGACCGCTGCGGCCCTACCGCTTGCCGCAGCCTTGCCGCGCTGGAGCCTTGCGGAGATGTCGCTGGGCGATGCGACAGTCACGACCGTCAGCGACGGCAACCTGGTGCTGCCGGGCGACTTCGTCTTCGAGCCGATGCCGCAGGACAAGCTGCTGCCGATCCTCGAGGCCACCGGCCAGAGCCGCGACGAACTGCGCCCCGAATGCAACCTGACGCTTTACCGCGATGGTACCAATACAGTGTTGTTCGATGCCGGCGCAGGGCCGAACTTCATGCCAAGCGCGGGCGAGTTGCCGGCCAGCCTCGATGCCGCCGGACTTGCGCCCGAGGACATCACGCACGTGGTATTCACCCATGCGCATCCCGATCACATCTGGGGGGTCCTGGATGATTTCGGAGACCTTCTTTTCCCGCAAGCGGTGCACATGATGGGCCGTGCGGAGTGGGATTACTGGTGGGACCCCGAAACCGTGAACACGATCGGCAAGGCGCGCGCCGCGTTCGCCGTGGGCGCGAAGAACCGGATGGAGGCGATCGAGGATCTGGTCGAGCTTTTCGATGATGGCGAGGAGGTGCTGCCGGGTATCGCCGCCGTTTCGACGCCCGGCCACACGCCCGGCCACATGAGTTTCGAGCTGCGCCGCGGGTCTGAGGCGGCGATGGTCGTTGGCGATGCGATCGTCAATCATCACGTGGCCTTCGCCCGGCCCGAATGGCCCAGCGGATCGGACCAGAACCCGCAGCAGGCGGTGGCGACCCGCAAGGCCCTGCTGGATCGGCTGGTTGCCGATGACATGACCCTGATAGGGTTTCACCTGCCGGAGGGCGGCGTCGGCCGGGCCGAGGCGACCGAATCCGGGTATCGGTTCGTCGGAATGGACGTATGAGACACCCCGGCGGCGTCGAGACCGGCTTTACTCGGCGGGAACGGCGGCCCCGCGCGGCAAGAGGACAGCGCGCGCCGCGACCGCGCCCAGCACGATGAAGCCAAGCGCCAGCAGGGCGGCGATGCTGAGGTTCGCCCCGCCGCTGAGGCCCGCGCCGATGGTGCAGCCCCCGGCCAGCACGCCGCCGAAGCCCATGAGTACCGCGCCGGCGCTGTAGCGCAGCGTCTGCACGGGGGACGAAAAGCTTTGCAGGGCAAGCTCGCCGCGCGAGGCGGCGCTGAGGAAGCTGCCGACGATGACCCCGCCGATCACACCGACGCCGAACCCCGCGGGCACGGCGGTGGAGGCGATGGCGTAAAAGAGCGTGTCGGTCCAGGGCAGGGTGAAGGCCATCGACTGTGCCGGCAGCGGATCGAATTCATCGAGCAGAAGGACGGAGGTTCCGGCCCATCCCGCGACGACGACAAGACCGATCACCGCGCCCATGGCAAGATGCAGCACGCGCGCGCCGGAGCGGTGCGCAAGCCACACGGCGAAAGCGAGAAGTGCCAGTGCAATCGCCGGCGCCATGCCGGGAATGCCGGCAAGGCTGCCGATGCCGAAATCATACTGGACCGCGCCGAGCGACGTGCGGACAGGGGCCAGAACACCCTTGAGCGTTGCGTGCGCGACGATGGCAAAGAGCGCGATGACGCTGACCGCCCGCAGGTTGCCCGTACCGGCCAGAACCGTAAGGCGCGACATGCAGCCCCGCGTCAGCACCATGCCGATGCCGAAGGCCAGCCCGCCCAGCGCAATCGCGGCGACCGGCACGCTGCTGGAGAGGTAACGATGGTCGCCAAGCTCGACGAGGCCAATGCCACCGGCCACGGCCGCCCCGCCGATCGCCACGGCAAGCGCGACCAGCCAGACCGAGAGGGCAGAGTGGTCCATGCCGTCATCGCCTGCCACGGCACGCCGCAGGCAGAAGCGCGAAATCTGGGCGGCAACGCCGAAAACGAGGCCCAGAAGCGCGCCCAGCAGAAGATGCAGGGTTTGCGCGGGCAGATCGAATGGCAGGGAGTCAAGCAGCATCGGTCACGTCCTGATTCAGGTAATCCGTCCTTATCTGGTGCGTTTCCGCGCGAGTCAAAACCCCGAGGTGAGAGTATTGTTCCGCGTTGCAGGGCAGATTTGAAACAACGTTCCGCAACGCGGACAGCGTTGCGACGCGGTACCGTCAGGAAGCGGACCGGCGAAACGAATTTTCCTATTTTCTGCGTTGGCAGAATATTTTTCCGCTTACTGCGCCGCGATGGGCAGCCGGGCAAGCTGGCACTGTGCCCAGAGATTTTCGAGGGCGCCGATCAGCCGATCCACATCCTCGGCGGAGTGAACCGGCGACGGGGTAATGCGCAGCCGTTCGGTGCCCTTGGGCACGGTGGGATAGTTTATCGGCTGGATGTAGATGCCGTGATCGCGCATCAGCACGTCCGAGATGTATTTGCACTTGACCGGGTCGCCCACCATCACCGGAATGATGTGGCTGGGGTTCTCGATATGCGGCAGGCCTATCGCGTCGAGCCGGGCGCGGACCTCGGAAACGCGGGCCTGTTGCTGGCTGCGTTTCTCGCTGCTGTGCTTGAGATGGCGCACGGCGGCCGCGGCACCGGCGGCGACGCAGGGCGGCAGGGCGGTTGTGAAAATGAAGCCAGAGGCAAAGGAGCGGACGAAGTCGCACAGCTCGGTCGAGGCGGCGATGTAACCGCCCATGACGCCGAACGCCTTACCCAGCGTGCCTTCGATCACGGTCAGGCGGTCCATCAGCCCCTCACGCTCGGCAATGCCGCCGCCGCGCGGGCCGTAAAGGCCGACCGCGTGCACCTCGTCGAGATAGGTCATGGCGCCGTATTTATCCGCCAGATCGCAGATCTCCCTGATCGGGGCGATGTCGCCGTCCATGGAATAGACGCTCTCGAAGGCGATCAGTTTGGGGGCGTTGGCGGGAAGCGCCGCCAGCTTGGCCTCGAGATCGGCGAGGTCGTTGTGTTGCCAGATCACCTTTTGCGCACGGGAGTGGCGGATGCCTTCGATCATTGAGGCGTGGTTGAGCGCATCGGACAGCACCACCAGCCCCGGAATTCGCGAGGCCAGCGTGCCCAGCGCGGCCCAGTTCGAGACATAGCCAGAGGTGAAGAGCAGCGCGCTTTCCTTGCCGTGCAGGTCGGCCAGTTCGGCCTCGAGCTGCACATGGGCGTGGGTGGTGCCGGAAATGTTGCGCGTGCCGCCCGCACCCGCGCCGGTGGTGTCGAGGGCGTCGTGCATGGCATCGAGCACGACCGGGTGCTGGCCCATGCCGAGGTAATCGTTCGAACACCAGACCGTCACATTCTCGGGGCCGTTATAACAATTCGCCTGCGGAAACTGCCCGCGCCGCCGCTCGAGTTCGGCAAATTCGCGATAGTTGCCTTCGGCCCGTAGCGCATCGAGTTCGGAGCGGAAAAATTCCTGGTAGTTCATCAGTTCTCTGTCGCCTCTTTCACGATCTCGGCCAGGAGCGCCTCGACCTTTTCCATCGGACCATCGGGGTAATCGCGGTAGCCTATCGTCACGGCGCCTTCGTCATCCTCGGCCACGAAGATGCCGTAGGGGCAGTGCGCGATGTTCATCGGGTCGGCCTCCATCACCTCGCGAGACAGGACGGCCGAGCAGAAGATGAAGATGTCCGCCTCCTTGAACAGCATCACGTCGCTGCCCACGTCCTCGCCCGTGCGGTTGAGCATTTCGCCCACGTGGCTGACATAGTCGACCACGAGCCCCTGCCCCACGATCGCGGTTTCCACGGCGAAGGCCGCGTCGTCGAACGAGCCCTCAAAGGGCGTGGTGATCGGGGCTTCGGCATGGGCCGTTGTGGCAAAGGCCAGGGCCGCCGTCAGAATCACGGGTTTCATGGTGGGTCCTTCCAGATGTCGTGTGTAAATCGCACGCGGGCGATGCCCCGGTCTTTGAGCGAGATCAAAGCCGGGGCAATTGCGCGGGCTAGCCGAACATGTCGGTCGTGATGCCGGTGTACCAGCCTTCGGATTCTTCGTAGGTCGCCTTGCGCAGGGCGGAATCCTCGCCGGTTTCACTGATGAAGCTGTCGACCGAGGCGATCTTTTCCTCGGTGGGCTCGTAGGTGGCGCCGACCTTGACGCCGTCATCGGTGGCGATGAGCGACCAGCAGGTGTTCGAGTATTTCGCCGGGAACACCTTGGATCCGGTCAGCGCACCGCGCACGGCGTTGGCGCAGACCTTGGCCTGGCTGTTGGCAGAAAAGCCCGATTTGGGCATGTCGCCCTGTTCGGCGGCGTCGCCCAGCACGTAGACATCAGCGTCGGACCGGGCGGACATGTCGGCAGGGTTCACCGGTGCCCAGTTGCCATCGGTCACGCCCGCCATTTCCGCGATACGGCCCGCCTTTTGTGCGGGGATGACGTTGCAGACATCGACCTGGGTTTCCTCTCCGTCGATGGTGACGGTCATGTTCGCCGGGTCGACCGAGACGTTGCCGCCGCCGAATTCCTCGCCGATCCAGTCGATCACGCCCGGGTAATGCTTGTTCCAGCCTTCCTGGAACAGCGCCATCTTCGAGAATTGCGGCTTGGGGTCGGCCACGATGATCTTGGCGGTGGGGTTATTTTCCTTCATGAAATGCGCGACCATCGAGACCCGCTCGTAGGGGCCCGGGGGGCAGCGGTAAGGGTTCGGGGGGGCGACCATGGCAAAGGTGCCGCCCTCGGGCATTGCCTCCAGTTGGGCGCGCAGCAGTTCGGACTGAGAGCCGGCCTTGTAGGCATGGGGCATGGCGTTCTGGGCCTCGACGCTCCAGCCTTCGACGGCGCCATCGACAAAGTCGATGCCGGGGCTGAGGATCAGCTTGTCATAGGGCAGAGTGGTCCCGCTGGCGAGCGTCACGGTCTTGGCGTCCCGGTCGACGTCCACGGCCCAGTCGTGAAGGACGTTGATACCGGCCGCGGCGAGGTTGCCGTAGGTGTGGCCGATGTCGCTGATCTCCTTGAAACCGCCGAGGTAGAGGTTGGAGAAGAAGCAGGTGAAATAGGTGCGTGTCGGCTCCACGAGCGTCACGTCGATGGCGCCGTCGCTGTCCTTGGCGATGTAGCGTGCCGCGGTAGCGCCGCCGGCCCCGCCGCCGATCACGACGACACGCGGCTTGCCCGCGCCCTGCGCCAGAACCATGGGTGCCGCAAGCGTTGTCGCCATGGCTGCCGTCGTTCCGAGGAACGTCCGTCTGTCGAGTGTCATGTTTGGTCCTCCCTAGGGTAAATTTCTTTTTATTCTTTGGTCAGTTGGCCAAAATAGGCGGCCAGCGCGGCGATCTCCTCGTCGCTCAGGCGTCCGGCGACCATTTGCATCACCGGATGGTTGCGCTGCTTGTTCTTGTAGGCGTGCATTGCGACCACGAAATCTTCCTCCGGCCATTGCACGATAGACGGAATGCCATCGTTTGCGCCACCTGTCTGATGGCAGGCCACGCATTCGCCGCTGAGATATTCACCATACTCGGGGTCTCCCTTCAGCGCCAGAATCTCTGGGTCGAGGTCGTGATCCGTGCCCTGACTCGTCGGATCCGCCTCGGGGATGTCGCGGGGATTGTCCGAAAAGCCCCGCAGGTAGGCGATCAGGTCCAGGCGCTGTTGCGGGTCCTTGAGCCCGTCAAAGCTCATCCTTGTGCCCGAGACGAGCGCGGTGGGTTTCTCGAGATAGACGTCGAGGGTGTCGGCGTGCCATTCCAGGCCGCCCGCGCCGGCGCGCTTGAAGCTTTCGGAATAGGCAAAGCCCTCTTGCGTGGCCGCCCGACGCCCGAAAAGGCCGTTGAGGTGCGGACCGATGCCATGCTCGGCCCCTTTGCCCACCTCGTGGCAGTCGGAGCACGACTCGAAAACCTTTTTGCCGGCCTCCGGGTCGGCCTCTTCCGCCAGTGTGGCGGTGACGACGCAGGGCAGAACGCCTGCCGCCAGCGCGAAGGGCAGTGCGCGCGGACCGACCGTCATGGGGTCAGTCCCCGAAGCTTGACAGGTAGGCGATGATGGCGTCGATGTCCTCTTGCTTCCTGAGACCGGCGAAACTCATCTTTGTGCCTTTCATATAGCTTTTGGGCGCGGCCAGGAATTCGGCCATGGAGGCTTCGTCCCAGACCCGGCCCTCGGCCGCGGCTTTTTCGAAGACGCTGGAATACGCGAAATCCTCGTGCCCGCCGATGGTCGCGCCCATGACGCCGTTCAGCATGGGGCCGACGCGGTTCCTGGCGCCCTTACCGACCATATGGCAGGCCTTGCATTTGCGGAAGACTTTTTCGCCGGCTGCGACCAGTTCGGGATCGGGGGCGGCGTCCTCGACGGCGCCGGGCGCGGCCGACTGGGGGGGCGCGGGATCGGCGGCGGCCATCTCGGCCCCTTCGGGAGCAGGGTCTGCGGCGGCTTCCTCATCGGCGCCCTCTACCTCCGGGGTCACGTCCAGGACCGAGGCGCGCATGGTGATCTCGACGCTGTCCTTGCAGCCTTGCATGCAGGGCTCGGTGCGCCAGATCGTGTACTCGGTTTCCGGCCTGTCATCGACGATGAAGCCGTCGGCGTTGGGCATCTCGAACGCGGCAAGGTTTTCGTGGCTAAGCTCGAAATCGTCTTCGACGAGGTAGTTGGAATAGAGAATGTAGGCGGTGATGGCGTAGACCTCATCCGGAGACAAAGACTGCGCGTTGCCGAAGGGCATGGAGCGGTGCACGTAGTCCCAGACGGTCGACAGGTACGGCCAGTAGGAGCCGACGGTCTTGACCGGGTCCTTGTTGTCGAGCGTGTCGAAGCCGCCTGCCAGCACGGGCCAGTTGCCGACGCCCTCGGCGAAGTCACCGTGGCAGACGGCGCAGACCTCGGCGAAGACCTGTTCGCCGGTGGCCACGTCACCGCGGCCTTCGGGCAGACCCTGGCCATCGGGGCGCACGTCGACGTCCCAAGCTGCGATCTCTTCGCCGAGGGCCTCGCGGCCCAGGCCGAAGCCGCCTTGGGGTGTTGCGGTGGAAGCGGTTTGTGCAGCGTCGGTCGAGGCGGCGTTGGCCTGTGACACGAGCGCGGGGGCGAACGAGGGGATGTCGACCACGAACTGGTCGGCCAGCATGTAGGCCATCGTCAGGACGCCCGCGGCGCCACCGGCGGCGGGGGCGAATATTTTAAGAAACTTCGACATTTTCGGCCTCCCCGCTGGTTTTGACATGCCAGGTCTGGATGCAATTGTTGTGGTAGACCGAATTCTCGCCGCGCACCTCGCGCAGCTGCGCCTTGGTGGGCTGGACATAGCCCGTCTCGTCCATCGCGCGGGCCTGAAGCAGCATTTCCTCGCCGTCCCAGGTGGTGTCGAGGTAGAAGCGGGTCAGCGCCTTGCTGTCGCCTTGCGTGCCGAGGCGGGCGGTTTCCCAGGTCATGCCGCCATCGCGGGAGACATCGACACGGGTGATTCTGCCGTGGCCGGACCAGGCAAGGCCCGAGATGACCAGCGGGCCGGGGCCGTGGGAGATGGGCGCTTGCGGGCTGGGCGAGGTAATGACCGATTTGGCATCCATCACCCAGGTCCATTTGCGGGCCGTGCCGTCGGCCAGAACGTCGGTGTATTTCGACGTCTCCTCGCGGCTTTCGACGGGGCCGTCCATCACCTCGATCCGGCGCAGCCACTTGACCCACATGTTGCCTTCCCAGCCGGGCACGACGAGGCGCACCGGGTAGCCGTGTTCCTTGCGCAGCGCCTCGCCATTGGCCTTGAAGGCGACAAGGCAGTCGTCCAGCGCCTTTTCCATCGGGATGGACCGCCCGTTCGAGGACGCGTCGGCGCCTTCGACATAGACCCACTTGTCCGAAAGGTCGCCGGCCGTATCCAGCCCCGCCTCTTCCAGCAGGGTACGCAGGGGGACGCCGGAATACTCCATGTTGTGGATCATGCCGTGCGTGAACTGCACGCCGTTGAGCTGTGCGCCAGCCCATTCCATGCCGGTATTGGCGGCGCATTCGCAGAAATAGACGTGGTTTTCGCGCGGGAAACGCTCGAGATCGGCGTAATGGAAGACCAGTGGCGTATCCACCAGACCGTTGATCATCAGCCGGTAATCTTCCTTCGCGAGTTCGATCGCGCCGGAATGGTGCCGCTCAAACGCGCAGCCCTGCGGCGTGATGGTGCCGTCGAGCGCGTGGATCGGCGTGAAGTTGATCGAGCTGATCGGGTCGGCGGTCAGCCATGGCACGTTGCGGCGCACCACGTCATCCTCGAACCGGATCGGCAGGCCATAGGGGGTTTCATCGACCCCCTCGCCGGTGATGGCGGCCCAATCCTGAACCTCGGTGATAAGCGGATCGGGCTGTTGTGCCGAGGCTGCGCCTGCGACCGAACCTGCGACCGCTGCCGCGCTGCCACGCAGGAAGGCGCGGCGGGACGGGGATTTAAGAAGGTCATTCATGGCTGAACGCTCCCTGATTGACGGCTCAGATGCCGGTAACTTCGACGCTGTCGTTGGGCTGCGCCGTGACGGTGCCCAGTGTGCGGATGTGGCTTTCGACCACGTCCCAGATCTGCGGCCCTTCGGTGCCTTCGTTGACCGAGGCCCAGCCGGCGACGACGTAGTTATGCGCGGGGTCGATCGGCTCGCCCGACTTGAGCAGGGTCATGTTGCTGATCCGCTCGCCCTGCGGCGCGCTGACGTCGATGGTGTAGCCAAGGCCGCCGGTACGGACCATGTCGCCGCCCTGCTGGTAATAGGGGTCGGGGTTGAAGATGTTGTCGGCCACGTCTTCCAGCACGACCTTTAGGAATTCGCCGGTCATTTCCGTGCGATACGCCTCGCCGTAGGTCATGGAGGTGACGTTCCAGATATCCTCGCGTGTGATGTCCTGACCGGGGATCAGGGACGGGCCCCAGCGGACGCCGGGGCTAAGCGCGATCTCGGCGTCCCGCTCGGACAGGAGTGCGTCGCAAATGAGGTCGTCCCAGCTGCCGTTGAAGTTGCCGCGACGGTAGAGCAGGCTCTCGGTCTGGCCTATCACCTCCGACAGCTCGTTCTCGTAGGGTGCGCGCTGTTCGTCGATCAGCGCGGTCATCTCGGCATCGGGTTCGATGACGTCCGAGAAGATCGGGATCAGCTTGTGGCGGTAGCCCATCATCCGGCCGTCGCGGATATCGAGGTCGACGCGGCTGACGAACTTGCCGTTGCTGCCCGAGGCGATGATGAGCGTCTCGCCCGACACGACAGGCTCTGGCAGGGCGTCGTGCGTGTGACCCGACAGGATCACGTCGATGCCGCTGACAATGGTGGCCATCTTCTTGTCCACGTCAAAGCCGTTATGGCTGAGCACGACGACGCATTCCGCGCCTTCGCTGCGGACCTGGTCGACGATTTCCTGCATGTTCTCGTCCCGGATGCCGAAGGCGTATTCGGGGAACATCCAGCCGGGGTTGGCGATGGGCATGTAGGGGAAGGCCTGCCCGATCACCGCGATCTTGGTGCCGCCGCGTTCGAACATCGTGTAGGGCGGGAAGAGATCGGTGGGTTCGTCCCACTCGGCGTCGAAGATGTTCTGCCCCAGCGCGGCGAACGGCAGGGATTCGACGAGCTCGGTTACGCGATCGGACCCCAGCGTGAATTCCCAGTGGAAGGTCATCGCATCCGGTTTGAGCGCGTTCATCACGTTGACCATGTCCTGGCCCTGGGTGTGATAGCAGGTGTAGGAGCCGTGCCAGGTGTCGCCGCCATCGAGCAGGATGGCGTCGGGACGGTCGGCGCGAATGGCGTTGATGACGGTCGCCACGCGATCCAGCCCGCCGACGCGGCCGTATTCACGGGCCAGCGACGTGAAGTCGCCGCTGCTGAGCGCATAGTGGCTGGGGCTGCCATCCTCGATCCCGTAAAGGCGGCGGAAATCGGCGCCGGTGACGTGCGGCACCTCGCCCTTGTTCTCGCCCACGCCGATATTGACCGAGGGTTCGCGGAAATAGATCGGCTTCAGCTGCGCGTGGATGTCGGTGACGTGGATCAGGGAGACGTTGCCGAACGTGTCGAACTGCAAGAGCTGATCCTGGGTCAGCGATTGCTGTGCGGCGAGTCTGGCCCAGTTGCCAAAGCCCGAAGCCCCGACGAGCGCTGATGCCGCCATGCCGACCTGAAGGAAATCCCTGCGCGAAATCATGAGTGAGTCGCCCCTTAAATCATATGCGCATATTTGAATGTTGTGCGCGGTGAAAAGGCTCCGCCCGACGGACGGAGCCTTGAATTGAGTTTAGTTGCGGACCGAGGGCCCTTCGACGCTGAGACCGTTGCCGCGCGAGGCGACGTAAAGCTCGAGCGCCACGAACTCCGGGCTGCCGGGCGAGAAGGTATGCGCCCGGGTATCGCGGATGCAGCCCTTGAAGCGGGACTGCACGGCGTTCAGCTTGGTGTTCTTAAGACGGTAGGTCGGGAAGCCGTTGATCTGACCCTGGCTGAGATGGTCGGCGCGGATCATGTTGCCCCAGTTGTCCTCGTGACAGTTGGCGCAGCTGAGTTCCAGCTGACCGAACCTGGTATAGTAGATCTCCTTGCCCTTTTCCCAGGTGGACTGGGCCGGGCCGTCGATGGCGACGTTCACGGGCATGCCGCGCGACACCGACGCCAGGAGGGCCGACATGTTGGTCATGTCGCCGCCGGCGTATTTCCAGGGCTCTGCACCCATCCGGTTCTCGCGGCAGTCGTTGACCTGCATCTCGATCGTGCGCACCTCGCCCGCGTCCTCGTTCCACTTTGGGTAGACGGCCCTGACACCGGCCATGCTGTTGACGTCGTTGTGGCACGAGGCACAGGACTTGCCCTCGGACCCTTCCGCGGTCTTCCAGACCTCGGCGGCCTGTTCGACCCAGAGCATTGCCGGGTTGTCGAAGTCGTCGGTCTGCACGGCCTGCGTTTCGTCCGAGCGGAAGCGCCAACCGGAATAGATCGTGTCCAGCCCGTCCAAATGCGCCGGCGCGTCGGTCTTGGTGACCATCTCGATCTCTTCATTGACAACCAGTTCGTCCTCGTCCGGCCCGGCATGGGCCGCCAGCGCGAACACGCTGGCGGCTGCTGCCAGCATCAGACGCCCACCCGTTACAGTCGTTTTTCTCATGTTATCCTCCCTGACGCCCGGGCGCCTTATCCGACCGTGATCGTCTGCGTCTCTTCGTAGACGGAGCCGTCATCGTCGTACCAGGTGAATTTGAAGTCACCGGTTTCCGGCACGGTGGCCTCGAATTCGAAGAACGGGTTGGTCGAGATCGCCGGCTCCATTTTCACGTCGATCACGTTCTCGCCGTTGAAGTCGACAACGAAGCGGTTGATGATCGAGCGGGGAATGGTGTTGCCGTCATCGTCCTTGCGCTGACCGCTTTCCATCTGGTGGCTGATCAGCGTCTTGATGGTGATCGTGTCACCGGCGCTTGCCGTCTTGGGGACCTTGACGCGGGGTTTTACACCTTCGGCCATGTTCTGTTCTCCTTGTCCTCTGTTCAGCCGCCGCAGCCGCCGATGGTGACCTTGATGTTTGCCGAGGCCTGCTTGAACGAACCATCTTCCATCTCGGCGACGGCGATGACGTCCTGGGTGCCGGCAAGGCGAATCCGTGTCGCCGCGAATTGCGACGCGGCCAGCGGGCCGAACTTGAATGTCGCGACGGGCGGCGTCGGGTTGCCATCAGCGAAGATCGCGATTGCCACGGCGCCGGGGGCGCTGACCTCGATCGGGACGGTGTTGCCGTTCTCGGCGATTTCCGGCGCGGTCAGTTCGACACCGCCCTCGCCCACATCGGCACCGCCGGTGAATTTCGCGATCGCATCTTCGGTGGCCGACGCGAAGGCCGGCAGCGCGCCGAAGGCCGTCACGGCTGCGCCTGCGGTGCCGAGCACCAGCATCTTTCGGCGATTCAGTTCCATCTTGTCCTCCAGATATCTGAGTTATTCGTCCTTGAGCGTCATCAGGTAGGCGACGACGTCCTCGATCTGCTGGCCGGTCAGCAGCGGCTCGACCTCACCTTCATGCGGCTCGCCCGTGTAGGCGTTGCCTAGGCGAGTGAAGCCGTCGACCTTGTAGAAGCCCGGCATCATCGTGCCTTCGAACATGATCTTGGCATTTGCCACGATACCGCGGATCTCCGCCTCGCTCCAGCGGTCGGCGACGCCATCGAGCGGCGGGCCGATCTCGCCGTGGAACTGCAGGTGCGACAGGTCCGAGACCGCGTGGCATGCGATGCAGTTGCCCGCTCCCTTGTTCATCAGTTCGGCGCCCGCTTGCGGGTCGCCGGGCTGGCCGGTCAGCGACGTTTCAACCGCCCCATCGACGTAGTCAACATCCTGGGGTGCGATGGTTTCCGCAGCCGCAACGGTCGCAAATAGCGCGGTTGCGGATGCAAAAGCAGTTAGACGTGTCATGTGCCCTCCCGTATGACAGTTAAGGTAAACTTGCACACACAAAAACGATTCACGCAACAACAAATTCAAGAAAGCGAATTTTTAAATCTGTTCGCCTTTGCAGAAAAACCCAGTTGGTTTTCTTTGCGTATGCAGCAATTCCTGCGGTCACTCCGCGAGTTTCCGCGCAAGGTATTTCTGGAACGGCTCGTCGGTTTCATAGCCTTTTTCCACGACCCAGCGCAGCAGGTTCAAGGTGGTCCCCTTCTCGAACGCGCCGGGCATGGTGACAACCGCCAGTTTGTCGGCAGGCAATTCGCCCTCGGATTCTTCGGGAAAGAACATCATCGTCGGCGTGAACATGGCGTTCCAGCGGCGCACGGCCTTTTTCTCCGCCATCGCCTCGCCGTCGAAATCGGTGACTTCCACATCGCCGAACATGTTGATCTGCACGACAAAATAGTTGTCCTCGATGAACTGCTCGATCTCGGGGACAACGAACACTTCCTCGTGCATCTTGGTGCAGTAGATGCAGCCGCGCTGTTCGATCAGGACGAGCAGGCGCTTGCCCTCGGCGGTCGCCTCTTCGAGATCGTCGCCAAGGTCCTTGAACGTGTCGCGCATCCACGGGGCCTTGTGCAGGCCATCATCGCCAAGTTCGGCGGCGAAAACCGGCAGCGCCACAAGTGCGGTGAGAAGAATAGCGAAAATTCTGGTCATCTGACTGTGTCCTTTGATTTATCCGATTGTGCTGAACCAGGGGACATTTTCAAGCATCCACTGGGCGATGATGTTCACCGAGTTGGTCGCGATCAGGACGCCGAACAGGATCAGCAGCGCGCCCATGATCTTTTCGACCAGGCCGAGGTGACGGCGGAACCGCGCCATGAACCGCATGAACGGCCCGATGAAAAGCGCCGCCGCGATGAACGGCAACGTCATGCCGAGACCGTAGACGAAGAGCAGCAAAGCGCCCTGCGCCGCGGAGTCCTGCCCCGCCGCCGTGAACAGGATCGCCGCCAGCACCGGCCCGACGCAGGGCGTCCAGCCGAAGGCGAAGGCAAGGCCGATCACGAAGGCACCGGCGAGCCCGACATTGCTGGTATCGCCGGCATCCGCCCGGAACTGGCGATAGAGAATGCCGATGCGGATCACGCCAAGGAAATGCAGGCCCATCGCGATGATGATCGCCGCCGCAACCCAGCGCAGGATGTCGAAATACTCCTGCACCAGCTGGCCAAAGGCCGTGGCCGACGCGCCCAGCCCGACAAAGACCGTGATTACCCCAAGAGCGAAGAAACACGCCGCGAGAAAGGCGCGCACCCGGACGCCGCGGGAAATCGCGGCCTCTGCCGTGATCTGGTTCATGCCGACGCCGGCGAGGTAGCTGAGGTAGAAAGGCACCATAGGCAGGATGCAAGGCGACAGGAACGACAATAGTCCCGCGATCAACGCCCCGTAAATCGTTACGTCAAACATGCCTTCACCCGTCGCATTTCCTTGAAATATTCAAATATTAGATTATGATGGGTTTTAGCAAGCCGTCAATCGGAGTTTCACGTGGCTGCACTCAGAGCGTTCGTGCTCGTTATTCTGACCTGGCTGCCCGGCCCCCTGCTGGCAGAGACCTATCTGTTCATGGCCGAGGAGGATGGGTGTTACTGGTGTGCCCGATGGAACGAGGAGGTTGCGGCGGCCTATCCGAAAACCCCCGAAGGACAGGCCGCGCCTCTGCGCCGTTACGATCTATACAGCGAAACGCCGGACGTGGATTTCGCCCGGCGCGTGCGCTTCACCCCGACCTTCATCCTTGTCCGGAACGGAACCGAACTGGGCCGGATCGAAGGATACCCCGGAGAGGACTTTTTCTGGGGGCTGCTTGGCGAGATGCTGGAAGAGGCGCGCATCGACCTCGACAAAACAGGCTGACGATACCCATGACCCTCGATCCTCAAGATTCCCCCGACGCATCCGAGCCTGAAACGCGGCGGCTGCCGGTGCTCGACGCCAACATGTGCGCCGAGGACATGGAAAAGATGATGAAGAATGCCCAGCGGGCGTCGAACTTCCTGAAGGCGATCAGCCATGAAGGGCGGCTGATGATCCTGTGCCATCTTGCCTCGGGCGAAAAATCGGTGACCGAGCTGGAGGACCTGCTGTCGGCCCGTCAGGCAGCGGTATCGCAACAGCTGACGCGGCTGAGGCTGGAAGGGCTGGTCACACCGCGGCGGGAGGGCAAGGCCATCTACTACAGTTTGACAGACGACAGACCCAGGCAGATCATGGAAGTCGTCTATGACCTGTTTTGCAGGGAGGACTGACCGGGGCTGAGGAGAGCGCCCGGTCGTTAAACGGGAACCAGGATGCTGGAATTTCTGGGCGAAGCGAATAGCGCGGCGCTGATCGGGCTATTGGGCGGCCTGGCCTTGGGGCTGGCCGCGCGGCTGGGGCGTTTCTGTACGCTGGGCGCGATCGAGGACGTGCTCTATTCCTCGGACGACCGCCGGATCCGCATGTGGGGCATCGCCATCGGCGTGGCCATCATCGGCACGCATTTCGCCATGGCCGGTGGCTTGATGGACGGGACCGCCGCCGCCTATCTCGATAGGGTCTGGAACCCTTTGGGCACCATCGTCGGCGGGCTGATGTTCGGCTATGGCATGGCGCTGTCGGGCAATTGCGGCTACGGCGCGCTGGCGCGGCTGGGCGGGGGCGACCTGCGGTCCTTCGTCATTGTGATCGTGATGGGGCTGTCGGCCTACCTGGTGATGTCCGGCCCGCTGGCCCATTTCCGCGTCTGGCTTTTCACCGTCGAGGACGGCGCGCGTTCGCCGCAGGGGTTCAGCCAGTTGGCACAGGTGCATTTGGGCATTGGCCCCGCGCTGACCGGCCTGCTTCTGGGCGGGGCCATACTGATGTTTTCCCTCGCCAGCGGCCGGATGCTGCGCTCGCCCGGCATGGTGTTCTGGGCCGCCGTTGTGGGCATGGCCATCGTCCTTGGCTGGGTCGGCACCTACTGGGTGGCCATGACGGGGTTCGAGGCCGAACCGGTCGAGACGCATTCCTTTGCCGCGCCCATCGGCGACACGATCTATTACGCGATGACCGCCTCGGGCAACAGCCTGTCGTTCAGCGTGGGCTCGGTGCTGGGCGTGGTTGTGGGCGCCTTCGCCGGGTCCTGCTTCAAAGGGCATTTCCGGTGGGAAGCCTGCGAGGACCCGCGAGAGTTGAAGCGCCAGATCTTCGGGGCCGCCCTGATGGGCCCGGGTGCGATCCTGGCGGTGGGGTGCAGTATCGGACAGGGCGTGTCGGCCTTTTCGGTGCTGGCCTTCTCCGCGCCGGTGGCGTTTCTGGCGATCTTCGCCGGGGCGGCGCTGGGGCTGAGACAGCTGATCACCGGGTTCGCGCCGGCGGAGTAGCAAAGCAGCGGTGGACACGAAAAGGCCGCGCCGGGATGGCGCGGCCTTTGTGTCTGCATCGGGGTGGGCTTAGCCCAGAACGGTCTTGACGACCTTGCCCAGCTTGGTGGCCACTTCGTCGGCCTCTTGCCGTGTCATGCAGAAGGGCGGCGCAAAGCCAAGGATATCGCCCTGCGGCATGGCGCGGGAAATCACGCCTTCCTTGACCAATTCGCCGGCCAGCCGTGCGCCGACCTTTTCCGAGGCGTCGAAGAACACGCGGTCGTCGCGGTCCTTGACGAATTCCACGGCGCAGAGCAGCCCCTCGCCGCGCACTTCGCCGACATGGGCATGGTCGCCCACGGCCTCGGTCAGCGCCTTCTTGAAGTAGGCCCCCACCTCGCCGGCGTTTTGCACCAGGTTCAGGTCGTCGATCAACTGCAGGTTGGCGACACCGGCAGCGGCCCCGATGGGATGCGCCGAGTAGGTCCAGCCGTGGCCGATGGGGCCGTTCTCATCCGTGCCCTGTTCCAGCACTTTCCAGACCTTGTCGGACACGATGGAGCCGGACAGGGGCGCATAGGCCGAGGTCAGACCCTTGGCGATGGTGATGATGTCCGGCTTGATGCCGTAGTGGTCGGAGCCCATCATGCTGCCCAGGCGGCCAAAGCCGGTGACGACCTCGTCGGCAATCAGCAGGATGTCGTGCTTGGCAAGCACTTCCTGGATCGCGGCCCAATAGCCTGCGGGCGGCGGCACGAGGCCCCCGGTGCCCAGCGCGGGTTCACCGATGAAGGCGCCGATGGTGTCCGCGCCCTCGCGTTCGATCAGCGCTTCCAGCTCGGCCACGCAATGGGCGACGAACTCTTCCTCGGTCTGGTTCACATCGGCGCGGCGATAGTAATACGGCGCCTCGGTGTGCAGCACCTGCGCCAGCGGCAGGTCGAACTTCTGGTGGAAGAGGTGCAGGCCGGTCAGCGAACCGGTCATCAGGCCCGAGCCATGATACCCGCGCCAGCGCGAGATGATCTTCTTCTTCTGCGGAAGCCCGCGGATGTTGTTGTAGTACCAGACCAGCTTGATGTTGGTCTCGTTGGCGTCCGAGCCCGACAGGCCGAAATAGACCTTCGACATGTGGTCGGGCGCGCGGTCCAGCACCATCTTGGCGAGCGTGATCGCGGCCTCGGTGCCGTGGCCGACATAGGCGTGGTAATAGGCCAGTTCGCGTGCCTGAGCGGCGATGGCGTCTGCAATCTCGGGCCGGCCGTAGCCCACGTTCACGCAGTAAAGCCCGGCAAAGGCGTCGAGCAGGCGGTTGCCGTCGCGGTCCTCGATATGACAGCCGGAGCCGCCGGTCACGATGCGCTGCGGCGCCTCACCCCGGGCGAATTCTGCCAGGTGGGTCGAGGGATGGAAAAAGTTCTCGCGGTCCCACTGGTCAAGTTGATCGTTCTTCAGCATTCGTAGTCTCCTTAGCCCCAATCGCGGCAGACGTATTTGATTTCCATGAACTCTTCCATGCCCTTTCGGGCGCCCTCGCGGCCAAGGCCGGATTGCTTGACCCCGCCGAACGGGATCGGCGCGCCGGTAACCTTGGTGCGGTTGACCGCGACCATGCCGAACTGCAGCGCGCGGCTGAGCCGGTAGATGCGGCGCGGGTCATGCGCGTGGACATACGCCACGAGGCCGTATTCGGTGTCGTTGGCGCGGCGGATGGCTTCTTCCTCGGTGTCGAAGGGGGTGATCGGCGCGACGGGGCCAAAGGTTTCCTCACGCATGATCTCGGCCTCGTCGGGCACATCGGTCAGCACGGTCGCGTCATAGAACAGGCGTCCGAGCGGATTGCGTTTGCCGCCGCAAGCCAGTTTCGCGCCTTTCTCCAGCGCATCGGCGACATGCGCCTCCTGCTTGGCCACGGCGGCTTCGTTCATCAGCGGGCCAAGGTCGCAGTCATCCATCCCGACGCCGATCGTCAGTTCCCGGGTCGCGTTAGTGAAACGCTTGCAGAATTCGTCGTAGATGCCGCGCTGGACATAGATGCGGTTCGCGCCCAGGCAATCCTGCCCGGAAGTGGCGAACTTGGCCTTGATGGTCTCGGCCACGGCATGGTCGAGGTCGCAATCGTCGAACACGATCACCGGCGCATGACCGCCCAGTTCCATTACCAGCTTTTTCACGGTTTCCGCCGACGCGCGGTAGAGCAACCGCCCCACCTCGGTCGAGCCGGTGAAGGACAGCGCCCGCACCCGCGAGTCGTCGGTCCATGGCGGCACCACGGTCGAGGCGCGGCCCGTGACCACGTTGAACACGCCCGGCTCGACGCCCGCGCGTTCGGCCAGTTCGGCCAGCGCCAGTGCCGAGAACGGCGTCTCATGGCTGGGATGCGCGACGATGGTGCAGCCGGCGGCAAGCGCCGCGGCGGCCTTGCGGGTCAGCATGGCCGAGGGGAAGTTCCACGGCGTGATCAGCGCCACGACGCCCACGGGTTCGAGCCACAGCTCGACCTCGGCGGTGTTCAAGTGGCTGGTGACGCCCTCGATGTTGGGGCGCTTGGCCTCCTCGGCATAGAATTCGACGAAGGACGCGGCATAGTCGATCTCGCCCCGCGCCTCGGACAGGGGTTTGCCCTGTTCGGCGACCATCAGCTTGGCCAGATCCTCGCGGTTCTCGATGATCAGGTCGAACCAGCGGCGCAGGATCGCGGAGCGGTCCTGTGGCAGCTTGGACGACCACTTGGGAAAGGCCTCTTGGGCGACGGTGACGGCATCACCGCTTTCTTCGGCGGAAAGGCTGGCAACCTCGCCGACCACGGCACCATCGGCGGGGTCGGTCACGGAAAGGGTGCTGCCATCGGCGGCGGCGACCCATTTGCCGCCCACGTAGGAAAAGTTGCGCACGAGGCGCAGGTCTTCGATCAGTCGCAGAGACGAGTCGGGCATGGTGTCCTCCTGTAAGTTACAGGAGTTCTACAGTGTCCGGGCAATGACCGAGCCTGAATGCGGCCGCCGCGGCAGAGGAATTTTCTGCGCATCCAGCGCGCTTGCAGAAGAATCTACTGCAGTCCGACAATTACCTCGATCGGTGGCGCGGTCGGCCCCTTGACCGGCTTGGTGACAACATAGCTGAAATAGCGTGCCATACCGATCCTGTCGTTCAGCATCTGATCGACCAGCCGCTGATACGCGTTGATGTCGGGGGTCACGACCTGAATCAGATAGTCGTAGCCGCCGCCGATCCCCCAGCAGGCGACAATCTCGGGGTGGTGCTGGACCGCGTCCTCGAAAATGCGGAAGGTCGCGGCGGTGTGGTCTGTCAGTTCGACGGCGACGAACACCGTGACGTGCGGGCCCAGCTCACGCAAAGCGATTTCGGCGTGATAGCCGGTGATGAACCCCGCCTTTTCCAGGCGTTTCAGCCGCTCCCAGCAGGGCGAGGCCGACAGGCCGACGCGCTCGGCCAGGGCGGCCTTGGTGATCCGGCCGTCTTCGGCCAGGACCTTCAGGATCTCGATGTCGCGCGCGTCGAGGCGGGTCATCGGGTGGTCATGTCCGGATACGCGAGCCGGCAGCGGGCAGCGCGGCGCGGACGTGACTGGCGATGGCTGTGTCCTGCGCGCCGGTGCCGGTCAGATCGCAGATGGTGATATCCCGGTCAGACCGGCGGCCCGTGGCGGAGCCGGTGACGATCTCTCCCAGCTCGGGCGGGGTCACCCCCGCGAGCACGCCCGCCGCGCGGGCCGCTTCCAGCTCGCCGCTGGTTTCGCACTGGCTGACGCGGTCGCAGACGTAAAGGTCCGCGCGGGCCAGAGCGGCCGGGTCGATCTCGTTCTTGCCTTCCTGGTCGGAGCCCATGGCGGTGATGTGCAACCCCGGATGCAGCCAGTCGGCCATCAGCACGGGCTCTCTCGCGGGCGTGGTGGTGACGACAAGCTGGCTGTCGGCCACGAGGGCGGCGGGATCGTCCACGGCATCCGCCTCGATCCCCAGCGTGGCGGCAAGGTCTTCGGCGCAGGCGGCGGCCTTGTCGGGGCTGCGCCCGTGCACGAGCACGCGTTTGAAGGGACGTACCAGATGGGCCGCCTGCATCTGAAGCCGCGCCTGCACGCCGGTTCCGATGACGCCCGCGGTCTCGACCGTGTCCGGGGCGAGGTGCCGCGCGGCCACGGCGCCCGCGGCCGCCGTGCGGATGTCGGTCAGGTACCCGTTGTCCAGGTAGACGGCTTCGACCAGGCCGGTCTTGGCCGAGAACAGGATCATCAGGCCGTTGAGGCTGGAAAGGCCCAGGGCGGGATTATCGAAGAACCCGGGACTGACCTTGATGGCGAAGCCCTCGAAGCCGGGAATATAGGCGGTTTTCACATCGACCTCGGCATTGGCCTGGGGAAGGTCCATCGACAGGATGGGCGGCATGACGACGTCGCCCCCCGCAAGCGCGGCAAAGGCGCGTTCGATGACGTCCACCATCTCCACGTCCAGCCGGACCGCCTGGCGCAGGTCGGCTTCGGTCACGATCTGTATCTCATGGGACATAGGTTTTTCCCTTTACCAGCGTATCACCCAGTTGGATGTCCTCGCCCGCCATGATCCGGTGGAACATCCCCATATCGAGGTTGCGGCCCGTGATGATAGTGCCCACGGGGCCCGGGAGGCCGGACAGCTTGCCCGCCAGCAGCGCGGCGATGCCGACGACGCAGGCGCCCTCGGCCACTATGCGGTCCTCGTAGAAGAGCACCTGCATGGCGTGATAGATCTCCTCTTCGGTCACCAGCACCGTATCGTCCAGGTGGTCGCGGCAAAGCGCGAAGGACAGCTTGTTGTTCATTCCGATCCCGCCGCCGAGACTGTCTGCGAGGCTGGCGACCTCCTCCACCTCCACGGGATGCCCCTTGGCAATCGAGGCGTGCATGGCCGCGCCGCGATCCATGCTGATGCCGATGACCTGGATCCCGGGGTTGATCGACTTTGCCGCGACCGCGACGCCCGCGGCCAGACCGCCGCCGGACAGGGGGACGAGGATCGTGCCGAGATCGGGGCGCGCCAGCAGCATTTCGAGGCCGATGGTTCCCTGCCCAGCGATGACGTGCCGGTCGTCGAAGGGGGAGATTTCGACCAGCCCCTCGGAGTCGACCAGCCGCAGGCTTTCGGCCAAGGCATCGTCCTGGCTGCGGCCGCAGGTTCTGACCTCGGCACCCAGGGCCCGGATGCCGTCGACCTTGGCCTGGGGCACGAGGTTCGACATGCAAATTACCGCGCGCAGCCCGCGATGCGCGGCGGCATAGGCCACCCCGCGCCCGTGGTTGCCGGTGGAACAGCACGTCACGCCCTTTACATCCTCCGCCAGATTCATCACCGCGTTGACCGCTCCGCGCAGTTTGAATGCGCCGATGGGCTGCATGTTCTCGAGCTTGAGCAGGAATTCCGAGCCTGTCTTCTGCGTCATGAACGGGGACGGCACGAAAGGGGTACCGTCGGCGACATCGGCGATGGTCTGTCTTGCGGCCAGGATATCGGACAGGGCGAACGCCAAATGGACACTCCTTTTAACTGGTTGCGGCGCGGGGACGGACGGGCCGAACACCGCATTGCTTTGGTGCAGGATGGGGGATGGGATGGTCGGAACGCAACCGTAATAGACAGCGCGCCGCAAGGACCGGCTTGGCAGCATGCCTTTCGCTGCCCGTTTTCGTGTGGAGCGGACAGGAATTTATCGACCGGAGGTCAGAATGCTTGCGGCCCCTCCGGGGCCGGATCATGAGCTGTGGAGGTGCGGCCAGACCGGAGAAGTGACTGACCGATGTCCAAGCGACGGACGGCCAAACCGATTGCCAGATATCCTCACCGCAGGCTAAGCGCGCGGCTTATGACGGGCAGTGCGGCGCCGGGTGGGTGTCAAAGCGATACGTCGCAATCGTGGCCGGATGATCCGGCGCCACGGCAGTCCTGGTGAAGGAATGTCGTGGGCCGGGCCACCCGCGCGAGCGCGTCCCGCTCAGGCCGCCGCCTTGCGGCGGTTTTCCTCCAGGCGCTTGTTGATGATGTCGGACGTCTCGTCCGCCTCGGCCATCGGCGTGCCCATCTGGTCGGCGATCAGCTTGACCAGCAAGTCCACGCGTTCGATCTCCTCGGCGCCGCCGTCGATGGCGCGCGCCGCAGAAGACGGCTTGAGAAGGCCGTTTGCCGCGTTGGCGTATTTCTCGAAGGGGACCTGATCCTCTTCGTCGGCGCCGAGGTCCGTGACGAGGTCGCACACCTTCTTGTAGATCGCCTGCGATTCCAGAAGATCGCCGTGCACGGCTTCCTTGATGGGACGAATACCGTCTTGCTGAACGCAACGGTAGTTGCCGGTCAGCAGCATGGCCCATTTCGCGAACGGCACGAAGAGCGAGTCGAAGAGGCGCAGCTTGACGGGCACATCCTTGCCGTCCACGCGCACCGCTTCGATCTTTTCCTCGAGCTCGCGCACGATGGCGGTGTGGGCCGGATCCTCGAACGGCGCGGCCTTGAAATTGGTGGGCAGGCCCACATGCAGCACGTTCGGCCCCTCTTCGGGCGGGCGGAAGGCCTGCGGGTCGGGGCTGCACAGCGAAACGAGGCCCGGCTTGAAATCTTCCCACGGCTCGATGCTATTGAATGCCGGGCGCAGGGCGTCGGCATCCAGGCGTTCGATCCGCTTGAGATACGGCAGGGGGGGCATGTTCATGATCGACATGCAAGGCCGCCCGGCTGCGGCGATCCGCTTCATCAGGTCGGTGATCTCGGCGTTGCCGTATTGCGGCTCGGACATGGCCAGCGCGATGAGGTCGTATTCTTCGGGTTTCACGTTCGCGGGCGCCTTGGCGTCGAGCTGGCCGGGAAGGTCGCCGGATTTGAACGCGCGGTGCTCATCCTCGTCCCGCAGTTTGATGCGGACCTCGGTGCCCTTTTCGTTGATGATGTCGGCCGTGGCCTGGCGGCACACCAACGTCACGTCCTGCCCCGCCATCAAGAGCTTGGTCCCCAGCAGCGAGCCGTAGGATGCACCCAGAATAAGAACCTTGCGAGCCATGTTGATCTCTCCTTGCATTTTCATCACGCAACATAATTGCGCAGAGAGATTCTTCTACAAAATTCGTGTAAATGTGTTATTGATAATGTTAACAAGTTTATATCTTGTAACTTTGTAAAGAGCCGGGATGTCAAAGACCTTTATCGGGCCCAAACTGCGTCAGCTCAGGATCAGCCGCGAACTGACGCAGGCCGACGTCGCACAGCGGCTTGGCGTGAGCGCCGCATACGTCAACCTGTTGGAAAACAACCAGAGAAGCCTGTCGGTCAAGATGTTGCTGGCGATTTCCGAGGCGTTCGATGTCGATGTCAAGGAACTGACCCAGGACGACGGCGCGCATGTGCTGGCGGACCTTCGCAACGCGTTCAGCGACACGACGCTGGAGGGGGACCCGCCGGACGTGCAGGAATTGCGAAGCGCGATCGAGCGGGCGCCGGCGTTCGTCGATCATTTCCTGCAACTGCATCGCGCCCACCGGGCCGCGCTCAGGGTCATCATGCGGGGCGAGGCCGATGGGCGCGACGAACAGGTGCTGCACGCCTCTCCCGAAACCGCGATCCACGACTTTTTCAGAAAGCACAACAACTACTTCGCCGTTCTCGAGGTCGCGGCAGAGAATGCCCGGCGCGTCATTCCCGTGGCATCGGAGTCTCTTTTCGTGGACCTTCGCGCCGGGCTTCGTGACGTCCACGGCGTTTCGGTGGAGGTACGCCCCATCGAGGAACTTGGCGACTCGCTTCGCATCTACGACCAGGACAGCCGCACGCTCTTGCTGTCGCAGGCGCTCAACAACGAGAACCGCGCCTTTCAGATGGCGCATATCCTGGCCTTTCTCACCGAGGGAAGGATGATCTCGAAAATGGCGAAGGACGCGCAGGCCGATTCCGAACGGGTCCGGCCCAGGCTGGAGGTCGAACTGGGAAACTATTTCGCCGCCGCGTTCCTGATGCCCTACGAAGAGTTCCTGGCAACGGCGGAACGCACCGGGTACGACATCGACCGCATTGCGCTGGCGTTCGGCGTGACGTTCGAGCAGGCCTGTCACCGCCTGACGACGATGCAGCGCGACAAGGCGCACGGGATCCCGTTCTTCCTGTTGCGGCTCGACAGGGCTGGGAATGTCACCAAGCGGTTCAACGCCTCGTCATTCGACCTTGCCGAGTACGGAGGCGCCTGTCCGGTGTGGAACGTGCATGCGGCGTTCTCGGTTCCCGGCGTCATCTTTCCGCAATTCGTGGAGATGCCCGACGGGCAGCGGTTCTTTTCCATCAGCAGGACGGTGCACCGTCCGGTTTTCAGCGCCGACACGCAGGATCGGCGGCTGACCCTGACGCTTGGCTGCGAGGCGCGGCACGCGCATCGCATCCGCTATGCCGCGAGCTTCAAGATCGACGATCATACCGTTTATCATCCGATCGGCATCAACTGTCAGCTTTGCCCGCGGCAGGCCTGTTCGCAGCGTGCGCATCAACCGTTGTTCATCAACCTGCCCATCAATGCAAATCGCCGCGGGTCGACACGCTACGAAAGCTGAACGTGCAAAAGAGAAAGCCTGCCCCCCGGGAGATCAGGAGGCAGGCTTGTGGCGCGGCGGAGAGATCCGCGGCCTGTGTGGTCAGGCCTGGCTTTCCGCGGCCTTCTTGCGCTTGCGCATGATGCGCTGCACCACCGGGAACAGGACCAGCGCCAGTGCAAGACAGATGCAGACCAGCGAGATCGGCCGGGTGATGAACGTGGTCGCGTCACCCTGGGCCGAGATCAGCGACTGGCGCAGCGAGCGTTCGGCCAAGGGCCCGAGCACGATGGCCAGAACCGCCGGTGCCACCGGGTAGTTCAGCTTGCGGAGCAGATAGCCCACCACACCGATGATCAGCATGATCCAGGTGTCGAACATCCGGTCGGTCGTGGCGAAGACCCCCAGCACGCAGAGCGTGAAGATGATCGGCGTCAGCAGGGTGAACGGCATCGCCAGAACCCGGATGAAGATCGGGATCAGCGCGATGTTCAGGATCACCGTCACCGCGTTGGCCACGTACATGGAGCCGATCAGGCCCCAGACGAAATCCGGGCTCTCGGTGAACAGAAGCGGCCCGGGGCGCAGGCCCCAGATGATCATGCCGCCGAGCAGGATCGCCGTGGTGGGCGAGCCGGGAATGCCCAGCGTGATCATCGGCAGCATCGAGCCCGTGGAGGCCGCGTTGTTGGCCGACTCGGGCGCGGCCACACCGGCCACGTTGCCCTTGCCGAAGCTGTCGGGGTCCTTCGAGAACGTCTTGCTGAGACCGTAGGACATCAGCGCCGCCGGGGTGGCCCCCGCCGCGGGCAGCGTGCCCACGAAGAAGCCCAGGAACGAACCCACCCAGGTCGAGTTGATGTAAAGCCGGATTTGCTTGAAGTTCTCCTTCATCCGCGACATCGAGATCTTGACGTTGTGCATCTGGACCTTGCCGCTGGTGGATTCCAGCGTCCAGAGCATCTCGCCCACCCCGTAGATGCCGATTGCCAGCACGAGGAAGCCGATGCCACGCTGGAAGTCGACCATGTCGAAGAAGATCAGGCGCGGGCTGCCCGAGATGATGTCGAAGCCGACCGCAGCCAGAACGAGGCCGAGAAGGATCGAGAAGATCGTCTTGGGTATGTCGTCCCCGCCCAGCCCGATGAAGGTGGCAAAGGCCAGCAGCATCAGCGCGAACTCCTCCTGTGGTCCGAACTTCAGCGCGAAGGCGGCCAGGGGCGGCGCGAACAGGGTGAACAGGATGATCGACACCGTGCCGCCGATGAACGACGCGATGGCCGCGGCCATCAGGGCCTGGTCGGCCTTGCCGGCCTGTGCCATCGGTCGCCCGTCGAACACCGTCGCCACGGCTGTCGAGGCCCCTGGAATACCCAGGGTGATCGAACTGATCGCCCCCCCGTACATTGCCCCGTAATAGAGCGCGGCAAGGAAGATGATCGCCGTCGTCGGCGGCACCAGGAAGGTGATGGGCAGCAGGATCGCCACCCCGTTGACCGAGCCGAGACCCGGCATACAGCCCACGAACAGCCCCGCAAGGCAGCCCGCGAAAATCATCATCAGGTTCAGGGGCTGGAACGCCTCAAGAAGGCCTGCTGTCAAAGATACAAGTATCGTTTCCATCTCTCTTCAGACCTCTCAGTAGAACCATTCGTAGCGGAAGTTGTCGACCCAGAGGAAAGCGTCCTCGAAGATCGGCAGACCCTTCGGCAGATACTTCGTCAGCGCCACCTCGAAGAGCAGGTAGACGAAGATCGGCGTGCCGATTGCGAAGGCCAGGGTCATCGGCCATGAATGCCGGCCCATGAAGCGCACGAAGAAGAGCATGAAGATGACCAGCGCCAGATAGGTGCCGATATACGTCATCATGATCAACAGTGCGAGGATCGACCCCGCCGAGATCGTCACGAGAAAGATCGTGTCTCTCGAGATGTAGGGATCGTTGCTGCGCGACTCGGGCGTCTTTTTCTGCGCCCACCGCACGAGTGTGGCGACGGAAGCCAAGGCCATCCCCGCCGACAACCAGAACGGCCACATACCCGCACCGGGACCCCTGCCCCTGACCCAGCCGATACTGAGGTCGTCTGTGTATACGTTAAACATCAGGCCGAGCGACACCAGCAGTGTCGCGATCGCCATCAGAAGTTCCGCTGTCCGGACCGTCATTCTCTTTGGCTCCGTATAATTCGTTTGCGATCTATCGGGGGGGGCGTGTCCCTGTCGGACCAACCTGCCCGCGCCCGGATCGTCAGGCATCCAGGTGCAGGGCCCGGTGTCTCCGGACCCTGCTGTTTTCAGGACTGACTTACTCGCCGGTGATGGACGCGGCGCCGACCTTCTCGATCAGCTTTTCATGCGCGACCTTCTGGTTCGCGTGGAACGTGGCCAGGTCCTCGCCTTTCATCATCTTCTCGCAGGTCAGGCCGTCGGACTTGCAGAACGCCTGCCATTCCTCGCTGTCGAAAAGCTCCTGGAAGAGGTTCACGTACCAGTCCACCGCCTCGGGATCCATGTCCGGCGGGCCGTTGACCGAGCGCTGCATGTAGTACTCGATCTCCACGCCCAGTTCCATGGCGGTCGGCACGTCCGGGAACGCAGCCATACGCTCGGCCGAGAACTGCACCAGCGGCTTGGTGTTGCCGGCGCGCCAGAACTCCATCTGCTCGGCGGGGTTGTTCACCGTGCTGTCGATCTGGTTGCCCACGAGGTTCTTGGCCACCGTGCCGCCACCGGGGAACGGAATGTAGGTCACGTCATAGCCGAACTCTGCTTCCATCATCGCGGTCAGAACGCTGTCTTCCTGGCCCGATCCGGTGCCGCCAACCTTCCAGTTCTTGCCCGCTTCGGACACAGCCGCGTTGAAGCTGTCGAGATCCGTGATGTCCTCGCGGTCGGTGTTGACCCACAGCAGGAACGTGTCCATCGCCATCAGACCGATCGGCGTGAACTCGGTCACGTCGATGTTCAGGTCCTGCTGGATGATCGGCGTGGTGTAGAAGCTGTTCAGCGTCATCATGACGGTGTGATTGTCACCCGCCTTGTCCTGCATGTAGCGCAGCGCCTCGGCGCCCGATCCACCCGGCTTGTTGATCGGGATGAACGGCCGCGGGCTCAGGCCCTTCTTCTGGATGAGGCCCTGCAGCAGGCGGGCGATCTGGTCCGCACCACCGCCGGTGCCGGCCATGATGATGAACTCGACCGGCTTTTTCGGCTGCCATTCCGCCAGCGCCGCGGGCGCCGTCAATGCCAGCGCGGATGCGCTCGCTACAAGTAGTTTAA
This sequence comes from Roseovarius sp. MMSF_3350, assembly GCF_030733425.1. Classification (GTDB taxonomy): domain Bacteria; phylum Pseudomonadota; class Alphaproteobacteria; order Rhodobacterales; family Rhodobacteraceae; genus Roseovarius. Next base: position 58,976 of record NZ_JASHIZ010000021.1, read on the forward strand.
AGGTTTTCATGGTTGTCCTCCCTATGGTCTCCATGTGTGTCAGGGCTGATGCGCGCTCATTCTTGATGTGTTTGGCGCCCGCCCCATTCTTGGTACTGCAGTCAGTCTTCGCCTGTCCTCCCTAGTCTCCTCAATGAACCATGATGACCGGGAAATCCGCTTCGGCGACAACAACTTGCGAGTTGCCACCGAACAGGGATTCCCGTTCGTAACTGTCGTGATAGGCACCGATAATCAGCATACCGGCACCTGCGGCACGGGTTTCCGACAAGAGTTGCCGACCCACGTTGCGGCCTTCGGCCTTGAACATCCGGATATCGGACGCGACGCCGCGCAGCTCCAGGTAGCGCTGCAACTGATCTGCCCCGGGATGTTCGTCCCTGGGGCTGTCGCCGGTGTGCAGGATCGTCACCTTCTTGGCGCTGGAGATCATCGGCATGGCCATCGCAACGGCCCGCGTCGCCTCGAGCGAGCCGTTCCAGCCGATGGTCACGTGATCCGCGAAACTCGCATCTGTCACGTCCTGGTCGGGACACATCATCACCGGGCGGCCAGAAGAGAACAACGCCGATTTCAGCGTGTTGATCCCGAGGTTCATCTGCGGGTCAGGCTTGGCCACGCAGACCAGGTCGCACAGGCGCCCGTATCTCTGGACCGCGTCGACCTGCTTGCCCTCGTACTCGATGAAGCGGGTCGTCGGCTTGTCGAGCTCGTGATCGGCGATCTCGAGCCCGAGCTTCTTGGCTTGTTTCTCGAACTCGCCGTACAGCTGGTCGCGCGTCGAGTCGGCATTGGCATGCGCCGCATCCTCGATGTGGCGGCGCAGCATGGTCGGGATCACGACGCCGTAGGGCATCATGTCCTCGGTCTTGGGATGGCAATGCACCACGCGGACCCGGGCACCGAAGCGCCGTGCCAGGGCGGCGGCGTGGGCAAAGACGTTGTCGCCTTTGCCGTCGCCCCGCACCGGAAGCATGATGCTGTGGAGAGAGTCGTAAGCCATGGCTTAGAACAACCCTTCGATTTCGCCCTGGTCGTTCAGGCGGATGTTTTCCGAGGCCGGCCGGCTGGGCAGGCCCGGCATGGTCATGATCTCGCCGCAGACCACCACGACGAAGCCCGCGCCGGCCGAGAGCCGCACCTCGCGCACCGGGACCGAGTGGCCCGTGGGCGCGCCGCGCTGCGTGGGGTCGGTCGAGAAGCTGTACTGCGTCTTGGCCATGCACACGGGCAGGTTGCCGTATCCCTGGTCTTCCCATTGCTTCAGCTGGTCGCGCACCTTCTTGTCCGCGATCACCTCGTCGGCACGGTAGATCTTCTTGGCGATGGTCTCGACCTTCTCGAAGAGACCCATCTCGTCGGGATAAAGCGGCTTGAAGTCCGCCTCGCCCTTCTCGATCGTCTCCACCACCTTCTTGGCGAGATCCGCCGACCCTTCCGAGCCCAGCTCCCAGTGACGCGACAGCACCGCCTCGGCGCCGTTCTCGGCCACGAAGTCCTTCACCGCCTGCACCTCGGCATCGGTGTCGGTCACGAAGTGGTTGATCGCCACCACCACCGGTACACCGAAAGACTTAACGTTCTCGATATGCCGGCCCAGGTTCGGGCAGCCCGCCTTGACCGCGTCGACGTTCTCGGCGCCAAGGTCGGCCTTGGCCACGCCGCCGTTCATCTTCATCGCCCGCACCGTGGCGACCAGAACCACCGCCGAGGGCGCGATCCCTGCCTTGCGGCACTTGATGTTCATGAACTTCTCGGCGCCCAGGTCCGCGCCGAAGCCCGCCTCGGTCACCACGTAGTCGCACAGTTTCAGCGCCGTCTTCGTGGCGATGACCGAGTTGCAGCCATGCGCGATGTTGGCGAACGGGCCGCCATGCACGAAGGCCGGATTGTTCTCCAGCGTCTGCACCAGGTTGGGCTGCATCGCGTCCTTCAGAAGGACGGTCATCGCGCCTTCGGCCTTGATGTCGCGGCAATAGACCGGGCTGCGGTCGCGGCGGTAGGCCACGATCATCGAGCCCAGCCGTTCCTCGAGGTCCTTCAGGTCGCTCGCCAGGCACAGGATCGCCATGACCTCCGACGCCACGGTGATGTCGAAGCCGTCCTCGCGGGCAAAGCCGTTGGCCACACCGCCCAGGGACGACGTGATCTGGCGCAAGGAGCGGTCGTTCATGTCCACCACCCGGCGCCAGACGATCCGGCGGGTGTCGATCTCGGCGTCGTTGCCCCAGTAGACGTGGTTGTCGATCATGGCACTCAGCAGCGCGTGGGCCGAGGTGATCGCGTGGAAGTCGCCGGTGAAGTGCAGGTTCATGTCCTCCATCGGCACGACCTGCGCATAGCCGCCGCCCGCGGCGCCGCCCTTCATCCCGAAGTTCGGCCCCAGGGACGCCTCGCGGATGCAGATCATCGCCTTCTTGCCGATGTGGTTCAGGCCATCGCCCAGGCCCACCGTGGTGGTGGTCTTGCCCTCGCCCGCCGGCGTCGGGTTGATCGCGGTCACCAGGATCAGCTTGCCGTCCTCGTTGCCCTGGACCGAGTTGATGTAGTCCTGGCTCACCTTCGCCTTGTCATGCCCGTAGGGCAGCAGGTGCTCGCCCGGAATGCCAAGCTTGTCGCCAATCTCCTGGATCGGCTTCTTCGACGCCGCACGCGCAATCTCGATGTCTGATTTGTGGCTCATTTTGTCTTCCCTTTGTCGCGTTTCAGCTTGGAAATTCTTCGCCGACCTCAAGGCCGACCTCGGATGCCCACTGGGCGGCGGGTGTCTTGTCCCCGCCCTCGGGGCGTACTCGTTTCACCAGGATACGTCCGCCGACGCACTGCACCTCGATGCCGTCGTCGGTGATGGCGCGGACCCGGCCGGAAATGCCGTCGCCCGGGGCGCGGGCACTGTCGTAGATCCCCAGCTTGGCGCCCTTGTAGGTCGTCCATGCGCCGGGCGCGGGGTTGGTGCCGCGAATGAGATCGTAGACCTGCCCCACCGGGCGATGCCAGCAGATTTCCGAATGCCGCGCGGTGCAGCGGCGCTCGTAGGTGGCCTCGTCCTCGTCCGGCACGATATGCGGCGGATTGCCTTTGCGGAACAGGTCGCAGACCTCCAGCACGCTGTCGACCGCGGCGGGGTAGATCTTCTTGAAATAAAGGTCGATCACCGTGTCGTCGGGACCGATTTCGCATTCCCACTGCATCAGGCTGTCGCCCTCGTCCAGCCCGTCGGACGGGTAGAACCAGCTGAAGCCCGACTTGTCCGAGCCCATGATGATCGGCCAGTTGACCGCGCTGGGGCCGCGATGCAGCGGCAGCAGCGACGGGTGGAAACAGATCGAGCCGTGGGTGGGCGTGTCACGCGCCGCCTCGGGCACGAAGACGTTGACGAAGGCCATGACCATCAGGTCGGCGTTGAAGCCTGCCAGCGTTTCCAGTGTCTCTGGCGCGTCGAAATTCGCCGGCTGCTCGACGGGCAGGCCCTTTTCGAGCGCGAATTCCTTGATCGGGTCGACCGGTTTGCCCTCGCGGTCCGGCTCGCAGTAGACGGCCACGACCTCGTCGGTTCCGGTCTCGATGATCTTGGCCAGCACGTCCTTGCCGAAGGCCTGCTGCCCCATGACGATCAATCGCATTTTAGTCCTCCCTTGGGTCCGGCAGGTGCGGATTTGCGCCGCACGCTGCCGGTCTTTCCTTCAACTATTCCGCCGCAGTCCTCTGCGGGTCTCCGACCGCGCCGCTGTCGAGCACGGCCTGCAGCTCCTCGCCGTCATAGCCCAGCACGTCGCGCAGGATCTCCACCGTGTGCTCGCCCAGAAGCGGCGAACGGGTCACCTCCACCGCGCTGTCCGAAAGCTTGATCGGGCAGCCCACCGTCGCGTACTTGCCGCGCTTGGGATGGTCCACATCGACGATCGTACCGGTCGCCCGCAGCCCGTCGTCCTCGATCAGCTCCTTGGTCGACAGGATCGGGCCCACGGGAATGTTCAGCGGGTTGCAGATGTCCATCACCTCGAACTTCGTCTTGGTCATGGTCCACTCCTCGATCGTGCCGAAGATCTCGTTCAGCTTGTCCAGCCGCTCGGGCGGCGTGGCATAGCCCTCGGCCGTCTTCCACTCGGGCTTGCCGATCACGTCGCAGATCTGCTCCCACACCGCGGCCTGGGTGATGAAGTAGGTGTAGGCGTTGGGGTCGTCCTCCCAGCCCTTGCACTTCAGGATCCGGCCCGGCTGGCCACCGCCAGAGTCGTTGCCCGCGCGCGGTGTCGCCTCGCCGAAGGGGATGCCCTCGCCGTACTGGCTGTATTCCTTCAGGGGCCCCGCTTCCAGCCGCTGCTGGTCGCGCAGCTTGACGCGGCAGAGGTTCAGCACCCCGTCCTGCATCGGCGCCAGCACCTTCTGGCCGCGGCCGGTACGCTCGCGCTGGAAGAGCGCCGTCATGATGCCCAGCGCCAGGTGCAGCCCGGTGCCGCTGTCGCCGATCTGCGCGCCGGTCACCAGGGGCGGGCCGTCACGGAAGCCGGTGGTCGAGGCCGCCCCGCCGGCGCATTGCGCCACGTTCTCGTAGACCTTGCAGTTCTCGTAGTTGCCGGGGCCGAAGCCCTTGACCGAGGCCATGATGATCTTGGGGTTGATCTCCTGGATCCGCTCCCAGGAAAAGCCCATGCGATCCAGCGCGCCCGGCGCGAAGTTCTCGACCAGGACGTCGCATTCCTCGATCAGCCGGGTCAGAACCTGCTTGCCGGTCTCGTTCTTGGAATTGAGCTCGATCGAGCGCTTGTTGTGGTTGAGCATGGTGAAGTAAAGGCTGTCCGCGCCCGGCACATCCACCAGCTGTTGCCGCGTGGCGTCGCCCACGCCGGGCCGCTCCACCTTCAGAACATCCGCCCCGAACCACGCCAGAAGCTGCGTGCAGGTCGGACCGGACTGCACATGCGTGAAGTCCAGAATCTTGATGCCGTCCAATGCTTTCATAATGTCTCTCCCGCTCAGATGTTCTTGGCTTGGGGGTAACGGTTCTGCGCCACCACCGAAGACGGGTTCAGGTTGCCGATGTTGCCGCTCTCCTTGCCGGCATCCTCGGCGATGATGGCGTTGATCAGGGTGGGCTTGCGGCTTGCAAACGCCTCCTTGATCGCCTGGCGCAGTTCGTCGGGGTTGTTGGCGGTCACGCCGACCCCACCGAAGGCCTGCATCATCAATTCGTACTTGCTGTCCTTGACGAACACCGTGGTCGAGGGATCCTCGCCGCCGGACCAGTTTTCGCCGTCACCGCGATAGATGCCGTTGTTGTTCATGATCACGATGCAGACGGGCAGGTTGTAGCGGCAGACCGTCTCGATCTCCATTCCGCAGAAGCCGAATGCGCTGTCGCCTTCGACCGCGAGAACCTGGTTGCCGGTTTCCACGGCGGCGGCGATGGCAGAGCCCATGCCGACCCCCATGATGCCCCAGGTGCCCACGTCCAGACGCTTGCGAGGCTTGTGGATGTCGACGATGGAGCGGCACTGGTCCAGCGCGTTGGCGCCTTCGTTGACCAGAACTGTATCCGGGTTCTCGGCGATCAAATCCTTGATGACGCCCAGAGAGCCCTGATAGTCCATCGGCGAGTTGTTGTTCTTCAGGCGGGGGGCCATCCGTTCGATATTGGCCTCGACCTTGGAGCGCACGGCGCCGGTCCAGTCCTCGGACGGTTTTTCCCAGTTGCCGCGGATCTTTTCCAGCAGAGCGCCGGCGCAGCTGCCGATATCACCGATCAGCGGGGCCGCGATGGGCTGGTTGCTGTCCATCTCGTTGGGTTCGATGTCGATCTGCACGAATTGCTTTGCGCCCTTCTCGCCCCAGGCCTTGCCCTGCCCGTGGCTGAGCAGCCAGTTCAGGCGCGCACCGATCAGGAAGACGCAGTCGCTTTCCTTCAGCACAAGAGAGCGGGCCGCCGAGGCGCATTGCGGATGCGTGTCGGGCAGAAGGCCCTTGGCCATGGACATCGGCAGGTAGGGAAAGCCCAGCGTTTCCACCAGTTCCTTCACCTGTTCGTCCGCCTGTGCATAGGCCGCGCCCTTGCCGATGATGATCAGCGGCTTCTTGGCGTTCTTCATGACGTCCAGCGCGCGATCCACCGCCGCGGGGCTGGGAACGCTGGCGGGGGACGGATCCACGACCTTGATCAAGGACTTGCTGCCCTCGACCTCGTCCATGACCTGCCCCAGCAGAGCGCCGGGAACGTCCAGGTAGACACCGCCGGGACGGCCCGTCAGGGCCGCGCGGACGGCACGGGCAACACCGAGGCCGATATCCTCGGCGTGCAGGATACGGTAGGCGGCCTTGGCATGGGGCCGCGCGATTGCCAGCTGATCCATCTCTTCGTAATCGCCACGCTGAAGGTCGACGATTTCACGCTCGGACGAACCGGAGATCAGGATCATCGGCCAGCAATTGGTCGTGGCATGGGCAAGCGCGGTCAGGCCGTTCAGGAAGCCGGGCGCGGATACGGTCATGCAGACGCCGGGCTTCTTGGTCAGGAAGCCGGCGGCAGCGGCGGCATAACCTGCGTGTTGTTCGTGACGGAAAGACAGCACGCGCATACCTTGCGCCTGCGCGTAGCGTCCAAGATCGGTGATCGGGATGCCGGGAACGTTGTAGATCGTCTCCACCCCGTTCAGCTTCAGCGCATCGATCAGAAGATGAAACCCGTCGGTCAGCGTTTCCGGATCCGTCTCGATCCGCGAGACGAGGTCATCGTTCATCTGGGTCACACCCATGGTCTTCCTCCCTGTTCGGGGCCCCCTAATGGCCCCTTGCTAGTGCTCATTCCCTGTTCTCAGCTGGCCTTGGCGCCTCCAACGCCTTCGGCCAGCTCGAAATTGCTCCAAGTGCGATTGACATGTGTATGCAATCGCATCGTGTGCTCGCGGACGAGGCGCTCGGACAGCGCGGCATCCCGCGCCTCGATCGCCTCGATGATTTCAGCGTGATCGACGACCGACCGCCGCACGCGGTTGCCCTCGCCCATCGCCCGGACACGCACCGCGTTCATGTGCAGGAACAGGCCATCGGCCATCGTCCGCAGCAGCGTGCAGCGCGAAATCTCCAGGATGCGCTGGTGAAAGCGGATGTTGTCGTCGGAATATTCCGAGATGCGCGTGTTGGCGATCTCGTCGTTGTACTTTGCCGCGATGGTGCGCAGGCTCGCGATTTCGCGGTCGGTCGCGTATTCACAGGCCAGACGCGCCGCCATGCTTTCAAGCGCCGCCCATGCCACGATCATGTCCAGGATGTCGGCCAGGCTCTTGCGCTGCACGAAGACACCCTTGCGCGGCTGAACCTCGACCAGTCCGTCACGCTCCAGCCGGGCCACGGCCTCGCGCAGCGGTGTCCGGGAGACACCCAGTTGCTCGGCCAGATTGCGCTCGTCGAGGCGCAGATCGGTCGCGGCATCATAGATGTTCATCTCGGTGATCGCTGTCCGAAGCATTTCGTAGACGTGATCCTTCAGCGTGAAGTTCGAAGGCACAGGTTTAAGCTTCATGCGCCCTCTCCGATCTCAAGTTGCGCGGCGTCATTTGCGACGTTGGTATACCATACACAGCATACCTAGCACGACAAACGATTTTTGAGGTTTTGACGGAAAATCGCCGAAACAGGGCGGGATTCCGGCCGGAAAAATTTGTCTATCTATAAGTATTTAAATGTTTTTTTATACGAGAAAAAAATCTGGTCGAACCATCAGTCAAAGCTATTGCAGGCCGGAATCTCGCAGGTTGCGGTAACGAGACTTTGCTGGTATCTGGTATTCCACAAGGTCATGAAGACGTTCAGGAAAGGACCTGTTTTTGCTTATCCGCGCCGACGAATCAGCCCTAATCGTCATCGATATGCAAGAGCGCCTCGTCCCCGCGATGCAGGCGCCGGCACGGACGATTCGCAATACGCGAACGCTTTGCGCCGGGGCGTGTGAGATGAGCATTCCTATCGTGATGACCGAACAATATCCCAAGGGTCTGGGCCGAACCGTGCCCGAGCTGCAGACGCCGGATGCGACCGTGCTTCCCAAAATGCATTTCTCGTGCATGGAAGACGAAGGATTCGCCACGCATTTCCGCAGCCTGGATCGCAAGCAGGCCGTGATCGCGGGGATGGAGGCGCATATCTGCGTGGTCCAGACCGCCGCCAGCCTGATCGAGGATGGCTATGAAGTTTTCGTCGTATCCGACGCCACCGCCTCGCGCACGCTGGAAAGCGAGGCGGCCTGCATCGCACGGCTGAGCGCCTGTGGCGCGGGCATCGTGACCACCGAAATGGTCGTCTTCGAGTGGCTGGGCTGCGCCGGGACACCGCAGTTCAAGAACATGTTGCATCTCATCAAGTAAGTAAAAGCATCGGGAGGAGCTTTGAGACAATGAACATCCATGAATACCAGGCGAAGGCCTTGCTGCGCTCTTACGGGGCGCCTGTTTCGGACGGGCGTGTCGTGTTGCGCGCGGAAGAGGCGAAGACGGCGGCGGGTGAGCTTGACGGCCCCGTCTGGGTGGTCAAGGCGCAGATCCATGCGGGCGGCCGCGGCAAGGGCACCTTCAAGGAGGAAGGCGCCGGCGAGGCGGGCGGCGTGCGCATCACCAAGTCGGTCTCCGAGGCCGCCGAGGAAGCCAAGAAGATGCTGGGCCGCACGCTGGTGACCAAGCAGACCGGCGAGGCCGGCAAGCAGGTGGGCCGCATCTATATCGAGGAAGGCGCCGCCATCGCCAAGGAGTTCTACCTGGCACTTCTGGTCGACCGGGTGACGTCCCGCGTCAGCTTCGTCGCCTCCACCGAGGGCGGCATGGACATCGAGGAAGTGGCCGAGAAGACGCCCGAGAAGATCCTCAGCCTGAGCGTCGATCCCGCCACCGGCTACCAGCCGTTCCACGGCCGCCGCATCGCCTTCATGCTCGAGCTCGAGGGCGCGGCGGTCAAGCAATGCGTCAAGCTGATGGGCACGCTCTACAAGATGTTCCTGGAAAAGGACATGGAGATGCTCGAGATCAACCCGCTGATCCTCACCGAGGGCGGCGAGCTGAAATGCCTCGACGCCAAGATGGGCTTTGACTCCAACGCGGTCTACCGCCACGCGGACATCGCCGAGCTGCGCGACACGACCGAGGAAGATCCCAAGGAGCTGGAGGCGTCCAAGTACGACCTCAACTACATCGCGCTCGATGGCGAGATCGGCTGCATGGTCAACGGCGCGGGCCTGGCCATGGCGACGATGGACATCATCAAGCTCTACGGCGCGGAACCGGCGAACTTCCTCGACGTGGGCGGGGGGGCCACCAAGGACAAGGTGACGGAAGCCTTCAAGATCATCACCTCGGACCCGCAGGTGAAGGGCATCCTGGTGAACATCTTCGGCGGCATCATGCGCTGCGACGTCATCGCCGAGGGCGTGGTCGCGGCCGTCAAGGAAGTGGGCCTGAAGGTTCCGCTCGTCGTGCGCCTCGAAGGCACCAATGTCGAGAAGGGCAAGGAGATCATCAACAACTCCGACGTTGACGTGATCGCCGCCGACGACCTCAAGGACGGCGCCCAGAAAATCGTCAAGGCCGTCAAAGGCTGAGCCTCGTAGGGTGGGGTTTCACCCCACCTCCCCCAAGATAATATCAAGGAGAACGCCAAAATGGCTGTCCTCGTCGACGAAAATACCAAAGTCATCTGCCAGGGCCTGACCGGCTCGCAAGGCACCTTTCACTCCGAGCAGGCCATCGCCTACGGCACGCAAATGGTCGGGGGCGTCACCCCCGGCAAGGGCGGTCAGACGCACCTGGACCTGCCGGTCTTCAACTCGGTCCACGAAGCGGTTCACAAGACGGGCGCCAACGCGTCCGTCATCTACGTGCCGCCGCCCTTCGCAGCCGATTCGATCCTCGAGGCGATCGACGCGGAGGTTCCGCTGATCGTCGCGATCACCGAGGGCGTGCCGGTGCTCGACATGATGCGCGTCAAGCGCGCGCTCGAGGGCAGCAGTTCTGTCCTCATCGGCCCCAACTGCCCCGGCATCATCACGCCCGATGCGTGCAAGATCGGCATCATGCCCGGCCATATCCACAAACGCGGCTCGGTCGGCGTGGTCAGCCGCTCCGGCACGCTCACCTACGAGGCCGTGAAGCAGACGTCGGACGTGGGCCTCGGCCAGTCCACATGCGTCGGCATCGGCGGCGACCCCATCAAGGGCACCGAGCATATCGACGTGCTGGAATGGTTCCTCGCCGATGACGAGACGGAATCGATCATCATGATTGGCGAGATCGGCGGCAGCGCGGAAGAAGACGCAGCCCAGTTCCTGAAGGACGAGGCCAAGAAGGGCCGCTCCAAACCCTGCGCCGGCTTCATCGCGGGCCGCACCGCCCCTCCGGGACGCCGCATGGGCCACGCCGGCGCCATCGTCGCGGGCGGCAAGGGCGGCGCCGACGACAAGATCGAAGCGATGAAATCCGCCGGCATCGTCGTCGCGGAAAGCCCCGCGGGCCTCGGCGAAGCGGTGCTGGAAGCCATCGGGAAGTAAACGGCTGAACCGGGGCGGCGACACGCCCCGGTCGCTCTCCTCAAATCGGCAGAGACCAAGGTATCACCCTCAGGGGGGTGGTGCCATTTCTCATCAGCGCGCATACTGCCATCATTGACAGCTCAATCGCCCTTGGTATACCACACACCAAGGAGCCGTCGCAGAGGGGAGGCCGCGCATGCTGCTTGCAGAATACCAGTCCAAGGAATTGCTGGCCCAGTATGGTGTCTCGGTTCCGCCGGGCAAAATGGCCCGCACCGCGGACGAGGCCGAGGCGGCCTGCGCCAACATCCCGGCGCGGAAATTTGTCGTGAAGGCGCAGATCACCTCGGGCGCGCGCGGTCTGGCGGGGGGGATCAAGTTCGCCGCCACCGCGTCCGCCGTCAAGGACGAGGCCGGCAGACTTCTGGGCAAGCAGCTTGTTACCAACCAGACCGGTGCCACGGGCGAGACGGTGCACGCCGTCTATGTCGAGGCCGACGTCAAGCATGACGCCCAGTATTACATCGCCTTCGCGCTCGACCCCGATACCGGGGCGCCGCTCCTCGTCGCTTCCCCCGATGGCGGAGTGGAGTTCGAGCAGAAGGCGCAGATGAACGCCAGCGAGGTCGCCAAGCACAGCCTGACCGGCAAGCCGGACACGGATCGTGCCGGGCTGACCGAGTTCCTGTCCGGCATCGGGATGGAGGACGAAAAGGCGGTCGAGCAACTGCTTTCGGCCTGCGAAGCTTTCATCGAGAACGACATGGCTCTGCTGGAGATCAACCCGTTCGTGCGCACTCCGGAAGGGACCTGGATGGCGATCGACGCCAAGGTCGCGCTGGATGCCAGCGCCGCCTTCCGCCACCCGGAATGGGATTCGATGGTGTCGGGCGAGGGCCTGCCCGCCGTGGAAAGCACGGCGCAGAAAAGCAACATCAACTTCGTCAAGCTGACTGGCAACCTTGGCGTCGTGGTGAACGGTGCGGGGCTTGGGCTGGCCACCAATGACATGATCATCGACGCGGGCGGCAAGCCTGCGAACTTCATGGACATCCGGACCACGGCCACCAGCATGGACATCGCCCGCGGCGTGGAACTGCTGCTGCAGGAGCCGTCGGTGACCGCGATCCTGCTGAACGTCCACGGCGGCGGCATGACGGTGTGCGATACCGTGGCCGAGGGCGTCAACTTCGCCTATTCACGCAACAACGGAACCAAGCCGGTGATCGCCCGTCTGGCAGGACAGAACGCCGAGTGGGGTCAGCGAATTCTCGTCGATCGAAAAGTCCCCGTCGAGATTTGCAGCACCATGTCCGAGGCGGTCAAACGGGCTGTCGAGGTCGCATCCGGGGGAGGACGGTAATGGCCATTCTGGTAAACGAAGACACCCGCCTTCTGGTGCAGGGCATGACCGGCCGCGCCGGCACATTCTATACCGATCAGGCGATGCGGTATGGCACGACCTGCGTTGCGGGCGTCCGTCCCGGGCGCGGCGGAACCTCTCATCTGGGGCTGCCCGTGTTCCACACCTGCGCCGAGGCGGTCAAGGAAACGCAGGCCAGCGCCAGCCTCGTGACCGTGCCGGCCCCCAAGGCCGCCGACGCCATGATCGAGGCGATCGAGGCGGAACTGGGCGTGGTCGTCTGCATCACCGAACGCGTGCCGCAGCATGACATGCGCCGGGTCAAGGACGCGCTCAAGGGCTCGGACACCGTGCTGATCGGCCCCAACAGCCAGGGCATTCTGACACCGGGCACGTGCAAGATCGGCGTGATGCCCACCGTCGACGCCAAGCCGGGCCATATCGGCATCGCGTCACGCTCGGCGTCGCTGACCTCCGAGGTGCTGGCCAGTTGCAGTGCGGCTAACCTTGGCCAGTCCACCACGGTCGGCGTGGGGGGCGACGTCCTGCACGGGATCGGCTTTGTCGGCTGTCTCGAGCAGTTCCGCGACGACCCGGACACCAAGGCGGTCGTTCTGATCGGCGAGATGGGCGGACGCGAGGAAGAACTGGCCGCCGAGTATCTGTCGTCTGTCGACTACGGCAAGCCCGTCGTGGGGCTGGTGGTCGGGCGTCACGCGCCGGTCGGTCGCCGGATGGGCCACGCGGGAACGCTTTCTGTCTTCGGCAACCTGTCGGCAGATGAAAAGATCTCTCTGCTGCGCGACGCCGGCGTTGTCATCGCCAAGGATGCCGGAGACGTGGTACGAACCGTGCAATCCTGCCTCTCCTGACACGTTCGCCTGCGTCCTAACGCGCCACCATGCGGTGCGGATATCGCCAAGTGGGTGCCTGACGCCGAACGACTTGTGACAGCCGGGGCAAGTGGTCGCCGGCAGCGCAAGATCGCAATTCCGAGACCGCCGCCGCAACCGTAAGTACCGGACGGGCGTTGACTTACAGGTCAGGAAATTTGGCGAACTCATCGCTTTGTCCGGATGCTGCGGGCACGCCGCGCAGGATGCCGTCCCGGTCGACGGGCGGGAAGGGAACTTTTGCGCAGGGCCGCACGTTTTGTGCCGAAAGGAGTTCCCGCATGTCCAGCTTCCGCGCGCGCGCGATCACCAAGCCCATCTTCAAATGGGCCAAGGGCGTCCTGCCCGGCTTGTCCAAGACCGAAAGCGAAGCACTGAGCGCCGGAGAGGTCTGGTGGGAGGCCGAGCTTTTCTCGGGCAACCCCGACTGGTCCAAGCTGCGCGCCGTCAAGACACCCCGCCTGTCGGACGAGGAACAGGCGTTTTTCGATGGGCCCGTGAAAGAGCTGTGCGGGATGATCGACGACTGGAAGATCAACCACGAAACCGGAGATCTTTCGCCGGATGTCTGGCAGTTCATGCGCGAGAACAAGTTCTTCGGCATGATCATCCCCAAGGCGCATGGCGGGCTGGAATTCTCCGCCTTCGCCCATTCCGAGATCGTCCGCTACATCTCGACCCGCTCCGTCGCCGCCGCGGTGACCGTCATGGTTCCCAACTCGTTGGGCCCTGGCGAGCTTCTGCATCAGTTCGGCACAGATGCGCAGAAAGACTACTGGCTGCCGCGCCTCGCGGATGGGCGCGAACTGCCCGCCTTCGGCCTGACCAGTGCCGAGGCCGGCTCGGACGCCGGTGCGATGGTCGATGACGGGGTGGTCTGCAAGGGCCAGTGGAAAGGCGAGGAGGTGCTGGGCATCCGCCTGAACTGGGCCAAGCGTTATATCACGCTGTCGCCGGTCTGCACCGTGCTGGGTCTGGCCTTCAAGCTTCGAGACCCTGACGGCCTGCTGGGCGACACCCCGGATATCGGTATCACCTGCGCACTTGTTCCGACCGACCTTGAGGGCGTCGAGACGGGCCGCCGCCATATCCCGTCGTCCACCATGTTCATGAACGGCCCGACCACGGGCAAGGACGTGTTCATCCCGCTCGAAAACATCATCGGCGGGCAGGAGTATGCCGGCGAAGGCTGGATGATGCTGATGAGCGCGCTTGCCGCCGGGCGCGGCATCTCGCTGCCCTCCATGGGCTGCGCCGCCATCGCCCTGTCAGCCCACACGACCGGTGCGTATGCCCGCATCCGCGAACAGTTCAACCTGCCCATTGGCAAGTTCGGCGGTGTGCAGGCCCGCCTTGGCCGCCTAGCCGCCGACGCGTATTCCATGGACGCGGCGCGCCACCTGACCTGCGCCGGGCTGGACGAGGGGCGTGCGCTGTCGGTGATCTCGGCGATCATGAAGGCCCATGCGACCTTCCGCATGCGCGAGGCGCTGAATGATGCGATGGACGTGCATTCCGGCAAGGCGGTGATCGACGGGCCGTCGAATTACCTTCTGCCGCTTTATCGCGCCGTGCCCATCGGCATCACGGTCGAGGGGGCGAACATCGTCACCCGCAGCCTGATCATCTTCGGGCAGGGCTCGATCCGCGCCCATCCCCATATGCTCGACAACATGCTGGCGCTGGAAGAGGACGATCCCGACAAGGCGCTTGAGATGTTCGACAAGTCCCTGTGGGCCCATGTCGGGCACAGCACGCGCACGCTCTTTCGCAGCTGGGGCCGCGCCCTGACGGGCGGTCGGTTCGCACCGGCCCCCGCGGCAGGCGACGCAACGGACATCTATAGGCAGCTGTCGCGCTGGTCCGCGGCCTATGCCCTGACCGCCGACATGCTCTTTTTGTCGCTGGGCGGTGAGCTCAAGCGCAAGGAAATGATCTCGGGCCGCATGGGCGACATCCTGTCCGAAATGTATATCCTGTCTGCCGCGCTAAAACGGTGGGAGGACGAAGGCCGCCAGAAGGCCGACCTGCCGGTGCTGCGCTACGTCGCCGCCGACGCCTTTCACAATATCCAGACAGCGCTGGATGAGGTCATCGCCAACCTGCCGGCCCGCTGGGCGGCGTGGCTGTTGCGCATCTTCACCCTGCCCGGCGCGGCGCAGCGCAAGCCCGATGACAGGCTCGTCGCGCAATGCAGCGACCTGCTCTACGACCCGTCGGATACCCGCGACCGTATCGTCGGGCGCATCGCCGACGGCTGCAACCGCGACGGTGTGCAGGTGCTTAACGAATGCTACGCCAAGGTCACCCGGATGGCGCCGGTCATGAAGCGCCTGCGCGATGCGAAAAAGACCCCGCAGGAGGCGCTGGAAGCCGGCATCCTGAGCGATGCCGAAATGGCCGATATCGAGGAGATGTCGCGTCTGGTCGATGAAGTCGTCGCGGTGGAAGACTACGCCCCCGAAGACTTTGCCGCGCTCTTTCCCGCACCGCACGAGGGTGAACGGCCCCACCGCGAGGCCGCGGAATGACCACGATCAACGGCAATCGAGTCTTTCTCGTCGACGGCGCGCGCACGCCGTTTCTCAAGGCGCAGGCAGGCCCCGGACCATTCACGCCCGTGGACCTTGCGGTGCAATGCGGCCGGCCCCTGCTGGCGCGGCAACCCTTTGACCGCGCGGCGCTCGATCTGGTCATCCTTGGATGCGTCAACGTCATCGCAGACGAGATGAACCCGGCCCGCGTCGCCGGGCTGCGCCTTGGTCTGCCCGAGGCGACCGTGGCATTCACGGTGCAGATCAACTGCGGGTCCGGCATGCAGAGCATCGACACCGCCTACCGCTATATCCGCGACGGCAGCCACCAGATGATACTGGCCGGCGGGGCCGAAGCGCTGAGTCACGCCCCCCTGACCCTGCGCCAGTCCGCCGTCGAATGGTTCGGCCGGATGAGCACCGCCAAGGGCCCGCTCGAGCAGGCAAAGAACATGGCCGGGATCAAGCCTGAGTTCTTCAAGCCCGTTGTCGGGTTGGAACGTGGCCTGACGGACCCCATCACGACCCTCAGCATGGGCCAGACGGCCGAAGTGCTGGCGCATCATTTCAACATCGACCGCGAGACCGCCGATGCCTATGCCATGCAGAGCCACCACCGGCTGGCCGCCGCCCACAAGGAAGGCCGGCTGAAGGACGAGCTCATGCCCGCCTTCGCCCGCGACGGCACTGTCTACGATCACGACAACGGCGTGCGGCCCGACAGCGACATGGAAGGACTGGCCAAGCCCAAGCCGGTATTCGAGCCACCCTATGGCAAGGTCACGGCCGGCAATTCCAGCCAGATCACCGACGGCGCAAGCTGGTGCATTCTCGCCTCCGAACAGGCCGTGGATGCGCATGGGCTGGAGCCGCTGGCCGAAATCACCGACAGCGAATGGGCGGGTCTTGATCCCTCGATCATGGGCCTCGGCCCGGTGATGTCTTCCACCCCGATCGTGAAACGTCATGGCTACGGGATAGGCGATATCGACCTGTGGGAATTGAACGAGGCCTTCGCGGCACAGGTCCTTTCCTGCCTCGCCGCCTGGAACGACGAAGAGTTCTGCCGCGAGGTCCTTGGGCTGGACGGCGCCTTTGGCCGGATAGACCGGGATCAGCTCAATGTCGATGGCGGTGCGATTTCGCTGGGCCACCCTGTCGGCACCAGCGGCAACCGCATCGTGCTGCACCTTGCAAACGCGATGAAGGCCCGCGGCGCGAAACGCGGCATCGCCACGGAATGCATCGGCGGCGGCCTTGGCGGCGCGATGCTGCTGGAGGCTGTGCAATGACCGGACATGTTCTGAAATTTCTCGGCGAGACCAGGCTGGAGCTTGGCCCCGCGGGCGTGGCTCACGGCAACTGGCGCTCGGGTCGGGACGAGAGCAATGTGCTGTGGCTAGTGCTCGACAAGACCGGCAGCAGCGTCAACACCATCTCCGAGGATGTGATCCGCGAACTGGACGAACACATCGCCGCGGCCGAGGCGGACAAGCCCGCCGCCCTCGTCATCCGCTCGGCCAAGCAGGCCGGTTTTGCCGCCGGGGCCGACATCACCGGTTTCGAATCCATGACCGATCAGGGTGCCGCCGACCTGCTGAGACAGGCGCATGACGTTCTCGACCGGATCGAGGCGCTGCCCTGCCCCACCATCTGCGTCGTCCACGGCGCGGCGCTTGGCGCAGGCTTCGAACTGGCGCTGGCCTGCGACTATCGCATTGCCACGCCGGGCGCGTCCTTCGGCTTTCCCGAGGTGCAGCTTGGGCTGCATCCGGGCCTTGGCGGCACCTTCCGCCTGCCCGCCCTGATCGACCCGACGGACGCCATGACCATGATGCTGACCGGCAAGACCGCGCATACCAAGCGGGCCAAGTCGCAAGGTATTGCCGATGCCGTTGTCGAGGAACGCCACGTTGCCGGTGCCATTACGGCCGCCAGGGACGGCAAGATCGAGCGACAAACACCCGGCCTCAAATCCCGCGCATTTGCCTTTGATCAGGCCCGTAGCCTTGCCGCCCGCCAGATGCGCGGCAAGACCGAGGAAAAAGCCCCGAAAGAGCATTACCCGGCGCCCCACGCCCTTATCGACCTCTGGGAAGAGCATGGCGACGACCGCAAGGCAATGCAGAAAGCCGAGATCGACAGCTTCGCACGGCTTCTGGAGACCGAGACCTCGAAGAACCTGCGCCGCGTCTTCTTTTTGCAGCAATCGCTCAAAGATGCCGGGCGCGGTGATGATGGCATTGTCCATGTCCACGTGATCGGCGCCGGCGCCATGGGGGCCGAGATTGCCGCCATTGCCGCCATCAAGGGCAAGATCGTGACATTGGGCGATATCGAAACCGATCCGCTGGGCAAGGCCGTCAGAACCGCCGCGAAGATCTGCGAGGCCAAGCACCTTAGCGGACCCGAGACGCGTGATGCGCTCGACCGCCTGATGCCCGATCCGCACGGCTATGGCCTGGCCCATGCCGACCTGGTGATCGAGGCGGCCAGCGAAGAGCAGGAGATCAAGGAAAAGATCTTCAAGGGCCTCAAAAGCAAGCTGAAGAAGGACGCGATCCTCGCCACGAACACGTCGAGCCTGTCGGTCGACGATCTTGCCAGCGCCGCGCCCGCCAAGTCCCGCTTTGCCGGTCTTCATTACTTCAACGCGGTCTCCAAGATAGACCTCGTCGAAGTCGTCAAAGGCGCCGCCACCAATGACAGGACCGCCTCGCGCCTTGCTGCCTATTGCGGCGCGACCGGCAAGCTGCCCGCGCTGGTGACGGATTATCCCGGCTTCGTCGTGAACCGCGCGCTGGTGCCCTATATGCTCGAAGCGATGGTGCTGATGGACGAGGGCGTGTCCAAGGAGGTCATCGACACCGCCGCCATCCGCTTCGGGATGCCCATGGGGCCGGTTACGCTCGCCGATCAGGTGGGGCTGGATATCGGCCTGCACGTGGCCGAAAGCCTGGCCGAAAGCCTCGACACGTCGATGCCACCGATCAGCGACGACCTGCGGAGCCGCGTCGACAAGGGCGAGTTGGGCAAGAAGACCGAGAAGGGTTTTTACGACTGGTCGGACGGCACGCCCCATCCCGACGCCGACATGGAAAACGCGCCCGACGACCTGACCGACCGACTGATCCTGCCGATGCTCAACGCCTGCGCCGAGGTGCTGCGCAAGGGCGTGGCCAGGGACGCCGACCAACTGGATGCCGCGATGATCTTCGCCACCGGCTGGGCGCCGTTTCGCGGCGGACCGATGCACTATGCCAAGGCCCGTGGCATCCCCGACATCACGAAACGACTGACGGACCTCGAGTCCGCCCACGGCCCGCGCTTCGCCCCTGATCCCGGCTGGTCCGACCTTGGCTGAAAGGCCCGAGGTCCATACCGACGCCGACGCGATGGCGCGGGCCACCTTTGATGCCACAGGCGGCGAGATACGCCTGGCCCTGCCGCTTGGACTGGGCAAGCCGGTCACCTTCGTGAATGCCCTCGTGCGCGCCGCGGTCGAGGATCCTTCCCTTACACTGAAGATCTTCACCGCCCTCAGCCTGCAACGCCCCGAGCCGTCTTCGGATCTCGAGGCCCGGTTCCTGAATCCCGCCATGGACCGGCTCTTCGGAGCCGCGCCGTCGCTCGCCTATGTCGATCTCATCAAGGGCAAGGGCCTGCCCGACAATATCGAGGTCTCGGAGTTCTTCTTTCAGGCCGGATCGTGGCTCGGCAACGACTACGCCCAGCGGCAGTATATCTCCGCCAACTACACCCATGCCCGCGACGTGCTTGTCGACCAGAATCCGAATGTGCTGGCACAGCTCATGCCACGGCAGGGCGACCGGTTCAGCATGTCGTGCAACACCGACATCTCCGCCGATCTCTTCGCCTGCCGCGCCGCGGGCGAGATGGATTTCATCGCCGTGGCCGAGATCAACGACGCCCTGCCGTTCATGGACGGCCCGGCCGCGCTCGATGCAGGCGAAGTTGCCATGGTGCTGGACCCGCCCGAGCAGATTGACCTCTTCTCGGTGCTGCGCCGCCCGGTGGGCGACGCCCAACACGCCATCGCACTGCACGTCTCGCGCCTCGTGCCCGACGGCGGCACCCTGCAAATTGGCATAGGTGCCATCGGCGATGCCGTGGCCAATGCCCTGATCGCCCGGGACCGGGCCGCGCTGCACGCACTATGGCGCGACGCCCCGCTGCCACTCCAAGGGGTGGAGGAAGAACCCTTCCGCACGGGCCTTTACGCCGTGACCGAAATGCTCGTTGGCGGGCTGGTCGCCCTGTTCGAAGCCGACATCCTGCGGCGCGAGGTGGATGGCGCGGTGATCCACGCGGGGTTCTTCGTCGATGCCCGCGACATGTACGAACGCCTGCGCGCCCTGCCCCCGGACCGCCGCGCCAAGATCCGTATGATGCCGGTCAGCTATACCAACGCGCTTTATGGCGATGAAGCGGCCAAGCGCGCTGCCCGGCAGGACGCCCGCTTCGTCAACGGCGCCATGCAAGTGAGCCTGTTGGGCGACGCCATGTCCGACGCGGCCAAACCCGGCCAGGTGGTCAGCGGTGTCGGCGGCCAGTTCAATTTCTTCGAACAGGCATTCGCGTTGAAGGATGCACATGCCGTCCTCACCCTGCCGGCCACGCGGCAAAGCGGCGGGGATCTGACGTCGAACATCGTCTGGCAATTGCCCGTCACCACCGTGCCGCGCCACATGCGCGATATCGTCGTTACCGAATATGGCGCGGCTTTTCTGCGCGGGCTGCCGGATGAAGAGGTCATCAAGCGACTGATTTGCATCGCCGACAGCCGGTTTCAGCCGGATCTGGCGGAAAAGGCGCGAAAGGCCGGAAAGCTCGACCCCGCCTGGACCATCCCCGAGGCGCACAGGCGCAACACGCCCGACACGATCGCCGATTGGCTTGCCCCTCACAGGGACGGCTTGCTGCCGGATTACCCGCTGGGCACCGACTTCACCGAGACCGAGAAACTGCTGGTCAAAGCGCTGTCCCGCCTTCGCGAGGCCGCACGCAGCAAGCCCGCGCTGCTGTCGCTGGTCTGGTCCGGCCTGACCGCCAGCCCGCACCCGCAGGAAGGCGCGGCAATGGAGCGCATGGGCTACGGCGCCAGGCCGCAGCTTGCCGAACCGCTTCAGGCGCGCGCCCTGCGCGGGGCCCTGCGCCAACTTGGCTAAGTTCGCGCGCCGCGCTCGCCCATCTGTCGACATCCCCCTTGACCGGCTTATGTCTCTGCACGATCTGCAGAAAAGGCACGTGATGACCGACCCGATCTTGACGCCGGAGTGGCCAACGCCGACCCGAGACGCCGCCGAGGCGCATTTCGCGCGTGTCTTGCCGAGCCTCGGAACCCGCTATGCCCATGGCCGCAATTTCGATCAGGGGCCGGGCCGGCACGACTTTGTCTCAGGGCTTTCTCCGTACTTGCGACGCCGGCTTCTGCTTGAACCCGATGTCATCGCAAGTGTCCTGCAGGAACATGGCATGGACGCCGCCGAGCGGTTCGTGCAGGAAGTTCTCTGGCGCAGTTATTTCAAAGGGTGGCTGGAATGCCGCCCCGCGGTCTGGCGCGCCTACCGCGAGGGCCTGCGCACCGATCTCGAACGCTTGGACGCAGACGTCGATCTGCGCCACGCCGTTCACCGCGCAGAGGCGGGCGAAACCGATCTCGGCTGCATGAATGCCTGGGCGCGGGAACTGACCGACACCGGCTACCTGCACAATCACGCGCGCATGTGGTTCGCCTCGATCTGGATCTTCACCCTGCGCCTGCCCTGGCGGCTGGGCGCGGATTTTTTCTATCGGCACCTGCTGGACGGTGACCCGGCGTCCAACACGCTGAGCTGGCGCTGGGTCGCAGGGTTGCATACGCGGGGCAAGTTCTACGCGGCCGAGGCCTGGAACATCGCCAGGTTCACCAACAATCGCTTTACGCCGCATGCCTCGGACCTTGCAGATGTGACCGAAGGCCTGGAGGCCGAAGAGCCCGACGGCTTGCCCCAGGTACAGCCGCTGCGCGAGCCATTGACGCCGCAAGCCGGCGCGCCTGCTGCGCTGCTGATCACGGAAGAGGATTGTCGCCCCGACGATTTTGCGCTCTCGGGACTCGACATCCGTGCGACGGCGACGCTCGCGGCCAGCGCTCTTCGCTCGCCGCAACCTGTATCCGGCAAGGTAACGGAATTCGAAGCGGCGGCACTGGCCGACACCGCCCACCGCATCTCCGGAAGGGCGGACAACCTTCAAGTCGACGACCCCGGAGTGCTGGCGCGTTGGGCCGCGGAACACGGCGCGACCCAGATCGTGACGCCCTTCATTCCGCAGGGGCCCTTGCGCGACTGGGTGACGATGGCCGGGCCGACGCTGAACGCGGCAGGTCTGACACTTCGGGAATGGCGCCGGGACTGGGACACGCTTGTCTGGCCCCACGCCACCGCAGGCTATTTCAAAGTCAAGAAGAAGCTACCCGACATCCTGCACGATGCCGGGCTGAGCCGATACGTCACGCGTTGACGAACAGGTCCTTGAACTCGTCCCGCAGCAGGTTTTTCTGCACCTTCCCCATGGAGTTGCGCGGCAACTCCTCGCGGACGATCAGCTTCTTGGGATGCTTGAAGCGCGCCAGCGCCTTCGAGGTCGCCGCGCCGATTGCATCGAGGTCCGGCTCGGCCCCCGCCTCGGGCACGATCACGCCCACGACCGTCTCGCCGAAATCCGCATGGGGCACACCGATCACCGCACTTTCCAGAACGCCGGGCTGTTCATCCAGCACCAGCTCGATCTCCTTGGGATAGATGTTGTACCCGCCGGAGATGATCAGGTCCTTGTTGCGTCCGACGATCTGGACGTAGCCGCGATCATCTATGACACCCAGATCACCCGTGATGAAAAACCCGTTCTCCCGCAGCTCCGCCGCGGTCTTTTCGGGCATCTGCCAATATCCCTGGAACACATTGGGCCCGCGCACTTCGATCTGGCCAACCTCGCCTTGCGGCAGTTCCTCGCCCGTCTCGGGATCGGTGATCTTCAACTCCACTCCCGGCAGCGGAAAGCCCACGGTGCCGGCGCGCCGGTCCCCGTCATAGGGGTTCGACGTGTTCATGTTGGTCTCGGTCATGCCATAGCGTTCGAGGATGCGATGTCCGGTGCGCTTCTCGAACTGCGTATGCGTCTCGGCCAGAAGCGGGGCGCTGCCAGACACGAAGAGCCGCATATGCGCGACCAAGTCCTTGTCGAACCGCTGGTCGTCCAAAAGGCGCGTGTAGAAGGTCGGCACGCCCATCATCGCGGTCGCTTCGGGCAGAAGGTCGATCACCTTGTCCAAGTCGAACTTCGGCAGGAAGATCATCGCCCCGCCGGCGACCAGCGTGATGTTGGTCGCCACGAACAGGCCATGCGTGTGAAAGATCGGCAACGCATGCAGCAGGACATCGTCACTGGTGAACCGCCAGTGTTCCGCCAACGTCTCGGCGTTGGACAGCAGGTTGCCTTGGCTCAGCATAGCGCCTTTCGACCGCCCCGTAGTCCCCGACGTATAGAGCAGCGCCGCCAGGTCATCTGCCTTGCGGTCCACGGTCTCGAACGTCTCGGGCGCCTCCGCCGCCTTTTCTGACAGGCTGCCGGAGCCATCTTCGTCGAGCGTCTCCAGCGCCGCGCCATGTTTGGACGCGATAGGCTGAAGCGCCTCGCGCCTGTCGCCCTTGCAGATCACCATCGACGCGCCACTGTCTTCGATGAAATAGCTCAGCTCCTCCACCGTGTAGCCGGTGTTGAGTGGCAGAAAGACCAGTCCGGCCTGCACGCAGGCGGCATATGCGGCCAACGCGAAATGCGATTTTTCCACCTGCGCCGCCACCCGCGCACCGGGCTCAAGCCCAGCGGCGGTAAAGGCGTTGGCATATTGCGCGGCCAGCCGCAGAAACCGGTCGTGTGTCAGCGTCTCGCCGTCTGGCAAATACAGAAACGGCGTGTCCTTGCCGGCGTGATTTCCGAACAGGACATCGAAAAGGGGATTGGTCATGCGTGTCCCTCCTCCGGCATCGTCTTGGCGGCGCTTGCGGCCAGCGACTTGATCTCGCTCGAGACCGCGACCCGTTGCTCGGCCGCAAACCGTTCGTGGTTCTGCGATACCTTGCCCAGGTCATAGAGGTAATTCACCATCACCCCCGCAGATTGCTTCATCCCGTTGGTCGATACGTCCGCATTGGCGTGAACCTTGTGAACCTGCGCCCCGTTGCCCAGGTGGAACCGCGCCACGGGGTCAAGCGGCAGGCCATCGCCCCGCTTGGCCTGCGTCAGGTAATAGGCGGCATATTCGCACAGCGCATCGGGCTGCTGCGCTTCGGGATTGATGTCGACACTTTCCATCCACCGGGTCAGGCCCGGGATCGGCGATAGGGTGACGAAATTCTTCAGCACCGGGTTTTCCAGCGCCAGATCCGCCGCCACCTGCTTGATCAGCGAGTTGCCGAAAGAGATCTGCGCCAGACCGGACTGGCAGTTCGAGATCGAGTAAAACACCGCCGTGTTCGCCCGATCGACGTCGATCTGGTCGCGCTCTTCGGCCAGAACCTCCTGGATCGAGCCCGGTATACCGTCGGTCAGCGCCACCTCGACGAAAATCAGCGGCTCGTCCGGCATGGCCGGGTGAAAGAACGCGAAACAGCGCCTGTCCGCAGGCTCCAGCCGCCGGCGCAGATCGTTCCAGCTGTCGATCGCGTGCACGGCCTCGTAGGCAATGATCTTTTCCAGGATATGCGCCGGGCTTTCCCAGCTGATCGGGCGCAGCACAAGGAAGCCGCGGTTGAACCAGCTTGCAAACAGATGCCGGAAATCCAGGTCCAGCGCCTGCAACTCGTCATCGTCCCGGCCCAGCCGCAACAGGTCGGTCCGCATCCCGACCAGCCGCCTGGTCGCGCCCGGCACCTGGTTCATCCGCCGGATCAGTTCCTGGCGGGGCGACTCGGACGCGTTCAGGAAGGCGCGATAGGTGGCCTTGGACTGGCCGCGTTCATACGCGTCCAGCGCGTCGCGCACCTGCTCGGGGTTGATCACCATGTCCCGGGCAAGATGCCGGAAGAACTCCAGCTTCGCGGCATCGTCCCAGCTTTCGTATCGGGTCAGGATCTGGCGCGCCACGGCCTGTCCCGAGACCTCGCCGGTAGCCCCGATCAGGTCGGCGGTCAGGTCCTCGATCGGCCTGTCGTCCCGCGGCAGGCCCCGCGCCGCGCCGTAACGGCGCTCGAACACGGTGGACAGAAGATCGGCAAGCAAGGTCATAGCTCGGCTCCCATCACCAGATCGGGCAGCCACGTGGCGATACCCGGAAACAGGCACAGCAGGACAATCGCGATCACCATGCAGGCGACGAAGGGCAGCGACCCGGTCAGGATCGTCTTCAGCGAAATGTCCGGCGCAATGCCGTTGATCACGTAAAGGTTCAGGCCCACCGGCGGCGAGATCAGCCCGATTTCCATGTTGATCGTCAAGACCACGGCAAACCAGATCGGGTCGAACCCGGCGGTGGTGATGATCGGCAACAGGATCGGCGCGGCCATCAGGATCACCGCGACCGGCGGCAGGAAGAAGCCCGCGATCAGCAGAAAGACGTTGATCGCGCCCATCAGCACCCAGCGGTTCACGTCCAGCGTGCCGATCCACTCGGCGATGGACTGCGTGATGAACAGCGACGACAGCATGTAGGAAAAGACGCCCGCGGCCGCAATGATGAACAGGATCATCACGCTTTCCCGCGTGCTGTCGCGCAGCACCGTCCAGATCTGGCGCGGGTCCCACAGGCGATAGATCACCATGGCAATCAACATGCACATCAGCGCGCCGACGGCGGCCGTTTCCGATGGCGTGGCGATGCCGCCATACATGGCGTAAAGAACACCCAGGATGATGAACAGGAACGGCAGGACACGCGGCAGGATCTCCACCCGTTCCTTCCAGGTGTAGCTGCCCGCCGACAGGACGCTCGCGTTGCCCGACTTCCACGTCGAATACAGCGACCACGCCATGAACAGCCCCACCAGCAGCAGCCCCGGGAACACACCCGCGAGGAACAGCCGGCCGATCGAGGTCTCGGTCGCGATACCGTAGACGATCATCGTGACCGACGGCGGGATCAGGATCCCCAGCGTCCCGCCCGCGGCGATGGACCCTGCGGCGACGCCGTCAGGATAGCCCCGCTTGCGCATCTCGGGAATGCCCATCTTGCCGATGGCCGCACAGGTGGCCGGGCTGGAGCCGGACATCGCGGCAAAGAGCGCACAGGCCCCGAGGTTCGACACCACAAGCCCGCCCGGCACGCGGGTCAGCCAGCGTTCCAGCGCCTCGTAAAGGTCCGCACCCGCGCGGGTCGAGGCGATGGAGGCGCCCATGATGATGAACATCGGGATCGACAGCAGCGCGAAATTGTCCAGCTTGCCAAAGAAGATCTCCGGCATCAGCGACAGCGAACTCATCCCGTCGAAGATGATCAGGAACCCGGCAGAGACCACCAGCAGGCCCGCAGCCACGGAGATGCCCGAAAACAGGACGACGATGGTGATGAGGGCGACAAGACCACCCAGTGCAAGCGGATCCATCAGACGTCCTCCAGCCCGAAGGGCTTGTCGATGCCCGTGGTCATTGCGAAAAGGTCAGCCGCCAATTGCAGCGCATAGAGGCCAAAGCCCAGCGGCAGGGCGAGGTACGGCACCCACAGCTTGGGGTTCCACGGCGTGTTCGACGTCTCGCCCCAGTCCCATGCCTCGTGCCAGAAATGATAGCCGTGCCACAGCATCGCGCCAACCACCGCCAGCGTCAGCGCCATGACGATCCCGGCCAGCACGCGCCGCGCCTTGTTCGGCAACATGATCGGCAGCAGGTCCACGTTCACGTGGCCGCGCACGAACTGCACGTATGGCAGGCCCAGCATGGTCGCGCCGATCATCAGGTACGTCACACCCTCGGTGTGCCAGATCGTCGACTGGTTCAGCACGAACCGGATAAAGATCATCTGGCAGACGATCAAGACGGACGCGACGATCATCAGCGCGGCGACGATGCCGCAAATCTGGCTGATCCAGCCGATGATCCGCAGAACGGGGTTGCCACCATGGCGGGCGGCCGCTGTGGCGTGGGCGGAACCGGACATCGCTCGGCCTCCGTTGAAAAGTGGAAATGGTATGCGGGGTCGGGCCCGGCGCGG
>NZ_JASHIZ010000022.1 GCF_030733425.1 Roseovarius sp. MMSF_3350
TCTGGCTGGGGCTGGCGGTGGGGCTGGCGCTGGCGGGCGTGTTCCTGATGTGGCGGTTCTGGTGGTGGTCGGCGCGCAACGTGGCGGCGCGGGTCTTGCAAGAAGATGCCGAACCCGCTAGGTGAGCGCCCTGCGGTCGCAGCCTACCCGCGTTAAAAAACAAGGACCAAATCTATGGATACGATCGTGATCTGCTCTGGCGGGCTTGATTCCGTGTCGCTGGCCCACAAGGTGGCGGGCGAGGGCACGCTGCGGGGGCTGTTGTCTTTCGACTATGGCCAGCGGCATGTGAAGGAAGTTGAATTCGCCGCGGCCTGTGCGCGCCGTCTGGGCGTGCCGCACAAGGTTGTGGACATCTCGGGCGTGGGCGCGGCGCTGTCGGGCTCGGCGCTGACCGACGATGTGGACGTGCCGGACGGGCATTACGCGGAAGAGACGATGAAGATCACCATCGTGCCGAACCGCAACGCGATCATGCTGGCTATCGCCTTTGGCATGGCCGCCGCCGAGAAGGCCGAGGCGGTGGCGGCCGCCGTGCATGGCGGGGATCATTTCATCTATCCCGATTGCCGGCCCGGTTTTGTCGAGGCGTTTCAGGCGATGCAGGACCGGGCGCTGGAGGGCGTGGCCGAGGTGCAGCTTTACACGCCGTTCCTGAATGGCTCGAAGGCGGATATCGTGACCGAGGGCGCGAAATGGGAAACGCCCTTTGCCGAGACATGGTCGTGCTACAAGGGCGGGGACGTGCATTGCGGGCGCTGTGGCACCTGCGTGGAGCGGCGCGAGGCGTTTCATTTGGCGGGTGTCGTGGACCCGACCGCCTATGCGGATAAGGCGTTTTGGAAAGCGGCGACAGGGGTGGCGTGATGTACACGATCACCAAGGAGTTTCCTTTTTCCGCGTCGCACCAGTTGCACGGGTTGCCCGAGGATCACCAATGCGCGCGGCTGCATGGGCATAACTATGTGGTCGTGATCGAATTGCGGGCTGAAGCGTTGAACGCGCACGGGTTCGTGCGGGATTACCACGATCTGGGCGCGTTCAAGCGGTATGTCGACGAGGCGCTGGATCACCGACACCTGAATGATGTGCTGGGAGACGATTGCGTGACCGCCGAGCGTTTGGCCAAGCATTTGTACGACTGGTGTCGTGCGCGCTGGCCGGAAGTCACCGCTGCGAAGGTCAGCGAGACGCCGAAGACGTGGGCGGAGTATCGGCCGTGAGCGAAAAGCATCTAATCCGCGTGTCCGAGATTTTCGGGCCGACCATCCAGGGCGAGGGCGCGCTGATCGGGCAGCCGACGGTGTTCGTGCGCACGGGGGGCTGTGATTTCCGGTGCTCGTGGTGCGACAGCATGCACGCGGTGGACAACGACTATCGCAACACGTGGAAGGCAATGACGCCCGAGGCGATTATGGAGGAGGTGGCGCGCCTGTCGGGGGGCAAGCCGATCCTGGTTACGCTGTCGGGCGGCAATCCGGCGATCCAGCCGATGGCCGAGCTGATCCGGCTGGGGCAGCAACAGGGCTGTTACTTTGCCATGGAAACCCAAGGCTCGGTCGTGCGCGGCTGGTTCGAGGCGCTGGACATGTTGGTGCTGTCGCCCAAGCCGCCGTCGAGCGGGATGCTGACCGACTGGGGGCTGGTGGCCGAATGCGTCGAGGCGGGACAGGGCACGCAGACGATCCTGAAGCTGGTCGTGTTCGACGAGGCGGATTTTGCCTATGCCCGCGAGGCCGCGGCGATGTTTCCGCAGCTGCCCGTCTACCTGCAGCCGGGCAACCATACGCCGCCGCCACCCGATGATGACACAGCGACGGTCGATCGCGAGGGGCTGGAGGCGCGGATGCGCTGGCTGGTTGCCCGTGTGACCGAAGAGAAATGGTATGACGCGCGGGTGTTGCCGCAATTGCATGTGACCCTGTGGGGCAACATGCGCGGGGTCTGAAAGAGGACGAAATGGCCGAGGATATTTACAAGGATCTCAAGCAGCTGGGCGGTGAAACGAAAGTGCCGCAAAGCCCGGAAGAGGCCGAGTTGGAGCGGGTCGAGAACCCGCAGGCGGACGTGGCCTACAATGTGCGGTTCACGGTGCCGGAATTCACGTCATTGTGCCCGATGACCGGACAGCCGGATTTCGCCCATCTGGTCATCGACTATGTTCCGGGCAAGTGGCTGGTGGAAAGCAAGTCGCTGAAGCTTTTTCTCACAAGCTTCCGCAACCACGGGGCGTTTCACGAGGATTGCACGATCTCGATCGCGCGGCGGCTGGTGGACTTTCTCGCGCCGCAGTGGCTGCGGATCGGGGGGTACTGGTATCCCCGCGGGGGCATCCCCATCGACGTGTTCTGGCAGACGGGCGAGAAGCCCACAGGCGTCTGGGTGCCCGACCAGGGAGTGCCGCCCTATCGTGGGCGGGGCTGAAACGGAAAACCCCACATTCTTCGTGTGAAGAATGTGGGGCCGGAAAATTCGTTTCTTAGAATTTTCTGGTGGTTAGCAGGGGCGCGTCACGTAGCCGCCACGGCCGTCCGCATAGGCACACTGATTGGTGCGCTGGTTGCGGGCAATAAGGGCACCGGCAGCTGCGCCAGCTGCGGCGGTCACCACGGTCCAGCCGAGGTTGGCGTCAAACGCCTGTGCCGCGACAGCGCCGGCACCGGCACCGATCAGGGCGCCTTGCTCTTCTTCGGTCATCGTGTCGCAGGCGGTCACGGTCAGAGCGGCTGCGGTGACAAAAGCGGTAATCTTGGTTTTCATGTGGGTCCTCTTCCTTTTGCTGTACCCATAACGAGTTTAGAGCCCAAGGGTTCCATTTCAGGTCACATCATTTTCATCCGCGTGAATCTGCGTAAGGGGCACGGCTGTCGGCGGAAAAACGCTTTCGCCGACAAGGGCCGGGTCCGCGCTGTGCCGGGTGGCGCGCAACTCGCGGTAGCCGAGATAGAGACCGGAGCCGACGATCAGGCCCATGCCCCACAAGGTGGCCACGGGAGGAACCTCGTTCCAGACGAGGTAGCCCAAGAAGGTGGCGATCGGCAGGTAGCTGTAGTCGAAGGGCGCCACGAGGCTGGCGGAGGCCACCTGATAGGCGCGGGATAGAAAGATATAGCCCAGCATGCCGGCCAAGCCCAGGAGGGCGATCATCGGCCAGTCCACCGAAACCGTGGCGGGCAGACGCATCGCGAGATGCGGATGCGTGGCGACCTCGGGCAACAAGAGGTTGACCAGCCCACCCAACGGCAGGATGAAGATGCCGGCGAAGAGCAGCGTGTGCAGACCCAGCGTCAGCGAGGTTTCGCGATCGCCGATCTTTCGCGCCAGGACCTGACCCACGGCATAGAACATGGCGCAGCCCAGCGGCAGGACCGAGACCCAGGAGAGGCCCTGGGTGGTGGGATTGATCGCGATGACGACACCGGCGAAGCCAGCGCCCAGGGTCGCGATACGGTGTCGTCCGATCTGCTCGCGCAGCCACAGGGCGGCCAGAACGGCGACGATCAGCGGCGCGGAAAAGAAGATGGTCGAGACCTCGGCCAGGCCCATGAATGGAAAGGCCGCGTAAAACAGCGCGAAACCCGCGGCGAAGAGCCCGCCGCGCAGCATGTGGACCGGCCAGAGCGGCGTCAGCAGGCGGTGCGGACCGCCGAGCCACAGGATGAGCGGCACGAGCACGGCGACGGAGATGAGCGAGCGGGCAAAGAGCAGAATCCATATCGGGTAACTGGACAGAAGCACTTTCATCAGCGCGTCCTGTCCGACGAAGAACAGCATGCCGATCTCGACGCAGAGGATGCCCTGCACCGCGCCCGGCGCCAACGGCAGAGACGCGCGCCGCGACGCAGAGGACATGTCTGTCGGCATCGGATTGTTCCCTCTTTCCGGCGGCCCAGGGCTGGCCGAGGGAAAGCTTGTGGCGAAGGGTGTGTCCTGTCTGGCCTGTTCGCGACCCGGTGTCGTGAACGGGACAGCCATGCAGCGACCGCCCCCGTTCGTGGCCGGCAGGCAGAAAGCGCTGTCCCTCGGGGCGCTATCGGCCCATAACGATTTGCGGATCAACCCTAAGGACCTCGCCCCGTTCATGTTATCAGACCGCCCCGTCTGGCTGCGGCTCGCGCCGGTCATCTTTCTTTTGCTGTGGTCGGGAGGCTATGGCGTGGCGAAGGTCGGGCTGGACTATGCCGCGCCGATGACGATCCTGGCACTGCGGTTCGCGCTGGTGGTGGTGGCCATGGCGGTGCTGTGGGCGGCGCTGCGTCCGCCCTTGCCGCAAAGCCGGGCGGAATGGGGGCATCTGGCCATCGTCGGCCTTCTGATCCAGTCGGTCTATTTCGGCATGTCGTACTGCGCGCTGGACGCGGGTGTGGCAGTGGGGACGTTGGCGCTGTTGATGACGCTGCAACCGGTCTTGGTGGCGCTGATCGCGCCGCGCTGGACGGGCGAGCGCGTGGGCTGGAGGCAGTGGGGCGGGCTGATCCTGGGGCTGATCGGAGCCGCGGTGGTGATCGGCGCACGCTCGGCGGTGGAGCCGCCGAGCTTCATGGGCTTTGTCTTTGCGATGATCGGCCTTGCGGGGATCGTCGCGGCGTCGCTTTGGGAAAAGCGGTTCGGGCTGCGGCATCATCCGGTGACCTCGAACCTGATCGGATATGCCGCAGGGTTCTTGGGCGTACTGCCGCTGCTGGCGATGCAGGACGACCTGTCGGTCACATGGAGCTGGCCCTTTGTGGGCGTGCTCTTCTACCTGGTGGTGGGCAATTCGCTGGTCGCGGTTGGACTGCTCTTGGCGATGATCCGGGTGGGCGACGTGGCCAGGGTGTCGGCGCTCTTTTTCCTGGTGCCGCCACTTGCGGCGGTGATCGCGTGGGCCATGGTGGGCGAGGTGATGCCGCCCGTGGCCTGGAGCGGCATGGTGCTGGCGGGGCTCGGCGTGGTGCTGGCGACGCGCAAGGCCGGCTAGCCATCAGGCGGCGGCCCGAAGCCGGGTGAGGCCGCGGCGGTCCCGCGGGCCTTGGGCTGAGTCAGTCGACTATGAACCGCCCGCGTGCCTTGACCGGCGGGTCGGAATGGTCCTTGACCAGGAACGGATATTCGCCCTTGCGCATGGGGTGAAAGCTGAACCTCGCGCCGCCCTTGCCGTCGCATTGGATGGCGCGAAAGCTGAGGCCCTGGGCGTAGAATTCCATTTCGCTTTCGAGGACCGACAGGACCCTGATATGCGCGTTTTCCATCAGTTGGGGGGACTCGAAGTGCAAGCCGGTCTCGGGCGTGACCGCCTGCGGGCAGATCACGTTGAGGCGGTAATAGCCGCCATGGGCCAGGCGGAACTCGGTCTGCGAAAGCGCGATGGTTCCGTCGTCATTGCGCGACATCTCGAGACGGATGTCGTTGGGCTTGCCTTCGCCCAGCTGACCCGAGACCGGCTGTTCGGCCAGCGCGGGTGTCGCGGAAACGAGGGCGGCAGAGATCAGGGCGCGGATGGGCTGGGCGATGGGGGATCCTCCGACGGGTTTTCTGGGGACAAAGGATAGTCCCGTTCCTGCCGCTTTTCCAGTTGTGCGCTGTGCGTTCACGCTGCGGGCTTTGACCGACGCGATGGTGACGAGCCACGTGAAAGGACCGATGCGCGTGGCACCGGCCCTTCGAGGAGGTGGGCAGAATGCCCACCCTACGAGCTCAGCTCTTGTTCATCCTGTTGTCGATGAGGTCGTCGACGACGGAGGGGTCTGCGAGGGTGGAGGTGTCGCCCAATGCGCCGTAATCGTCCTCGGCGATCTTGCGCAGGATGCGGCGCATGATCTTGCCGGAGCGGGTCTTGGGCAGGCCGGGGGCCCATTGGATCAGGTCGGGCTTGGCGATGGGGCCGATCTCCTGGCGGACCCAGTCCTGCAATTCCTTGCGCAGCTCCTCGGAGGGTTCCTCGCCGGCCATCAGCGTGACGTAGCAGTAGATGCCCTGGCCCTTGATGTCGTGGGGATAGCCCACCACGGCGGCCTCGGAGACCTTGGAGTGGGCGACGAGGGCGCTCTCCACTTCGGCCGTGCCCATGCGGTGGCCCGAGACGTTGATCACGTCGTCGACGCGGCCGGTGATCCAGTAGTCGCCGTCCGCGTCCCGGCGGCAGCCGTCGCCGGTGAAGTAGTAGCCTTTGTATTGCTGGAAATAGGTGTTCATGAAGCGCTCGTGGTCGCCCCAGACGGTGCGCATCTGCCCGGGCCAGCTGTCGGCGATGCAGAGCACGCCCTCGGCGGGGTTGCCCTGGACCGTCTTGCCCGATTCAGGGTCCAGCACCTCGAACTTCAGGCCGAAGAAGGGCTTCATCGCCGCGCCGGGCTTGGTGGCGTGGGCGCCGGGCAGGGGGGTCATCAGGTGACCGCCGGTCTCGGTCTGCCACCAGGTGTCGACGATGGGGCAGCGCCCGCCGCCGACCACGTTGTGGTACCAGTTCCAGGCCTCGGGGTTGATCGGCTCGCCCACGGTGCCCAGCACCTTGAGATCGCTGAGGTCGCACCTGGTGACGTATTCGTCGCCCTGGCCCATCAGCGCGCGGATGGCGGTGGGGGCGGTGTAGAACTGGTTGACCTTGTGCTTTTCGCAGACCTGCCAGAAGCGGGAGGCATCGGGATAGGTCGGCACGCCCTCGAACATCAGGGTGGTGGCGCCGTTGGCGAGCGGCCCGTAGACGATGTAGCTGTGGCCGGTGACCCAGCCCACATCGGCGGTGCACCAGTAGACGTCGCCCTCGTGGTAATCGAAGGTGATCTCATGCGTCATGGCGGCGTAAACGAGATAGCCGCCGGTGGTGTGCACGACGCCCTTGGGCTGGCCGGTGGAGCCGGAGGTGTAGAGGATGAAGAGCGGGTCCTCGGCGTTCATTTCCTCGGGCTCGCAGGTATCCTCGACGCGCTCGGCCTCTTCGTGCAGCCAGAAGTCCAGCCCGTCGCGCCAGGCGATCTGGTCGCCGGTGCGCTTGACGACGAGGCACTTGACCTCGTCGAAGTCGCGGCGGAGCGCCTGGTTGACGTTGTCCTTGAGCTTGGTCACGCGGCCGCCGCGCGGGGCGGTGTCGGCGGTGATGACGAGCTTGGCGTCGCAGCCGTCGACCCGGGCGCCGAGCGCGTCGGGGGAAAAGCCGGCGAAGACGATGGAATGGATGGCGCCGATGCGCGCGCAGGCGAGCATGGCATAGGCCGCCTCGGGGATCATCGGCAGGTAGAGCACGACGCGGTCGCCGCGGCCGACGCCGAGGTTCTTCAGCACATTGGCCATCTTGCAGGTCTCGGCATGGAGCTGGCGGTAGGTGATGTGCTGGGCGTCCTCGGAGGGATCGTCGGGTTCCCAGATGATGGCGGTCTGGTCGGCGCGGTCCGCCAGATGGCGGTCGATGCAGTTGGCGGCGACGTTGAGCGTGCCGTCCTCGAACCACTTGATGGAAACGTTGCCGTAGGTGTAATCGACATCCTTCACGCGGGAGTAGGGCCTGATCCAGTCGATGCGCTTGCCTTGCTCACCCCAGAACGCCTCGGGGTCCTTGATCGAGGCGGCGTACATCTCGTCATACTTCGCCGCGTCGACATGCGCGTGCGCCGCGAAATCGGCACTGGGCGGATAGGTTTTGTCGGACATGGTTCCTCCCTTACTTGGTCTTGCGTGTCTCTCAGGCCCGCCCAGCCCCTGCGGGACGGGCCTTCTCCGGATGGCAACCTAGAGCGTTTCGCCGAAAACCTGAATCAAAGATTTCCCGGGCCGGCTTGTCGGAGTGTCATCGACGTGCCGTGGCGGATGTCCGCGTCAGATGGCCAGATATTCGGCCCGCAGGCTTTCGTTTTCCAGCACCTCGGACGCGGTGCCGTCGAAGGCGATGCTGCCGGTATCCAGGATGATGCAGCGATCGGCGAGTTCGAGGGCGCGCACGGCATTCTGTTCGACGAGGATGGTGGTGATGCCCTGTTCCTTGATGATGCGCAGGGTCTTTTCGATCTCGTCGACGATCACCGGAGCGAGGCCCTCGTAAGGTTCGTCGAGAAGCAGGACCTTGATGTCGCGCGCCAGCGCGCGGGCAACGGCGAGCATCTGCTGTTCTCCGCCCGAGAGGGTCACGCCTTCCTGGCGGCGGCGTTCCTTGAGGCGCGGGAAAAGCTCGTAGAGGCGATCGAGGGACCAGCCGACGGGCGGAGTGATCTGGGCCAGTTGCAGGTTCTCTTCCACGGTGAGGCCGGGGATGACGCAGCGGTCCTCGGGGACGAGACCGATGCCGGAGGTGGCGGCCTGTGCGCTTTTCATGTTGTGCAGAGGCTGGTGGTCGAGCCAGATCTCACCATGCGCGAGCTGTGGGTTGTCCATCCGGGCGATGGCGCGCAGCGTGGTGGTCTTGCCCGCGCCGTTGCGGCCCAGCAGCGCCAGGATCTCGCCCTCGTGGACGTTGAAGGAGATGTCCTGCACGATATAGCTTTCGCCGTAATAGGCCTGCATCCCCCAGACCGACAGGAAGGCGGGGGCGGTTTCGGCGTGGTTGCGGTGCTTGGAAAAGTCGGGTTTGACGTTCATTTTCGGGTCCTCCCGTCCCGGACCTGATCCGGGACCTCTTGCTGTGGGGGCGAGGCCCCGGATCAGGTCCGGGGCAGGCTCCCGGATCACGTCCGGGGCGTCGATGGCATGGCGGTCAGGCGCTTTCGCCCAGGTAGGCTTCGCGGACCTTGGGGTGGCCCTTGATCTTGTCCGGCGTGTCCTCGACCAGGGGGGTGCCCTGGGCCAGGACCGTGATGCGCTCGGCCAGGGAGAAGACCACGTGCATGTCGTGTTCGATGATGCAGATCGTAATGTCGCGCTCATCCTTGATCTGTTTCAAGAGGTCGATCGTGTTGTTGGTGTCGGCACGGGCCATGCCTGCGGTGGGTTCGTCCAGGAGCAGGAGGCGCGGTTCCTGCGCGAGACACATGCCGATTTCCAGCCGCCGCTTGTTGCCGCGAGACATGGCCGCGGCATGGTCATGACGGGAATCGGCGAGGTTGAGGCTTTCGAGCATGTCCTCGGCCTGCTCGACGATGTGTTTTTCGTCCATCGTGCTCTCCAGCGCGTGCATCCGGAATGCGCCGTCGCGTCGCGCGAAGATCGGGATCATCATGTTTTCCAGAACCGTGAGGTCGCCGAAGATCTCGGGCGTCTGGAACACGCGGGAAATGCCCATCTGGTTGATCTGATAGGGCTTGCGGCCCAGCACCGACTGGCCGTCGAACATGACGGAACCGGTGTCGGGGATCAGCTTGCCGATGAGGCAGTTCAGGAGCGTGGACTTGCCCGCGCCGTTGGGGCCGATGATGGCGTGGCAGCTGTTTTCCGCCACGCTGAGGTTCACGTCACCCAGGGCCTGAAGGCCGCCGAAGCGCTTGTTGACGTTCTTGACTTCAAGAATTCCCATTGTCGTCGCTCCTTATTCGGCCGGGGTGGATTGGGTGGCTTTGTCGTCGTTCGGGTTGGCCTTTTTGCCCCGGAGCAGACGGCCGATGCGCTGTCCGCCCTCGACCAGGCCGCCGGGCAGGAAGATGACGACGGCCATGAAGATCAGGCCCAGCGTCAGGTGCCAGCCCTTGCCGATGAAAGGGTAGACGATGGCGATGATGAAGTCCTCGAGGCCATCGGGCATAAAGGCGAACCATTCGTGCAGGATGTCCTTGTTGATCTTCGACAGGATGTTTTCCATGTACTTGATCGCGCCCGAGCCGAGGACGGGGCCGATAAGCGTGCCCGCGCCGCCGAGGATGGTCATCAGGACGACCTCTCCGCTGGCGGTCCAGAACATGCGTTCGGGACCGGCCTGGGTGTCCATCGCCACCAGCAGGCCACCGGCGAGACCGGCATACATGCCCGAGATCACGAAGGCCGCCAGCGTGTAGGGCCGCGCGTTGAGGCCGGTGTAGTACATCCGCGTCTGGTTTGATTTGACCGCCCGCAGCATGGTGCCGAAGGGCGAGCGGAAGATGCGGATCGACAGGTAGAAGGCGAGGATCATGAACACGGCGGCGATGTAGTAGCCCGCGTTGATGGTGAAGAGCCAGTCGCCGAACGACAGATCGAAGCCCGCGCGCATGTCCATTCCGAAGAGGTTGGCGCGGCCGATCTGGCCCGGCTCAAGGTTCGACAGGAGCGGGCTGTCGGTGGCCTTGATCTGCAACCCGGTCTCGCCGCCGGTGATCGGCGTCAGGACCGAATAGGCCAGGGCGTAGGACATCTGCGCGAAGGCGAGCGTCAGGATCGAGAAGTAGATTCCCGAGCGCCGCAGCGAGATGTATCCCACCGCCAGTGCGAAGAGGCCCGCAATGATCACGCCGAGGATGATGGCCGGGATCACGTTGAGCGTGACCAGCTTCATCATCCAGATCGCGGCGTAGGAGCCCACCCCGAGAAAGGCGGCATGGCCGAAGGAGAGGTAGCCCGTCAGGCCGAAGAGGATGTTGAAGCCGATGGCGAAGATCCCGTAGATCACGAAGCGCTGCATCAGGTCGGGATAGCCCGCGTTGAACTGCGCCATGCCCGAGCCTTCGGGGAAGGGGTTGAGGATGAATGGCGCCAGCAGGGTGATCGCGATGACGATCAGCAGCAGGCGGAAGTCTTTCTTGTCCAGACCGAGCATGGCTTAGTCCTCCATGACGCCCTTGCGGCCCATGAGGCCGCGCGGACGTGTCAGCAGAATGATGATGGCAACCAGGTAGATGATGATCTGGTTGATGCCGGGCAGGACCTCGAGCACTTCGCGCATGGAGGCGAAGCTTTCCAGGATGCCCAGAAGGAACCCGGCCAGCACGGCGCCCGGAAGCGATCCCATGCCGCCGACGACGACGACCACGAAGCTGAGCACGAGGAAATCCATGCCCATGTGGTAGTTCGGCGAGTTGATCGGGGTGTACATGACGCCCGCAAGGCCCGCCACCGCGGCGGCGAGGCCGAACATGATGGTGAAGCGGCGGTCGATGTTGATGCCCAGAAGCTGCACGGTTTCCCGGTCGGCCATGCCGGCGCGTACGACCATCCCGAAGGTGGTGAATTGCAGGAAGGCGAAGACGGCGCCGATGATCACCGCAGCGAAGGCGAAGTAGATGATCCGCCAGTAGGGGTAGATCACCACGTTTGGATCCAGCCCCAGCATCGCGCCGAAGTCGAACGAGCCGGTAAAGGCCTCGGGGGCCGGAGTCGGAATCGGGTTCGCACCGTAGTAATACTTGATGATTTCCTGCAGCACGATCGCCAGACCGAAAGTCACGAGGATTTGGTCGGCATGGGGGCGCTTGTAGAAATGCTTGATCAGCCCGCGTTCCATGACGACGCCGATCAGCATCATCACCGGGATGGCGAAGAGGATCGACAGCGGCACGGCCCAGTCGATGATGGCGTCCCCCGTGGCCTGTCCGAACCAGTCGTGCACGTAAGGCACCTGGACCTGGAGCGGGTTGCCGAGGAAGTCGGTTTGCGTTTCGTCGACGACGGTGCGGGAGAGCGTGAGAATGCGGCTCAGCGTGACGGCGCAGAACGCACCGATCATGAACAGCGCGCCATGCGCGAAGTTCACGACGCCCAGAGTGCCGAAGATCAGCGTCAGGCCGAGCGCGATCAGCGCATAGGCCGAGCCCTTGTCCAGCCCATTGAGAACTTGCAGGATGATGGCTTCCATCGGAGTGCCCCTCGGGTTTGCAGATATACCGGTTATGATCACGGACGCGCGCGGGGCGCGTGGTCCGGCTTGGTGGTGGACGCGGGCGCAGCCGGGGCGCCCGCGTCGGTTTCTGTCAGGTCAGGCCCGTATGATCAGGCGCCGTCGTTGCACTCGCCCAGGGTCGCGTCCGCGCCACCCATCTGCGGGTGATCGGGGGCATAGGTCACCTGGTCGACCGGGGTCACCTCGACGATCTCGAGCAGGTCGAACTCGCTTTCGGGATTCTCTTTCCCTTTCACGACCAGCACGTCCTTGAAGCACTGGTGATCCTCGGCGCGGTAGAGCGTCGGACCGTTGCCCATGCCGTCGAACTCGAAGCCTTCGAGCGCTTCGACCACTGCGCAGGGGTTGAACGACCCGGCGCGTTCCACGGCGTCGGCGTAGAGCATCGCCTGAACGTAGCAGGTGTGTGCAGCCTGGGACGGCGGGAAGCCGTACTTGGTGCCGAAGGACTTGACGAATGCCTTGGAGCCTTCGTCCTGCAGCGACCAGTGCCAGTTGGTGGAGCCGAAGATGCCCTTGACGTTCTCGCCGGCACCTTTGGCCATCAGGCGGCTGTAGAGCGGAACCACGATCTGGAAGTCCTTGCCGTTGACCTGCTTGTCGCGCAGGCCGAACTGCACGGCGTTGGTCAGCGAGTTGACCATGTTGCCGCCGTAGTGGTTGAGGACCAGCGTGTCGGCACCCGATTGCAGCACGGGCGCGATGTAGGACGAGAAGTCGGTCTGCGTCAGCGGCGTTTTCACGGCGGCGACGGTTTCCCAGCCCATGGCCTCGGTCGAGGCGCGCACGGCTTCCTCGGTGGTGTAGCCCCAGTTGTAGTCTGCGGTCAGGTGATAGGCCTTGCGGTCGGTGCCGTAGGCGTTGGCCAGCACCGGCGCAAGCGCCGCGCCCGACATGTAGGAGTTGAAGAAGTGGCGGAAGCCGTTGGCCTTGCGGTCCTTGCCGGTGGTGTCGTTGGAGTGGGTCAGACCGGCCATGAAGATGACGCCGGCCTCCTGGCAGAGCGCCTGCACGGCCACGGCCACGCCCGAGGACGAGCCGCCGGTGATCATCACCGCGCCGTCTTTCTCGATCATCGACTTGGCCGAGGCGCGGGCCGCGTCGGCCTTGGTTTGCGTGTCGCCGGTGACGTATTCGACTTTCTTGCCCATGATGCCGTTGCCTTGCAGGGCGTTGGACGAGAAGGTGTTCATCATGCCGCCGTCGCCGCCACCGTTCAGGTGCTCGACCGCCAGTTCGTAGGCGCGCAGTTCGTCCGCGCCCTCATCGGCGTAGGGGCCGGTCTGCGGCACGTTGAAGCCCAGCGTGACGGTGTCGCCGGTGGGTTCGTTGGTGAACGCTGCGGCGGAGCTTGCCGTGAAGATGGTCGGCAGTGCGACGCCGGCGCCCGCGATGGCGCTGGTCTTCAGAAGGCCACGACGCGTGAGGTCAGTTTTGGACATTGAATCCCTCCCTTGAGTGTTTCTGCGGCCGGGCCTCCTCAAGCCGGGCCGCACGCACAAATGTGCTGTCGGCATTATTGGGCGCCACTGAAAACCGTTCAACAAGCGCCTTGTGGCAAACGCCTTTTTTGTAAATAAAATCTTCAATGCAGCGCAGAAATCTGTAAATTTGTTTTCTAAAGGTGGCGAAGGCCTGAGTGGAAAGGGACTATCGGCATGAGCGAGACCGGAATGGCAGGCACGCGCATTCGCCAGCGGCGGCTGGTGGCCGGCCTGAAGCAGGCCGAGCTGGCGGCGGCTGCGGGCATATCGCCCAGCTACCTCAACCTGATCGAGCATAACCGGCGTCGAATCGGCGGGCGCACCCTGTTGCAGATCGCCGAGGCCCTGGGCGTGGAGCCGGCGACGTTGACCGAGGGCGTGCAGTCGCAGCTTCTGGCGGCCTTGCAGGAGGCGGCGGGCGAGACCAAGACGGGCGGGGCGTATGCCGAGGTCGCGCCCGAACTCGACCGGGTCGAGGAGTTCGTGGGGCGCTTTCCCGGTTGGGCCGGGCGGCTGGCCGACCTGGGCCGGCAGCGCGACGCGCTGGAACGCACGGTGAAGGCATTGAGCGAGCGACTGGCGCACGACCCGGAACTGTCGGCGACGCTGCACGAGGTGATTTCCACCGTGACGTCGATCCGGTCGACCGCGTCGATCCTGGCCGAGACGCGGGAGCTGGAGCCCGAATGGCAGATGCGCTTTCACCGCAACATCAACGAGGATGGCGCCCGGCTGGCCGAAGGAGCCGAGGCGCTGATGCGTTACCTCGAGGCCGCGCCCGAGGCCGGCGCGGAGGTGACCTCGCCGCAGGACGAGATGCATGCCTTCCTGGAGCGCCACGGATTTCATTTTCCGCAGCTGGAAGGCTGGGGTGCGGTCGCGCGGGTAGAGCCGTTGGTGGCGGAGATCGAGCACCGGGCGGCGCGGGCGTTGGCCCGGGTGGCGCTGACACAGGTGCTTGAGGATGCGCGGGCGCTGCCGCGCGACGAGATGGAGGCGCAGCTGGCAGCACATGGCCCGGCGCCCGACGCCATCGCGCGCGCCACCGGCAGATCGCTGGCGCAGGTGTTCCGGCGCCTGGCGATGCTACCCGAAGAGATGGTGGGGCCGGTTGGATTGATCGTCGTGGACGGTGCCGGGGCGCTGATCCTGCGCAAGACGGTCATGGGGTTCGCCACGCCGCGCAGCGGGGCGGGCTGTGCCATGTGGCCACTTTACGAGGTACTGGGCCAGCCGGCGCGCCCGGTGCAGGCCGTTTTGGTTCAGGGCGATTTGCGGGTGCGGGCGCTGGCGGTTGCCGAGGAGACGGTGCCGGCGGGGTTCGACCACCCGCCGCTGACGCGGGCCTACATGCTGTTGTTGCCCGAACGGCGCGGGCCTGAGCGCGAGCAAGGCCGGCCCGTGGGAGTGACCTGCCGGATCTGTCCGATCGAGGGCTGCCTTGCGCGGCGCGAGGGATCGGTCCTGCGGGACCGGTTATGAGCGATGTTCTTTTGACAGGGCCGACGAGTTTCGCAATAGTCATCGGACGGGAGAGGACTTTGATCGGAGGGGAGGCCGGTTAGATGGGGAAGACCGTACTTCTGATCGAGGATGAACAGAATATCATCGAGGCGGTGAGCTTTATCCTGTCCCGTGACGGATGGGAGGTGAAGACCCACGCCAACGGCCAGAACGCGATGGAGGCGGTTCGCGCGCGCGAACCGGACGTGGTGATCCTGGACGTGATGCTGCCGGGCAAGAGCGGGTTCGACATCCTGTCCGAGATCCGGGCCGAGGCGCAGTTTGCAAGCCTGCCCGTGCTGATGCTCTCGGCGCGGGGCCAGGCCAAGGACCTCGAGATGGCCGAGCGGGCCGGGGCCAATCGCTACATGACCAAGCCGTTTTCCAATGCCGAGGTGCTGGACGCCGTGCGGGCGCTGGTGCCGTCATGAGCCCCGAGCGGGGGCATGTATTTCTGGCGCGGCGGGCGTATTTCCAGCGCCGGTTGATGGATGCCGCGCGGCTGCTGCCGGTGCTGGGCGCGGGAATGTTCGTGCTGCCGCTTCTGTGGAAGTCCGGTGAGGGTGCGCGCACGGTCGTGGTGATGTTCTACATCTTTCTCAGCTGGAGCGCGCTGATCGGGCTGGGCTGGATCGTGTCGCGGCGGTTGTCGGGGCCGGAGACGGCTGACCCGGCCGGTGCGAAAGGCGATGCGGACGAGCAGGTGCGTGTCTCCCGGGAGGGATGAATGGGCGCGCTCAACGCCATTGTCCTTGTCAGTCTTCTTTACGTGGCGCTGCTGTTCGGCGTGGCCTTCGCGGCGGACCGGGCGGCGGCGCGGGGACGAGGCACGTGGTTGCGTTCGCCCATCGTCTACACGCTGTCGCTGTCGATCTACTGCACGGCCTGGACATTCTATGGCGCGGTCGGCTTTGCGGCGCGGTCGGGGCTTGAGTACCTGACGATCTACCTGGGCCCGACATTGGTGATGATCGGCTGGTGGTGGACCCTGCGCAAGATGGTGCGGGTGGGGCGCAGCCAGCGCATCACCTCGATCGCCGACCTGATTTCCAGCCGCTTCGGCAAGTCGAACGCGCTGGCGGTCTTCGTCACGATCCTGGCGGTGATCGGCTCGACGCCCTATATCGCGCTGCAACTTCAGTCGGTAACGATTTCCTTTGCCGCCTTCGCCGCCGTCGACCCCACCCATACCGGAGAGATCAGCGAGACCGGCGTGGCGCTGTGGGTGGCCTTCGGCCTGATGGTGTTCACGATCCTGTTCGGCACCCGGAAC
Organism: Roseovarius sp. MMSF_3350; assembly: GCF_030733425.1. Taxonomy (GTDB): domain Bacteria; phylum Pseudomonadota; class Alphaproteobacteria; order Rhodobacterales; family Rhodobacteraceae; genus Roseovarius. Next base: position 15,971 of record NZ_JASHIZ010000022.1, read on the forward strand.
CTTGACGCCAATGAGCGGCATCATGGCCTGGTTATGGCCATCGCGCTGGAGGCGGTGGTGAAGCTCTGCGCCTTGTTGGCCGTCGGAATCTTCGTGGTCTGGGGCCTGGCGGGCGGCGTCGAGGAGACCCTGTCGCGGATCGACGAAAGCGCCATCGCGCGGTGGGAGGTGCCGGGCAGCCGCTGGGTGGGCCTGACGCTGTTGTCGGCGGCGGCCTTCATGTGCTTGCCGCGGATGTTCCAGGTGATGGTGGTGGAAAACGAGGACGAGGCGCATCTGCGCACCGCCTCATGGGCGTTTCCGACCTATGTGATGCTGATGAGCCTGTTCGTGGTGCCGATCGCGGCGGTGGGCCTCGACCTCAGCCCCGCGGGCGCCAACCCGGATCTCTTCGTGCTGACGCTGCCGCTGGTGAACGGGCAGGAGGGGTTGGCGGTCCTGTCGTTCCTGGGCGGGTTCAGCAGCGCCACCTCGATGGTGATCGTGGCGGCCATCGCGCTGTCGACGATGGTGTCGAACCACGTGGTGATGCCCGTGTGGCTGTGGATGACCGGGGGCAGCGCCGTAATCTCCGGCGACGTGCGGACGGTGGCGATCCGGGCGCGGCGATTGTCGATCATGGTGATCCTGTTCCTGGGATACCTTTATTTCCGCGTCTCGGGCGGTGGCGCGGCCCTGGCGGCGATCGGACTGATTTCCTTTGTCGGCGTGGCGCAGTTCCTGCCGGCGCTTCTGGGCGGGCTGTTCTGGCGCGGGGCCAACCGGCGCGGGGCGCTGGCAGGGCTTGCCGTGGGCTTTGCCGTCTGGATGTACAGCCTGTTCCTGCCCAGCTTCGGCGCCTCGGCGGTGATGCCGCAAGGGGTGCTGGAGAACGGTCTGATGGGCCTGTCCTGGCTGCGGCCCCAGGCGCTGTTCGGGGCGCAGGGCATGGACCCGGTCATCCATGCCTTCATGTGGAGCCTGTCGCTCAACATCGTGGTGTTCGCGGTGGTGTCGCTGGTCAGCTTCCCGCAGCCGGTGGAGCGCTTGCAGGGCGCGCAGTTCGTCAACGTGTTCGACCATTCGACGCCATCGGGCGGCTGGACCGGCGGGCTGGCGCAGAGCGAGGACCTGATGATCATGGCACAGCGGATCATGGGCGCGCAGGAGGCGCAGGCGCTTTTTGCCGAGGCGGCACGCGAACAGGGCGTCAGCGGCTATCTGCCGGAACCCACGCCCGATTTCCTGGGCCGGCTGGAACGGTCGCTGGCGGGCTCGGTCGGGGCGGCGACGGCACATGCGATGATCAGCCAGATCGTGGGCGGCGCCAGCGTGTCGGTGCAGGACCTGATGGCGGTGGCCGACGAGACCGCGCAGATCATGGAATATTCCAGCCAGCTGGAAATGAAGACCGAGGAGCAGGCGCGGACCGCACGGCAACTGCGGCAGGCGAACGAAAAGCTGACCCAGATCTCGGTGCAGAAGGACGCCTTCCTGAGCCAGATCAGCCACGAGTTGCGCACGCCGATGACGTCGATCCGGGCGTTCTCGGAAATCCTGCGCGACGGTGCCGGGATCCGCCCCGACGAGCAGAGCCGCTATGCGTCGATCATCCATGACGAGGCGGTGCGCCTGACCCGGCTTCTGGACGATCTTCTGGATCTCAGTGTGCTGGAGAACGCGCAGATCGTGCTGAACCTACAGGAAGGAACGCTGGGGCCGCTCCTGGACCGGGCCGAGGTGGCGGCAGGGCTGTCGGAGGGGGAAATGGCGGTCCGCCGTGACGCGCGCGCCGACCAGATCCGTCTGCATACAGACACCGACCGGCTGGCGCAGGTGTTCATCAACCTGATGTCGAACGCGCGCAAGTATTGCGATGCCGCCGAGCCGCGTCTGGATATTCGTGTGGCCGAGCGTGACGGGATGCTTCAGGTGGATTTCATCGACAACGGCAACGGGATTCCGGCCGGCCAACAGGGCACGGTGTTCGAGAAATTCTCGCGGGTGAGCGAAAACAAGGCCGGTGGCGCGGGGCTGGGGTTGGCCATCTGCCGCGAGATCATGGCCCGGCTGGGCGGCGGGATCGAATATCTGCCGGGGCAGGCGGGCGGGGCGTTCCGGGTCTATCTGCCGGCGGTGCAGGGCGCGGCTGTCGAGGCGGCGCAGTAGAGCGGGCATAAATCCTATCGTAACCTTCTTGCGGTTAACTGCCGCAAAATCGCCCGGTCCGGATCGGCCCGGCGGGCGGGCGTCCCGGTGCGCCGCGTCGAACCCGGCGACCGCCATAGCAGGAGGGGCAGAAAAAGGTCATGAGCGCAGAGCCCGCCAGCAGTGCATCTGTCATCCATCGCAAGGCCAAAGTGGCGCGCGACGAGTTCGACGCGCGTGAGATGTCGCCCTCTAAGGCGCTGCGCCTGGCGCTGGCCAAGGCGGCGGCGGCGCAGTTCGAATTGCCGTTGGTCGTGCGCATGGTCGAACATGAAAGCGTTACCCTGACCGGCATCGAGGCGCTGGCGGGCGAGGATGGCCTGCTGATCCTGCTGGACGGGCTGGACGGGCCGCCGGGCGCGATCAAGCTGGACCTGCAGTTCGTGATGGCTCTGATCGAGGTGCAGCTTATGGGCGAGGTGCGGCAGGGCGACGCGAAACCGCGCCCCTTCACGCCGACTGACGGAGCAATCGTGCAGCCGTTGATGGATGCGGTGTTGGACAGTTATGCCGAGCAGGTTAACGCTTGCGACCGGATGGCGGACGCGGCCCGCTTCCGGTTCGGCGACCGGGTAGAGAACGGGCGGGCGCTGGCACTGGCGCTTTGGGCGCCGGATTACGACCTTTACCGGCTGAGCGTGGATTTCGGTCCCGGTGCCAAGACCGGCATGATGGAGCTGATCCTGCCCGAGCCGCCGCCCGCGCCGGAGGTCGAAGCGTCGGACGGCAACACGCTGGCCCGCAAGCTGGAAGAGAACGCGATGAACGCGCCGGTGATGCTGGACGCGGTGCTGGCGCCCATCCGCCTGCCACTTCGCGATATCTGCCGCTGGGTGCCGGGTACGGTCCTGAAACTCTCGCGCGAAACGGTGACCGAGGCGCGGGTGATCGGTGCCAAGGGGCACAAGGTGGCCCCGGCCAGGCTGGGACAGTTGAACGGGTTCCGCGCGGTGCGCATGGTTCTGAAAAGCGAAGCGGAAGACGCGGTGGCAGATGGGGCGCGGGGCCATGCCTCCGAGGCGCGGGGCGCCGCGGGGCCGGACTTGCCCGCGCTGGACGAGATCGACGATGTCGGCGACCTTCCTGATTTGTCGCCGCCCGAGGGGGCGGGCGATGTGCCGGGCCTGCCGGATCTGGACATGGCGGGCGCGGGCCTGCCGGATCTGCCGTCAAGCGACGGTGACGGGGAGGAGGGCCTGGACACGCTGGTGGAAGAGGAACTGGCGCGTGCCGCCGCCCGGTTCGAGGCCGAGGGTGCGGATGACGAGTTACCCATGCCCGGCGGCCCGAGCCTTGGCTAGCTGGTGCTCAAGGGGGTTTTGCACCCGGGGAGGCAGCGGCGTGCGGTGCGGCATTTGAATTGGTGTTTCGACCATTGTGCCGGATGTCGCGACGGCGGTCTTGCACACGCCCGGTGACGCCGTTTTGCGCGGGTTTGCCCAAAAGCCGCGCAATTCGAGCGGAAAGCCGCGAAAAGCGTCTTTTACGGGGCGCAATGCTTCTGTTTTTGTGCTGTCTCATGCTATGGTTGTAGCGCGGGCCCTGCGGTCATTTCGACCGGACGCGGCAGGTCGCCCCCTGGGAGGAGATGCCATGACAAGTTTGACACAGGAAATCAAACAGTTGCACCGACAAATCCTAGACCTGGAAGAGGCCGAACGCTATCGGCTTCAACCGCGGCTGGCGGGGCTTTTGGGCCAGATGCGTCATGCCGGCGAGCCGGTGCCGTCGCAACTGCAGCGCCTGAACGAGACGCTTCTGGATGAGGCGATCGAGGCACAGTTCGAGAATATGCCGGTCTGATCGCTGCCGCGGCCGCTCAAAACATTTGCGCAAGGGCCCGTGGTAAGGGTCTAATCCGCCTGTGATTTTAGGTATGCCGGGGCGCAAAAGAGCAGTGTCCGAAGTCATTTACGAGCTGACAGACGGCGTGGCCGTCCTGCGTCTCGCGCGGGGCGAGGCGAACGCGTTGTCGCCCGGAATGCGGCGCGACCTGGCCGCAGCGCTGGAGCGGGCCGCGGAAGATGATACCGCACGCGCCGTGGTGCTGACCGGGGCCGGGGGCACTTTCTGTTCCGGCGTCGACCTGTCGGAATTCGACGGAGAGTTGGCCGAGCCGTGGATCGGGGCACTGACCCGCAGCATCGAAACCCACCCCAAGCCTGTGGTGGCCGCGCTGGAAGGCGCGGCGTTGGGCGCAGGCTTCGAGCTGGCGCTGGCGGCACATGCGCGGGTGGCGCACAAAACCTGCCGCGTGGCGCTGCCCGAGGTCAGCCTGGGGCTGATGCCGAGCGGCGGCAGCACGCAGCGCCTGCCGCGGCTTCTGGGGGCGCAGGCGGCCCTTGAGATCCTTTTGTCGGGACGGCCGCTCGATGCGAGCGAGCCGCGCCTTGCCAAGCTGTTCGCCGCCGTCACCGAAGAACCGCCGCTGGCCACAGCGCTGGCCACGGCCCGAAGGTTTGCCCAGGCGCCGGATTTTCCACGGACCAGCCAGATCGACCGCGGGTTTTCCGACCCGGCCGCGTATCGTGGCGCGGTCGCGGAGGTGGCCGCCCGGTTGCGCTCCGCCGACACGGCCGAGGGCGACATTCTGCGCTGCGTCGAGGCGGCGCAGCTGTTGCCCTATGAACAGGGGCTGCGCTTTGAGGAAGCGGCGTTCGAGGCCTGTCTGGTGCGGCCCGAGGCCCGCGCGTCGCGACATCTTTACGCCGCAGAGCGCCGGGCACTGGCCTGGCCCGAGGCGCAGGAGGGCAGGGCGCGCGAGATCGGTACCGTGGTGCTGACAGGCTCGGACCCGGTGCTGGCGGAACTGGCGGTTTATTGCCTCGATCGCGGTCAGCGGGTGGCGGTGCTGTCACCCGGTCCCGCGGGTGCCGCGTTGGCGGCCCGGGCGCGCGCGGTCTACGAAGGGGCGGTGGCGCGCAAGCGGATGACGCCGGACGAGCGCGACTCGCGGCTGGCCCGGCTGAGCCATGGCAGCGATCCGGTGGTGCTGATGGCTGCCGACCTTGTGCTGGACGGTGGCGGCGGCGATCCCGGCGCGGCGGCGGTGCGCAAAGGCACGGTCTGGTGCCTGGTGTCGGGGCGCGACGGCGCGTCTGCGCGGCGTGCGCAGCTGGGCGAGGCGGTCGAGGTTCTGGCGCTGCGGGCCTATCGCCCGGCGCATGTGTTGTCGCTGGTCGAGTTGGCCGTCCCCGAAGGTGCGGCACCCGATGCCGTGATGACCGTGATGCGGTATTTCGCGGGGTCCGGGCGCGTCGTGTTGCGCAGTGCCGACCGGCCCGGCATGATCGGGCATCGCCTGATGGGGGCGGTGCAACGGGCCGCGCTGGCGCTGATGCGGGCCGGGGCCGGCGCGCAGGCGGTCGAGGATGCGGCGCGGCGACTGGGTTTTGCCCGCGGGCCGCTGGAACTGATCGAGACGGACGGGATCGGCGTGACGGTGGCGCGTCTGCGGCGGGTCTTCGGCAGCGTGCCGGAACTGGCGCTGCTGGACGCGCGGGCCGATGCGGTGGCCGCCGGCAAGACGCCGGGACAGGGATTTTACGCGTCGCATGGACAGGCGCTGGCGCCCGATCCGGGACTGGCGGGCTGGATGGACGCATGGCGCGAGGGTCAACGCGACCTGCCCGAGGTGCCCGATGTGACGTTGGAGCGGGCGCTGCACGCGGCGCTGGTGGCCGAGGCCGGACGGATGCTTGGCGAGGGCACAGTGGCGCGGGCCTCGGACATGGACCTGTGCATGGTGCGGGGCTACGGCTTTGACCCTGCGCGCGGCGGGCCGCTGCTGTGGGCCGATTTCGGGGCCGATAGGGGTGGTCTGCTGGGCCTGGTGCGGGCGATGAAGGTGCTGGCGCCGTTGGGGCAGGACCTGTGGACGCCGCCCGCGTTGCTGGAAGAGATGGTCAAGTTCGGCCGGCGGTTTTTTGGCGGTGCTGTCAGCTGAGCACGATGCCCAGCACCACCAGCATCAGGCCGATCACCGACAGGAAGAGTGCGCCGGTATTGACCGGCAGGATCCTTTGCAACGTGGCGCGCAGGTCGTCGTCGGAAAGGCCGGCGCGCCGGGCGCGGATGACGCGCAAGATGCACCAGACGAGCAGAGCGAGACCGGCAAGCGTGACCGCCGCTCCGAGCCAGATCAGGATTTCCATCAGACGCCTCCAATCGACCTTTATCGGTGCGGCTGCGGGTAGCGCATCGCGCCGCGCATCGCAAGCGGCAGGGCGCGAAAACGGGCTTGCGGGGGGGCTGGCGCGCTTGTAGTCAAGGGGTCCAGCCCTGACCTTGGAGAGCCTTCATGGATGACCAGACCCCGCAACCCGGCCCCGACAGCAGCTATCGCGTGACCGCCGACGAGCTGCGCCAGTTCATCGAACGGTTCGAGCGGCTGGAGCAGGAAAAAAAGGACATTGCCGAGCAGCAGAAAGAGGTGATGGCCGAGGCCAAGGCGCGCGGCTACGACACCAAGGTGATGCGCAAGGTCATCGCGCTGCGCAAGCGCGACAAGGACGATATCGCCGAGGAAGAGGCGGTTCTGGAGATGTACAAGGAAGCCCTTGGAATGGCGTGAAATATAGGCAGGCGCCGCCGGAAGCGATGGTGCGATCAGGCGGCGGTTGGCACAACTATTTTGTCGCGCCGTTGGCGATCAGCCAGTCCCGCACGGTTTCAAGCTTGTTCTGAAGGTGTTTGCGCAGGATCGATGCCAGCCCGTCGCCGTCGCGGGCTTCGAGGCAGGCCATGATCACCTCATGCTCTTCGGTGGCTTTCTTCCAGCGCGCCTCGGTCATGTTGGCGACGAACCGCGCGCGCCGGACCTGGGTGGCCAGCGAGCGGTACTGCACCGTCAGCGTCTCGTTGCGGGCGGCGGCCAGGATGGCTTCGTGGATCTGCTGGTTGAGGTCGAAATACTCGGCCAGCCGCCGCGCCTCGAAATGGCCGACCATCTGATCGTGAAGCTTGCGGATCTCGCGGAGCTCCTCGTCGGTGATGCGTTCGCAGGCCAGTTCGCCGGACAGCGCCTCGAGCGCGCCCATCACCGGGAAAACCTCCTCGAGATCGCCAAGGGTGATCTGGCTGACCCAGGCGCCGCGGTTGGGTTCCAGCACGACGAGGCGGTCGAAGGCGAGCACCTTGAGCGCCTCGCGTAGAGGGGTGCGCGACACGCCAAACATCTCGCAGAGTTCACGCTCGGGGACCTTCGTGCCGGGCGCCAGCTGGCCGCTGACGATCAACTCGCGCACGCCGTCGGCCAGTTCCTGGTGCAGCGATGTCCGCCGCAATGTCTGAACGCCCTTGTTCTGCACGTTCATGTTCGCCGCTCCTCCAGGGCCATGTCCAGTACCCGCGCCACGTGCAGCGCCTCGCGCCGCGTTCCGTCGGAGATCTGGTGACGGCAGGACGTGCCGTCGGCCAGAATGATCGCATCCCCCGCCTCGCGTATCGCGGGGAAGAGACTGATCTCTCCCATCTTGCGCGACACCTCTTCCGTTTCCACGCCATAGCCGAAGGAACCGGCCATGCCGCAGCAGCTGGATTCTATAATGTCGACATCGGTTTCAGGCAATAGCGCCAGCGTTTTCTGGACGGCAGGCATGACATCGTGGGCTTTTTGATGACAGTGGCCATGCAGCTTCAGCGGCTTGCCCAGCGATTTGAGCGGCAAGGTCAGGGTGCCGGCCTCGGTGGCTTCGGCGATGTATTCCTCCAGCATTCTGGCCCGGTCCGCGACGGTATCTGCCTGCGCACCGGGCAGGAGCGCCGGAATCTCGTCGCGCAGGGTCAGCAGGCAGGACGGCTCAAGCCCGACGATGGGCAGGCCTTTCTCGGCGTGCGGCGCCAGCGCATCCAGCAGGCGCTGGCCGGTCTTGCGCGCCTTGTCCATCAGGCCGGTCGACAGGTAGGTCCGGCCGCTGTCCAATGGCTTGGACCGCCCATCTGTCGCCACCGCCACGCGCTTGCCCCCGGCGCGCAAGACCCGCAGGGCGGCGCGCAGGTTCTCGGGCTCGAAATACCGGTTGAAGATGTCGGCAAAGAGGATGACATCCGGGTTCTCGTCCTGCGCCTCGCTGTCGCGGAAGGGTTTCGACGACCAATGCGGCAGCTTCCGCGAAGCGGCAAAGCCGGTGGGCTTTTCCATCAGGCGGGCCAGCAGCGGGATGCTGTTTCGCATGTTGATCAGCCACGGCACCTTCGCGGCGTAGGGCGCGTAATCCGGCATGTAGCCCACCAGCCGCTCGTGCAGGCCCAGCCCGTGTTTCTCGACCCGGGCCGCCGTCACCTCGGCCTTCATCTTGGCCATGTCGACGCCCGTGGGGCATTCGCGCTTGCACGCCTTGCACGACACGCAGAATTTCAGCGTCTCGGCCATCGCGTCCGAGGTCAGCGCATCCGGCCCCAACTGCCCCGACAGCGCCAGCCGTAGCGTGTTGGCCCGGCCTCGCGTCACGTCGCGCTCATTGCGGGTCGCGCGGTAGGACGGGCACATCGCCCCGCCCGCCAGCTTGCGGCAGGCCCCGTTGTTGTTGCACATCTCGACCGCACCCTGAAAACCGCCGCCCGCGCCGGGATAGGCCGACCAGTCAAAGGCGGTCTTCAGCGGCTTCACCTCGTAGTCCGGCGTGTAGCGGAACAGCGACCGGTCATCCATCTTCGGCGCTTCGACGATCTTGTTGGGGTTGAACCTCCGGTCGGGGTCGAACTGGTCCTTCACCCGCAGGAATTGTGTGGTGATCTCGGGCCCGAACATCTTTTCGTGAAACTCCGACCGCACGATCCCGTCGCCGTGTTCGCCCGAATGCGAGCCCTTGTAGTGCGCCACCAGGTCGAATGCCTCCTCGGCGATCGACCGCATCTTCTTGACGTCCTCGTCCAGCTTCAGGTTCAAGACTGGCCGCACATGCAGACACCCGACCGACGCGTGGGCGTACCACGTCCCCTGCGTGCCGTTCTTCTCGAAGATCTCGGTCAGGCCGGCCGTGTAGTCCGCGAGGTCCTTCAACTCGACCGCGCAATCCTCGACGAAGGAGACGGGTTTGCCCTCCTGCTTCATCGACATCATGATGTTGAGGCCCGACTTGCGCACCTCTGTCACCTGCGCCTGCAGGCGAGGGTCGGTCACGTCCACGACTCCACCCCAGCCCTTGCCCTCATTGGACCAGGCGAATCCAAGGTCGCCCATCGTCTCGTGCAGCGCCTTCAGCTTGGCGGCATTGCCCTCCGCGCTGCCTTCGTCGAATTCCACCAGCAAGAGCGCGGCAGGCTCTCCGCGCACCGCCTGCTCGATCGTCGGGCGGAACATCGGGATCTGCCGCGACAGCCCGATCATCGTCGAATCGACCAGCTCCACCGACAACGGGTCCAGCTTGACCAGGTGCTGCGTGGCGTCCATCGCCTCGTAGAAGGTGGGGAAGTGGCAGATGCCCAGCACCTTGTCGCCCACCAGCGGCCACAGGTCCAGCTCGATGGCGGTGAAATAGGCCAGCGTCCCTTCCGAGCCAACCAGCAGATGCGCCAGGTTCACGTCCTCGCCATTGGGCACCAGCGAATCGAGGTTATAGCCCCCCACCCGCCGCGTCAGCTTGGGGAACCGTGCGTCGATCAGCGCCGTGTGCTCCGCGCCCAGATCCAGCATGTCCGCCGCGATCCGGTCAAAGGTGCCGTTGCCGCGCAGCCCGTCGCGGGTGACGGGGCCGAAATGCGCGAAACTGCCGTCATGCAGCACCGCGTCGATGGACCGGACATTGTCGCGCATCGTGCCATACCGCAGCGACCGCCCCCCGCAGGAATTGTTCGCCGCCATCCCGCCGATGGTCGCGCGCGAACTGGTCGAGACATCCACAGGGTACCAAAGCCCGTGCGGCTTCAGCGCCCGGTTCAATTCGTCCAGCACGATGCCGGGCTCCACCACCACGCGGCGATTCTCCACGTCCAGCTCGATGATACCGTTGAAATACCGCGCGTTGTCCAGAATCAGGCCCGAGTTGACCGTCTGCCCGCATTGCGAGGTGCCGCCCCCCCGGCCCGTCAGCGGCACACCCGATTCGGCGGCCGCCGCCAGCGCGATCTCCACGTCTTCGCGCCCCGTCGGCGCCGCCACCCCTTTAGGGGTGATCTGGTAGAAGGACGCATCGGTCGAATAGCGCCCGCGTGACGCGGTGTCGAACATGATGTCGCCGCGAAAGCCTTTTTTCAGCGCCTCTTCAAGCATTTCCCGTTCCTCCCTGCTGCGGTGTTGACATCGTGATACAGCTTCGTGATACATAATTCAAAATTAAAAATGCAATCGGGTTCGGTGACACAGGGCCGCATCCGGGAGGAGGACAAGACACCATGACGCACAAAGCTGGCCGCCATTTTCTGCAGATTCCCGGGCCCAGTGCGGTGCCTGACCGCGTTCTGCGCGCCATTTCGGCCCAGGTGATGGACCACCGCGGACCGGATTTCGCCACGGTCGGCCTGCAGGCGCTCGAAGGCATGAAGACGATCTTCAAGACCGAGCAGGACGTGTTCATCTTCCCGTCCTCCGGCACTGGCGCGTGGGAAGCCGCGCTCGTCAACGTCCTGTCCGAAGGCGACCGCGTGGTCATGTACGAGACCGGCCACTTCGCCACGCTGTGGAACAAGATGGCCAAGCGCCTTGGCATCGAGGCCGAGTTCATCGAGGGCGACTGGCGCGGCGGCGCCGACCCCGAGGCCATCGGCCAGCGCCTGCGCGAGGACACCAAACACGAGATCAAAGCGGTCTGCGTCGTGCATAACGAGACCTCGACCGGTTCGGTATCCCCCATCGCCGAGGTGCGCCGGGCCATCGACGAGGCCGGCCACCCCGCGCTTTTGATGGTCGACACGATTTCCGGCCTCGCCTCGGTCGATTTCCGCTTTGACGAGTGGGGCGTGGACGTCGCCGTGTCGGGCTCGCAGAAAGGCCTGATGCTGCCGCCCGGCCTGTCGTTCAACGCGGTCAGCGCCAAGGCGATGAAGATCTCGGAATGCGGCGGGATGCGCCGGTCGTACTGGGACTGGCAGGATATGCGCGGCCCCAACCAAACCGGCTATTTCCCTTACACGCCGGGTACCAACCTGCTTTACGGTCTGAACGAGGCCATCGCGATGCTGCACGAGGAAGGGTTGCCCAATGTCTTCGCCCGGCACCAGCGCCACGGTCAGGCCACCCGCGCGGCGGTCCGGGCCTGGGGGCTGGAGGTGCTGTGCCGCCAGCAGGGCCAGGAAAGCGGCGTTCTGACTGCCGTGGTCGTGCCCGACGGCCACAGTGCCGACGCCTTCCGCGCCACAACGCTGGAGCATTTCGACATCTCGCTGGGCAACGGCCTGTCGAAGGTTGCCGACCGCGTGTTCCGCATCGGTCACCTCGGCGATTTCAACGATGCCATGCTTATGGGCACCTTGTCCGGCGTCGAGATGGGCCTGAAAAAGGCGGGCATCCCGCATGAGAAAGGCGGCGTTGACGCAGCGATGCAGGTGCTTGACGAAACGGACGTGGCCACGCTGGTCGCCGCATGACGAACTCTGGGCCCGACGCTGCGATGCGCCGGGCCTTAACTTGTCGACCAATTGAAAGGAAACACCGGCAAGTCACCAAGACGCAAACCGCTTCGGACATCCGGAGTGAAACGAGGAACCCAAGGGAGGAGAACCAAATGACGTTCCATTCAATCATCAAACCTACTGCGATCGCGGCCCTGCTCGGATCCAGCATGATCGCGGCCCCGGCGCTGGCGCAGGACGACTACCCGTCGCGCAGCGTCGAGGTCGTGCACCAGTACGGCCCCGGCGGCGGGACCGACCGTTTCGTGCGCGCCGTGGCGCAACCGTTCGAGGAGATCACCGGCGAAAGCATGGTGTCGATCTCGGTCCAGGGTGGCGGCGGCATTCCCGCTGTCGTGAACTTCACCCAGCGTCCCGCCGACGGTCACTCGCTGATGGCGATCAGCCCGGCGCAGATCATCGCGCACGTCCAGGGCCGTATCGACATGGCGGATTTCAAACCGCTGGCCCGCGTCCAGTACGACCAGGCCCTGATCTGGGTGCCCGCGGACAGCGAGTTCGAGACGATCGACCAGTTCGTCCAGCATGCCAAGGACAATCCAGGCGACCTGAAGATCGCACTTTCCGGCGCGGCCGGCTTTGACGAGATCACCGTGGGTCTTTTCGGTCTGGAAGCCGACGCTGAATTCGTCACCGTGCCGTTCTCGTCGTCCGAGATGGTCTCCAACACCCTCGGCGGCCAGGTTGATGCCATGTTCGAGGAATACGGCCCCGCACGCGGTCTCTACGATTCGGGAGACATGCGCCCGCTGGTCGTGTTCTCCGAAGAGCGCCTGCCGGTGCTGGAGGATGTGCCCACCGCAACCGAGAAAGGCTGGGACGTGACGCTGGGCCGCTGGCGTGCCTTTGCCATGCAGGCCGAAGACAGCGAGGAGAACGCCGAGGCGCTTTATGCCGATATCGAAGAAGCGGTCGCGGCGGAAAGCTACAAGAAGTTCGAAGAGCAGAACGCACTTCAATACCGTTCCGAACTGCTGGGCCCCGATGAATTCCAGACCTTCATCGAAGGCGAGATCGAGACCTATACGACCGTGCTGCGCGAACTCGGCTATATCGAGTAGTATCGGCTCTACCCACCGAAAAAGGGGGGCGCCGCCTGGCGCCCCCTCGACCAATGAATGTCTCGGCAGGAGCGGACATGTCCAAAAACGTCATAGAATTTTCGTTCGCCTTCGGATTATGCGCGATTTCGGTCTGGTTCTGGCTGATAGCGGACGGGTTTCCCGTCTCGCCGCGCTACGAAGGCATCGACACCGATTTCTGGCCCAAGATAACCTTCGGCCTGATGGCGGTCGCCTCTGGTCTTGTCGCACTTGGCAGCCTGCGTGATTGGCTGGCGGCGCGCCGCGCGCCCGCTTCGACCTCGGTCAACCCGGCGGATTGGGGCGCAATCGGACGCATGGTGGCAATGGGTCTTCTCGTGCTGGTGTATTTCATCGCATTCGGCAAGGTGGGGTTCCTGCTGTCGACGGTGATATTCCTGTGGGCCGCCTCGGCGATGATCCCGAGTGGAAAGTTCTGGATCAAGGTCGTCTTCGCACCTGTCTTCACCATTCTTTTGACGCTGCTGTTCTCCTACGGCCTGTCGCTTCCGCTGCCGCGGGGTGTCGGCCCGTTCTACGACTTCAGCCTGCTTCTCTACTGATCCACGGGAACCTGCGCCAATGGCCGAATATCTCGACGCGCTCACCTATATCGTGAGCAGCCCGACCAACCTTTTCTTCATCGTCTTCAGCGTGATCTGGGGCATCGCCTTCGGGTCTGTCCCGGGCCTGACCGGCATCGTCGGCGTGGCACTGCTGATTCCCTTCACCTACGCTTTCGAGAGCGAGCAAAGCCTTCTGCTGCTCGGCGGCGTCTATGTCGGGGCGACGTTCGGCGGGTCGATCTCCGCCATCCTCTTCAACACGCCCGGCTCGCCCGAGGCCGCCTGCACCGCGCTCGACGGCTATCCCATGGCCAAGCGCGGCGAGGCGGGCAAGGCCCTGGGCATCGCGCTCGCCTCCTCGGCGATCGGGGGCATTTTCGGCACGCTGGTGCTGATGCTTCTGGCCCCGCCCATGGCACAACTGGCGCTGGAATTCGGCCCGCCTGAATATTTCGCCCTCGCCGTGCTGGGCATCTCGGCGATTGCCTCGATCGGCGGCGGGTCGGTTCTCAAGGGCCTCACCGCCGGCCTCATCGGCCTCGGCATCGCCACCGTGGGCCTTGACCCCATCACCGGCATGGGCCGCTATACCTTCGGCAACAACATGCTGCTGACCGGTATCAGCTTCGTGCCCGTCATCATCGGGACCTTCGCCCTGGCAGAGGTTCTGACCCGCGTGGGCGAAGGCAACAAGTCCTCGACCGCGATCACCGATGTCTCGACGAAGCTGCCGTCGCGCAAGGAAATGAAGGACAGCACCGGCACGCTGGCCCGCTCGTCCGTCATCGGCGCCATCATTGGCGCACTGCCGGGCGTCGGGGCCACCACGGCCTCCTTCATCAGCTATTCCGAAGCCGTCCGCTGGTCGCGCCACCCCGAGAAGTTCGGCACCGGCGTGCCCGAGGGCATCGCCGCGCCCGAGTCGGCCAACAACTCGGCCGTGGGCGGCTCGATGATTCCGCTTCTGGCGCTCGGCATCCCGGGCAGCGCGACCACCGCAGTCATGCTGGGTGGTCTGACCGTGCACGGTATCATTCCCGGTCCCCTGCTGATGGAACAGAATACGCGGCTGGTCTACTCGGTCTTCATTGCCATGATGCTCGCCAACGTTCTCATGCTCGCCTTCGGTGTCCGCGCCGCGCGCTATTTCGCGCTGATCCTGACGGTGCCCTATGCCTATGTCGGCCCCGCCATCATCGTCATGTGCATGACCGGCGTTTACGGGCTCAACGGCAACATGGTCGATATCGGCGTGATGCTGGCATTCGGCGTGGTGGGCGTGCTTCTACGGGTGATGAAATACCCCGTGGCTTCGTTCATCATCGGCCTGGTGCTTGGTCCCATTGCCGAGAAGAGCCTGCGCCAGGGCCTGATGATCGCCGATCACAGCTATCTGGAATTCGCCGCCCGTCCGATTACCGCAACCCTGCTGCTGCTGAGCCTTGCATCGCTGCTTTACGGCTTTTATGGGCAGTACAAACTGGCCCGCGACCGCCGCAAGGACGGACCGTTGGCCGACACGGCCGACTGAGCCGCTTGCGCTGGTTGCGGCCGCCCTCCCGGCCCGCAGCGCGAAACCACACGGCAGGCGCGGGAGGACTCTGCGCCTGCCTTTTTTTGACAAGCGCTCAGCGCGTGGGAAGACTCGGACGGGTTACAAATCCATCCTACGGTGATGTCAGGGCGCGATGAAATTCACGCCTTGGATGCGCTCGATCTCATAGACGTCCTCGTCATAGGCCTCGGACAGGCTTTCGACCAGGTCCTCGGTCCAGCCGGGCAGGTCGAGCTCCTCCTCGATTTCCTCGTCCTTGACGAACTTGTCGAGAAAGGCCGAGATCACGCGGCGCTTCTGCGTTTCCGTCATGCCGGGATGTGAGGCGAGGTAGGTCTCGAACCTTTTCATGCCGGCGGAGGTCATGATTTCCTGCAGCAGGGCGAATTCGCCCTCGAACGCGGCATGCGGGTCGAGCCCGGCCATCTCGCGCAGGACCTGCGCCCAGACCAGCGGGGTGTCCTCGTTGCACCAGATGGTGATCGGCATGTCGGGAAAGGTGTGGCGGAAGCGGGCGACGGTTTCTGACCAACGGAACTGGATCGGGTCGACTCCGTTCAGGAAGTCCGCCATCGTCTCGTGCGGCGTCTTGGCAAAGAGCGCGGGCAGGAGGGTGGCCGGGTCGCGCAGGGCCAGGAAAAGCTCCAGTTCATCATGGGCGAAGATCTGGCGGAACGCCTCGATCCGCGTCTCGGCGGCGGGATAGAACATGCCCTGACCAACGGCCATCTTTGGCGTGCCGAAAAAGGCCTGGTTGGACAGCACGAGCCGGTCGCTGCCCGCATCGTGGTCGATCGCGGACAACACGTTCGCGCGGGTTTCCTCGGTGATCCCGTTTTCGGCCACGGCGTTCAGGATATCGCGCAGCAGCTTGCGGTAGGAAGAAGGGGCGGGCACGTCGGTGCCGATCTCGGCCAGCGGGTCGCGGTTTGCCAGCAAGGTATTGATCAGACGATCCTCGTCCGTCATATGCGCGCCGGCATGGATGACCACCTGCATTCCGTTTTCCCCGTCTCGTGTCTGCGGGCGCAATATAGAGGCTTTCGCAGGCAGTTAAACCGCTTTCGGGCGTCGCGGCGCGCGTTCAGATTTCATCTTGCGGATTGTGCGCGGGATGCGTAATCAGGCGGCCAGTGCCCCTATAGCTCAGCTGGTAGAGCAACTGATTTGTAATCAGTAGGTCCGCGGTTCGAGTCCGTGTGGGGGCACCATTTAAATCTTTTATATTATTGATTTAATTGATTTTAATTCAACTAAGCGCTTGCATGTCCACCTTTTTGTCCACCTAGGGCGCTCTGTTTCAGTGGTTCAGCTAGGTGTCTCAGTCGATGCAGTTAATTTAAGCTAAGGCTTGAGTCTGAGGTGGGGACCGTCACTTATGTAATCACAAGCGGATTGGTCATCGTCGATGTAGATGCTGGCTAATCTTAATCGCGAAGTACTCGCATCAACGGCGTACTCTATACAACGCAATCGACCAAGTGATTTGCTGCAGGAAACACTATCCGCGTATTTAAGGCTCTCCTTAAAATCTTGGTTCAATCGCTCATAGCAGTTTTTTTCACTCTCAAAGCAAGAAGCAAGAAGCAAGAAGCAAGAAGCAAGAAGGAAGGGAACAAACAGCGCGAGGTAAACTTTATTTTTCAAAGTCGGACACTTGGCTTTTGATTGTACTTATCAATTTGAACCCGGCTTCTATCAATCTTCGTTTCGTGGAGATACGCTCAGCTTCGTGCTCAAGCAAGCTGCAGAACAGTACAATTCCATGGTTCGCTGTTAAGCAAGATAGGTCACTCTTCTACGGTCTTTCGTTTTCTAGTTCGTTAAGAAACCAAATACCTAGCATCCAAAGTATTATCGAGCCCCCGATGAACACTATCGCGGTGTGCAAGTCCAAGATGAACGACGTAATCTTATCAAAGCCTATCCAACCGGTAGTGAACATTGATGGGTCACGACATGTGTCCATCCCAACCCATCCACGAGCTTGCCAATTTGTCTCTGCGCAGGAGACATCCGCAAACAACCAATACAAATCGCGGTGCGGTATTTCACCAAACTTAAGCCAGTGCTGTGCTTGATGAAACAGCGGAAGAAAAACCATCATGGCTGCGACAATTAGCCATACAAACCCCAGAACGTAGCCAGCGCCTGTGATAACGGGCGTCAGTTGTGCCCGAATTTCTTCCGGGAGCTTTACGAAGAGGATTGCCCAACTTAAAACACAAAACGTGCCAAAAAGCATTGTGCCCAATGGGTCGATCCACGGATTTTCCATGTCCAAACCATCGAAAAGCCAAACCCATAGATAAAGCCCTGTGACCACCGTGAAGAATATTGCGGTGCACAACGCCCCTAGCCATGATTTCTCTTTGTCACTCATTGCCACAAAATCTTTTTACCACAAAGGCCTTGCGAGCGTCGTTGGCTAGCGCCGCTAGATGTGCGCCAGCGTCGATCTGTTTCAATTCTAGCAATCAGCTGGTCGCTTTTGCGCTTGATCTTCGTCACCGAGCTTAACCATCAAGGTTAAAAACTATACAATTTATGTCGTGATGCAATCAGCATGTGGACAGTCTTTTGGGTCTCGGGGAAGTCATTCTGAAAGGCTGCTGGAAGCCCAGCCTCGGCCAAAAGCTCCGGTTCAAGGGCTCAGGCGGACTGCCCAGCCGGTTGCGCCGAGCGTTTCTTCCAAAGATGGACTACACAATCCCGCTTCTGCTGACTTCGGAGGCGGTTATACTCGATATCTTGCCGGTGGCATCAAGCTTGTGGAGATGTAAGTTGCATATCAGCTAATCTTTGACCTGCGTTGCCGCGCAGACCGCTTCCGGCAGGTTTCACTGCAATACACGGCATCCACGCGCTTCCAGACCGGCATCACGTCGCCGCAACTGACACAATTCCATCCTCTGGCATAGTTAAGCGCCAACTTTTTAGCCCGCCGTCGAACATGCGTCGGGTTTTGCCAGGAATATACCGACCACGCGACGCGTACATATGGCGGGTCCAGGTCTTCGATCCAGATTGAACAGTCTTCCCAATTCGGCAACTCGGCACCTCCCGCTACATTATACGGGTTCTGCCGTTGGATTCATTGATTTTTTCGAACTATCCGGATGTTGCGACGAGGTATTCCAAAGCTAATCGGACAAGTCACTTTCTGGAAGGAGACTTCACGCTAAAGGCCAGTACCCACGCCAATATTTGTTGTTGCGGACTCAGCAAGAAAAACGCGCTAGAGTTTGCAACGGGCAGGTCTTTGAAGCCTTTGGTTTACTCTGCAGGAAGCCCGCTCAGTATTTGCCCGCATAGGACTCTAATAACTTGGAAAACTTTAGCTGTTTGACAGAAACCAAGAATGGAATGGATAGCTCTCGATGTTTAAGGCGCTTAAGGTACTGATAATTCTTCTTCTTCTTTTTCCCATGGCTGGATGCTTTTCGTCAAAATCAGTTTTCTTGGATGAAAACTCTCCAAACACCGTGGCTGTCCTACCGGAGAAGTCTTTAGTTTCATTTGCTGATTTCGTGCAGGTGATTTCGTTGAAATCCGGGTACGAGAAAACTTACGTGTCCGACGAGTTCGACAATATCGTTTTTTTGAGCATAGCCGACGAAAAGAAGGAAGAAGCTTACGGTGGATTATTCAGGACATTGCTTGTGCAAGCTACGCACAAATCCTCGGGACGTACCTACTATATAGTCGGTCAACAATTCAGCGACCGAGAAGCGGTCCACCTCGGAAGAAGCATTGGTAAACTTCTGCAGGTTAAGCATAAAAACTTTTGGTGGGAGAAGCCCAGCGGATTTCGCGGCTTTCTGGAAGCCAGGGGTATTCTCGACGAAACCGCAAAGCTTGTTCCAGAAACCGGCATAACGTTAGACCGTGATAGCTTCGACAGCTTGCTCGATGCGCTTCCAGAAGTTCCAAAATACATGCTTTCACAACAAATGTATGGGCTCGTCGAACTCGGCCTGAGGGAGTCGTCTGAGCTTGATATTTTCATTTTCGATATGAGTAACGATGCTCACATGGCTGCTGCCTCTGGGATTGTTGAGGACTTAGAGCAGTTTGGGCGAGTGCAAATCAATTTCCCTGCCAACATCAGAGAAGCGTTGAATGACTGGTATTTGGCTAACTGCAGCCGTATGGGCGTTATTAGTCAGTCCACCGGCGAGAACAGCCCCGGTGCCGGTATACTTTTTTCCGACTTTAAAAAATCCGGCAGGGCTTGCGCGACGACTACTGGCTCAGAAACCTTCTCTTACTCTGTTCGAGCAGTTGACCCTGGGAATTGTAGTGAAACGGCGGAAACTCAAAAATGCCAAATAAAGATGAGGCTCTCTTGCAATCATAAATCCACACTTGGCGGCGAAGCGGTCGGAAGCACGATCTGCTCGTTCTACAACAGCCTTTCCGTGCCTGCGATAGTGCACTTGAAACGACGTTCTGACGGTTATCTCGAAGTCATGGACGTCCAAGCCGTAAAATAACTATCTTCTACCGGGTAGGTCAGCGTTACCACCGTTACCCCCTATAGGGGGTGGTAACGGACGTAACGACAGCATGACCGCGTTACAGGCCGTGAATGGTAACGGCTCGTAACGCACGTAACGGTCACTCATCGCAGCGCCAAACGTGGTCATCGAAGATTCGCACCACTTCCTTGGTGTGCAGGGCCTTCTTGACGGCGTGGAAAGCCCGGCGCTGGGCGCTGTCGCTCTGGCCATCAGACAGACCGTGCCGGTCGCAGAGTTCCCGCCAGACCGACAGCGGCACGCAACGTCGGTTGGACGGAAACTGGTCGCTGTGCATCTTCTTGCCCTTGGCGGCCAAGGCATCGTCCAAGGCCTGCATGGCGATTTTCTGCTGGGCACTCAGGCGCGGGGCCTGCTTGATCGGTTCTGTCGGCTCGACCACGGCAGATGTCACAGGTTCGCCGTCTTCGTCTTCCCCAATTGCCACATCGCGCAGCACATACGCGAAAACCCTGCCGGTCGGCATGTCGCGCTGCTTACGCGTCTCAGCCATGATGACTGGCCCGGAACGGGTCAGCTGAATTTCGGTATCCACCGCCGCGCGCAAGCTGCAGCTGCCACGCGCGCCTTTCGACGCATCTTTTCCGCTGTGATGAATGACCATAATATGTGCGCCGGTCGCGTTGCGGATATGGTCCAGGCTGCGCACGAATGCGCCCATGTCACGGGCCGTGTTTTCGTCGCCGTCGCCCATCGTGCGGGCGAGGGTATCGACAACGACAAGGCCGATCCGCGCGGGAAGGGTCGAGAACACCTTTACCAGTTCTGCGGCATCGGTTGCGCCGCACAGGTCCAGCATGGTGGGAAGCAAGGTGAACCCGTGCCGCTTTTCAGCCTGCCGGATCAGGTCCGCGTTGTCTTTGCGTATTGCCTCGATACGGTTGTGCATCCCCGATCCGCCTTCGCCCGCGACATAGACGACGCAGCCAAAGGGGTCAGTCGCAGGCGGCACCTTTGCCCCGTGCCAAGACTCGCCCGCCGCGACGTGCATGGCAAGGTCCAGGGCAAAGAACGTCTTTCCCACATTGCTTTCGCCATAGACCACGGACGTCGCGCCCCGGTCGATCCAGGCTTTCACCAGGTAGCGCGAGGACAGGACCGGCTTGATACTGTCCAGAGGGCGCAGCGCCGCCTGCAAGTCTCCGGCGCGGCCCGACAGACGTTCTACCTCGCTTTCTGTCTTCTTGCGGTCCTTATTTGCTATCTGCTCGAAAGGGTTTGCCTGCTTGTTCATGTTTGACCCTTCAAAAATTCAAGAAACTGGTCACGCTCCAGCGGCGTGAACCGATTGACGCAAGCCACCGCGTACGCGGCACGTTCTTCGGGCGCTGCCAGATCAGCCCACCACCGGGCATCGTCCATGATGTCACCGAAAGGGGCCAAGGGTGTTCCAGCGTCGCCCGGCGCCTCTGTGGCGACCAAATGGACAAAATCGGGGCCTGCGGCTCGCAAGGCCGCGCAAGCCGCCGTGGCGGCCTCCTGTGGCGTCAGGCGCGCTTGCCAAACCACGGAGGCTGCGAACCATGCATCGCGCGAGTCCAGCGTCAGGGCATAGCCCAGCGCCTTCGCGGCCTTCTTGTGCGCAGGCTTGGCATAGCGCGCCATCCTCGACCGGGGGGCCGGGCGAGACGCCCGACCCTCCATGTTCTTGCTGTTGAAGTCCTTCATCCGCCATTCCCCCAAATTATGACGGCCAAGGCATTGGCTTGCGCTTCGGTCAGCCCGTGCAAGCGACGCAGATACAAGATTTGAAGCCGGGTCATCAGGCCGCCTCCGCGCCGTTGGCGCGCTGCACGCGGCTTCTGAGAACGTAGCGGCCATGTGTGCCTTTGAACGGGCCGTCATGCGCCTCGTGGACGGTCTCGATATCGAAGCCCAGGCCGCGCAGGTTGAAGACATATGCCGACCAACGCGGGCCGGGCCTGTCGATGGGCGTGCAGCCTTTGCGCCCCGCCGCTATCAGGCATTCCAGCGCCCAGCGGTCTCTGCCAGCGACCGGGATTTGCAGCGGTTCGGCGTTATCGTGATAAATGGTGAACAGGGCTTCGCCCCAATCGGTCGTATGAGCCATGTCGGCCTCCATGCTTGATCCACGAAGGCGCTGGGCGTATGTGTGGGGAGTATCCGGAAAGATATATTCCCGCTCACTCTGCCCGCGTCCGCGTGGAAGGGTTGAGCGGGTCTTATTCCGCATGTGCCGCGATAGCGGCGTCGATTTCGGCTTCGACCCAATACAGGCGCCCCCCGATTTTGACCGGCTTAGGCAGGCGACCCTGCTCAAAATCGCGATAGATGGTGGTGCGGCCTCGACCGCCTAGCTTGGCTTGCAGGTCCCGGAAGGTGATGTAGCGTTTCATGTGACACCGTTGATGCGGTGCGCTACCCGTTTGACCACATTGCGCACCGATGGGTCGTGGTTGGCGAATCACTACACCCTGAAACGCCGTGCCGTCTTTAAGGCACCTTTCAGGTCTGATCGGCTCCCGAATTGAGCCGCTGACGGCTACGGTTGGGGCCAAGCTTTCCTGAGCATCCCCTCGGTCACTTTCCTGCCCAATACCGCACCGACAAATTCAGGGAACCGTTTCGCACGGGGCCCAATGGCAAGACCCCAGCGCCTGTATTCGTAACCCGGTTCGACCCAGCTTCCAGGTGGAGTGGCCCGCGCTTGAGATACTTCCGCTTCGTCGAGAACCCTGCTTAGGAACGCTCTAAGGCCAGCCGTTTCGGGGGTGGAAGAAAGGGTGTCGGCCTCTAAGGGTGGCCTTTTCTCTAACCCTTCACGCATCCGATGCGCGGCTCGCGCTAATGCTTTGTATTCATCGCGAAAGCAAAACTTGTCGGTACCAAAATATATTTGAACAGCGGAGACAGTGTCTCGGGCAGCTTCCTGTTCATCGCCGCAAGAGCCGGCGGGGTACTGTTCTCCCAATTCAACCAGTGCTCCGCAAAACCTCAGGAGTTTCTCGCGCAATGCATTCACCTCTTTGAGCGGCGGTGCTTTTGACAAGTAGCTATATTCCCAGTCAAAGCCTTCGGCACAAAAAAAGATTTCCTTGCGCTCTTCACTGTTAAAAGATTTTCCGGAGGCGGCTTCAATTTTCGCCCAAGGCATATCGGCCACGTGATGATACCTAAACTCGATCGACGCGGCTGCCGGCAACACTTCCTTTCCTCTAGCCATTGGCTCGCGTCCGGTTAGCCATCTGAACGATTTCGGTAGTTGTACCCTTCACGTGACCAGCCCAACGCTCCATCAACGCTTGCCTTTGTTCGATGTAATCCGTGCGCCGATAGCTTCGCTCCACCGCGCTTCCAACGGTATGGCCCAGCGCCGTCTCTGCGACGTCATGCGGCGTGTTTGTCGCCTCTGCGACCCAATCGCGGAAACTGGACCGGAATCCGTGCGGGCGCTCAGCCATGCCGCGCCGTTCCATGAATTTGCTCATCGTAATGTCAGAAATGACACCTTTTCTGACGCCAGAAAAAAGAAAGCCGTCACGAGCAAAGGGCGTGGCTTCTGCAATGACGCGCTGGGCTTCTTGCGACAGTGGCACCCGAAAATCGGCTGTTGCGCCCACGCGGCCTTTCATCGCCTCTGCCGGAATGGTCCAGATATCGCCGTCGATCTGGTCAAGATGCATGTGACGCAGGGGATAGCTGCGCACCGCCGTCAGGATAAGCAGGCGCAGCGCCAGTTCCGTAGTGGAACCGCCGTCGAGCGATTGATAAAAGCCGGGCACGTCCTGCCAGTGAAGGCTGGGAATGTGTTGCGCCTTGTGGCGTTGTTTGCCCAACAGCGCCTTTGCCCTCTCGGTCGCTTGCAAGTCTACTTCCAAACCCAGCGCCGCCGCATGTCGCAGGCAGATGCTAAGGCGGTTCATTGCCTTGCGCGCGGTATCGGCTTTCTCGTGCCAGATAGGGGCCAGCGTGTCGCGGATATCGCGTTGGTCAATCTGGGAGACAGGCATTTTTCCCAGCTTGGGCAATACGTGCAGTTCAAGAGGGGTGAACCATCGGCCCGCCTTGCCGTCGCCTTTCAGTTCCGCCTTGCGGCTTTCAAAAGCGTCGAGGGCGATATCGCTCAGTATATGCATGTTGCGTTCGGCTTCGCGCGCCCGACGTTCCCGCTCTTTGATCGGGTCTTTCCCTTCACGCGCCACGATCTGCCATTTCTCAGCTTCCAGCCGCGCGGCTTTGAGCGAAACAGCCGGATAACCGCCCAGACCCATTTCGTGCCGATTGCCAAAACTGGTGTAGCGCAGGAACCAAGTTGCCACGCCATTGCCCCGGACGTGCAACCATAGTCCGCCACCATCCGAATACTTCCCAGGGGGTTTGTTTTTGAGTTCTGCGTTGGTCAGTTTGTGCCTGGCGCGCGCCATGTCCTGTCCACCTTTATGTCCACCCTCAAGATATGGGGTACTGTGGAACGAATTGGAATGGGGTGAAACAGGAAAATCTTTTAAAATAGGGGAATTTAGACAGGTGCGGTTCGTAGTGGTGCATCAAGATATAGGTTTACGATGCCGTGTGGGGGCACCATTTCTGCCCGGCCTGCCGACTCCGGCTGCTTGAGGCCGTCTGACGCGGCGCTTGTCTTCTCCGCCCTCAGATTGACGAAGCGCGCGTGCGCCAGGGTTGTCCCCGGCATCCCCTGCCTTCTGCCCCCCAAAAAAACGTGATTGGACCTGTGATCGCAGGCCGGGGCTTAATCGCGGCATCTGATGCACAAGTCATTTCATGGAGGATCACGTGATGGGGCGGATTTCAGGGCTGGCGGCGCTGGCTTGCCTGCTGCCGGGGGCGGCGCTGGCGATCGAGGGCGAGCGGGTCGAGGTCAGGGGAGAAATCATCGACACCTGGTGTTACTATTCCGGCGTCATGGGCGGGCCGGACGCCGTGGTGGGCACGGCGCATCACACCTGCGCGCTGTGGTGCTCGGCGGGCGGCATACCGGTGGGCCTCCTGGGAGACGATGGCGAGGTCTACATGGTGCTGAAGATCGAGGGGGACGGCGCCTCGGCCAGCGGCGATACGCAGCTGCGGCTCGCGAGCCACGAGGTGACGGCGGACGGGATGCTCTATCGGCGGGACGGGTTGAATTACCTCGTGGTCGAGGAGGTGGTGACCGACCACGGGATCATTAACCTGAGCCACGACATCTACGGCCCCGTGCCGCCCTTTGCCATCCCCGAACCGACAGAATGAGGAGCGAGAGCATGAAGCGGATTGCGATGACGGTGGCCGTGCTTGGCCTTGGCCTGCCGGCGGCGGCGCAGGATTTCTCGGAGGGCTCCGAGGCGAAATCCTGGAACCTTGCGGCCGAGACACCAGCACGGTTCGAGGCGACAGTGGTGGATATCCTTTGCGAACTGACGGGCGACTGCGCCGAGAATTGCGGCAGTGGCAAGCGGCAACTGGGGCTGGTGCGCACGGCCGATGGCGTGCTGGTCTATCCCAACAAGAACAGCCAGCCCGCCTTTACCGGCGCGGCGCTGGAGCTGGCGCCGTACTGCGGTGCGGAGGTCGAGGTGGACGGGCTGATGATCGAGGACCCGGAACTGGGCGCCACGAACATCTATCTCGTGCAGAAAATCCGGGAGGTCGGGGAGAGCGAATGGGTGACTGCCAATAGCTGGACGAAAAAATGGGCCGAGGCGCACCCCAATGCCGAAGGTGAAGGCCCGTGGTTCCGCCGCGATCCGCGCGTGAAAGGCATGATCGGGAAAAGCGGCTATCTTGGCCTCGGGCTGGAGGCGGACGCGGCCTTTATCGAGGAGTGGTTCTGATGAGGAGAGCGCTTGCTGTTTCGGCGTGCCTGGTGGCGGGGGCGGCGCTGGCTCATGACGGCGAGGATCATGGACAAGCCGCGCCGGCGGTTCCCGAGGAGCGGTTGGAGGCCGCGTTGAAGGATGCGCCGACCGCTCTGCCATGGCAGGTTGGCGGGCCGTTCGAATTGACCGATCACTTGGGCCGAACGCGCACGCAGGCCGATCCGGAGGGTCGGCATCAGCTGCTCTTTTTCGGCTATGCCAACTGTCCCGGCATCTGCAGCGCGGCGTTGCCGCTGATGGCCGATGCGGTGGCGCAGTTGGAGGCGGACGGGGTGCAGATCTCGGCGCTGGTGGTGACGATCGACCCCAAGCTCGACACGGTGGAGACGATGGGGCCGTCGCTCGCTGAGGTGTCGGACGATCTGCTGGGGCTCACCGGCACGCCTGAGGCGCTCGACATGGCCTATGACGGGTTCCGGGTGGAGTTCGAGCACCTGTTCGACGACCCGGAATACGGGCCGATCTATAGCCATGGGAGCTTTATCTACGTGCTGAACCCTGCGGGCGAAGTGCTGACGCAGATGCCGCCCGTCCTGCCGCCGGAGCAGGTGAGTGCGATCGTGCGGAAATACGTGGAGGGGTAGGAGGTCCCGGGTCAGGCCCGGGACGGGGAGTGCGACGTGGCGGGGAGGTCCCGGATCAGGTTCGGGACGGGTGGCGCGAGGTGGCTGGGAGGTCCCGGGTCAAGCCCGGGACGGAGTCTTGGCGCGGATGCGCCAAGACTCCGCTTGCACGCCCCAGCCACCATCAATAGATAGCCGGAGTGATTTTGACCGCCGCGGACGCCTCCGCGGCCTTTTTGCAATGGAAGGACGAACATGCAGGTCACAGAGACGCTCAATGAAGGGCTGAAACGCGGCTACAAGATGACACTGTCGGCCAAGGAGCTGGACGACAAGGTCATGGACAAGCTGAAAGAAGCGCAACCCGATGTCGAGATGAAGGGGTTCCGCAAGGGCAAGGTGCCGCTGCCGCTGCTGAAAAAGCAGTTCGGCGAGCGTGTCATGGGCGAGGCCATGCAGGAAGCCGTCGACGGCGCCATGAGCCAGCACTTCGAGGACAAGGGCGAGCGCCCCGCCGCCGAGCCGGCCGTCAAGATGGTCAACGAAGACTGGAAACCGGGCGACGATGTCGAGGTCGAGATGACCTACGAGGCGCTGCCGGACATCCCCGAGGTGGACCTTTCCAAGGTGAAGGCCGAGAAGCTGGTCGTGAAGGCCGGTGATGCGGAAGTCGACGAGGCGCTGCAGAATCTGGCGTCCAGCGCGCAGGACTTCAAGGACCGCAAGAAGGGCACCAAGGCCAAGGACGGCGACCAGGTCACGATCGATTTCGTGGGCAGTGTCGACGGCGAGGCCTTCGAGGGCGGCAGCGCGGAGGATTACCCGCTGACGCTCGGCTCCAACAGCTTCATTCCCGGCTTCGAGGAACAGCTGGTCGGCGTGAAGGTCGACGAGGAGAAGGTGGTCAAGGTCAGCTTCCCCGAGGAGTACCAGGCGCCGCATCTCGCCGGCAAGGACGCCGAGTTCACCTGCACCGTGAAGGCGGTGAAGGAGCCGGTGGCGGCCGAGATCGACGACGCGCTGGCCGAGAAGTTCGGGGCCGAGAGCCTGGACGCGCTGAAGGAGCAGATCGCCGAGCGGCTCGAAGCGGAGTATGCCGGTGCCGCCCGCGCGGTGATGAAGCGCGGCATCCTCGACCAACTGGACGGGCTGGTCAGCTTCGATCTGCCGCCGAGCATGGTGGAGGCCGAGGCCAACCAGATCGCCCATCAGCTGTGGCACGAGGAAAACCCCGACGTGCAGGGCCACGACCACCCCGAGATCGAGCCGACGGACGAGCACAAGACGCTGGCCGAGCGCCGCGTGCGTCTGGGCCTCTTGCTGGCCGACCTGGGCCAGAAGGCCGAGGTGCAGGTGACCGACCAGGAAATGACGCAGGCCGTCATGGAGCAGGCGCGGCAATACCCGGGGCAGGAGCGTGAATTCTTCGAGTTCGTGCAGAAGAACCCGCAGATGCGCCAGCAACTGCGCGCGCCGATCTTCGAGGACAAGGTCATCGACCACATCGCCGATCAGGCCGAGATCACCGAGAAAGAGGTGTCCAAGGACGAGCTGGAGAAAGAGGTCGAGAAGCTGGAAGACTGAGGTTTGCCGGTTTCAGGATCAGGGAAGGGCCGTCCGTCGAGGGCGGCCTTTTTTTGTTGTGGTGATGAAGGCGAGGGGGACGAAGGCGCGGAGCGGAATGTTCGCTTTGACCCCATAATTGCCACACTCACAAAGCGCCCGCGCGGAGCAAGGGCGAAGCCCGCCGCGCATCGCCGGGCCGTCCTCCGGCACGGCGATTTCGCAGGTGAAGTGCCACGACATCAGGTTGGATGTGCTTGGCAGGGATAAATTGCCCATCACCATCGTCGGCTCGCCGCACCACGGCCCGTCGATGCGCGTCTCCTCACCGTCAGAACATAACGTCCGCTTTGTCCCACATAGCAGACCCGTCCCGGACCTGATCCGGGATCTCCTGCCGCACGCACATTCGCAGAGCCCGAAGACAAAGAAAAAGGCCACCCACGCGCGGTGGGCGACCCTTGTTCGCGGCGATAAGCCCGCGATTACTTGTCTTCGCTCTCGTCGTCCGAGTCGGCGTCGTCCGAAGCGGACTCTTCCTCGACGGCTTCGGCCAGGTCCTCGTCTTCGGAGGCGGCGGCACCGATATCTTCGAACAGTTCCGCGATCTCGAAATCGGCGGCTTCCTCTTCCTCGGCGGCCACGTCCTGGATGGTGCGGCCCGACGCCTGAAGCTCGGCCTCTTCGGGCGAGCGGGCGACGTTGAGGACGATATGGGCCTCGACCTCGGGGTGCAGGTGCACCTCGACGTCATGCAGGCCCAGCGTCTTGATCGGCTGACGGATCAGGACCTGCTTGCGGTCGACCGAGTAGCCTTCCTCTGTGGCGACGGCGGCGGCGTCACGGGTCGAGACCGAGCCGTAGAGGTTGCCGCCATCGGAGGCCTGGCGAATCACGATGAACTTCTGTCCGTCGAGACGGGCCGCCAGGGCCTCGGCTTCTTTCTTGGATTCCAGGTTGCGCGCTTCGAGCTGGGCTTTCTGGTCTTCGAAAGAGGCGATGTTCTCTTTCGAGGCGGTCAGCGCCTTGCCTTGCAGCAGCAGGTAGTTGCGGGCGAAGCCGGGCTTCACCTCGACCACATCGCCCATCTGGCCCAGCTTGGCCACGCGTTCGAGAAGGATGACTTGCATGGGTCTTTCTCCTTATTTGACGGCGTAGGGCAGCAGGGCGAGGAAGCGGGCGCGCTTGATGGCGCGGGCCAGTTCACGCTGCTTCTTGGCCGAGACGGCGGTGATACGGGAGGGCACGATCTTGCCACGCTCGGAAATGTAGCGTTGCAGCAGCTTGGTGTCCTTGTAGTCGATCTTGGGCGCGTCCTCGCCAGAGAACGGGCAGACCTTGCGACGACGGAAAAACGGTTTCGCAGCCATGGGTTAGTGTCCTTTCTTCAAGCGATCAGGGGCGACGTTCGCGGCGGTCGCCACGCTCGTCACGTTTCTGCATCTGGACCGAGGGGCCTTCCTCGTGCTCGTCGACCCGGACGGTCAGAACGCGCATGACGTCCTCGTGCAGGCGCATCAGGCGTTCCATTTCCTGCACGGCCTCCGACGGGGCGTCGGTGCGCAGGAAGGCATAGTGGCCCTTGCGGTTCTTGTTGATCTTGTAGGCCATCGTCTTGACGCCCCAGTACTCGGATTCGACGATCTTGCCGCCGTTATCCGTAACCACGGTGCTAAAATGTTCGACAAGGCCTTCGGCTTGCGTATTGGACAAGTCCTGACGCGAGATAAAAACATGCTCGTAGAGCGGCATGTGGGTTCCACTTCTGTCTGGGCGCATTTCAAAGGCGGGCCTGAGATCCTTTCGCGGCCCGTCCACGAGAGACTGCGCGGTTCGATATACATGCGAAAGGAAGTGGGCGTATACGACGCATCCGGCATCTTGGCAAGGGGCGTTGGGGGGCCGTGAAATTGCCCGCGCACTGCCCTGATGCGGCCAGCGGCCTGCCGCATTTTGGTCTCGATTGCTGCGCAGTCTCGAACCAACGACCAGATGGGCGAGGACTGATCGATGGCACATGCATACGACACGCGTTTCCAGGGCACGGCGCTGACCGACGGGGACTCCGAAGCCGAGTTCGCACCGAGCGCCCCGCGCCGGGCGTTGATCGCCTGCGCCGGAGCGGCGCTCTGCATGTCGGCCGGCGGGCTGTGGCTGGTACCGTCCGAGGACGCGGCAATGCAGCTGATCAAGCTGCTGGCATCGGTGCTGCTGCTCTTGGGAGGGCTCATCATGTTCAACGGCCTGAACCGCGACGAGGCAGCCCCCGAAGTGCAGATTGACCCGGTCAAGCGTCAGCTTCGGGTTTATGAGTACGACGCCAAGGGGCGATCGACCCTGAAGGCCTGCCACGACATCGACGCGTTGCAGGAGCTGTCGGTGCACAAGCGCAGCCTGAGGGCCAGGGACGCGGCCGGCGTGCTGGTGCTGGACATGCCGCTTGGCTCTGACGAGGAGGCCAGTGCCATCCGCAGCGTGATGCCCCGCACCCGTTGAACCAAGGCAGGCCCGCACGCCGCGGGCTGTTCATCGCTCCACACGAAGTGTTCAATTCTTGCACCTTGTTCGTTGCGTGGAATGCATCATGTTCGGTCGGGAACGATCAATGCACCACGAAAGGAGCACATTCATGAAATCCATCGCGTTCGCCACCTCCATGGCCCTGGCCGGCCTCTCCACCGCCGCCCTGGCCGCGCCGGAACAATACAACCTCGACCCCAGCCACAGCCAAGTGGTGTTCACCTACGAGCACCTGGGTTTTTCGACGACCTACAACGTCTTCACCGGCTTCGAGGGCGAGATCATGTTCGACCAGGAAGACCCGGCGAATTCCAGCGTGTCGGTCTCGATTCCGGTCATGTCGATGTACACCGGCTGGGAAAAGCGGTTCGAGCATTTCATGGGCGATGACTTCTTCGGCGCGGAAGAGGGCGACATGATCACCTTCACCTCGACCGGCATCGAGGTGACGGGCGACACCACCGCCGAGATCACCGGCGACCTGACGATGAACGGCGTGACCAAGTCGGTCGTGCTGGATGCTGAACTGAACAAGGCCGACGCGCACCCGATGCAGGAAAAGCAATGGGCGGGTTTCGATGCCACGACCACGCTGATGCGGTCGGATTACGGGCTGGACTATGCCGCGCCTGCGGTCAGCGACGAGGTTCAGGTGATGATCTCGATCGAGGCCGAAAAGGCGGAGTAAGCCTGAGCGACGTTCGTTGAATTCAAAGGCCCGTATCCAGAGATGCGGGCCTTTTTCGTGCGTGGTGTGCTTGGCGGTCGGAGGTCCCGGGTCAAGCCCGGGATGGGTGAGCCGAGCAGTCCGACTTTAGCGCTCTGCCGTCAGGTCGAACCGGATCTCGACGGAAGCGCCGACATTGCCTTCGCTTTGTCCGCCCACACCGAAATCGCGCCGGTCCACAGTCAACCCGCCCGAGGCGGTGGCGCTGTCGCCGTCGATGTTCAGGTCAAAAGGCATCTCTACGGGGACCGAATTGCCCTTGATCGTCAGCGTGCCGATTGCGACATGGCCGCCGTCGCGCGACACGAGGTCGGCGGAAAAGGTGGCCGTGGGATGGGTCTCGGCGGCGAGATAGTCCGCCCCCTTGGCGTCGCTGGTGACCGACCCAAGTGTGAGAGAGGCGATGGTTACGGTCACGGCGACCGTGCCATGCTTGCCGTCGCTGTCGGCATCCTCGTCATATACGATCTCGGCCGTCCAGTCCTCGAACTGGCCTTCGACCTCGGAGCCCATCTGGACCACCGTGAGGCCGAGCGTGCCGTCGGTGACGGTCCAGGCGTTCTCTGCGGTCTCGGTCGGGGCGGGGGTATCGGTCTCTGTGCTCGCGGTTTCCTTGATGGGTTCTGCGGTCTCGGCCTCGGCGGTCTGCGCGGTTTCGGTGTCGTGAGAGAAATACCCCAGGGCGCCGCCGGTGCCGAGTGCGGCGGCCCAGATCAGGAGGGCTGCAAAAGCGGCGAAGGCGTGACCGGGCTGATGCGCGGTTGGCTTTGCCGTGGTGCGACCGGGTAGCATTCGGCGCAGGGTTGCATCGCGGTCGATGACGTGGTGCTTGAGCGCCCCGGCGACATGAGCGGCGAGGCTGAGCCACAGCACCCAGTTCAGGATATGATGCAGCGTCGCGAATGTGTGGGCCAGCCCGTCATCCTTGGGCACGAAGGGCAGCGATTGGCCGAAGGGCCACCAGATGGGCGCAAAGCCGGTGGTCGCGGCGTGGTGGATCCAGCCGGTCAGCGGCACCGCGACAAGCGAGCCGTAAAGCAGCCAGTGCACGGTTTCGGCGGCCCGCGCCTCGAGCGGCTTGTCGCCGTTCAGCAGGCCGGGTTTGGTCTGACCGATGGTCCAAAGGATGCGCAGAAGTGCCACGAAGAAGACTGTCACGCCGATGGTCTTGTGCAACGAAAACAGGAACGCGGCGCGAGAGACATCGGCTTCGGTCGTGGCGATGTCGGGGTTGCGGACCGCGTGCGCGAGGTCGTTGGCGATAAGACCCAGCGGGATGGCCGAGAGAATCAGCAGCGCGGTCAGCCAGTGGAAGGTCTTGGTGACGGCACCGTAGCGGTCGGGCGAATTGGTGAGGGGCATGGCGCAGGCTCTGCTGTGGTGGAAGGTTCGGCTGCAATCTAGCCGACCGCGGGGCAGGAGCAATGGCCGCCCGCGCACAGTGTACGTGCGGCAGCGGCGGTTTTTCGGTGCTCGACATTGCACCGCCCGTCGCGTCACGCTATCCGAGGGCAATGAATGGGAGGGTCCACGTACCATGAGCAAGGCATTCGTATTTCCCGGGCAGGGGGCCCAGACGATCGGGATGGGCAAGGCTCTGGCCGATGCCTATCCGGCGGCCAGGGCGGTGTTCGACGAGGTCGACGAGGCACTGGGCGAAAAGCTGAGCGCCCTGATCTGGGAGGGCGATCAGGAGACGCTGACGCTGACGCAGAACGCGCAGCCGGCGCTGATGGCCACGTCGTTGGCCGCTGTTCGGGCACTCGAGGCCGAGGGCGTGAGCATCGAGGCCGCGTCTCTGGTGGCCGGGCACTCGCTGGGCGAGTATTCGGCGCTGGCCGCCGCCGGAGCGCTGAGCGTCAGTGATTGCGCTCGCCTTCTGCGGACGCGCGGGCAGGCGATGCAGGCGGCCGTGCCGGTTGGCGAGGGCGCGATGGCCGCGATCCTCGGACTGGATTTCGCCACCGTGACCCAAGTGGCCGAGGCTGCCGCGGCGGATGGCGGCGTCGTGCAGGCAGCCAATGACAACGACCCGGCGCAGGTGGTGGTCTCGGGCCACGCCGCCGCGGTGGAAAAGGCGGTGGAACTGGCCAAGGAGAAGGGCGCCAAGCGCGCCATGCTGCTGCCGGTAAGTGCGCCGTTCCATTCCGCCCTGATGGCGCCTGCGGCCGATAAGATGGCCGCCGCGCTGTCGGAGGTTCAGATCGCTCCGCCGCGCGTGCCGGTGGTGGCGAACGTTCTGGCCAGCGCGGTGCAGGACCCGGCGGAAATCCGCGACCTGTTGGTGAAGCAGGTGACCGGATCGGTGCGCTGGCGCGAGTCGGTGGAATACATGGGCACGCAGGGCGTGGACGACGTGTGGGAGATTGGCGCGGGCAAGGCGCTGATCGGGATGGTCCGCCGGATCAATCGCGATATCGCCACCCGCGCGGTCGGCACGCCGGAGGACGTAAAGGCGGCCGCCGAGTCGATGGCCGGCTGAGCCGGGACCAAGAAAATGGGATTTTCTTGTCAAATTTCTTTGCAAAGAAATTTGGCGCCTGACGAAAGGATCAAGACACATGTTCGACCTGACGGGAAAGACAGCGCTGGTAACCGGCGCATCCGGAGGCATCGGCGGAGAGATCGCCAAGGCACTGCATGGCGCGGGGGCGACCGTGGGCCTGTCGGGCACGCGGGTCGAGCCGCTGGAAGCGCTGGCGGGTGAACTTGGCGAGCGGGCGCATGTGCTGCCCTGCAATCTGAGCGATCCCGAGGCCGTGGACGCGCTGCCCAAGCAGGCAATGGAGGCCATGGGCGGGGTCGATATCCTTGTGAACAACGCCGGGATCACCCGCGACCAGATCTTCATGCGCATGTCCGACGAGGAATGGCAGAACGTGATCGACGTGAACCTGACGGCCACCATGCGCCTGTGCCGGGGCGTGATGCGCCCGATGATGAAGGCGCGCTGGGGGCGTATCATCAACATCAGCTCGATCGTCGGCGCCACGGGCAATCCGGGGCAGGTGAACTATGCGGCCTCCAAGGCCGGAATGGTGGGCATGACGAAGTCGATCGCCTATGAGGTTGCGAGCCGCGGGATCACCGCCAATGCCGTGGCGCCCGGCTTTATCGCCACGGCGATGACCGACAAGCTGACCGACGACCAGAAGGACAAGATCAACGCGCAGATCCCCGCCGCCCGCATGGGCAAGCCGGAGGAAATCGCCGCCGCCGTGCTGTATCTGGCGAGCCCCGAGGCGGGCTATGTCACAGGGGCTACGCTGCACGTCAATGGCGGCATGGCGATGCTCTAAGCCCCTGCGGGGTCGCAAGCAAACAAGGGCAGGGGAATCCATTTGCCAATCGCGTCCCATATGCTATAGGCGGCGCAGTTTAAACGAGGGTGATACTGTATTACTCCGAAATTACCCGTTATACGGGTCATGCAAGCCGCCCGGTCAAGGGGCATACTTAGCTGCTTGTCCACGAGGGCGAGGGCACATAAAACGGGCGAATGACCCGGCTGAAGATGAGGAACGAAACATGAGCGATATCGCAGACCGCGTGAAGAAGATCGTGGTGGAACACCTGGGCGTCGAAGAGGACAAGGTTACCGAGAACGCCTCTTTCATTGACGACCTGGGCGCCGACAGCCTGGACACGGTCGAACTGGTCATGGCGTTCGAAGAGGAATTCGGCATCGAGATCCCCGACGACGCCGCCGAAAACATCCAGACCTTCGGCGACGCTGTGAAGTTCATCAAGGAAGCCTCGTAAGCCCCGAGGCGCGAAAGAATTCTGGAAAGGCCCTGCCGGATCGGCGGGGTCTTTTCGTTTGCACTGTCGAAAACTTCGGGAACAGACTGTATCATGCCGATTTGAGACCAGCGTGACCCAGCCGCGGGTCTAAACAGGCCAGACCCTGCAAAACAAGGCGGGATCAGCCCGAATCAGAAGGTGACTGTCGCATGATCATCTACCCCACCATCGAACTGCACAAAGGCAAATGCGTGTCGCTGACGCGCGGGCGCCTCGAAGAACCCGTGATCTGGCATGTCGATCCGGTCGAGACCGCGAAATCCTTCGCTGCTGCCGGGGCCTCCTGGATGCATCTGACCGACATCGACGCGCTGGCCGGAGACGGCGACAACAGCGCCCTGATCGAGGAGATCATTCGCTCTGTCGGTATCCCCGTGCAACTTGGCGGTGGTTTCCGGTCACGTGACGGCGTGGAGAAATGGATCGACAAGGGCGCGGGCCGGATCGTTGTTGGCACCATGGCTGCCTATGACCCCGACACGCTGCGCGAACTGGCGAAGTTCTATCCCGACCAGATCGTGCTGGCTGTCGATATCTTCCAAGGGTCGGTCATGACCGAAGGCTGGCGCACGAAAAGCGCCTTTACGCCCGAAAGCTATATCGCCGCCTTCGACGATGCGCCGCTGGCGGGCATCATCCTGACCGATATCGACGCCGATATCGAGGACAGTGACGGAACGCTGGGCGTCATCAGCGGGCTGGCCGGGCTCACCCGTCATTCCGTCATCGCCCGCGGCACCGTGCGCAGCGTCGACGATGTGTCCCGACTGAAATACGTGCCGAACATTTCGGGCACCATCATCGGGCGGGCCCTGTTATCGCGCGATGTGTCGCTGGAAGCGGCGTTGGAGGTGGCGCAGGGCGAACGTGAGCCGATCGCGGCATTCCAATAAGCACCGGATGACGCCGGAAAAAGAGGCGCGGATCACCGCGCTCCGTTGCCGTTAGCCTTGCCCCCGGTAGGCAAGGCACGGTATGAGCAGCGTCGAAGGTAGGAGAAGAGGGCAGGTATCATGCGTCGAGTGGTCGTGACAGGTCTGGGTCTGGTGACCCCGCTTGCGTCTGGCGTGGAAGAAAGCTGGAGCCGCATCCTGGCGGGCAAGTCCGGGGCGGGCACCATCACGCGGTTCGACCCTGTGAACGTGGCCACGAAATACGCCTGCGAAGTGCCGCTGGGCGATGGCAGCGACGGCACGTTCAACTCGGACGATTACATGGAGCCCAAGGAACGCCGGAAGGTGGATGATTTCATTCTCTACGGCGTGGCGGCGGCGGAACAGGCGGTCCGCGATGCCGACTGGCTTCCCGAGGACGAGGAAAGCCGGTTGCGCACTGGCGTGATGATCGGGTCCGGCATCGGCGGGCTGCGTTCGATCGAGGAAACGACGCTGCTCATTCGCGACCGTGGCGTGCGGCGGGTGTCGCCGTTCTTTATCCCGGGCGCGCTGATCAATCTCATTAGCGGGCAGGTCAGCATCCGCTACGGCTTCAAGGGGCCGAACCATGCAGTTGTTACCGCTTGTTCGACCGGGGCGCATGCCATCGGCGATGCCTCGCGTCTGATCGTGCATGGCGACGCCGACGTGATGATTGCCGGCGGCGCCGAGGCGGCGATCTGCGAAATCGGCATCGCCGGGTTCAACGCTTGCAAGGCGTTGTCGACCAAGCGCGCCGACAACCCGCAGGCTGCCAGCCGCCCCTATGACGCGGATCGCGACGGGTTCGTAATGGGCGAGGGTGCGGGCATGGTCGTGCTGGAGGAGTACGAGCACGCCAAGGCGCGCGGCGCCAAGATCTATGCCGAGGTGCTGGGTTATGGCCTGTCGGGCGACGCCTATCACATCACCGCGCCCGCCGAGGATGGCGATGGCGGCTTCCGCGCCATGCAGGGTGCACTGCGCAACGCCGGGATCGAGCCTGCTGACGTCGATTACATCAACGCTCACGGCACCAGCACCATGGCTGACACGATCGAGCTGAAGGCGGTTGAGAAATTGCTTGGCGACGCGGCTTCGAAGGCGACGATGAGTTCGACCAAATCCTCGACCGGGCACCTTCTGGGCGCGGCAGGTGCGATCGAGGGCATATTCTCGATCCTGGCCATCCGCGACCAGGTCGCACCGCCCACGATCAACCTGGACAACCCGGCGGTGGAAACCCCGATGAATCTGGCTGCCAACGCCAAGCAAGAGCGCGAGATCAAGATAGCGATTTCAAACAGTTTCGGCTTTGGCGGCACCAATGCGTGTCTGTGCATCGGGGCCGTGCGCTGATGTGGCGGCACGTTGCCTCGAATTTCCTGACGTTTCTGGTGGTGGTGGTCTTCCTGCTGGGTGGAGTGATCCTGTGGGGCCAGAACGAGTACCAGGCGACCGGGCCGCTGGAAGATCCGATTTGCCTGCAGGTGCCGCGCGGCAGTTCCATGCGCGGTATCTCCTCTGACTTGGCCGAGCAGGGCGCGATCACCAGCGAGCGGATCTTTCGCATCGGTACGGACTACTCCGACAAGACCGAGCTTCTGAAAGCGGGCAGTTGGCTGATTCCCGAAGGATCGAGCATGGGCGAGATCGCCGATATCGTGACCCGCGGCGGTGCCAGCACCTGTGGCACCGAGGTTGTGTATCGGATCGGCGTCAACGCCAGCGAGGTCGAAGTGCGCGAGCTGGACCCGGCGACGAACCGCTTTGTCGAGGTTGCGGCCTTCAATCCGCAAGCCGAGGAGGTCACGCCGCCGGCCGAGTTCACCGAGGTGCGCCAGCAGGCCGACACGCGCTACCGCGTGGCCGTGGCCGAAGGCGTCACAAGTTGGCAGGTGGTCGACGCGCTGAACGCGGTGGATGCGCTGGAAGGCGAGGTCGAGGCCGTGCCGGCCGAGGGCAGCCTGGCGCCGAACAGCTATGAATTCAGCGTTGGCGACACGCGTCTCAGCATCCTTGACCGGATGCGCGAGGCGCAGGACTTGATCCTGACCGAAGCCTGGCAGAACCGCGCGTCGGACATTGCCGTGCAAACGCCCGAAGAGGCACTGATCCTCGCCTCGATCATCGAAAAGGAAACCGGCGTGCCCACCGAGCGCGGGCAGGTGGCCAGCGTCTTTACCAACCGTCTTCAGCAGGGGATGCGTCTTCAGACCGACCCGACGGTGATCTATGGCATCACGAACGGCGAGGGCGTGCTGGGCCGGGGCCTGCGCCAGAGCGAGCTGCGCGCCGAGACGCCCTATAACACCTATGTTATCGACGGGTTGCCGCCCACGCCCATCGCCAACCCGGGCCGTGCCAGCATCGAGGCGGCGGTAAACCCCGAGAACACGGACTATGTGTTCTTCGTGGCCCGCACGCTGGATCCGCGCGACGGCCACCTCTTCGCGGAAACGCTGGAAGAGCATAACCGCAACGTCGCGGCGTATCGCGCGCTGGAGGCGGAGCGCGCCAACCAGTAGCCACACAAAGCGGACCCGCCGGCACCGCGCGGTGCCGCGACGAATGCTTAACCGAGATCTCTGAAACTGCAGGCGACCCGTGGCACGACCATCGGTCGCCTGTTTGCCTTTTGAGATGAAACTTCCGCGATGCAAAAACTTCGAGGTGCCGGCCCGCATGCCATTGATCACGCACGATCGGACCCCTTCCCAGGTCTCGCTGTCGATAGACGCGCTCGAGAAGCAGCTGTCGGCGATGCGTGCCGACCTGGAGGCGATCTACGTCCAGATCAGGCAGGGCCAATTCTGTGAGCTGAAAGACGCCAGACGGGCCACGTCGGACATCCGGCAATGGCTGAAGATCGCGATAGAAGCGGAGGCACAACTTGAAAAACGAAGAGAAAAAGAGCTTGGCGTCGCGGATGGATACGCCGTCGATCTCGACGAAGCCCGGGAAAGTATCGGATGTCGACTGGCTCGTCTCCGAAGGGCCCGAGACGCAGAAAGAGTTTCTGGACAGCCTGAGTGACGGCGAAGTTCTGGCGCTGCCCTACCTGTTCGAGTTCTGGGCCATGGACCACCAGCGCCCGCCCGAAGGTGACTGGCGCGCCTGGGTGATCCTGGGCGGGCGCGGCGCAGGCAAGACGCGGGCCGGGGCCGAATGGGTACGGGCCCAGGTCGAAGGCGCGCGGCCGCTGGACGAAGGACGGTGCAAGCGCCTGGCGCTGGTGGGCGAGACCTTCGATCAGGTGCGTGACGTGATGATCTTTGGCGAAAGCGGGATCCTGGCCTGTTCGCCGCCCGACCGCCGCCCGGTCTGGCAGGCCACGCGCAAACGCCTGATGTGGCCCAATGGCGCGACCGCACAGGTGTTCTCTGCCCATGACCCCGAAAGCCTGCGCGGACCCCAGTTCGACGGAGCCTGGGTGGATGAGTACGGGTGTGCCGCCGTGGACAAGGGCACCAACCAGCCCAACAAGTTTCTCGATCCGAAATCCTCGGAATCCACGCTGCCGCATTTCTCGGATGGGCGTCGCGACGAACTGATCCAGCAGCAATACCTGCGCGCTTTCCTAGGGTACTGGAACGATCCCGCCAACAACCCGCAATCGGATGTCTACGACGGCGCGATGCTGGATATGGATCACGCCTATGCCTGGGCCTGGGACATGCGGCCCTATCCCCATTTCCCCAACAATCGCGCGCTCTGGAGCGACGGAGAGAACTATACCCGCGGTCACTGGCTGAACGGGCGCATCTCGGCACGCACGCTGGCCTCGGTTATCGAGGAAATCTGTCGTCGCGCCGGCCTCGACTCCTGTGACACGTCCCGCGCCCACGGGTTGGTGCGGGGCTACACGGTCGATCAGGTGTCCGAAGCCCGCAGCGGCATGCAACCGCTGATGCTCCGCTATGGGTTCGACGCGGTGGAACGGGACGGGCGTCTGCGCTTCATCATGCGTGACGGGGGGACCGATCGCGTGATCGACCTCGACACGCTGGTGCGTGACCCCGAGATGGACGGCGTTATCGAGGAAACCCGCGGCAGCACCGTGGAACTGGCGGGCCGCATCCGTCTGCGCTTCGTCGAGGCTGACGGTGATTTCGAGGTCATTGCCGAAGAGGCGATCCTGCCCGACAACGCCACCCACGCCGTTTCGACCTCGGAATTTCCGCTGGCCATGACCCGTGCCGAGGGTCGCCAGACCGTCGAACGCTGGCTGTCCGAGGCGCTGCTGGCCACCGACACCCTGCGCCTGACCCTGCCGCCCTCGCAACTCGAGACCGGCGCGGGCGACGTCATCGCCATTCCCGAAGGGCAGGGTCGGGGCCTCTTTCGTATCGACCGGGCCGACCAGATGGCGGGCGCGCAGAAACTCGAAGCGGTGCGGATCGAACCGGAAAGCTATCGCCCGGCGGAGTTCGACGACGAAGCGGTCACCCTGCGCCCCTTCGTGCCGCCATCGCCGGTGGCACCCTTCTTCCTCGACCTGCCGCTTCTGACCGGCGACGAGGTGCCCCACGCGCCGCATCTCGCCGTCACCGCGCGGCCGTGGCCCGGATCGGTGGCGCTCTATGCCTCGGACGAGGATTCGAACTATGCCCTCAACAGCCTTGTGACGGCCAGAACCCCCGTGGGTGTGCTGGAAACGCCGCTCTTTCCGGCCTGCGCGGGCCGCATTGACCGCGGAGCTGCCCTTCAGGTGCGGATGTTGGGCGGCTCGCTGGAAAGCATCAGCGATCTGGCGCTTTTCAACGGCGGCAACCTGTGCGCCATCGGCGACGGCACGCCCGACGGGTGGGAGTTGATCCAGTTCCGCGACGCCACCCTCGTCGATACCGACACCTACCTGCTCGGCCACCGCCTGCGCGGTCAGGTCGGCACCGAACGCACCGATCCCTGGCCGCAGGGCAGCTACCTCGTGCGCCTCGACGGCACCGCCAAGCAGATCGACCTGGCCGAGGCCAAGCGCGGGCTGGCGCGCTATTACCGGATCGGTCCCGCCGGGCGCCCGGTGGACGACCCCAGTTTCAGCGCGGTGCGGCTGGCCTTCGACGGCCTGGGCCTGCGCCCACTCTCGCCGGTCCACCTACGGCTGGCGGTCGGAACGGGGGGCGACCTGTCGCTCAGCTGGATAAGGCGCACGCGGATCGACGGCGACCGCTGGGATACCGCCGAGGTGCCGCTGGGCGAAGACCGCGAGGAATATCTCGTGCGCGTTGTTCAGCAAGACGCGGTGATCCGCCAGGTCAGCACCGATGCGCCGGTCTGGACCTACAGTGCGGAGGATCAGGCCGCTGACGCGTTGTCGGGCCTCTACGAGATGCAGGTCGCGCAGGTTTCCTCGCGCTTCGGTCCGGGCTGCTTCGCCCGCTTGACCGTGCCGGCCTGACAGTCCCCTCTCAGCCTCGCGCGCAGTCCACGCAGCGCGTCGCGGCCGGGTCCAGTTTCAGCCGGCCCGGGGCGATCTCCTCGCCGCAATCCTCGCAATAGCCGTACTCGCCCTCGTCGATCCGGACGAGGGCCGCGGTCAACCGCGCGCGCTCCCCTGCGCGGCGGGCGTCGGTGGCCTTGGCCATCGCCTGGTTCTGCAACGCGTCCATCCGGCTCAGCCGGCCGACCGATTGCTGGTCCAGCTCCACCGTGGCCTTGCCCGCCGCGCCGCGCACGTCTTCCTCATCCAGCTCCGCCAGACGCGCCTTGATGAACCGGCGAAAATCGTCCTGCTCTGCCTCATTCATTTTCGTGACCCCACCCATGACGCCTTTGCATTTTACGGATCGAACATATCTGGTATAAGGGTAACCCGCACCAAGGAGCATGCACATGGCCGAAACACATGCAAAGCTTGCCGAGCTGGACCCGGTCTGGGCCCGGATCAACACCGAGGCGACGACCGCGATCAAGGACGAGCCGCTCCTTGGCGGGCTGATCCATTCATCGATCCTGCACCACAAAACGATCGAGGCCGCGCTGGCCTATCGCACGTCGATGAAGCTCGGCGCGGACGAGATGCCCGAACAGCTCCTGCGCGAGATCTGCGACATGGCCTATGCCGACGACCCCGAACTGGGCCAGGCCGCCCGTGCCGATATCGTCGCCGTCTACGACCGCGACCCGGCCTGCGACCGTTTCATCCTGCCGATGCTGTTCTTCAAGGGTTTCCAGGCGATCCAGGCTTACCGCGTGGCCAACTGGCTTTGGCGCACCGACCGCCGCGACATGGCGCGGTTCTTCCAGATGCGCTGCTCCGAGGTGTTCGGCGTCGACATTCATCCCGCTGCCCGCATCGGCAAGGGGATCATGATCGACCACGCACACTCCATCGTGATCGGCGAGACGGCCGTTGTAGGCGACAACGTCTCGATGCTGCACTCCGTGACCCTGGGCGGCACCGGCAAGGAAGAGGAAGACCGCCATCCCAAAATCGGCGACGGCGTTCTGATCGGGGCCGGAGCCAAGGTGCTGGGCAATATCAAGGTTGGCCATTGCAGCCGCATCGCCGCAGGTTCGGTGGTGTTGCAAGAGGTGCCCCCCTGCAAGACCGTCGCGGGCGTGCCGGCCAAGATCGTGGGCGAGGCAGGCTGCGATCAGCCCTCCGTCGCGATGGACCAGCTTCTGGGCGTGCGCTGACCGGCCCTGCGTCGGCAGTTCGCTGAAAATGCGCCCGGTCCGCGCGTCGGTCCGGGCTTTTTGCTGAACCGATTGATGCAAAAATGCTGCAACCGGCGGCCATGGCCGCGCGTTATCCAGCCTGTTCAGGTCGACAACCCGAAAGGGCAGGTCTAGATACGCCTGACAAGTGTACCAATTCGTGACTGTCTTCCCGGGGGTCCTCGCTCCATGCGATCACAACTGCTGAAACTTCTTCCGTGCCTGGCTCTGGCCGCCCTTGCAGGCTGTACGGAGGTTCCCGATGACGGCAACTCGCAGTCCTTCGCCTCGTCGCGCAACGCGCCTGCACCCAGCAGCCTGCCGCCAGGCGCGCTGACCGAGGCGATCTCCATGCCCGACGCCGTCTGGCAGCGTTCGGCGCAACTGGCCCGCTATGGCCACCGCTTCGACAAGGCGTTCTACCAGGCCGCGGCACAACGCGAGGCGGCCAATATCGCGGCGCTCAAGCAGGCCTTCCTCGACCTCGGACCCGGCGTCGACCCCGAGGAGGCCGGACGCGCCGCCTACGTCGCCTATACCTACGTCGCCCAGCTTGTCGTCGAGTACGAGATCGACAGCGGCCCGCTGGCGCACAACACCGCCGTCAACTTCGGCAACAAGCCGCGGGGCCTGTGCTGGCACTGGGCCCATGACATGGACGCCCGCCTGCAACGCGAGAATTTCAAGACGTTGGAAATCCACCGTGCCATCGCCAATTACGACAGCATCCGGCTGGAACACAGCACGACGATCCTGGGCCGCCGCGGCGACACGATGGAGGACAGCCTCGTTCTGGACCCCTGGCGCGACGCGGGCGACCTCTACTGGAGTCTCGTGCGCGAGGACGGCCGCTACGACTGGACCGAACGCAGCGAGGTCTTCGCGTGGAAAAAGGCACAGAAGGCCAAGCAGACCGGCACGCCAGCGTTCTAAAGCCAACCCCCCAATCCGCGTAGGGTGGGTTTCCAACCCATCCACCCCTTCCAACGAAAAAAGGCCGGGGAAACCCCCGGCCTAAACTTTCGTACCGCAACACCCTCAGGCCAGCATCACCATCGGGTTCTCCAGGTTCTCGGTGATTTGCGCCAGCAGCTCCGCGCCAAGCGCCCCGTCGATCACCCGGTGATCCACGCTCAGCGTCACCGACATCACCGTGGCGACGGTCAACTCGCCATCCTCGCCCACGACGGGTTTCTTCACACCTGCACCGACGGCCAGGATCGCGCCGTGCGGCGGGTTGATCACCGCGTCGAAATTGTCGATTCCGAACATCCCGAGGTTTGAAATCGCGAAGGTCCCGCCCTGATACTCCTCGGGCGACAGCTTGCGTTCGCGCGCGCGGGCGGCAAGGTCCTTCATCTCCGCCGACAGGGCCGAAAGCGACTTCATATCCGCATCTTTCAGCACCGGCGTGAAGAGACCCCCCTCGATCGCCACGGCCACAGCCACGTCCGACGGCTTCAGCTTCAGCACCCGGTCCCCGGCCCACACGGCATTGCAATCCGGCACCGCCTGCAACGCCAGCGCGCAGGCCTTGATGATGAAGTCGTTCACCGACAGCTTGACGCCGCGACCTTCCAATTGCTTGTTCAGCTGCCCGCGGAATTTCAGCAGCGCATCCAGCCGGATATCGCGCCGCAGGTAGAAATGCGGAATGGTCTGCTTGGCCTCGGTCAGCCGCGCGGCGATGGTCTTGCGCATCCCGTCCAGCTTCACTTCCTCGAACTCGCGGTTCTTGTACATCGCCAGAACCGCGTCGGTGCTGGGGCCAGCCGGGGCAGGGGCCGCCTGTCCCGCACTTGCTGCGGGACCTCCCGCCGCCTTCTCCTCGGCAGGCTTGGCCGCGCCGGGCTTGGCACTTTCCACGTCCGCCTTCACGATCCGCCCATGGGGACCCGAGCCTTTCAAGCTGGTCAGGTCGATGCCCTTCTGCTTGGCGATCCGGCGTGCCAGGGGCGATGCGAAGATGCGCTCACCGTCCTTCGTGGGCGCTGCCGGGGCAGGGGTCACGTCACCGCTTTCGGGCTTCTCTTGCTTGGCCTCGGCGTCTTTCTTGGGGGCGTCGTCCTTGGCCTTGGCCTCGGCCTTGTCGTCGCCTCCGCCAGAGCCGCCGGAGGTGCTCACGTCGCCGATATCATCCGCGCTCTCGCCTTCCTCCAGCAGGACGGCAATGGCGGTGTTCACCTTCACCCCCTCGGTGCCTTCCTCGATAAGGATCTTGCCGATCGTCCCTTCGTCGACCGCCTCGAACTCCATCGTCGCCTTGTCGGTCTCGATTTCCGCCAGCAGGTCGCCGGAATTCACCGTGTCGCCTTCCTTGACCAGCCATTTCGCCAGCGTGCCTTCCTCCATCGTGGGCGAGAGGGCGGGCATGAGTATTTCCGTGGGCATCGCGCTCTCTCCTTACCGGTAGGTCACTTTGTTGACGGCCTCGATCACTTCCTTGGTCGAGGTCAGCGCCAGCTTTTCCAGGTTCGCGGCATAGGGCATGGGCACGTCCTTGCCCGTGCAGTTGATCACCGGCGCATCGAGGTA
Source organism: Roseovarius sp. MMSF_3350 (assembly GCF_030733425.1). GTDB lineage: Bacteria > Pseudomonadota > Alphaproteobacteria > Rhodobacterales > Rhodobacteraceae > Roseovarius. The sequence continues at coordinate 60,598 of NZ_JASHIZ010000022.1, forward strand.
GTCGAACGCCCGTTCCATGATAACGGCACTGAGATGGTTGCCCATGCTGGCCACGGGGAAGCCTTCCTCGACCGTCACGCAGCGGTTGGTCTTCATCACTGACGCGAGCACCGTGTCATAATCCAGCGGGCGCAGCGTGCGCAGGTCGATCACCTCGGCATTCACGCCCTCTTCGGCCAGCTTGTCCGCGGCCTCCAGCGCATAGGTCATGCCGATCCCGAAGGTGACGATGGTCACGTCGTCCCCGGGCCGCGCGATGCGCGCCTTGCCGAAGGGGATGGTGAAATCATCCAGCACCGGCACCTCGAAGCTGCGCCCGTAAAGGATCTCGTTTTCCAGGAAGATCACCGGGTTCGGGTCGCGAATGGCGCTCTTCAGCAGGCCCTTGGCGTCGGCCGCCGAATAGGGCTGCACCACCTTGAGCCCAGGCACGTGGGAATACCACGCCGCGTAATCCTGGCTGTGCTGCGCGGCCACCCGTGCCGCCGCCCCGTTGGGGCCACGGAAGACGATGGAACAGCCCAGCTGCCCGCCGGACATGTAGTTCGTCTTGGCGGCAGAGTTGATGATCTGGTCGATCGCCTGCATCGCGAAGTTCCACGTCATGAATTCCACGATCGGCTTCAGCCCGCCCCAGGCCGCGCCCACGCCGATCCCGGCAAAGCCGTGCTCGGTGATGGGCGTGTCGATCACGCGCTTGTTGCCGAACTCGTCCAGAAGCCCCTGAGTGATCTTGTAGGCGCCCTGGTACTCGGCCACCTCCTCGCCCATGATGAAGACGGTGTCGTCATTGCGCATCTCCTCGGCCATCGCCGCGTTCAGCGCTTCCCGCACCGTCATCTTGGTCATCTCGGTGCCTTCCGGCCAGTCCGGGCTGGCATCGGGCTGCGGCACGGGGGCGGCGGGCGAGGCCGCGACTGGCTCGCTCGCCGCGCGGCTTTCGCCATCGTCCTCGTCTTCGCCACCGTCCTCGCGGGCATCCTCTTTTGCGGAGGACGCGCTACCGCCCGACGAGGCCTCACCGATATCGTCCGCGCTCTCGCCCTCTTCCAGCAGCACCGCGATGGGCGTGTTCACCTTCACACCCTCGGTGCCTTCCTCGATCAGGATCTTGCCGATCGTGCCTTCGTCGACCGCCTCGAACTCCATCGTCGCCTTGTCGGTCTCGATCTCGGCCATGATGTCGCCGGAACTGACCGTGTCACCTTCCTTGACCAGCCACTTGGCCAGCGTGCCTTCTTCCATCGTCGGCGACAGGGCGGGCATCAGAATTTCTGTTGGCATGTCTTTATGTCTCCTCGCAACCCGTCGCTCAGGCTTCCACGTAGATGTCGGTCCACAGCTCGGACACGTCCGGCTCGGCGCTTTCCTTGGCGAAATCGGCGGACTTGTTCACCACGTCCTTGATTTCCTTGTCGATCGCCTTGAGGTCCTCCTCGGTGGCATGCTTGCCCTCCAGCAGCAGCTCGCGCACATGCTCGATGCAGTCCTTCTCGTCGCGCATCTTCTGCACTTCCTCGCGCGTGCGGTACTTGGCCGGGTCCGACATCGAGTGCCCGCGATAACGATAGGTCTTCACTTCCAGAATGTACGGCCCGTCACCCTTGCGGCAGTGCGCCACGGCCTTCGCCCCGGCTTCCTTGACGGCCAGAACGTCCATGCCGTCCACCGCCTCGCCGGGGATGCCAAAGGCCTCGCCGCGAGTGTAGATATCGGGGGTCGAGGTCGAGCGTTTCTGCGAGGTGCCCATGGCGTACTGGTTGTTCTCGATCACGAACACCACCGGCAGCTTCCACAGCGCGGCCATGTTGAACGTCTCGTAGACCTGGCCCTGGTTCGCCGCGCCATCCCCGAAATAGGTGAAGGTCACGCGCCCGTTGCCCTTGTACTGATCGGCCAATGCCAGCCCCGCACCCAACGGTACGTTGGCCCCCACGATGCCGTGCCCGCCATAGAAATCCTTCTCGCGGCTGAACATGTGCATCGAGCCGCCTTTGCCCTTGGAATAACCGCCCTCGCGGCCCGTCAACTCGGCCATCACGCCATCGGGGTCCATCCCGCAGGCCAGCATGTGGCCGTGGTCGCGATAGGTCGTGATCCGCTTGTCGCCGTCCTCGGCAGTCGCTTCCAGCCCGACGACGACCGCTTCCTGACCTATATAAAGGTGGCAGAACCCTCCGATCAGGCCCATCCCGTACAGTTGGCCAGCCTTCTCCTCGAATCGACGAACCAGCAGCATGTCGCGATAATATTTCTTCAACTCGTCGGCGGAAACGTTTGGTTTCTTTGTGGTTTTCCTGGCAGCCATGCGGGCGGGCTCCTGTGCTGTAAGGGATAGTTTAGCCTTAAACTATCTTATACAAGACTCGCCCGGATTTTTCGAGGGGGATTTTGACGCAGCGTTACCGGCGCCCTCAGGCGCGGTCGTCATCACTGCCGGATTCGGGGTCGTTATAGGCGGCGGGATCGAAATCCTCGGGATCATAGGCATCCTCGTCCTCGCCGATGGCGGTCACGTGGCTCGTTCCCGTCTCCTCGTCGAAGACCAGGCCATAGGTCGCGCGCCCTTCGGATTTGTAGCGGGTATACTCGTGAATGCCCGCATAGACGAAGGCCAGCGCGAAGGGCGAAACGATCAGCGCGGCGATTATTTGAGGTGTCATCGTGTTGCTCCTCTCCTTTGCCTGTTGCACGTCACGGGCGCGGCCCGCGAGCATGGTCGCTTGCTCCAGCCCATTTACCTAGCCTAGGTTCGGTGCAGGTCCAGCCTCGGCCCGCCTTCTCTCGCGACCGCGCCCCGCATCAAAGCCAGAATGCCATCATGCAAATGCCTCCTGCAAGTCCTGCCTCGCCGTGTTCCCCCTGCGGACCCCGCGATCACGTGGTGTTTCGCGCGATCCTTGCCGCGACGGGCGAGGAAGTCTGCATCTGCCTTCAGCCCGGGCTTTTCTACGGCTGTCACATCGGCAGTCCCGGCCAGCCGCCACGGATCGCTTTCAGCGTCGACGGCATGACCGTCACGGGCGATCATGATTGGGTGCGGACAGATGGCACTGACTGGGCGTCGCTTGTGCTGAGCCATCAGGGGACGACCTACACGGCCCGCGTCAGCCGACCCGCCTCCGAGACGGCGCTGCCGCAGGGAACCTTGCGGATCACGGGTTCGGAAACGGTCACGCATGAACTCGACCCCGAGTCCATTCTCCACGACCTGCCGCTCGCCTGAAACGGCTCTCGCGCGGGCAGGGAGAGCGCTCAGCGAATGACGATCTCGTCGGCGCGCAGCATCCCCAGCACCTCGCGCGCCTGCTGGTCCAGCAGGTCGAGGTCCAGGTAGGTGTCAGACAGCCGCCGCGTCAGGTTCTCCATCCGCGCGACCTGTCCATCCAGCACCGCCAGTTGCTTGCGCAGTTCGGCCTCGCCCGATTCGATCTCGGCGCGGCGGAACAAGCCATAGTCGCCCTGCACCGCGGCAAAGGTGAAATACGCCCCCAGCCCGAAGGCTATGGCGAAATAGATCAACACACCGAATGCGGGGCGCCTGCGCGATTTCATGACTGCTCTTTCTGCCTCTGGTGCCCGCCTCTTTGCGTGCGGTGCCCGTGCACAATGACACAGGCGAATCGCTTTGTGAATCCCCTTTCACATCAAAGCACTTAAAGGCTACTACTCGTCCTCAAGGAGAGTCTTTCATGCCACAATTGCCCCCCGACGCCGCGCTGCTCACTCATGACGTGACCAACCAGCCCGAGCCGCGTGGCGACGTGGATCTTTACGCCACCGATCCCGCGCTGGCCGACCATGCCGGCGCGGCGGGGGCCGACACCGCGCATCTTGCGGCTTACGGCGCAAGCATCGGCACTGCCGCCATGTTCGAGGCGGGCCGCGCGGCCAACCGCAACCCGCCCGAACTGCTGCTCTTCGACGCCGGCGGCCGCAGGCTTGACGAGCTGCGCTTTCACCCCGCCTATCACGACCTCATGCGTACCGGCATCGGCGCGGGCTATGCCGCCATCGCGTGGGAAGGCGCGGCGGGCGGCCACGCCACGCACGCCGCGATGGTCTACCTCACCTCCCAGGTCGAGCCGGGCGTATGCTGCCCCATGACCATGACCTACGCCGCAGTGCCCGCTCTACAGGCCGACAACGCGCTCTTCGACACGTGGGCGCCAAAGCTCCTGAGCCGCGCATACGATCCGGCACCGAAGCCGCTGGCACGCAAGCCCGGCGCGACGCTCGGCATGGCCATGACGGAAAAGCAGGGCGGCTCGGATGTGCGCGCCAATACCACCCGCGCCGCGCCCGATGGCGAGGCCTACGTGCTGCGCGGGCACAAGTGGTTCTGCTCCGCGCCCATGTCCGACGGCTTCCTGACGCTGGCGCAGGCGCCGGGCGGGCTGACGTGTTTCCTCGTCCCGCGCTGGCTGGAGGGGCGGCGCAACTCGATCCACATCCAGCGGCTCAAGGACAAGCTCGGCAACCGCGCCAATGCCTCCGCCGAGATCGAATATGCCGATGCGGTGGCCTACAGGCTTGGCGCGGAGGGCGAGGGCGTGAAGACCATCGTCGAGATGGTGCACCACACCCGCCTCGACACCGCCATGGCCCCCGCCGGCCTGATGCGTGCGGCCCTGGGCCACGCCGCCTACTGGGCGCGCCACCGCACCACGTTCCAGAAAACGCTGATCGACCAGCCGCTGATGCGGTCTGTGCTCTCGGACCTGGCACTCGACTGGGAAGGCACGCTGGCCCTCGGCATTTTCGTGGCGGGCCATTTCGACCGCGACACCGACGAGGCCCGCGCCTTTTCCCGCGTCGCCGTCGCGCTGGCCAAGTACATGGGCAACAAGCTGTGCCCCAACGTGGTCTACGAGGCGATGGAGGCGATGGGCGGCATGGGCTATGTCGAGGACACGCCGCTGCCGCTCCTCTACCGCGAGGCGCCGCTCAACTCGATCTGGGAAGGCTCGGGCAACGTGATCTGCCTCGACATCCTGCGCACCCTGCGCAAGGTGCCGCTGGCGGGTGAGGTGCTCAGCCGCGAACTGGGCGCCGTGGCCGGTCAATACTGGCGCTACGATGCCGCGCTCAACGCCCACATCACCCGCTTCCCCCGCTTGCCGGACGAGGGCCAGGCCCGCTGGTATGTCGAACGCCTCGCCACGCTGCTCACCGCGTCCGTCCTCATCCGCCAGGCGCCCGCGTCCGTGGCCGAAGCCTACGTCGCCACGCGGCTCGCGGGCGAGCGGGGCCGCACCACCGGCGCCATCGGCGCCGTCGACACCGACGCGATCCTGTCGCGGTTATAGGATCTCGCGCAGCCCACCAGTGCCACCCGTCCCGGGCCTGACCCGGGACCTCTACGCCTTCAGATGTATCGCGAACCGCTTGCGTATCTCGGCGTCCAGCACCGGGTTCAGCCGCGCCGCCGATCGCTGCGCCAAAATCTCCTCCTTCCGCGCCACGGCCTTTTCCACAAGATCCGGCTTGCCCAACTCCACCCATTCCTTGGGCGACGACCGATCCCCCAGATTCGGGTAACAATGATCCCGCTGCATCCGCGCCAGCGTCGCTTCGGTGCCCAAGTAATGCCCCGGCCCACCGATGCAGACCGCCTCCATTTGGTCCAGCGCCAGCGTCTCGTCATCCACCTCGATGCCGCGCACGCAGCGCAGTGCCTGACCGATCAGGTCATCGCCCAAAATCAGGCTTTCATGGCAGAACCCCAGCAGGGACGCATGCATCCCCGCCGCCTCGTACACCATGTTCACCCCGGCCAGCCCGGCCATCACGTTCGAGCACATCTGCTCCCACCCGGCCTGCATGTCGGGCAGTTTGCTGTCCGACGCGCCACCCGCCGCCCCGCCGGGCACGCCGTAGAACTGGTGCATCTGCGCACAGCCCGCGCTCAACAGCGCCTGTTCGCCCGACCCGATCGACATCGCCCCGGTGCGCAGATCCAGCCCGAACGGCCAGGTGCCGAAGATCGCCGGATGCCCCGGCTTCACCGAGTTGACATAGACCAGCCCGGCAAGGCACTCCGCCGTAGCCTGCATGATCGCCCCCGCGATGGTCGACGGCGCCGTCGCGCCCGCCATCCCGGCCGACAGCAGCAGCACCGGCATTCCGCCCTCGATGCACCGCTCCATCACTTCGCAGGACTCGGTCGCGAACCGCATCGGCGGCACCACGAAACAGTTGGAATTGCTCACGAAAGGCCGCGCGCGAAACTTGTCTTCGCCGCCCGCGATCATGTAGAGCATCTCCATCGCCGGGGCGACGTGATGCGGCTCGGTAAAGGACGTGCCCACATGCTTTGTCGTGCCCGTGCAGCAGGCATAGACGGTGTTCAGCTCCATCTCCATGTTGTCGGGAATATCCCGCGCCACCATGGGCCGCTGACAGAAATGCACGTTGTCCAGCACATCGACGATCCGCGCCGCATCGTACAAATCCTGCAACGTGCTCTCGCGGTAATTGCGCCCGTCCACATCCACCATGTTCACCGCCGCGCCGGCGGTGCCGTAATGCACACGGGACCCGCCCAGGTGCAGGTCGTTCACCCCGTCGCGGCTGTAAAGCGTGATCTCGCGATTGGCTCGCGCGACGGTGTCCTCCACCAGAGCCCGGGGAAAGCGGATGCGCCCGTCGTCGCCTTGCACGGCACCCGCGCCGGTCAGGTAGGCGATCCCGCTCGGCGGGGCGCCCGACAGCCCGATACGTTCCAATGCATCGAGCGCGGCCTCGTGGATGCGCAGGATCTGCGCGTCGGTCAGCACCTTCAGCGTGCCGCCTTCCATACCGGCGCGGACGGGGCGGATGGTGGTGTCGAGCGGGGCCGCGCGGCTGGCACGGCGCGCGGCGCGGCCTCCGGCGCGGCGGGGGAACAGGTTGTTCATGTCGGGGGTCCTTGGATCGCTGTGAAAGGGTAGGGGAGCCGTGTCTCAGCCCCGTCCCGGCCGCCCCCGCGCGGCTCGTCCGCGTTCCGCCCCGATGGTGCGGACCTTGAGAACTATCTTGCAGTGCAGCGCCATGCGCGGCCCTCCATCGCAAGCCCGCACATGCGCGACCGCATCGCCGGGCCCAATGGTGGGATTAAGGCCGCGCGTCTGCGCCCGATCTGTTCCAAAAACGACTTCTGGTTCAAAAACGACAGAATCTTACGCCGCAGGGCAGCAATGGGCGCTGCGGCGCATGGCCGGGGCATTGGCCCCTGCCGATCGCCCCGGTCAGGAGGTTCCCCGCCTTGCGACTCGGGCCGCAAGAGCACGCCAATGCAGCCGCTTCAGCCCGGCCCGGCCGCCTTCAACGGCGCCCGTTTCACGCAGAGGTCATCGATAGAACCCCTCGCGCAGGATGATGCCATGTTCCAGCCAGGCCTTCATCGCGCAAAGCATCCCAGCCCAGCCCTCGCAATTTCCAAGGCAGGATTTCAGGCCGTCCGGCGTTTCCGACCAGCCGTATTCACTGATCCGCACCAGCGTGCGCCCATCCTCCAGTTCCTCGAAGGTCATCGTGACCGTGGTCCATGTGCCGGGGGAATGGTCGGCCTCCCATTGCAGGACGATGCGTTCATCCTGAACCACCTCCTGCACCTGCACGGGAAAGGCGCCGGGAAAGTCGTGAAAATCCCAGGTGACCTCGGCGCCGGTTTCCAGCCGCCCCCGCGCCCCGCCGGTGGTGAAGTATTTCGAAAGGCGCTCGGGCGCGACCACCGCCTCGAACACCTCGGCAACCGGTTTTGCGATCCGTCCGGCCACGGTGAATTTCAACTCCATCGCACGATTCTCCCTTTGCGTTCGCTCTCATAATGTTATAAAAATATAACATGTCAAACGAGGAACAATTCGACCGTCTTTTCAAGGCGCTGGGGCACAGGGTCAGGCGCCGGATGCTGGATTGCCTGCGTCAGGGTCCGAAAACCACCGGCGCCCTGTGCGAGGCGCTGCCGCATCTCGATCGCTGCACGGTGATGCAGCACCTGTCGGTCCTGGAAAAGGCCGGGCTGATCGGTGTCGAGCGACGGGGCCGGGAACGCTGGAACCACCTCGACGCCCTGCCGCTTCACGACCTGCAGCAGCGCTGGATCGGGCCTTACGCAGCGCACGCTTTGGCGATGCTGGCCGATCTCAGGGACGCGGTCGAAATCGATGATGCGGCCGAGCGTGCTGTCAAGAAAGCCCCGGCGCGCGGCTGACGGGTTTCGCTCTCGGTCTCGGCATCTGTCGAAATGGTCACCCACGCTTGGGTCGTGCATGCGCCGAAATGCCTCGCCCCGGTTCCATTGCCGAACGCATCGGGACAGCGGCACAGACCACGCGGCCCGGGCCCCACTCAGCCACCCGGACCCGCAGCGACCGCCGTCCCGGACTTGATCCGGGACCTCGCGCCGCCTCACTTCACGCGGCACATGCAGCCCGATCCTACCTAAAGGCCAGCACGGGGGACACCACCGAAACACCCGCCATACCGCCCCGGCCCCTAAACGCCGCTGTCCTGGGCCCTCGCACGCCCTCTTGTCAGGCCGCCACGCCCGCCAGCTCCGCCGCCATCTCCACCAGCCGCGCCAGCGCCTCGCTCAGCCGGTCGTCCGGCACGGTCAATGCCACGCGCACATGGCCCGCCGCGGCTTGGCCGAAGCTTTCGCCCGGCATCACCGCTACCTTGCGTCGATCCAGCAGCGTCTCGGCGAAAACCTCGCCCGACAGTCCCGTCGCCCGCACGTCCAGCATCACGAACATCGCCCCCTGCGCCGGGATCGGGCGCACCACGTCCTGGCCTTCCAGCAGCCCCAGCACCAGGTCGCGCCGCCGCCGGAAGGGGGCCGCGACCTCTTCCTCGAAATCCGCTCCTTTCCCAAGCGCGTAGCACGCCGCCTCCTGCACGAAACCCGCAACGCCATAGGTCGTGTGGGTCGACAGGTTGCCCATGTGCGAAATCGCCTCCTCCGGCCCCACGACCCAGCCGATCCTGCTGCCGGTCATGGCGTGGCTTTTGGACAGCGAGCCGATTACCAGCGTGCGCTCGGCCATCCCGTCCAGCATCCGGGGGCTGACATGATCGCCCACCCACAGTTGCGTGTCGTAAACCTCGTCCGAGATCAGCCACATGTCGTGCTCGCGGCACACCTCTGCGATCCCTTCCAGCGTCTCGCGGCCATAGACCGCGCCGGTGGGATTGTTCGGCGTGTTGATAAGCAGGCTTTTAGCGCCCTCCGCCGCGGCGGCGATATCCGTGGGATCGGGCTGAAACATCCGCTCGGGCCGCGCGGCCACCGCCACGTCCCGCGCTCCCACGGCCCGGATCGTGCCGGGATAGGTGGCATAGAACGGGTCGATGTAAAGCGCCCGGTCGCCCTCGTCGCAGGCCGCGTGATGCGCCGCGAAGAGCCCCGCCTGGCCGCCCGGCACCACCAGCACGTTGTCCGGCGTGGTCTTCACGCCCGTCCGCTCGGTGACCCGCCGCGCGACCGCCTCGCGCAGGTTGAGGTTGCCGTTGAACATGGAATAGCCCACATGGCCCGCGCGCGTGGCCGCATCCATCGCGTCGAGGATGCTGGAATCGGTGCCCACGTCATGCTCGCCGATCGTCAGCATGGCGACATCCTCGCCCGCCTCGATCATCTCCTTGGCGCGGTAATAGACGTCCCAGCCGTCCGACCCGCCGCCCGTCAGCCCCGTGATCCGCTTCGACAATGCCATGCCAGCCTCCTTCGTTCGTCGGCGCCACATGGCCCGGCGGCCTCTGCGAAGTCAAGCAACTGGCCAGCCTCCTTCAGATCTCGTCCGAGCGGTCCCCCATCACGTAGCGCGGCCCCGGCCCGCGGACCCGCGCCTTGTCTTTCGGATTGTATAGCGCGCAGGTCTTCAGCGACAGGCAGCCGCAGCCGATGCACCCGTCCAGCCGCGCCCGCAGCGCCTGCATCTGCGCGATCCGTTCGTCCAGCACCGCCCCGAACCGGCGCGAGATCCGCGCCCAGTCGGCCTTGCCCGGGGTACGGTGCTCGGGCAGCTCGGCCAGCGCCGCGCGGATCTCGGGCAGGCTGAAGCCCAGACCCTGCGAGATCATCACGAAGCTCAGCCGCCTGATGTCCGACCGCGCATAGCGCCGGTGCCCTGCGTCGTTGCGATCCGGGCGCACCAGCCCCTCGTCCTCGTAGTACCGTATGGCCGACGACGCGAGCCCCGTGCGCTCGGCGACATAGCCGATCGTCAGGCCGCGATCCGGCAAGGGTCTGACGGGCATGAGAATTTTCCCTCTTGGCTTCAAGTTAACTTGAAGGATTACGCTGATTTCACAATGGAATCAAGCTTGCAAAGGAGCGCCCCATGAAACTCGAACACGTCAACATTACCGTCCCCGATCCCAGGGCCAGCGCCGCGATCCTGTGCGATCTCTTCGGATGGCACGTCCGCTGGCAGGGGGCGGCCAAGGACAATGGCTTTACCGTCCACGTGGGCGACGATGACAGCTACCTGGCACTCTACGCGCCCGACAAGGCGCTTCAGGCGATGGGCGAGACCTATGGCCGAATTGGCGGGCTGAACCACGTGGGCGTCACCGTCGACGACCTCGCGGGAACCGAGGCGCGGGTCAAGTCCGCCGGCTACACGCCCCACAACCACGCCGATTACGAACCGGGACAGCGGTTCTATTTCGACGGTCCAGACGGAATCGAGTTCGAGGTGGTGCATTATGACTGACATCGGACGCAACCGGCGCGCCATCGGCCTCCTGCTCTATACCGGCGCGCTTCTCGGCACCGGCCTGCCGCTGGGCAAGCTGGCGGCCGCGGCCGGGGTGCCGCCGCTCGTTTGGGCCATGGTGATTTCCGCCGGGGCCGCCGGCGTGCTGATCCCGGTGCTGGTGCTGCAGCGGCGCTTCGCGCTGCCCCGGGGCCGGATGCTGCGCTATTCAGCCATCTCCGGCGTGCTCAGTTTTGCCGCGATCAACGCGCTGCTCTTCCTGCTGATCCCGCATGTCGGGGCAGGCTATGCGGGGCTGATGTTCGGGCTGGCCCCCGTGGCGACGCTCGCCGTGACGGTCATGGCGGGCCTTGCCATGCCGCCGCGCCTGGGGGTTGTCGGCATCGGTGTCGGCCTTGCGGGTGCGGCGTTGGTCGCGGTCACGCGGGGCGGGGCCGACGGGGCAGGGGGCGTGGGCTGGCCACTCCTTGGGTTCGCCCTGCCGGTGATCCTGGCCATCGGCAACCTCTACCGCACGCTCGACTGGCCCGAGGGGGCGCATCCCGCCGCCCTGGCGGCCTGGAGCCATGTCTTCGCCCTCCTGGCGCTCGGCCTGCTGCAACTCGCCATGACCGGCGACGTGCCGCTCGAGCGTCTGCATGCCGTGCCGCATCTCGTCCTGCCCCAGATGATCGTCGCGGGGCTGACCTTCCCGGCCTATTTCGCCCTGCAGCATGCGGGCGGCCCGGTCCTGCTCAGCCAGATCGGCTATGTCACCGCCGCGGTCGGGTTGGCCACCGGCACGGTCCTGCTGGGCGAGGTCTATGCCCCGCTGACCTGGGCCGGGGCGGCGGTGATCGCCATCGGCATTGCCCTGACCATCCGCGCGCAGCTCTCCCCGGCGCCGGAGGTCCCCCGGCGGGCGCCCTCCGCGGGTTGCGCTTGACCGGGCGGGGGCGGCCTTCTATGGTCGCCCCCATGACCGTTGCACCCATCACCATTTGCTGCATTACCCGCTGACATCGTCAGGCGGGCCGGTCTTCTATTCCATCCTTGAATGTTAGTTGCTAAGCCCGCCGCGGGACCACGCGCGCGAGGACGCCATGACAACTATCAAACTCCACAACACCCGCACCCGGAAGAAAGAGGTGTTCGAGCCTCTGAACAAGGACGATGTGCGCATGTATGTCTGCGGCCCCACCGTCTATGACCGCGCGCATCTGGGCAACGCGCGCCCCGTGGTGGTCTTCGACGTGCTCTACCGGCTGTTGCGGTATGTGTACGGGGCCGACCACGTGACCTACGTGCGCAACTTCACCGACGTGGACGACAAGATCAACACCCGCGCCGCCGAGACCGGGCGGGATATCTCCGACATCACCGCCGAAACCACCCAGTGGTTCCTCGACGACATGGGCAGCCTCGGCGCGCTGGAGCCCAACGAGATGCCCCGGGCAACGCAATACATCCCGCAGATGGTCGCGATGATCGAAAAGCTCATCGCCGACGGTCACGCCTACGCGGTCGAAGGCCACGTCCTCTTCCGCGTCCGCTCCTACCAGGACTACGGCAAGCTCTCGGGGCGCTCGGTCGACGACATGGTCGCCGGCGCCCGGGTCGAGGTCGCGCCCTACAAGGAAGACCCGATGGATTTCGTCCTCTGGAAACCTTCAGATGAGACGCAACCGGGCTGGGACTCACCCTGGGGTCGGGGCCGCCCCGGCTGGCACATCGAATGCTCGGCCATGAGCTACGAACTCCTGGGCGGAAGCTTCGACATCCACGGCGGCGGCAATGACCTGATGTTCCCCCACCACGAGAACGAGATCGCCCAAAGCTGCTGCGCCCACCCCGAGGGGACATTCGCCAACTTCTGGCTGCACAACGAGATGCTGCAGGTCGAGGGCAAGAAGATGTCCAAGAGCCTGGGCAATTTCTTTACGGTGAAGGATTTGCTCGACCAGGGCATTCCCGGCGAGGTGATCCGCTTCGTGTTCCTCTCCACGCATTACCGCAAGCCGATGGACTGGACGGCAGAGAAGGCGCGGGAGGCGGAAAAGACGCTGCGCAAATGGTACGCACAGGCAGCGCAAGGCATAGGAACCGGAGACCCATATAAACCTGTCGTCACCGCGCTTTCTGACGACTTGAATACGGCACGCGCAATCTCCGAGTGCCACCAGTTGTCGCTTGCCGACGATATCGCAAATCTGCGGTACACGCTTCAATTTCTGGGCTTGATGAATGACGCCGTCCCGGATTGGGTTTCGTCCTCACAGGTGGACCTCTCCGGCATCGAAGGAAAATTGATGTCAGCGCGTGAAGCGGCGATGCAGACGAAAGACTTCTCCGAAGTTGACCGTATGAAAACGCATCTGGCCGACGCGGGTGTGGAGGTCCGCATGAGCAAGACGTCTGTGGAACTCGTCCCAACCGTCGACTTCGACCCCGCCAAGCTGGAGGCACTCAAATGATCCTCCCGTCCAACCACCCCGCGCAGCGCTCGACCGCCGGTGGGGCGCAGCCCGGTCCGAGCGGGGCACTTTATGCCAGCCTCACGCCTCCGACCGTTTGTCCATACGCAACCGTCGCCAAAGCGCCCGCCGGAGGGGGCGGTCGGGCGCTGCGCGGCGGCGCCTGCAGGCGCCTTGATTCCGCGCGAAAAGCACGACGCCAAAGCAGGCCCCCCCAATGACCAAGACCCACCTCAGCCTCTACGACACCACCCTGCGCGACGGGCAACAAACGCAAGGCGTGCAATTCTCCACCGCCGAGAAACAGGCCATCGCCACCACGCTCGACCAGCTTGGCGTCGATTACATCGAAGGCGGCTGGCCCGGGGCCAACCCCACCGACAGCGCTTTTTTCGACGCCGCGCCCGAGACCCGCGCCCGCCTCACCGCCTTCGGCATGACCAAGCGCGCCGGGCGCAGCGCGGAAAACGACGACGTGCTGGCCGCCGTGATGAACGCCGGCACCGCCTCGATCTGCCTTGTCGGCAAGACCGATATCTTCCACGTCGAAACCGCGCTGGGCATCACGGCGCAGGAAAACCTCGAGAACATCTCCGCCTCCATCGCCCATATCGTCAAACAGGGCCGCGAGGCGCTGTTCGACGCCGAGCATTTCTTCGACGGCTACGCCCGCGACCCGGCCTATACGCTCGACTGCCTCAAGGCCGCGCATCACGCCGGCGCCCGCTGGATCGTGCTCTGCGACACGAATGGCGGCACGCTCCCGCACCGCATCGCCGACGTGGTCTCGGACGTCATCGCCGCCGGCATCCCCGGCGAGCGCCTCGGCATCCACACCCATAACGACACCGAAAACGCCGTCGCGGGCAGCCTCGCCGCCGTGGATGCCGGCGCCCGCCAGATCCAGGGCACCCTCAACGGCCTGGGCGAACGCTGCGGCAACGCCAACCTCACCGCGCTCATCCCCACGCTCCTGCTCAAGGAACCCTATGCCAGCCGCTACGCCACCGGCGTCACGGCGCAGGCGCTCGAAGGCATCACCATGGCCTCGCGCCAGCTGGACGAGATCCTCAACCGTGTCCCGATGAAGCAATCCGCCTACGTGGGGGCCTCCGCCTTTGCCCACAAGGCCGGGCTGCACGCCAGCGCCATCGTCAAGGACCCGACGACTTACGAACATATCAACCCGGCCACCGTCGGCAACGCCCGCATCATCCCGATGTCCAACCAGGCGGGCCAGTCCAACCTGCGCAACCGCCTTGCCGAGGCCGGGCTGGAGATCGAAAAGGACAACCCCGCGCTACCGCGCATCCTCGAAGAGGTCAAGACCCGCGAGAACCGCGGCTACACCTACGACATGGCGCAAGCGAGTTTCGAACTGGTCGCCCGCCGCGAACTGGGCCTTCTGCCCGAGTTCTTCGAGGTCAAGCGCTACAAGGTCACGGTCGAGCGCCGCAAGAACAAGTACGACAAGATGGTGTCCCTGTCCGAGGCCGTGGTGGTGGTCAAGGTCGACGGCGAGAAGAAACTGTCTGTCAGCGAGTCGATGGACGAGACCGGCACGGACCGTGGCCCGGTGAACGCGCTCGCCCAGGCGCTGGCCAAGGACCTCGGCCGTTACCAGGACGCCATCGCCGACATGCGGCTGGTGGACTTCAAGGTGCGCATCACCCAGGGCGGCACCGAGGCCGTCACCCGCGTCATCATCGACAGCGAGGACGGGCAGGGGCGGCGCTGGTCCACCGTGGGCGTGTCGCCCAACATAATCGACGCCTCGTTCGAGGCGCTGCTCGATGCCATAAACTGGAAGCTTTTGCGCGACGGCGGCGAGGCCTGAGCGGTGGACGACGCCTTCCTCGCCCTCCACCGCAAAATGACCCGGCAAGGCCCCGGCACGTCCGAGGATGTCCGCTGGGCCCTCAGCCAGCTTGACCTGCCCGACGCGCCCCACGTGATCGACGCCGCCTGCGGCCCTGGCGCCGACCTCGTGACGTTGGCCGAGTGTCTGCCGCGCGCCCGGATCGAAGGCATCGACCAGTTGCCGCACCTTGTCGAAGAGGCCCGCGTGGCCACCGCCCGCTTCACCAACGTCACCGTCGCCACCGGCGACATGGCGCAGATCAGCGGCTTTTACGACCTCATCTGGTGCGCCGGCGCGCTCTATTTCCTCGGCGTGACCGAAGGGCTGACGCTCTGGAAACGCGCCCTCACGACCGATGGCGCGGTCGCCTTCTCCGAACCCGTGCTCGCCCCCCACGCGCCGGAGGCGGCGCGTGATTTCTGGGCCGATTACACCGCCATCTCGGACCTCGACGGCATCACCGCGCGGGTCGAGGCGGCCGGCTACGAAGTGCTGAACCACCGGCTCATCACCGGCATGGCCTGGGCGGATTACTACGCCGAACTCGGCGGTCGCATCGCCACCTTGCGCCCTGGCGCGGACGCGGCGTTGACCGGCGTGCTCGACGCCGCCGCCCGCGAAATCACCCTCTGGCGGCAGGCCCCCGGTGATATCGCCTACGCGCTCATCCTTGCGCGCCCTGGCTTCGGGGCTACCTGACCGCCATGGTACTCGACCCCGACATCATGGCCTGCGCGGGCCTTGTGCAGCGTGGCGACCCCGAGCGTTTCGCCGCCACCATGGCCGCCCCCGTGTCCGCGCGTGAAAAGCTTTTTCCGCTTTATGCTTTCAATGTCGAAGTCTCCCGCGCCCCCTGGGTGACGCAGGAATCCATGATCGCCGAGATGCGCCTGCAATGGTGGCGCGACGTGCTGGAGGAAATCCGCACGGGCACCGAGGTGCGCCGTCACGAGGTCGCCACGCCGCTCGCCGCGGTGTTGACGTCCGACTTGGCCGGGCGCCTCGACACGCTGGTCGAGGCCCGCCGCTGGGACATCTACCGCGACCCGTTCGAGGACATGAGCGCCTTCCGCGCCCACCTCACCAACACGTCCGGTCTGCTGCTGCTGGCCGCCGCGTGGACGCTGGGAGACGCGCCGGAAGACCCGATCCTCAAGGCAGGCTATGCCCAGGGTGTCGCCAACTGGCTGCGCGCCGTGCCGGAACTGGAACGCCAGGGCCGCGTCCCGCTGGTCGAAGGCACGCAGGCGGCCATCCGCGCCCTGGCCGACGATGCGCTCGCCGCACTCTCCGAGGCCCGCCGCGCGCGGCTTGCGCCCGAGGTTCGTCCCGCCATGCTGGCCCTCTGGCAGACCGACGCGATTCTGCGAAAGGCCCGCCGCGACCCCGCCGCCGTCTCGGAAAACCGCCTGACCCCGCCGCCCTTCCGCTCCCGCCTCGGGCTGCTGCACCGGGCCCTGACCGGACGCTGGTAAACGGAGCGCCTGCGGCGCGCTCTATCCGGTGGAATGAGCGGCGCTGCCCCCCAAAACCCCGGAGTTTTTTCGGCAAGAAAAAGGTCAGGCCGCCTTCGGCCGCATCACCAGCCAGATCAGCGCCCCGCCCGCCAGCGTCAGCAGCGGCACCATCGCCAGGTTCACCGCCGTCCACCCAGCCTGCGCCGTGCTGCCCGAGCAGTTCATCAACCCGCCCGAGGCCAGCGAGGCCAGTGTCACGCCACCGAACACCAGAAGGTCGTTCATCCCCTGCATCCGGCCGCGCTCATGTGCGTCATGGGCGCCCGCCAGCATGGTCGTGGCCCCGATAAAGCCGAAATTCCATCCCAGCCCCAGCAGGATCAGCGCGATGAAGAAGTTCTCGATCTCGACGCCTTGGAGCGCCACGACGCCAGCCGCGGCCAGGATCACCAGGCCCGCTCCAACGATCCTCTCCACCCCGAACCGCGCAATCAGATGCCCGGTGAAGAAGGACGGCGCGAACATCGCCAGCACGTGGCCGGTGACGATGTCGGCGGCGTTGGCTTCGGTGAACCCGCAGCCCACCACCGCCAGCGGGGTCGAGGTCATCACCAGGTTCATCAGCGCGTAGGACACCATCGCGCAGATCACCGCCACGGCAATCCGCGGCGTGGTCAGCAGTTCCCACCGCGTGCGTCCCCTGGGGCTGTCGGGGGCCGGCGGCGGCGGCTTGGGGATATCCAGGAAAAAGAACAGCAACGCACCCAACAGGTTGATCGCGATCACCGCCAGGTACGTGCCCAGGAACGGGACCACCATCGCCTGGCTTGTCACCTTCACCAGTTGCGGGCCGATAATCGCGCTCGCCAGCCCGCCCGCCAGGACGTAGGAAATCGCCTTGGGCCGGAACGCGTCGCTCGCCGTGTCGGCGGCGGCGAAGCGATAGAAGCCCTGCGCCGACATGTAGATGCCGGTCAGGAAACTTCCCGCCAAGTACACCGGAAAGGACGCAAGATAGAGACCATAGCCCGCAACCGCCGCCCCCGCGGCACCCCCCATGGCCCCGATCAGGAACCCGGCCTTGCGCCCGAACCGCTGCATCACCATCGACAGCGGATTGGCCGAAATCATCGACCCCAGCACGATCAGCGAAATCGGCAGCGTGGCGAAACACACGTTGCTGGCAAGGCTCTGCCCGGCCAGCCCGCCCACGACGAAGATCATCGCCATCTGCGCGCCCAGCACCGCTTGCGCCAGCACCAGAACGGTCACATTCCGCTTCGCGCGGCGGTCGTCGTCATAGGGCAGGACGGTCTCACTCATGCCGCCTTGCTAGACCCCTCTCGGGAAGCCCACAAGACCCCAAATCGCCACCGCGGCATGCTTTTCCTCTGGCCAAAAATATCCCGGGGTGCGCGAGGGGC
>NZ_JASHIZ010000023.1 GCF_030733425.1 Roseovarius sp. MMSF_3350
CCCCGCCCCGCCCCATGGCCCCCAGCATCACCGACGAGGACAACGCGATCTGGTTCGTGACCGCCAAGGGCACCGACATCGCCGATGCCGCGGCCAAGGGCGAGACCTGCAAGTTCATCGCCGCCTGCCCCGATGCGCAGCTCTA
This sequence comes from Roseovarius sp. MMSF_3350, assembly GCF_030733425.1. Lineage (GTDB taxonomy): Bacteria > Pseudomonadota > Alphaproteobacteria > Rhodobacterales > Rhodobacteraceae > Roseovarius. The sequence goes on from NZ_JASHIZ010000023.1 coordinate 146, forward strand.
CGCCGATATCGACGGCGCGCTGTCAGTCGAAACCAGCGAGGCCAAGCTGGACGAGATCTGGTCGCCCATGGCCGCCGTATGGTTCGAGGACGGTCGTCAGGACGACGACATCGTGCTTGTGTCCATGCGCCCGAAAAAGGCCGCCGTCTGGGCCACCGACGGCAATGCCAAGTCGCTCTTCGAGTTCGCCCGCGCCTCGCTCCAGAACGACAAGCCCGACGTGGGCACCCACGGCACGGTCACGTTCTGATGCGCCTCGCGCTTCTCGGGATCGCCGCGCTGACGATTCCCATGATCTCGCCCGCCCGCGCCGAGCAGGTGGGCGAGATCGGCGTCGACTGGGCCGGCAACGACATCATCGTCGAGGCGATCGAGGACCCCGACGTGCAGGGCGTCACCTGCCACCTCGCCTATTTCGAGCGTGGGTTCATCGACCGTCTTGCCAACGGCAATTGGTTCGAGGACCCCTCGAACAGCGCCATCGAATGCCAGCAGACCGGCCCGATCACGATCGGCGACATCGACCGCTCCGAAGACGGCGAGGATGTGTTCCGCGCCAGCCGCTCGATCATCTTCAAGACCCTGCGCGTGAAACGCATCCTCGATGCCGACCGCAACACGCTGGTCTACATTTCGCACGGTCGCGAACTGTCGCAAGGCTCGGCCAAGGTTTCGATCTCCACGGTCCCGATTCCAACAGATATTTCACAGAAATGACCCACCAAGCCAGGCCGGCAGCAAGGCCGGACGACCGCACGGTGCATTAACCGCGTGCGTTCCGTTAATCCCGCCAACGTCTGACAATCGCACCGACGCGCCGCCACCCGGATACCGACGTGATACCGACGTCCGGAACTGCCCTCGGATTCGCCGTTAACCTTGTCGGCTCAGGACGCAGCGGCCTGTTGCACCGCCCCCACTTCCGCCCGGATGATTCGCGCGATCAGCGCGCAATCGTCCAGGGTGAAGGTCAGCGGCAGGCGCATGTCCAGAATGCCTTTCAGCACCCTGTCGCTTGCGGGCATCGGCATGCTCTGCGCATAGCGCCAGCTGTCGTAGCGGCTGGTGAACCCCACCGGCTCCGCGCCCCCGAACCACTTCAGTTCCACGCCCCGTTTCGCGCACCGTTCGACCACCTCCGCGATGGCCCCGTCGCTCCAGTCCAGCAACAGGAACTGGATCGAAGAGCCAACATAGGTCTCCGCCTCCGGCCGCTCCACCAACGTCAGTCCGGGCGTGCCCAGCAGGCCCTCCTCGACCACGCGATACCGCGCGTTCCACTTGGCGCATTGGTCGTCCAACGCCTTGAGTTGCGGGCGTAAAATCGCCGCGCGCAGGTGGTCCATCCGGCCCGAGACATTGGGCGTGTCGTACTTTACCTTCTCGAATTCCTCCTCCGGCGGCACCGTCCCGTGCCGGCCATACAGCATATAGGACCCCGACAGTATCGCGGCCTTCGCCATGACGCTTGGGTCGTCCGTCACAAGCAGGCCGCCCTCGCCCGAATTCATGTGCTTGTAGGTCTGCGTCGAATAGCACCCGATCAACCCGTGCCGCCCCGACGGAACCCCGTTCCACGCCGCCCCCATCGTGTGGGCGCAATCCTCCACGATGGTCAGGTCATGCGCGCAGGCGATCTCCACCACCCGGTCCATGTCGCACAGATGTCCGCGCATGTGGCTCAGCATCAGGATGCGCGCCTCGCCCGCCTTGTTAACCAGATCTTCAAGGTCGATGGTCAGGCTCTCGGTCACGCCGACGAAAACCGGCACCGCACCGACACTGGCAATCGCCCCCGGCACCGGCGCGAGGGTGAAAGCATTGGTTAACACCCTCTCGCCAGGCTGCACGTCCAGCGCCCGCAGCGCCGTGGCCATCGCGTACCCGCCCGAGGCGACGGCCAGCGCGTATTTCGCGCCCGTGTAGGCCGCGAATTCCTGCTCCAGCAGACCAACCTCGCCCAGCTCGCCGGGCGCCAGGTTATAGCGGTGCAGCCGCCCGCTCTGCATCACCTCCATCGCGGCACGAATCCCCTCTTCTGGGATCGGCTCCTGCTGGGTGAAACTGCGTGTGAAAACCTCGGTCATGGGCATTTATTGCGGTTCCGCGCGGCGCAGGTCAATCGCGAAGCACCTGCCGAAAAGCGGCATTTCGCTTTCCCGAAACCGGGTTTCAGGCGAAGAGCCTGCGCACTACCTCGGGCAACTCGTCGAAATGGTCGATCGTCGCCTCGGGCTCCAGCGCCCGCACATCCTCGTCGCCCGGCCCGAACGTCACCAGCACCGACGGCACCTTGGCCGCCTTCGACGTCTCGCGGTCCGTTACCGAGTCCCCCACCAGCAGGCAGCGGCCCGGATCGCCGCCCACCCGCCGCACCACCTCGCGCAACGGCTCGGGATCGGGCTTGCGCACGGCCAGCGTGTCGGCCCCCACCAACGCGCCAAAGCGGTCCAGCACGCCCAGGGACGTCATCAGCTTCAGCGCCAGCGCCTCGGGCTTGTTGGTGCAGATCGCCACCGGATGCCCGGCCAGCCGCAGGGTCTCCACCGCGTCCATCGCACCGGGATAGAACACCGTGTGCGTGTCGATCGCCTCGCCGTAAGCCTCCAGAAGAATTGGATATTGCCGGTCGATCTCGTCAAAATCATCTGCCCGCCCCAGCCGCTTCATGCCAAGCGTCAGCATCGCCCGCCCCCCGCGCAGCGCGGTGCCCGCATCCGCCACGGGGTCCAGCAGATCGCCGACGCCCATCCTCCGGAAACAGGCATTGGCTGCCGCGATCAGGTCGCCGCTCGTATCCGCCAGCGTCCCGTCCAGATCGAACACCACCGTGCCCGGACCATCACCCATACTTCGCCCCCTCTTGTCATCCTGCAACGGTCGGCACAATTCCGCCCGCCCCTGTCACATCCCGCAATCATCTTTGATACGGCCCAGCCTTGCACGGCTTGCGCAACCGGATAAAACGGGCGCGTCAGGAAGGAAAGAGAAACCATATGAGCATAAGCCTGATCGTCCTGGCCGCGGGCCAGGGCACCCGCATGAAATCGGACCTGCCCAAGGTGCTGCACCAGATCGCCGGTGCGCCGATGCTGGTCCACGCCCTGCGGGCCGGGTCGGCCCTGTCCCCCGATCGCACCGTCGTGGTCACCGGCCACGGGTCCGAGGCCGTCGCGGCGGCGGCGACCGACTATGACCCGGACATCCTGACCGCGCATCAGGCCACCCAGGACGGCACCGCCCACGCCGTTGCGCAAGCCGAGGCCGCGCTCGCGGGCTACGAGGGCGACGCCATCGTCCTCTACGGCGACACGCCCTTCATCTCCGAGGAGACGCTGCACCGCATGGTCGAGGCCCGCACCCGGCACGACGTGGTGGTCCTGGGGTTCGACACTGCCGATCCGGGACGCTATGGCCGTCTGGTCATGTCCGGCGACCGCCTTGAAAAAATTGTCGAATTCAAGGACGCCGACGACAGCACCCGCGCCATCACCTTCTGCAATTCCGGCGTCATCGCCGCCTCCGCGCCGATGCTGTTCGACCTCATTCGCGCCGTCACCAAAGACAACGCGGCGGGCGAATACTACCTCACCGACATCGTCGGCATCGCCCACGACCGGGGCCTCTCGGCCACCGCCATCGCCTGCGCCGAGGCCGAGACGATGGGCATCAATTCCCGCGCCGAACTGGCCGTGGCCGAGGCCGCCTTTCAGGCCCGCGCCCGCGCTGCGGCGCTCGATGACGGCATCACGCTGACGGCCCCCGAGACCGTCCATTTCGCCTATGACACCGTGCTGGGCCGCGACACGATCGTCGAACCCAACGTGGTCTTCGGCCCCGGCGTCACCGTCGAATCCGGCGCCACGATCCGCGCTTTCTCGCATCTCGAAGGCTGCCACGTCTCGCGCGGCGCCATCGTCGGCCCCTATGCCCGCCTGCGCCCCGGCGCGGAACTGGCCGAGGACACCCGCATCGGCAATTTCGTCGAGGTCAAGAACGCCCTCATCGGCGAAGGCGCCAAGGTCAATCACCTCAGCTATATCGGCGACGCCTCGGTGGGCGAGGCCAGCAACATCGGCGCGGGCACCATCACCTGCAACTACGACGGCGTGATGAAGCACCGCACCGAGATCGGCGCGCGGGTCTTCGTGGGCTCCAACACCATGCTGGTCGCGCCGGTGAAACTGGGCGACGAATCGATGACAGGCTCCGGCTCGGTCATCACCAGCGACGTGCCCGAAGGCGCGCTCGCCATCGCCCGCAGCCCGCAGGCCAACAAGCCGGGCATGGCGCGCAAATTGTTCGAAATGCTAAAGTCCAGACGGGCCAAGCAAGCGAAAGAGGCAGGATAATGTGTGGAATTGTAGGGGTCCTCGGCAAGCACGAAGCCGCGCCCATCCTCGTCGAGGCGCTGAAACGCCTTGAATATCGCGGCTATGACAGCGCCGGAATCGCGACCATCAACGGCAAGCGGCTGGACCGCCGCCGCGCCGTCGGCAAGCTGGTGAACCTGTCTGACCTGCTGGTCCACGAGCCCCTGCGCGGCAAGTCCGGCATCGGTCACACCCGCTGGGCCACGCATGGTGCACCCAACACCGTCAACGCCCACCCGCACAAGGCCGGGCCGGTGGCGGTGGTCCACAACGGCATCATCGAGAACTTCCGCGAACTGCGCAGCGAACTGGCCGCCGCCGGCCTTGCGCACGAGACCGACACCGACACCGAGACCGTCGCCATGCTGGTCCATCACCTGATGCAGCAAGGCCAGACCCCTGTCGAGGCCGCCAAATCCGCCATCGCCCGGCTGGAAGGCGCCTACGCGCTCGGGTTCCTGTTCGATGGCGAGGACGACCTGATCGTCGCCGCCCGCAAGGGCAGCCCGCTGGCCATCGGCCATGGCGACGGCGAGATGTACGTGGGCTCCGACGCCATCGCGCTCGCCCCCCTCACCGACCGCATCACCTATCTCGAGGAGGGCGACATCGCCGTCGTCACCCGCACCACGCTCGATATCATCGACACCCACGGCAACCGCGCCAACCGCGCCGTCCGTACCATCCAGATCGACAGCACCCATGTCGACAAGGGCGGGCACAAGCACTTCATGGCCAAGGAAATCGCCGAACAGCCCGCGGTGATCGGCGACACCCTGCGCCATTATCTGTCCGAGGCCGGAAACGGCCTTACCCTGCCGCAGCCGGAACTCGACTTCACCCAGTACGACCGCCTGACCATGGTGGCCTGCGGCACCGCCTATTACGCCTGCCTGACCGCGAAATACTGGTTCGAGCAACTGGCCGGCCTGCCCGTCGATGTCGATATCGCGTCCGAGTTCCGGTACCGCGAGCCGCCGATCCCCGCCAGGACCGGCGCCATTTTCGTCAGCCAGTCGGGCGAAACCGCCGACACGCTCGCCGCCCTGCGTTTCTGCGAAGGGCGCGCGGCCAAGATCCTGTCGATCATCAACGTCCCCGAAAGCTCCATCGCCCGCGAAAGCGACCTTGCCCTGCCGATCCATGCGGGCGTCGAAATCGGCGTGGCCTCCACCAAGGCCTTCACCTGCCAGCTGACCGTGCTCTTGCTGATGGCGATCAAGGCCGCGTCCGACCGCGAAACGCTTGATCCTGCGCGCATCTCGGACCTGCTGTCGCACCTGCGCGGCCTGCCCTCGACCATCAACAACACGCTGGAACTGAACGCCGATTTCCACAAGGCCGCCAATCGCTTGGCAACGGCCGACAACGCGCTCTTCCTCGGGCGCGGCCTGATGTATCCGCTGGCCCTCGAAGGCGCTTTGAAACTCAAGGAAATCAGCTACATCCACGCCGAGGCCTATGCCTCGGGCGAGTTGAAACACGGACCCATCGCGCTCATCGACAAGAAGATGCCGGTGATCGTCATGGCCCCGCGCGACGGGCTGTTCGACAAGACGGTGTCCAACATGCAGGAGGTCATGGCCCGCGGCGGCAAGGTGATGCTGATCACCGACGCCCCCGGCGCCGAGGCGGCCGCCGACGACACCTGGATGACGCTGGTCTTGCCACAGGTCGACCCGGTGCTGTCACCCATTCTCTACGCCATTCCGGCCCAGCTTCTGGCCTACCACACCGCCGTCGCCAAGGGCACCGACGTGGACCAGCCGCGCAACCTCGCAAAGTCCGTGACCGTGGAATGACGCTCGAAAACGCCCTGGACCAGCTTCGCGCCCATGCCGAACCCGGCCGGGCCGAAGGGATGGCCGACTATCACAAGGTGCCGCGCGACTATCTCGGTGTGCCCAACCCGGCGATCAATGACCTCACGACCGAATGGCGCCGCGCGCTTGGCGTCGAGGAACGTGTGGCGCTGGCCGACGCGCTCTGGCGCACGAACATCTTCGAGGCCCGCCTCGCCGCCGCCAAGCTGCTGACGCAAGCCCGGATCACGCCCGACGATGCCGTCTGGGCGCTGATCACCGCGTGGCTGCCCGACCTCGACAGCTGGGCCATCGCCGACCACGCCATGACGGCCGGGCAAAAGGCGGATCATGGCCGATCTCACCCGCATGGACGAGGTCGAGACCTGGACCACCTCCGACAGCCACTGGATCCGCCGCGCCGCGATGGTCGTCACCCTGCCTCTGGCCAAGATCAACAATCTCAGACCGACTGAGGCCGAAGCGCGCGAACGCGTGCTGGCCTGGGCCGCGGCCTACGTGCAGGACAGCGAGTGGTTCATTCAGAAATCCGTCGCATGGTGGCTGCGGGACCTGTCCAAGCATGACCCGGACCGCGTCCGCGCCTTCATGGCCGAGAACGGCCGCCACATGAAGCCCTTCGCCCGAAAGGAAGCCGAAAAGCTGCTGTAGTTTCAGCGGCAGGGTTCACTCGCCTGTCGCGAAAACCCTTACCTCGGGCAACCCCGTCAAATCCGCTTCCAACAGCCGCATCGCCGCCAGCGACATCTGGCTGCCCGATCCCGCCTCCCCGTCCAGTGGGATCAGGTCCACAGCCACGGTGGTTCCCTTCGCGGGATACTCCACCCGGCCCTTGCCGGGGGCCGAGACCAGCGGGGTCTTCATCCAGATGCCCGGCTCGGCCACTGCGCCCAGCGACGCGACCGTGGTGCCAAGGTCCCTGTCGCCGCCACCGCCCTGCGCCTCTTCGACCGCCGCCGTACGTTCTTCTTCGGTGGTGGTGTCGAACTGATCGGCGGTCTGCGCATTGGCCGGCGGGGCGATACCCGCGGTCTGCACCTCCGCTTCGGCCTCGGCGCTCTCGGGCGCGGGATCCGGCGGCGGCGCCTGCTGCTGCATTGTGGGCAACATATCACAGCCCGTCAGGACGGCGGCGAAGGCAAAAAGGCTTACAAATCGTTTCATACGCTCACCTTATGGCCCCTGCGCCCCGGCATCAATTCCCAAGATGCCCCTTGCCGTTCATGGGCGGTTTGCATACGTTCTGCCTCATGACCGCACCTTTGATAGACCCGTTCCAGCGCGCGATCTCCTACCTGCGCGTCTCCGTCACCGACCGCTGCGATTTTCGCTGCGTCTACTGCATGTCGGAGAACATGACCTTCCTGCCCAAGAAGGAACTTCTGACGCTGGAAGAGCTTGACCGCATGTGCTCGACCTTCGTGCGCCTGGGCGTGGAAAAGCTGCGGATCACCGGCGGCGAACCGCTGGTGCGGCGCAACATCATGCATTTCTTCCACGGCATGAAACGCCACCTCGACAGCGGCGACCTCAAGGAACTCACGCTCACCACCAACGGCTCGCAACTCGCCCGGTTCAGCGAAGACCTCTATGCTGCGGGTGTCCGCCGGGTAAACGTGTCGCTCGACACGCTGGACGAGAAGAAATTCGCCGACATCACCCGCTGGGGCCGCCTGCCGCAGGTGCTCAAGGGCATCGACGCGGCCCAGGCGGCGGGCCTGCGCATCAAAATAAATGTCGTCGCCCTCAAGGGCTTCAACGAGGACGAGCTTTTCGACATCGTCGAATGGTGCAAATCCCGCGACATGGACCTGACCTTTATCGAGGTCATGCCGATGGGCGATATCGGCAACGAGGACCGGCTGGACCAGTACTGGAAGCTGTCCGACCTGCGCCGCACCCTGGCAGAGCAATACACCCTGACCGAACTGACCGAGCGTACCGGCGGCCCCGCCCGCTATGTGCGGCTGGAAGAAACCGGCCAGAAGATCGGCTTCATCACGCCGCTCACCCACAACTTCTGCGAAAGCTGCAACCGCGTGCGCCTGACCTGCACCGGCGAGCTTTACATGTGCCTCGGCCAGGAAGACATGGCCGACCTGCGCCCGCCCCTGCGCAACACGCCGAACGATGACGCCCCGCTCGAGGCCGCCATCCGCGAGGCCATCACCCGCAAGCCCAAGGGCCACGATTTCGACTACTCCCGCCAGACAGTGGACGGGCGCGTCTCCCGCCACATGAGCCACACCGGCGGCTGATGCCCCACACTGCCGCGCCCCTGCCCGTGCGTCTTTACGGCGTGGCGGCCAATCTGCTTGAGCGGCTGGCCTATCGCCGCGTCTCGGAAAACCTGTCGCGGCAGGGTATTCCGGCAAACCGCCTGACCGAAAGGTTGGGCCACGCCACCGCGCCGCGGCCCGAGGGCGATTTGCTGTGGTTCCACGCGGCCTCGGTCGGCGAAAGCCTCTCGGTCCTGCGCCTGATCGAGCAGTTGGGCGAAACCCATACCGGCCTGTCCTTCCTCATAACCTCCGGCACCGCCACCTCGGCCCAGATCGTCGGCAACCGTCTGCCGCCGCGCACCACGCATCAGTTCGCACCACTTGATTCCCGCCGCGTCGTGACCCGCTTCCTCGACCACTGGCGCCCCTCGGCCGCGGTTTTCGTCGAAAGCGAGCTCTGGCCCCAGATGCTGCGCCTCACCCACCAGGCCGGCGTCCCGCTGGCGCTGGTCAACGCCCGCATCTCCGACACCTCCGCCCGCAACTGGAAGAGGTTTCCCCGCACCGCGCGACATCTCATGAACCATTTCCGCCTGATCCATTGCCAGGACGAGCGCACCGCAAACCACCTGCGCGACCTCGGCCTTGCCCAGGCAGAGCCGGGGCTCAACCTCAAATCCGTCGCCGGCGCTTTGCCCTATAACCGCGAAGAGTTGAACCGGATGCAGGCGATCATCGCCGGCCGCCCGGTCTGGCTTGCCGCCTCCACCCATCCGGGCGAGGACGAGGTCGTTCTCAAGGCGCACCGCGCCATGACCGGCGGCAACGCCGACGCGCTCCTGATCCTCGTGCCGCGCCATCCCGAACGCGCCCACGATATCGAGCGCCTCATCGCCGAGCACCGCTTCGAAGGCGCCCGCCGCTCCACGGGCATGACCATCACCGGACAGACCCGCGTCTACCTCGCCGACACGCTGGGCGAGATGGGCCTGTGGTACGCCCTCAGCCCGCTCACCTGTGTCTGTGGCACGTTCTCCGACGTCGGCGGCCACAACCCGTTCGAGCCCGCCCATGCCGGCTCTGCCGTGTTGCACGGGCCCCGCTACGCCAACTTTGCCGAGGCTTACGCCCAGATGCAGGCCAGAGACGCCTGTATCGAAGTGGCCGACTCCGATGACCTCGGTGCCAAGCTGACCACCTATCTGGACGACCCCGCCGCACTCGACGCCCTGCGCGACCGCACCCGCACTTTCGCCGCCACGCAGGCCGATGTGCTGGACGACTTTGCTGCCACCCTTTCCAAGGCGCTCGGCCTGCGCTAGCACGATCCCCGAGCCTCAAGGAAAGCCGATCCGCGTGCCGGACCTCATCGTCACCAATTTCAACCGCAATTTCACCGGCGTGTCCTCGACCGCCGCCAGCGTCGTGCGCTGCCAGGTCGACCAATACGACCTCGCGCTCGCGGGCCACCGCCTGCCCGGCTGCCCCGACCCGATCACCAGGGCGCAGGCCGCGGCCCTGTCGAAAACCCCGCCACCGGCTCGCCCCTTCACCATCTGGCACGTCCGCCGCAATCCCGAAATGCGCGCGGCCCTCTGGGTCCGCGACGTGCTGCGCCGCCCCATCCGCATCGTCTTTACGTCCGCCGCGATCCGGCGGCATTCGGCCTTCCCCCGCTGGCTGATCTCGCGCATGGATGCCGTCATCGCCACGACCGAGGCCGCTGCCGGCTTTGTCCCCCATGTCCGCGCCGTCGCGCCCCACGGCGTCGACACCGCCCGTTTCACGCCTGCCCCCGACCGAGCCGCCGCATGGGCCGCCACCGGCTATCCCGGCACGCATGGCGTTGCCACCATCGGCCGCATCCGGCCCGAGAAAGGCACCGACCGCTTCGTCGCCACCATGCTGCGCCTCTTGCCACAACGACCCGGCCTCACCGCTCTTGTCATCGGCCGCGCCGCCAGGTCCGACCAGCCCTTCCTCGACAAGCTCAAGGCACAGATCGCCGCCGCCGGCCTCACCGATCGCATCCTCTTTCCCGGCGAGGTCGCGCCCGACGCCCTGCCCGCGCTCACACGGTCACTTTCCGCCATCGTCCAGCTGCCCCGCTACGAAGGCTACGGCATGACCCCGCTCGAGGGCATGGCCTCGGGCGTGCCGTTCGTCGCCACCGACACGGGCTATTACCGCAGCTTTTCCAGCCAGGGTCAGACCGGCATCATCGTCCCCGATGACCCGGGCCAGGTCGCCGACGCGCTGGCCGCCCTCCTGTCAGACCCCGATCGCCACGCTGCCATGTCGCACGCCGCCCGCGACATTGCCTGCACCCATTTCAGCGTCGCGCAAGAAGCCGGGATTATTGCACAGGTCTACGAGGATCTCTGGTCCGGCGCTTGACCGCCGCCCCCTCAGGTTTGATGTTGCACCCGGGCTCAGGAACGTTACGATGTCCTGCCAATTTTCGGAGGTTTCCCCGTGATCCAGAAATACGAGTACAAGGTCATCCCCGCCCCCGCCAAGGGCCGCAAGGGCCCCGGCGTCAAGGGCGCCGAGGGCCGTTTCGCCCACGGGCTCGAAACGGTGATCAACGAACTGGCGCTCGAGGGCTGGGAATACCTGCGCGCCGACATCCTGCCCAGCGAAGAGCGCCAGGGCCTGACCTCGTCGCAGACGGTCTATCGCAGCATGCTGGTATTCCGCCGCCCACTGGAGCTTGAAGGCGTCGACAGCCCGCCGCCGCTGCCCTGGGACGAATATGAGGAAGAGACGCTGGAGACCGAAGGCGAGGCAGAACAAATTCAGTCCTCGCAAGAGGATAGCATCGACGACACCGACACCGGGGACGACGAACCCGACCTGCCCCAAGACCCCGACAAACCGCGCGAGTAACCCGGGCGAGGCAGATCGAAGCAAGCGGGGAAATTCCCGATCTTTCCTCTTCAATTTGCCGCGCAATCACATACACTCTTGGCCTCGAGTCGCAAAGGGAATGCCAATGGCTAAATCCGATCCGTTTGGTTTCGACATGTCCGTTTCGTCCGCGAAAAAGAAAAATCCGCGCGGTCGGCGGGGCATGTCGGGCGCGTCCGAAACCTCGACGCGCATCTGCGACCACGATGGCTGTGACAAGCCGGGCGTCTATCGTGCCCCCAAGGCGCCCGATGTGCTCGACGACTATTACTGGTTCTGCCAGGAGCATGTGCGCGAGTACAACCTGAAATGGAATTTCTTCAACGGCACCACCGAGGCCGAGATGAATGCCCAGATGTCCTCGGACAAGGTGTGGGAGCGCAAGACCAAGGCGTTCAACGACCCCGAGGCCCGGGCCTGGGCGCGCCTCGGCATCGAGGACCCGCATCAGGTGCTGGGCGGCAATGCCACGCAGAACCCCGGCAAGAACCGCGGCGGCCAGCGCAAGCTGCCCCCCACCGAACGTCGCGCGATCGAGATTCTCGAGGCCAGCGAGCACGCCTCCAAGGCCGAGATCCGCAAGGCCTACAAGGCGCTGATCAAGGTGCTGCACCCCGACATCAACGGCGGCGACCGCAGCCAGGAAGAGCAGTTGCAACAGGTTGTCTGGGCCTGGGACCAGATCAAGCAGAGCCGCAACTTCAAGTAGATGCCATCGAAGGGGCGCGCCGGGTCACTCGTACCGTTCCGGGCCCTGAAACTCCCCGGCGCGCATTCGGGCCCGGAATTCAGGCTTCGCGGAACGTCAGGCTGACGCCGTTCAGACAGTGCCGTTTGCCCGTCGGCTGCGGCCCGTCGTCGAAGATATGCCCAAGGTGGCTGCCGCAACGGCGGCAATGGCATTCGGTCCGCGTCGCGAAGAGCGAACGATCAGGCTTGGTGCCGATGGCGTTCGGCATCGCCTTCCAGAAACTGGGCCAGCCGGTCTTGCTGTCATACTTGGTCTCGGACGAATAAAGCGGCAGGTCGCAACCGCGGCAATGGTACGTCCCCGGTTCGTACAGATCGTGCAGCGGGCTGCTGAAGGCGCGTTCGGTGCCTTCCTCGCGCATGACCTCATATTCCAGATCGGTCAACATCTCGCGCCACTCCGCCTCGGTGCGTGTCACCTCGAACGATCCCGGCGCGGCAAAGCCCGGCAAAGCGGCCAGGATGGTCCCCCCCGAGAGGGCCGACAGAATGAATTTGCGTCGTTGCATCGTATCCTCCTTAGGTGGTCGTTCGGACGTCAACGGGGGGCGGATGCCCCCCGTTCCCCAGCTAGCGAGGTTGTTACTGCCTGGCAGGCAGCATCACCGTGTCGATCACGTGAATCACGCCGTTGGACTGCTCGACATCGGCGATGGTCACGTTCGCCACGCGGCCGCGCTCGTCTTCCAGCATGATGGTGTTGCCCTGGTAGGTGGCCTTCAGCATGCAGCCGCCCACGGTCGGCACCATGTGCGCGCCACCGTCATCGTCGACCATGCCCCTGATCGCCGTCGACATCGCATCAGCCGACACCACGTGGCAGGTCAGGATCTCGGTCAGCTGTTTCTTCGCCGCCGGTTGCAGCAAAGCCTGGACGGAACCTTCCCGCAGCTCGCCAAAGGCGGCGTTTGTCGGCGCGAACACGGTAAACGGGCCGTCACCGGACAGCGTATCGACGAGGTCCGCAGCCTTTACAGCAGTGACCAGGGTGGTGTGATCGGCCGAGTTCACGGCGTTCTCGACGATCGTCCTGTCGGCATACATCGCCGCGCCGCCGACCATCGGATTGTCGGCATGGGCAACGGTCGCGGTGGTCGCGACGGCCGCGGCGGCGGTCATGGATTTCAGGTTAAACATATCTCTACTCCCTAACTTAATGCACTCAAGCCGGGCTTTTTGCCCAACTCACACGCAGTCACGGAAGCGGTGTGCGGAAAGTTTCAGCTGTCTTCGGAAATTTTGTCAGACGTCCTCGAGCGGACCAGTAGCCAGGATGTCGCCCGTCGGCGCCCCGGTGGGCGAGCCGCCCTCGGGTTCATCCGAAATTGCCAAGGTGCTGCCCTGCAACACCTCGATCTGTTCCGGCGTCATCGGCAGACGAATGCGTTCATCGTCGGGCAGCACGCCCAGCGACACCGGCGGGTTCTCCCCAGCGATCAGCCACATCTCGATATCGCGGTCGGGGCGGTCCTGCATACCGCGCCGTTCGACATACATCTCCTGGGTGGTGGCGTCATAGCCGGCCGCCAGGATGATCTCTTCCTCACCTTCGGCCCGCAAATCGGCATGATAGACCGGGTTTTCGGGGGGCTGCACGCCCGTACCAGGCAGGTCCACCACGAAGAAGAGCGCCGCCACCAGCGCCACCGCGGCCAGTCCTGTCAGTCCGAACCACCCGAACAATCCGCGCCGCGCCGGACGTTCGTCCGCGAACAGGCGGCGGTCCAGCGTCGCCTTCACCCGCGCCGGCGGGGTCTCTTCCGGAATCTCCTCGGCCAGCAGGGCGAAATCTTCCGCCCATTGGACGTAAAGCGCGCGCAACGCGGGTTCGGCGCCAAGACGCGCCTCGAAGGCCGCGGCCTCCTCGGCCGACAGCAATCCCAGCGCGTATTCACCCGCCAGGACCACGTCGTCGTCTTTTTCCGGCACCCCGCTCATCGCGACAGGCACTCCCTCAGTTTCAACAGGCTGCGGCGCAGCCAGGTTCGCATCGTGTTCAGCGGCACGTCAAACCGCGCCGCCAGGTCGGCATAGGTCTCTCCGTCAAGATACGCCCCGCGCACGGCCTGCGCGCGGTCGGCCTCGAGCTCGTCAAAGCACCCGTCCAACTTTTTCCGCTCCGAGGCCTGCACGGCCTGCGCCTCCGGCCCCGGTGCGGAATCAGGCATCGCTTCAGCCAGTCCCTCCGGCATCTGCTCGCCCGTCCCCTTGCGCTTGCGCAGCATGTCGATGGCCGCGTTTCGCGCGATGGTGATCAGCCACGTCATGGGGCTGAACCCGCCCGTGCTGTACCGATCGGCGTTGCGCCAGATCTTGACATAGACCTCCTGCAACACCTCTTCGGCCTCGGCCCGGTTGTTCAACACACGCAGGATCACGCCGAATAGTTTCGCAGACGTCGCGGAATAAAGATCGGAAAATGCGCTCCTGTCCTTCAGGGCGCACCGGCCGATAAGGTGTTCAATAGCGTCGAGGTCTTTCATGGAACGCGCATTCCTTTCGAAACCGGAAACTAGGGCAGGCATATGGCGAGCGCCAGTAATTCTTTCCCTTTCCCTTGCCCTTCCCGGCGATATGTTGCACGGAAGGGCGAGCGGAAAACAGACGATTGAAGGACATGCCAGATGGCCGACGGCAACATGGATCACGACATGAAACCGACCGAGGAGCTTTCGGTCCGCGACGTTTTCGGGATCGACACGGACATGGTCATCAAGGGATTCTCCGACAAAAGCGAGCGCGTGCCGGACATCGACAGTACCTACAAGTTCGACCCCGACACGACGCTGGCTATCCTCGCGGGCTTTTCCCACAACCGCCGCGTCATGGTACAGGGCTATCACGGCACCGGCAAATCGACCCATATCGAACAGGTCGCAGCAAGGCTCAACTGGCCCGCCGTGCGCGTCAACCTCGACAGCCACATCAGCCGGATCGACCTGATCGGCAAGGACGCGATCAAGCTGCGCGAAGGCGTGCAGGTGACCGAGTTCCACGAGGGCATCCTGCCCTGGGCGCTGCGCAATCCCGTCGCCATCGTGTTCGACGAATACGATGCGGGCCGCGCCGACGTGATGTTCGTCATCCAGCGCGTGCTGGAACATGACGGCAAGCTGACCCTGCTGGACCAGAACGAGATCATCACGCCCCACCCCTGTTTCCGCCTCTTTGCCACGGCCAACACCGTGGGCCTGGGCGACACCACGGGGCTCTACCACGGCGTGCAACAGATCAACCAGGCACAGATGGACCGCTGGTCGCTCGTGGCCACGCTGAACTATCTCAGCCACGACGCCGAGACCGCCATCGTCATCGCCAAGACCCCCCAGATGAACACCGAGGCCGGGCGCCGCACGATCAGCCAGATGGTCACCGTCGCCGACCTTACCCGGACCGCTTTCATGAACGGCGACCTGTCGACCGTCATGAGCCCCCGGACCGTCATCAACTGGGCCCAGAACAGCCGCATCTTCCGCGATGTAGGCTACGCCTTCCGCCTCACGTTCCTCAACAAGTGCGACGAGCTGGAGCGCCAGACCGTGGCCGAATTCTACCAGCGCTGCTTCGACGAGGAACTGCCCGAAAGCGCGGCGAGCGTAAGTTTGGGTTAACGCGCATCCGTCACCTTCCGGCTTGATCCGAGGATCTCTCCCGCAACGAGATCCCGGATCAAATCCGGGATGCGTTATCTCCTTGTGTAGGGCGGGATTTCATCCCGCCTGCCCCCGCATCTTGCGCCCGGACGGACGATATGAAACCGTCATCCCCATGATCCGCCTCGCCCTCCTGCTCTTGATCCTCGCCCTGCCCGCCTCGGCGCAAGACCGCGCCGCCATAGAACAGCAGTTCCGCAGCTGGCTCGAACAAGACATCTGGCCCGCCGCCCGGGCCAAAGGCGTCTCCCGCGCCACGTTCGAGCGGGCCATGAGTGGCGTCCGCCTCAACTGGGACCTGCCCGACCTCGTCCCGCCGGGGTCCGAGGCCACCACGCCCAAACGCCAGACCCAGTCCGAGTTCGGCGCGCCGGGCCGCTATTTCCGCGGCGTCTCGGGCGACGCCGCCATCGGCCGCGATCTCGCCCGCCGCCACGCATCCACCCTCGCCCGGATCGAGAAACAAACCGGCGTGCCCGGTCGCATCCTGCTGGGCATCTGGGGCCGCGAAAGCGCCTATGGCCGGGCGAAAATCCCCCACAACGTGTTCGAGGTCCTTGGCACCAAGGGTTTCATGGCCACCCGCGCCGCCTATTTCCGCGAGGAACTCATCGCCGCCCTGCAAATCGCCGAGGCCGGCCACGCCAGTGGCCCCTTGCGCAGCTCCTGGGCCGGCGCGCTCGGCCAGCCGCAATTCATGCCGTCCAGCTTTCTGCAATACGCCGCCGACGGCGACGGCGACGGGCGCGCCGATATCTGGGGCTCGGTCCCCGACACGCTGGCCTCGATCGCCAACTACCTCGCCCGCCACGGCTGGGTCGCGGGCCGCGACTGGGGCTTCGAGGTGACCGTACCGGCCTCCGTCTCCTGTTCCCTCGAAGGTCCCGACCAGGGCCGCCCCATCGCGGAATGGGAAGCCATGGGCATCACCCGCGTCTCAAACCGCCCCTTCCCCGCCCATGAACGCAGCGGCGAAGGCTTCCTGATGATGCCCGCCGGGCGCAACGGTCCGGCCTTCGTGGTCACACCCAATTTCTACGTGCTCAAGGACTACAACATGTCCGACCTCTATGCGCTTTATGTCGGCCATGTCGGCGACCGCATCCAGTACGGCGTCGGTGATTTCGCGGCCCCCTGGGGGGCTGTCGGCAAGATGTACCGCTCCGACATCGCCGCCATGCAACGCGCACTCGAGGGCATGGGCCACGACGTTGGCGGCGCCGACGGGCTGCCCGGCTTCAAGACCCGCCGCTCCATCGGCCGCTGGCAAAAGGCGACCGGCCGGCCCGCCACCTGCTTTCCCGAACCGGGGATGAAAGCGCAACTGGTCCGCTAGGCCACACGACTATTCTCAAGCTTCCAGGCCATCAATGATCTGACCGCTTTGCCCTGCAATGTAAGAAGTCACGTCCAGAAATCACTCTACAAACAGAGTATCAACTGTGACAGACATCTTTTCGACAACGTTTCTCTTGCAGCCCAGTGTTCCGGCAGCGGCTTTTGGCGGGGGCGAAGGGAGCGGGCGAGAAGGGGTTAGCTTAGAATGTCGATTTATTGGCTGCAAACTCATACTGATGCTGTCGTAGCGGGGGTTAATTGGTCGGAAACGACAAAACCTCGAATACCCGCAAGTAATCTTGAACGGTGGTTTGCAACGGACGCTGATCGAGCCCCGCTTGGACCTTTTCCCCAAGAAATTCTGGCAAAGATAAATGCGCACTGGGCTCTAAGCCTAGGAAAAATGGATTCCCCTCCCGATACCATCGGTCGACTTAAGTCGGCGCATTTCACCGGCGCCCCGTTCGCCCGCAGACATATCTGTGACGTGTTCGAGATGTATTCGGAAGGCAACTGCCAGATCGTGCCGATCAAGAAACTCTGGTCCTTGAAAGACGATGCAGAAGTAACAGAGCTTTACTTTGTGGCCAATGTCTACAACGCCGCGCCCGTTATCGACTTGGACAAAACCGAAGTGCGAGAGGTCAAGAACCCTAAAATGGGACACCCATTTTCCCCAGCTTCGCGAAGCTTGAACAAAATGTTTGTCCGCAAAGAGAGTTTTGAGGGCCATCACCTGCTTCGGGATGCGGCGACCTCGGTATGGTTCTGCGATGATGTGTTTCGCGAGGCCATCGAAAACGCCACGCCGGGTACATACGCTTTTCGCGACATCAACATCGTTTGAAGCGCTATCGCGCTTAGGCGACCCAAATAGGCACCCGACCTCAGCTATGCTCTTCCGCCGAAACCGCCGTCAGGGCGCGGTTATAGGCCTTCAGCGCGTCGACGTGGAACAGCGCCCCCTGCAATTCGGGCTTGGAATCCTCGCCCGTCAGGGTGACCACCGGGATGAACGCGACGCCCGTGCGCTCGAAGATCGGCATAGCCACGTCCAGCGTCGCGTTGGCGTCGATATAGACCCCGTCCTCGATCAACTCCCAGCAGGCGTCCTCGCGCGCGCTCCGCTCGGCGCCGGTCTCGCGCATCACCCGCCCCGCACGGTACATGGTCAGCAGATAGGCATGGGGCCCGGCCGCCAGCCGCACCCCCCGCCGCTCCAGCTGCGTGAGGAAGAACGAGTGCCGCACCAGTTTCGACGCCAGCGCGGTGGACATCGACACCGCCACCATCACCGCCAGTCCGGTCTGCCAGTCGCCCGTCAGTTCGAACACGATCAGCGTGGTGGATATCGGCGCGCCCAGCACCGCGGCGGCCACCGCCCCCATCCCGGCCAACGCGTAAAGCGTCGGCGCGCCCGACCATTGCGGCAAGAGCGCCGTCGCCACCAGGCCAAAGGCCAGCCCGGTCAGCGCGCCGACCATCAGCGAAGGCGAAAACACCCCGCCGCCCATGCGCCCGCCGATGGTGATCGCCACCGCGATGACCTTGAGGATGCAGAACACCACCGCCTCGTTCCACAGAAGCTTGCCGGTCAGCGCCTTCGAGGTGGTCTCGTACCCCACGCCGATGATATGCGGAAACCCGATCGCCAGCACGCCCAGCATCAGCCCCGCCACCGCGGGGCGCAGCCAGCGCGGCAGACCCGTGCGCGCCTGCACCCGGTCGGCAAAGCCCTCGGCAAAGAAGATCCCCCGAATCAACGCAAAGGCCACGATCCCGCACAGCAGCCCCAGGATCAGGAAGGCGGGCAGTTCCACATAGAATTCCAGCATGCTGGCCACGGGCAGGGCAAACTCGGTGACGTCACCGAATTCCAGCCGGTTGATGACCGTGCCCGCAACCGAGGCGATGACGATCGGCGCAAAGGCATGCAGCGCGAAGTGCCGCAGCACGACCTCCAACGCGAAGAGCGCGCCGGCGATGGGCGCATTGAACGACGCCGACACCGCCGCCGCCACGGCACAGCCCAAAAGGTCGCGGCCGGTGATCCCGTTGGCATTGATCCGGTTGCTGACCCAGGTCGAGATCACGCCGGCCATGTGCACCACCGGCCCTTCGCGCCCCGAAGAGCCGCCCGTGCCCAGCGTGATCATCGACGCCAGCGCCGAGGCCAGGCCGGCCCGCGTTTCCACCCGGCCCTCGTTCAGCGCCGCGCCTTCGATCACGTCGGCCACCGACCGCACACGGCCATCGGGCGTGAAACGGTGCAGGATCGCTCCCACCACCAGCCCGCCGCCCACCGGGATCACCAACACCCAGTACCACGGCAGGGTCGACACCCAGCTGTGCATCAGCGACGGGTCTTCAGAGCCGTACAGCAAAAGCTGCAACGCATTGATGCCCTTGCGGAAGAACAGCGCGGCAAACCCCGCGGCAATGCCGATCCCGAGCGCGATCAGCCAGAACTGGAACTGGCTCGGCCCCTTGTCGCGCAGCACCCGCCACGCGTTCCGGCTGACCCTCCTGGCCCGTCGCGATCCGCGTCGCAACCGGCCCGGACCGACCCCGTGCTGCGCTGTCCCGGTATCGGTCAACTGCTTGCCCCCAACCTTGTGGCGCAGGGCGCTTCCCTGTAGGCACCGCTTCGCATACTGTGCGGCTCTAGGGGAATGCGGGGGTTCGACATGGGTATTAGGGACGCCATTTCAGAGTTATCGCCCGTTTTAGGGCAACGGCTCAGCCTGTCCAAGTCCGATCTGCAAGAGCATGGTCGGAGCGAAACGCATTTTGCGAACGCCCCGCCCGACGCCGTGGCCTATCCCGAAAACACCGACGAGGTGCGCCGGATCGTGCAGGCCTGCGCCCGCCACGGCGTGCCGGTGATCGGCTGGGGCACCGGCACCTCGCTCGAAGGACAGGCCCAGGCCTTCTCGGGCGGGATCTGCGTCGACTTCCAGCGCATGAACCGTATCCTCGAGGTCTCGCAGGGCGACATGGACGTGCGCGTGCAGCCCGGGCTCACCCGCGAGGCGCTGAACGAGGAACTGCGCGCCACGGGCCTTTTCTTTCCGGTCGACCCCGGCGCCAATGCCTCGATCGGCGGCATGACCTCGACCCGCGCCAGCGGCACCACGGCCGTGCGCTATGGCACGATGCGCGACAACGTGCTGGGGCTCGAAGTGGTCACCGCCACTGGCGAGGTCATCCGCACCGGCACCCGCGCCCGCAAGTCCTCTGCCGGCTACGACCTGACGGCGCTGTTCGTGGGCTCCGAGGGCACGCTGGGCCTCATTACCGAGATCACCTTGCGCCTGCAGGGCACGCCCGAGGCGATCTCGGCGGCCGTCTGCGCCTTCGAGTCCGTGGGCGACGCGGTCGAGGCAGTCATGGCCTCCGTGCAGATGGGCCTTCCGCTTGCCCGGATCGAGTTGATGGACACGCAAAGCGTCGAGGCGGTAAATGCCTATTCCGGCGCCGCCCTGCCCGTCTGCCCGCATCTGCTGCTGGAATTCCACGGCTCGGACGCAGGCGTGGCCGAACAGGCCGAAACCTTCGGCGCGCTGGCGCAGGAGTTCGGCGGCAAGGGCTTCGACTGGGCCCGCAAGACCGAGGAGCGCACCGCGCTCTGGGCCATGCGCCACGCCGCCTACCACGCCATCGTCGCTCACAGGCCCGGCACCAAGGCGCTGGTCACGGACATCTGCGTGCCGATCTCGAACCTTGCCCGCGCGCTCGAGGAAACGCGCAGCCACCTGGATGCCCAAGGCATCGAGGGGCCGATCCTCGGCCATGTGGGCGACGGCAATTTCCACGCCATCCTGCAATTCGACCCCGAAGATGCCGCCGACAAGGCCCGCGTGCTGAGCGCCTCGGAACACCTGGTAGAGCTGGCCCTGTCGCTGGGCGGCACCGCGACGGGCGAGCATGGCATCGGCGTGGGCAAGCTGGGCTACATGGAGCGCGAGCACGGCCCCGCCTGGGGCCTCATGGGCACGATCAAGCAGGCGCTCGATCCCGACAACATCATGAATCCCGGCAAGCTGGTGCCGCCGCGGAACTGACGGCGCGGCGCCTGTGACGCCTCAGAGAGGGGGGGGCTGCCCCCCACGGCGAACCTGCGGTTCACCGCTCCCCCCAGGGATATTTCCGGCCAGAGGAAAAGGGGTGGGTCAGCCCGCCATAAGCGCTTCGGCGGCGGCGCGGGCCTCTTCGGTGATGGTCTCGCCCGACAGCATCCGTGCGATCTCGTCGGTGCGGGCGGGGGCATCGAGGGCCGTGACCGTCGACAGGGTCTGCCCCTTGGTGACGCGCTTTTCGACGCGCCAGTGATGCGCGCCCCGTGCGGCCACCTGCGGCGAATGCGTGACCACCAGCACCTGATTGTCCGACGCCAGCCCCGCCAGCCGCCGGCCCACCGCATCGGCGGTGGCCCCGCCCACGCCGCGGTCGATCTCGTCGAATATGAGCGTGAGCCCGCTTTGCCCACCGGTCAGGCAGACCTTGAGGGCCAGCAGGAAGCGGCTCAACTCCCCGCCCGAGGCGATCTTGCCCAAGGGGCCTGCCGGCGCGCCGGGATTGGTGGCCACAGTGAAGGTCACCGCGTCCTGCCCGGTCTCGCCCGGATCGGTTTGGGTCACCTGGGTGGCAAAGACCGCGCGGTCCATCTTCAGCGGGGCCAGCTCTGCCATCACGGCCTTGTCCAGCTTGCCCGCCGCCCTGGCGCGCGCGTCGCTCAGCGCGCCGGCGGCGTCGGCATAGGCCGCGTCGGCCTCGGCAACCGCCGCCTGCAACGCCTTGAGGTCCGCATCCCCCTGTTCAAGACGTGCGACCTGCGCCCGCACGTCCTCGGCAAAGCCGGCCAGCTCGTCCGGCGCCACGCCATGCTTGCGCGCCAGCGCCCGGATCGCGAACAGCCGTTCCTCGGTTTCCTCCAGCTCCAGCGGGTTGAAGGTCAGCGCCTCAAGGCAGTCCTCGACCCCGCTTGCCGCCTCGTCCAGCTCGACCATCGCGCGCGACAGCGCCGCCAGCGCCTCTTCCAGCCGGCCCTCGGCCTTGTCGGCAGCCCCTTCCAGCCAGCGCAGCGCATCCTGTGCCTGCCCCTCGGCCCCGTCGCGCAGGGCCGCCTGCGCTCTGGCGATATCATCGCGGATGCGCTCGGATTGCTGCATCAGGCGGCGGCGGGTATCCAGCTCCGCCTCCTCGCCCGGTTGGGGCGACAACGCGTCCAGTTCCTCGACCGCGTGACGCAGGAACTCTTCCTCGGCGCGCATCTCGGCCAGCTTCGTCTCGGCCTCGTTCAACGCCTTACGCGCCGCGCTGCGCGCCTTCCACGCGATGCGCACCTTGTCGCACTGCCCCGCCAGCCCGCCGAACTCATCGAGCAGGTCGCGGTGCCCCTTCGGGTCCAGCAGGCCCCGGTCGTCATGCTGCCCGTGCAACTCCACCAGCGTGTCCGACAGCGCCCGCAGCACATCCCCCGAACAGCGCCGGTCATTGACCCACGCGGTCTTGCGCCCGTCCCCGGTGTTCACGCGCCGCAAGATCAGCGTGTCCTCCACCGGCAGCCCCGCCTCTTCCAGAACCGCCCGTGCCGCGTGCCCCTCCGGCAGGTCGAACTCGGCCACCACCTCGCCCTGCCCGGCCCCCTGCCGCACCAGCTCGGCCCGGCCGCGCCATCCCAGCACGAAGCCCAGCGAGTCGAGCAGGATCGATTTGCCCGCCCCGGTCTCGCCGGTCAGCACGTTCAGCCCGGGCTGAAACGCAAGCTCCAGCCGGTCGATGATCAGAATGTCGCGAATCTCCAGCGCACGGAGCATTCAAGGCTCCCGCGGGTTATAGCCAGCGTCCGAGGATCGTCTGACGATAGACCTGCCGCAGCCAGCTGTCGCCCACCGCTTCCAGTGTCAGCCCCTGCCCGGTCAACAGCTTGTAGCTGTCCTCGTACCATTCGGTGCTCTTGAAGTTGTGGCCCAGGATCGCCCCCGCCGTGCGCGCCTCGTTCGTCAGGCCCAGCGACAGGTACGCCTCGACCAGCCGGTGCAGCGCCTCCGCGGTGTGGGTCGTGGTCTGGAAATCCTCCACCACCACGCGGAAGCGGTTGATGGCCGAGGTGAAGTGATCGCGCCGCAGGTAATAGCGCCCGATCTCCATTTCCTTGGCCGCCAGATGGTCGAAAGCCAGGTCGAACTTCAGGATCGCCGAGCTGGTGTATTCGCTGTCGGGATACTGTTCGATCACCTGCCGCAGCGATTGCAGCGCCTGGAATGTCAGGCCCTGGTCGCGGCCCACCTCGTCGATCTGGTCGTAATAGCTGAGTGCCAGCAGGTATTGCGCATAGGCCGCGTCGCCGTCGGCGGGATAGAAATCGAGATACCTCTGCGCGGCGGACCGGCTGTTCTCGTAATCCTCGTCCTTGTGATAGGCGAAGGCCTGCATGATCACGGCCCGCTTGGCCCATTCCGAATAGGGGTAGAGCCGCTCGACCTCGGCAAAAAGCTCGGCCGCCAGTTCCGGATCGCCGCGCGCAAGGTCATATTCGGCGCGGCCAAAGATCTGCTCTGCGGTGAACTGTTCGTAATCGACCTCGCCGCGTTCGATGCGCGAGTTCACGCCGCCGCAGCCCGCAAGCATCGTCGAGGCCACGAGGGCCGCTGCCAAACCGATCCCGATTCTGCCGCCTGTCATGCTCGCACGTACCCCC
Source organism: Roseovarius sp. MMSF_3350 (assembly GCF_030733425.1). Taxonomy (GTDB): domain Bacteria; phylum Pseudomonadota; class Alphaproteobacteria; order Rhodobacterales; family Rhodobacteraceae; genus Roseovarius. The sequence goes on from NZ_JASHIZ010000023.1 coordinate 23,918, forward strand.
AAAAGCCTGTGCTAAACTTGTGTTCAGGCCTTAAGGCCGCTTGATTTCGCAGGATCATATCCGCATTACCAAGGGCGTCCTAGCACATAATTTTCCGCGGCAAAACGCCTTAGACCCGATTGCCCGTCACAAAGCCCGCGCCTGTGGTCAGGCAACCTCAGAGATCTCGCCCCAATGCACGCCCGCCCCGGGCAGACGCGCGGCGGTTTCGGCGTCGCAGGTCACGATCTCGAACGCATCGGGCCGGGCAAAAAGCGCGCGCAGCAGGTCGTTGGTGATCGCGTGGCCGGCCCGCAGGCCGATGTAATGCCCGAGGATCGGCAGGCCCGCCAGCGCCAGGTCGCCAAGCGCGTCCAGCATTTTGTGCCGCACCGGCTCGTCAGGCTGGCGCAAGCCGCCAGGGCTCAGGACACGGTCGCCGTCGAACACCACGGCGTTCTCGCCTGGATTGCCCCCAAGCGCGAGGCCGTTGGCCTGCATCGCATCGACATCCGCCTTGCGGCAGAAGGTGCGCGCGGTCGACAATTCGCGCACGAAACTGCCGTTCGACATGTTCAGGATCTTCTTCTGCCGCCCGATCGCGGCATCCTCGAACTCGATCGCGAATTCCAGCAACAGCGTGTCATGCGGCACCAGCCGCGCCGACGCGTCGCCTTTTCTCACTTCGACGGGTTTCAGAACCTTCAGCGCCCGCACCGGCGCGTGCTGACGGCGCAGCCCGGTGGACAGGATACCATGCACGAAGGGGGCAGAGCTTCCGTCGAGGATCGGAACCTCGGGGCCATTGACCTCGATCACCGCGTTGTGCACGCCACAGCCCGACAGCGCCGCCATGATGTGCTCGACCGTCGAGACACGCACGCCCGCGGCGTTTTCCAGCAGCGTGCAGAGCGGCGACTGGTTCACCATGTCCCAGCGGGCCGGGATCTCGCAATGGCGCAGTTCGCAATCGATCCGGCGGAAGACGATGCCGCGGTTCGCAGGCGCCGGCAGGATTGTCACACGGGCGAAAGCACCTGAATGCAGGCCGACGCCATCGAACGAAACCGGAGTTTTGACCGTATTCTGCACGTGCTTACCTCAGGCCGATTATCGGCTCATTTAATTCAACTGGGCCACATCTATTGCGCGGGACGCAGATGCTCAATTCACTCTTTGCAACGCGCTGAAACATCAATGTTGCAAGGCTTGGCGAATTTTTGCCGACCGGGGAAAGACCCCGTTCAACCCCCTGTTCCGCAACGCAAAAGGGCCGCGGATCGCGGCCCTTTTACTGGTTGATTTGTTGTCCGGCTCAGTTCGCCTGGCGGCGCAGGAAGGCGGGAATTTCGATCTGGTCGTCCTCTTCCTCGCGCTCGTCACGCACCTCCGGCTGTGGCGCCGTGGCCTGCATCGGAGGTTGCTGGCGCGCCGGGCGCGGCGGTTGCTGTGCGCCTTCCGCGCCGTGGCCCGTCATCCGGTTGATCAGCGAGTTGATACCGAAACGCGGCCTCTCGGCGGCATGTTCCGGGGCCGCTGCTGGTGTCGGCGCCTGCCGCTGGGGCGTGCCGCTGCCACGGTGTTGCACCGCAGCCTGAAGCCGGGCCAGCGCGTCCTGAGACGGGGTGCCCGGCGCAGGCGCCTTCGGCGCAACGAAGGTCTCGGGCTCTTCCGCCTGCGCCACGAAGGTTTCGGGCTCGGGGCGCGGCGTATATGCCGGCGGCGGCACGTCGCGGTCGCTACCCTCGGCGTCGAAAATCTCTTCCATCTGCTCTTCCGCCGCCGCGCGCTGCGCGTCGAAGGCATTAAACAGGCTGGGTTCGTCCGCAGACTCGGTGCTAGCCGCCACGACAGGCTCCGCTGCCGGCTCGACCGTTTCCTCGTAGGTCTCGACCGCCTCGATCTCGACCTCTTCGGCCGGCTTCAGCGGCTCTGCCAGCTTGCGGCGCGGCACCGGGATTTCCTTGCTTTCGTCGCTGGCGTCGATGCCGGTGGCCACGACCGACACGCGCATGAAGCCTTCCATCGTCGGATCCAGCGTGCTGCCCACGATGATGTTGGCGTCGGCGTCCACTTCCTCGCGGATGCGGTTGGCCGCTTCGTCCAGTTCGAACAGCGTCAGGTCGTGCCCGCCGGTGATGTTGATAAGGACACCTTTCGCCCCGCGCAGGCTGATCTCGTCCAGCAGCGGGTTCGCTATCGCCTTCTCGGCAGCCTGGATGGCGCGCTCTTCGCCGTCGTCCTCGCCGGTGCCCATCATCGCCTTGCCCATCTCGTCCATCACCGCGCGAACGTCGGCAAAGTCGAGGTTGATCAGGCCCGGGCGCACCATCAGGTCGGTCACGCCCTTCACACCCTGGTACAGAACGTCGTCGGCCATCGAGAACGCCTCGGTGAAGGTCGTCTTCTCGTTCGCGAGGCGGAACAGGTTCTGGTTCGGGATGATGATCAGCGTGTCGACCATCTTTTGCAGCGTGTCGACGCCTTCCTCGGCCTGGCGCATCCGCTTGGCGCCTTCGAACTGGAAAGGTTTCGTGACGACACCGACGGTTAGCACGCCAAGTTCACGCGCTGCCTGAGCGATGATCGGGGCCGCGCCGGTGCCCGTGCCTCCGCCCATCCCGGCGGTGATGAAGCACATGTGCGCGCCGGCCAGCTGGTCGACGATCTGCTCGATGTTCTCTTCGGCGGCTGCGGCACCCACGGCGGCTTTCGCGCCGGCGCCCAGCCCTTCGGTGACTTTCACACCCAGCTGGATCCGGTTCGGCGCGTTGCTCTGGGACAGCGCCTGCGCATCGGTGTTGGCGACGACGAAATCGACGCCTTCCAGCTGTTTCTCGATCATGTTGTTGACGGCGTTGCCGCCTGCCCCGCCGACACCGAAAACGGTGATGCGCGGCTTGAGTTCCTGGTCCTGTCCCTGACCTGGCATGCTGAGGTTAAGTGTCATAGCTCCGCCTTCTTTGCCTGCTGTTGTGCCCGCCTCGCGCAGGCTTGATCCGCCTAAATTGTATTAACAGTACCGTCCCGGCGCCCTTACGTCACCCAAAAAACACGAAAATACCACAAAATATGGGTCTTTTTTCGCGCTTTCACGCGGGATTTCGCCGAAACCCCCAGATTTTGCGATCACCAGTTGTCCTTGAACCATTTTACCGCCCTTTTCAGGGATCGTGCCGGGTAGCGATCCACCGGAATCTCGAAGTCCCACCATTCGTCCTGGGGATTCGCCGCAAACAGGCACATCCCCACGGCGCTGGCAAAGCCCGCCCCCGTCGCCGCCTGCGGCAAGCCGTGCACCCGCAGGGGCCGTCCCAGCCGCACCTGCTGTCCCAGGATGCGCGTCGCCAGCCCGTCCAGTCCGGGGATCTGGCTGCCGCCGCCGGTCAGCACGATCTGCTGGCTGGGAAGATGCTGGAACCCGGCGGCATCCAGCCGCGCGCGCACCTCTTCCAGGATCTCCTCGACCCGCGGGCGCATGATGCCGATCAGTTCCGCGCGGCTTACCGTCCGCCTGTCATGTTCCCAGTCGCCAGTCTCGCCGCCAATCTCGATTATATCGCGGTCGTCCATGCCCGTGGCCACCACGCCGCCGTAGAATGTCTTGATCCGCTCCGCGGTGGCGTGCGGCACCTGCAACCCCATCGAGATGTCGCCGGTGACGTGCTCGCCACCGATCCGCACGGAGTCGGCATAGATCATGTGTTTCTTCATGAAGATCGACACGCCCGCGCTTCCGCCGCCCATGTCGATGCAGGCCGCGCCCAGCTCCTGCTCGTCCTCGACCAGCGCCGAGATGCCCGACACGTAGGCCGAACTGGCCAGCCCCGCCAGCTCAAGGTCGCAGCGCTTGACGCAATGCGCCAGGTTCTGGATCGCCGTGCCATCGACCGTCAACATGTGCATGTCCACCGCCAGGTCCTGCCCCAGCTGCCCCCGCGGGTCGCTGAGGCCCGAGCGGTGGTCCAGCGCGAAATTCACCGGCTGGGCGTGCAGCACCTCGCGACCCTCGCCGAAATCGGGCACGTCACAGGACGACAGCACCCGGCTGATGTCCTGCTCGGACACGGTGCTGGCTTCCAGCGACACCTGCCCGGCCAGCCCATAGCTGCGCGGCTCGGCACCCGAGAAACAGGCGATCACGTGATCGACCCGGATATTGGCCATCTTCTGCGCGGCCTGCAGGGCTGTGCGAATGGCCCGCTCGGTCTCGGTCATCGTGGTGATCTCGCCATAGCGCACGCCCCGCGACCGCGTCGTGGCCGCCCCGATCACACGAAACCCGGCCTGGCCCGCCAACGCGCCCACACCCTCGGTTTCACGCAGCCGGTCGCTGCCGTCGAAGCGCAGCACGAGGCAGGCGATCTTGGACGTGCCCACGTCTAGAACCGCCACGACACCGCGCTGCATCGCCGCCCGGCGCATGTTCCGCATCGCCCTTTGCGATTCATAAAGCTCGATCATGTCACTCTTCCGCCCCTACGGTCATTTTTGTCACGCGCCACCATTCGGACACCGCGTTTTCGTTCATTCTTATGGTCGGCCGGGAGGCCAGGCGCATGTCCACCGCCGCAAGGTCACGCTCCAGCATGTCCTGCACCTCGGCCAAGACGATCACCCGCTCCAGCGCCCGCACCGGATCGGTCTCGGGCAGCAGGATGCGCTGGCCGCGGTCCAGCACCACGTCCCACCGCCGCTCGCCCATGCGCACCAGCCCGCGCAGCCGCGACCGCAGCGGCGCCGCCGCCTGCAGGATCGCCATCGCCTCGGGGACGGCGTCGGTCGCGCCTTTGCCGGCAATCACGGGCAGATCGGCGCGGTCGGCGCGCTGCATGATATCGCCGATCACCACGCCTTCGATGTCCACCACGCCCAAGCCATCGCGCGACCGCCAGATCGCCACCGGCTGGCGCTCTTGCACATACGCCACCAGCACGCCGCCCTGCCGCACCCGGACGGACGCACTGGCAACCGCCGGCAGACCGGCAATTGACAGGCGCACCGCGTCCAGGTCGATGTCGAACGAACTGGCCGGCAGGTCATGTGGGAAGATCTCGCGGATATCCTCCTCGACCGTCGCGCTCGCGCCTTCCACCGCCAGCAGGTTCACCATGAACTCCGGCCGTGTCTCGATCTGCTCGCGCAGATCGATCACCGCCAGTGCGATCGCTTCGCGCCGCTCGGGGTTGGAAAAATACGCCGTGCCGAGGCCGATGATCAGGCAGAACGGCACCCCCACCCGCAACAGCTTGCGGAAAAGCGGCGTCAGCATCAGCCGCTGATAGCGGTACGACCACCGCGACGGCGCCGGATCGGCCTTGGGCTCCAATGGTTTCACCTGTTGCATGACGCGTCCTTCACCAGCCAGTCGCACAATTGCGGAAAGCTCATGCCCGCCGCCTGCGCCTGCTCGGGGCTCAGCGAGGTCGGAGTCATTCCGGGCTGGGTATTGGTCTCCAGCAGGATCAGCCCCTCCAGCCCCTTCGCCTCGTCCCAGCGGAAATCCGTGCGGCTCAGCCCGCGGCATCCCAGCACCGCGTGGGCGCGCAGCGCATAATCCTCGCAGGCATCGGCAATTTTCTGAGGAATGTCGGCCGGGATCACGTGCCGCGACCCACCGGCGGCGTATTTCGCGTGATAATCGTACCAGCCATCGGTGATGATATCCGTCACCCCCAGCGCCCGGTCGCCGATCACCGAGGTCGTCAGTTCGCGCCCAGGCGCGAACGCTTCGACCATCACGGTTTGCGGCATGTCCTCGGACAGTTGCGGCGGCGCGTTCGCGGCCTCGTGCACGATATAGACGCCCACCGACGAGCCCTCGTTATTGGGCTTCACCACGTAAGGGGGCGGCATCACATGCGCCTTTCCCACCTCGTCCTTGTCCACGATGACGCTGTTGACCACCGGCAGGCCCGCGGCACGATAGGCCGCCTTGGTCCGCTGCTTGTCCAGCGCCAGCGCCGAGGCCAGAACGCCCGAATGGGTATAGGGGATCTGCATCCACTCCAGCATCCCCTGCACGCAGCCATCCTCGCCCCAGCGGCCATGCAGGGCGTTGAACACCACGTCGGGTTTGAGATCGGCCAGAACCACGGCAAGGTCGCGGCCGGCATCGACCTCGACCACCTCATAGCCTGCCTCCCGGAGTGCTGCGGCGCATTCCTGTCCTGACGAAAGCGACACCTCGCGCTCGGCCGAGGGGCCACCCATAATCACCGCAACAGTCGGGGCGTTTCCGCTCGAAGAAACCACCTTACTGCCTCAATGTCCCGGGTCGTTATCGACCCTTGTTTTATTGTGTCCGCCTCAATCCGCGGGAGGGGCCGTTTCGCCGACCCTCATGATTTCCCAATGTAACTCTATTCCGCTGTCTTGGAAAACCTTTTTTCGCACCTCCTCGCCCAAACCTTCCAGGTCCGCCGCCGTGGCGCCCCCGGTGTTGATCAGGAAGTTCGAATGCTTCTCGCTCATCTGCGCCCCGCCCCGCGCGGCGCCGCGCATCCCGGCGTTGTCGATCACCTTCCACGCCTTCAACTCGTGGGTGTCGTCGGCCCGCCCGGTGCTGGAAAACCCGGCCGGATTGCGAAACGTGCTTCCGGCCGTCCGGTCCTTGGTCGGCTGCGTCTCGTCGCGCTTTTTCAGCTGCGTCGCCATCCGCGAAGCCAGTTCGTCGGGATCACCCTTTCCGCCCTCGAACGTGGCGCGTGTGATCACCCAGCCCTCGGGCAGATCGGTCTGGCGGTACTGGAACTTCAGGTCCTCGGCGGTCAGCGTCACCACCTCGCCCGCCCGGCTCACAGCCTCGGCCTCGACGAAATGGTCCGCCACGTAGCTGCCATAGCATCCCGCGTTCATCCGCACAGCCCCGCCGATGGCACCGGGGATGGTGCGCAGAAAGGTCAGGTCCACCCCCGCCTCGCCCGCGCGCCGGGCCACATGCGCATCCAGCGCCGCCGCCCCGGCGGTGACGCGCGTGCCGTCCACCTCGATGGCATTGAACCCGCGCCCCAGGCGGATCACCACGGCGCGCAAGCCCCCGTCCCGCACGATCAGGTTGCTGCCAACCCCCATCGGAAAGACCGGCATTCCGGCTGGCAGATCGCGCAGGAACGCGGCCAGATCCTCAAGGTCCGCCGGCTGAAACAGCCAATCCGCCGGCCCGCCCACGCGCAGCCATGTCAGATCGGCCAGCATGCGCTTCTCGCTCAGACGGCCACGGGGTTGGGGAAGATCATTCATGCGCCAGCTTGTGCCCGATTACGCCCCGAACCGAAAGGCGGACATTATGCTTTTTCTTGCCGGAAATACTCACTTCCCACCGCCGTCCGCATTCCCTCCGGCGACCCGGCGCGCCCACCGGCCCAGATAGATGACCGGCCAGCGCAACAGGCTCATCCCCGCGGCCAGCACCAACAGCCCCACCCAGGGCCCGTTCTGCCAGGTCACGTAGCCCAGCAGCGGAATGCCCATGGCGATCAGCACATAGGCCCGGCGCCAATGGTTGTCGCGGCTGGGGATCATCGCCAGCAAATTCGCGGCAACGGCCCAGATAAAGAACAGGACCAGGGACATGCTCATTTAGGTACCTCCGGTTTTTCCCCCGCCAGACGCCGCGTGAAATAGCGCAGCGGATTGCGAAACATCGACAAAAACGCGAGCACCGCCAGCGCGGCGGGGATGACCCCGTGATCCCGCCCGATCAGCCAGATCAGCACCGGCGCCAGAGCCAGCAGAAAGATCCCCGGCGCGTATTGATGCCGCATCGGCAACATCGCCACCAGCGTGCCCGCGATCACCCAGAGACAGCACAGGACAACAAGTGTCATGACCGACCTCCGGGGTACGTTTTTCGCGCGAAAAACGTACCGGAAAATGCGCATTTTCCGGCCCGGAATTTTCCGAGAATTCCGGCCACCGCCACCATCAAACCTTCAGCTTTTCCGGCAACCCGTTCGCCCAGCCGCTGATCGTACCCGCGCCCAGACACACCACCATGTCGCCCGGTTTCGCCTGTTCGCGCACAAGCCGCACAAGGTCGTCCTCGCCCAGGATCGCCCGCGCGTGCCGGTGGCCATGGGCAATCAGTCCTGCCACCAGATCGTCGCGCGTGGCCCCGTCGATCGGGTCCTCGCCGGCGGCATAGACTTCGGCGATGGCGACCACGTCGGCATCGTTGAAGCACGCACAGAAATCGTCGAAAAGCGAATGCAGGCGGGAATACCGGTGCGGCTGATGCACCGCGATGATCCGTCCCTTGGTGGCCTGCCGCGCCGCCTTCAGCACGGCGGCGATCTCCACCGGGTGGTGGCCGTAATCGTCGATGATGGTCACCCCGTCCACCTCGCCCACGCGGGTAAATCGACGGTTCACGCCGCCGAACGCCGCCAGCGCCTCGCGGATCTCGTCCAGCTTCATGCCAAGCGATCGCGCCACGGCCACCGCGCTCAGCGCATTCGACACGTTATGGTCGCCCGGCATCGGCAGGGTGCAGCCTTCGATCACCTTGCCCTCGGCCTGCAACGCCACGTCGAAATGCGCCACGCCGGCCTCGTAGGTCAGGTTCATCGCCCGCACGTCGGCCTGCGCGTTGAATCCGAAGGTAATCACCCTCCGGTCGCTGATCTTGCCAACGAGAGTCTGCACGTCCGGATCATCGGTGCAGCAGATCGCCAGGCCATAAAACGGAATGTTCGACACGAAATCGAGGAACCCCTGGTGCAGCGCCTCTTCCGTGCCCCAATGCTCCATGTGCTCGGGGTCGATATTGGTCACGATGGCAATGGTCGCGGGCAGGCGGTTGAAGGTGCCGTCGCTCTCGTCGGCCTCCACCACCATCCACTCGCCCTGCCCCACGCGCGCGTTCGAGCCGTAAGCGTGAATGATCCCGCCATTGATCACCGTGGGGTCGTACTTGCCATGGTCCAACAGCGCCGCGACCATCGTCGTGGTCGTGGTCTTGCCATGTGTCCCCGCCACCGCCACGTTCGATTTCAGCCGCATCAGCTCGGCCAGCATCTCGGCCCGGCGCACCACCGGCAATCCGCGCCGCCGCGCCTCGTCCAGTTCGGCATTGCCCGGCTTGATTGCCGACGAGATCACCACCACCTGCGCGTCGTCCAGGTTCGACGCCGCCTGGCCCTCGAAAATCGTCGCGCCGGCCTTTTCCAGCCGGTCGGTGATCTTCGACGTCTTCAGGTCCGATCCCTGCACGGTATAGCCATGGTTGAGCAGCACCTCGGCAATGCCCGACATGCCGATCCCCCCGATGCCCACGAAATGAATGGGGCCCACGTCGCCCGGAAGTTTCAATGCCGCGTTCATCGGTTTGGCTCCTTCGAATGAAAGGTCCCTCATGACTGTCTGCTCCGTGCCAGTTCTTCTGTTATATCCGCAAGCGCCTGCGCCGCATCCGGCATGCCCACGCTCAGCGCCGCCCGTGACATCTGCAAGGCGCCATCGGGATTCGTCAGCACCGAGGCTATCTGCTCCGAAAGTGCGTCGACCTCAAGCCGCGATTCCGGGATCACGATCGCGCCCCCGGCCTTGGACAGTCCCTTGGCATTGGCCGCCTGGTGGTCTTCCGTGGCGGCGGCAAAGGGGATCAGGATCGCGGGCCGTCCGATGACCGAGATGTCGGCCACCGAAGACGCCCCCGCCCGGCTGATCACCAGCTGCGCCTCGGACATCCGCGCCGGCACGTCGCGGAAGAACGGCTGCACGTCGGCATCGATCCCGTTCTCGGCATATAGCTTCGCCACCCGTTCGGCATCCTCGTCGCGCGCCTGGTGGCTGACGCGGATGTTGCGCAGCACGTCCATCGGCAGGTTGGCGATTGCGGGCGGCACCACGTCGCTCAGGATGCGCGCGCCCTGGCTGCCGCCGATCACCAGGATCGACATCGGGTAATCGCCCGGCGGAATGTATCCCGCGCCCGCGCGCTCACGCACCGCCAGCCGCACCGGGTTGCCCACATGCGTGCCCTCCACACCCTCGGGCAAGGCCGTGGGCCACGTTCCGCACAGCACCTTGTCGACACGCTTGGCGAACAGCTTGTTCACCCGCCCCAGCACGCCGTTCTGTTCGTGGATCATGCGGGGCCGCCGCAGGATCATCGCCGCGCTCAGCGCCGGGATCGTCGGATACCCGCCGAAGCCCACAACAACGGCGGGCCTGTCGCGCAGCATCCGCAACGTCGCGCCCAGCACACCGCCAAGGATGTGAAACGGCGCCACCAGCTTGTTGAAAATTCCGCCCCGGGCAAAGGTCGCGCTCGCCACCTGCTCGATCTCGACCGAATGCGGAAAGCCGCCGGTATAGCGCGCGCCCCGCGCATCGGTCGACAGCTTCACCCGCCAGCCCCGCCGCAGCATCGCCTCGGCCAGGCTCTGCGCGGGAAACATGTGCCCACCCGTGCCGCCCGCCGCGATCACCAGAAGGGGGGAACGTTCGCTCATCTCGGACGCGCCCTCAGGATGTCGTTGATCTCGCCCTGCGGACGGCTGCGGGTAAAGGCGAACAGCATCCCCACCGCGATCCCCGTCGCGATCAGCGACGAGCCGCCATAGCTCACGAATGGCAGGGTCATACCCTTGGCCGGCAACAGCCGCACAGCGACGCCCATGTTGATCATCGCCTGCACGCCGAACATCGCCACAAGGCCCGTGCCCGCCAGCCGGATGAACGGATCGCGCTCGCGCATCAGGCGGCTCAGCGACCGCACCACGATACTGGCGTAAAGCACGATGATCGCCAGCACCAGGATCAGCCCGTATTCCTCGGCCGCCACGGCGATGATGAAATCCGTATGCGCGTCGGGCAGCGACCATTTCACCGACCCCTCGCCCACGCCCACGCCGAAAAACCCGCCCTCGCGGATCGCGTTGGTGGCAAAGCCCAGCTGCGTATTGGGGTCCACGTCCGGGCTCAGGAACCCGTCGATCCGCCGCGCGAAGTGTTCCGAATTGGAGTAGGCCAGCGAGCCCGCGAACACCACGATCCCCGCGATCAGCACCAGCAGCACGATCGGCGCCCCGGCCACGAAATACATCACGCCCCAGCCGAAGAGCACCAGGCACGCCTGCCCGAAATCCGGCTGCATCGCAAGCAGGGCCACGATGATCACCGCCAGGACAAAGCTCAGCCGCACCCCCGGCGGTCCGTTGATCTCCTTGCTCGCGGCCAGCATCCAGGCGGTCACCACCACGAAACCGGGTTTCAGGAATTCAGAGGGTTGCAGGCTGGCGAACCCGAGGCTGTACCACCGCACCGCCCCTTTGCCGAAATCCGTGCCGAAAAACGGCAGCATCGCCATCGCGAGGAACGCCACGACGAAGCCCAGCACCGACAACCGCCGCACCAGTAGCGGGCTCATCATCGACGTCAGCAGCATCGCCCCCAATGCCATGAAGCCGAAGGCCGCTTGCCGTTTCACGTAATGAAACTGCTCGAACCCGTTCTTTTCCGCCAGCGGCACCGAGGCCGCCAGCCCCAGCAGAAGCCCGATCCCGAACAGGATCAGCACGCAGGAAATCGACCACTTGTCGAGGGTCCGCCACCATTTGGGGAGGATCGGTTCGCCGCCCTGCACGGGGGCCGCACCATACACCATTTCTGTCATTTGAATCCGCCGAACACTGCCTCTTGCCCCTCTTTTGCCGGGGGCGTTCGGTCCAGTATAGCAGCAGTTTTGCCCGGTGGGAAGCATTCTGCATCCCACCGGGTCGCCTTTACCCGTTCAGATTGCCGGAAACCGTGCGGATCGCCTCGGGCGTCGCGCGGTTGGCCAGGAAGTCGGGCCGCGGACCACGGGCGGCATAAGGCCGGGTCAGCGCGTTCGACATCGCGTTGTAGACAAAGAACGCATTGGCCCGCGGATCGGGCGTGATGTTCCCGTTCGAGCCGTGCAGCGTGTTGCAGTCAAAGAAGATCACCGTACCGGTGTCCCCCTGCGCCGACGCGATGCCACCGGCCTCCCGCGCCATCCGGTCGATCGTCTCGGGCTGCGGCACACCGACCTTCTGCTCTTTCAGCGAGGTCTCGTGGTTGTCCTTGGGCGTCTCGCCCACGCAGCTGATGAACACGTTCTGCGATCCCGGCACCAGCAGCAGCGGGCCATTGTGCGGCCCGTTCGGCGTCAGCAGCACCGAGGCCGACACCGCGCGCATCCGCGGCATCCCGTCCTCGGCATGCCAGGTCTCGAAATCCGAGTGCCAGTAGAACTCCTTGCCGGCGAACCCCGGTTTGTAGTTCAGGCGCGACTGGTGCAGGTACACCTGGTCGCCCAGAAGGAACTCGGCCACGCCAGCCAGGCGGCGATCGCAGGCCAGACGGCGGAATGCCTTGGAGTGGTCGTCGAGGCGGAAGACGGTGCGTACCGCCTCGCTGTCGGGCTCGCGGATCAGGTCGTCGTCGGGAATGTCCCCGCCGCCTTCGCGCAGCTTGTCCGCGGTTTCGGTCAGCAGTGCCAGTTCGTCCTTCTCGAACATATCGTGCCGTACCAGAAAACCGTGCTCGGCATAGTGCTCCGCCTCCTCCTTGGCGATCGGCGCGTCTTCAGACCAGTCGGACCAAAGCACGGGGTCCTTGCGCTCACTCAGTCGTTCCTCGCCCGGTACGCGGGTCGGATACTCGTCCTGAGCAGTCAGCACGTCGGGTTTTGTCTGGATATTCATGTGACTCCTCCACTCGTATTGGGTTGCGAGACGTCAACCCCGCCAAGCGCCCCATGTTCCAATGACAGGCACCGTACCCAGCACCGCCATCTTGACGCCCGTCCTTCGCTGGGGCACGGGAACGGCATGAACGTCATCACCCTGATCCTCGGCGCCGGCGCCGCCGGCATGATGTGCGCGGCTCATTCGGGGCCGGAGACGCTTGTCGTGGATCATGCACGCGCCCCCGGCGAAAAGATCCGCATCTCCGGCGGCGGGCGCTGCAACTTCACCAACCTGCATACCGCGCCCGGCAATTTTCTCGGCCAGAACCCGCATTTCCACAAATCCGCGCTCAGCCGCTACACCCAGTGGGATTTCATCGACCTTCTCGCCCACCACGGCATCACCTGGCACGAAAAGACGCTGGGACAGCTCTTCTGCGACGGCAAATCCCCCCAGATTATCCAGATGCTGCGCGACGAGATTGCGGCGGTCGGCGCCGACCTCTGGCTGCAAACCACCGTGGGCGAGATCACCCATGACGGCACCCACTTCAACGTCACGCTCGACCGCGAAGGCACGCGCCACATCGTCACCGCCCACAACCTCGTGCTGGCGACGGGCGGCAAGTCCATCCCTGCCATGGGCGCCACTGGCCTCGCCTACGACATCGCCCGCCAGTTCGGCCATGCCGTCACCGACACGCGCCCGGCCCTCGTCCCGCTCACCTTCTCCGACAAGCGCTTCGCGCCCATCTCCGGCATCGCCGCCCCCGCCCGCGTGACGGCAAACGATACCAGCTTCGCCGAGGCCGTCCTCTTCACCCATCGCGGCCTCTCCGGCCCCGCCATCCTGCAAGCCTCCTCCTACTGGCACGAAGGCGAGGCCATCACCCTCGACCTCGACCCCGACGCCAGCCTCTACGACACCCTCCGCGCCCAGCGCCAGGCCCAGGGCCGCCGCGCCCTCACCACCGAGCTTGCCCGCCACCTGCCCGCCCGCCTCGTCGAGCACCTCACCCCCGCGCTGTCCCTTTCGGGCAATCTTGCCGACCAGTCCGACGCCCGGCTCGCGGAAATCACCGACGCCCTGCGCCAGTGGCATCTCAAGCCCACCGGCTCCGAAGGCTACCGCACCGCCGAGGTCACCCTGGGCGGCATCGCCACCGACCGCATCTCGTCAAAGACCATGCAAAGCCGCGACGTCCCGGGCCTCTACATGATCGGCGAGGCCGTCGACGTCACCGGCTGGCTCGGCGGCTACAACTTCCAATGGGCCTGGTCCTCCGGCTGGGCCGCCGGCACCGCCATCGCCGCCACCACCTGACGCCGCAACACGTTCACTGTTCCAGAAATACTCCGGGGAGCGCGAGGGGCTGGCCCCTCGCCGGCGCGACGCTCACACCAGAACCACCCCGTCCCGGGCTTGACCCTGCCTGCCCTGGGCTTGACCCGGGGGCACCTCCCTCTAGGCGCGCCCCGTCAAAGCCGCGCCTTGACCTCCGCGATGAAGTCCTCGCCTCGCCGCTCGAAGCTGTCATATTGATCGAAACTCGCCGCCGCCGGTGCCAGCAACACGGTCTCGCCGGGCTGCGCATCCTCCATCGCCCGCATCACCGCATGGCTCATCGTCGTGCAGACCTCCGCATCGACATCGCCAAGCTGCAGCGCGAACCCCGCCGCCTCGCGCCCGATGACATAGGCTTTGGTCACGTGCTCGAGGCCCGGCTTTAGCCCGGCCAACCCGCCCTCTTTCTCCAGCCCCCCACAGATCCAGCGGATCCGGTCGAACGCCAGCAGCGCCATCAGCGCGGCGTCCACGTTCGTCGCCTTGCTGTCGTTGACGAAACTCACGCCGTCCTTCTCGGCCACCAGCTGGCTGCGATGCGGCAGGCCCGCGAATGTCTGCATCGCGCCCTCGATCACCTTGGGGTTCAGCCCCAGCGTCCGGCAGGCGGCAAAGGCGCAGCAGGCGTTCTGGTGATTGTGCTCCCCCGGCAGGCCCTTGATCTTCCGCAGGTCGATCGACCCCACCTGCCGCGCCTTGCGGTATTCCGACAGGAACCCCTTGCGGGCAAAGACCTGCCATCCCGGCCCGGTCAGCTTGCGGTCCACCGACACCCGGATCACCCGGTCGTCGCCCGGCCCTTCTGCCAACTGCCCCGCCAGGAACAGCCCCTCGGGCTCGTCCACGCCGATCACGGCCCGGTCCGGTCCGCCTTCCGCGAACAGCCGCCGCTTGGCCGCGAAATAGCCGCCCAGCCCGCCATGCCGGTCCAGGTGATCGGGGCTGAGGTTGGTAAACACCGCCACATCCGGCGTCAGCGCGCGCGCCAGCTCGGTCTGATAGCTGCTCAGTTCCAGCACCACCACGCCGCCATCCCCGGGCGGGTCGATATCCAGCACGCCGCGCCCGATATTCCCGGCCAACTGCACCTCGCGCCCCGCCTCCTGCAATATGTGGTGTATCAGCGCCGAGGTCGTCGACTTCCCGTTCGACCCGGTCACGGCAATCACCCGTGGCGGCGCGTCGAAACTGTCCCACTCATTCGTCGCCAGCGACCGGAAAAATAGGCCGATATCGTTGTCCACCGGCACGCCCGCTTCCTGGGCGGCGGCCACGATCTTGTTGGGCTCAGGGTAGAGATGCGGAATGCCGGGGCTTACGATCAGCGCGGCGACATCGGCAAAATCCTCCGCCGAGCGAAACTGCCGGATGTCGAACCCTTCCTCGGCCGCGCCCTCCCGCGCCGCCGGGTTGTCATCCCAGCACAGCACGTCCGCGCCGCCCGCCCGCAGCGCCCGCGCCGCCGACAGCCCCGACCGCCCCAGGCCCAGCACCGCCACGCATTGCCCTTCCACTCCCCGAACCGGTATCATGTCCAACGCCTCCGAACTGGTGTTTCGAATTGGCTACCCGATCCCCGCCCGCGTGACCAGAGATCGCCGATGTCACTCCGCCTGCCGCGCCACGTCCTGCAGGATCGCCATCGCCTTCCCGGCCAGCTCCTCGGGCACGAAGACATGATCGTGATGATAGGCCGCGACCACGTTGCAGGGGATCAGCGCCTCGGCCAGAGCGCCGGCCACTGCCGCCGTCAGCCCTACGCCGTCGAGCGCCGAATGCACCGACAGGGTGATCCGGCTCATCGGCATCTCCACGGGGAAATCCAGATCCCGCGCCACTTCATCCGGCAGGATCAGCGACACGCCCTCATCCTCGCCAAAGACCGCCAGCGCATGCGGCCGCGCGCGCTCCGCCAGGTCCCGGTCATCCGTCGTGCAGAAATGCCAGGTCTCGGCGTCGTGCACCGGCGCCATGCCCTTGATCATGCCCCTGGTGTCGCGGACCGTCGCCATCACCGCACCTTCAGCGTCGCCAGCCCGATCATCGCCAGAATCAGCGCGATGATCCAGAAGCGGATGACGATCTGCGGCTCGGCCCAGCCCTTTTTCTCGTAATGGTGGTGGATCGGCGCCATCAGGAACACACGCTTGCCGGTGCGCTTGAAATACATCACCTGGATGATGACGCTCAGCGCCTCGACCACAAAGATGCCGCCGACGATGCCCAGCACGATCTCGTGCTTGGCCGCCACCGCGATGGCCCCCAGCGCGCCGCCCAGGGCCAGCGACCCGGTGTCGCCCATGAAGACCGCCGCCGGCGGCGCGTTGTACCACAGAAACCCAAGTCCGCCCCCGGCCAGCCCCGCCACGAAGACCAGGATCTCCCCCGTCCCCGGCACGTAGTGCACATCGAGGTACTCGGTAAAGTCGACGCGTCCCACGGCATAGGCGATGATCCCCAGCGTCACGGCGGCGATCATCACCGGCATGATCGCCAGCCCATCAAGGCCATCGGTCAGGTTGACGGCATTCGCCGCCCCCACGATCACGAACATCGCAAAGGGGATGAAGAACAGACCCATGTTGATCAGCGTGTCCTTGAACACCGGCAGCGCCAATTGGTATTGCAATTCACTGGGGTGGTACATGCTGGCCCAATAGGCCGCCACGCCTGCGATCAGAAACCCCAGAGCCAGCCTTACCTTGCCCGGCACGCCCTTGTGGTTCTGCTTGCTGACCTTGGCGTAGTCGTCCCAGAACCCGATCAGGCCAAAACACATGGTCACGAACAGCACCAGCCAGACAAAGGGGTTGTCCAGCCGCGCCCAGAACAGCGTCGCGGTCAGCAGCGCGCCGACGATCAGCAGCCCCCCCATCGTGGGCGTGCCCGACTTCGCCAGGTGCCCTTCGGGGCCGTCGCTGCGGATGGGCTGGCCCTTGCCCTGGGTCCGGCGCAGCACGTTGATCAGCGGAGGTCCGAAGATGAAGCCGAAAACCAGCGCGGTCAGGAACGCCCCGCCCGAGCGGAAGGTGATATAGCGAAACAGGTTGAAGACGTCGCCGCCATCCGACAATTCGGTTAACCAGTAAAGCATTCAAACGTCCTCTTTTTCCGCGACGGCCTGCGCCAGACGGCGCAGCGCGGTGACAACTTCGCTGACGCGGCTGCCCTTCGAGCCCTTCACCAGGATCACGTCGCCCGCATCCACCAGACGGTGCGCCTCGGCGGCCAGGTCCGCCGCGGTTTCCGTCCAGCGGCCCCTTTGCGCCTCCGGCAGCGCGTCGTAAAGGGTTTTCATGCGCGGACCGACACAATGGATGACCTGCACCTGGTCCATGAAGGGAAGTTTCGCGATGTCGCGGTGCATCCGCGCCTCGTCCGGGCCCAGTTCCAGCATGTCGCCCAGAATGGCGATCCGCCGCCCCGCGGACACCCGCCCGATGTCGTCGCGCACCCTGGCGGCGGCCAGAACTTCCAGCGCCGCGGCCATCGAGGTCGGGTTGGCATTGAACGCGTCGTCGATCAGCTCGATCGACATCGCCTCCTCGACCGCGTCCAGCACCAGCACCTCGCGCGTGCCGCGCCCCTTGTACGGCCGCCACAGGCCCAGGTCGCAGACCACCACGTCCCGGTCCGCCCCCATCGCCTGCGCGGCGGCGATGACCGCCAGCGCGTTCAGCGCGAAATGCCGGCCCGGCGTGCCGACCTTGAACAGGATCTCCTCGCCCGCGACCTCTGCCTTGCCCACGGTGGCGGCGTCATGCACCGTCACGTCGGTCAGCCGGATTTCGACCCCCTCCGCGGTTCCGAACCGCACCACCGTCCCGGCCTTCGCGCGTGCCGCGTCTTCCAGTATATCCGCCGTGCCGACGTCGGCGTTGATCACCGCCGTGCCGCCCGGCTCCAACCCGTCGAATATCGCAGCCTTCTCCCGCGCAATCCCCTCGATATTCTCGAACGCCTCCAGATGCGCCGCCGCGATGGTGGTGATCAGCGCCACGTGCGGGCGCGCCATCACGGCCAGCGGCGAAATCTCTCCCGGATGGTTCATCCCGATCTCGATCACCGCGAACTGGGTGTCGCGCGGCATCCGCGCCAGCGTCAGCGGCACGCCCCAATGGTTGTTGTAACTCGCTTCGGCGGCATGTGTCTTGCCCTGCCCCTGCAATGCGGCGCGCATCATCTCCTTGGTCGAGGTCTTGCCCACCGACCCGGTGATCGCCACCACCTTCGCATCCGTTCGCGCCCGCGCCGCCCGGCCCAGGTCCTCGAGCGCCGGCAGCACCTCGTCCACGATCAGAAGCGGCGCATCAGCGGCCACGCCCTCGGGGACGCGCGCAACCAATGCAGCCGCCGCGCCATTCTCCAGCGCCTGCTCCACGAAGTCATGCCCGTCGCGCACATCCTTCAAAGCCACGAACAGATCGCCCTGCGCCAGCGTCCGGGTGTCGATCGACACGCCCGTCGCGGTCCAGTCGCAAGTGCTGCGCCCGCCCGTGGCCGCCGCGGCCTCCTGCGCTGTCCACAAGTCGCTCACGCCACGCCCCCGTCCAAGGCCGAGACCGCCACGCTGGCCTGTTCGCAATCGTCGAAAGGGAAAACGTCATCGCCCACGACCTGCCCGGTCTCGTGCCCCTTGCCGCAGATCAGCAGCGCATCGCCCGGACCCAGCATGTCGACGCCGCGCAGAATCGCCTCGGCCCGGTCCCCCACTTCGATGGCCCGGTCCTCGCCCCCCGCCTGGCGCACGCCCTCCATCACGGCGGCGCGAATGTCGCCCGGCGCCTCGCTGCGGGGGTTGTCGTCGGTCACGATCACCGCGTCGGCATTTTCCGCCGCCGCCCGGCCCATCAGGGGCCGCTTGCCCCGGTCGCGGTCGCCGCCCGCGCCCACGATCGCCACCATCCGGCCCAGCACATGCGGGCGCAGCGCGTAAAGCGCGGTCGACACCGCCTCGGGCGTATGGGCGTAATCCACGAACACCGCCGCCCCGCTGGAGCGCGTCGCGGCCAGCTGCATCCGGCCCCGCACCGTGCGCATCACCGGTAGCGTGGCGAACACCCGATCCGGGTCCGCGCCTGCGCCGATGGCCAGTCCCGCGGCCAGCATCACGTTGTCGGTCTGAAAGCCCCCGATCAGGTTCAGTTCAACCTGATGCACCTGCCCGCGCCAGGAAAACCGCAAGGTCTGCCCGGTGGGCGAGAATACCCGGTTCAGGATCCGCAGGTCCGCCCCTTCGGCCCGGCCCACGGCCAGCACGTCCTGCCCCCGGCCATGGGCCACGTCCGCCATGCCCGGCCCGCGCGGGTCATCGACGTTGATCACGGCCACGCCGTCCTCGGGCAGGACCCGCTCGAACAGGCCCGCCTTGGCGTTGAAGTAGTCGTCGAAATCGGCGTGGTAATCCAGGTGATCCTGGCTCAGGTTCGTGAACCCCGCCGCCACCAGACGCACACCGTCCAGTCGCCGCTGCGCCAAACCGTGGCTCGACGCCTCCATCGCCGCATGGGTGATGCCGTTTGCCTCGGCCTCGGCCAGCACCCGGTGCAGCGTGATCGGCTCGGGCGTGGTATGCGCCAGCGGCGCCTCCCACGCACCCTCGACGCCCGTGGTGCCCAGGTTCACCGCCTCCAGCCCCAGCGCCATCCAGATCTGCCGCGTGAAACTCGCCACCGATGTCTTGCCGTTGGTGCCTGTCACCGCCACCATCGTCTCGGGCTGCGCGCCGAACCACAATGCGGCGGCAAACGAAAGCGTCTGGCGCGGATCCTCGGCCACCACCAGCGCGGCATCGCTGTCGGCCAGTTCCTCGGCGGCCAGCGCCACGCCCTCGGGGTCGGTCAGGATCGCCGCCGCCCCCATGCGCAGCGCGTAGGAAATGAACTCGCCGCCATGCACGCGGCTTCCCGGCAACGCCGCGAACAGGACCCCGTCCTTCACCTCGCGGCTGTCCACCGCCAGCCCGGTGATCTCGGCCCGCCGGCCCCCCTGGGCGGTCAGGCCCAGCTCTGCCAAGGATTTGCTCTGCCCCACGCCTTCGGCCTTTGTCTCAACCCGTCAATTCGATGTCAGCGTTATACCTGTTAATGGCGCGGGTTCAATCTCGGGCCGCAGCCCCAGAAGCGGCGCGACGCGACGTGTGATTTCCGCCGCCACCGGCACCGTGGTCCAGCCTGCCGTCCGGCGCGGCTCGGGGCCCGTGGTCTCCACCGGCTCGTCCAGTGTCACCACCAGAACGTAGCGCGGATCATGCGCCGGGAACACGCTGGCGAAGGTGGCGATCACCTTGTCCTCGTAATACCCGCCGCTGGGCTTCGGCTTGTCCGCTGTCCCCGTCTTGCCACCCACCGCGTAGCCGTCGACCTCGGCGAAAGAGGCCGTGCCCTCGGTGACCACATCGCGCAGCATCTGCATCGTCTCGGCCGCCGCACGCTCCGACATCACCCGAGGCCCCAGCTGCCCCTTGGGCTGCTTGATCACCGTCGGTTTCACCAACCGCCCGCCATTGGCGATGGTCGCATATCCCGCCGCCAGGTGCAGCGGGCTCGATGACAACCCGTGCCCGTAGGAGATCGTCATCAGCGACAGATCGGTCCATTTCGAGGGCAAAAGCGGCTTGCCGCCCTCCGCCTCGACAATCTCGAACGGCGTCGGCTCGAAAAAGCCCAGTGACTTGAGGAAATCCTGCTGCCGGTCGATTCCGATCATCTGCGCGATGCGCGCGGTGCCGATATTGGATGACTTGACCAGCACCGTTTTGACATCCAGCTCGTTGCCGTAATTGCGGAAATCGCGAATCCTGTACTTGCCGAAGCGCAGCGGCCCCTTGGTGTCGATCATCGTCGACGGATTCACCAGCCCAAGGTCGAGCGCCTGCGCGACGGTGAACGCCTTGAAAACCGAGCCCAGCTCATAGACACCCTGCACCGCCCGGTTGAACAGCGGGCTGTCGCCGGGCTTTTCCCCGGCAATCGGCGGGCGGGGGCGGTCGTTGGGGTCGAAATCCGGCAGGCTGGCCAGAGCCACGACCTCGCCGGTCTGCACCTCCATCAGCACCGCCGCAGCACCCTTGGCGTTCATCAGCATCATGCCGCCCTGCAACACCCGCTCGACCGCCGACTGCACCGACAGGTCAATCGACAGTTGCAAAGGCTTGTGCCCCATCGCCGGATCGCGCAGCCGCTTGTCATAGAATTTCTCGACGCCCGCGACACCGATGACTTCCGCCGCGTGCACGCCCTCGCGCCCGAAACTCGCGCCGCCCAAGACATGCGCGGCCAGCTTGCCGTTGGGATAAAGCCGCATTTCGCGCGGCCCGAACAGCAGCCCCGGCTCGCCGATGTCATGCACCGCCTGGCGCTGCTCGGGGCTCAGCTTCTTCTTCACCCACAGGAACTTGCGCTTGCCCGTGAAATCCCGCTTCAGCCGATCGACCTTCAGATCCGGGAAGATCGCCGCCAGTGCCTCGGCCGCCCGCTCGGGCTCGACCATCTGCTGGGGCTGGGCATACAGGCTGTAGGTCTCGAAATTCGTGGCCAGGATGCGCCCCTCGCGGTCCACGATATCGGCCCGCTGCGCCACGATATCGGCGCCCGCGAACCCGGTGCGCGGCTCTTCGGGGTCGGTATTGGCCAGCACGCCCATGCGCCCGCCAATGACCGCAAAGGCGCAGACAAAGAACGCCCCCATCACCAACAGGCGTCCCTCGGCGCGCATCCGCGCACGGTCGCGCATCTCCTCGTGGCGCAGGCGGATGTTCTCGCGCTCGATGGCGTCGGGGTTCTCGCCCGCTTCCCGGGCCTTGAGGATACGCGCCAGCGGGCGCAAGGGGGTGCGGATCATGGCTGCTGCTCCCGTTCCATCACGTCGATGACATTGGAAATCGGCAAGGGCCCCTCGGACGGATAGGCCACCTGATCGATCTTGCCGAACTGGTAGGGCTGGAACGGCAACAGCCCCAGCTGATCGAAATTGATTTCGACCAGGTCGCGCAGCCGATCGGGCCGGTTCAGATAGGCCCATTCCGCGTTCAGCACGCGCAGACGCTGGCGCTGGTCCGCTATCTTTTGCTGCACCGCTTCCGACCGCGACAGCGCGGCCTGCGTTTCATAGTTTTCCCGGTAGGCCCAGAAGGCCAGTGCGATGACCATGACGGCGGTCATGACGTAGAAAAAACTGCGCATTACCTGTCCCCTCGTCGATTATGCGTCTTCGGCATCGGCATCCCGATGCGGCCCCTGTCCACCGGCCGCGGCGCGGCATCGGTCCGCTGGGCGACACGCAGCTTGGCACTGCGCGCCCGCGGGTTTTCCGCCAGTTCCGCCTCGTCCGGCCCGATGGCCTTGCGCGTGTCCTGCCGGAATGTCGGCGGGTCCTGCTCGATTACCGGCGCGTGCCGGCTGCCACCGCCGGTATTCCCGGTCTTTTCGGCCAGAAAGCGTTTCACCATCCGGTCCTCGATGGAATGAAACGTCACCACGGCCAGCTGCCCGCCGGGCTTCAAGGCGCGCTCGGCGGCCTCCAGCCCTTCGACCAGCTCGCCATACTCGTCGTTCACCGCAATCCGGATCGCCTGAAAGCTGCGCGTCGCGGGATGCACCTGCCCCGGCTTCGGGCGCGGCAGGCATCCCTCGATGATCTCCGCCAGTTGCAGCGTGGTAACGATCGGCACGTCCTCGCGCTTCTTCACGATGGCCCGCGCGATCCGCCGGCTCGCCCGCTCCTCGCCATAAAGAAACAGGATATCGGCCAGGTCCGCCTCGTCCATGGCATTCACCATATCGGCGGCACTCGGCCCCTCCTGGCTCATCCGCATGTCCAGCGGCCCGTCCTTCATGAAGGAAAACCCCCGTTCGGCCCGGTCCAGCTGCATCGACGACACGCCCAGGTCCAGGACCACGCCATCCAGCTCCGTCCCATACTCATCCAGCTTGGAAAACGTCCCCTGCACCAGTTCCACCCGGTCGTCGGCCCACTCGGTGGCCAACTCTATGGCAAGCGGGTCGCGATCCACGCCGATCACGGTGTTGGCCCCGGCCTCCAGCAGGCGGCGGGTATAACCGCCCGCCCCCAAAGTGCCGTCCAGCCACGTGCCGGTCACCGGCGCCACGGCGCGAAGAATCGGTTCTATGAGAACGGGAACATGGGGATGGTTTGCGGCAGCATTCCCCATCGCTCATTCCTCCCCGGGCGGATCTATCAGGGTCAGCGGATCGAAATCGCCGTCCTGCTCTTCCAGGAAGGCCGCGGTCTCCGCCGCCTCGACCTCATCATAGGTCGCCGCGTTCCATATCTCGAAATAATCGCCCATCGCGACCATCACCGCCTCGCCTTCCAGCCCGATCTGCTGACGCAAACGCTGGGGCAGCACGATGCGCCCGTCCTTGTCCACTTCCGTGTCCCAGGACTTGCCCAGGATCATGCGGCTGGCGCGCTTGCGCGCGTCCGAGCCGCGCGGAAGTTTGCGGATGCCCTCTTCGATCTCGGCCATGGCGTCGATCGTGTAGGCGTGAAGACAGTTTTTCAGGTGCGGCCCGTGCAGCACGACGATACGCGGCAGCGGGGCTTCGGGGCAGCGCGGATCGCCATCGGCCAGCACAACGCGAAAATCGGCAGGGATCGACATCCGACCCTTGCCGTCAACCTTCTGGTTGAACTCGCCTCTGAAGCTCAGAACCACTGTCCGGCCCGTCCCTCGTTCCCCCGCGTTTCAAAAGTGCCGCCCGAAACACGAAACGGCGGATTGAGCTGCTGCCACTGCCCAATCCGCCGCCCTCGTCCCGCTCTCGCGGGGTGTCCAGCTGCGCGCGCCACCTGGGGGGATGTCTGCTCGCCCGCGCGCCGGATCTCTTCGTTCTGATGAAGCGGGTACCTGTATGAAACCTGCTCTGGTCTTTGTTGTTTTTCGGGGTCGTTGTGTGCCCCTGTGTCCGTCCTCATCGTGGTTAAAGGTATGACATGGTACTTCATGGAACTCAATAATAAATTTGCGTATTGAGCTACAGAATGTTGATTTCAAGCCCCCTCCCGATCAACATCCTGTGCCATCTTAAGCCATTTTGACGCAGCACCTAGCGCACTGCCGAATATTGAACGCAAAATATGGTAGCGCAGAAGCTCCATGTAGTTTTCCCACGCTTTCCCAATTTTTTTCTCCAATCCCTCGAGATCTGGGATGCATCGCCGACTTTTTCAACGAATCCCACGCGAGTTCCATGCCATGATCAGCAACGATTCGCACGATTCCGCCGAGGAATCCATGAGGTCCCAAGGACCACCTTGCATCCATTCCCATGATTTCCCGGAATGGAGGGCCATCGTACGCATGGGTGAAACCCACGCACGCCCGCCGGGCCCCGCCTCCTCGCGCCCGACGCGTGGGCTCTCGCCCACCCTACTCCCAAACATGTCCAGTAGGGTGGGTGAAAACCCACGCGTCTCCACGGTCGACCCGCCTGCGTCCATACCGTCGCGCGACAACGCCCCGTCGCGGATTCCCTAAAACCGCCCTACCTGTCGTCCGTCACCGCAATTTCCCGAAACCGCCATCCTTTACAGCCAACGGTCTCTGCCATCTCCTTGAACGCATCGGCGCAGACGACGGTCTTGGTCAGGGTATCACGCCAGATCAGCGCATCTGCCACACGCGACCGCAGCACCGCGCGCCCGGACCCCGAAATCGTGTTGAAATAGCTGCCGTCGCCCCGCTTCTGAGGCACGATCCGCGTGCGGTCCTGATCCCAGCAATCCCGGCGCGCCAGAAGATTGGCCAGATAAAACGGCCCACCCGCAATCGGGCTGTGGTGGACATCATCCCAGGTGCGCTCCATGCGCACGAACTCGAACAACGCAGGATCGACCGCCTCGATCGCGTCCTTGAGACGCTCTGAAAACGGGGGATGGAATCAAGGATTGCATCGAACGGCTTGATGACGTCGAACCTTCGATCTGCCTTGGGCCTGCTCACGCACCAGATCTTCTGAAACTCGGCACGGGTCTTGTCGGTAAACCTGCCACCCTTGACCGTGGCACCGTACGACATTGGTCCGCCATGCTCGTATTTCATGTCGCGGCCAGGGACCCATTCGCCTTCGTAATCGTCATAGTGGATCCGCTCACCATAGTCCGGTGCACGCGCGAACACGTAATCCAGGAAATCCGGCGTGCCGTAATTTGCTTCAAGCAAGTAGCACTTCATCGTCAACCGCCGCCTCTCCAACGAGCGCGCGGAGAGCATGCCGCCTCAGCGCCCCAGCCACTTGAACATCACCAGCGCATCCACCAGCCCCTGCTTGGGATGCCGGAACGCCTTGGGCAACCGCCCCACCGTCTCGAAGCCCAGCTTCGTCCACAGCGCGATGGCCCCCACATTGCTGGTCACGACGAAATTGAACTGCATCGCCTCGTAGCCCAGGGCGCGTGCCACGTCCTGGCTATGCTCGCACATCGCCCGCGCCACACCCCGCCCCCGCGCCGCCGGGGCCGTGATGTAGCCGCAATTGCACACGTGACTGCCTCCGCCCGCCTGGTTGGTCTTGATGTAATAGGTCCCCAGGATCTGGCCATCCAGTTCCGCCACATAGGTCGCGCGCGGGGCCTCGCACCAATAGGCCATCAGCCGGCCCTGCGACAGGTCCGGCTCGATGGCATAGGTGTCGCCCGCGCGCACCACCTCGCGGAGGATCGGCCAGAGCGCGTCGGCATCGCCGTCGCGCACCAGCCTTATGGTCAGGGCGTCACGCGTTGACATCGACGACGACACGGCCCTTCACCTGGCCTTTCAGGATGTCGCGCCCCAGCCCCGGCAGGTCCGACAGGGTCGCGGGCTGCACCATCTCGTCCAGCTTGTCCATCGGCAGGTCCCTGGCGATCCGCTCCCACGCGCGCAGCCGGTTGTCATAAGGCTGCATGACCGAGTCTATGCCCAAGAGGTTCACACCGCGCAGGATGAACGGCGTGATCAACGCCCCCTCGATCGCCGCCCCGCCCGCAAGGCCGATAGCCGCGACCGAACTGCCATACTCCATCTGCTTCAACACCCGGCCCAGCATGGCGCCCGCGACCGCATCAATGCAGCCGCCCCAGGCCTCCGCCTCCAGCGGCTTCTTGGTGACCTCGGCCAGCTCCTCGCGCGGCACGATCCGGCTTGCCCCAAGGCTCTTCAGATAGCCCTCCTGCTCCGGCCGCCCGGTGACGGCCGCCACCTCATGTCCCAACTTGGCGAGGATCGCCGTCGCCACGCTGCCCACGCCACCGGCCGCCCCGGTGACCAGCACCGGGCCCTTGCCCAGCCCCTGGTCCTCCAGCGCCATCACCGCCAGCATCGCGGTGAACCCGGCGGTCCCCACCGCCATCGCCTGACGCGTATCCAGCCCCTCGGGCAGCGGCACCAGCCAGTCGGCCTTCACGCGCGCCTTCTGGGCATAACCGCCCCAATGCGCCTCGCCCACGCGCCAGCCGGTCAGCACCACCTTGTCGCCGGGGCTGTATCGGTCGTCCGAGCTTTCCTCGACCGTTCCGGCAAAATCGATCCCCGGCACATGCGGGTACTTGCGCACCAGCCCCCCGCCTGGCCCGATGCAGAGCCCGTCCTTGTAGTTCACCGTCGAATACTCGACCGCGACCGTCACCTCGCCCTCGGGCAGGTCGTCCATCCCGATCTGCTTTACCTCCGCCGAGGTCTTGCCGCTCTCTTCGTCCTTCTCGACAACCAGTGCGTTGAACATGTCCAGTCTCCTGTCTTGCATAGCGAGGCTCCCCCGCTTTCATCCTTCCAAAATACTCAGGCGCCCCCGACCCTCAGCGCGTCTCCCGCGTCAAAGGCAAAACGCCCGCAAGGCGTGTAGGGTCCGTCCAGCGCACGCCGCTTTCATTGTTCGCGAAATACTCCGGGGAGCGCGAGGGGCTGGCCCCTCGCTCCGCCGTCAAATCCCGCTCAGTTCCAGAACGTCTCCTGCACCACCCCGCGCCGGACCTGATCCGGCGCCTCCACCTGCAATTCGGTGCCCGCGTCCCAATGGGTCATCCGCACCATGCCGATGGCCACGTTAATGTTGAAATCCGGGCTCCACGCGGCGGAACTCACCCGCCCCACCCGCTTGCCATTTGCCGTTACCGGCCACCACCGGTCACAGCCCGGCACTTTCGGCCCGTCGATGGCAATCGCGCAGATCTGCTGCACCGGCCCTTCCTTCGACACCCGCAAAAGCGCATCGCGCCCGATACAGCCGATGGCGCTCTGCGTGTTGCAGAACCGTCCCAGCCCGCATTCATGCGGCGTGTTGTCGTCGGTCATGTCGTTGCCATAGCTCAGCAGACCGCTTTCCACCCGCTCGATCAGGTTCGGACAACCCGCACGTACATCCAGATCCTTGCCCGCCTCCATCAAAGCGTTCCACAGCGGCATTCCGATATCCGCGCCCTCCACGTAAATCTCAAAGCCGCCCTGCTTGGAATAGCCCGACCGCGCGATCACCATGTCCCGCCCCTGGAAATCGAACACGCCGAAGCGGAAGAACCGGATATCGCGCACCCCGTCGCCAAAGACCCGCGCCATCAGCTCTTCCGCCTTCGGCCCCTGCACCGCCAGGGGCGACACGTCCGGCTCATCCACCAGCACGTCCAGCCGCCAGCCATGCGCCGTGGCCTTCACCCAGTAGAGCAGGTCACTGTCGGCAATCGAAATCCACCAGCGATCCTCGGCCAGCTTCACCGACACCGGGTCGTTCAGCATGCCCCCCGTCTCGTCCACGATGGGCACGTAATAACACTGCCCCGCCGTCATCCCC
Organism: Roseovarius sp. MMSF_3350; assembly: GCF_030733425.1. GTDB lineage: Bacteria > Pseudomonadota > Alphaproteobacteria > Rhodobacterales > Rhodobacteraceae > Roseovarius. Next base: position 51,687 of record NZ_JASHIZ010000023.1, read on the forward strand.
CGCAGGTCGCGCGGCGTCAGCATCTGCATCAGCCGCCCCGCATCCGGCCCTCGCAACTCCACCTGCCGCTCGCAGGCCACGTCCCAGACCTGCACCGCGTCCTTCAGGTGGCGGTAATCCTCCTCGACCGAGCGGAACACCGTCGGCAAAAGCATGTGGTTGTAGACCGTGTAGCCCTTGACCCCGGCGGCCTCGACCCCGTCGGAAAAAGGCGTTCGCCGCAACCGGCGCGACAGGGAAATCATCGGCATCAGGCAGACCCCTTCAGGTTGCTCTTGCAGATCGCCGGCGCAGCACCGGTGGCGGAATAGGCCGACACCCCGCAGGCCGCACAGCGATACTCGACGAACCGGCCATTGCTGTTGCCTGTCTCGCTCCACTTGCACGCCCTTTTGGGCGGCTTTTTCCCCGGCCCGCCGAGGCGCTCGCCCATGTGGCCCCGCCCCAGGCTCAGGGCGACAGCCACGATCACCACCAGCGCCAGGACAAAGGCCAGCATCGGCTCAGCCCTCCCCGGGCATCAGGAACAGGTCGCTCACCGGCGCCTCCAGCCCGGCGGCGGTCATCATCGCGTGCACCTGCCCCCGGTGATGGGTCTGGTGGTTGAACATGTGGCTCACGCACAAGGCGCGCGGCGTCACCATGTCCCGCCCCAGCGTGCCGGAATACCACCGCAACTCGCCGGTCAGATCCATCGCGCGCAACGAATTGGCCCAATGGCCGATCTTGCCGTCCACGTGATACCGCTCCGCGCTCCACGCCCCCAGCGTCGGATGCATCTCCACGCTCTGCTTCACGCCGACCTTCGGCGCCTCGACCGATGGATCGAACCGCGCCATCCACATCCGGTCACCCCACAGCAGATGGTTCAGCGTCCCCAGAATCGAACCGAAAAACGCGCCACGATCCTCGGTCAGCACCTCCAGCGACTGTCCGTCCAGCGCCTCGGTCAGCTGCCGGTTCTGCCACGCGTTGTACCGCGCCATCCTGCGGCAATATTCGGGAGTGATCATCGCCGGCGCCCCTACTTCGGCCCTTTCCAGTCGATCGGACACACCTCCGCCGACATGCCGCCGAAATCCCAGACCCGGCCGTAATCCCGCACCCGGCTCTTGGTGCCCCTTGCGGCGATGATATCCGGCCCCATCCAGTATTTCGAGTTCGTCACCATCACCGGGTGATCGGGGCTTGCCCCGTCGATCATCTCGATCTCGCCCTGGATCTTGCGCCCGATATAAAGCCCGCGCTTCTTGCCGTCGCGCACGATCTCGACCTTCTCGCGCTCCGCCCCGATGATCTCGCTCACCAGCATGGTGAAGAGGCCCGTCGTGCCCCCCGCCGCCCCGCTGAAGATCTGCAAAATTCCGTTATAGGCGCGGCCAGAGGCGCGCTCGTCCACATAGGCCGCCACCTTCCAGTTGCCCTCGCCCATGCGCCCGGGGATATCCACCAGCAGCCCCACGTTCAGACCCGACAGGTCCTCGCCCTCGTAATGCCCCTCGTCGATCGCAATCGCCATCCACGCATGACAATGCCCCTCCGTGGGCGGATGCGCCCCGAGGCTGACCACGCAGGGGCAGAACACCGTGCAGGAACAGTTCAGGAACAGCTCGCCCTTGATCGCCCATTCGGTCGGCGTCATCTTGCGCCGCTTGGGGTTGGCCATCCGGTTGTCGATCCGCTGCGACACCGGCAGCTTGTCGGCGTCCTTCCGGCGTGTCAAAGCCATGCTCTATCCTCCATTTACCAGCGGCGCGGCCAGAACCGCCACCCCGCCCGCGATCAGCGCCACACCCATCGGCCGGATCACCCGGTGCCCGATCTGCGGCAGTTTCTCCAATACCATGAAAAGCGTCGCCAGGCCCATCCAAAGCAGGCTCATCACCCCGCCCACGAACCCCAGCGCCATGAAGCCCCAGCAGCAGCCCACGCAGAACGCGCCCAGCCCCAGCCCCATGCGCACACCCCCGCGAAAGCCGGTGCGCCAATGCCCCAGGAAATAGGTCATCGGGCTGTGACAGACCCCGTGACACACCTCCTTGGCCCGGGTAAACTGAAACGCCCCCACGACGATCAGCAGCCCGCCGGCAATGGCGGACGACTTCGCGATCCCCAGCATGTCGATCACCCCACCATAGAGCAGCGCCACCTGTACCCAAGCGATCACGGCGGCAAAGCCGACCCAGGCGACGGAATAGCCCGTCAGCACGCCCAGCCATCCGGCGGTCGTGCCATCGGCACTGCGGATAAGGTCGTCGTAACAGCGCAGCGTCGGCACCATGGTCGGCAGCATCATCGCCGCCATCATGATCGCCCACATGGCGAACAGCGGCCCGAACCGGTCCATCGCCATCATGTCCATGCCGCCCGACATCCCGCCCGACATCCCGGCGCCCATGCCCATCTCCATGCCGGGCCGCATCTCCCGCATCTTCTCCCCCATCGGCCCGGGCCGCCCGATCAGGTCCAGGTCCATCCCCGTCGCCATCAGGTACATCACCACCCATGCCGCCAGGATCGCCGCGAAAAACGCCAGCCAGGCCACGGTGCGCAGGGAAAGAGCCGACATGCCGAAGAACACCCTTGGTTCGAGTCACGATTGCCCTTATGAATGTCAGACAATTAAAGGTCTGACAAATGAAAACCGCCAGCCCCGCCACACCGCGCCAGGACCTCTCGGCCCAGATCGCCGAGGCGATCCGCGACGCCATCGTCGAGGGCCGGATGATCACCGGCGAACGCCTGCCCTCCGAGGCGGAACTGGCCGAGCAATTCGGCGTCTCCCGCTCCACCGTACGCGAGGCCCTCAAACGCCTGGCCGCGCAATCGCTGATCCGCACCCAGCGCGGCGCCTTCGGCGGCGCCTTCGTCAACCGCCTCAGCTACGAGGGCGCCTACAGCCAGCAGATCACCACCTCCACGCTGCTTCTGTCGATGAACGCCGTCAGCTTCGAGACCGCCTGCGAGGCCCGCTACACGCTCGAACGCGCCTGCGCCCCCCTCGCCGCCCGGCGCCGCACCGACGAGTACCTCGCCACCATGCGCGCCGAGATCGCTCGCCAGTCGCAGCCGGACCTGTCGGACGAAGCCTTTTGCGCCTCCGACGTCACCCTGCACCGCGCCTTCGTCGACGCCGCGGGCAACCCCGTGCTCAGCTACCAACTGGCCGGCGCGGTCGAGGCCATGCAGCCGCTGATGAACATGATCACCTTCACCGCCCGCTCGCGCGGCGAAATCGTCGGCCTGCACACCGCCCTCGCCGACGCGCTCGAGGCTCAGGACGCCGCCGCCGCCGACACCGCGCTGCACCGGCTCGAGGCCTACACCCTCACGTTGGGCCGCGACGTGATGGCCAGCCGGTCGCGACACGGCAAATGACACCGCGCACCGCACGCTTCGGAGTGTGAGTGGTTCCAGCAATGAAAAGACGGGCGTCGTCGTGGCGCGCCCCCCTCTTCTTCTGGCCATAAATATCCCCGCCGGAGGCTCAGACGCCTGCGGCCGGCGCACCAGCCGGATGCAGCGTCGCGCCTGAACCAGCCCCGAGGCGGCGGCCCCCGGCCGACGCCGAGACAACCAGCGTGCGCGCCGCGCGCGCACCCCGCTAGTCCAGCCTGCGCGCCTCGTCGATCAGCAGGATCGGAATCCCCGACCGGATCGGAAAGGCCAGCCCGGCGTTGCGGCTCACCAGTTCCTGCGCTTCGCTATCGTATTCCAGCACCGAATGCGTCTGCGGGCAGATCAGCGCCTCCAGCATGTGCCGGTCGAACTCCGGCGCAGGCATGTCCGCATCGCTCATTGCATCATCTCCCTGTCATCCCCGCCGCGCAGATCGTACTCGATCAGCGTGACCAAAGTCTCGCGGCGCGTCGAAAGGCTCGGCGCCTCCAGCAGCGCCTGCTTGTCCTCCGGCTCGAACCCCAGCAGCATAGACAGCGAATTGATCAGCAATTCATCCTCCGCCTCCTTCAGCGCCTCCCAGTCGGTCGACAACTCCCGCGCATCGAAATAGCGCGACAGCAACTGCATGAAGGACAGTCGGTCAAAGTCCGGATCGCTGTCGTTCGGTGCAAGATCCTGCGCGAACCCGTCCCATGTCACATGCGCCCGGCGATAGGGGGTGAAGCCTTCGACCTCCGAATTCACACGGTACCGCGACACGCCCGACAGCGTGATCATGTAACGCCCGTCCTCGGTCTCGGAGAACTGGGTCACCCTCCCCGCGCAGCCGATCCGGTGCAGGCCGTGCTCTCCCGCCCGCGCGCCGGTGTCCGGCTGCACCATCCCGATCAGGCGATGCGGCGTCTTCAGGGCATCGTCCAGCATCGCCAGGTAACGCGGCTCGAACAGGTGCAACGGCAGTCGCGAGCGCGGCAACAGCAGCGCCCCCGGCAACGGAAAGACCGGAATTATCTCCGGCAGATCACCCTGTAATATCATGTCGAGTGACGTAGCCCGCGGGCGGCATCAGGCAAATATCATCGAGCTCAATTTGCGCCGCCCCGCCTGCGCCACCGGATCGCTTGGTTTCAGCGCGTCGAAAATGGTGAAAAGCTGCGTCTTCGCCGCCGCGTCATTCCACTCCCGGTCGCGCCGGAAAAGCTCCAACAGTTCGTCCACCGCCTCCTGCGTCTGGCCCGACGCGTGCAGTGCCTGCGCCAGGTCGAACCGCGCCTGGTGGTCGTTCGGGTCGGCCTCAACCTTCGCGCGCAATTCGCTCACCGGCCCCGCATCCGCGGCCTGCCGCGCCAGCGCCAACTGCGCCGCCGCCGCCTCCAGTTCCGGCGCCTTGGAAATCTCCGCCGGCGCGCCGTTCAGGATCGCCTCGGCCTGGTCCAGATCGTCCATCGCGATATGGCTCGACACCAGGCCGGCATAGGCGGCCGCGTTCTTGTCGTCCTCCTGCAGGATCGCGGCAAAGGTCTGGGCGGCATCGGTCGCAGCCCCCTGGTCCAGCATCTCCTGCGCCGCCGCAATCGCCTCTTCCAGACCAGAATCCCCCGCCTCGCCGCCGGCGGCCTGCACCACGCGGCTCACGAACGCGTCGATCTCCGATCCCGGCACCGCGCCCTGGAACCCGTCGATCGGCTGGCCCTGCCAGAACGCATAGACCATCGGGATCGACTGCACCCGCAGCTGCTGCGCGATCATCTGGTTCTCGTCCACGTTGACCTTGGCCATCTTCACCGCGCCCTTGGCCTTGGTGACCGCCGCCTCCAATTGCGGGCCCAGCGTCTTGCACGGGCCGCACCACGGCGCCCAGAAATCCACGATCACCGGCACGGTCTGCGAGGCCTCGACGACCTCGGTCATGAAGTCCGCCTCCGAGACGTCCTTGATCAGGTCGGTCTGGGGTTGGGTCTGGCCACCAAGTTCAAGCATCGGATCCTCCGCATCGCGTGGGCGTGTCAATTGCCGTCTAAATGGCCCACGCGGCCCCGTGTTGCAAGGGGCGCCGCCGCCAGCACCGTTACCGCACCGCGTGGCGGGGTAACGAACCGGCGCATGCCAGAGAACGAAAACCGGCACTGACGTGATACCACTTAGATACCGACGCAATACCGACGTTGCCTTCCGGGCCGTCGAATCGGTTAACGCTGCCCCTCCGGCAGCGGCAGACATCCCGGCAGCCCTGCCGGCAATACCACCCGTCCCCCGGCCCGGTAGAGCGCCAGCCCAAGTCCAGGGCCCTCTCCGCGCACCGCCACCCAGGCTTTGCCACCGCCAACCACCGCCGAGCCATCGGGTAGGTTGGTGACGAAGTTCTCTTTGGGAAACAGCACTATAGCCCCCGGCGCCGCGTCCGTGGCCACCATCACCAGCATCAGCGTCCCGACCCAGCCCGCCACCACGCAGGCCAACGCCAGCGCCCAGCGCCTAATAGTCATGGATATGTTCCAGCCGCAGCCTCTCCACGCCCGTCGCATCCTCCATCTGCCGCAATCTCTCGGCCAGGTCGGTCACGTTAACGATCACCAGATGCCGCGAATCGCCGTACCCCTGCCGCGCGAAGGAATGGATCGCCCCGGCCACCTCCTCGGCCTGCGACTGCGCGGTGAACATGATCTGGTCATTGCCCGCGATCTCGACGAACTCCGCGCCGGCCTCGGCCATCTGCTGCAGGATGACGGTCAGTTCGCGATAGCGCGGCGTCTCGATCTCGATACCGCCCTCCACCGGCCCGATCACCTCGACCGTGCCCATGGCCCGCAACGCGTCCTCGCTGATATCCGTCACGATCATCCGCAGGGTCAACGCGTCCGCGCCCACCTGCGCCACGGCCCCCTCGATCGCTTTCGCGTAGGCCGCTTTGGCACCGTACTCCAACCCAAGCGCCAGGCGCCGCTCGCGGTCGCGCAGACTGTCGGTCGCATTGGTGGCAAGGTCTTCGCGATCACCCTGGAAATCCCATCTATACCAAGGCACCTGCTGCAAAAACTTCGCATAGGCCCGCGCCTGGTCCGCCGACAGATCATCCAGCGGCGCACGCTCCGGTCCACGCCACCACGCGGCCAGCCGCCCCAATGTTTCCTCATACGCCGCCTTGGCCAGCAGTTCGGCGGTAAAGCTCACTCCGATCACGTAAATCGTCTGCTTGCTCTCGGACGTGAACCCGCCATGCTCCGCACTCTCGTGGCTCAGCGCACACAGGCTCGACCAGAACCCGCCGATCGCCTGCATATAGCCGAACTCGTGCGGATCGCCCGCGCTGATCACCTGCGCATAATCGTCATAGGCATGCACGATATGCCATTCCGGATAGGTCATCAGCGTGCGCGACTCGTCACGCCGGTGCTCGGGCGGCAAAAGGGGCGTATAGGTCTCGGGCTTGGCCGCGGGGATACAGGCCAACTCGTTGTAAACCACCGGCGACACCAGCCCCGCGACCAGCACGATCACCACCAGCCCAAGCCGCAGCAGCCATTTCATCAGGCGCCGCATCAAGCGCGCGCCCCCCGGTCCAGCACGGTTCCGGCAAAAAGCGCAAAGCCCCCCAGCCCGATATGCGGCAGGTTGGCCAGGATGCGCGGCACCGACAGCGAAAAACCCTGGGACGGGTTGGTAAGGATTCCGAAATCAAGAAAGCCATAAGCTGTGAATATCCCGAAGATCCCGTCGGCCAGGTACAGCGCACCGAAAATAACCAGGAATATTTTCGCCGCCCGGTGGCTGATCATCCCCGCCGCCAGCGCCCAGAGCGCTGACACCAGGTGCAACGCATCGTCGAACGGATCCAGCGCGAAGATCCCGAAGGCCAGACCGTCCTCATCGGTCAGCCCCGGAATGTAATTGATAGAGGCCGCGACCAGCAGCGCCGCCGTGTAGAAGAAACAGATTTTACGAAGCAACGTCATAGCGCACCCAGATATGTGTCCCAAAGGTTGTTGCGGAATGTCAGCTCCGGGTCCAGCGCCCGTTTCGCGGCCGCGAACTCCGCCGCCCGCGGATAGGCCCGCACCATCTGCGCCGGCGTGGCATGGGGCCGGTAGGGCAGGTAATAGGTGCCGCCAATCCCCGTCACCCCGTCGATCAGCGCGCGCGTCATCCGCGCCATGTCCGCCTCGGCCCGCGCCGTCATTTCCTGGCTGAAGGACATCACGGCGGCGATCCTTGGCACCGGCGCATAGGCCAGCACGCTCACCGGGTCCCGATCGACAAAGCGCAGCGTGACGTTCAGAAACTCCTGGTAGGAGGCCGGGATGATCTCGCGGCACAACGCCACGAATTCGGCAAACCGTTCCGGCGCCACGAAGTATTCATGCAGGATATCCGTGCGGTTCGGGTCGCGGTCATCCAGCGTGATGACCGGCTCGTTCATCAGCGCATTGCGCGTCACCGCCCCGCCGCCCAGCGCCGGGCCCAGTTCGCTCTCGAACCACCAGCGCAACGACTTGAACGGCTCGTTCCCCAACTGCCAGCGATAGACCCGAGCCGCCACATGCGCCGCCATGTTCGACCCTCCCGCAGGCTCCAGCGCCGCCTGATCCTCTGTTGGCCGATAGGTGATCATCAGCGCCTTGTCGAAGAACGACGCCCGCTCGACGTTCAGCCGCCCATAGGCCATGTTGACGCTTTCGTCGTCCAATGCTTCGACGAAACGCGCGCCGAATTCCTCCGCCCGCATCTCATCGAACTGTGGCACCAGCCGCCGGTTCGGCGCCATCTCCACCACCATCTCGGTGATCGCCCCGGTCAGGCCATAGCCTCCCATCGTCTGCCCGAACAGTTCCGCGTTTTGCTTGCGCGAACAGCTCACCAGTTCCCCATCGGGCAAGACCACGTCAAAGCTGCGCACCGTGGCCCCCATCGGCCCCAGCCTGACCGGCCAGCCATGGGCATTGACGCAGAAGGTCGCCGCGACGCCGAAGTCATTGTTGGATTGCATGACCTTGGGGCCGTACCCGATCGAGTCCAGCGCCGCGATCACCTCCGACCAGCGCGTCCCCGCCTGCACCCTGTATGTGCCGTTCTCGCTGTCCGGCTCCACGAACCCGCCCTGATAGGTCACCGCGTGACCTTCGCGCGGAATTGCCTGCCCGCCCATCGAATGTCGCGCTGCACCCACATTGACCGGCCGTCCCCCGGCCCGCGCCTCCTTGATTTCGGCGCGGACCGCCTCGACCAGCGCATCGCCCCGCCCTCGCTCGATCACGAGGTGCTTGTGCACCGGCGTCTCGCTCAGCCCGCTCGCGTCGTTCAGCGTGCCCGCGGCACCTTTGGGCCTCGTCCACGACACGCCCTCGTACCCCGGCAGATCCGCACCCAGGCGGGACGTCAGGGCACCGCCCACCAGGGCCCCGCCCCCGAAAAGCACCGCGCGTCTGGACAGTTTGCGCATGAGATGTCCCTATTTCGCTTCCCCACGATCTCATGTTTGGTGGAACGCGAGGAAATCACAGGTCCGGATTTCCATACCCGACCGAACAAGCTATTGGAAACGCGCAGCATTATGGTCAGATCGGATCCCCTTCCACCACGCGCGCACCAGAACTTTCAAGAAGGTTCCGCCCCAAAAGTACCCTGATTTTCGCCCCGCTACAGATCGAAGGTTGCAAAGACCGGCGCGTGGTCCGACGGCTTCTCCCAACCTCTTGCAGGCCTGAGAATCCGGCTGGAATGCGCCGCGGACCTGATATCGTCGCTGGCCCATATATGATCCAGCCGCCGTCCCTTGTCGGCCGCGTCCCAATCCCGCGCACGGTAGGACCACCAGCTGTAAAGCTGGCCCTGGGGAATGTCGGCACGGGTAACGTCGGTCCATTTGCCGGCCTCAAGCGCGTTGTTGAGATGCTCCACCTCGACCGGCGTGTGGCTGACCACTTTAAGAAGCTGCTTGTGGCTCCACACGTCGTCCTCACGCGGGGCGATGTTAAGATCGCCGACAAGAACGGATTTCCTAGGCCTGTCATCGCGGAACCAGTCGCGCATCTCGGTCAGGTAATCCAGCTTCTGCCCGAACTTGAGGTTCACCTCGCGGTCCGGCACATCGCCGCCGGCCGGCACATAGAAGTTGTGGATGACCACCCCGTTCTCAAGCTCTCCGGCCACGTGCCTGGCATGACCCAGCGCCGCGAAGTCCCGGTCGCCCACATCCCTGATCGGCAGCTTCGACAGGATCGCAACGCCGTTGTATCCTTTCTGCCCCCGCGCGATCACGTAGGGATAGCCAAGCGCCGCGAACCCCTCCAGCGGGATTTTCTCGACGGGTGATTTGCACTCCTGCAGGCACAGGATATCCGGCGCCTCCTCCTGTAACAGTTTCAGGACGATCGGCTCGCGCAGGCGGACCGAGTTGATGTTCCAGGTTGCAAGTGTGAAAGGCATTGGTCGGCGGTCCTCGTTCAAATTCTCGACACACTAGAAAGGGCGGCCCAAGAGGTCCAGAGCTTGCGAACCGGAACGCCCGCACCGTCTACGCGTTTCAACGGCAAGATGTCGTTCCTATATCTGGAGGTTTTATGAAACGTCTGCTCGCCCTGCTCATCCCGTTCTTGCTCGTGACACAGCCCGCATCCGCGCAATACGCCAGCGGCACCGTCAGTGCCATGCTCGACGCACAAACCCGCAGTTGGCAGGTCGTCGAGCCAGACCAGGACGGTGGCAGCCATTGGAAGCGTGAGAACGATGGCGTCTCGATCCGACTTGTCGCGCACGAGGCACCCGAGGTGCTGTCACGCAATCCCGGCCTCACGCTTTCGTTCAAGACCGACGGGCTCGGCGCCGAGGCCGAAGCGCAAGAGCTTTCGGTCATTCTCACTCAAACAACGGAAAACGGCACTCTTAAGGCCATGCCCACTGATACCGACATTACTCTCTCGGCCTTGACGGTCGCCGGTGAGCGGCTTGTGATTTCGGGGGACTTCACGGCCATATTGTCACCCGAGGGCGCCGGAATGAGCGCTGAGGCCGAAGACGAAGGCTCCGTGACGATGGTTGGCGATTTCCAGGCAACACTGCCGTATGTCGACGACCCGGACGGATAGCTTCCACAAAAAGAGACCCCGGCCAAGGCCGGGGTCAGTCCAACAGGGAGGTGCATAGATTTAGGCCCGTATGCGGCGGGTTAGTCATATCTCTTTCGGACGGCTCGGCACGCGGCCTTGCTCCGGATCAAGCCAACAGGCGATAGCCTCCCGACTCTGTCACCAACAAACGCGCGTTGGAGGGATCCGGTTCAATTTTTTGTCGCAGGCGGTAGATATGCGTCTCCAGCGTGTGCGTCGTGACACCGGCGTTGTAACCCCAGACCTCGTGTAAAAGCACGTCGCGGGCCACGACCCCCTCGGGCGATCGGTAGAGGAATTTCAGGATGTTGGTTTCCTTTTCCGTCAGGCGGATCTTCCGATCCTGCTCGGTGATCAGCATCTTCATCGCCGGCTTGAACGTGTATGGGCCAAGCTGGAAGATCGCATCCTCGGATTGCTCATGCTGGCGCAATTGCGCCCGAAGGCGGGCCAGAAGGACGGGAAACTTGAACGGCTTGGTGATGTAATCGTTGGCGCCCGCGTCGAGGCCCAGGATCGTGTCGGCGTCGCCGTCATGGCCGGTCAGCATCACGATGGGCGCCTTGACACCCTGCTTGCGCATCAACCGGCAAAGCTCGCGGCCGTCGGTATCGGGCAAACCGACATCCAGGATCACCAGGTCGTATATACCTTCCTTGGCATGTGCCATGGCTTCCGCCCCGTTCCCGGCCTCGAGGACGTCGAAGTCTTCGGTCATCACCAGTTGCTCGCTGAGGGCCTCACGCAGGTCGTCGTCATCGTCCACGAGCAGAATTTTCTTCAGTTGAGCCATCGCAGTCTCCCTGTTTTACTGGCTGCTACTTGTGCCAGCCCGACGCAGCGGACAAGGTCTGTGACACCGTAATCACGGGCTAGTGTTGCGAAGCCGTCAAATGTTTCATTTCGTTCCAAAACTCTGTAGGTCAGACCGGCAGAACAGTGTCACCGACAAGGGAATCCGCGCCATGCAGCTTGGCCCCGACAAGACAGAGCTTCTTGCGCGGTCTCGCGCCGACCTTCGCATGGGCGTGCCGGTGGTGCTGCGCGACGGGAACGCGCTCGCCATCGTCGCGGCAGCCGAAACCTGCGATCCCGCCCGCCTTGCCGCTTTGCAATCGACAGGCCTGGACCTGCACCTGGCCATCTCAGCGCGTCGCGCCGCGACCTTGAAGGCCCGCGCCTATGACGGTGATCTTGCGCGTATCGTTATCCCCAAAGAGTCACCCCTGTCGTGGGTACAGGCCGTGGCGGACCCTGCGGATGACCTGCGCACCCCGATGAAGGGCCCGCTGACCTCTGCCCGCGAGGGCAAGGCCGACACCCACCGCGCCGCGCTGATGCTGGTGAAGTCGGCCCGCCTTCTGCCCGCCGCGCTCGTCATGGCGATCCCGGCGGAGGCGCTGGATGCGAGCCTGACCGCTCTCAACGTGGCCGACATCACCGCGCATCTGAAAGAGGCGAGCCCGATGAACAAGGTCGTCAGCGCCCGCCTGCCGCTGGTAGTGTCCGAGGCCGGGCGCCTGCACATCTGGCGCCCCGAGGACGGCGGCGAAGAGCATTACGCCATCGAGATCGGCAGCCCGCCGCGCGGCGCTGCCGTGCTGTCACGCCTGCATTCCGCGTGCTTCACAGGCGACCTTCTGGGCAGTCTGAAATGCGATTGCGGCCCGCAGCTTCGGGCGGCCCTTGCGCAGATGGGGGCGGAAGGCGCAGGGGTTCTGCTCTACCTCAACCAGGAGGGGCGCGGCATCGGCCTTGCCAACAAGATACGGGCCTACGCGCTTCAGGATCAGGGGTTCGATACGGTCGAGGCCAATCACCGGTTGGGATTCGAGGATGACGAGCGCGACTTCCGCATCGGCGCCGATATCCTGCGTAGCATGGGGTTCGGCGCGGTGCGCCTGCTGACCAACAACCCCGCCAAGATAGAGATGATGCGAAGCTGCGGCATCGACGTGATCGAGCGGGTGCCGCTCAAGGTGGGCGAGACCGAACACAACCGCCGCTACCTCGCCACCAAGGCCGAGAAGTCAGGCCATCTGTTCTAGGACTGATCCGTGCGGTCCGGGTCCGGCTGACCCACGCCGCGAAAGACCGGCTTCAGGGGCAGGATCCACGCGACGCCCAGCACGATGAAAACCACCAGTTCGGCCAGGATGCCGACGTCATACCGCGCCCGCAGCCAGTCCGTCAGGTTGACTGCCACCACGATGTAAAGCGGCAGGGCGATCAGCAGGATCACCAGCGACCAGCGGCGGCGGGCTTTGTAACTCAGGGCCATGCAGTTCTCTAAAGCTTTGTCGGTCTCAGTCGGCAAAGGGGTCGGTCACAAGGATCGTGTCCTCCCGCTCGGGCGACGTGGAGAGTAGCGCGACCGGGCACTGAATCAACTCCTCGACCCGACGCACGTACTTGATCGCGTTGGCGGGCAGGTCTGCCCAGCTGCGCGCGCCTTCGGTGGTCTCGGACCAGCCCTGCATTTCCTCGTAGATGGGCTTGCAGCGCCATTGCTGGTCGGTTGCCGTAGGCAGGTAATCCAGCTGCTTGCCGTCCAACTCGTAGCCGACGCAGATCTTCAACGTGTCGAAGCCGTCCAGCACATCGAGCTTGGTCAGCGAGATCCCTGTCACGCCTGACGTCGCGCAGGTCTGGCGCACCAGCGCCGCATCGAACCAGCCACAGCGCCGCTGGCGGCCCGTCACGGTGCCGAACTCGTGCCCGCGCTCCCCCAGCCGCTGACCGTCCGCGTCCTGCAATTCGGTGGGAAAGGGTCCCTCGCCGACGCGGGTGGTGTATGCTTTGACGATGCCGAGCACGTAATCGATCGCCCCCGGCCCCATGCCGACTCCCGTAGCGGCCTGCCCCGCGATGACGTTCGAGGACGTCACAAAGGGATACGTGCCGAAGTCGATATCCAGCAGCGCACCCTGCGCGCCCTCGAACAGGATGCGCTTGCCCGCCTTGCGCTGATCGTTCAGCACCTTCCAGACCGGTGCGGCATAAGGCAGAAGCTCCTGCGCGATGGACTTGAGCTGAGCCACCAGCGCGTCGCGGTCCACCGGCTCTATCCCCAGGCCCTTGCGCAGCGGATCGTGGTGCTGCAACGCGCGGTCCACTCGCGCCTCCAGCGTCGCGTCATCGGCCAGGTCCGCCACGCGGACCGAGCGACGGCCGACCTTGTCCTCGTAGGCCGGGCCGATGCCGCGGCCGGTGGTGCCGATCTTGGTACCCTTGCTGGCCGCTTCCTCTCTGGCGCGGTCCAGTTCGCCGTGGATCGGCAGGATCAGGGGCGTGTTCTCGGCGATCATCAGCGTCTCGGGGCTGATCTCGACCCCCTGCTCGCGGATCGAGTCGATTTCCTTGAGCAGGTGCCACGGGTCCAGCACCACGCCGTTGCCGATGACGCTCAGCTTACCGCCCCGCACGACGCCCGAGGGCAGCGCGTTCAGCTTGTAGACCTTGCCGTCGATTACCAGCGTGTGGCCCGCGTTGTGCCCGCCCTGAAACCGCGCGATGACGTCCGCGCGCTCGCTCAGCCAGTCAACGATCTTGCCTTTACCCTCGTCGCCCCACTGGGCGCCGACAACGACGACATTTGCCATGGAAACCTCTCAGGCGGTGGTTGAACCCCGCGCCCGTATACCCACACCGCCAAGCGTGCGAAACCGGAATTTCACACCCGGTCTGGACAGACCCGCCCCCGGCAGGCACATCTTTACCGACGCATGGCAGGAGATCGCGAATGACCGGATTTATCGTCAGGTGGGCATTGGCCTTCGTTCTGCTGGCCGCGACATTCAACCCGACACGGTACAATTTCATCGTCTGGGCGCAAAACAATTGGGATGCGCAGATGCCGCTGACCGTGCTTTTCGCGCTGCTGCTTTTGGTCGGCTACATCATCTACCTGCGGGCCACGCTGCGCTCGATCGGGGCGCTCGGAATGGGGCTGATCCTGGCCATAGCGGCGGCGCTCGGCTGGGTGCTGGTGGATTTCGGCCTGCTGAATCTCGACAACCCGACGCAAAACCTGTGGTTGGGCCTTGTCGCGCTGTCACTGGTCCTCGGCATCGGCCTTAGCTGGAGCCATGTCCGGCGGCGCCTGTCGGGACAGTCCGACATGGATGACGTGGACGAGTAGGGCTCGGTCACTACGTTCCCCGGCCACAGAGGCGAGACTCACGCAAACTGCTGAAACGGCGGGTTGCGGGGGACGCCCGAATTGCTTAGATACCGCCCATCCGAACCCGAGGGACCACGTCTTATGGAAAATGTCATCCTGCTTGTTCACCTGCTCTTGGCGCTCGCGCTGATCGGTGTCGTGCTTTTGCAGCGCTCCGAAGGTGGCGGCCTGGGCATGGGCGGCGGTGGCGGCAACGTGTCCACCGGGCGGTCCAGCACCACGGCGCTTGGCAAGCTGACATGGGTGCTGGGCCTGTCTATCTTTGCCACGACGCTGACCCTGACGATCATCGCGGCGCAGAATGCCGGCGGCTCTTCGGTTCTGGACCGCATCACCGACGACAGGCCCGCGGCCGAGGAAAGCGATCCCGCACTCGACAGCACCGGCGACGGTCTGCTGCCGCCATCGGCGGGCGATGATGCACCACTGACACCCACCGCGGACTGACCCAGAAACACCACTAAGGCTTGCGGGCGCGCATCAGCGCGTCACAGCATATTGCGCGTTTCGTCCGAATCCTATATGGCTCGAGTCCCGTGGTGATGCGGTGCCGAAGGCTTCGATTCGACCGCATCTAACTGGCGATAAACGCCGCAATCACGGGGGATTGCCAGCCCATGGCACGTTATATTTTCATTACCGGCGGTGTGGTTTCGTCCCTCGGCAAGGGTCTTGCCTCTGCGGCATTGGGTGCGCTTTTGCAGGCGCGCGGCTTTTCGGTGCGTTTGCGCAAGCTCGATCCCTACCTTAACGTCGACCCCGGCACTATGTCGCCTTTCGAGCATGGCGAGGTCTTCGTCACCGATGACGGCGCCGAGACCGACCTTGACCTTGGCCACTACGAACGCTTCACCGGCGTCCCCGCTAGGATGACGGATTCGGTCAGTTCGGGCCGCATCTATTCCAACGTGCTGGAGCGTGAACGCCGGGGCGACTACCTCGGTAAGACGATCCAGGTGGTTCCGCATGTCACCAACGAGATCAAGGATTTCATCGGCATCGGGGATGACGAGGTCGATTTCATGCTGTGCGAGATCGGCGGCACGGTGGGCGATATCGAGGGTCTGCCCTTCTTCGAAGCGATCCGCCAGTTCAGCCATGACCGCCCGCGCGGACAATGCATCTTCATGCACCTGACACTTTTGCCCTATTTGGCGGCCAGCGGCGAGTTGAAGACCAAGCCGACCCAGCACAGCGTCAAGGAACTGCAATCCATCGGGATCGCGCCCGACATCCTTGTCTGCCGGTCCGAACAGCCGATTCCGGAGAAAGAGCGCGAGAAGATCGCGCTCTTCTGCAACGTCCGGAAAGAAGCCGTCGTCGCCGCTTACGATCTCAATTCGATTTATGAGGCGCCGCTTGCGTATCACCATGAAGGGCTTGACCAGGCGGTGCTGGACGCGTTCGATATCTCGCCCGCCCCGCGCCCCGACCTGACCACCTGGAAGGACGTGGTGGACCGCATTCACAACACCGATGGCACGGTCAACGTCGCCATCGTCGGCAAGTACACGCAGCTCGAGGATGCATACAAGTCGATCAAGGAGGCGCTCACGCATGGCGGCATGGCCAACCGGGTGAAGGTCAATGTCGAATGGGTCGATGCCGAGATCTTCGACCGCGAGGATGCCGCCCCCCATCTGGAAGGCTACCACGCCATCCTCGTGCCCGGCGGGTTCGGAGAGCGGGGCACCGAGGGCAAGATCAAGGCCGCGCAATTCGCCCGCGAGCGAAAGATCCCCTACTTGGGCATCTGCCTGGGGATGCAGATGGCGGTGATAGAGGCCGCCCGCAACAAGGCGGGCCTCAAGGATGCCGGATCGGAAGAGTTCGACCACGAGGCCGGCAAGAAGCGTTTCACGCCCGTGGTCTACCACCTCAAGGAATGGGTGCAGGGCAACGAGAAGGTCAAGCGCAAGGTGACCGACGACAAGGGCGGCACCATGCGTCTGGGTGCCTACGATGCCGTGCTCAAGGAAGGTTCCAAGGTGGCCGAGGTCTATGGCGGCACCGCGATCGACGAGCGTCACCGCCACCGCTACGAGGTGGATATCGAGTACCGCAAGAAGCTCGAGGAATGCGGCCTGACTTTTTCCGGCATGTCGCCCGACGGCCGCCTGCCCGAGATCGTCGAATGGGAAGGCCACCCATGGTTCATCGGCGTTCAGTTCCATCCCGAACTGAAGTCGAAGCCGTTCAAGCCGCATCCCCTCTTCGCGGATTTCATCCGGGCCGCCGTGGAAACCTCACGCCTTGTCTGATTTCGGCTGAAAAACACGCATAATCAGATCGTTAAGAATTTCTAGCGCCCGGTTTGAACCGTTCCTCATGTCGCTGCGACCTATGTCCGAGCCCCGGGATTGTCCCGGGCCACGAACAGACATGAGGTTCATAATGAAGACGTTCTACAAATCCCTTACCGCCGCCGCAGCCCTGTCCGCGGCCCTTTCCACCACCGCCCTGGCCCAGGATGCCGAGAAATGGCAGGGTTTCTACCTCGGTGGCCGCGTGAACATGCAAAATCTCGGCATCTCGGCTGCGCCCATCGGGATCGACCCCGAAATCAACGCCGGTGTGTTCGGCGGATACAACCACGCCATTGCCCCCAATTTCGTTCTGGGTGCCGAGCTGGGCTACGACAGCAAGCTGGACTATACGGTGATGGGCACCGGGCTGGACCTGGAGAACAACATCAACCTGCGCGGCCGCGGCGGCTATGCCTTCGGCAACTCGCTGCTCTACGGCACCCTGGGCTATGGCTGGACGGACTGGGACGTGGCCGCTGCCGGCGTCTCGGGATCGGGTCAGGGCATCTCCTACGGCATCGGTCTGGAGACGATGCTGAGTGAAAATATTACTACCCGGTTCGAGTACACCCGCACGAATTACGATCTCTCTGGCCCCGCTCTGGGCGGCAGCGACGGCGAAGTCGACGCATTCTCGGTCGGTGTCGCGTATAAGTTCTGACACCGGATTATCAAATCAGTCAGGGCGCCCGTCACAGGGTGCCCTGATGTCTTTGCCGCGCCCTTCAGTAGCGAAGGTTCGTCAGGTCGTCATCGTGGTCTTCTTGCGGCGGATGAAACCGCAGCATTCGGCGCGAAACGCCAAGTTCCAGCACCGGGCTGAACAGATCCCGCAGAAGTGAGCGGCGTTCGTAATAGACGGCCGTCTCGGCCTCGCGGTCAAGGCGCAGCTCATTCTCCAGAAGCGTCGCGACGATCCGCTCGTCCAGCACATAGCGGCCCTGCCGGCCTTCCCGCCGGTCCTCGGCCTGGGCCTCGAGCCACCGCAGGATACGCGAACGATCGTCGACGTCCTGATCCGGCCAGACCAGATAGAAGCCCGAATTCAGCCGCAGGCAGATCGAGTCGAGCATAAGCGCCGCCCCTGCCAGTTCCTTCGGTATGTCGCGCTTTGGCATGTAGTTGAAGCGATGCGGCTGGCCGTTCAGGAAGACGGTCAGCGCCGTTCCGAGATCCATGAACCTCTGCGCCATGACCCAGCCGAGAACGCGCCTCGGGTCTCCTGTCCAGTCGTATGCCCGAAGAAAGCTGCGCGCCTCATCATGCGCGCAGCCGCGCAGGTAGGCCAATTGATCCTCCGGCGCGGCGGTCGAAATATTGACAACGGAGTTGCGCGACATGACAGGCTTCACATTCGGAAAATCACACGGGTGAGTACGCTTTGACGCGCAAACTGGCCGTTAGTTTGGAGCAAATGTGTCACGCTTCAGGCTCGGGGCGCGGATCAACCGATTTAATCCAGCAATTTTGTTTTCTTACACTCGGGTGACGCGTTAAACGAGAGCAATCGATCCCGATTTTACGGAACCGCCCAATGGAGAAACCCTCGCTGCTTCACCGTTTGCTGCACGCGTTCGATGCGCCCGAGCCGCCGCCCCTGCCCGCGCCCGACGAAAAGCTGGCGCTCGGGGCGCTGATGGTGCGTGTGGCGATGTCGGATCACAGCTACAAGTTTGCAGAGGTGCACCGGATCGACCTGCTGCTGGGCCGGCTTTTCGGGCTGGGCCCGATCGAGGCGGCCAAGATGCGCGCGACCTCCGAGCGACTGGAGCGCGACGCGCCCGACACCGAGGAATTCGGCGACATTCTTCGCAAAACGGTCAGCTTCGCCGCGCGCGTCGACGCGCTGGAGGCGCTGTGGGAAGTGGTGCTGGCCGATGGCGTACGCCACGATGAGGAACTCGAAGTGCTGGAAGACGTGCGCCGGACGCTGGGCCTGTCGCCCGAGGACAGCGACGCCGCCCGGGCCCGCGCGGAAACCGAGATGAGCGGCAGCCAATAGCGCCCCGGTCCGCAGATTCTCGTTGGCGGCGGCGGGCAGGTTGCCTATATCCCCTTCATGTTTGCGGAATTCCTGAAAAAGCTCACCGACTCGACTCCCGAAACGCTTCCCGACGAGGACGCCCGGCTGGCGCTGATCGCCCTTTTGGTGCGCATCGCCCGCTCGGACGGGCATTTCGACACCGAGGAACGCCAGCGCATCCTGGCCATTGCGCGCACCCGGTACCAGCTGCCCGAATCCGACGCGGCGGCGCTGCTGGACGAGGCCGAACAACTGGAAGCCGAAGCGCCCGACACGGTGCGTTTCACACGCGCGATCAAGGATGCCGTGGCCTACGAGGACCGCGTCGGCGTCATCGAAGCACTTTGGCAGGTGGCGCTGGCCGATGGTGAGCGCGACGCCAGCGAGGATGCGATCATCCGCATGGCGGCAAACTTTCTGGGCGTGACCGACATGGACAGTGCCCTTGCCCGCCAGCGCCAGGAAGAAGGATGATCGCCAGCCTGCCGATGTACGACCGGCCCGAACTACGGACCGAAACCGACAGGTTCTGGCAAGCCATCCGCGAAAGGCTGGGCCACGGGCCCGACCATCTGACCCGCGGTGGCGACCCTTGGGACGATTGGCAATCGCCGGACCTCTTGCTGTCCCAGACCTGCGGCTACCCCTATCGCGCCCGACTGCATGGCAGGGTCGCGCTGGTCGGCACGCCGGATTATGCCTTGGACGGGTGCGGTCCCGGCGAATACCGCTCGGTCTTCGTGGCCCGGGCGAAGGACGCACGGACCGATCCGGTGGAGTTCGCTGCTGCGCGCTTTGCCTATAACGAGCCGATGTCGCAAAGCGGCTGGGCCGCGCCCGCCGCCTGGGCCGAAGCGCACGGATTTGAATTCACCGATACGCTGCGCACCGGCAGCCACCAGGCCTCGGCCCGCGCGGTAGCCGAAGGAGGAGCGGATCTGGCGGCGCTCGATGCACAGACCTGGCGTTTGATGCAGCGGTTCGAGGCCTTCACAACTGAACTGCGCGTTATCGCCGCAACGGATCCCAGCCCCGCCCTGCCCTTCATCACCGCGCCGGCCAACGACGCTGACACGGTTTTCCGGGCCGTGGAGACCGCAATCGCGGCCCTGCCGTCCGAAACCCGCAACGCGCTTGGCCTGCGCGGAATCGTGCGCCTTCCGCCCGAGGCCTATCTTGCCATTCCGACGCCTGCACCGCCGCGTGCTTGACGCAACGACACCCCGCCGCATTCGCCCAAAAGCCGGGCAATACGCACGAAACGGACGAAAAAACATCGTTTTGCAAGTTGCATTGGCCCAAAATTACTGCCCTATTGTCCGATGTTACTGACTGACCTGCAAACCGGAAGCTGCCTTTGCCTGACGAAACGCCCGTCATCGATATCCGAAATCTGCACAAGGCCTATGGCAGCCTTGAGGTCATCAAAGGGGTGGACATCACCGCGCCGAAGGGCAGCGTGGTGTCGCTGATCGGCTCTTCGGGGTCGGGAAAGTCGACCATCCTGCGCTGCGCCAACCTGCTGGAAGACAGCCAGCAGGGAGACATCCTATTCAAGGGCGAGCCCGTGACCTGGAAAGGGTCTGGCCTGAACCGGCACCCGGCGGACCCCAGGCAGGTGCTGCGGATCCGCACGAATCTGTCGATGGTGTTTCAGCAGTTCAACCTGTGGGCCCATCTGACCATCCTGCAAAACGTGATGGAGGCGCCGGTGACCGTGCTGGGCCGTCCCAAGGATGAGGTCGAGAAGGCCGCACGCGGCTATCTCGAAAAGGTCGGCATCGGCGACAAGTGCGATGTCTACCCGGCCCAACTCTCTGGCGGGCAGCAGCAACGCGCCGCCATCGCGCGTGCGCTCTGCATGGAACCCGAGGCGCTTTTGTTCGACGAACCCACCTCGGCGCTCGACCCCGAACTGGAACAGGAAGTCGTGCGCGTGATCAAGGACCTGGCCGCCGAAGGGCGGACCATGATGATCGTGACCCACGACATGAAAATGGCCCATGACGTGTCGGACCACGTCATTTTCCTGCATCAGGGCCTGATCGAAGAAGAAGGCGATCCGGAGACACTCTTCGGCTCGCCCAAATCCGAGCGGCTGCGTCAGTTTCTCAGCTCGACGATGGCCGCCTGAACCAAAAGAACCAAGCAAGGGAGACACTTATGAAAAAGCTAGTTCTATCCACACTCGCCGCGGCCCTGGCCGGCGGCATGGCGATGGCCCAGGACAAGACGATCCGCCTGGGCACCGAAGGCGCCTATGCGCCTTGGAACTTCGTCAACGACGCGGGCGAAATCGACGGTTTCGAGCGGGAGCTGGGCGACGAGCTCTGCGCGCGCGCCGAACTGACCTGCGAATGGGTCAAGAATGACTGGGATTCGATCATCCCCAACCTGGTGGGCGGCAACTACGACGCCATCATCGCAGGCATGTCGATCACCGACGAGCGTGACGAAGTGATTGATTTCACCCAGAACTACACGCCGCCGGATCCGTCGGCCTATGCCGGCATGTCCGAGGACGTGGATGTCGCAGGTGGCGTGATCGCCGCGCAGACCGGCACGATCCAGGCCGGCTACATCGCGGAATCCGGCGCCACGCTGGTGGAATTCGCCACGCCCGAGGAAACAGTCGCTGCCGTCAAGAACGGCGAGGCTGACGCGGTTCTGGCCGACAAATCCTTCCTCGCGCCGATCGTGGCCGAGGACAGCGACATGATGTTCGTGGGCGAAGACGTGCCGCTGGGCGGCGGCGTCGGCATGGGTGTCCGCGAATCCGACACCGAGTTGAAAGAGACGTTCAACGCCGCGATCCAGTCGATGAAGGACGATGGCAGCCTGAACGAGCTGATCAAGAAATGGGAAGTCGCCTCGACTTTCGAATAAGCTGATCCAGTCGCGGGGGGGGGGGGGGGGGGGGGGGGGGGGGGGGGGG
>NZ_JASHIZ010000024.1 GCF_030733425.1 Roseovarius sp. MMSF_3350
GCCCCCCGCGCCGGACCCCGAGATCGAGCCCGAGATTCAGCCCGACACCGAGCCTGTGCCGGAGGTGCCCCCGACGCCACAGCCCGACATCCCGCCCGAGCCTACGCCAACGCCGGACCCGGACATTCCGCCCAACCCCACGCCCGGCCCCGCGGCCAAGACCGCGCAGGCTGAGGACGTTCCTGTTGAGACAGGCCCCGCCTCCCACCCGGACGCGAAGGAGGACGACACCGGTGCCGCCGCCGAAACGCCCGCCGCTCCGGTCGCCTTCAACTCGATCCGCGCGCAGCGAGACACGTTGCCGACCGCCCCACGCCGCCTGACCGGCGCGACCCGCGACAGCGTCACGCCGGTCGCCGAGGCACCGGCGCGCGAAACGCCGCGCACCGAACCGACGCTGACAGCCGCGCCGCCCGTCCCTAACGCCGTCGCCAAGGTAACCGGCACGCCACAAGACGCGCTGCCCGCCGACGCCGCCGCACGGATCGGCGCCACGCTGCGCCCCTCCGAAGAGGTTCGCCTCACTCCACCGGACCCGGACCGTTCCGCCGATGACGGGGTTTTGGCGCGCTCGGACGGTGACGTCGATGACGACGGTGGCGATATTCCGCCGCCGCCCGCCTTCATGGCCGACAGCACCGATCCGGCGCCTTCCGATCTTCCCGAGGACACCCCCAACGCGCCCCTCGCAGCACCCGCCGTTGCGAAAGGTCTGTCGACCGCGCCCTCCGGCGCCATGGCGTTCATATCCCGCCGCCAATCGGGCAAGCCCGGCAAACATCACGACACGCGCGCCGCCGCACGCCTCTCTCCCGAGGCGCAGCGCGAGCAGGAGCGCCAGCGCATGACCGTCTTCGGTGCGCGCAAGCACGCCTCGGTCGGGGGCAAGCCGCGCTTTCTGGGGCTGATACTGACAGCCGTGCTACTGATTTTCCTCGTCGGCGTGGCCGCCTGGGCCTCGATCTTTCTCGAAGACGGCATCTCCCGCGTCCTGCGCGGCGACCCCGATCCCCAGGAACAGATCGCCGCAACGCCCGAGGCCGAAATCTCGCCCGACGACACCGTCGACATGCCCGAGGCTGACCTCGGCGAGGAGGGCGAAACGGTTCTCGCCGCCCTGCCCGGCGTCACCTCTGACGGCACCGAGACGCCGGGTGCCGACCCTCAGCCGGAACCGAACCCGGCCGAGCTGACCGATCAGCAGGCCCGCACCCGCTATGCCGTCACAGGCATCTGGCAACGCGCCCCCGACGCGCCCACCGATCCCGGCACGCAGACGCTGGACGATTTCTACCTCACCTCGATCGATCCAAAGGTGGTCGAACAGGACGCCGTCGCGCTGCCCGCCCCCGAAACCCTGCGCGGCGACACACGCCCCGATACCCCGGCCGATCCGGCCGCCGCCGATACCATGTTCACCATGGATACGCGCGGCCTCGTGCAGCCGACCCCCGATGGCGCGCTGAGCCCGGATGGCGTGCTGATCTACGCCGGTCAGCCCGCGCTGGTCCCCCCCGAGCGCCCGGCCGAAAGCCTGGCCCAGCCGGGCGAGGATCCGGCCGACGCCGCCGCCCGAATCGCTGCCGCCGAGCGCATGGCCGCGCTGCGTCCCAAAGTGCGTCCCGGCGACCTGGCCGAAACCAACCAGCGTGAAACCCTGGGCGGCCGCACCCGCGACGAGCTTGCCTCCCTGCGTCCGCGCCTGCGCCCCCAAAGCGCACAGGAACTGGCCGAACAGGCCGCCGCGGCCTCCACCGCGACCGCTGCCGCAACGTCCGAAGACGTCTCGCCCGACCCCGAGGCGGTCAACGCAGCACTTCAGGCCGCCGCCGCGGTCCCGGCCCCCGACCCCTTCGCAGGGGCCACCGCCGAGGCCGTCAAGGTCTCGGTCAAGCCCAACGCGCGGCCGCGGAACTTCAGCCGCGTCGTCCAACGCAGCCAGCGCCTTGCCGAACAACAGGAAGCTCGCACCGCTGCTGTCGCCGTGCCCCGCAACCAGCGCATCGCGCCCAGCGGCCCGACGCCCACCACCGTCGCCCGGGCGGCGACGGAAAAGAATGCCCTCCGCATGCGCCAGGTCAACCTGATCGGCGTCTACGGCAGCAATTCCAACCGCCGCGCCCTCGTGCGCCTCGCCAACGGCAGCTACAAGAAGGTCAAGGTCGGCGACCGGCTGGATGGTGGGCGCGTCGCCGCCATAGGCACCAGCGAGCTGCGCTATGTGAAATCGGGCCGCTCGGTAACCCTTACCATGCCGCGCGGCTGACCGCCGTCGCCACCGCACCTGTCGCCCAAAGACCGCTCTTGCGCCCTTCTTTCGGCAGAGTAAATCTCTGCCGGAGGCTTCCACAGCCGTAAAGAGGCGCGCACCCCAAAAAAATGAAGCACCACGCGCGCAATGCGGCACCAAGTCGTTTGCACACGCGTCCACCCCGCCGCATACTCCCTCACGTGGCGACGCCCACGCCTGTCCGAATTTCCGCAAGGGACCCCGATGGAAGGATTTTTCTTTCAGGCCACCGTTTTCCTGGCGGCCGCAGTGATCGCGGTGCCGCTGGTGGCACGGCTGGGGCTCGGCTCTGTGCTGGGCTATCTCGCGGCCGGAATCGCCATCGGCCACATCCCCGGCCTGCTGGGCGGCCACGATGCCGAGGAATTGCAGCATTTCGCCGAATTCGGTGTGGTCATGATGCTCTTCATCATCGGGCTGGAGCTTGAACCCAAGGCACTCTGGGACATGCGGCACAAGCTCATCGGCCTGGGCGGGTTGCAGATCACCCTGACCACCGCCGCGGTCATGGCAGGCTGCATGGCGCTCGGGGTCGCATGGTCCGTGGCGCTGGCCATCGGCATGGTCTTCGCGCTCTCGTCGACCGCCATCGTCCTGCAAACCCTGTCGGAAAAGGGCCTGATGCAAACCGGCGGCGGGCGCTCGACCTTTTCCGTGCTGCTGACGCAGGATATCGCCGTCATTCCGATGCTGGCCTTCCTGCCGCTCCTGGCCCTGCCCAAGACACCTGACATGATCCTGGGCGAAACCCTTCAACGGCTGGCCGACGAAGGCCACCTCGCCGAGGGCGACCATGGCGGTGCCCCCGTGCAGGTGGCCCAGTCCATGATCGACAGCCTTCCCGCCTGGGGCGTCACGCTCCTGACGCTGGGGGCCGTGGCCGGCATCATCGTTTTCGGCGTCTATGCCACGCGCCCCGTTTTCCGTTTCATCCACCACGCCCGCCTGCGCGAGATGTACACCGCGCTGGCGCTCCTGATCGTGGTGGGCATCGCCTTCGTGATGAACCTCGTCGGCCTCTCGCCCGCCCTCGGCGCCTTCCTCGCCGGCGTGGTCCTCGCCTCGTCCGAGTTCCGGCACGAGCTGGAAAGCGATATCGAACCCTTCAAGGGCCTCCTGCTGGGCCTTTTCTTCATCACCGTGGGCGCGGGCATCAACTTCTCGATCCTCTTCGCCTCGTTTTTCACGATCATGGGGCTGGCCTTTGCCATCATCCTGATCAAGGGCGGCATCCTCTACGGGCTGGGCCGCATCTTCGGGCTCAAGGGCCGCAATCTCTGGCTCTTCACGCTGGGTCTGGCGCAGGCGGGCGAATTCGGATTCGTGCTGATCAACTTCTCGGGTCAGAACAACGTCATCCCCGTGGAACTGCGCGAGACGCTGTTGCTCGTCATCGCCATCTCGATGCTGATCACGCCGCTCCTGTTCATCCTCTACGACTACCTGTCGACCCGTATGACCGACCCCTCCGACGCGCAGGAACCCGACGAGATCGACGCCAAGGGGCCGGTCATCATCGCCGGCATCGGACGCTTCGGGCAGGTGGTCAACCGCATGGTCCGCTCCTCGGGGTTCGAGACCGTCGTGCTGGACCACGACCTTGCCGCGATCCAGCGGATGCGCCGCTTCGGCATCAAGGGCTTTCTGGGCGATCCCGGCCGGCCCGATCTGCTGCATGCCGCGGGCCTCAATCAGGCCAAGGTACTGGTGGCCGCTCTCGACGACCCCGACGCCACCACGCGCCTCGTGGCCTTCGCCCGGCGGGAACGGCCCGATCTGCACATCGTCGCCCGCGCTCGCGACCGCACCCATGTCTTCCGACTCTACAAGGCCGGCGCAGACGACATCGTGCGGGAAGTTTTCGACAGTTCCCTGCGCGCCGGGCGCTACGTGCTGGAAAACATGGGACTGACCGAGTTCGAGGCGGCAGAGCTGCAAAAGACCTTCTACCACCACGACCGCGACTCCGTGCGCGACCTGGCGGCGCTGTGGGACCCTAACATTCCCACCATCCAGAACGGCGCCTATATCAAGCGCGCCAAGGAGCTGGAGGCGGAACTGCAGACCATGCTGCTGTCGCAACTGGAAGAAAAGGCCGCCGAGGACATCTCGGACGACCGCAGGGAGGCGTGAGCCCACCTCTCGCGCGGCCCGCCGGCCAGCCTCATCCCGGATCTCCCGGCAAGCGCACAAAAGCAAAAGGCCGCACCCACCGGCACGGCCCTTCCCTTCAAATTTTCGGATGGGTCACGCCGCGCGCGACACCAGCACCTCGTCGACTTCCTTCGCGGCCTGAACCTCGTCGCCGCCGCTCACGGCGGCCACTTCACGGGTCAGACGCTCCAGCGCCGCCTCGTACAGCTGACGCTCGGAATAGCTCTGCTCGCGCTGGTCGTCGGTGCGGTGCAGGTCACGCACCACTTCCGCAATCGCGATCAGATCGCCCGAATTGATCTTCTGTTCATATTCCTGGGCCCGGCGCGACCACATGGCGCGCTTCACCTTGGCCTTGCCCTTAAGCGTGGTCATCGCCTTCGACACCACGTCCGGGCTCGACAGGCTGCGCATGCCGATCTCGGTCGCCTTGTGGGTCGGAACCCGCAACGTCATCTTGTCCTTCTCAAAGGAGATCACGAACAGTTCCAGTTCAATCCCGGCGATATCCTGCTTCTCGATCGACATGATCTGGCCAACGCCGTGCGCGGGGTACACAACGTAATCGTCAGGGCGAAACTCGGACTTCTTCGATTTGCTCATTCAGGTTTTCCTCACAAGCTTCCCAGTTCAAACTTGGCGGAGCATCTCCCGGGCGGCGGGCCATCAGGGTCTGGCGTCAAGCACAAGAAATCCACCTCCCATGCGTCAGCGCGGGCAGATGGATAATATATGGGCGGTGTCTACATTTGTAACGGGAGTGTATCACAAAAAAGACGCCACGGGAAGCGGGCTCGAAGCGCCAGCCGGATTATACCTTCGCCACCAAGTCGTTATGCGGCGAAGTTACCGCGATTGACGAAGCGTCAATCGTTTGATCAAACGAATCGGGTCCCGCCCGCAGAGGCCGCCTCAGCCGCCTTCGCCTGCCGCCTCGGAAAAGTATTTCTCCAGCTTTCCATCCTCGCCGTCGCGCTCGTCCGCCTCGGGCAGCGGGTCTTTCTTGGTCACGATCACCGGCCACATCTCCGAATACTTGCGGTTGAACTCCACCCATTTCTCCATGTCCGGCTCGGTATCCGGGCGGATCGCGTCGGCGGGGCATTCGGGCTCGCAAACGCCACAGTCGATGCACTCGTCGGGGTGGATCACAAGCATGTTCTCCCCCTCGTAGAAACAATCCACGGGGCACACCTCCACGCAGTCGGTGTATTTGCACGCGATGCAATTGTCATTGACGATATAGGTCATCTCACGCCCCGGTCCTGATCTCTTCGGGCTGACGTAATCCAGTCCGGCGGATCATTCAAGCGCCAGACGTCCCTTCGCGCCTTCCTATCGCGTTTCCTGGTCCATCTTGCGGCGATCCTTCTTCGTCGGACGCCCCTTCCCCTCGTATCGCGGGTTTGACGGCTCGGCCACGTGGTCGCGCGGCTTCGGCGGGTCCAGATCGTCGTAAAGCCCCTTCGCCTCCGGCGCCGGGCCACGCCGCTCGCCGATGGCGACGATGCGGATCACACGGATATCGCGCTCTTTGGGAAAGGTCAGCACATCGCCAGGCCCCACCGGGGACGACGCTTTCGAGACGCGTTGCGAATTGACCCGCACATGCCCACCCGTCACCAGCTTCGTAGCAAGGCTGCGGGTCTTGAAGAACCGCGCATGCCACAGCCACTTGTCCAGCCGGATCTTCGGCTGGCCCGGCTCGCTCATCTCACGACTTGTCCTTCAGCCCCATAAGGGCTGCCGCGAACGGGTTGTCGGGATCGATCCGATCCTTCTTCTCGGGACGGGAAGAAAAGCTCTTGGCGCCCTCCTCGCGGCGCGGCTTGCCCTTGCCTTTCGGCTTGCCGCCCTTGGGTCTCGGCTTGCCGCCCTGCGGTTTGCCACGGCCCTCCCCGCGGGTCTTCGCCGCGCGCCCGGCCCAGGTGAAGGTGTAATAGACCTCCAGCTCGATCTCGTCCTTGGCGGCGTCGGGCACCTCGCCCAGCGGCACCTCGGTTTCCGACATCTCGGGAATATCCGGCTCGACCTCCGGGTCTTCCGGTGGCACCTCGGTCACCGGCGCCAGCCCGTCCTCGACAATTTGCTCCACCGCGTCTTCGGCGGTCGTTTGCTCCGGCACCGCTCCGGCCTCGGACGGCTCCGGAGCGTCCTCCAGCGCGGCATCCACCGGCTTGACCTTCTCACGCTCGCCCTGTTCGGCATTATAGCCCAGGCCCTGCATCAGGTCGGCAAACTGCTCCAGCGTCATGCCGGTGATCGACAGCATGTCGGCATTGGCCTCAAAGCCGCCGCGGCTGTCCTCTGAGCGCAGCATATCCGCCAGCCGCTCAAGCATGTCGATCCGGATCGCCCGCTCGCCCGCGGCCCGATAGCCCGACATGGAATGATATCCTCGCGGCGCAGCCGAACCCGACGGCACCGTTACCAGCCCAGGCGGCGGCGCCTCGGGGAACTCTTCCAAACCCATTTTCAACGACCACAGCACCAGACGCAGGCGCGTCGGCGCGGGTTTCAGCAACAGCGGCATGAAAACCGTGAACTGGCCAAAGCGGACGCCATGCTTGCGCAACTGCCCGCGCGCGTCCTGGTCCAGCGCTTTGACCTCATCGGCGACTTCGCCACGCGGAATGATCCCGAAATTCTCGACCAGCTGAAAACCGAAGCCCCGCGCCAGCCCGCTCAACGCCTCGTCTCGCTGGATGTTCAGAAGCGGCTCGAACAGCGTCGCCACCTTGCGGTCGATGAAATGCTGCAAGCGGCGCTGTACCTTCTGCATCACTTCGGGCCCGGCGGTCTCATCGACAAAGGCCTCGACCTGCGGTTTCAGCGGATCGGCCCCGGCCACCAGTTTGCCGACGGCACTTTCGCCCCACATCAGGCCGCCCTGCTCGGTAAAATCGATCTCGGTGTCGGGCGCATTGTAGAACTTGTCCGCCCGCAGATGGAAATGCGGCGCCAGCGCCTGCAGGCTCGCCTGTGCCACCGCCTTGGCCTCCTGTCCGCCGGCCGTCTTGTCCTGACGGAACCGGAACCCTTCCAACCGTCCGACGAATTCGCCCTCGACGGTCACTTCACCCTTGTCATTCACTTCGGCCACGATGGCGTCCTTCTGCTTGAGCCGGCGCATCAGCACGCTGGTGCGCCGGTCCACAAATCTTTGCGTCAGCGCGTCATGCAACGCGTCCGACAGGCGGTCTTCTACAGCGCGGGTGGTTTCGCGCCAATGATTTTCGTCCTCGACCCAGCCCTTTCGCTGGGCAACATAGGTCCATGTGCGGATATACGCCAAGCGTTTGGAGAGCGTGTCGATATCCCCGTCCGTCCGGTCGATCCGCGCCACGTGCCCGGCCAGCCAGTCCTCGCTGACACGGCCATGTTCGTGCAGGTCACTGAATATACGCTCAAGCAGGCCCGCATGTTCCGCGTGGCTGATCCCGCGGAAGTCCGGAACCCGGCACACATCCCACAACAGCCGCACCGACGCGCCGTCGCTGGCGCGCGCTGCAATTTCGGCATCCCCGGCCAGCGTGCGCAGCACCACAAGGTCATCCGCCTCCCGCGCCCGGGCCAGCCAGTCATCCTCGGGCTTCTGTTCCAGCGACGCGATCAGCGCGTCGACCGTCCCGAACTGCAGCGCCGCGTTGCGCCATTCCAGCTTGCGAATGGGGGTAAAGCGATGATCCATGATCGCCTGCGCCATATCTTCGGGCAGCTCCGGCGCCTCACCCGTAACCCCGAAGGTGCCGCTGGTCATGCCCCGCCCCGCGCGCCCGGCGATCTGGCCCAGTTCATTGGGGGCAAGGTTGCGCATCCGCCGCCCGTCAAACTTCGTCAGGGACGAGAACGCGACGTGGTTGATGTCCAGGTTCAGCCCCATCCCGATGGCGTCGGTGGCCACCAGGTAATCCACGTCGCCATTCTGATAAAGATCCACCTGCGCGTTGCGCGTCCGGGGGCTCAAGGCCCCCATCACGACCGCCGCACCGCCCTTCTGGCGGCGCAGCAGCTCGGCAAAGGCATATACATTCTCAACCGAAAACCCCACGATGGCCGAGCGTGCGGGCATCTTGCTTATCTTTTTCGAACCTGTGTAGGTCAGCTGGCTCATCCGCTCGCGCCCGACGAATTCCACCCCCGGCACCAACGCCGCAATCGCCCCGCGCATGGTGTGCGCGCCCAGAAACTGCGTCTCTTTCTGCCCCCGCATCCGCAAAAGGCGGTCGGTGAACACATGCCCCCGCTCAGGATCGGCACATAGCTGGATTTCGTCCACCGCGACGAAATCCGCGCCCATCCCCTCGGGCATCGCCTCGACCGTGCAGACCCAGTATTGCGTCCGCGGCGGCACGATCCGCTCCTCGCCGGTAACCAGTGCCACGACCGACGGACCGCGCACAGCGACGATCTTGTCATAGACCTCCCGCGCCAGCAGGCGCAGCGGCAGGCCGATCACCCCCGTGCGATACCCCAGCATCCGCTCGATCGCGAAATGGGTTTTTCCGGTATTCGTCGGGCCCAGGACCGCCAGGATCCTCGACTGCTCGCCCATGGGACTTGCCCCTTGTCGTTTAAGTGCTTACAGGTCCCTGCCGCCGATCTCGCGTTCCACCAGCGGCATCACCTGCGCCACGTCTTCATGATGTGGATGCAGGGCCAGCACAAGGTCGAATGCCTGCTTGGCCTTCTCGTAGTTCTCGACGTGATAGAGGATACCGCCGAGGCTCGCGATGGCATTGTAGTGCCGCGGGTTCAGCACCAGCGCCCGCTCGATGTCGGCCAGCGCAGGGCCGAACATCTCGGAGTCGGCATAGGCCATCGCCCGCATGTGAAATCCTTCGGCGAAATCCGGCGCATGATCGGTCAGCGCGGTAAAATGCTCGATCGCGGCGCCGGTGTCCCCGGCCTCCAGCGCGTCGCGCCCGCGTTTCAGCAGCAGATCCGCCGTGGCCGAACCCGATCGCGTCCAGGCCAGCTCGATCTCCTTGGCGATCCGGCCGGCATCCCGTGGCTCCGCTTCCTTCAACTGCTGAAAAAGCGGATCGAGCGCCGCATCCTGCGCCGCCACGGGTAAGGAAAACATGACTAACGGCAAAACTGCCGCGACGATATATTTGGAAAGTCGGTTCATAACGCCCATAACACTCCCAGTTTAGCGCGCATGACCGGGAATCAAAGCCCCCGGTCGATCAAATCTGGAGGAACTGACATGAGCGACGTAACGAAATCCGCGGTCGAGGCCCTGTCCGCCAAAATGAACGGCAGCTTCGACGGCAGCGCAAAGTTCGTGATCGAGAACGAGGGCTCCATCGTGATCGACGAATCCGGCGTGCGCGAAGGCAATGACGAAACCGACGTCACCATGACCGCCGACGCCGAAACCTTTCAGTCGATCCTCGAAGGCGATCTCGACCCGACCGCCGCCTTCATGTCGGGCAAGCTGTCGGTCGACGGCGACATGGGCACCGCGATGAAACTCGGCTCTGTCCTGTCCTGACGCCCATGCTGACGGACGCGCCTTTCTTCGACGACATAGCCGACGGCCCCGATGGCGGCCGCGCCTACTGGTGCGACACCGCCGACGGGGTGCGCATCCGGCTCGGGATCTGGCGTCCGCAGGACGATACGGGCGAAAGCGCCGGCACGCTCCTGCTCTTTCCCGGTCGTACCGAGTATATCGAGAAATACGGCCGCACGGCCAGGCAGTTCACCGCCGCGGGCCTGACCACGCTGGTCGTCGATTGGCGCGGACAGGGCCTTGCCGACCGGCTGATCGAGGACAAGATGTCGGGCCACGTGCTGCATTTCGACGACTACCAGCACGATGTCGCCGCCATGGTCGACGCCGCGCGGGACCTCGACCTGCCCAAGCCCTGGTTCGTGCTGGGTCATTCCATGGGCGGCGGCATCGCGCTCAAGTCGGTGATGGACGGCCTGCCGGTGGCGGCGGCGTCGTTCTCGGCGCCGATGTGGGGCATCCGCATCTCCGCCGCGCTGCGCCCCGTCGCCTGGTCCCTGGGCTGGAGCAGCCGCAGCGTCGGATTCGATCACGTCTACGCCCCCGGCACCTCGCCCAAAAGCTACGTGCTGGTCGAGCCGTTCGAGAAAAATCGCCTGACCACCGATTTCGAAAGCTACAAGCACATGATCGCCCAGGTCACCGCGCGTCCGGAACTGACCATCGGCGGCCCTTCCCTGCGCTGGCTCTACGAATCGCTTCTTGGCACCCGCCAGATGTGGCGCCGCCCTTCGCCCGATATGCCCTGTCTGTGCCTGCTGGGCTCGGAAGAGGACATCGTCGATGTCTCACGCGTCCATGACCGCATGGCCCGCTGGCCCGGCGGCGAACTGGAAATCGCCCAAGGTGCCCGTCACGAGGTGCTTCAGGAAGCCCCCCATATCCGCGACGCGCTGATCGGCAAACTGGTCGGCTTCTACGCGCGCGTCAGGAATCGGCACGCACCGTCTGACGCTGACGCCCAAGCCCCTGGATCTCCAACTCCATCACGTCGCCAGGCTTGAGGTACCGCTTGGGGTCCCGCCCCATGCCCACGCCCGGCGGGGTGCCGGTGGCAATCACATCTCCGGGCTCCAGCCGCATCACCTCGCTCAGATGCGCGACGATCTGCGCCACGGTAAAGATCATGGTCGAAGTGTTGCCGGTCTGCATCCGCTCCCCGCTAACATCCGCCCACATATCAAGGCTTTGCACGTTGCCCACTGCGTCCGGCGTGACCAGCCACGGCCCGATCGGCCCGAACGTGTCGCAACTCTTGCCCTTGGTCCATTGCCCGCTGCGCTCGATCTGGAAATGCCGCTCGGACACGTCGTTGACGATGGTATAGCCCGCCACGTAATCCAGTGCCTCGGCCTCGGTCACGTATTTCGCCTCGCGCCCGATCACCACGCCCAGTTCGACCTCCCAGTCGCTGTGGGTCGATCCGCGCGGCAGCACCACGTCGTCATCCGGCCCGGTAATGCTCGACGTGGCCTTCATGAATACAACCGGCTCGGCCGGCGGCTCGATCCCGATCTCGGCGGCATGGTCGCTGTAATTCAGCCCGATGCCAATCAGCTTGCCGATCCCCGCGACCGGCGGCCCCAGCCTCGGCGTGCCGTCCACAAGCGGCAGCTTTTCCGGGTCCAGCTTCGGCAGCGCCCCAAGCACAGCGCCGGAAATATCCGCCACCACGCCGCTCAGGTCACGCACCCGCCCCTCGGCGTCCAGCATCCCGGGCTGTTCCCGCCCCGGTGCCCCGTATCTCACGAACCGCATACGTTCTTGTCCCCTGTCTGTTTCGTCCGACGATAGCGGGCCTGCCCGCCACGGCAAGCATTCATCCTCTGGCCCCTGCCGGCCGCCACGCTAACTTCCCCGCATGGTTCTGGAATTCAAACCCCAAGGCATCTACTGCCCCGCCGGCGATTTCTTCATCGACCCGTGGCGCCCCGTCGACCGGGCGCTCATCACCCATGGCCACGCCGACCACGCCCGGCCCGGCCACGCCCGCTATCTCTCGACCGCCGCTGCCGCGCCTGTGATGCGCCACCGTCTTGGCGAGATCACCCTCGACACGGTCGACTACGGCGAAACGCGCCAAATCGGCGAGGCGCACGTGTCCTTCCACCCCGCCGGCCACGTCCCGGGCTCGGCCCAGATCCGCGTAGAAGTCGAAGGCGAGGTCTGGGTCGTCTCCGGCGACTACAAGACCGAAGCGGACCGCCTGTCCGAACCGTTCGAGCCGGTGCCATGTCACAGCTTCATTACCGAATGCACCTTCGGCCTGCCGGTCTTCATCTGGACACCCGAAGAGGACGCCGCCAAGCAAATCAACGACTGGTGGGCGACCAATGCCGCCGCCGGCACCTTCTCGCTCCTTGGGGCCTATTCTCTCGGCAAGGCCCAGCGAGTCCTGTCGCTGCTCGATCCCTCCATCGGCCCCATCCTCACCCATGGCGCGGTGGAAAACACCAACGCCGTCCTGCGCGACCAGGGCCTCGCACTGCCCGACACGCTGCACGTCACCTCCGACCTCAAGGCCAAGGATCACCCCGGCGCGCTCGTCCTCGCGCCGCCCTCGGCTTTGGGCAGCACATGGGCCCGCCGCTTCCGCCCGGCCTCGACCGGTTTCGCCTCTGGATGGATGCGCCTGCGCGGCGTCCGCCGCCGCCGCGCCGTGGATCGCGGCTTCGTCATGTCGGACCATGCCGACTGGCCCGGCCTGATCTCCGCCATCAAGGAGACGGGCGCGGAAAACATATATGCAACACATGGTTACACGGATATCTTCGCGCGCTACCTGAACGAACAGGGCTGGAATGCCCAAGTCGTCCCTACCGAATTTACCGGCGAAACGCTCGACGCCACCGACGACGCGGAGGGGGCGGCATGAAACGCTTCGCGTCCCTCTTCACCACGCTGGACCAGACCACCAAAACCAACACCAAGGTCGCCGCCCTGGCCGATTACTTCTCCACCGCCCCAGACGACGACAAGCTCTGGACCGTCGCGCTCTTCTCCGGCCGCCGCCCCCGCCGCGCCATCACCACCACCAAGCTGCGCGAATGGGCCGCCGACCGCGCCGGCATCCCGCTCTGGCTCTTCGAGGAAAGCTACCCGATCGTCGGCGACTTGTCGGAAACCATCGCTCTCGTTCTGCCGCCCCCGGCGCGCGACCATGACGACAGCCTCGCCACATGGATCGCCCGTCTCCGTGCGCTCGACCACGAGACCGAAGAGGCGCGCAAGGCGGCGATCCTCGACGCCTGGGACCAGATGCAGCCCCATGAACGGCTGGTCTTCAACAAGCTTCTGACGGGCGGCTTCCGCATCGGTATCTCGCGCAAGCTGATGATCCGCGCGCTGGCGCAGGCCACAGACCGGGACGAGGCCGAGCTAGCCCACCGCCTGATGGGCGACTGGACACCGGACAGCACGTCATGGTCCACGCTGATCGAAGCCCACGACGCCAGTGCCGACCTCTCGCGCCCCTATCCATTTTGCCTCGCCTATGGCCTCGACGACGAGGAACCCGAAACGCTGGGTGACCCCGCCAACTGGCTGGCCGAATGGAAATGGGACGGCATCCGCGGCCAGCTGATCTTGCGTGGGGGCGAACACTTCACATGGTCGCGCGGCGAGGAACTGATGACCGACCGCTTTCCCGAACTTGCCCGCGCCCGCGACTACCTGCCCCCCGGCACCGTGCTCGACGGCGAAATCCTGGCTTGGCAGGACGATGGCCCGATGTCCTTCAACGCCCTGCAGAAACGCATCGGGCGCAAGACCGTGCCGAAGAAACTGCTGAAGGACGCGCCGGTCATCCTCTACGCCTACGACCTGCTGGAGGATAACGGAACGGACCTGCGCGGCACACCCTTCGCCGAGCGCCGCACCCGCCTCGAAGCCCTTCTGCAAGACCTTCCGCTTGAGGCGCCCATCCGCCAATCCCCACTCATCTCCTTCCAATCGTGGGACGATCTGCGCGAGACCCGCGCGACCGCAAGAGACGCGCGCGCCGAGGGCCTCATGCTCAAGCGCAAGGACTCCCCCTACCATTCCGGCCGCAAGAAAGGCGACTGGTGGAAATGGAAGCTCGACCCCCTGACCATCGACGCCGTGATGATCTACGCACAGCAGGGCAGCGGCCGGCGTGCCAACCTCTTCACCGATTTCACCTTCGCCGTGCGCGACGGCAACGATCTGGTGCCCTTCACCAAGGCCTATTCCGGCCTCACCGACACCGAATTTCGCAAAATCACCGCCTGGGTGCGCAAGAACACCCTGCAACGCTTCGGCCCCGTGCGGCAGGTCAAACCCGAACATGTCTTCGAGATCGCCTTCGAGGGCATCATGGAATCCACCCGCCACAAGTCCGGCGTGTCCCTGCGCTTCCCGCGCATGAAACGCTGGCGCCACGACAAGCCCGTGCAGGAGGCCAACACGATCGAAGACCTCCGCGACATGCTGACCCACTACGGCTAAAGAAAATTCGTACGAATAATCTCCCCCGCCTCACCGCAACAGATCGTCCTCGAACGGAAAGCGCGACAGCAGCTCCACGCCCGTCTCGGTGATCAGCACCTGCTGCTCCAGCTTCACCCCCTCCGTCCCGCCTTCCGCGCCGATATAGCTCTCGACACACAAAGTCATGCCCGGCTCGATCACCCCGTCATAGCCTGCATCCGGGAAATCCCCGTGGTGATAGAGGTACGGATACTCCCCCGTCATCCCGCAGCCATGCGCCGACAGGTAGTAGCGGTTGGCATAGTATTGCTCCGGAATCTCCCACGCCGCATCGGCATAGTCACGGAACGTCATGCCGGGCCGCAGGATGCCCATGTTGTGATGCACCTGCTCATGGGCCACCTTGTAAAGCTCTCGCTGCGTCACGCTGGGCTTGTCCGGTCCGGAATGGAACGTACGCGAGAAATCCGAATAATAGCCGTGGCACCCCACAACGTCCGTATCCAGCGCAATCAGTTCATTCACTCCGATCACGTTCTCGCTCGTCTCCTGGAACCACGGGTTGGTCCGCTCCCCGGCATTCAGTAGGCGGGTCTCCACGTAATCCCCATTCTGCGCGATCACTGACTGGTGCAGCACCGACCACAGCTCCGCCTCGGTCATCCCCGGCCTTATCGCCGCGCGCAGCTTTGCCACGCCGATTTCCGTCGCCCGCAGCGAGGCATTGACGCATTTCATTTCCTCGGCCGACTTGATCGCCCGCGCCATCTCGACCGGCTCCTGCGCATCCACGATCCTGAGGCCCGCATCGCGCAGCGCAATGGCACTCCCGGCATTCAGCCGCTCGATCCCCAGCGTCGTACCCTTGCCCACCAGCGAGGTCACCAGGTCCGCCATCTCGGCAGCCCAGGCTTTCTCCCGCTTGGCGATATCCGGCCCCGCCGCCACAAAACTCGCGGTGCGTGCCACGCGCACCTCGTCGATCGTCTCCAGCCCCTCGGCAAGGTGCGCACAGCCGGTGAACTCGAACAGGATCGAGCGGTCCTGCGTCAGCAGCAGATACCGCGACGGCGCATTGCGCTGGCTGAACACCTGCATGTTCCGCGCCCCCGTGGCATAGCGGATGTTCACAGGATCGGACAAAAGAACCGCCGCGATGTCCCGCTTGCCCATCTCCGCCCGCACCCGGCCCAGCCGGTAGCCGCGCACCGCCGCAAGGTCGATGCCCTCATCCTCGGGCGCCCGGTCCAGCAGCGCCAGATCCGCAAGGTCCGCGCGCTCCGCGTGCCAGTCCAGTTCCGCCATGTCATCCTCCTCGGCGCAATTTCATGCATTCCATATCCGACCCAATGCACCTCGAAAACGCTGGAAATTCTCACGCTCTTGGATAACCTCAGGGAATGACTCAGGACCGCCGAGACCTTCCCCCGCTGGAAACTCTCATCTTCTTCAACACTGTGATGAAACGGGGCGGATTTTCCGCCGCCGCGCCCGAGCTCATGGTCTCCCAGGCCGCCGTCAGCAAGCGCATCCGCCAGCTCGAAGACTGGCTCGGGACGCCGCTTTTCGACCGCGGCGCGCGCCATGCGGTGCCCACCGACACCGCCCTTCGGCTGGAAGAGCCCGTGCGCCTCGCGCTCGACTACCTGGCGGCGTCACTCGACATGGCCCGTGCCGCCGACACCAGCACGCTCCGGATCGCGGCCAACGGCGCAATGTCGATGTTCTGGCTCTATCCCCGGCTTCAGGCCTTCGCCACCAGTTCGGATGCCTGCAATGTCAGCGTGCTCACCGCCGACGACCCCACGGCCCTCACAGCCGACACGCTCGACCTTGCCATCCACTACGGCGAAGCGCCGCCGCCCGGCTGGACAGGCACACCGCTCTTCGACGAAACGATCGTACCCGCCGCGACGCCGCCCATCGCCGCCCGCCTTGCAGACCACCCCGATCTCCCGCTGCTCGACTACCCCCGTCTCGCGCCCGACTGGATCAACTGGCGCATCTGGCGCGACCGCAAGCCGGCCTCCGGACTGACCGGCCGGTCCATCGAGATCTGCCGCAGCTACGGCCACAGCATCGGCCGCGCCCTGGCAGGCGAGGGCATCGCCCTGGCCAGCCTGCCGATGCTCGACACCCTCGTCAAAACCGGCCGACTCGTCCCCGTGAGCGACGACAGCCTGACGACCACACGCCGCTATTGGCTCAACCACCGCGCGTCCGCGCCGCTCTCACCCAATGCCCTCCTGCTTCAGCGTGCCTTGCTCGCCGGAACGGCCTGACATACCGCGCCATCCTCGGGCTCGACCGGAGGATCTTCAACAACAAGAGATCCCGGATCAGGCCTGGGATGACCGCGCGCCCGTCCCCCGTAACGCACGCAATCCCGATCCCGGCTTGAGCCTGCCCGTCCCGCCCCCTATGTCTTGACCAACGCACGCACATCAGGAGATCCGAATGTTCCATCTTCCCAAACCCGCCTTCGACGTCAACGCCTCTTCCGGCTCCGACAACCTGGGCGACCTGCCGGAATGGAACCTCGACGATCTCTACACCGGTCAGGACGCGCCCGAACTCAAGCGCGATCTCGACTGGCTGGAACAGGCCTGCGCCGACTTTGCCGCCGACTACGAAGGCAAGCTGGCCGATCTCGATGCCGCAGGCCTCCTCGAATGCATCCAGCGCAACGAGAAGATCTCTTCCGTCGCGGGCCGCATCATGTCCTTCGCCGGCCTGCGTTACTACCAGCAAACCACCGATGGCGAGCGGGCCAAGTTCCTCTCCGACTGCCAGGAAAAGATCACCAACTACACCACCCCGCTGGTCTTCTTCACCCTCGAGCTCAACCGGCTCGACACCGACACCCTTGTGGCGATGTATGCCGAGAACGCCGATCTCGCCCGCTACGCGCCTGTCATCCGCCGCATCCAGGCGATGAAGCCCTACCAGCTCTCTGACGAGCTGGAAAAATTCCTCCACGACCTCGGCGTCGTCGGCGACGCGTGGGAACGCCTCTTCGATGAGACCATCGCCGGCCTCACCTTTGACGTGGACGGCGAGGAACTGGGCATCGAATCCACCCTCAACCTGCTCACCGAACAGGACCGCGCCAAGCGCGAATCTGCTGCCCGCGAGCTGGCCCGCACCTTCCAGGCCAACATCCGCACCTTCGCCCGCGTCCACAACACCACCGCCAAGGAAAAAGAGGTCATCGACCGCTGGCGCGGCATGCCCACCGCCCAGACTTCGCGCCACCTTTCCAACGATGTCGAGGCCGAGGTGGTCGAGGCCCTGCGCAACGCCGTGGTCGACGCCTACCCCAAGCTCAGCCACCGCTACTACGAACTGAAGCGTAAATGGCTCGGCCTCGAGCGGATGCAGGTCTGGGACCGCAACGCGCCCCTGCCGATGGAGGCCCCGCGCAAGATCGACTGGCCGACCGCCCGCAGCATGGTCATGGACGCCTATTCCGATTTCGACCCGCGCATGGGCGATCTGGCGGAGCCGTTTTTTGACAAGGGCTGGATCGACGCCGCCGTCAAACCCGGCAAGGCCCCCGGCGCCTTCGCCCACCCCACCGTGACGGACGTGCACCCCTACGTCATGCTGAACTACCTCGGCAAACCGCGCGACGTGATGACCCTCGCGCACGAGCTGGGCCACGGCGTGCACCAGGTGCTTGCCGCCGAACAGGGCGAGCTCCTCTCCTCCACCCCCCTGACCCTCGCGGAAACCGCGTCCGTCTTCGGCGAGATGCTGACCTTCCGCAAACTGCTGGATGCCGCCAAGGACAACGCCGAACGCAAGGTCCTGCTCGCCGGCAAGGTCGAGGACATGATCAACACCGTCGTCCGCCAGATCGCCTTCTACGATTTCGAGTGCAAGCTGCACGACGCCCGCCG
The DNA here is from genome assembly GCF_030733425.1 of Roseovarius sp. MMSF_3350. Lineage (GTDB taxonomy): Bacteria > Pseudomonadota > Alphaproteobacteria > Rhodobacterales > Rhodobacteraceae > Roseovarius. The sequence goes on from NZ_JASHIZ010000024.1 coordinate 18,317, forward strand.
CGGCGGCGAGCTGACCTCGGAAGACATCGGCGCCCTCTGGATGTCCGTGCAGGGCGAATCCCTCGGCCCCGCCTTCGACTTCATGGAGGGGTACGAGACCTTCTGGGCCTACATCCCCCACTTCGTCCACTCGCCCTTCTACGTCTACGCCTACGCCTTTGGCGACGGTCTGGTGAACGCGCTCTATGCCGTCTACGAGGAAAACCCGGACGGCTTCCAGGACAAGTATTTCGACATGCTCAAGGCGGGCGGCTCGATGCACCACAAGGAGCTTCTGGCCCCCTTCGGCCTCGACGCCTCCGACCCGGCCTTCTGGGACAAGGGCCTTTCGATGATCTCCGGCTTCATCGACGAACTGGAGGCGATGGAGGACTGATCCTGCCCCGCACCCACAGCCCCCACAGCCTGCGCACCCGGCTCAGACGCGCCCTCGTGCGCATCCGCGCGCGCGTCCCCCCGGGGCTGCGGCTGGTGCTGGGTGTTTTGCTGATACTCGGCGGGCTCTTCGGCTTCCTGCCGGTGCTGGGCTTCTGGATGATCCCCCTTGGCGTTGCCGTGGCCTCGCTCGACATCGTCCCGCTCTGGCGTCGCCTCACCCGCCGCGCGCCAAGGCGCTGAGCCCATCTCTTCCTCTGGCCCGAAATATCCCGGGGGAGCGGCGAAACCATGTTTCGCCGTGGGGGGCAGAGCCCCCGCGACACCTGGCTATTTCAGCTGGCTGTCTTTCGAGCCGCGCCGGTTGATCCCGCCCCGCGCCTGCTGCGCGCCGTCGCGTTCCTGGCTGCAATCGATACACAGCTTCACGCCCGGCAGCGCCTCGCGCCGCGCTTGGGGGATTTCCTCCTCGCACTCGGCACAATGCGTCAGGCTCTCGCCCATGGGCCGCTTGGCGGCCTTCATCCGCGCCAACTCGTCCTCGATCGAAGCTTCGATCTGTTCAGACACCGCGCCGTCGCGCGCCCATCCACCGGCCATGGCAATATCCTCCTGAACGATAGATATAGGATGCCGCAGGCCCCGAGTCACGGCTGCGCCGTCAGCACCATGTAATCCTCGAACGCATCCCGCCCGAGGGAGGCCTGCTCCAGCATCCCGTTCAGCACCGAAATGGCCGAGGGCGAGGTGATCGCCACCGCATGGTCCAGCCCCTCGCCATCCGCGAGCCCGGTAAAGTCGATCACCTTCACCGGCAGCCCCGCCACCGCCTCGGGCCCGTCGATCACGCCCAGCCGTTTCTTGCGCCCGGTGATCAGGCTGGCCAGGCTCAGCGCCCGGTCCTGCTGCGTCACGAATATCAGGAACGGCTGCGGCAGTTCCCCGATCGCCTCGGCCTGACGGCGAAACAGATCCGGGTCGATATCCGGCGACATCAGCACTACGCCGCTGATCCGGTCCAAGAGCTGCCGGTCGCCCTTCAGCGCTGCCTGCCGCATCACCTCCATCACCAGTTGTGCGCCCATCGAATGCGCCAGCAGGGTTACATGGTCGTCCGCCCCGCTGGTCAGTCGGCCCAGAAGGTCTTCAAGGTCGTCCCGGGCATAAAGCACGCTGTCGCGGTCATAGACGTAGCCCCGCGGGTCCCCGGCCGAGGCCCAGGAGAACAGAACCGACGGCTCGGCAACCCCGAAATCCTCGCGCATCTGTGCCAGGCGGTAGAGGCCCTCCGACATCGTCACGTTGTAGCCATGCACGAAAACCTGCGTCTCCCGCCCCGGACGCGCCTCCTTCACATCGGCAAGGAATTGTGCCGAGGACGGGTAGACATCCGTCGCCGCCACCACGAAGTCCGTCGCGGCATCCGGCGGGCCCTCGGGCCATTCCACGTGGCCGGCCCGGTGTGTCGGCGGAATCGAGATATCCGCCCGGAAGTAGCGCATCTGCCCCGTGCGTTTCGCGCCAAAGGTCCAACCGGTATGGTCCAGCGCCTTCTGCGTCGCGACATAGAGCGTCTGAAGGTGCGCCGCAGGCGATGTCGGCGCGTATTCCGCGGCGGGGCGGGGCGCGCAGGCGGCCAGCACGGTCACGCAAAGTATCGACAGGCTGCGCAACGGGCACGTCCCTTCCATTCCGACTCAGGTTCCAACAATAAGGCCCCTTCCGCGAGGCGAAAGGGGCCAATTGTCTTGTCCTGAAAATGCGCACGGGATCAGGCCGTGGCCATCATGCCCTTTTCCGAGGCCAGGCTGCGCATCCGCTTCTGCAACTTCTCGAAGGCGCGCACCTCGATCTGGCGGATACGCTCGCGGCTGACATCGTATTGCCCGCTCAGATCCTCCAGCGTGACCGTGCTCTCGCTCAGCCGGCGCTGGGTCAGGATATCCTTTTCGCGGTCGTTCAGCACGTCCATCGCCTCGGCCAACAGCTCTCGCCGCGCCTCCAGCTCGTCGCGCTTTTCATAGTCGCCGGCCTGGTCGGCATCCTCGTCCTCCAGCCAGTCCTGCCATTGCATCGTGCCTTCGCCCTCGGTGCCCACCGTGGCATTCAGCGACGCATCGCCCCCGGACATCCGGCGGTTCATGCTGATCACCTCGTCCTCGGTCACGCCCAGGTCATGCGCGATCTGCTTCACCTTGTCGGGATGCAGGTCGCCCTCTTCCAGCGCGCCGATGCGGGCCTTGGCCTTGCGCAGGTTGAAAAACAGCTTCTTCTGCGCGCTCGTCGTACCAAGCTTGACCATCGACCAGCTGCGCAGGATATACTCCTGGATACTGGCCCGGATCCACCACATCGCATAGGTCGCCAGGCGGAACCCCTTCTCGGGATCGAACCGCTTGACCGCCTGCATCAGGCCCACATTCGCCTCGGAAATGACCTCGGCCTGCGGCAGGCCATAGCCGCGATAGCCCATGGCGATCTTCGCCGCCAGCCGCAGGTGGCTGGTGACCATCTGGTGCGCGGCCTCGGTGTCCTGTTCCTCGACCCAGCGCTTGGCCAGCATGTATTCCTCTTCCGGCTCCAACAGCGGGAATTTCCGGATTTCCTGCAGATACCGGTTCAGCCCGGCTTCGGGCGACGGCGCAGGAAGATTTGCGTAATTGCTCAACCCTGTGACCCTCCAATGTTTATAGTCTTAACATCCATATGGGCAGCCATCAGCCCGGATTCAAGACAGGTGAACCAGATGGTTTAATTCTATATGAATCAAACCGGCGCCGTTTTCCAGCGATGTGACGTTCGCTCACGCACACGTGCTGTGCTGTCATATTAACGTCAGGCCGGGGCGCCCAGTTCCTGCAACAGGCAGGCCATGTCTTCGGGCAGCGCCGCCTCAAAGCGCATCATCTCACCCGTGACCGGATGCTCGAACCCAAGCACGGCGGCATGCAGCGCTTGGCGCGGAAACCTTTGCGCAGCCGCAAGAGCCCGCGATGACAATCCCTTTTCATTCAGCTTGCGCCGCCCGCCATAAACCGGATCGCCCACCAGGCCATGCCCCGCATGGGACATGTGCACCCGGATCTGGTGCGTGCGCCCGGTCTCCAGCCAGCACTCGATCAGCGCGACCTGCGGCGGTGCCCCGAACGGGGTAACAACACGCGCCCGCGTCACCGCGTGCCGCCCGCCCTCGAACAAAACGGCCTGTCGCTGCCGGTCGGTCTTGTGCCGCGCCAGCTGCGTCGTCAGCTTCAGGATGTTGCCCGCCTCGAAACTGGCCCCGCGCACGCCCCTCAGCCGCGGATCGGCCGCATCCGGCACCCCGTGCACCACCGCCAGGTACTTGCGCTCCACGCTATGCGCCTCGAATTGCGCGGCCAGACCGTGATGCGCCCGGTCCGACTTCGCCACCACCAAAAGGCCGCTGGTATCCTTGTCGATCCGGTGCACGATCCCGGGCCGCTTCTCGCCCCCCACGCCCGACAGCGCGCCGCCGAAATGATGCAGAAGCGCATTGACCAGCGTCCCGTCCGGGCTGCCCGGCGCCGGATGCACCACCATGCCCGCAGGCTTGTTCACGACGATCAGGTCGTCATCCTCGAACACCACGTCCAGCGCGATCTCCTGCGCCACCACGTCCACCTCGGCGGCCACCGGCACGGTGATCTCGACGATATCGCCCTCGGCCACCTTCGCCTTGGGGTCCGCCACCACCGCGCCGCCCACCCGCACCGCGCCCTCGGCGATCAGCCGCGCCAGCCGCGTCCGCGACAGCGACGCTGCCTCTGGCACATCGCGCGCGAGCGCCTTATCAAGGCGCGGCGGCGGATCGGCCCCGATCCGCACGGTGACACTGGACTCAAAGGGGGCAGCGCCCATGAACGACTCTCCGCAGCAGCCGCTGGATCCCAAGATGGTGCGCTACCTGCGCACCCTCGTGACCGTCCTGACGGGCGTGATGATTCTCGGGTTTCTAGTGATCGTCGCGCTCTTTGTCACCAAGTTCTCCGGGGCGTCCCGCCCGGCGCTGCCCGACGAGATCATCCTGCCCGACGGCACCACGCCCACCGCCTTTACCCGCGCCGATGGCTGGTATGCGGTGGTGACAGATGAGGACACGATCCTGATCTTCGACACAGTGACGGGCGAGCTGCGCCAGACAATCGAAATCACCACGGACACGCCGCGTGAATGATACCGATCTGCAAAGAAGGGGGGATGGTACCACCTCCCCGGCTCGAACGGGGGACCTCCTGATCCACAATCAGGCGCTCTAACCAACTGAGCTAAGGCGGCACGCGGCACGGATTTAACTTTCCCGGCCCGCGATTGCAAGCCTCTTCGACACTTCCCGGCCCATTCCAACCCGCTTGCCTTCATACGCCCAAGGCGCTACGCCATCCCGGATATTCAGGAGGCCGCCATGGGCATCAACGACGAACGCGACATCGAGGCGAATCTGCAGATCGGCCCAACCGACCAGGGCATGGTCCGCCTTTTCATCATGGCAGGCCCCACCGAGATCCCCATGGATTTCGACCCCGACGAGGCCCGCGAGATCGCCGAGGAAATCCTCGCTGCCGCCAAGGCCGCCGAGGTGAAACGCTAGCCCCCCCACCCAAAATTTACGTAAATTTTGGAATAGAAGATACGCATTTTCTATTCCGTTTTCTGCACAGAAAACGCCCCCCTAAAGCCCCGGATCGCGCGCGCCCTGCAACCGCAGCGCCGCCTGCCGCGCAAACCGCCGCGTCAGAGCCGTGCGCCGCGCGCCCGCCAGCTTGTGCTCCGGGGCCATGCGAATGATCTGCGCGTCATAGGCATCCGCGATGATCAACCCCGTGCCCTCTGGCAGCAGATCGGTCGGAAACGCCTCGTCCACGGCCCAGAAATACCGGTCACACCATTCCAGGTACCCGTCCCATTTCAAATCCGAGGCGAAATCCGCACGGCTCGATTTGCATTCCACCACCCATATCTCGCCCTTCGGGCCCAGCGCCATCACATCCACGCGCTTGCCCCGCTCGGGCGAAAATTCCTCGACCGTGGCGAAATCATAGCCCAGCAAATGCCGGCACACGCCCCGCGCCAAAAGCTGGCCGGGCTGCAACCTGGGAATATCCGTGGCGACGTCCTGCATGGACTCAATTTATGAACAATACGTGAACATTGGCAACCCCCTGCACGGGAAATGCACATCACGCAGCCTTGTCTTGTGCTATTTATTAACCATTTCATACTGATGTCCCGGGGTCTGGCACGGTCGCGCCCCTTCTTTTCGCCCTAGAAAGGTCCGCCATGCCCGATCCCGTCACAGACTCTGCCCGCACCCGCGGCGCCCGCTATGCGCGCGACCTCGAAGGCCATATCGAGTGGCTGGAAACCTTTTCGGGCACCGCCCTCGGCGTGCTGGCCGTGGCGTCGGGCATCTACACCTATCTTGGCGTCTCGTCCCTGCTGGACGACACAGGCGCCATGTCCACCTTCGCGGCACTGGCCTATTCTGTTGCCGTCTCGGTGGGCATCTTCGTCTTCTGGTCCTACCTTCTGCGCCTCTTTCCCGCCGTCACCACCGCCCGCGCCCGCGTCGGCCTCTTGGGCGCGATGGGCCTCGGCTCGGTCGCCATCATCGCCATGTCCAGCTGGCTCAACGCCGCCGCGCTGGCCGGCTCGGCGGCGGTCGAACAGCACCTGGCAGAGACCGTGCAGGACTACCAGCAAAGCCTCGAACGGGCCCATGAGATCGCCCTCACCGGCCAGGCCCTGGGCCGCGACGTGGCCCGCGTCCGCCAATCGTTCGAAGATCTCAGCGAACAGGAAGCCACCGGCAATCTCTCGGGCCTTGCGGGCCGCGGCGCCGTCTTCCGCGTCCTGCGCCAGAAATCCGCCGAACTCGCCGCGCTCGAGGCGCAGATCGCCGAACAGACCCCGCTCGTCGACACCGCCTTCGCCGAAGGCAACACCATCCTCAGCCGGATGCGGTCCCTCACGGTCGAACCGGGGCCCGTCGAGGCCCGCTCGGTCGAGTTCTCCGAGGCCGCCGTGCGCCTGCAGGGCCTCATCACCCAGATGCGCCAGCTGACCGTCGCGCCACTGGTGGAGCGCGCCGCGCAGGACCTCTCGGCCTCCGTCGTCCTGCCCGAGCTCGACAGCCGCACCGAGGCCGGGCGCGGCGACCAGGCCGCCACCATCACCTCGGTGCTCGAGGTTCTGGGCCAGCGCGCCGCGACCTTGGAAAACGCCGCACAGGAAGTGGCCGCGCTCGAACCCGCGGCAGAGGTCACCTACACGCCCATATCGTCGGCCGACGCCGTCATCCTCTATGCCCGCAACTTCGTGCCCTCCTGGGCCGGGGCCATCGCGATCGATCTGTTGCCGGCCGTGCTGGTGCTGATCCTGTCGATCACCCACGGCATGATCCGCTCGATGCGCGACGGCACCGATATCGAGGACACGATGACCGTGGCCGAACTGCGCGCCGCCATCGCCGTGGCGCACGAGATCGAGGACACGCCCGCCCCGCGCAAACCCGGGCACGATGACACGCGCGAGGATGCCAACAAGGTCAAGCGCATCACCGGAACTACTCCATGAGCGACGATGGCACCGGCAAAAGCGCGCCCGAAAAGCCGACGCCCAAACACGGCCCGCCCGTCGCGCGCATCCTGACCGGCGCGCTGATCTTCCAGATCGGCATCGGCGCCATGCTCGTGCTGGGCGATGTCAATGCCTCCGGCCTGCGCCTGCCCGGCACGTCCCCCGACGCACCCCGCCTGACCGAACCTGTGCGCCCCGGCGACCAGCGCCGCCTCTTCCGCCCCGACCGCGACCGCCCGGCTACGCGCCCCGCCCGCGACCCGGGCGAGTTGCCCGAGCGCCTGGTGCTGACGCAGGAGGACGGCACCACCTACCGGCTCGAGGGCGGCATTGCCGAGGGCGACGCCGCCCGCATCATAAAGCGGCTGGAGGACAGCACGCCCGCCCCCGAAACGCTCATATTGCAATCTCCCGGCGGCACCGTGACCGAGGCGCTGGCCCTGGGCCGCCATTTCCGCGAAACCGGCCTCACGACGCGGATGCTTTCCGGCGAATACTGCTTCTCCGCCTGCCCCTACATGCTGGCCGGCGGCGCAAGCCGCGACATCGACGATGCCGCCCAGGTCGGCGTCCACCAGCACTATTTCGGCGAAAGCACGATCCTGCCCGCTTCCTTCGCGGTCGAGGATATCCAGGCGGGCCAGGGCGAGGTCATGACCTATCTCGACGAGATGGGCATCGATCCGATGGTCATGACCCACGCGCTCGCCACGCCCCCCGACGAGATCTACGTGCTGCTGCCCGACCAACTGCGGGACTACGGATTTATTTCGGATGCTTCACAATAGCCCCTTGCCGCACCGCCCCTGACGACTTACCTCAGTCTGGTGACGGGTGCTGCCCTTCTCGTGAACGGTTGCATTCCGGTGGCCTTAAGCAATTCCGAGGGAGCTGGCTCTGTCCGGGCCCTGGTCCGGTTACCCGGCGCCCACCTGTAAAAACAGGTCCTCGGGAATGAGAGAACCAAACGGTTGCGTGCGGGCCCGTCACACCATCCGCACAAAAGCCCGTCAGTGGCGTGAAAGCGTTGCTTTTACGCGAAGCTTATCCTGATTTGTGCCGCGAATGATCCTCGGGTCAGGCCCGCGCAGGACGTCAGACCGGCGCGTAGGGTGGGTGAAAACCCACGCGTCACCCGCGCAGGACACCACTCCGCCACCTTGTGAACTACGCAATCGGAAACGACCTAGCGCTTGCTCCAGAACGGGCGCGCGCCCTGATCCGCCCGGACCGGGATCGTGGCATGATCCTGCCGCATCACATGCTGGCGCAATCCGCCGCCCGGGCCGTCATCGTCGTCATCGTCCTTCATCCGCATCACCGCAATGCCGAACTGCACGCCCGCAAAGACGATCCCGTTCGACACCCACAGTAGCAGAACCGCAAGCCAGCCCTTGTCGGAATGGCTGACGAGATGCCACAGGTTCGCGATATCGAACCACAGCAACATCCCCACGAACACCGCCGCAAGACCGAAACCGATGGCAACGTTCACGATATACATGGCGATAAGCTTGGGCATTGGACGACTCCCTTGCGCTGTGCACCTGACTGTAACACATCGGCCCCGGTCCTCAAGGAAAAGACCCAGCCCAATTGGCCGTTCATTGCCATACCGCCGTGAAATGCCGTCCGACACCGGCCGCCGAACCCGTCAGCGGCCCGGCATAACCCGACATCCCCTCTGGCCTTCCGCAAACCCCTGCGCTATCTGGCGGGCCTGTAACCCCAGAGGCGCCAGATGTCCGAAACCCAAGCCTTCGAAAAACCCGGTCCCGTCGAGGCCGAACTGCGCTCCGCGATCTCTCCCACCGAAGAGATCATCGCCGAGGCGCGCGCGGGCCGCATCTTCATCCTCGTAGACCACGAGGACCGCGAGAACGAGGGCGACCTGGTGATCCCCGCCGAATTCGCCACGCCCGAGGTGATCAACTTCATGGCCACCCATGGCCGCGGTCTCATCTGCCTGCCCATGACGGCGCAAAGGATCGACCGCCTCGGCCTGCCCATGATGGCCGTCAACAATTCGTCCCGCCACGAAACCGCCTTCACCGTCAGCATCGAGGCCCGCGAGGGCGTCAGCACCGGCATCTCCGCCGCCGACCGGGCGCTGACCATCGCCACCGCGATCAACGAACAGAACACCCAAGCGCATATCGCCACGCCGGGGCACGTCTTTCCGCTGCGCGCGCGCAACGGCGGCGTACTCGTCCGCGCCGGCCATACCGAAGCCGCCGTCGACATCTCGCGCCTCGCCGGCCTCAACCCGTCCGGCGTGATCTGCGAGATCATGAAGGACGACGGCACCATGGCCCGCCTGCCCGACCTCGTGGAATTCGCGCGGGCGCACGTCATGAAGATCGGCACCATCTCCGACCTCATCGCCTATCGCCACAAGCACGACAACCTCATCCGCGAGGTTCGGCGCGAGACGGTCACGTCGTCTCATGGCGGCGAATGGGACATGCGGATCTTCGCCGACCAGATCACCGATACCGAGCATGTCGTGCTGTCCAAGGGCGATATCACCGACGGCAAGCCCGTGCTCGCCCGCACCCACGCGCTCAACGCGCTCGAGGACGTGCTGGGCATCGGCCTTGACGCCAAATCCGAAGGCCCCACCGGCAAGCTGCCCCGCGCCATGAACATCATCGCCCGCGAAGGCCGCGGTGCCGTGTTCCTCTTCCGTCAGCCCCGGCCCTCGCTCGCCTCGGAAATGGAAGAGGACGACACGCCGCGCACCATCAAGCAGACGGGCCTGGGCGCCCAGATCATGTCAACGATGGGCCTGCACGAACTCATCCTCGTGACCGACAGCCCCAAGACCCGCTATCTCGGGCTTGACGCCTATGGCATCAGCATCGTCGGCACGCACCCCCTCAGCGAAGGATAACGCCATGGCCGGATCCGAATACACCCTGCCCCGCGCCACGTTCGACAAGCCGGTGAAACTGCTGATCGTGGTCGCCCCCTTCTACCGCGACATCGCCGACATGATGATCGAAGGCGCCCGCGCCGAGATCGAAGCCTCCGGCGCCACTTACGACCTCATCGAGGTCCCCGGCGCACTGGAAATCCCCACCTCCATCGGCATCGCCGAGCGCCTGTCGAACTTCGACGGCTACGTGGCGCTTGGCTGCGTCATCCGCGGCGCCACCACGCATTACGAGACCGTGTGCAACGATTCCAGCCGCGGCATCACCCTGCTGGGGCTCCAGGGCCTCTGCATCGGCAACGGCATCCTCACGGTCGAAAACCGCGACCAGGCCGTCGAGCGCGCCGCCCCCGACCAAATGAACAAGGGCGCAGGCGCCGCCGCCGCCGCCCTGCACCTCGTTGCGCTCACCCGCAAATGGGGCACCCGCAAGGGCGTCGGCTTCATGCCCGACGCCGAGGAACTGAGGCTCGCAGGCGAGATCAAGGACAACCCCACCGCATGACCGAACTTTCCGGAAACCAGAAACGCAAGATGCGCTCCGCCGCGCGGCTCTACGCCGTGCAGGCCCTGTTCCAGATGGAACATTCCAGCCAGTCCTACGAGAAGATCATCCGCGAGTTCCTCGATTTCCGCTTCGGGCAGGAATTCGAGGATGGCATCGAGATGGCCGACGGCGATATCGACCTCTTTCGCAAGCTGGTCGAACAGGCCGTCAACTGGCAGTCGAAGATCGACCAGATGACCGACCGCGCCCTGGTGGCCAAATGGCCCATCGCCCGCATCGACCCCACCCTGCGCGCTCTCTTCCGCGCCGCCGGGGCCGAGTTCCTCGAAGGCGAAGCGCCCGTGAAGGTCGTCATCAACGAATTCGTCGACATCGCCCGCAGCTTCTATCCCGAAGGCAAGGAAGGCAGCTTCGTCAACGCGGTGCTCGACCACATGGCGCGCGAGGCAAAGCCCGAGGCGTTCTGAGCCATCCCAAGCCGCGCCCTCCGCCGTCCCGGACGCGATCCGGGACCTCGAACCAAGGCGTAGGGCGGGGTTTCACCCCACCTCACCCAGCGCCTCACGCGTGACCCTCTTCAGCCCACCACATGGCGCGCCAGACGAGAGCCCAAGCGTTCCAATCCACGCTCTCCGCCGTCCCGAACATGATCTCGGACCTCGATGGCTAACGTAGGGTGGGGTTTCACCCCACCTGTGCGCGCGCCCGCTCCTCGTCCCCGTCTTCCCCCTGCTCCGCCGACCACGCGCCCGCCGCCTCGACCACGAAGGCCGAAGAGGCCGGCAGCACGCCCAGGTAACTCTCGGTCTCGTCCACCGGCGTCGCGGCCCGTTTCGTCATCCGGTAGGCGGCATAGGCCGCAATCGCCGCGAACGCCGCCGCCAGCACCAGCCAGAACGCCGCCGGCCCCACCACGTCCATCACCCAGCCCGCCGCCAGCGGGCCCAGGATGGCCCCGATCCCGAAGGTCAGCACCAGCCCGCCCGACGCCGCCGCCATGTCCTCGACCGGCAGATAGTCGTTGGTATAGGCCAGCAGCAGCGAATACAGCGGCGTCGTCACACCGCCCGTCAGGAACGCCGCGGCCATCAGCGGCCAGAATGTCCCGCCCATGGCCCAACCCAGCAGGCAGAACGCGGCCCCCAGCGCCGCCGCACCGAAGATCACCCTGCGCCGGTCGATCCGGTCCGACAGCCACCCGATGGGATATTGCAGCACCAGCGCGCCCCCGAACAGCATCGCGATGAAGAGCGCAATTTCGCCCTTGCCCATCCCGATCTGCGCGCCATATACCGCGCCCATCCCCGATTGCGTGGCGTAAAGACTGCCCAGCAGGAATATCCCCACCGTGCCCAGCGGCGAGCCGGTGAACAGCTCCCGCAACGGCATCGCGCGGATCACCTCCGCCGCCGGCACCGGCGTCACCGACAGAAGGATTGGCGCGAACGACACCGACACCAGGATCGACGCCCCGATGAACAGCGACGCCCCCGCCGTCTCGCCCAGGTTCAAAAGCCCCTGCGCCCCGATGATGCCCAGCGTCTGCGCGATCATGTAGGCCGACAGAACCTTGCCCCGCGTCTCGTTCGTCGCCGCGTTGTTCAGCCAGCTTTCCGCGGTCACGTAAATGCCCGACATGGCAAACCCGATCAGAACGCGCAGCAATGTCCAAGCCCAGGGTTCGGTCAGCAGCGGAAAGGCAATGAGGCCCGCCGACATGAAGCTGCCCAGGGCGGCAAAGACCCGCACGTGCCCGACCCGCCGGATCAGCCGCGGCGCATAGCGCGCGCCCAGCAAGAACCCCACGAAATAGCCCGAGGTCACCACCGCCAGCTCGGCCGAGGAAAACCCCTCGATATCCCCGCGCAGACCGATCAGCGTGAAATGCATCCCGTTGCCCAGCATGATCAGCACGATTCCGATCAGCAGCGCCCAGATCCCCGCAAAAGCCTGAAACATCGCGTGCCCCTTTTCGATTCGCCGGCCTCTCGACCCTGCCGGCACTCCTGCCAGGGTCACCCACCGCCGCCATCCCACCGACGCCGCTTTGGTGTCCCCCCGCGGCACCGTAGGGTGGGTGAAAACCCACGCGGACCCTAATCCAGCTTCTCGCGCACCCGCTTGATCATCCACCACACCGCCACCACCACCGGCAGCGCCACGATCGCCGTCAGCATCTCCTTCGACAGCCCCGTCGGCTCGGTCAGCGGGTAGAGAAGATACCCCGCCAGCGACACCGCGTAATAACTGATCGCCACCACCGACAGCCCCTCGACCGTGCGTTGCAGCCGCAGTTGCATGTCCGCCCGCCGGTTCATGCTCTCCAGCACGTCCTGGTTCTGCGCGCTGCGCTCCACGTCCACCCGCGTCCGCAAGAGCTCGCCTGCCCGCATCGCCCGGTCCGACATCGCGTCCAGCCGTTCCTTGGTCGACAGAACCGTGCGCATCGCCGGATCATAGCGCCGCATCATGAACTCGCCGAAGGTCTGCCGCCCGTTGAACCGCTCCTCGCGCAGCACGTCGATCCGCTGCTTCACGATCTGCTCGTACGCCGAGGTCGCCCCGAACCGATAGGACGACCGCGCCACCATCCCCTCCAGCTTGGCCGAGATCTCCAGCAGATCATCCAGCGTGTCCTCCGCGGCCACCGATCCGCCCGGCATGTTGCTGATCAGGTGCGTCAACCGCTCTTCCAGCGCGCCCATATCGGGGCGCATCTCGCCCACCCGGGCAAAGCCCAGCATCGACATGGTCTTGTAGGTCTCGATCTCGAACAGACGCTGCACCACGCGCCCCATCCGCCGCGTGCCGATCTCTTCCGAGGCATTGACCATGAACCGCAGGTGCCCCGCCGGATCGATTCTGAAATCACCCGCGACGATGGCGCTGTCATCCAGCACCCGCGCCACCGCCACGCTGTCGGCGACGAACCAGTCGTGGATGTTCTGCCGCACCGTGTCCTCGTCCTTGCGCGTCTCGATCCGCACGATGGCCGAGGTCATCCGGTGCCCCGGTGCCGCCTCCAGCCAGTCGGCAGGAAACACCTCGAACTCCGCCGGATCGAACGGCCGGTCGCTGACCCCGTCCCGGAACGCGGTATAGGTCACGAACTCGGTATGCTGCTCCCATTTCAGGTGGTGCTTGCCGATGTCGCCGGAATAATGCGAGGCGCCCGGCTTGGGATGCGCCGCGCCATAGCGATCCAGCAGCGCCGTCAGGTGGGTCAGGTCATCGTCCCGATCCCGGCCCGCCGCCCCCTCGACCCGCTTGATCGCCAGGAATATCCCCGTCGCCGGCGCGCTCAGGTTGGGAAAGGGTCGCGCGTGCAGCTCGTTCGACAACTCGAAGCGCAGGGGGTGGTCTTCAATGGGCGGCATGGCTCTCGCGTCCTGGCAGGTCCCGGCACTCTAACGATACGGCCCGGCGATGAAAATAGATTGAAACGCACTTTCAATGACTTAGCGGAATGCAGCCGTATACTGGCGCAAATTTAGCCATCTTCAATGGCACCTGCATCATCATCCATCCCGTCGCGTGAAATCAAGCGACCCTCGTAGGGTGGGTGAAACCCACGCGGGCCGGCGTCCCAAGTCACGCAACACCTCCCAAACCATCCGACCCGGACCTGATCCGGGACCTCCGCCTCGGCCCCGACGAAAAAGGCCCGCCAGCCGGCGGGCCCTCTCCAATTCCATCCAACCGGGCCTTACCCGATCTTCGACAACAGCGCCGTCACGCTGTCCTTGGCGTCGCCATAGAACATCCGCGTGTTGTCCTTGAAGAACAGCGGGTTCTCGATGCCGGAATAGCCCGTCCCCTGCCCGCGCTTGGACACGAACACATTCTTGGCCTTCCAGACCTCCAGCACCGGCATGCCGGCGATGGGGCTGTTGGGGTCGTCCTGTGCCGCCGGGTTCACGATGTCGTTCGAGCCGATTACGATCACCACGTCGGTATCGGGGAAATCCTCGTTGATCTCGTCCATCTCCAGCACGATGTCATAGGGCACCTTGGCCTCGGCCAGCAGCACGTTCATGTGCCCCGGCAGACGCCCCGCCACGGGGTGGATGGCGAACCGCACGGACTTGCCCTGCGCCCGCAGCTTGTTGGTCAACTCGCTGACCGCCTGCTGCGCCTGCGCCACCGCCATGCCATAGCCCGGCACGATGATCACGCTGTCGGCTTCGTTCAGCGCATTGGCCACGCCGTCGGCGTCGATCGGCACCTGTTCGCCCTCGACTTCCGCCGCCGGACCGCTGGAACCGCCGAAGCCCCCCAGGATCACGCTGACGAAGGACCGGTTCATCGCCTTGCACATGATGTAGCTCAGGATCGCACCCGACGAGCCCACCAGCGCGCCCACCACGATCAAGAGGTCGTTGCCCAGGCTGAAGCCGATGGCCGCCGCCGCCCAGCCGGAATAGCTGTTCAGCATCGAGACCACCACGGGCATGTCCGCGCCGCCGATCCCCATGATCAGGTGATAGCCGATGAAGAGAGCCAGCAGCGTCAGCACGACCAGCGTCCAGCTGCCCGACCCGCTCAGGTACATGATCGCCAGCACCAGCGACAGGGCCGCCGCGGCGGCGTTCAGGATATGCCCGCCCGGCAGCTTCTTGGCCGCGCTATCGACCTTGCCCGCCAGCTTGCCATAGGCAATCACCGATCCGGTGAAGGTCACCGCGCCGATCCAGATGCCCAGCACCAGCTCGACCTTGAGGATGGTCACTTCCACCGCCGTCTTCTTGGCGACGATCGCGGCGAACCCGCTGAACTGCTTGGCAAAGGCCACGCCTTCCGCCGTCACCTCCTCGGGCCGCGGGAAGCGAAGCCCCGCCTCGGCGAACTCGGCGGCGACGCGCCCCAGTTCGATATCCGCGTTGAATCCCACGAACACCGCCGCGAGACCCACGAGGCTGTGCATGATCGCCACCAGTTCCGGCATCTGTGTCATCTGCACCTTGGTGGCCAGCTGATAGCCCACCACCGCGCCGCCGGCGATCATGATCAGCGACACCAGCCACAGCCCGGCACCGGGACCGATCAGCGTCGCCAGCACGGCAATCGCCATGCCGGCAATGCCATACCACACCGCGCGTTTCGCGCTTTCCTGCCCCGACAGACCGCCCAGGCTGAGGATGAAGAGAACTGCCGCGACCGCATAGGCCGCAATGGTAAATCCGAAATCCATCGTCCCTTACCCCCTTACGATTTCTGGAACATGGCGAGCATGCGCCGTGTCACCAGGAAGCCGCCGAAAATGTTGATCGCCGCCATGAAGATACCAAGACCGGCCAGCAGCGTGATGAGGTAGGAGGTCGAGCCGATCTGCGTCAGCGCCCCCAGGATGATGATCGACGAAATCGCATTCGTCACCGCCATCAGCGGCGTGTGCAGGCTGTGCGCCACGCCCCAGATCACCTGGAACCCGATGAACACCGACAGCACGAAGACGATGAAGTGCTGCATGAAGCTCGCCGGCGCCACGGTGCCGACCAACAGCACCAGGAACGCGCCGATACCCAGCAGGGTCACCTGGTTCATCGTCTGCTTCTTGAAGGCCGCCACTTCCTGCGCCTTCTTCTCTTCCGGCGTCAGTTCCTTGGGCTTTTCCTTCTTCGGGGCGGCCGCGATGGCGGACACTTTCGGCGGTGGCGGCGGATAGGTGATCTCGCCCCCGTGCGTCACCGTCGCGCCCCGGATCACGTCATCTTCCATGTTGTGATCGACCTTGCCGTCCTTCTCGGGCGTCAGGTCGGTCATCATGTGACGGATGTTGGTCGCATAAAGCGTCGAGGACTGCGTCGCCATCCGGCTGGGGAAGTCGGTGTAGCCCACGATCGTCACGCCGTTGTCGGTGACGATCTTCTCGTCCTTCTGCGTCAACTCGCAGTTGCCGCCCCGCTCGGCGGCCAGGTCCACGATGACCGAGCCGTTCTTCATCATCTCGACCATGTCCTTGGTCCACAGGACCGGCGCGGGCCGGTTCGGGATCAGGGCCGTGGTAATGACGATGTCCATGTCGGGCGCCATCTCGCGGAATTTTTCCAGCTGCTTTTCCTGGAACTCGGGGCTGGACGGCGCGGCGTACCCGCCGGTGGACGAGCCATCCTGCTGCTCCTCCTCGAAATCCAGGAAGACGAACTCGGCGCCCATCGATTCGATCTGCTCGGCCACTTCGGGGCGCACGTCGAACGCATAGGTGATCGCGCCCAGGCTGGTCGAGGTGCCGATCGCGGCAAGACCCGCGACGCCCGCGCCGACCACCAGAACCTTGGCCGGCGGCACCTTGCCCGCGGCCGTCACCTGGCCGGTGAAGAACCGGCCGAAATTGTTGCCCGCCTCGATCACGGCACGGTAGCCCGCGATGTTGGCCATGGACGACAGCGCATCCATCTTCTGTGCACGGGAAATCCGCGGCACCGCTTCCATCGCGATGACGGTCGCGCCTTTTTCGGCGGCGATCTTCATCTGCTCTTCGTTCCCGCCAGGGTTGAAGAAGGAAATAAGGGTCTGGCCCTTGGTCAGGCGCTTGACCTCGGTATCCGTGGGGACGCGGACCTTGGCAATGATGTCACAGGCTTTCCAAAGGGCCGCCGGCGACTTGATGATCTCGACACCGGCCTCCTTGTAATCCGCATCCGTGAAACCCGCACGCTCTCCCGCGCCGGTCTCGATGGCGCACTCATGGCCCAGTTTCTGAAGTTGCAAGGCCGAGTCCGGCGTCATCGCAACGCGCGCCTCACCTTCCATCACCTCTTTTGGTGTTCCGATCTTCAACTTTCACTCCCCCCGTTTTCTGACGGTCACATGTGGCGGCCTCTCGGCCTGTCGTTTTCTGTACCCTAAGGGTCGGGCACGGCTTATCACACAAATTTTACCCGCTTGGAATGTAGCGATTGTCGCATCCTGTCAAATCACCATCGTGTCTTTCCATAGTATTGCGCAAAATTCATTCGAAACTTTCGTCGCAGCCGGTCTCTCCGGGCCGTATGTTCGGAATCGCCCGAAAACTGGTATAGGGTATACCAGACGGCCTTGCCAGCCCTTCCAAACCGGCTCTTGGCAACCCGCGCGCCCTGCGGCACAGTTGCGCTCATGACGCTCACAAAAAAACACGCCCTCGTCACCGGCGGAGGCACCGGCATCGGTCTCGCCATCGCCCGCGCCCTGCAGGACAGCGGCGCCACCGTCACCATTACCGGTCGCCGCGCCGAAGTTCTGAACGAGGCCGCCGGCGCCCACGGCCTGCATCCACAAGTCATGGACGTACGCGACGAGGCCAGCGTGGTCGAAGGCATCGCCGCCTCGGTCGCCGAACGCGGGCCCATCCAGGTCTGCGTGCCCAATGCCGGCATCGCCGAAGGCCGCAGCCTGTCGAAGACCGACACCGATTTCTGGCACCGCACCATGGCCACCAATCTCGACGGCGCGTTCTGGACCATCCGCAGCGCGATGGCCTCGATGAAAACCACCGACTGGGGCCGCGTGGTGGCGATCTCCTCCATCGCGGGCCTGCGCGGTCTCAAGGGCGCCGCCGCCTATTCCGCCTCCAAGCACGGGCTTATCGGCCTCGTTCGCGCGCTTTCCGAGGATTACATGGGCAGCGCCTTCACCTTCAACGCGGTCTGCCCTGGCTATGTCGATACCGACATCATCACCCGCAACGTCGACGCCATCAGCGCCCGCGCCGGGGTCGATGCCGACACCGCCCGTTCGATGATGGTGGACGCCAACCGCCACAAGCGCCTGATCGCCCCCGAAGAGGTCGCCGCCGCCGTCACCTGGCTTTGCGGTCCGGGGTCCGAAAGCGTCAACGGCCAGACCATCGAAATCGCCGGCGGCCAGGTCTGACAATGCTGCCCCGCGACGCGTTCATGGACTTCTGCGCGTCGCTTCCCGCCAGCACCCATGTCGTGCAATGGGGCAACGCCGACGTCTGGAAAGTCGGCGGCAAGGTCTTTGCCATCGCCGGCTGGAACGACGGGCACGACGCCTACACCTTCAAGGCCTCCGACATCGCCTTTGAGGTTCTGCAGGATCAGCCAGGCATCCGCCCGGCGCCCTACCTCGCCTCACGCGGGATGAAATGGTTGCAGGTCCACGCGGATCCGGGCCTGTCCGACGACAGCCTTCGCGAGCATATCAAGGCCTCCTACGACATGGTCCTGGCCGGTCTCACCCGCAAGAAACGGGCGGACCTGGGCCTCTGAGCCCCCGACCACGTCAGCAAATTGCCTCAATTCATCTAAAATTCGCCTGAAACTTCCCGTCTTCCGGCCACGGACGCTCTGTATCCATTCCGGAAACAAAGGGCGCGCGAGCAGTCGAAACGCGCCCATGGGTCACGCGGCCAGAGACCTCGGATCCACCGGACAAAGAGGCAGGAAAACATGGCCACGTACACGGTCAATTTCTACAATTACAACCCGGCGGGCAACATCCCTACCGGCACGGGCAGCACCTTCACCTGGGGCGGACCCGGCGCCGCCGCGGGGCGCGCCACCATCACCGACAACGAACCCGGCATCCAGGAATTCACCCTCGACGACGACAGCGCCGGCGGTGAAACCGCAACCGCGACCGTCACCCTGGGCAACAACACATCGGTCAACACCACAGTCGATGCCGAGCTTGTCTGGACCCTGCGCGATACCGTCACCGGCCAGACCTTCCAGGTCATCCAGTTCGATGTCGAGAACGGCGCCGCCGCCGGGCTCTATACCCTGTCCGAGGTGCCGCTGGTGGCCGGGCGCAGCTACCAGGTGCAGGCCTACGACAGCAACCCCAACGCCGCGGCGGGCGACATCGCCTTCAGCGCGCAGGACTACACCGACCAGATCGTCGACGGCACCGAAGGCGACGACACCATCGACGGCACCTATACCGGCGACCCCCAGGGCGACGTGGCCGATGGCGGCGACGGCACCGGCGCGGGCCTCAACGCCGACCTCATCCATGCCGGCGCCGGCAATGACAGCGTCGTGGCAGGGCTGGCCAACGACACCGTCTATGGCGGCTCGGGCAACGACACCATCCTCGGCGGCTCCGGCAACGATCTCATCTACGGCGACAGCGACCCGCGCGAGAGCAGTTCCTCCGGCGGTACCAACACCGTGGGCAGCAACTTCACCGTCATCAGCCTCGGCTCGGCCCCCGATGTGGATCCGACCGAAACCAACACCGCCAGCGAGAACGCCGCCAACCTGCTGGGCAGCTACGGCGACGCGGGCAACCCGCTCTTCCAGCAGTTCCTCGACGCCCAGACCTTCGACAGCAACAGCGACGGCACGCTGCAGGACAACGACAACAGCCAGACGCCCGAGAACATCGTCATCGGCGGCACGACCTACCAGATCGATTCCGGCATGGTCTACAACGCCACCGTCACCTTCACCGACGGGCTGTCCGAGAATTTCACCGCCGTGGTCGTCCAGACTACCAGCGGCGACGTCTTCATGCTGCCCGAACTCACCAACAACGCCGACAACGCGATACTCACCAGCAAGCCGATCCAGTCGATCACGCTCAACGGCGTCGACAACGCCAGCGCGACCATCGGCGCCAACCGGCTCGATGCCGACTACCGGCTCGGCGACGGCGCCCCCGGCGACGACAGCATCGACGGTGGCACCGGGAACGACACGATCTATGCCGAGGGCGGCTCCGACACCGTCACGGGCGGCGACGGCAACGATGTCATCTACGGCGACGAGGCGCCGGTCGCGGGGCAGTGGGACTATCAGGTCTACAACTACGATTTCACGGCCGCCAACGGTCAGGCCTTCAACATTGAATCGGGAACGCTTGTCGGCTCGGGTCAATCGAATGGCTTCAATTCGGCCACGCTCGTGCACGACGCCCGTGGCACGACCGGCGACGCCAATGATTTCGGTGTGATCTACACCTCGCAGTTCCTGGCGTCCCAAAACGGAACCTACACGTTCTCGACAACCTCGGACGACGGTTCGACCATCCGGCTGCTGGATGAAAACGGCGACCCCCTGACCTTCACCAACCAGGGCGGCAGCACGGCCGATTTCATGAACAACGACTTCCACCAGGGCGCGACAACCCGGTCGGGCACCGTCGAACTGGAAGCGGGACGCATATACACCATCGAGGTCCGGCACTGGGAAAACGCCGGGGCCGAAGTCATCTCCGGGCAGGTCACCAGCCCGAGCGGCACAACCGAGGCCCTTGCCAGCAGCAGCCAGGTCATTGGGCCGCGCGTCGCGTCTGGCGGCGACGACAGCCTGAGTGGCGGTGCCGGCAACGATGTCATCTTCGGCGGCGCCGGAAATGACACGCTGATCGGCGGCACCGGCGCCGACAGCCTCTACGGCGGGCTCGGCGATGACGAGATGTACCTGGCCGAGGGCGATATCGCCTTTGGCGGTGATGGCGACGACCTCTTCGTGCTGGGCGACCTGGGCGAGGCCGGTTCCGGCACCATCACCATCGTCGGCGGCGAGGGCGGCGAGACCAATGGCGACACGCTGCGCCTGACGCCCGATGTCAGCCGTAACGACATCACCTTCTCCAACACCGATGACGACACCGGCGGCCTCTCTGGCACCTTCGTGCTGCCCGACGGCACCGTCGTGAACTTCTCGGAAATCGAGAACATCATCTGTTTCACCCCCGGCACCCGCATCCTGACACCCCAGGGCGAGCGCCCCATCGAAACCCTGCGCCCGGGCGACCTCGTGATCACCCGCGACAGCGGTCCCCAGCCCATCCGCTGGCTCGGCCACCGCACCGTCATCGGCCGCGGCAAGTTCGCGCCCATCGCCATCAATTCCACCATAATGGACGGCGCCCGCCGCCCGCTCCTGGTCTCGCCACAGCACCGGCTCCTGTTCTCGGGCTACCGTGCCCAGCTTCTCTTTGGCGAAAGCGAGGTTCTCGTGGCCGCCAAGCACCTGGTCGACGGGATCGACGTGCGCATCGCCGAACGCCGGCTGGTGACCTATTTCCACATGATGCTCGACCGGCACGAGGTGGTCTATGCCGAAGGGGCCGCCACCGAAAGCTTCCACGCCGCAGATGTCGGCATCGGCGCGCTCTCGGATGCCTCGCGCGAGGATATGTTCCGTGTCTTCCCGCACCTGCGCGGCGACCTTTCGGCCTATGGCGACACCGCCCGCATGTGCCTGCGCGCCCACGAGGCACGCCTGTTGGTCGAACCCCGCACGGCGCTGGCCATGGTCGCGTGATAACGCCTTAAATTTTAACGGAATATCCAAGTCTCGCCACATTCCGCCCGAATTCCCGTCAAGCCCGGATCCTAGTGTCGTGTCCAGCGTCGGCCAGTGAACGAACCGGCACAGACAAACCGAATCGAGCAGTGACAATGGTGACAAGGGTCAACAAACGCCCCCGTCAAAGGGCCTCGTGCGACGCATCGCGCGCGCAGGTGCGGCTTGCGCCATGACCACGTATACCGTCACCGCGGCCAACTGGAACGACCCGCTCTTCTGGGCATCGATCAGCGAGGCGTCGGGCGGCCACACGCTCGATTTCTCCGGCCTTGCCTCGAATTTCGACGTGATCGTCGACAAGGCCACCGGCACGGTCACGCTGACCGACGGCGCCACGACCTTCACCGTGGCCGAGGCCGGCTACGGCGGCAGTTCCGACGCCACTTTGGGCGGCGGCACGCTGTGGGACTATTTCGCGACGCTCGGCTTCGGCGGCGGCGATCAGGCGATCACCGGCGATGCCGCGGCCGAAAGCATCACCACAGGCGCGGGCGACGACACGATCGACGCTGGCGGCGGCAACGACACCATATTCTACGGCGACGGTGCCGACACGGTACATGGCGGCGACGGCGACGACCGGATCGACGACGCCGCGGGCATCAACTCCACCTCTACCGGCAGCCGCGTCGACGCCGGCGCGGGCAACGATACCGTCTTCGGCACCGCCGGTGACGACACGCTGCTTGGCGGCACCGGGAATGACCGGCTGGATGGCGAGGCCGGAACCGACCACATCCAGGGCGGCGCCGGGGCCGACACGATCTCGGGGGGCGCCGGGAACGACCGTATCGCGTCGGACGACTTCACCGCCACCGGCCCCAACCTGATCGTCAACGGCTCGTTCGAGGACACCACCGGCATGACGGCGGCCTCCTTCGGCCATCAGGGCACCGGCGGCAGCATTCCCGGCTGGACCGACAGCGGCGGCAACAGCGTCGATTATCACAACGACGGGCGCGGCGGCCTTTCCGCCACGGACGGCGCGAACTGGCTCGACATGGAAGGAGGCGGGGGCCAGCAGCTGGCGATCTCGCAGACCGTTGCCGGACTCCAGCCCAACGACGTCTACCAGCTCAGCTTCGATATCGGCGACAAATCCGACGGCAACGATGGCACCGCGCTCGACAACACTGTCGACGTCTACTGGAACGGCGAACTGCTCGACAGCATCGATCCTCCCGACGGCAACTGGCAGACCTACACCTACCACGTGACCGGCGCCTCCGGCGACGGCACCGGCACGCTCGAGTTCCGTGGCGCGGGCGCCACCGATTCCGAGGGTGCCTCCATCGATTCCGTCTCGCTTCACGCCACGACAGAGGCCGCGGGCGCAGCCGACTCCGTCACCGGCGGCAGCGGCGACGACGTGATCTTCACCGGTGCGGGCGACGATACCGCCACCGGCGGCAGCGGCGCCGACACCATCCATGCCGGCACCGGCGCAGACACCGTCTCGGGCGGCTCGGACGCGGATAGGTTTCTGATCGCCGATGGCTTCGGCAACGATTTGATCACCGGCGGCGAGGGCGTCACCACCGGCAGCGACAGCGACACGATCGACGGCAGCGGCCTCTCCGGCCCGGTCACCCTGACCCTGTCCGGCAGCGAGGCCGGCACCCTCACCGATGGCACCGACACGCTCTCCTTCACCGAGGTCGAGAACGTCTTCACCGGCACGGGCGACGACAGCCTCGATGCCTCCGCCGACAGCGCCGGTCTCGGCCTCTTCGGCGCGGACGGCGATGACACGATCACCGGCGGCAGCGGCGCAGATCACATTGAGGCGGGCACCGGCGCCGACCGGGTCGCGGGTGGTGGCGGCGGCGACACCATCGACCTCGGGGCGCATGACGGCGCGCCCGACACGCTGGCCTTTTCCGATGGCGACGGCGCCGACATCATCGCCGGCTTCGAAGGCCCCGTCGACAATGGCGACGGCACATTCACCGGCCGCGATCAGCTCGACCTCTCCGGCGCCACCGACGCGGCAGGCAACCAGATCAACACCCGCGACATCACCGTCGGCGACGACGGCTTCGGCAACGCGCTCCTGTCCCTGCCCAACGGCGACAGCATCACCCTTGTCGGCATTGCCCCCGCCGATGTCACCGACGCGGACGCTCTCGCCGCCATGGGCGTCCCCGCCCCCGACGAAATCGTCGAGGGCACGTCCGGCGCCGACAGCATCGACGCCACCTATACCGGCGACCCCGAGGGCGACGCTATCGACGCCGGCGACAATGCTGCGGGAACCGACGCTGACCGGGTCGAGGCGGGCGCGGGCGACGACACCGTTGTGGCTGGTGCGGGCAACGATACGATCTACGGGCGCGACGGCAGCGACAGCCTGCTGGGCGGAGACGGCAACGACCTGCTGGATGCCCGCGGCGGCAACGGCTACGGACTGCCCGACACAGGTTACAACGACCCGGCCAATCCCGGCCTGAATTACGCCGCCGACAGCGACCCCTTCGACGACCGCGACATCGTTGATGGCGGCGACGGCAATGACAGGATCCTGACCGGCGACGACAACGACGTCATCACCGGCGGCGCGGGCAACGACACCATCGACGCGGGCTTTGACGCCGACAACATCACCGGCGACGCCGGCGCCGACGAAATCGAGGGCAACGCCGGGCGCGACACCATCGACGGCGGCACCGGGAACGACCTCATCTACGGCGACATCTCGGCCTCCAACCCGCTCTACCCGTACTACCCGCTCTACAACCTGCCCAACGACGGCACCGACCAGAACCCCGACGACCACGCCGACAGCATCCTCGGCGGCGACGGCGACGACACCATCTTCGGCCAGGACGACGACGACACCATCTCGGGCGGCCAGGGCCACGACGTGCTCGACGGCGGTCTGGACGACGACGTCATCTCCGGCGGCGACGGCGACGACAGCATCGACGGCGGCGACGGTGCCGACAGCGTCGACGGGGGTGCCGGCAATGACAGCCTCACCGTCGATCAGGGCGATACCGTTGCCGGGGGCGACGGCGACGACACCTTCACGCTTCGAGACCTCGACACCACCGGCACCGGCAACGCCGCCATCTCCATCACGGGTGGCGAAGGCGAAGAGGCCAATGGTGACACGCTGATCCTCACCCCGGACGTGGGCCGCAACGACATCACATTCTCCGACAGCGATCCCGGCACCGGCATGTCGGGCAGCTTCACCATGGCCGACGGCACGCCCGTCACCTTCTCCGAGATCGAGAACATCATCTGCTTCACCCCCGGCACGATGATCCTCACCAGTCACGGCGACCGCCCCGTCGAGACGCTTCAGGTGGGCGACATGGTCGTCACCCGCGACCAGGGCCTGCGCCCGATCCGCTGGGTGGGCGCGCGCACCGTCCGGGGCCACGGCCGCTTCGCCCCCATCCGCGTCGGCGCCAATGCGCTCGATCCCACGCGCAAGGGGCTGCTGGTCTCACCCCAGCACCGCATCCTCTACACCGGCTACCGCGCCGAGCTTCTCTTCGGCGAGTCCGAGGTGCTGGTGCCCGCCAAGCTCCTTGTCGACGGGCGCGACGTCCTGCGCCAGCCCTGCGACGAGGTCACCTATATCCACCTGATGTTCGACCACCACGAGGTCATCTACGCCGAAGGCTTCGCCACCGAAAGCTTTCACGCCGGCGATGTCGGCCTCGATGCCATCGAAGAGGCCGCGCGAGAAGAGCTGTTCGCCCTCTTCCCAGAACTGCGCACGGCCCCCGGCCATCACCTGGAAACCGCCCGCACCTGCCTCAAGAAACACGAGGCCGCCCTGCTGATCGAAGATACCGACGGCCCGCATTACTGAGCCAAGCTGCCGTCTTGCGCCGTCAGCAGGCTTCCCGCCTCAGGCCGAGCGCAGCGCTGGCCCCCGCTCACCTGCCTGCCACGCGCGCGCCGCATCGCCCAGTGCCTCGAACAGGCACCGGCTCACCGGATCGTTCGCTGCGTTCCACTCCGGGTGCCACTGCACCGCTAGCGCAAAGCCGGCCGCGCCTTCGATGTAGACGGCCTCAGGGGTGCCATCGGGGGCACAACCGTCGATCACGACGCCCTTGCCTTCCCGGATGATTCCCTGCCCGTGCAGCGTGTTGGTCATCACCTTCTGCGATCCCATCAGCCGGTGAAACACCCCGCCTTCGACAAAGCTCACCTCGTGGCGCAGCGCGAACCGTTCCTCCAGCGTGCCGTCGGGCGGCATCCGGTGGTTGTCCCGCCCCGGCAGCTCGCGGATCTCCGGGTGCAGCGTGCCGCCCAGCGCCACGTTCACCTCCTGGAACCCCCGGCAGATCCCCAGGATCGGCTGCCCCTTGGCCACGCAGGCCCGCACCAGAGGCAGGGTCAGCGCATCGCGCTCGCGGTCGAAGGCGCCATGCGCCTCGGTGGGCGCCTCGCCATACTCCTCGGGGTGGATGTTGGGCCGCCCCCCGGTCAGCACGAAACCGTCGCAGATCTCCATCAACTCCTCGACGCTTACCAGCGCGGGGTCGCTTGCCACCAGCATGGGAATACAGTCGGACACTTCCGACACCGCCTCGGAATTCATCCGCCCCACCGCGTGCACGGGATAGCGGTCGTCGATGGAATAACTGTTGCCGATAATGCCGATAACGGGACGCGTCATGTCTATCCTTCACCTGCTGTCGTTGCGACTTAAGGATAATATCCCGAACCAATAAGAAAACCTCAACAGGCGCACAAGCGAGACTGCAAATTTGCCGCCCTGTTAACCATTTCCCAAGTCCCATCGCCTAGTTTCAGGGCGCAGGCGGAGGCACCAGACCCTCGCGGGCGCCACTTCGCATCCCGGCGCCGGGGGGCTGGGGGCGTCCGTCTGTACCTGCACCCCCGTTTCCACGTTGCCTCCCCTTTCGCATCGCCCTACCCTCCGCACGAACCTTCTCAGACGGAGAGACACGCGATGAAAGACGCCGCCCCACAGCCGATCTACCTGGCTGATTACACGCCCCCCGCGCATCTGGTGGACCATGTCTCGCTCACCTTCCGTCTCGACCCGGAAAAGACCCGCGTTCTCAGCCGGATATCCTTTCGCCCCAACCCCGACGGCTCCGGCGGCCCCCTGCGCCTCGACGGCGAACAGTTGACGCTCGTTTCCGCCCGCATCGACGGCGACGAGGTCACGCCCGAGGTCACGTCGCGCGGCCTCACCGTCCCCGCCCCCGACGCCCCCTTCACCTTCGAGGCCGAGGTCGAGATCGCGCCCGCGGGCAACACCGCGCTCGAAGGTCTCTACATGTCGAACGGCATGTACTGCACCCAGTGCGAGGCCGAGGGTTTTCGCAAGATCACCTATTACCCCGACCGCCCCGACGTGATGGCCACCTTCGACGTCCGCATCGAGGGCGAAGAGAAAATCAAGCTCTCCAACGGCAACCCCGGCAATACGGGTGACGGCTTCGCCGAATGGCACGATCCCTGGCCCAAACCGGCCTATCTCTTCGCGCTGGTGGCCGGCGATCTGGTCAACCACCCCGACACGTTCACCACGAAATCCGGCAAGGAGGTGGAGCTCAACATCTGGGTCCGCCCCGGCGACGAACACAAATGCGCCTTCGGCATGGAGGCCCTCAAGAAATCCATGAAATGGGACGAAGACGTCTATGGCCGCGAATACGACCTCGATATCTTCAACATCGTCGCGGTCGACGATTTCAACATGGGCGCGATGGAAAACAAGGGGCTGAACATCTTCAACTCCTCCGCCGTGCTGGCCAGCCCGGAAACCTCGACCGACATGAATTTCCAGCGGATCGAGGCGATCATCGCGCATGAATATTTCCACAACTGGACCGGCAACCGCATCACCTGTCGCGACTGGTTCCAGCTTTGCCTCAAGGAGGGCCTGACCGTCTTCCGCGACGCCCAGTTCACCGCCGACATGCGCTCGGAACCCGTCAAGCGCATCGACGACGTCATCACCCTGCGCGCGCGGCAATTTCGCGAGGACAACGGCCCTCTCGCACACCCCGTCCGCCCCGCCAGCTTTGTCGAGATCAACAATTTCTACACCGCCACCGTCTACGAAAAAGGCGCCGAGCTGATCGGGATGCTCAAAACGCTGGTCGGCGACGAGTCCTACTACAAGGCCCTAGACCTCTACTTCGAGCGTCATGACGGCGACGCCGCCACGATCGAGGATTGGCTGAAGGTGTTCGAGGACACCACCGGGCGCGACCTATCCCAGTTCAAACGCTGGTACGAGGACGCCGGCACCCCCCGCCTCTCGGTCACGGACGATTTCTCGGACGGCAGCTATACCCTCACTTTTGAGCAGCACACGCCCCCCACCCCGGGACAGGACGACAAGCCGCCCCGCGTCATCCCCATCGCGGTCGGCCTGCTGTCGCCCAACGGCGACGAGGTGCAGCCCACCAAGGTACTCGAAATGACGGAAGCAAAACAAAGCTTTACCTTCGACGGCCTGTCGTCGAAACCCATCCCCTCCATCCTCCGCGGCTTCTCTGCGCCGGTGATCGTCGAGCGCGAAACCACCAACGCCGAACGCGCCTTCCTGCTCGCGCACGACACCGACCCCTTCAACAAGTGGGAAGCGGGCCGCGACCTTGCCCGCGACGCCCTCATCGCCATGATCCGCGACGGCGCCGCCCCCGACGAGGCCTATATCGACGCCGTGCACACCATGGCCCGCGACGACAGCCTCGACCCGGCCTTCCGCGCCTTGGCCCTCGGCCTGCCCAGCCAGGACGACCTCGCCCAGACGCTTTTCGACACCGGCACCACCCCCGACCCGCAGGCCATCTGGGACGCCATCGAGACCCTGCGCCACGCCCGCGCCGAGCGGATGCAGGACACCGCCACGCGCCTTTACGCCCAGTTCCAGGTGTCCGAACCCTACCGGCCCGATGCCGAACAATCGGGCGCCCGGTCGCTGGCCAACGGCGCGCTCAGCCTTATCAACCGGCTCGACGGCGGCGCACAGGCGCAAAAGCAGTTCGATACCGCCGATAACATGACCCAGCAGCTTGCCGCCTTTTCCTGCCTGCTCCAGGCCGGCAAGGGCGCGGCGGCCACGCAAACCTTCTATGACCAGTGGCAGCACGACCGCCTCGTGATTGACAAGTGGTTCATGATGCAGGTCGTCCACGCCGCGCCCGAGGATGCCGTGGCGACCGCGGAACGCCTCACCGAACATCCCGATTTCACGATGAAAAACCCCAACCGCTTCCGCGCCACCCTGGGCGCGCTCACGATGAACGCGGCGGGCTTCCATCATGTCTCCGGTGCGGGCTACGACCTTCTGGCCGACTGGCTGATCAAACTCGATCCCCTCAATCCGCAAACCACCGCGCGGATGTGCTCGGCCTTCGAGACGTGGCGGCGCTATGACGACACCCGCCAGGGTCTCATCAAGGCCCAGCTCGACCGCATCCTTTCCACGCCCGAGCTCAGCCCCGACACGACCGAAATGGTGACCCGCATTCGGGGAAGCTGACCCGGCGACAGAATCTTTCCGGCCACGTTGCGACTGACAGATCAAGCACCCCTGCAAATCGCCTCCGTGCAGGGCCGCTCGACTACTGTTCGCACTTCGTCGCAAGGGATCCACAACATCCTCGGCCTCATCGGCGTCGTCACCGTCACGGCGCAGACCGGACAGGGCGATCTCGACGCCGGGCAGCCCACCGCGCTCGAAGTGATCCGCCGCGCCTTCCGCATCAGGTTATCCGGACCTACTCGCTGACCGGGATCGGCTCTGGCTCCGGCGCGGCATCTGCCGACGCCGGCACTTCCTTTGCCGGCGCCGCTGCGCTTCCGACAACATCCGGCAGGTCCTGCACCACGGGCTCGGTCCCGACCGCCTCCGGCTCGGGCTCGGGCTCGGGCAGCGTCCGCACCACCACCAGGTCCGCGGGCCGCAGCCTCGGGCGCACGCTGCTCATCGGCCGGCAATAGGTCTGCCGACGGATCCACGCCATCATGTCCTGCCGCTTGCTGCTGCTGTGCAATGGTCCCCAGTCGGCGGCCACGCCACGCATCCCGCGCGACACCACGCCGTCCCGCTTTACGGTCTTGGCCATGATGCGGATCGCGCAGCTCAGGTTCGTCGGCCCATGCTTCAGCTCGCCCCCGCTGCGCGCCCGGCAGCCGTACAGCCGTGCCGTCGACGGCAGGATCTGCGTCAGCCCGTACCACCGCCCGCCCCCGCCCACGGCGTAGGACCGATAGGTGCTCTCGTGCTTGACCAGCGCCGACAGGAACCCCACCCAGAACGCGCGCCTCTGCGCCGGGCTGGCGTCGGGATAGGCCGGGCACCACTCATCGATGTCGTGCGGCACGATGTCGGTCAGCGGCTTTCCGTGATCCTTCAGCGCCGCCAACGCCGCCCGCGTCCACAGCCTGGACTCGCCCACATGCTCCCACCGCGTGCGCGGAACATTGCCGTCGCGCGCGGGCGGCGACACCCGTGTCACCACTCCGTCCCTCAGCACCACGCCGTCCTCCTCGGCCGCGGCAAGTGACTGAAAGCACAGGCATATCACAATGGCAGCGATCCTGAGCATCGGCGCAGTCTGCCCCGAACCCCGGGGCAAATCAAGACTGTTGCGGCGATGGGCAGATTCCCACTTGTCTCCGCGTCCCTGCCCTTTTTTGGCCGGATTGGCCGGTCACCGTGACCTCAGACATAACGAGCAGGCCGAGGTATGGCACGACAGTCCAGACACGACAGCGCGCGCACGGACGCGCCCCGCCCCCCATCCGCCAAGCCGCCGCGCGGCTTGCTCCGGTGGTTCGCACCGCGCGCCGGATCCGCGCGGGCCGATGCGCCGCCGCGCCGCTCGACCGAGGACATCGATTCCCTGGCCAAGCGCATCATCCTGCCTTCCCTGCCCGTCTCGGACGAGGAAATGGCCCGCGCCACCCACCAGGACCGCGGCATGCAGCTCGCCCGGCAGGAGGCGTGGGGCACCCTGTCGGAAAAGATCCGGTACGCCGACCATACCCGCCTCGCCACCCCGGGAGGCGAAAGCGCTTCGCTGCTGCTGGCCGCCGGGGCGCGCAGCGATATCGTCGCCGCCGCCGAGGATGCCCTGCATGACGGCCAGCCCCCCGCGCCCGAGGCGATCGAGGCGCTGGAGGAGGCGCTCGACGAGATGCCCGGCGACTACCCCACCGCCCTCGTCGTGGCGCTGGCGCATATCGACATTGCCTGGGCCTGGCGCAACATCGCCGCCCGCGACGACCCGGCCACCGCCGCCCGCGCCATCGCCGGTCACATCGCCAGTGCCGAAGTCATACTGGAACCTTACGACGGCGCTGCCATCGACGCGCCCTCGGTCGCCGCCGCCCGCTGCGCGCTCATCGCCGCCTGCGACAAGCGCGGCCGCCGCGTGGCCGAGGAGTACGAGGCGCTGATCGCGCTCGACGCTGACGGCCACCGCCACATCCGTGCGCTCGGCCGCCACATACTGCCGCCCTATGCCGGCGGGGTGAACGCGCTCGAGGTCGTCGCCCGCCGCCTCGCCGCCCGAAGCCAGGACACCTGGGGCGCCGGGGCCTACACCTGGGCCTATCTCGACGCCCTGGCGCTCGAGCCGCGCGCGCTCGACCTGCTGGAGCCCGGTTTCTTCGTCGAAGGGCTGCGCGACATCCTCGCCCGCAAGGACGACCAGCACATCATCAACCTGCTTGCCGCCTTCTGCGCCATCGCCATGGCCCCCGGCGCGGGCAACCGGGTGCTCTCGCCCCATGCCGACCGCACGAGGGCCGAGATCCACGATTGCGTCGACTGGATCCTCGAACGTCACCTTCAGGAATTGCATCCGCTCATATGGTCCCAGACCCTGCTCATGCCGGGCCATGCGCCGCTTCTGCCGTCGCGCCGCGCGCTGATCGCCAAGGGCCGCCAGACCGCCCTGCGCATCATCGCCGCGCGCTTCGCGGGCCACATCGCCGACGGCTCCTCGCTCGCCTTCTCGCGTCAGGGCATGTACCGCCTGCCCGCGCTTTGAGCCACAAAGCGCCCGTGCGGAACAAGGCCGAAGCCCGCCGTCGGAAAATGACGTCCGCTTCGTCCGGTCGGTCATTCATCTCTACCGCAGCGAATGTCCGGTGCGAGCCCAGTCGACCGATATTCTGCGATGCAACGAATGGCGGCAATTAGATGGGACCAAGAACGTTCATCAATCACCTTCCGCAAGACGTGCCACGTCATTGCCAAGGGTAACAACGTGGGCTTCAATTTGAATTGTTGTAGAAAAATTGTGAAGCGGGGCAAGTTCACCTTGCTTGCAAAAGGGCATTTGAGACCGATATGCGAGCGGAATTCCCATGGCAAACTTAATTGACGATTTTCTGAACGCGCTTGCGAGTGAAATGCCACGGTGCGATGCAGAGCGTCTTGGCGCGGAGCGCTATGGCTCGCCTCGTCTTTCGGCATTCGAGTTGCTTGGCACCAAAGAAACCACTCTTAGCTATGTAATTTCTGATCTTCTCGATCCTCGAGGCACGCACGGTCAGGGCACACTTTTCCTGAACGCAATGCTGCGCGCAATTAAGCAACCGGAGGTTCATGTGCGAGATGCAATCCGTGTTCAGCGCGAATTCCTGACGAAGCACAAGCGGCGGATAGACATTTTGATTGAGACTCCCAACTCTTTGATTGGGATCGAGAACAAGCCTTTTGCAGGACAGGGGGAAAGTCAGCTAATCGACTATCACACCGATCTGGTTGAGCGGGCTGGTGATCGTCGTACACCTTGCCTCGTGTTCCTTTCCGATAGTGATCCAGAGACGGCAAAAAATCACACAAACATTTTACGCTTTTACGACTGGGGTGAAGATCTTCCTTCGCTGTCCGGCATGTTGAGAGAAGTTGACGGCGAGATCCGTTCGACCCGCAGCCGGGCGTTCGTAAAAGATTTTCACGATTGGATTGCGCGACATTTAGGAGGAGAAGAAATGACGGACGAACTCGAACCCTATGCTGAGGAAGTGCTCGCGCGCCTCAAGCGACGTAGAGATCGGAAGGCCATCGGAGCAGTAATGCTGGCAAGTGATAGTATTAGGTGCGAAGTTATTGACGAGATCGGACAACATTTCTGGACTATTTTGAGGAAGACATACCCTGATCTTGAAAGGGAAGAAGGCGAGCTGTCCGTATCGATTGATGTGGATAAGGATTCGTGGGCTATGCGAGACCCTTCATGGCCGAAAAACTGTGTCCTCGCGATAGAAGCACAGAAAAAAGGGGCTTGCGACGTCATATACGGGATACAAGCGCTCAAGCCCGGAACCCCAGAGGCAGAACGAGAGCCGAATTATGTTTGCCATGATCGCGAGGGCTTTGAGGAAGGGCTGCAAGATTTAGCCAATGGTTCAAGTAGCAATTGGTGGCCATGGTATCAGAGCGCTCCAACGTCAGCCTGGTCGCAGGAGTTCATCGCGCGTCTCCTGATCGAGACCAATGGCGAAATTGTGGAACATGACGATGTGAAGAAAATGACAGCCGACATGATACGTCTTGCTGAGATCATCCATACGTCGGACTGTTGACCTGTCCAAAACAGCAATTTGTTAAACGATCCACT
Organism: Roseovarius sp. MMSF_3350; assembly: GCF_030733425.1. Taxonomy (GTDB): domain Bacteria; phylum Pseudomonadota; class Alphaproteobacteria; order Rhodobacterales; family Rhodobacteraceae; genus Roseovarius. The sequence goes on from NZ_JASHIZ010000024.1 coordinate 51,584, forward strand.
GAATCGGACATTGTTGCTTATTGAAGAGATTTCCGCTCCGTCCGCATTTCGGCCATTCATCTTTACTGCAGCGAATGACTAGTTCGAGCCCTTGTGCGACATCTGTATCGAGCCCCCAGCCGGTTAACAGCCGCGCAGCGGCCCGGCCATCGTCAGCCCCTCCCTCGGGCTGGCAATTTGGCGAGGCTGGGCACAACGACCCTTCTGAGGATGTGTTTTGCAGGCATAAAGTGCTTCCGAATTGCCGTCGGATCGCCACCGCAGGGGCTGACGCTCGCCTCCGTCAGGCGTCCCCCTCCGCCTCCCCCACGACCACATGATCCACCGGGATATTCGGCTGCGGATAATCCGCCTTCGTCCCACGCCGGACGAAAACCGAGGCATGCACCCGCGCGCCCTCGGGAATGTGCCGGTACTCGCAGAGCGGCAGGTAAAACCCCAGGAACGTCTTGCGCCGGCTCAGGCTGTAGCGCGTCTTGTAGAAGGGCAGGAACTCCACCACCCTCCAGATCCCCTTCATCGACACGTTATGCGGCGCCAGCGGGTCCGGTCCCACGTACCGCCCCTCATCATCTTCGCCCAGAACCAGCCGCCGCACAGTGCCCTCCTTGAACCGCACCCCCAGCGGGCGCAGCTCGTCGATCATCCAGGCCAGCGGAAATTTCGCCAATTGACTGCGCTTCTCCGGATAGCCTCCCCCCACGTCGCCATGCACGCCGGAAAACCATACCTCGTCCACGTCCTGCGGCGCGATCTTGCTCTCGTCGCGGGGCCGGACCGCGCCGCCCCAGTATTCACCGCCCTCCGGCCAGGGCGTCGGCAGGTACATCGTGCGCCGCTCGTCGATCGCCAGCGCGTGGCGCACCGACCGCACCGACGGGTTCTCGGACACATGCGCGTGATTGCGAATGCGCGGCAACCGCGCGCTCCACTCGATCACCGATCCCACAGTATCGAACAGGCCCAGCGCCCGGATCGCGGGCCGCCGCGGCCGCAACATCCGCTCGAACAGGCGCACCTCGGCAAAAGGGTTGCGCTCGGGCTCGCGCGCGTCGGTCACGTCCCGCCCCGTCGCCTGACCGATATTCTTGTAGGCCCGGTAAGCGTAATTCAGAAGGTTCAGGTTGCGCGCCTCGATCAGCCCCAGCGCATGGATGAACCCCGCCAGCACCCGCGCCGTATAGGCCCCCCGGCTGAACCCGATGATGTAGATACGGTCCGGCGCCTCGTCGGCCACGTTCTCGCGTGTGCCGTCATCGTAATTCTCGACGAGAAAGCGATACGCCTCCTTCACGTTGGCATCCAGCCCCCAGCCGGTGATCAGCCCCCAGACCTCCACCGCCCTGCGCCAGAAGGACAACCAGGCGTTCTCGGCCCCGAAAGTTCCCACCCCGGGGTCGTAGAACACCAGCTGCTCCTCGTCCTTCTTCAGACAGCCATAAAGCCGCAGGATATTGGTCCGGTTTCGCGCGATCTCGTTCGACGTTCCGTCACACAGCAGGATGATGTTCTTCGGCATGGCAAAGGCCTTTCTCGAAATGACGTATCGCCGGAAAAGCCGGCACAACCTGAAAGCAATGCCACCACCTTAACTCTCAACCAATCCGGTGCCAAGCGCGCCGCCCGCGACAGTCCCGTCAGTGCGGCCCACTCAGCAGCCCGGCGGCCCGGGCGCGGACATCCGATGGCGTCGTCCCGGTCCAGCGGCGGAACGCGCGGCTGAAATGCGCCGCGTCGCTGTAACCCAGCCGCTGCGCGATATCGGTCACACGCTCGAAGGGATCGAGCACGTCTGGTACCATATCCTCAAGGTCGACCCCGACGCCCGTATCGTCGACCTGCTGCTCAAGTTCTCGGCCAACCAGCGCATCCTTCTGCGCCGGCACCACGCCGATTACAGCATCCTCATCCTGCAGGGAGAGCTGCATCTCTATGACGCGGACGGCACCCTGACCGAGATCCGCCCCACCCTCAGCTTCGTCGAGAAACCGGCCGGCGGCCCCCCGCACAGCGAAGGCGGCGGCGACATCGACTGCATCGCCTGGTTCAGCAATCGCGGCAGCGACGGCGTGATCTACGAAATCCTCGGACCCGACCTCGAAACCGTCGCCACCCTCGGCCTGCCCGATTTCCACGCCCTCTGGCAGGCCCAGGTGCCACCCGTGCAGCCGTCGCATCCCGAATAACGCGCCGTTCCCCGCCGCGGGCATCGGTGCAGACGCCCTTGCCCGCGCGCCCGCTCTGGCCTAGAACCGCGCTGATACCTTGAACGGAGCGCGCAACCCATGCTGGACCTGACCTATGAGACCCCGAAACCCAAGGTGATCGCCGGGGCGAAACAGGACTGGGAACTCGTCATCGGGATGGAGGTCCACGCGCAGGTGGCCTCGAACGCCAAGCTCTTCTCCGGCGCCTCCACCAAGTTCGGCGCCGAGCCCAATTCCAACGTCGCCTTCGTCGACGCCGCCATGCCCGGCATGCTGCCCGTGATCAACGAATTCTGCGTCGAACAGGCGGTGCGCACGGGCCTCGGCCTCAAGGCGCAGATCAACCTCAAATCCGCCTTCGACCGCAAGAACTACTTCTACCCCGACCTGCCGCAGGGCTACCAGATTTCCCAGCTTTACGAGCCGCTGGTGGGCGAGGGCGAAATCCTCGTGGACATGGAGCCCGGCATCGCCCGCCTCGTGCGGATCGAACGCATCCACATGGAACAGGACGCGGGCAAGTCGATTCACGACATGGACCCCGCCATGTCCTTCGTCGACCTCAACCGCACCGGCGTGTGCCTCATGGAGATCGTCAGCCGCCCCGATATCCGCGGCCCCGAGGAGGCCGCCGCCTATGTGGGCAAGCTGCGCCAGATCCTGCGCTACCTGGGGACCTGCGACGGCAACATGCAGAACGGCAACTTGAGGGCGGACGTCAACGTCTCCATCTGCCAGCCCGGCGCCTACGAGAAATACCGTGAAACGGGGGATTTCTCGCACCTGGGCACCCGCTGCGAGATCAAGAACATGAACTCCATGCGCTTCATCCAGATGGCCATCGAGTACGAGGCGCGCCGCCAGATCGCCATCGTCGAGGGTGGCGGCAACGTCGATCAGGAAACCCGCCTCTACGACCCGGACAAGAACGAAACCCGCTCGATGCGCTCCAAGGAAGAGGCGCATGATTACCGCTACTTCCCCGACCCGGACCTCCTGCCGCTGGAGATCGAACAGGGCTGGATCGACGACATCGCCGCGTCCCTGCCCGAACTGCCGGACGAGAAAAAGTCCCGCTTCGTCAAGGATTTCGGTCTTTCCGAATATGACGCCAACGTCCTGACCGCCGAGCACGAAAACGCCGCCTTCTTCGAGGAAGCCGCCGCGGGCCGCGACGGCAAGCTGACCGCCAACTGGGTCATCAACGAACTTTTCGGCCGCCTGAAGAAGGACGGCCACGACATCACCGACAGCCCCGTTTCCCCCGCGCAACTGGGCGGCATCGTCGATCTCATCGCCTCCGACGCCATCTCCGGCAAGATCGCCAAGGACTTGTTCGAGATCGTCTATACCGAGGGCGGCGACCCCGCCCAGATCGTCGAAGAGCGCGGCATGAAACAGGTCACCGACACCGGCGCCATCGAAACGGCGGTGGACCAGATAATTGCCGACAACCCCGCGCAGGTCGAAAAGGCCAAGCAAAATCCCAAGCTCGCCGGCTGGTTCGTCGGCCAGGTGATGAAGGCCACGGGCGGCAAGGCCAACCCCAAGGCCGTCAACGATATCGTCGCCCAAAAACTCGGCCTCTGACGCCCGAGAATTTTCGTACGAAAATTCTCAAGCCCAGAAAATTCGCACGAATTTTCTGGGCCCGCCACCACATCACCGCAAGCTCGCGCCCGAGACATTCCGATAAAGCCGTCGGTCACCATGTGCTTTTCTGTGAACGAATGCCACGAAGCTTTCCTCGCCAAGGGCCTCGCCTCCGATAGCTGACCCTAGCCGCGGCGCCGCAACCCCATCCCGCGTCCCGCCGCCTCGGGGCGCGGCAGATTTGCATGGGCCTCGGCCACCTTGCGCAACCGCGACAAAAGCTCATCCGGCATCGGCACCACCTTGGGTCCCGACTGATCGACATGCAGCGCGATCCCCTCGCCCGTGGCCACCAGCGCGCCATCCTCGCGCATCAGTTCCTGAAAGCTGTGAAACCGCTTCTCGTCATGGTCGAGAATGCGAAACGAAGCCTGCACCCGGTCGCCCAGCTTCAACTCGCGCAGATAGCGGACATGGAACTCCGCCGTATAGGTGGTGCAACCGCTGGCGGCCCGATAGTCCGGCCCGAAACCGATCTCGGCATAGGCCTCATCCGCGGCGCGGTCGAACAGAACGGTGTAATAGCCCATGTTCATATGCCCGTTATAATCGATCCAATCCGCCTCGACGGTCTGGAAACTGGACAGGAAAGGTGCAGGTTCGCTCATGCACCCCGCATATCACGCGGGCGGCGGGCATGACCACGCTTTACGCGCCCACCAGACCAATTTATACCAGTTACACCGAAATTGGTCTGGTCCGATGAGCACACACGCCGAAGACACCGCCCCCGAACTGCGCCTCGCCCACCCGGTCGGCGCCACCGTGCAGATCGTCGTCGACACGCTCTTCGCGCGCATCAAGTCCGAGGAATATCCCCGCGACACCCGCCTGCCCTCGGAACGCACGCTGGCCGCCGAACTGGGTGTGGCGCGCAACACCGTGCGCGAGGCGCTCGACGTGCTCGAAGGCCAGGACGTCATCCGCCGCCGCCCCGGCGCCGGCAGCTTCGTCACCTACCGCTCCATGCCCCAGTCCGCCCCCTCGCCCGATTCCGTCGCCAGCGAGACCAGCCCCCTCGACCATCTCGTGGTGCGCGGCATCCTCGAGCCGGAGATCGTCCGCCTGGCGGTCGTGAACATGACCCCGCGGATGCTCACCGCGCTGTCGGAAACCCTGTCGCGGATCGAGACGGTGACCACCGATGTCGACGCCTTCATCGCGCTCGAAGAACAGCTCTACATGCAGATCGCCGAAGGCACGGGCAACGCCCTTCTGGCATCGTGCTACCGGCTCGCGCGCGACACCTACCACGAAAGCTATCGCACCCGCCTGCGCCGCCGCGCCCTCACGCCGCGTCGGATGCAGGAGTACCAGAAACGCTACAACACCCTCTACAACGCCATCGCCTCGCGCGACGTGGGCCAGGCGGTGGAGTTCATCAAGCTGCACCTCGTCGAGGAACAGAAACTGCTTCTGCAAGACGATTGACGCGTCTTCCCCCCGGTTAATGCAGGGCCAAGACTTTTCAAAAAAGTCTTGGCAAAAGTCTTCAAAAGACTTTTGCGCCGCACGCCCTGTTCACACCCTGGGGACGCAACAACGCACCGACGCAATACAGTCGGACATACCGACGCGATACCGATGCGGATATCGGCTTATCCCAAACATTTACCTTTGAGTCGCGTCTTCGTCCTGCACCACTCGCGCCCCCAGCGCCAGCACCCGGTCATAAGACAACCGCTGCTGCCACATCTGCCCCAGGTCCCGCATCTCGGCCCGCAGCAGATCCTCGTGCCGCCGCAGCCATCCCGGCACGGACCCGAACCCCACGACCCGGGCCCGCCCCTCCTCGATCCGCACCACCGGCCAGTCCCCCACCAACGCGTTGTCGATCCCGAACACCTCCGCACCCCACCACTCGGCGGGGCCAAAGGCGTGGGTCACCTCGCCCAGCTGTTTCATCGCCGCCAGCACGCTGGCCGGCGCCACACTGTCGGCCTTCTCGACGGCGGCATGCCAGATATCCAGGATCGCCGCGTACTCCCAGCTCACGGCCGTCCAGCTGTCGGGATAAAGCGCGTTGTATTCTTCGTAAAACGCATTCGGCTGATTGAAGAAGAACGCCTTTTCGCTCAGCGCCGGATCGTCGAAATCGGGAAACTGGAACACCAGCCCCTCCATGAACTCTGCCCCCAGCCGCTCGACCAGCCGGTCGTAGTGATCGCAGGTGCAAGACAGGATTTGTCCTTTGAACCCATGGGCATGGGCGCATTCCGTCAACGCGTGCACCATCGGCGTATAACTCGTGCACCAACACAGGATGTCCGGCTTTGCGGCCAGCATCGGCCCCACCACGTTCTCCGCCGGAGCACCCTCGGCGTGGTACTGCACCTCGTGCACGATCTCGATGCCCGCCGCCTTGAACGCCGCGCGGTACGTGGCCAGCGACGGCAGGCCCATCCCGTCCTGCTGCGCACACAGCGCCACGGTCCGCAGTTCGGGTCGTGCCCGCGTCAGCCACTCCACCCCCGTGACGACGTAAACCGGGTGCACCTCCGACGGCGCGATCAGATAGGGCGCATCCGGCGACAGGTCCGACGGCAGCAGGGTCGAGGTCAGGATCCGCTTGTCCATCAGGCTCTGGCCCACGGCGCGATACGCGTCTCCGCCCAGCATCATCATCAGCTTGATGTCATGCTCGCGCAGCAGCGCCTGCGCCCCCTCGCGCGCCGCGTCAACACTTTCTCCACTGTCATATGCGTGAATGCGGATCGGATAACGCCGCCCCCCGATCAGAACGCCGCCGGCGGTGTTCAGCCACCGCTCCCAGATTCGGCAGCCTTGCAATCCGGGCAACCCCCAGCTTTCCGCCTGCCCCGACAACGGCGCCAGAAACCCGATATCCACCGTCCGCGCCATGCCCACCGACAGGCGCGGCATCACCCCCGAAAGGGCCAATCTCTGAGCAAAACTTGAAGTTTCCGCAGCCACCGCGCGCTCCCTTAAGGAATCCTTGACAGACTGGTCCAGTCTTTGGCTTAGTAAAAGGAACCAAAAGAACCAAAGTCAATAATTGGTTCACACCAATCTAGGGAGATACGAAAAAATGGCCAAGAAAAGAGTTGCCGTAATCGGCGCAGGACCGTCCGGGCTGGCGCAATTGCGCGCGTTCCAGTCCGCCGCCGACAAGGACGCCGAGATCCCCGAGGTCGTGTGCTACGAAAAGCAAAGCGACTGGGGCGGCCTGTGGAACTACACCTGGCGCACCGGCGTCGCCGAGGATGGCGAACCCTGCCACGGCTCCATGTACCGCTACCTGTGGTCCAACGGCCCCAAGGAGGGTCTGGAATTCGCCGACTACACGTTTGACGAACATTTCGGCAAGGAAATCGCCAGCTACCCGCCCCGGGCCGTTCTGTTCGACTATATCGAAGGCCGCGTGAAAAAGGCCGGCGTGCGCGACTGGATCCGTTTCAACAACGTGGTCCGCGACGTGCGCTACGACGACAAGACCGAGAAATTCACGGTGACCGCCCGCGACTCGAAGACCGACACCGAATCCACGGAGGATTACGATCACGTCATCGTCGCCACCGGCCACTTCTCCACCCCGAACGTGCCGCATTACCCCGGTTTCGACACGTTCAACGGCCGCATCCTGCACGCGCACGATTTCCGCGACGCGCGCGAGTTCGAGGGCAAGGACATCCTGATCATGGGCGCGTCCTACTCGGCCGAGGATATCGGCTCGCAATGCTGGAAATACGGCGCCAACTCGATCACCTCGTGCTATCGCTCGGGCCCCATGGGCTATGGCTGGCCCGACAACTGGGACGAGGTTCCCGCCCTGGAAAAGGTCGACGGCAAGACCGCCCATTTCTCCGACGGCCACACCCGCGAGGTGGACGCCATCATCCTGTGCACCGGCTACAAGCACCACTTCCCGTTCCTGCCCGACGACCTGCGCCTCAAGACGGCGAACCGCCTGGCCTCCGACGACCTCTACAAGGGCGTCGTCTGGATCAACAATCCCAGGATGTTCTACCTCGGCATGCAGGATCAGTGGTTCACCTTCAACATGTTCGACGCCCAGGCCTGGTGGGTCCGCGACTGCATCATGGGCCGCATCGCCCTGCCCGATACCGCCACGATGGAAGCCGACTGGAAAAAGCGCCAGGCTGACGAGGACGCGCTCGAGGACGATTACGCCTGCATCCGCTACCAGGGCGACTATACCGAGGAGCTGATGTCCGAAACCGACTATCCCGGCTTCGATGTCGAGATGGCCTGCCAGCAGTTCTATGCCTGGAAGAAGCACAAGAAGAAGGACATCATGACCTTCCGCGACCACGGCTATGTCTCGCCCATGACGAACAAGCAGGCGCCCGCGCACCACACCTCGTGGAAAGAGGCGTTGGACGACAGCCTGGAAAGCTACCTGCAAACCAACTGACCGGAATCGTTTCCGTCAGTCCGAAACATGCATCGCTTTTTGCGTTTGGAAAGGCAGCGAAAAACGGTTCGATGGTTCCCGGAAACGCTCTGATTGCGCGCCGGCCCGCCACACCGCGGGCCGGCGCGATCTGCGCCACAACTTTTCCTCTGGCCGGAAATATCCCGGAGAGCGCGAGAGGCAGCGCCTCTCGCCCCGGTCGACGCGGGCGCAGGCCGCGGCGAAACCGCTCTACCCCGCCTTCACCGCAGCCCCCAGCCGTGCCGCCCGCCGCCCCGGCTCGTCGCGCCCGATCGAGCGGCACAGCACGATCACCGGCAACAGTCCGAACGCCACCAGCACCAGCGACGGCACCGCCGCCTCGTGCAGCCGCTCGTCGGCGGCCAGCCGGTGCGCCTGCACCGCCAGCGTCTGAAAGTTGAACGGATGCAGGATCAGCGTCGCCGGCAATTCCTTCATCACGTCCACGAACACGATCAACAGCGCCGTCAGCACCGAGGACCGCGCCACCGGCAGATGCACCCGCATGAGCAGCTTCGGCCCCGACTGCCCCAGCGACCGCCCGATGGCATCGAAATGCCCCGGCACCGTCGCCATGCCACTGTCATAGGCATTCAATGCGGCGGCCATGAACCGCGTCATATAGGCCAGCACCATCAACCAGATCGACCCGGTGATCAGCAGGCCTGTGTCGATGCCGAAATTGGCTTCCATCACCCGGTCGATCAGGTTGTCGAGCGCGGCCATCGGCACCATCAGGCCCACCGCGATGACGCCCCCCGGCACCGCGTATCCCAGCCCCGCGCCCACCACCAGCGCCTTGCTGCCCTTTGTGGGCCGCGTCCGGGCGCGGAACCCGATCAGGATCGCGCCCATCACCGTCAGGACCGCCGCCACCGAGGCCAGCATCACCGAGTTCTGCATGAAGCCGATATAGCGCGACGCGAACAGGTTCTGTCCCGAGCCCACGGCCATCGTCCCCAGCATGATCACCGGCACGATGAAGCCCAGCAACACCGGCACGAGACAGATCAGTGCCGCTATCCACCCCGCGCCGCCGGTCAGCCGCGGCTTCTCCAGGGTGTCGAATCGCGCCCCGCGTCCCGCCGTCTGGGCGCGCCCCCGCTGCGCCCGTTCCAGCCCGGCCACCAGCAGCGCGAACATCAGCAGGCACAGCGACAATTGCGCCGCCGCAGGCCTGTCACCAAGGCTGAACCACGCCTGGTAGATCCCGGTGGCGAAGGTCTGCACGTTGAAGAAGGCCACCGTGCCGTAATCCGCGATCGTCTCCATCACCGCCAGCAGCGCACCGCCCGCAATGGCCGGCCGCGCCATGGGCAATGCTACGCGCCAGAAGGCCTTCATTGGCGAGCGCCCCAAAGTACGCGCCACCAGAAACGCGTTCGACGATTGCTGCCGGAACGAGGCCCGCGCCAGCAGGTAGACATATGGATAAAGCACGATGATCAGCATCAGCGCGGCCCCGCCCAGGCTCCGGATCTCGGGAAACCAGTAATCGCGCGGCCCCCATCCCGTCACATCACGCAGAAGCGTCTGCACCGGCCCGGGATGATCCAGCAGATAGGTATAGGCATAGGCCAGCACATAGGCCGGAAAGGCCAGCGGCAGCGCCAGCGCGATCTCCAGCCAGCGATGCCCCGGAAAGCGATAGACCGTCACCAGCCACGCGGTGACCGACCCGATCACGGCCGTCGATACCCCCACCACGACCACCAGGATCAGTGTCGTTATCGTATAACGCGGCAGAACGCTGGACAGAACGTTGCGCCACGTATCCAGGTCGCCGGTAAATGCCGCCAGCGCCGACGCGGCAATCGGCGCCACGCACAATGCGACGACGATCCAGGCCATGCGATGCAACAGGCTTTCCGACATCCGGCGGGTCCCTTGTGGAAATGACCGCCCTTCGCTGCCACATCCGGCCACGACTTGCCAGCAAAAACCTGACCAAAACGGTTTGCCCGGCCAGGGTCCAGTGGGCCGGACGGGGCCGTCAGCGCCCCGCCATCCCGGGCCCGGCCCGGGATCTCCCGTCTACGGCGGACGCAGCCTCACTTCGTCAGGATCAACTTGCCCGCCCGCGTGATTCGCAAGGTGTAGACCTTGCCATCCAGCGTGATATGCGCGGTCGATTGCCCGCGCGTAAGCTCGCGTGCATCATGCAGGGTCTCGCCCGTATCGCTTGCCGGTACGAGCTGCGGCATTTCCTTTGTCTGCGCCCGGATCATGCCCCGGCCTCCCCGGCGGCGGAGTGAAGCAGCCGTTCCAGCATCAGGTCAAGACACAGACCGCTCGTCATCGCGGCCTCCAGAAGGTGAAAGGATCGGGCGTCCGGCAACATTCCGTGCCGCGGGTCTCGGCCAGCCTGTTCGGGGTGAGGCATCACATGCATGATCGCGCTCCATTGGTTGCGATTTTAAGTGGATGGCTGACCTAGCTGGCTGGCTTGCCTAATTTCTGATTGAATTAGTCAGAAATGTCAACGGGCGGATTTCAGCCAGCCGCACCGCCGATGCTGCCGCGCGGAATCGCGGTCGCATTCAGGATCGCAAAGCATGTCATTCCGGGGGCGATCCGCAGTTCGGTCGCCGCACGCTGCGTGATGCGTGCAAGAAACACGTCCCGGCCCGCCCGCAACTGCACTGCCACTCCGGGGCCCATCCCCCGATGCAGCGCCACCACTTCGACCGGCAGCACGTTGTGCGACGACAGCCCCTCAGGTGCTGCCCGCGACAACAGCACGTCCTGTGCCAGCACCCGCAGCCGAATCGTGCTGCCTTCGGGCGCCGACACCCCGGGCAACAGCAATTCGCCCCCCGACAGGGTCAGCCGGCTCAGCCCGTCCGCGCCCTGTTCCGCCACCTGCGCGGGCAGGATCGCACCCGCCTCGCGCACGCCCACCAGCGGCAACGCCTTGGGGTCGCTCAGCACCGCCTCGGCCCGGCCCGACAAGACCACCTGCCCGCGTTGCATCACCACCAGTTCATCGGCCAGCCGCGCCACCTCGGCCAGGTTGTGCGAAACATACACGATCGGCACCTGCGCCACGTCGCGCAGCCGCTCCAGATAGGGAAAAATCTCGTCCTTGCGCGGCTCGTCCAGCGCCGCCAACGGTTCGTCCATCAGCAACAGCCGCGGCCGCGACAGCCAGGCCCGCGCCAGCGCCACCCGCTGCTTCTCGCCGCCCGACAGCGTGTTGGGCCGACGCTCCAGCAACGCCTCCAACCCCAGCAATTCCACGACGCGCCCCATCTCCGCCCTGTCGAGCCCGCCTTTCGCAAAGCGCGCACCATAGCCGATATTGGCGGCGACGGTCATGTGCGGAAACAACCGCCCATCCTGGAACACATAGCCGATCCGCCGCTGCGCCGCAGGCACATGCACGCCCCGGTCCGCGTCGAACACCACGCTGTCCCCCAGCGCGATCCGGCCACCGTCCGGCCGCAGCAATCCGGCTATGGCGTTGACCACACTCGACTTGCCGGCGCCCGAGGGACCGAACAGCGCCGTCACCCCCGGCCCCGCCGCGAACGCCACGTCCAGGTCCAGCCCCGGAAACCTATGGCGGACCTCTACACCCAAACTCATCGCGGCGGTTCCTGCCCGATCCGCCGGGCCAGCCGCCGCGCAAGCCATTCAGACATCAGCACCGCGCCCAGTGCCACGATGATCGCAAGGATCACCAGCCGGACCGCGCTGTCCTCACCGCCCGGCACTTGCAGGAAGGCGTATATCGCCGACGGCAACGTCTGGGTTTCGCCCGGGATGTTCGCGACGAACGTGATGGTCGCGCCGAACTCGCCCATCGCCTTGGCGAATCCCAGCACCACGCCCGCCAGGATACCGGGCGCGATCAGCGGCAGCGTCACGGTGCGAAACCGGGCCGCCCGCCCCGCGCCCAGCGTCTCGGCCGCGTCCTCCAGTTTCGGGTCCACCGCCTCGATCGCCAGCCGGATCGCCCGCACCATCAGCGGAAAGCCCATGATCCCGGCCGCCAGGGCCGCCCCGGTCCAGCGAAAGGCCAGCACGATGCCCCAGTCCGCCAGCAACCGGCCCAGCACGCCGTTCATCCCGAACGTCAGAAGCAGCAGGTAGCCGGTGACCACCGGCGGCAGGACCAGCGGCAGATGCACCAGCGCGCTCAGCAACGCCTTGCCGGGAAACCGCTTGCGGGCCAGCACCCAGGCCACTGCGATGGCCGGCGGCAGACTGATCACCACCGCCCAGGCCGACACTTTCAGCGAGAGGGTCAGCGCAGCCCATTCGACTTCGCTGAGCCCCAGGCTCACGATGGATCCCCTGCGAGGGTAAATCCGCTGGCGACGAACGCTTTCCCGGCCTGCTCGGACTTCAGATGCGTCAGAATCGCCCGTGCCGCGTCGCTGTCGCGCCCTGCGACCAACGCGGCAGGATAGACGATCGGTTCGTGCAGCCCGGGGTCGATCCGGCTCAGGACCCGCACCCCCGGATCGGCCTCGGCATCACTGGCATAGACCACGCCCAGCGGCGCTTCGCCCCGCGACACCAGCGCCAGCGCGGCGCGGACATTCTCCGTCTCGGCAAGCTGCGGGCGCAGTGCTTCCCACAGGCCGGCCGCTTGCATCCACTGCCGCGCGTAAATCCCCGCCGGAACCGCCTCGGTATGGCCCACGGCCAGGCGCCCCCCGTCCAGCCGGTCCACCAGCCCCGCCGGGGTCAGGTCCTCCAGCGCCGGTGCCTCCCGCGGCCCAACCAGCACCAGTTGGTTGCCCAGAAGGTCCCCGCGCGTCGAATCCGCAAGCTGACCGCGCTCCTCCAGCCAGTCCATCCACGCCGCATTGGCCAGTATCACCAGGTCCGCCGGCGCGCCCTGCGCCACTTGCCGCGCCATCGCCCCCGACCCGCCATAGGAAATGCGCGCTTCCGTCCCCGACCCCTCCAGAGCAGCCTCCAACGCCCCGCGCAACGACGCGGCGGCAAAGATCGTCACCGGCCCCTCGGACCGGGCAGGCAAGCTGGTGGCGATCGCCGCGCAAATGATTGTCAAAAGGCCAAAAATCCGTATCATGGCGCGAGTATCTTGTACTTCAGAAGGTGACACAAGACCTGCCCTGCCGCATGGCGCACCCGCCGCCTTCGGCCCCGACACCACAGCCGGTTCGATTTCCACCCGGCATCATGGAAATTTCATATCAATCTGCGACAATCTTGTTTATACTACGTATATACACGCCGAGCTGAACAGGATCGCAGGGAACAAACCCGGATGAGCTTGCAGGGCAAGGACCAGTATCCTCTCACGCTTGCGATCACCGACAAGCGCGACGTGCGCAGCCAGTTCGGCGCGCTCTGCTACCGCATGAAAGGCGGCAAGCCTCAGGTGCTGATGATCACGTCGCGGCGCACCGGGCGCTGGATCATTCCCAAGGGCTGGCCGATGGAAGGCAAGACACCCGGCCAGAGCGCCCTGCGCGAAGCCTGGGAAGAGGCCGGTGTCCGCGGCAAGGTCACCGGCACGTGCCTTGCGCTGTTCTCCTATTCCAAGGGCGTGGGCGTGTCCGACAGGTTGCCCTGCGTCGTCATGGTCTACCCCGTCAAGGTCGATGCCCTGGCCGACGAGTTCCCCGAAGCGGGCCAGCGCAAGCGCCGGTGGATGAGCCTCAGGAAGGCGGCCAAGCGCGTTGGCGAGCCCGAGCTTGCGCACCTTCTGAAAACCTTCGACCCGCGCCGGCTCTGATCACGCCAATCCCCCGTTCTGCTTGATTTTTCCCGCATTGCGCCTATCTATGGCGGTGGTTTCAATTCGGAGCAGCCCGGTGATAAAGTTCACCCTCAAATGCAATCAGGACCACCAGTTCGAAAGCTGGTTCCAGTCGACCGAGGCGTTCGACAAGCTCGACGCTGCCGGCATGGTCTCCTGCGCCGTCTGCGGCACGACATCCGTGACCAAGGCGCTTATGGCCCCCAGCGTCCGCGCCAGCCGCGAAACCCGTCCCGATCGCGCCGCGCCCGCCAGCGGCCAGCCGCGCCTCGCGGCGCCATCCGATCCGCGTGCCCGCGCCATCGCGGCGCTCAAGAAACAGGTCGAGGCGAATTCCGAATATGTCGGCCTCGAATTCGCGGCCCAGGCCCGCGACATGCATGACGGCCTGACGCCTGGACGCGCCATCCACGGCGAGGCGAAACCCGACGAGGCCCGAAAGCTGATCGAGGACGGCGTGCCGGTGCTGCCTCTGCCCTTCGTGCCGGGGCGCAAATCGAATTGACATCCCGCCCCGGGATGGAACACCTGAAGTGAGCGTTTTCGCAATCCACAAGGGGGACATCCCATGCATGTCGTGATCACTGGCGCCAACCGCGGCATCGGCGCCGCCCTCGCCAAAGGCTATGCCGCCCGCGGCGACACGGTCACGGGCACCTCCCGCGATCCGGAGGCGGACCATACCCTCGACGTCACCGATCCGGCCAGCCATCGCGGCTTTGCCGCCCGGCTTGACGGCACGCCGGTGGACCTGCTTGTCTGCAATGCCGGCGTCTATCTCGACAAGGGCGAGAACCTGCCCGACGGCTACCCGGCCAAGATGTGGGCCGACAGTTTTTCCGCCAACGTGACCGGCGTGTTCCTGACGGTGCAGACCCTCCTGCCATGCCTGCAAGCCGCCGGGACGGGCAAAATCGCCATAATCTCCAGCCAGATGGCCAGCCACGAACGCGCTCCCGGCGGCAGCTATATCTACCGCGCCTCCAAGGCCGCCGCGCTGAATCTCGGGCGCAACCTCGCCAGGGATCTCGCCCCGCTGGGAGTTGCGGTCGGCATCTACCATCCCGGCTGGGTGCGCACCGACATGGGCGGCGACAGCGCCGATATCTCGGTGGGCGAGGCCGCCGCAGGCCTGATGGACCGCTTCGATGCGCTTGATCTGGACACCACCGGCTGTTTCAAAACCTGGGACGGCCAAGACCACCCGTTCTGAGCCGCGCGATTTTCTTCGCCGAAGAAAATGGCACAGAAAATTCGTACGAATTTTCTGTGCAACGCCCGGCCCACGCTCGGCTCTTGCCCTTCTCCGCGCACCCGCGTAAAGCACCTGCGATCTGACCCAAGGACGCAGCCATGCCCCTGCTCGTGATGAAATTCGGCGGCACTTCGGTGGCCAATATCGACCGCATCCGCCGGGCGGCAAAACGCGTCGGCGTCGAGGTGGCCAAGGGCTATGACGTGATCGTCATCGTCTCGGCCATGGCCGGGCGCACCAACGAACTTGTCGGCTGGGTCGACGAGATCTCGCCGCTTTACGATGCCCGCGAATACGATGCCGTCGTCAGTTCGGGCGAGGCCGTGACCGCCGGCCTCATGGCGCTGACCTTGCAGGAAATGGACATCCCGGCGCGCAGCTGGCAGGGCTGGCAAGTGCCGCTAAGAACGAACTCGTCCCACTCCGCCGCCCGGATCGAGGAAATCCCGACCGACAATATCAACGCCAAGTTCGGCGAAGGCATGCAGGTCGCCGTGGTCGCCGGATTCCAGGGCGTCAGTCCCGAGGGCCGGATCACCACGCTGGGCCGGGGCGGCTCGGATACCACGGCGGTGGCCTTCGCCGCCGCCTTCGGGGCCGAGCGCTGCGACATCTATACGGATGTCGACGGTGTCTACACCACCGACCCGCGCATCACCGACAAGGCGCGCAAGCTCGACCGCATCGCCTTCGAGGAAATGCTGGAACTGGCCTCGCTCGGGGCCAAGGTTTTGCAGACCCGCTCGGTCGAGCTGGCGATGCGCTACAACGTGCGCTTGCGCGTGCTATCAAGTTTCGAGGAACAATCGGACGACGCAGGAACCCTGGTCTGCGCCGAGGAGGACATCATGGAATCAAACGTGGTCAACGGCATCGCCTACTCCCGCGACGAGGCGAAGATGACCCTCATCTCGGTGGCTGACCGCCCCGGCATCGCCGCCGCAATCTTCGGGCCCCTGTCGGATGCCGGCGTCAACGTGGACATGATCATCCAGAACATTTCCGAGGAAGGCCGCACCGACATGACCTTCTCGTGCCCCACCAACCAGGTGGCCCGCGCCGAAAAGGCGCTTCAGGGCGCCAAGGAACGGGGCGAGGTCAACTATCACGACCTCGTCGCCGACACCAACGTGGCCAAGGTTTCGGCCGTGGGCATCGGCATGCGCAGCCAGTCGGGCGTCGCCGCCAGGATGTTCCAGACGCTGCGCGACGAAGGGATCAACATCAAGGTCATCTCGACCTCCGAGATCAAGATCTCGGTGCTGATCGACCGCAAGTACATGGAACTGGCCGTGCAATCGCTGCACGACGCGTTCGAACTGCACAAGACCACCTGACGCCCGCTTCGCGCACGACCGCCGACGGCGCCCGCCCGGTGCCTCGTCAAAAAGCGCAACCCAGGCATGTACTGCTCTAATTTCAGCAATCCATACGTGATGCCGAACATTGTTCTTTCACATCGACCGACACCTGTGATTTAAACGGTCCGGCTCCATGCCAGCCCCGGCTGAACTGAAAGGCTTCCGAACGCCATGTCACCTTCCGGCGATCAGATCGAGACGGACAGCCGCCAGATGCTCTCGCGCCTGCGGGCGCTCATGGCCGAAGATGCGGCCGGCCAGGCCCGGCTCGACGCGATCACCACGCTCATCGCCGAGGAGATGCGCACCGAGGTATGCTCGATCTACCTCTTCCGCGACGAGAATACCCTAGAGCTCTGCGCCACCGAGGGTCTCAAGCGCGCCGCCGTCCACCAGACCCGCATGAAACTGGGCGAAGGCCTGGTGGGCCGCGTGGCCCGCACCGGCAAGGTCGTTAACACCGACAACGCGCCCGCCGCACACGGCTTTCGCTACATGCCCGAAACCGGCGAAGAGGCCTATTGCTCGTTCATGGGCGTGCCGATCCAGCGGCTTGGCGAAACCCTGGGCGTGCTGGTGGTCCAGTCCAAGCAGGCCCGCGAATACTCGGACGAGGAGCTTTATGCGGTCGAGGTCGTCGCCATGGTCATCGCCGAGATGGCCGAGCTGGGCGCCTTCGTCGGCGAGGGCGCGGCGATGTCGGCCCGTCACCAGCAGCCGGTGCTCTTCCGCGGCGGCATCGCGCAGGAAGGCGCGGCGCAGGGCCATGTCTGGCTGCACGAGCCGCGCGTCGTGGTCACCAACCCCATCGCCGAAGACCCCAACCGCGAACTGGAACGGCTCGAAGAGGCCGTGGACGCGTTGCGCGTGGGCGTCGACCGCATGCTGTCGACCGCGGCCACCGGCGACAAGGACCAGTTGCAGGTGCTCGAAGCCTACCGCATGTTCGCCAACTCCAAGGGCTGGATGAAGCGGATGGAAGAGGACATCGCCCGCGGCCTCTCGGCCGAGGCGGCGGTGGAAAAGGAACAATCCACCACCCGTGCCCGGATGACCCAGGTCACCGACCCCTACCTGCGCGACCGGCTCCACGACCTCGACGACCTCAGCAACCGCCTGTTGCGCATCCTCACCGGCCAAGGCTCGGAAACCGGCGCCGAAATGCCCGACGACCCGATCCTGATCGCCCGCAATATCGGCCCCGGCGAACTCCTGGACTATGGCCGCAAACTGCGCGGCATCGTCCTCGAGGAAGGTTCGGTCGGCTCCCACGCCGCCATCGTCGCCCGGGCGCTCGCCATCCCGCTCGTAATCCACGCCAGCCGCATCACCAACGAGGCGCTGAACGGCGATTTCGTCATGGTCGACGGCGACCAGGGCATCGTCCACCTGCGCCCGGACGACAACGTCGTCACCGCCTTCCGCGACAAGATGGCGATGCAGGCGCAGGCACAGGAACGCTACGCCTCGATTCGTGACAAGCCCGCCGAGACACTCTGCGGAACCCGCCTGTCGCTGCAAATGAACGCCGGTCTCATGGCCGATCTGCCCAGCCTCGAAGGCTCCGGCGCCGAGGGCGTGGGCCTTTTCCGGACCGAGCTTCAGTTCCTCGTCCGCGCCCACATGCCCCGCCGGTCGGAACTGAGCGAGCTTTACGCCCACGTGATGGACGCCGCGAAAGGCAAGCGCGTCTGCTTCCGCACGCTCGACATCGGTTCCGACAAGGTCCTGCCCTACATGAAGGTTGTGGACGAGCCCAACCCCGCGCTCGGATGGCGCGCGGTGCGCGTGGCGCTCGACAAGCCCGGCGTGATGCGGATGCAGCTTCAGGCGCTCGTCCGCGCCGCCAAGGGGCGGCCGTTGTCGGTGATGTTCCCCTTCGTCGCCCAGCGCGAGGAGTTTTCCGCCGCCAATGCCGAGATGAACAAGGCACTGGACCGCGAGCGTATCCTCGGCCACCCCCTGCCTTCCGAGATCGAGGTCGGCGCCATGCTGGAAACGCCGTCGCTGGCCTTCGCGCCGGACTCCTTCTACAAGGAGGTCGATTTCCTTTCGATCGGCGGCAACGACCTCAAGCAGTTCTTTTTCGCCGCCGACCGCGAGAACGAGCTGGTGAGGCGGCGTTACGACACGCTCAATGTCAGCTTCCTCAGCTTCATCGAATCCATCGTGAAACGCTGCGAGGCGCACGACACGCCGCTCAGTTTCTGCGGCGAGGATGCCGGCCGCCCGGTCGAGGCCGCCTGCCTTGCCGCCATCGGCCTGCGCAGCCTGTCGATGCGTCCGGCCTCCATCGGACCGGTGAAATCCATCCTGCGCCGCATCGACCTTGGCGAGCTTTACGCGGTGATCGACGCCGTGCGCAACGCGGGCGACCAATCCGTGCGCCCGGCGGTGATGGATTATCTCAAGGGCAAGCTCTGAACCCCAGAAAATTCGTACGAATTTTCTCGGGCCCGGGCCCGGCCGCGGCGTTCAGGCACGCTTGACGGTCGGAAGCTCCACCAGCGCGCGGAAATCCTCCAGCAGTTCGGCATGATCGCGGTCGGCTTCAATGGCCAGCCGGCGCAGACCGAAATGCACATGCGCCATTTGCTGGTAATAGCTGGTGAACGCGTAATTCGTGGCCGCGCCCGCCGCGGCACCGAGCACGGGCACCGTCTGCGCCGCCAGCTTCTGGCCCAGCACCGTGGCCAGACGCGGCGCGACCCGCGCCACCAGCGCCTGCACCGCCTTGCCGGTCACTGCCACCCGCGTGCTGAGAAACGCAAGATCGCTGCCATCGTCATGGTCCAGCGGGCCGGCCGCGGCAAAGACCTTGATGCAGTCGTATTGCACGCCCGGCTCGTCCGGGTCGAAGCCGTATTCCGCTGCAACGTCCTGGATCGCGCGCAACAGGACCGTCGTGGTAACCGGAAGCTCTGCAAGCGCCGTGGGCAGCCCACCCGCACCGCCCGCGGCGCCCATCGCCGTGGTCATCGCGCGGCTCAGCCAGCCGGGACTGTCCGGAAAATATCCCCGCGACCGGTGCGCGGTGTCCATTGCCATGCGCAGCGCCCGCTCGGTGCTGTCGTCCAGCCGCGAGCGCACCGGCGCCGGCAGGCGCGACAACAGCCCTTCGGCCTGTCCGCCGACCATGTTCAGCAACTGGATGCCGACGTTCCCGGCCCGCCTGTGCCGCAGGGCCAATGCCTTCAGGCGCGCCTCCACCGCGGTCGCATCGATCGCCGCCGGCAGGATCTCGGAGTAGGTTTTCTTACCCATGGTCAAAAGATCGGGCACCGGGGCCGTTTTTTCAAGCGTCGCGCAAGACTTTGCCGGCAATCCCGTCCCAGGCGCCGGGGGTCAGCGCGAGGCCCAGGACCCGCTCCGGGTTGGTGGGCGGCGGCATCTTCACCTTGTCGAGCCGGGCAAAGCCGAACCGCGCGTAATAGGGCGCATCGCCCACCAGCATCGCCCGGTCCCAGCCGGCCTCCTGCCCGATCTTCAGCGCCTCGCGAATAAGGTACCCGCCCAGCCCCTCGCCCTGCCGCGTCGGGTGCACCGCGATGGGCCCCACCAGCAACGCGCGCACCTTGCCGATCCGCACCGGCCAGACCCGGATCGCACCGGCCAGGATGCCGTCTGCATCCCGCGCGACCTGACACAGCGCCGCCACCGGTGCCACGCCCTCGCGCAGCCGGTAGGACGACAGCGCCTCGCGCCCGGGCGCAAAGCACAGGTCATAAAGCGCCTCGACATCCCACCAATCCTCGCGTCTTTCCGGAGCCAGGTCGTACACAGGCGCTTTATCCTTCGAAAAACAGGTGGATCGTCGCCTAGCACGCAGGTAGGCCTATGTCCAAACGCAATCGCAACCTGCCCCGAAAGACGCCCATGTTCTACCGCCCCGAAAACGGCCACGGCCTGCCGCACAACCCGTTCAACGCCATCGTGGCACCCCGCCCCATCGGCTGGATTTCCACCCGCGGCAGCGACGGGTCGGAAAACCTCGCGCCCTATTCGTTCTTCAACGCCGTGGCCTACGTGCCGCCGCAGGTCATGTTCGCCTCCACCTCGGCCAAACCCGACCGTGGCGATACCAAGGACAGTGTGGCCAATATCCGCGACACCGGCGTGTTTTGCGTGAACATCGTGGAATACGCCATGCGCGACGTGATGAACCGGACCTCCGGCCCCTGGCCCATGGACACCGACGAATTCACCGACGCCGGAATCGAGCGTGTGGCCTGCGAATCCATCCCCTGCTCCCGCGTGGCCGCCGCCCCTGCCGCGCTGGAGTGCAAGCTGACGCAAATCGTCGACCTGCCGGGCGAGGCCAACAAGGTGGTGTTCGGAGAGGTCACGGGCGTCTACATGCGCGACGATTGCCTGAAGGACGGCATCTTCGACGTGCTCAGCTTCAACCCGCTGGCGCGGATGGGCTACAAGGATTACACCGTGGTGCGCGAGAGATTCGCCATCGCGCGTCCCGGCGAAAGCTGAGCCGCATCGCTGCCCCCCGGGGTGGCGAGACTACAACCGCTCAGGAGCACTTTATCTTTGCCAAGTCCGTATGAGCTTAGATCGGCGAAACACGGGCAAACCAATCGCCGCCCCCTTGGTGGGCAGCGATGGCGCGGCGGCCTTCGGCCTTGAGTCCGCGCTCAGGTCGAGAACGCGGGCGCCGTCCCGCGCTTGACCCGGGACGGTGATGACAAGGAGATCCCGGATCAAGTCCGGGATTGCGTAGGGTG
>NZ_JASHIZ010000025.1 GCF_030733425.1 Roseovarius sp. MMSF_3350
GCGGTCATGGGGCGGAAGATAGCTTGTGTGGCGGGGCGGGGGAAGGTGGGTTGCTTGCCGGGCCGGATGGTCTGCTATTCGGTGTGTGGTCAGATGGTGTTAAGGTGGGGTGGAACCCCACCCTACGCGTGCGCGGCTGTTGTGGGTGGTGGGTTGGGACCCCACCCTACGCTTGCCCCGGCGTCCGGGCTTTCCTATAAGCGCGCAGACAGTTGACGACGGAGCGGTGGCATGGCTTTTCAACACGCGCATCTTCTGGGGATCGAACCCCTGGCGCCGTCGGATATCTCTACCCTGCTCGATCTGTCGGACCGGTACGTGGACCTCAATAGGCGCGATCAGAAGCATGCCGATGCGCTGGCGGGGCTGACGCAAATCAACATGTTTTTCGAGAACTCCACCAGAACGCAGGCCAGTTTCGAGCTGGCGGGCAAGCGGCTGGGCGCGGATGTGATGAACATGGCGATGCAGGCCAGTTCCATCAAGAAAGGCGAGACGCTGATCGACACGGCGATGACGCTGAACGCGATGCATCCCGACCTGCTGGTAGTGCGGCATCCGCAATCCGGAGCGGTAGACCTGTTGGCGCAGAAGGTGAATTGCGCGGTGCTGAACGCCGGAGACGGGCGGCATGAGCATCCCACCCAAGCGCTCCTGGATGCACTGACGATCCGGCGGGCGAAAGGCCGGCTGCATCGGCTGAGCATCGCGATCTGCGGGGATATCGCGCATAGCCGCGTGGCGCGGTCGAACATCATCCTTCTGGGCAAAATGGAGAACCGCGTGCGGCTGGTGGGGCCGTCGACGCTGATGCCGGCGGGGATTTCCGAATTCGGTGTCGAGGTGTTCGAGGACATGCGCGAAGGGCTGCGCGATGTGGATGTGGTGATGATGTTGCGCCTGCAACGCGAGCGGATGGATGGCGGGTTCATTCCCAGTGAGCGGGAGTATTATCATCGCTACGGTTTGGATGCCGAGAAGCTGGGCCATGCCAAGGCGGATGCCATTGTCATGCATCCCGGCCCGATGAACCGGGGTGTGGAAATCGACGGAGAGATCGCCGACGACATCAATCGCAGCGTGATCCAAGAACAGGTCGAGATGGGCGTGGCCGTGCGGATGGCGGCGATGGATCTGCTGGCGCGAAACCTGAGGGCGAAACCCAAGGAGGTGATGGCATGAGCGACCGGATCGAAATTCGCGAGAGCGAGAGCGGCGTGGTGCGCGTCTTTGACGTGGACCTGACCCGTGCGGAGGCCGAGACATTCAACCGGCGCAACGGAAGCTGGCCTTTGCAG
Source organism: Roseovarius sp. MMSF_3350 (assembly GCF_030733425.1). Classification (GTDB taxonomy): domain Bacteria; phylum Pseudomonadota; class Alphaproteobacteria; order Rhodobacterales; family Rhodobacteraceae; genus Roseovarius. The sequence continues at coordinate 1,299 of NZ_JASHIZ010000025.1, forward strand.
GAGGCGCTGGGGGCCGAAAGCCTCGATCCGCATTACGTCGACCTGATGCAGGTCGAGGACCTGGAAGGGTATGGCCTGAGCCAGTACCTGGAGCAGGGGATGGGCGTCTCGTCGCACGACCTGGAAGACGCGCATGTGCTGATCGAGGGTCTGAAAGGCACGGTGCTGGTCGTCGGCTCGGGCGCCTTCGGCGGGCAGGCCCAAGTGCTGACGCCGCGCAAGCCGCTGCGGCTGGTGGCAACATTCAGCGAGGAGTCTTCCCCCGTGCAGTTCGAACCGCTGCCGAGCGCCGGGGCACAGGTGGCGCCCGCGCCGGAGGAGGCGCGGGAGACGGAGGTGAAGAAGAAATCGGATGCGGCGATGTCGGGCCGGGTGGCGATGATCGCGCTGCTTGTCCTGTTCGTTTTGACGGCTGCGGTTGTGTGGGTGGCTTCGTGAGCGACACGCGTTCCGTCATGGTGCCGGCGACGGAACTTGAATTCGAAGAGCGGTTTGTGCAAAGTTTTCACCCCGACCACACGGCTTATTGGCGTGGTCACGCGTGGATGGCCGCGGGCGCGATGGCGCTGGGCATGGTGATCCTGTGGGCCATCGGCAATCCGCATGTCTGGACTGGTGCCGTGGGCGGGCTGGCCGCAATCGCGGTACGCGCCGGGTACCTGGCGTCGGACGAGATGAAGGCGCGGTGGGATTTGACCGACCGGCGCGTGCTGGGCCCCTTGGGCAAGCAGGCGTGGTTGCGGGATATAGCGCGGGTGCGGGTGCTGGGCTCGGCGGTGCAGTTAGTTACCACCCGCGGCGACAAGCACCTGATGAAATACCGGGCGGATCGGGACGCGGTGAGGGTGCGGATCGAGCGAGCGATGGCTGGGACGCAATGATGAGTGCGGGAGAAGACGAATGGGACGCAATTCTCTCGCCGGATGAGAGGATCCTCTGGCAAGGGCGGCCGGGAACGGGACTGGCTTTCGACATGAAAAACGCGAAAGAGTTTCTGCCCGGCGCCTTGTCTATGGGTTTCTCAATCGTCTGGATGCGTGCGACACGGGATGGCGCGACCGAAATGCAGATTATAGGCTTGCTGCTGTTTCTGGCGGGCTTGTACCAGTTGTTTTTCGCACCTTTTTTTCGTGGCTATTTGCGACGCGCGTGCACCTTCTACACCCTCACCGACAAGCGCGCATTCGTTGCGGTCGATCACCCACTGATCGGCAGGTCCCTGAAATCGTACAAAATCGGCCCGGAAACGTCGCTGGACTTCCAGCCTGGACCATACGCGTCCATCTACTTTGCGACCGAAGTCGAACAGGGACACGAAAGCACAAGGGCGCGCCGGATCGGTTTCGAGAACCTGAAGGAGGGAGAGGCGGTGTTCGGCATGATGGGGCAAGTACAGCAGGGACGGGCGCCATGAGTAGGAGCATCGGCTTGTCAGGGCACCGGTCCGGCTTGGGATGGCTGCGCAAAGCAGGGCCGGCGCAGGGAGAGCGGATAAGATGACGCAAGTGCTGTTCGAGAATGCCCGGCTGGTCGATCCCGAGGCGGGAGAGGTGACCGAGGGCTGGCTTCTGGTCGAGGATGGTCGCATCACGGCCCGTGGATGCGAGGCCGCGGCGCCGCGGGCGGACAAGCGGGTGGATTGCGGTGGCAAATTCCTGGCGCCGGGCATGGTGGACTTGGGCGTCAAGGTCTGCGAACCGGGGGAGCGACACAAGGAAAGTTACCGCAGCGCCGGCGCCGCGGCGGCGGCGGGTGGCGTGACGACGATGATAACCCGGCCTGACACTCTGCCTGCGATCGACAACCCGGAAACACTGGAATTCGTCGCCCGCCGCGCCAACGAGGCGGCGCCGGTGAACGTGCTTCCCATGGCCGCGCTGACCAAGGGCCGCGAAGGGCGCGAGATGACCGAGATCGGTTTTCTGATGGATGCCGGTGCGGTGGCCTTTACCGATTGCGATCACGTGGTGCGTGACAACAAGGTGCTCAGCCGGGCGCTGACCTATGCGCGCAGCCTAGGCGCGCTGGTCATCGGGCATGTGCAGGATCCGGGGCTGAGCGCCGGGGCGGCGGCGACGAGCGGTAAGTTCGCCTCGCTCAGGGGATTGCCGGGTGTCGGCACGGTGGCCGAGCGCATGGGACTGGAGCGCGACCTGGCGCTGGTCGAGGCCACGGGCGCGCGCTATCACGCGGATCAGATCACCACGGCGGCAAGCCTGCCTGCATTGGAGCGCGCCCGCGCGACGAGACTGGACGTGACCGCCGGCACGTCGATCCATCACCTGACATTGAACGAGCTGGACGTGGCGGACTATCGCACCTTCTTCAAGGTCAAACCTCCGCTGCGGTCCGAGGACGATCGCCGCGCCATGGTCGAGGCCGTGCGCGACGGCAGCATCGACATCATAGGCTCGATGCACACGCCGCAGGATGAGGAATCCAAGCGTCTGCCCTTCGAGGAAGCGGCCAGTGGGGCGGTGGGGCTGGAAACCCTGCTGCCGGCGGCGCTGCGGCTCTACCATGCCGGGGAGTTGGACCTGCCCACGCTCTTTCGGGCGCTGGCGTTGAACCCGGCCAAGCGGCTGGGGCTGGAATCCGGGCGACTGGCCGAGGGCGCCCCTGCGGACCTGGTACTTTTCGATGCAAACGTGCCTTTCGTGCTGGACCGGTGGACGCTGCGCTCGAAATCGAAGAATACCCCGTTTGACGGCCAACGATTGCAGGGTAGGGTTCTTTCGACCTATGTCGCCGGGGAAGTGGTTTTCGAGAGCATAAATGCCTGATTTCAATTCGACTCTGACGGTTCTCGCCCTGTGGAGCGTGATCGGTTACCTGCTTGGGTCAATCCCGTTCGGAATGGTGGTGGCCCGCGTGCTGGGCCTTGGCAACCTGCGCAATATCGGCTCGGGCAATATCGGCGCCACCAACGTGTTGCGCACTGGGAACAAGCTGGGGGCGGCGGCGACGCTGATCCTGGACGGTGGCAAGGGCGCCGCGGCGGTGCTGTTGGCACGGACCATGGCTGGCGAGGATGCCGCGCAATTGGCGGGGCTCGCCGCCTTTGCCGGGCATTGCTACCCGGTGTGGCTCTCGTTCCGAGGCGGCAAGGGTGTGGCAACGTTCCTGGGCATCCTGCTGGCGCTTGCCTGGCCGGTGGGTTTGGCCTGTTGCCTGAGCTGGCTGGTTGCGGCGGCGGTGACCCGGATTTCCAGCATGGCGGCGATCTACATGGCGGCGCTGTCGACGATCTGGATAGTGTTCCTGGGCTACAGGGAACTGTTCGTGCTGGGCATTGTTCTGACGCTGTTCATCTTTCTCCGCCACGCCGCCAATATCCGGCGGTTGAAGGATGGGACGGAGCCGAAGATCGGCCAGAAATGACGCTGGGCGCGCGGTGATCGGCAGGCGCCGCTATTTGCCGAGGAAGAGCGGCCTTGCGCAGAATCCCAGGCCAAATGTGCTTGCCGATAGGCGAGAAGGACGCCGTATCGGGGCGGCCTTTTCTTTAGAGCAGTAGGCCCCGGGTCAAGCCCGGGGCGGAATGGCCGCATCAGTAGCTGAAGTCTTCGTAGATTTGGGTCAGGTCGCCGTTCCAGGCGCCGTGATAGCGATCGAGCAGTTCGTCGGCGGGCACGCGGCCGGACTCTACGCTTTCCTGGAGCGCGTTCAGGAAATGGGTCTCATCGGGGACCATGCCGCCGGCGCCGGGGCGGGCGCGGGCCTTGAGGCCGTACTGTGCTATGGAAAGGACCTCGCGGGCGAGATCGTGCATTGAGATGTTGCCGACCTTTGCGTCGAGTGCCTGTTCGCTGGCGGCGACGCGTAGGGTCTCGCGGGTCTCGGCATCCCAGCCCTTGGCCACGTCCCACGCCGCGTCGAGTGCGGACTGGTCATACATCAGGCCCACCCAGAAGGCGGGCAAGGCGCAGAGCCGCCGCCACGGGCCGCCATCCGCGCCACGCATTTCCATGAATTTCTTGATCCGCGCCTCGGGGAAGATGGTCGTGAGGTGGTCGGCCCAGTCGCTGAGCGTGGGCGTCTCGCCGGGCAGAGCGGGCAGTTCGCCCTTGAGAAAGTCGCGGAAGGACTGGCCGAGCGCATCGATATACTGTCCGTCGCGGTAGACGAAATACATCGGTACATCGAGGGCGTACTGCGCATAACGCTCGAAGCCGAAGCCGTCCTCGAAGACGAAGGGCAGCATCCCGGTGCGATCGGCGTCGAGGTCGCGCCAGACGCGGGAGCGCCAGGATTTGTGGCCGTTGGGCCGACCGTCGAGGAAGGGCGAATTGGCGAAAAGCGCGGTGGCGACGGGTTGCAGCGCGAGCGCCACGCGCAGTTTCTGCACCATGTCGGCCTCGGACGCGAAATCGAGATTGACCTGAACGGTGCAGGTGCGGCGCATCATGGTCTGGCCCATCGTGCCGACCTTCTGCATGTAGGCGTCCATGAGCTTGTAGCGGCCCTTGGGCATCATCGGCATGTCTTCGTGCCGCCAGATCGGGGCGGCGCCAAGGCCGATGAAGCCGACCCCGACCTTGTCGGCCACGTCCTTGACCTCGGCCAGGTGTACGTTCACTTCGTCGCAGGTGTGGTGGATCGTCTCTACGGGAGCGCCTGAGAGTTCAAGCTGACCGCCGGGTTCAAGGCTGACATTGGCACCGTCCTTTTCCAGGCCGATCAGGTTGTCGCCTTCCATGATCGGCGACCAGCCGTGCTTGTCGCGCAGCCCTTCGAGCACGGCGCGGACGCTGCGCTCGCCGTCATAGGGAATGGGCTTGAGCGTATCCTTGCAATAGCCGAATTTCTCGTGCTCGGTGCCGATGCGCCACGCGTCGCGCGGCTTGCAGCCGCTTTCGAGATAACCTGCCAGTTGGACCTCGGACTCCACCGGGCCGCCGCCGGATTGGGGGATGGACATGAAGACTTTTCCTGCGTTGCGCGCGAACTTGGGAGAGAGGCTTGGCCCGAATGGACGGGGGTGTCAATGCAGCCGATTGGAGTAGGTTGACCAGACGGTGACGGTGTCGCGATCTTGTGACGAGAGCGCCGCGAGCATTTTCTGGACCCGAAGGCCAGGCAGCGTGGCGAAGGCGTCGAACAGCATATCGGCCCCTTCTGCCGTTACCGGGATCATCAGGGCAGGCTGGCCGGGTTGGTGAAGGCCCCAATGCGCGGGCTTGGCGGCGTGGTCAAGCGTGAGGCGGGACATCTCGGCCAGGTCGACGGTGCCTCCGGTGAGCGGTCCGAAATAGGTGACGCGGCCCTCATCCACCTGGACGATGCCCGGCCCGCCGCTGGCGCCGCGGAAGCGGGCACGTTGCAGACCGATGAAGCCGAGAGCCGCGCCGATCGGCAGAAGCGCGTATCCGACCCAGGACAGGATGCCGACAAAGCCGAGCGACCACCATGCACCAAGGGCGATGACGCCCGCACCGATCAGCACCTCGCGCCAGCGCGTGAGGCTTGCGGCCGCTTCCGGGCGGATGAAGCTCATGCCCAGTCTCCGAAGCGCTGTTGCCAAACTGTCATGGCGGCGACGGCGGCGGTGTCGGCGCGCAGGATGCGCGGGCCGAGGGACGTGGGATGTGAGAAGGGCAAGCCGAGGAGGCGGACGCGTTCGGTGTCGGAAAAGCCGCCCTCGGGGCCGATGAGGATGGCCCATGGGGCCGCTCGTCCTTCTTGGCGGATGACCTCGCTTGCGCCGGCGAGCGCCTCGTCGCAGAACATAAGCTGGCGAGTCTCGGGCCAGTTGGCGAGCAGGCGGTCGAGCTTTTGCAAGTCAGTTACCTCGGGCACGAAGGTGCCGCCGCATTGCTCTGCGGCCTCGACGGCGTGGGCTTGCAGGCGGTCCTGGCGGATGCGTTCGGAATTGGTGAAGTCGGTCTGGACGGGGATGATCCGGGCCGCGCCCATCTCGGCGGCTTTCTCGACGATGAAGTCGGTGCGGGCCTTCTTGATCGGGGCGAAAAGCAACCAGAGGTCGGGCGGGTCTTGCTGAGGGCGGGTCTGGCGCTCGACGTTCAGCAGGCCTTTGCGCTTGCCCGCCTCGGCTACGGTGGCGCGCCACTCTCCGTCGTGCCCATTGAAGAGCAGGACGGCGTCGCCCGCGCCTTGCCGCATGACCCCGAAAAGATAATGCGCCTGATCGCGATCCAGAGGAACCGTTTGCCCTTCCCCGAGAGGGTGCACTACATAAAGCCTGATCTTTGCAGTCGACATGGGGCCAACATATGACCGGACCGAACCAGACGCCAGATGCGACCGGAGAGGTGGCCGATGCGGTCAAGGGCAACTGGGTGGATCGATCGGCCCCGGCGTGGAGTCGGCCCTATCTGCGGCTGAGCCGGGCGGACCGGCCGATCGGGACGTGGCTTCTGCTGTTGCCGTGCTGGTGGGGGCTGCTGTTGTCGATGCTGCATGACGGGCGCGCCACCTGGCACGACCTGTGGATATTCGCGGGCTGCGGGATTGGCGCGTTCCTTATGCGGGGCGCTGGGTGCACGTGGAACGATATCACCGACCGCCATATCGACGGGTCCGTTTCGCGCACCGCGTCGCGGCCCATCCCCTCGGGGCAGGTGAGCGTGATGCAGGCGCTGGCTTGGCTGGTGGCGCAGGCGCTGGTGGCGTTCTGCATCCTTTTGACCTTCAACATGGCGGCGATCACCCTTGGGATCATTTCGCTGGCGCCGGTGTGCATCTATCCCTTTGCCAAGCGGTTCACGTGGTGGCCGCAGATCTTTCTTGGCCTCGCGTTCAACTGGGGTGCGCTGCTGGCGTGGACGGCGCATAGCGGTCGGCTGGAATGGCCGGCGGTTGTCCTTTACCTCGCCGGGATCGGCTGGACGCTGTTCTACGACACGATCTATGCCCAGCAGGACGCCGAGGACGACGCGCTGATCGGCGTGAAATCCACCGCCAGGCTGTTCGCGGAGCGCACGCCGGTCTGGCTTCAGCGGTTCCTGATCGGGTCTGTCAGCCTGATGGCCTTCGCTGTGATCGGTGCGGCGGTGGGCGGCTCGGCCCTGGCCGTGCTGGTGGCACTGATCGGTCCGTGGGCATTCGGCTGGCACATGTTCTGGCAACTCAGGCAGTTCGACATGCAGGACGATTCCACATTGTTGCGACTCTTCCGGTCGAACCGGGATGCGGGCCTGCTACCCCTGCCGTTTTTCGCCGCAGCCTTGTTCGTTTGATTGCACTCGGGGACCGTGGGGCATAAATAGGCCGGGTGGTAAACAACGGCGAGCCAACGGTTCATGCGCCTTTCTTCCATTTTCGCCATACTTGGTACGTTCTTCCTGGCCTTCGTGCTGTGCCTGTTCGCGGCGCGATTCTCGGTGCAGGTGATCGAGGAAGGTTCGCGCAATGCGGTGCGGGACACGCTGGACGAACGCGGCATGACGTGGGCGGAAGTGGACGCAGACGGTCTGCAGGTCTTCCTTGCAGGCACCGCGCCGTCCGAGGCAACCCGGTTCCGGGCGCTGTCGATCGCGGGGAGCGTGGTGGAATCGGCGCGGATCATCGACCAGATGCTGGTGGCCGACAGTGCCGATATCGCACCGCCTCGGTTCTCGGTCGAGATCCTGAGCAATGACAGCGGGCTGTCGCTGATCGGGCTGATCCCGGCGGCGACCGACCGCGAGCAACTAATCGAGGACGTGTCCGAGAACGCGCCGGGCAAGGAGGTGACAGACCTTCTGGAAACCGCCGATTATCCCTATCCCGAAACGTGGGAAGCATCGTTGGACTATGCCGTAGGTATCCTGGAGCGGATGCCACGCACCAAGATTTCGGTCGAGGCGCGGCGGGTCAGCGTCGTGGCCATGGCCGACAGCAACGAGCACAAGCGCAACCTGGAGACCCAGCTGGCGCGGCGAGTGCCCGACGGTGTGCGCCTGTCGCTGGACATATCGGCACCGCGGCCGGTAATCACGCCTTTCACGCTGCGCTATCTGCTGGAGGATGGCGTCGGTAGCTTTGACGCCTGCGCTGCCGATACCGAAGCCGCGAAGGACCGTATCCTGGCCGCCGCCGGCCAGGCCGGCTTGCAGCAGAAGGCGCAGTGCACGCTGGCGCTGGGTGTGCCATCCCCGCAATGGGGCCGCGCGGCGGAACTGGCGATCGGCGCGCTGGGAGAGCTGGGCGGTGGCAGCGTTACCTTTTCGGATGCCGATATCGCGCTGGTCGCCGCGGAGGGGACGGACGAGAAGCTCTACGACACGGTGATCGGGCGTCTGGAGACGAGCCTGCCGGATGTCTTCGCGCTGAAGGCCGTGCTGCCCAAGCCAATAGATGCGGCCGAGGAGGCGCCGCCGGAGTTTGTCGCCACGTTGTCGCCCGAGGGTCTGGTGCAGATTCGCGGCCGCGTCGAGAGTGCACAGGCGCGGGAGATGGTGGACAGTTTCGCCAAGGCCAAGTTCAGCTCGGACGTGGTCAGCACCACGGCGCGGGTGGCCGAGAACCTGCCGGCGGATTGGACGGTGCGGGTGCTGACGGGGCTAGAGGCGCTGGCCTACCTGTCCAACGGCGCCGTGACGGTGGGGCCGGGGGCCATCACCGTGTCGGGCCTGACCGGGCAAGAGGCGGCGAGCGCGGAAATATCGGCGATGTTCGCGGCCAAGCTTGGCGAGGCGGCGGAGTTCGACATCGACGTCGCCTACCGAGAGGAACTGGACCCTGTGGCGAGCAAGCCCACACCGGAAGAATGCGAGGCACAGATCGCCGAGGTGCAGGCCGACAGCAAGATCACCTTCGAGCCGGGCGAGACAGACGTCGATGCCAACGGTGCCGAGATCATGGACCGTATCGCGAATATTCTGAAAGCCTGCGGCGAGATCCGCATGGAGATCCAGGGGCACACCGACAGTCAGGGCCGCGAGGTGATGAACCAGCAGCTGAGCCAGGCGCGGGCGCAATCGGTTCTCAACGAATTACGGTCGCGGCGGGTTCTGACCTCGGCCATCCGGGCCAAGGGGTATGGCGAGAGCGACCCCATCGCCGACAACGACAGCGAGGAAGGCCGCGAGGCCAACCGCCGGATCGAATTCCGCGTCATCCGTCCGGAACCGATCGAAGAAGAACAAACAACGCTTGAAGCGTTGGAACAAGAAGCGCTAAACGAGACCGGTGCGGCGGGTGGGGACGCCGAGCAGGAATCTGGGACGGATGAACAGAACTGAATTTATCATAGCCACGGCGATCGTTCTGTTCGTGGCGTTCTGCATGGGTTGGTTCGCGAACTGGCTGGTCCATCGGTTCATCCGGGTCTCGGGGTCGGATGTGGGAGAGCTGGAACGCATGGCGCAGGAACTGCACGAGGCGGAGGAAACCCGCGACCAGGCGATCACCTACCTGCAACAGCGCGAGGCGGAACTTACCAACCAGCTGAGCCAGACCGAGGCGGAACTGTCGGCAACGATGGACGGGCTGCGCGAGGCACGGCACGAAGCCGAGGAGTTGCGCAACGCGTTGGAGAAAAGCCGCGCCTGAGGCATGGAGCGAATGCCTTCGACGTCGCTAAGTTCACGATAGCGTAGGGCGTAGTTTCGCGCTGGCACCGCATGGCGTAAGGTCACCCCAATGTGGGGTGGTCCCCGGTGCCTTGAGGAGCCGTCACGCTTGTTCCTGTCGCTGAATTGCCTAGTTTCCCGGGTGACGCTGCCCGGTGCGGCCGCATGGTGAGCTGCCGGACCGGACGCCCGATGATCGAACGAGCCTTCGTATGATAAGACGTTCCCTACCCGTGGCCATGGCGGCGATCCTGGTATCGCTTTTCCTGCACGTCGCGGGCTTTGGTTGGCGGCAGGTTCTGGACGCGCCCGAGGCGCCGCCGGTGACGCAGGAGGCGCCGCTACCGCCCGACACTGGACGCAATTTCGAGGATCTCGTCGAACCGCTCCCGGAGCCGCAAGCGCCGGAGCCGGCAGAGGCGCCCCAGCCGCCTGATGCGCTTCAACCGGATGAGATGCCGACAAGCCAGGCTATGGTGGCCTCCGACAACCCCGAGAACGTTATCGCTCCCGACGGTCCCGCGGGCGAAACCGGAAGCCCTGATGAGGGAGCCGGGCCCGTGGCCGAGGAGGCGGCCGAGGACAGCGGCGAGGACAGCAGCACGTCGGACATCGCCATGATCGCGCCCGATGCACCCGAGACCACGCCGCAACCGCCGGAGGGCGCACAGGATGCCGCGCCGGGCCCTGCCGAGGAGACCGCCGAGACCGAGACGCCGCCCGAGCCCGAGGCGGTCACGCCGGAGACCGACGAGGCGGCGCTGGCCCCTACGCCGGACGCGCCCGACACCGTTATCGCGGCGGAAGAGCCGGACCTTGCGGCGTCGGCCGTAACCCGCTCGTTGCGGCCGCCCTCGTCCCGGCCCACTGCCGAACAGCTTGGCGTGCCGGAGGAGCCCGCGGCGCAGGCCAGCCGCGCGCCCAGCTACGAGTCGCCCCTCACAGCCTACAAGCGCGACGGCACCGATCTGACCGCCCTGGGGCGCATCGGCAATGCCAGTCCGGGCGATTTTGGCGGCTCGGGCGGGCAGGGCAATGCGGGCACCACGAACTATGCCGGGCGCGTTCTGATGCAGCTTAACCGCGGTCCGCGCGTCGACAACCAGGCCAAGGGCATGGCGCGGGTCTATTTCCAGATCAACCCGGACGGTACGCTGGGCTGGATCCGCATTCTCGATAGTTCGGGTGCGTCCGGAATTCGCAGCGCAGCCCAGGCTCAGGTCCGAAGCGCCGCGCCTTTCCCGCGCCCGCCGGGTGGCCGGCCGGAAAAGCTGGTCTTCGTCTATCGCAACCGCTGATCGTGCAGGAGGTGCGTCGCGGATCGCCTTGGACATCCCAATCCGGCCCGGTGGGCCGCAACCGCGATGCCGCAGCGGCTATAGTGTGGGACTGTGTGAATATTCGTACGAACTTTCACACGGGGGGCCGTGTGATTACCTGCTCGCTTTCCGCGCCTTTTTCCGGACCTTGTTCGCTTTCTTGGCGGCTTTCTTCTTGATCGCCTTGGCCTCGGTTTTCAGTTTTGCGGCGCTCTTTTTCGCCTTGGCCTTAGTCTTGCCGGACTTGTTCTTGGCCTTGTCGTCGGCTTTCGCCGCTTTCTTTTCGGCCTTTTTGGCCGCTTTTTTTGCCTTGGCCTCGATTTTTTCAGCCGCCTTTTCCGCCTTGGCTAACTCGGCCTTCGCGGGGGTCTCCTCGGCTTTTTTCTCTTTTTTCTTGCCGGCTTTTCTGGCGCTTTTCTTCTTTCCGGCACTCGACCGCGCATCCGTTGTCGCTGCCGGAGCCGGTGTGGACGTCTTTTGGCTGGCCGGCGTGGCAGGAGTGCTTGGCGCGGGCGTGGGCGCCGTCAGGTGCCTGGCCCGGGCGATGAGAACCGGCGCGGTGCCTGCACCGATGCCGCGAATGGCCAGGATATCGGCAGGTTGTGCCTTGGCGAGTGCCTCGGCATCGGGCAACCCGGCGGCGGTCAGTTGCGCGGCAAGGCCGGGGCCGATGCCAGTGACGCGGGTGAGGTCGGTCATGTTCATGCTCCGTGAGTGTTCGGTCTAGATGTATCGGTTTGAGTGATACATTGTATATACATTTGGTGCAAGTGGTCGCAATGTGGTCATCAGGCCCGTGCGAAATCGACGATTGCCTTGACGAGGCAGTCGAGGCTGTCCGTGTTCGGTGTGCCGGGGGGCAGGGAGTGGGCCATCAAAGAGAGTTCCGTGCAGGCGATCAGCAGGTGATCCGCACCCTCTGCCGTCATGCGGGCGGCGATATGGCCCAGCCGTGGAGTAAGGGTGTCGAGCGCTTCGCCCGCCTTGACGGCGCGGATGATGGAGAGAAGCACGCCTTCCTCCTCGGCCCACAGGGGCACGAGGTTATGAGCTGCGAAGGCCGACTCGAACACGCCGGTCTTGCGCGTGGCCGGGGACGCGAGCATGCCGACCGTTTTGGCCCCCGCCGTCGCGAGGTGCCGGGCCGTCAGATTGATCATGTCGAGAAACGGCAGGCTGGTAGCGTGGGTCACCGCGACGGCGTAGTGGTGCGCGGTGTTGCAGGGCATGGCAAGCGCCTGGGCACCGGCGCGCTCGAGGTCCTGCGCCATGGAGATGAGGACCGGCATAGGGTCGGCGCCGCGACCTTCGATCAACGCCTTGATCCGTGACGGAACCTGCGAATTCTGGTGCACGATCAGGGGGATGTGATCAGCATCGTCCTGCGCGGGCACGGCGTCGAGGACCTTCTGCATGAGCAGGATGGTGGCCTCTGGTCCCATCCCGCCCAGGATTCCGACCGGCTTCATCGCGCGGCTACTTCGGCACGTCGAAACAATGGCTATATCCGGTGAGGCCGATGGCCCCGCCGGTATGCAGGAAGACGACGCGCTCACCTTGCTTGAAGTGCCCCTTGCGGCAGAGATCGATGAGGCCCGCGGCGCCCTTGGCCGAGTAAACTGGGTCCAGCAGGATCGCCTCGGTTTTAGCGAAAAGGTCGATCGCTTCCAGCGTGTCCTCGGCGGGGATGCCATAGCCGGGGCCGACGTAATCGGTGTTTGCGACCACGTCCTCGCGCGCGACCACGCCGGGGCAGCCCAGTTTCTCGGCGGTCTTTACGGCGAGGTTGTAGACATTCTCCTCCTGCTTGGGCTTGGGCGCGCGGACGCCAATGCCCAGCAGCGGGATCCGCGCGTTCATCGCCTTGAGACCGGTGATCAGGCCGGCTTGCGTTCCGGCCGAGCCGGTGGCGTGAACGATATGATCGACATTCAGGCCGGTGGTAACGAACTGGTTCAGCATCTCGAACGCGCAGTTCACGTATCCCAGCGCGCCGGTGGCGTTGGAGCCGCCGCCGGGGATGGTGTAGACCTTCTTGCCGTCTTCGCGAAACTTGTCGGCCACGGCTTCCATCTCGGCATTCATGTCGAGGTCGGGGCCGCGATGTTCCATCGTCGCACCGTGCAGGTGATCCAGCAGAACGTTGCCGTTATACTTGTAGTTGTCGTAATTGTAGCCGGTCCGATCCTCGAGCAGGATGTGACAGGCAAGGCCCAGCTTGGCCGCCGCGGCCGCGGTCTGGCGGGCGTGGTTCGACTGGGTGGCACCTTGGGTCATGACCATTTCGGCGCCCTGTTCCTGCGCCTCGGCCATCAGGAATTCCAGCTTGCGCGTCTTGTTGCCCCCGGTGGAGAGCCCGGTGCAGTCGTCCCGCTTGATCCAGATCTCGGGGCCGCCCAATGCCTCGGAAAGGCGCGGCATGTGTTCGAGCGGAGTGGCCAGATGCGCAAGGCGCACGCGGGGAAACTTGGCGAGGTTCATTTGGTCTTATCCTTTGGAATTCGCGGTGAGTTTGGCAGGTCCGGCCAGTTTGTCCAGCCGGATATCGGCGGCCAGCGCGTGGCCCTCCATCCGCTCGGCGCGGCTGAGGGCTGCGGTGGCGCGGGCAAGGTCGGACACGGCCTCGTCCGAGACCGTCTGCCAAGTGACGGTCTTTAGAAATTTGTGCACTGAAAGCCCGCCGGTATATCGGGCCGAACCTGATGTGGGGAGCACGTGGTTAGGCCCCGACGCCTTGTCGCCAAAGCTGACGGTGGTGTTCTCGCCCAGGAAAAGCGAGCCATAGGCTGTGAGCCGTTCGCGCCACCAGTCGCGATCTTCGGCCATAACCTGAAGGTGTTCGGGGGCCTTGGCGTCGGCATATTGCGCCATTTGCTCGGGCGTGTCGCAAAGAACGATTTCGGCCATGTCGGCCCAGGCCTGTGTCGCGGCGGCGCGGTTTGGGTCTGGAAGCGCCTCGATCAACTCGGGCACGCGGGTCCGGACCGTGTCGGCCAGCATGCGGTCGGTGGTGGCGAGCCAGACGGGGCTGTTTGCGCCATGCTCGGCCTGGCTGACGAGATCGACGGCGACGACCTCGGGGTCGGCGGTGTGGTCGGCCAGCACGAGGCTGTCAGTGGGGCCTGCGAACATGTCGATGCCGATGGGACCGAAGAGCTGGCGCTTGGCCTCGGCGACATACGCGTTGCCGGGACCGACGAGGATATCCGCGGCGCGCGCCCCGAACATGCCGAAGGCCATGGCGGCGATGCCCTGCACCCCGCCGATGCACAGGATACGCGTGGCGCCGGCGAGGTGCATGGCGTAGAGCATCGCGTCGGGGATGCCCTCCTCGCCTCTCGGCGGAGAGCAGGCGGTGATGTCGGGCACGCCCGCCTCGCGCGCGGTGGCGATGGACATCAGCGCCGAGGCGATATGGGTGTAGCGCCCGCCGGGGACGTAGCAGCCCGCGGCCTGCACAGGGATCTGGCGCTGGCCGGCGATCAGACCAGGGCGCAGCTCGATCTGCATGTCCTGGGCTGTGGCGCGTTGCGCGGCGGCGAAGCGCGAGATGTTGTCGTGGGCCCAGCGGATATGATCTTTCAACTCCTGCGGGACGCGGGCAATGGCGGCCTCGACGGTGGCAATGGGCACCACGATCTCACCGGTCCATCCATCCAGTTGGCGGGCATATTCCAAGGCGGTCTGCGCGCCGCCGGCCCGTAGTCGGGCCAGCATGACCTGAACGGTGTCCGCGATGTCTGCCGCGGTTTGAGGCGGCTGGCCGGGGGCGGTCTTGAGATAGGTAAGGGGCATGGCAAATCTCCTGTCGCTATCCCGATTGCGCCGATCGCGATGATCAGGCAAGGGGCGCGACCCGTTCGACGGACTGTTTTTCCAAGGCCGGAAAGGGAATTTCGGGAAAGGCGAAACTATGACCGAGGCTGGCGATTATTCGTACGAATAATCTGTGAGGGGCGACCGTGGACCATGGCGCAGTGTTGGTGGATCGCTGGGGGCGAATCGTTTCCAAAACGTTTGAAGGAGATATATGAGCCGAACCATGGCATCCGGCGCGGAGGTGGCAAATACCCATGAGCAAAATCGTGATCCTGACAGGGGCGGGGATCTCCGCCGAAAGCGGCCTGGGCACGTTCCGGGACGAGGACGGGCTCTGGGCGCAGCACCGGATCGAGGACGTGGCGACGCCCGAGGGGTTTGTCCGCAATCCCGCGCTGGTGCAGGCATTCTACAATGCGCGACGGTCGCAAGCCGCTGACGCGCGGCCCAACCCGGCCCACCAGGCCCTGGCGCGTCTGGAGGCCGAGCATGACGGCGATGTGCTGGTGATCACACAGAACGTCGACGGTCTGCACGAGGCCGCCGGAAGCCGCAACGTTCTGCACATGCACGGGCAGTTGGACCGGGCGCTGTGCCATGTCTGCGACCACCGGTGGCCGGCGCCGGACGAGATGCGGGTCGAGGATGCTTGCCCCGCCTGCGGAGCCTGTCAGACACGGCCCGACGTTGTCTGGTTTGGCGAGATCCCCTATGGCATGGACCAGATCGATCCGGCGCTGGCCGAGGCGGATATCTTTGCCGCCATCGGGACCTCCGGAAACGTGTATCCCGCCGCGGCCTATGGCCAGCATGCACGGCGGATGGGGGCGCATACGGTGGAGCTGAACCTGGAGGTCTCCACCGCTTCGCGCGACTTTGAGGAGCACCGCCGCGGACCGGCCAGCGAGGTGGTGCCGCTTTGGGTGGAGGAAGTTCTGAAAGGGTGAACCGGCTCCGCCCACCCGGACCGTATCGAAAGGGACGCGGGCCAGCGGAGGCCGGACGATGGATCAGCCGCCGAGTTGGCTGGAGAACTCCACCACGATCGGGTCGAAGCTGATGTTGCGGATCGACGTGTCGCCGTGGGGGTTCTGGTCGGTCGATATGTCGTCGCCCGTCGTGTCGCTGAGATAGGTTACGGCATCGAGATAGCCCGGCAGGTTGCGCTGTATCAGGATCAGGCCGCCATCCTCGGCGGGGCCGATTGTGGCACAGCCGATGGGCGCGCAGCCGGGGACGGGCCGCAGGCGCGTGGTGACGATAGGATCGGTGATGATGCGACTGACGAAGCGGGCACCGTCGGAGGGTTGCCAGCGCCAGACCTCGGTGGGCGTGGTGCGGATCGAGGTGGCGGTGCCGTCGCCACCGTGCTCGCGGGCCGAAAAGATCACCGAGGCAAAGACCGCGCGGCCACCCCTGCCGATGGTGAGTTCGGTGCCGAGCGTCATGATCGGGCCGTTGCCGTCGAAATCGCGGTCGGCGCCGGCGCGCGCGACGGTGGGAACGATATCGGAGGTAAGGTCGCGAAGAACGATAGTGCCCTCTTCCGCGAATGCGGCGGGGACGGTGGTGGTGACTGCAAGAAAAGTCAGCGTGAGAAGGCGTTTCATTGAAATGGCTCCTTTCGGGTTGATGGGTATGGGTCGGCTAGGGAGTTGCCGTGGTTCAACAGCGCTTTTCTTTCGTGGCCGCGCCGGGCAGGGTGGCGGTCAAAAGGAGGGCGCGGATGACCGGCCATGTCGACCCCACCAAAGAGCGTTTTGCGCGGTTCCGAGAGATGGAGCGACCGGGCCCGGTGCACATGCTCAACCTGATCCGGTTGCGGCAGGATGCGGCCTACGAGGACGGCACGCAGGCCACGGGGGCCGAAGCCTATGCAGCCTATGGACGGGAGAGCGCGCCGATCCTGCGCGACCTCGGCGGGCTGATCGTCTGGGCGGGACAGCCGGAGCTGATGCTGATTGGCCCGGCAGAGCAGTCATGGGACATCGCGTTCATCGCCGAGTACCCCAGTATCGCGGCCTTTGTGGGCATGTTGCGCGACCCCGAGTACCGCAAGGCGGTGCGGCATCGGCAAGCGGCCGTCGCGGACTCGCGCCTGATCCGGATGCGGCCGGGTATTCCCGGTGCCGGGTTCGGGGACATGACGCTGGCCGAGTCATGAAGATGCGGCTGAAACAGTGCTCATGAACGGAGCGGTCGTTTTCGATCTGGATGGGACGCTGATCGACAGCGCGCCGGACATTCATGCCGCCGCCAACACCGTGCTGGAGCGCCACGGTATCGCGCCGTTCATGCTGGCCGAGGCGCGTGGCTTTGTCGGCCATGGCGCGGAGGTCTTTGTGGAACGGTGCCTGTCGGCAAGGGGCCTTGCCGGAGATGCGGCGCTCGAGGCGCAGGTTCTGGGCGAATTCCTCGACCTATACGAACGCGCGGTGCACCTGACGCGACCCTATCCGGGGGTGATGGCCTGCCTCGATGCGCTGGCGGCTGAGGGATTGACCCTGGCGATCTGCACCAACAAGCCGGAAGGCCCGACCGCCGCGGTGCTGGCGCATCTCGGAATGGACTCGTATTTTGCCGTGGTGGTCGGGGGCGATACGCTGGCAAAGCGCAAACCCGACCCCGCGCCGCTGCGCGAAGTCATCTCGCGGGTCGGGGCGGCCAGAACCGTGTATGTCGGCGACAGCGAGGTGGATGCCGAAACCGCCGCGCGAGCCGAGGTTCCCTTTGTGCTTTATACCCAAGGGTATCGCAGAACCCCGGCCGAGGACCTGCCTCATGACGCGCGGTTCGGCACGTTCGGCGATCTGCCCTCCGTCGTGCGGCGATTGCTGGCGGCGGCGTGAGCGCTTTCAATTCGCCGAGGCGCTGTTAGGCTGTGCCAAGGCGGCGAACAAAGCGAGCGGGAACGATGCGGATACAGTCGAAGATATCGCGTGCCGGTGTCCTGCGCCGGTTTGAAGTGAGGCGGGGCGACAGGCTTGCCGGCTGGATAGACATCGGGAACCAGCGCTGCGGGACGGTGGCATGAGCCAGGACATCACCGCAAGATTGCTGGCGGAGGTGACGGCGCGGCGCGAGGACTTGGTGGCGCTGACCCAATCATTGATCCGTATCCCGACGCTGAACCCGCCGGGAGCGCACTACCGCGAAATCTGTGATCTGCTGGATCGGCGGTTGCTGAAGGCGGGTTTCCACACCGAACTTGTGCGCGCCGAAGGTGCAGTGGGCGACAGCGACCGGCATCCGCGCTGGAACATCGTGGCGCGGCGCGAGGGCAGCGGCCCGGGACAATGCGTGCATTTCAACAGCCATATCGACGTGGTCGAGGTGGGCCGCGGCTGGACCGTCGATCCGTTCGGCGGAGAAGTAAAGGAGGGCCGCGTCTATGGCCGGGGCGCCTGTGACATGAAAGGCGGACTGGCGGCCAGCATCGTCGCCGCCGAGGCCTTCATCGCGGTTAGCCCCGAATATGCCGGTGCCATCGAGATAAGCGGCACGGCTGACGAGGAATCGGGCGGGTTCGGTGGCGTCGCCTACCTGGCCGGGAAGGAGTATTTCAGCCCCGAGCGGGTTCAGCACGTGATCATACCCGAGCCGCTGAACAAGGACCGCATCTGTCTGGGCCATCGCGGCGTATGGTGGGCCGAAATCGAGACGTTGGGCGAGATTGCCCATGGCTCGATGCCGTTCCTTGGCGATTGCGCCGTGCGGCACATGGGGGCGGTCGTGGCCGAGATGGAAAAAACCCTGTTCCCGGTCCTGGCGCAGAAGCGCACGGACATGCCGGTGGTGCCGGAGGGGGCAAAGCAGTCGACGCTGAACATCAACTCGATCCATGGCGGCGAGCCGGAGCAGGACATGGATTATACCGGCCTGCCCAGCCCCTGCGTGCCCGACCGGTGCCGAATGGTGATCGACCGTCGATTCCTGATCGAGGAGGATATCGGCGAGGTCGAACAGGAGGTGCGCGATGTGCTGGAACGGGTGCGCGCGGGCCGGGCCGGGTTCGACTATACGATCAAGGGCATTCACAGCGTCGAGCCCACCATGACCGAGCGGGACGCGCCGGTCGTGGGGGCGGTTGCGGGCGCGGTCCAAACGGTTTTCGGGCGCGAGGCGCAGTATGTGGTCAGCCCCGGCACCTACGATCAGAAGCATATCGATCGGATCGGGCGGCTGAAGAACTGCATCGCCTATGGACCGGGCATCCTGGACCTGGCGCACAAGCCGGATGAATATGTAGGGATCGATGACATGGTGGAAAGCGCGCAAGTGATGGCGCTGGCATTGCACCGGTTGCTGCAGGCGTAAGGTGCGTGAAAACCCCACGCCGCGCGGGACGGTGCGGCGCGATCCCTTGATTTCCCAAATGTTCGGCGCAGTTCGACAGTGGAGCTTAACAGGAGGACACTCATGAAACGTTACGTTCTGGCCGCGGTGGCGGCACTTGCAGCGGGTCCGCTTGCGGCGGGCGAGCTTGCGACCGGCGATGAAATCACGTCGGCGATCTCCGGCAATACCGTTCAGGGCGACATGTCCGATGGCACGGCCTACACCGAGTTCTACGATACCGATGGCACGATCCGTGGGGCCGACTACACCGGTAACTGGCGGGTGTCGGATGACAAGATGTGCTTCGATTACGGCGAGGGCGAGAACTGCTGGGGCGTGTCGCTGGACGGAGAGGGGGTCAGCTGGATGAACGGCGACGTGTCGGACGGCACAGGCACGATCCTGGATGGAAATCCCAACGAATTTTGAGCGGCGTCGCGTCCCAGCCCCTGTCGGTGTGCGCAAGTCACGCGATTAGGGTGGTCTGTGTGCGGTGGATCAGACCGCAATGTTGTCGATGAGCCGCACACCGGCGAGGTGCGCGGCGGCGAAAAGACGCGCAGGCTGGGCGGTGTCTTGGACGCTGCGCAGATCCGACTGGGCACGCAGGTCGAGGTAATCGACTTGCGTGAAGCCGGCCGTGAGCAGGCGGGCAATGGCGGCCTCGCGCAGCGGCTCGAAGTCCTCACCGCGCGACAGCCCTGCGGCGATTTCTTCCATTTCATCGTGCAGGCGCGGAGCCATGGTACGGGCCCGGTCCGACAGCAGAAGGTTGCGCGAACTGAGCGCCAGCCCGTCGATGTCGCGGATCGTGGGGCAGCCATGCACGGTGACGCCGAGATCGAGGTCGGCGGCGAGGCGGCGCACGATGAGAAGCTGCTGAAAGTCCTTCTCGCCAAAGAACGCATCGGTGGCGGAGGTCTGGGTGAACAGCTTGGTCACCACGGTGGCAACCCCGTCGAAATGGCCGGGGCGATAGGCGCCGTCCATCACGTCGGTCAGCCCAGAGACCGACACGGTGGTGGCGAAGCCGTCCGGATAGACCTGGTCGGCGTCCGGCACCCAAAGCGCGTCGACATCGAAGCGGGCGAGTTTGCGGGCGTCCTCGGTCTCGGTGCGGGGATAATTGGCCAGATCCTCGGGATTGTTGAACTGCCTGGGGTTCACGAAAATCGTCACGATGACGTGGTCGCAAGCCATTTTCGCCGCCGCCACCAGCGACAGGTGCCCGTCATGCAGCGCGCCCATGGTGGGGACCACACCGATGCGGCCGCCGGCCCGCAGCCAGGGCGCGGTGGTGGTGCGAAGCTCGTCCAGTTGCCGCAGGATCGGCGCCGTCATTTTGCCGGCGCCTTGTCCGCGAACATATGCTCCTCGGCCGGAAAGGCGCGGGCGCGGACCTCTTCGGCATAGGCGGCTATCGCCTTTTCCGCCTCTTCGCCCAGGTTGGCGTAGCGCTTGACGAATTTCGGCTTGAAGGCGGCGAAGAGCCCCAGCATGTCGTAATGCACGAGGATCTGGCCATCGCAGCCTGCCGAAGCGCCGATGCCGATGGTCGGAATCGCGATTTCCTCTGTAATTTCGTCCGAGAGACTTGCCGGCAGCTTTTCCAGAACCACCGAAAAGGCGCCGGCATCCGCCACCGCGCGGGCATCGCGCAGTACTTGGCCGGCACCGGCGTCGCGGCCCTGCACCTTGTAGCCGCCAAGCGTGTTGATCGATTGCGGCGTCAGGCCGATATGCGCCATGACCGGCACGCCACGTGCGACCAGAAAGGCGATCGTGTCGGCCATGTGCACGCCCCCTTCAAGCTTGACCGCGGCGCAGCCCGTTTCCGCCATGATGCGCGATGCGTTGCGGAAGGCCTGTGCGGGGTTTTCCTCGTAGGAGCCGAAGGGCATGTCGACGACCAGCATCGCGGATTCAAGCCCGCGGCCCACGGCCCGGCCGTGCATGATCATCATCTCCATGGTCACGGCGAGCGTGTTCTGCATGCCGTGCAGGACCATCCCGACGCTATCCCCCACCAGTACGAAGTCGCAATGGGCATCCATCAGTTGGGCCATGGGCGTGGTATAGGCCGTCAGCGAAACGATGGGCGTGCCGCCTTTCATGGCGCGGATATCGTCGGGAAGGGGGGCGGATTTGCGGGCTGTGGCGCTCATGGGACGCTCCGGCATTGGCTTCGTGCGAGATGACCTAACAGGTATGTGAAACCGAATCCAGCGCGGAAGCCCAGGGCGTCAAGCTGCTGAAATCGGGGACAATTGCGTCATGAGATCGGGCGCGCGTGCGGCACTGGCGCGGCATTTCGGGGCATCGGGACCGGAAGGGGCTTTCAAACCGGCGGAGAATAAGTACGGTGGCCGGACGTGACGGTGGCATGTCCCGCTCACCCCTGCCGCCCAGGATAGGAGACACCCCTTGCGCTTACTTGCCGTTATAGCCTGGCTTGTGCTGGCCGGCACGGGGCTTGTCATGGCCCAGGAAAAGGCCACGCAATCCGAGCGGCAGGAGGTGATCCGTCTGTTGGGGCAGTTGCCCGATATCGCGCCCATCCGCGAGGATTTGCGCCTGCTGGGATTCAGCGGCGAGAACCTCGAGTTGGCGGTGGCGCAGGCGGAACTTCTCTACCGTGACCCGGTGATTGCGGGACACGTGGCCGACCAGGTGATTGCCGCATTCGAGGACCCGACTGCCGTGCGGGTTTCGGACGGGCTGATGTGGCCTTTGATCGAGCGCGGGCTGGGTCATCTGCCGACGCGGGATCTGAAATTCTATTACACCGTCGAGCGCAAGATCATGGAGACGCTGACTATTCGGCAATGCGGCATGGCCGTGAGCAACCGGATGCGTCCGGCGCGATTTGCCGAACTGACCTCGCGCGTGGCGGCGCGGCTGAACACCGACGCGTTGCAGAAATATTACGGGATCCAGGCGAAGGCGGCCCGGATCGGGGCGCGGCGCCAGCCGGTCATGCTGAGCGACGCGGCCACCCAGCGGGTCGAGGACCGCATTCAGGCCAGCATGACGCGAAGTATTCAGGCCACCGACCGTGCCCCGGACTTGATGGTTGCGATGATGAATCTCGGCCAGGCCAGCAACACCGAGGCCTGCGCTATCGGACGGCTGTTCATGAACACGGTTCTGCAGTTCGAGGGCCGCGCGCTGCGCGACACGCTGGTGTACATGAGCCGGCCGTGACATCGGCGCTGCGGATCGGAAACCGGGCCGCGAGGCGGCTGTGGCTGCATGCCAACGGGCTGGGCGCTGCGCCTGGCGGGCCGGTGGACGTCATGGGTACGATCAGGCGCCTGGGGTTCGTGCAGATCGACACGATCCGCAACGTGACGCGTGCGCATCACCACATCCTGTGGAGCCGCAACCGCAACTATCGCGAGCGACAGTTGTGGCCGCTCTTGAAGAACGGCCAGTTGTTCGAGCATTTCACGCATGACGCCTCTTTGATCCCGATGGAGGTCTTGCCCTACTGGCAGCGGCAGTTCCGGCGACTTGGGGAAAAGGTCTCGCGGGCGGACTGGTACCGCTCGGGGCTGGGGCAGGAGGAGGTGCGGCGCATCCGCGAGCGCATCGCGCGAGAGGGGCCGCTGTCGACCCATGCGTTCGATACCAAGGCGGAAAGCCGTGAAATGTGGGCGCGGCCGCCGCACAAGAAGGCGTTGGACCAGATGTGGTACGGCGGCGAACTGGCGACCTGTCACCGCGAGAACTTCGTGAAGTTCTATGACCTGGGCGAACGGGTGTTTCCCGAAGCGCTGCGCCAGTGTCCCGGCGAGGACGTGGCCGCCGACTGGCTGTGCGATGCGGCGCTCGACCGGCTGGGGATGGCGACGGTGGGCGAGGTGCAGCGGTTTTGGGAGGCGATGACTGCCCCGGAGGCGAAGGCGTGGTCGCAACGCCGCGACCTGGTGCCGCTGGAAGTGCAGGGCGCGGACGGCATCTGGCGGCAGGCCTGGGGCGCGGCCGACATCGAGGAGCGGCTGGCAACGGCCGAGAGCGTGTCGTCGCATCTGCGGCTTTTGAACCCGTTCGACCCGGCGATCCGCGACCGGGCGCGGCTGGAGCGACTGTTCGGCTTTGCTTATCGCAACGAGATGTTCGTGCCGAAGGACCAGCGCATCTGGGGGTACTACGTCTATCCGCTGCTAGAGGGGGGCCGGTTCATCGGGCGACTTGAGCTGAAGGCCGACCGTGCGGCGGGCTGGATGCAGGTGACCGGGTTCTGGCCCGAGCCGCGGGTGAAGTGGACGGCGAAGCGGCTGGCCAAGCTGGAGCTCGAACTGGTCCGATTCGCCCGATTGGCGGGGATCGGAAACATAGGCTGGAGTGTGCCGCGTCCGGTGTGATCCGGCAGTCAGGGCTTGCGCCGCAAGCCATGGCAGAGTGCCATGTGCCGAAAGGCGGGAAGGAGATTGAAGATGCGGTTGCAGGGAAAGACGGCAGTGGTGACCGGCGGTGCAAGCGGCTTTGGCGCAGGGATCGTGCGCAAGTTCATCGCCGAGGGAGCACAGGTGATGATCGCCGACCTGAACGGTCCTGACGCAATGGCCTTGGCCGAGGAACTGGGCGCGGCGGCCTGCCCGGTCGACGTGTCGGAAGGGGCCAGCATGAAAGCACTGACCCTGGCAGCCGAAATGACGTTCGGCCTGCCCGACATCGTGGTGAACAATGCCGGAATCACGCATCTGCCGCAGCCCGCCGAAGATGTCGCCGAGGAAGAGTTCGACCGGGTGTTCGCGGTCAACTGCAAGTCGGTCTACCTTGCGGCACAGAACTTCGTGCCGGGGATGAAGGCGCGGGGATCAGGCGTGTTCCTGAACGTCGCCTCGACCGCCGGGGTCAGCCCACGACCGAATCTCAACTGGTACAACGCATCGAAAGGCTGGATGATCACGGCGACCAAGGCATTGGCGGTCGAGCTGGCGCCCGAAGGCATAAGGGTCAATGCGCTGAACCCGGTGGCGGGCGAGACGCCGCTGTTGAAGTCTTTCATGGGCGAAGACACGCCCGAGATGCGCGCCAAGTTCCTGAGCACGATCCCGTTGGGGCGGTTTTCGACGCCCGAGGACATGGGCAATGCCGCGGCTTTCCTGTGCAGCGACGAGGCGAGCATGATCACCGGCGTCTGCATGGAGGTGGATGGCGGGCGCTGCATCTGAGCGGGGGCATTCTCCGCGCGGAAAATGGGATAGAAAATGCGCATTTTCTATTCCGGAATTTGCGCAAATTCCGAAAACGCCCGGCGGCTTGGGCCTGTTCATTTTCCGCGCGAGGCATTACGGACATGCGAAAGACAGGATTGCGGGGGCCAGGCCCATGAAGACAGCACTGATTACAGGCGTGACGGGACAGGACGGGGCGTATTTGTCGGAGCACCTGCTGGCCGAAGGCTACGAGGTGCACGGGATCAAGCGGCGCACATCGCTGTTCAACACGGCGCGGATCGACCATCTGTTCGAGGGCGAGCCGGGGCGGACTGGCCAGTTTCAACTGCATCACGGAGACATGACCGACAGCTCGTCGCTGACCCGAATCCTTCAGGCGGTGCGCCCGGACGAAGTTTATAACCTTGCCGCGCAAAGCCACGTGGCGGTCTCCTTCGAAGAGCCGGAATACACCGCTAATTCAGATGCGATGGGCGCGCTGCGCCTGCTGGAGGCGATCAGGTTCCTTGGGCTGGGCGACAAGACACGGTTCTACCAGGCGTCGACCTCCGAGCTTTACGGGCTGGTGCAAGAGACCCCGCAGCGCGAGACGACGCCGTTCTACCCGCGCAGCCCCTACGCGGTAGCCAAGCTCTATGCCTACTGGATCACGGTGAACTATCGCGAGGCCTATGACATCTATGCCTGCAACGGCATCCTCTTTAATCACGAGAGCCCCATTCGTGGCGAGACCTTCGTCACGCGCAAGATCACGCGGGCGCTGGCGCGGATCAAGCTGGGCACGCAAGAGGACCTGCGGCTGGGCAACATGGACGCGCTGCGAGACTGGGGCCACGCGCGCGATTACGTCAAGATGATGCACCTGATGTTGCAGCAGGACAAACCCGAGGATTACGTGATCGCCACGGGACAGCAGTATTCGGTCCGCGAGTTCGTGAAACGCGCGGCCGAGGTTCTGGGCATGAGCGTGACCTTCGAAGGCGAGGGCGTGGACGAGGTGGGCCGCGACGAGACGGGCCGCGTGATCGTGCGGGTCGATCCGGCCTATTTCCGGCCTGCCGAGGTAGAGACACTTCTGGGCGACGCCAGCAAGGCGCGGCAACAGCTGGGCTGGACCCCGGAGACGCCGTTCGAGACGCTGGTCGAGGAGATGGCGCTGTCGGATTTCGAGGAAGCAGCGGCGCAGAAGCGGGCGCAGGAGCAGGGATGAAGGTACTGCTGACCGGCGGGCGCGGCATGGTGGGCCGCGCCATCCAAGACCATCCGCGGGCTGCGGCGCATCGGATCGTGGCGCCTACCAGCGCCGAGCTGGACCTGACGGACCGGGCTGCAGTGATGGCTTTCGTTGGCGAGACCGCGCCGGACATCATCATCCACTCGGCGGGCCGCGTGGGCGGGATTCAGGCCAACATGGCCAACCCGGCGGCGTTCCTGACCGAGAACATGGATATGGGGTTTAACGTCGTGATGGCCGCAAGGGAAGCCGGCGTGCCGCGCCTGCTGAACCTCGGCTCAAGCTGCATGTACCCGCATGACGCGCGCAACCCGCTGTGCGAGGACATCCTTGGCAAGGGCGAACTTGAGCCGACGAACGAAGGGTACGGGCTAGCCAAGGTCGCGGTGGCGCGGCTTTGTGCCTTTGTCAGCCATGAACGCGACGACCTGGCGTACAAGACCTTGATCCCGTGCAATCTGTATGGGCTGAACGACAAGTTCGACCCGAAGGTCTCTCACCTCGTGCCGGCGATTATACGCAAGCTGCACGAGGCGAAGGAAAGTCGCGCCGAAACCGTGGAGATCTGGGGCGACGGGACTGCGCGGCGCGAGTTCATGTTCTCGGGCGATCTGGCGGATGGGATCTGGGCGGCGGTCGAGCGGTTCGACGCGCTGCCGGAGCGGATGAATATCGGTCTGGGATATGACTATTCGATCAATGAATATTACGCCGAAGCCGCCCGCGTGATCGGATGGGACGGCGCATTCGTGCATGACGTGACCCGGCCCACCGGCATGAAGCAGAAGCTGCTGGACGTGAGCGCGCAAAAGGCGTTTGGCTGGCAGGCGCGTACCTCGCTGACGGACGGGATCGCGCAAACCTATGCGCATTTTCAGGACCTGTTGGAACGGGGGGCGGCATGAGCGATGCCAAGGGTTTCCCGCTGGCGACGACCAGCTGGGACGAAAAGGAGTACGCGGCCATTGACCGGGTGGTGCAGTCGGGCATGTTCTCGATGGGGCCGGAGGTGAAGACGTTCGAGGAGCAATTCGCGGCGGCGATGGGATCCGCCCACGCGGTGATGGTGAACTCGGGCTCGTCGGCGAACCTACTTATGGTGGCGGCGTTGCGGTACCATTCCAAGATCGACCTGCCCGCGGGGGCAGAGGTGATCGTGCCTGCGGTCAGTTGGTCGACGACATACTATCCGCTGCACCAGTACGGTCTGCGGCTCAAGTTCGTGGATATCGACGCCGATACGTTGAACTACGACCTTAAGGCGCTTGAGGATGCCATCGGCCCCGAGACCAGGGCGATCATGGTGGTGAACCTGCTAGGCAATCCCAACGATTTCGACCGGATCGAGGCCATTGTCGCCGACCGCGACATCGTGGTGATGGAGGACAATTGCGAAAGCCTGGGCGCCACGTTTTGGGGTCGGCAGGCGGGCACCTTCGGGATCGCTGGCACCTATTCGTCGTTCTTCTCGCATCACATTGCCACGATGGAAGGCGGGCTGGTGGTGACCGATGACGAGGAATTGTATCACATCATGTTGTCGGTCCGAAGCCACGGCTGGACCCGGCATTTGCCCAAGTTCAACCACGTGACCGGCGAGAAGAGCGACGATTCGTTCGAGGAAAGCTTCAGGTTCGTGCTGCCGGGCTATAACCTGCGCCCGCTGGAGATGAGCGGGGCGATCGGTCAGGAGCAGATTGCGAAGCTGCCGATGATCGTCGGCGAGCGGCGCAAGAATGCCGAGGCATTCCGTGGATTGATGCAAGGCTATCCGCAGATCCGCATCCAGCGTGAAATCGGCCAATCGAGCTGGTTCGGCTTTTCGATGGTGGTGCAGCCCGATGCGGGGTTCTTACGCGCCGATTTGATCGCGTCCCTGGGCCAACAGGGTGTCGAATGCCGACCCATCGTGGCGGGAAATTTCGCCAAGAACGAGGTCGTCACAAAGCATATGGATCACGTGATCCACGGCTCTCTGCGCAACGCCGAGGAGGTCGACACCAATGGGCTTTTCATCGGCAATCACCATTATCCGCTGGCCGATCAATGGGATCTTCTGCGCGCGGCACTTGACGCCGTGACGGGGTCCTGAGGGCGCGCCCCAGATTATTCTGCGAATAATCTGACCTGAGAAAATTCGTACAAATTTTCTCAGGCGACGCCGGCGCGCAGGGCGTCGTGAATGTGGACGAGGCCCACAAGGCGGTTTTCGGTATCGGTCACGAGCAGCACCGTCCGCTTGTTGGCATTCATCACGCCGAGTGCTTCCACCAGGAGCGTATCCGGCGCGGTAACAAGAGGCGATTTCGTCGCGACTTCGCCGGCGGTGCGTGTCATCAGTCCGTCCATGTTGCGGCGCAAGTCGCCATCGGTGACGATGCCGACGAGATGCTCCCCCGAGACCACGGCGGCGACGCCGAAGCTTTTGCGGGTCATTTCCACCAAGGCCTCGCCCATCGGGGTGTCTTCGGTCACGAGGGGGAGTTCGTTGCCGGTGTGCATCACTGCCGAGACCTTCAGCAACTGCGCGCCCAGCGTGCCGCCGGGGTGGAAGGCGAGGAAGTTTTCCCGCTCGAATCCACGCAGTTTCATCATGGCGACGGCCAGCGCATCGCCCATCGCCATGGCGCAGGTGGTCGAGGTGGTGGGGGCCATGCCGATGCCGCAAGCCTCTGGCGCGTCGGGCAGGGTCAGGACGTGGTCGGCCTGCCGCGCAAGCGCGCTGTCGGGTTTCTTGGTGAGCGCAACCAGCTGTATGGAAAAGCGGGCACAATGGGCGATGATATCGGCCAGTTCGCGGGTCTCGCCGGAATTCGAGATCAGGATCACCGCGTCCTGCCGCGTGACCATGCCCAGATCGCCGTGGCTGGCCTCACCCGGGTGGACGTATTGCGCGGGCGTGCCGGTGGAGGCGAAGGTGGCGGCGATCTTGGCGGCCACGTGGCCGGACTTGCCCATGCCCGAAACGATAACGCGGCCCGGCACCCTGAGCAGGCACTCGACCACAGCATTGAACGCCTCTGGCAGGGTATCGCGCATCAGGTCGAGCGCATCGCGTTCGATGGTCAGCACGTCGCGCGCGATATCGGTGGGGGTCGGAGTGTCCGTCATAGGGGTCGCTTTGCTATGTTGCGGTGAGCCTGTCCGAGGGGGCGTAGCCGGTCAAGCATCGTCCTCGTGTACGATCTTGATGTGGCGGGTGCCACGGGCCTCGGCCAGGGCCATTTGTTTCTGGCGTTCGCGGAAGCGGTTCTTGTCGGCCTCGCTGGTCTCGGCTGCACAAAGGTGGCAGGCAACGCCCTGATCGTATTCGGGGCGCTGCGTGTCCTCGGGCAGGATCGGGCGGCGGCAGGCGTGGCAGAGCAGGTGCGGTCCTTCCCGAAGGCCGTGGCCCACCGAGACGCGCCCGTCGAAGACGAAACATTCGCCCTTCCATTTGCTGTCCTCGGGCGCGACCTCCTCGAGGTATTTCAGGATCCCGCCCTTGAGGTGGTAGACGTCTTCTACACCCTGCCCCAGCAGGTAGTTCGTGGATTTCTCGCAACGGATGCCGCCTGTACAGAACATCGCGATCCGCCTGCCCGCGAAACGATGCTTGTTCTGCTCCCACCACGCGGGGAAGTCGCGGAAACTTTCGGTCTTTGGATTGATGGCGCCTTGGAACGTTCCAATGGCCACCTCGTAATCGTTGCGGGTGTCTATGACGGCAACGTCTGAAGATTGGATCAGGTCGTTCCAGTCGGCCGGGCCGACGTAGTGTCCGACTTTTGCCAGCGGATCGACATCGGGTTGACCCATCGTGACGATTTCTTTCTTCAGCCGGACCTTGAGTCGACGGAAGGGTTGCGACGCGGCGGTGCTTTCCTTCCATTCCAGGCCGTCACACCCCGGAAGCGCGCGAATGTGGGCTATCACCGCGTCGATCCCCGCGCGAGGCCCGGCGATGGTGCCGTTGATACCTTCATGCGCCAGCAATAGCGAGCCCGATATCCGTTCCGCCTCGCACAGCGCGAGCAGGGGACCCTGAATCGCGGCGGGGTCGTCGAACCGGGTAAAATGATAGAGCGCGGCAATGGTGTACATGCGCCGCGATCTACGCTCTTCGATGAATTTCAGCAAGACCCGGGCGGTCAGCCCGCTGCGGTCTTGGCCAGACGCTTCAGCTGCTTGGCGATGAACTCACGCGTGTTGTCGTCGGTCAGCTTACCGTTTTCGATCTTGCCGGCCGCGCCGCCAATGGCGATCTCAAAGCCCGATTGCACGTCGGCATTTATGACAGACAGCACCTGGCGCAGGTTGTAATGGGCCGTCAGGCCCGCCGTGGCGCCGGGCGACTGGGTGATGATCAGAGTGGGCTTGCCGGAAAAAGGCGCGTTCGGCTCTTTCGACATCCAGTCGATCACGTTCTTCAGAACGCCCGAGGTGCCGCGGTTGTATTCCGGTGACACCACGACGATGGCATCGGCGGCGGCCAGTTTCTCGGCCAGGTCGCGGACCGGCTGGGGAGAGGTGTCGCCGTCCTTGATGTCCTCGTTGTAAAGCGGGATGTCCGCGATGTCGTGACGGGTGACGGTCACGCCGTCGGGAACAAGCTCCTGCAGGGAGTCGGCGACGGAGGTGCTAAGGCTGCCCTTGCGAAGCGAGCCGCTGATGGTGGCGATGTTGAGGTCTTTGGTCATGGTCAGGTCTCCTTTGACGCTACAGATAATCGGTTTGGGAATGAAAGAAACAGAAAGGTTCGCAGGCGTTCTATGCATTTTCGCACAGAAATAACCGTGGCGTTGACCATTGCGTGCCGCTGCTTCAGGGTCCGCCTCGCATTGGCAACAGGAGAGACTCATGCCCAAGGCCCTGATCGTGATCGACGTGCAGAACGATTTCTGCCCCGGCGGCGCACTGGCCGTAGACGGCGCCGACCGGATCGTGGCCGGGGTCAATACGATGATGAAGGAGGCGGGCGCGGTCGTCCTGACGCAGGACTGGCACCCGGCGAACCATTCTTCCTTCGCATCGAGCCACGAGGGTAAGGAACCGTTCGAGATGACCGAGATGCCTTATGGCCCGCAGGTCCTGTGGCCGGATCACTGTGTTCAGGGCTCGCCGGGGGCCGAGTTTCATCCTGATCTGGAAACGGACCTGGCCGACATGATCGTTCGCAAGGGGTACAATCCGGCGATCGACAGCTACTCGGCATTTTATGAAAACGACCACGAGACGCCGACTGGCCTGCACGGATACCTGCGCAGCCGGGGCATCACCGAACTGGTGATGGTCGGACTGGCCACGGATTTCTGCGTGAACTATTCGGCCGTCGATGCGGCGCGGCTGGGGTATCCGGTGACCGTGCTGCGCGACCTGTGCCGCGGGATTGATCTTGACGGGTCGCTCGAGGCGGCGTTGAACGAAATGCGCGACGCCGGGGTGACGCTTGCCTGACGATATCGTCCGGGAGATCGAGACCTGCCGGATCTGCGCCGATCGTTTCGCCGCGACAAAGACCGCCCATGCGCCGCGCCCGGTGGTGTGGTTCCGGCCCGGCGCCCGCATCCTGATCGCGGGTCAGGCGCCGGGGATCCGGGTGCACCAGTCTGGCAAACCCTTTGACGATCCGTCCGGTGACCGGCTGCGCGACTGGCTGGGCATGACGGCGGAAGAGTTCTATGACAAGCGCCGCGTGGCAGTGATTCCGATGGCGTTCTGCTTTCCGGGATATGACGCAAAGGGGGCCGACCTGCCACCACCCAAGATTTGCGGGCAGACATGGCATGACCGGGTGATGGCAGCACTGGGCGAGGTGCGGCTGAAGGTGATCGTGGGCGGTTATTCGCATCGCTATCACTTGGGCACGAAGGGGCCGGTGACGCAGACGGTGCGCAACTGGCGCGACTATGCGCCGGAGGTTTTTCCCTTGCCGCACCCGTCCTGGCGCAATAGCGGATGGTTGAAGAAGCACCCGTGGTTCGAGGCAGAGGTGCTGCCCGCCCTGCGGCAGGAGGTGAGACGCGCATTGGATGACTGACGAGACACACCTGGATCGAGCCCACGCGGCGATGGAAGCGGGCGGCGAGGCCGAGCGGCTGCGGTATTACCAGACGCTGGCGGCGGCGGAATTGTTCTTGTTGCTCGAGGCGGAGGCCAAGGACGACGACGTGGTCCCGCAAGCCTTCGAGGTGGAGGGCCAGACCTTTGTGCTGGCCTTCGACACCGAGGAGCGGCTGGCGGGTTTTGCCGGGGCAGAGGCGCATTACGTGGCGCTGTCGGGCCGGGCGGTGGCCGACATGCTGGCCGACGCGGGCCTTGGTCTGGGCCTGAACCTGGAGTCAGGACCTCAGGCGGCACTCTTGCCCAACGCGGCGATGGTCTGGTTGGCAGAGACGCTGGCCGAGGGACCCGAGGAAGTCGAAGCACAGCCGGCGTCGTTCCACCCGCCCAAGGGTCTGCCCGAAACATTGGTGGCGGCGATTGACGCGCGTCTGGCGGCGATGGGCGGGCTGGCGGAACTCGCGTATCTCGTGGGCGTGACGTATGACAACGACGCGAGGGGACATCTGCTTGGTATGGTGGATGCAGTGCCGGGGGCGGAACCGGCGATAGCGCGGGCCGTGTCGGAAGCGCTGGCGCTGTCGGGGCTGGAGGCCGGGTTGCTGGATGTGGGGTTCTTCCGCGGGACGGACGCGGCGGCGGCGCGGATGGCGTTGGTGGGTTTGCGCTTCGATCTGCCCAAGGCAGAAGAGACACAACGCGCGGCGCCGGGAACCGACCCCGACAAGCCGCCGAAGCTTAGGTGAGCGAGGCGTTTTCTTTAAAAGAAAACGGCCCCGGAATTTCTTGAAAAATTCCGTCCCCTCGGCCAAGGGGGACACCGTACTCTCAGGCGTGGTCAGTACCCCAGATCACGATCGACAAGATGCAGCAGATCTTCGCCAGCTTCGCCGCGGCGAATGTTCTCGGCGATCACCTGCGCTGCCGTGTCGGGCCGGGTTTCCGAGGCGATATGCGGCGTGACCGTCACCTTGGGATGGCCCCAGTAGGGATGGTCTGGTGGCAGGGGCTCCGTGCGGAAGACATCAAGCGTGGCGTGACCGATATGGCCGTCGTCGAGCGCCGCGAGCAGGGCGTCGTCGTCGATCAGCGGGCCGCGGCCGGGATTGATCAGACATGCGCCTGCAGGCATTCGCGCAAGCGCATCGGCATCGATCACGTTCTCGGTCTGTGGCGTATCTGGCAGCAACAGCACCAGTATCTGCGCGGTGCAGAGGGCTTGGGGCAGTCCCGCGTCGCCTGAAAGGCACGTGATCCCGGCGATATTCTTTCGGCTGCGCGACCAGCCCGTGACGGGGAAACCGAGATACACCAGCGCCTCGGCGCAGGCCCGTCCAAGAGCGCCGAGACCGAGGATCGTTACCGGGCGGTCCTTCGCCAGCGGGGGCACTTCGTGGCGCCATGTACCGTCCTGGCCAAGCACATGCGCGTCGGTGCCCAGGTGGTGACGCAATACGTGGCCGGTGACCCACTCCACCATCCCGCGTTCCAGCCCGTCATCGACCATGCGGGTCAGAGGTTGCGTCAGGGTTTCGTTGCGAACGATTCCTTCAACCCCGGCCCAAAGATTGAGCACCGCCTTCGCGCGGGTGTAGGGCGTGAAGTCCTGCAAGGGCGAGTTCGGCGCGTAAATGATGTAGTCCACCTGATCGGCGGGCAGGTCCATCGACAGCGTGTAGCCATCAATACCTGCGTCGGACAGCGCCTTGTGCAGGGGGGCTTCGTACTCCGTCCAACGCTCGTGGCGGGCGGCGAAAAGTATGTTCAGGGGCATAAGACCTATCGGGGACGATGAATGTGGGCGCTTTGCACCAGGCCGAAGCCCAGCATCAGGATGAGCATGGCCGAGCCGCCGTAGCTGACCAGTGGCAGCGGCACGCCGACGACCGGCGCAAGGCCCATCACCATCGACATGTTGACTGCGAAAAACAGGAAGAAGGTCACGGCGACCCCCAGCGTCATGAGAGACGAGAAACGGTCGCGGTTCGCGAGCGCCGAGGTGACGCAGAATACGACGATGAGCGCGTAAAGCACGAGCAGCGAGATTGCCCCGACGAAGCCGAACTCTTCGGCGAGGGTAGTGAAGATGAAGTCGGTATGTTTCTCGGGCAGGAAGTTCAAACGCGATTGCGTGCCCTGCATGAAGCCGCGCCCTGTCCAGCCGCCGGACCCGAGCGCGATCTTGGACTGGGTGATGTGATAGCCGGCGCCCAGCGGATCGGACGACGGGTCGAGAAAGGTGTCGATGCGCCGGTACTGATAGTCGGCAAGCAACTGCCAGTCGGTGCCGCGACTTTTGAAGACTGCCGTGATCAGTCCGCCGATACCGGCAATGACGGCTGCGAAATACGCCCAGTGCACGCCCGCGAGGAACATGATCAGCCCGCCGCCGGTGATCAGCAGGATCGACGTGCCGAGATCGGGCTGACGCAGGACCAACGCGACGGGGACCAGGATCAGCACGACGGGCAACAGAACCCAAAGCGGGCGCGAGGTCTTCTTCAGCGGCAGCCAGTCGTAATAGGCCGCCAGAAACATGACCAGCGTGACCTTCATCAGCTCGGACGGTTGCAGGCGCATGAAGCCCAGGTCGATCCAGCGCTGCGCACCCTTGCCTTCGACGCCGACCAGTTCCACCGCCACCAGCAGTAGGACGGACACCGTATAGGCCAGCACCGACATGTTGCGCCAGAACCAGATCGGCACCATCGCCACGAAGAACATGGCGGCAAACCCGAGCGCATAGCGTTTCGCCTGCGGTTCCGCCCAGGGATTGAACGATCCGCCGGCCACCGAGTAGAGCATCAGGATTCCGATGGCGGCGACTGCCGTCAGCAAGAGTGCGAGCGGCCAGTTGAGGTAGAGCACCTTGCGCAGGCCAGAGGGCGTATGCTTGACGGTATATTCAAGATAGCTCATGCCGCGCCCTTCATGCCCGGTCGCTGTCTTCGCCGTGGCGACGGTCCAGCCGCGAGCGCAGTTGTTCCTGCTGCGTCTTGATGCGGCCCCGGTCCTTGGACGGATACGCCTCGAGCGGGGGGTCCTCACCGTAGAGGGCCTGCAGGGTGATGTCGCGGGCAATCGGCGCCGCCGTGGCAGAGCCGCCGCCGCCGTGCTCGACGATGACCGCCACGGCGATCTTCGGCGTCTCGTAAGGCGCGAAATTGACGTAGAGCGCATGGTCGCGGCGCTCCCACGGCAGGTCCTCGTTGCGAAACACGCCGCGGGCGCGTTCGGCGGCGGTGATGTTGCGAACCTGGCTTGTGCCGGTCTTGCCGGCCATGCGGAACGCGTCTTCGATGATGCGGCTGCCATAGGCCGTGCCGCGCCGGTTGTTGGATACGGCGTACATAGCGCTGCGGATTTCGCGCAGGATGTTCTCGTTCAGGCCGAGGGACTCGCTGGGTTTGGGCGGTTCCTCGACGCCGTCGACCGAGCGGACGAGACGCGGCGAAACAGAGCGGCCCGTGGCCAGCCGCGCCGTCATGACGGCCAGTTGCAGGGGCGAGCTGAGCACGTAACCCTGGCCGATTGCAGCGTTGGCCGTGTCGCCGATCCGCCAGTCCTCGCCGCGAGACGTCGCCTTCCACAGCTTGTTCGGGATCAGGCCTTCGGCCACGGAGGTCATCGGCAGGTCGTGTTCCACGCCGAGGCCCAGTTTGCGAGCCATCTCGGCCATCTTGTCGATGCCGACACGAAGGGCGAGGTCATAATAGTAGACGTCGCAACTTTCGCGCAGCGAGCGGTGCAGATCGACATTGCCGTGACCCGCGCGCTTCCAGCAGTGGAAGCGACGGTTCGAGACCTTGAGGAAGCCCGGACAGTAAACTGTCTCGTTCGGATCGACCTGTCCGTCCTCGAGCGCGGCCAGCGCCGTGATCATCTTGAAGGTCGAGCCGGGCGGATACACGCCCTGCACCGTCTTGTTGGGCAGCGGTCGGTACTTGTTGTCGAGTAGCGCGGAATAATCGGCTTGCGAAATCCCGCGCACGAAGAGGTTGGGGTCGTAGCCCGGCGTCGAGGAACAGGCCAGCAGGTCGCCGGTCTCGCAATCCATGACCACGGCGGCGGCGCTTTCGCCTTCCAGCCGGGCGGTGACATAGGATTGCAGCGCGTTATCCAGTGTCAGCTGAATGTCCGCGCCTGCCTCGCCTTCGACCCGGTCCAGTTCGCGCATGACGCGGCCCGCGGCATTGACCTCGACCCGCTTGGTGCCGGCCTTGCCGCGCAGCGTGTCCTCGCGCCGGCGTTCCAGGCCGATCTTGCCGATCTGGAAGCGCGGGATCAGAAGCAGCGCGTCGGGCGCATCGATGCGTTCCAGGTCGCGGTCGCTGACCGGGCCGACATATCCCACGACATGCGCGTAATCCTCGCCCATCGGATAGTGCCGCGACAGGCCCACCTCGGGGGTGACGCCGGGCAGGGCGGGGGCGTTGACGGCGACTCGGCTGATATCCTCCCAGCTGACGCGATCGGCCACGGTCACCGGCGTGTCACCGCGCAACTTGGCCAGATCTTCGCGGGCCTTTTCAAGTTCCTCGGGGTTCAGCCGCACGAGCTTGGACAGTCGGGCAATCAGGTCCTCGAGGTCGCCGGCCTGTTCGCGGATGATGTTGATCCGGTAGGAAGGGATGTTCTCGGCAATCACACGCCCCTCGCGGTCGAAGATACGGCCACGGGACGGCGGGATCAGGTGGATGTTGATGCGGTTCTCGTCGGCCAGAAGACGGAACTGGTCGGCCTGGTCGACTTGCAGGTAGCGCATGCGCAGACCCAGAAGGCCCACGAATCCCGCCATGCCGCCCCCCAGTAGAAGGCCGCGCCGGGTGATCTTGCGCTGGCTTTCGGTATTGTCGCGGGTGGGGCGCTTCATGTCCGGCCTCCGAGTGCGTCGATATCGCCGGGCGCCAGTTTACGCACCCCGAAGAGAGATTGCGAGACCAGCACGACCAGCGGATAACAAATCATCGTCATCAGAAGCTGGATGAAACTGAGGCCGAGCGGCGCCTGATCGACCAGCAGCACGGCAAGAATGGTGCGGTAGGCCAGCGTCATGACCACCAGCGTGGTTGCGACCGAGACCCATTCCACTGCAAAGGTGAGGTCACGCAGCCCGATATGCCGGGCCCGCAGCGCCTCGGCCGCGATCAGCACCAGCGCGGCCCAGAGACCGGGCGGGCGGTGGAACATCAGGTCGCCCAACAGGATCACCCCGGCCACTAGAAGAGGCGGGACATATTCAGGTCGCCGCAGGATCCACGCAAACGTCAGCGCAACGATCAGGTCCGGCCCGGCCCAGCCGCGCGGCAGGGTTTGAAGCGGCAGCAGGCTGAAGAACATCACGAAAAGCGCGAGCCCCAGATAAAGCAGGCGCATCGTCCACATTTGCAGCGCGGCGTTGTCACCCATCGGTGGCCTCGCTGGTCTGTGCTTCGGCGGGCAGTTGCGGTTCCGGATCGGGATCAGCACCCTGCACGACCGGCACGGACGGCTGAATGAGACTGCCTGGGTCCAGTACGCGCTCATGCCCGTAATTGCGCAGCACGCGCAGGAATTCCAGCCGCTCATAGTCGGCGGCCAGCCGGACGCGCATCCGTCCACCCGGGTCTTCGGCCATCTGCCCCACCAGCAGGCCGGCCGGAAAGACCTCGCCATCGCCCGAGGTCAGGACGCGATCGCCCGGGCGCACCTTGTCGGCATCCTCGATGAAGTCGATCGGCGGCGAGGCGGTGTTGTCGCCGATCAGCAGTGCCTGCTGGCCCGAAGGCTGGATCGTGACGGGTATGCGGCTGGAGGTGTCGGTCAGCAGGATCACACGTGCGGTATTGTCGCCAACGCCCGAAATGCGGCCCACAAGCCCCAGCCCGTCCATCGTGGCCCAGCCGTCGACGATACCGTCACGAGCGCCAACATTGATCAGCACGGACTGGCGGAAAGGCGAGCCGCTGTCGGCCAGCACGACGCCGGTGACAAAGGTCAGTCGGGGGTCGAGTTGCACGTTATTGAGGTCGAGTAGACGTGCGTTTTCCTGTTCGAGTTGCAGCGCGGCCTCTTTCCACGCCTTCATCTGCTGCAATTCGCGGCGCAATTCCTGGTTTTGCTGGTAGATGCGCTGATAGCTCTGGAAATCGCGCAGAATGTTGACCGCGCCAGTGACCGGTGCCATCGCCCAGTCGAAGCTGGGCACAACCCGGTCGATCACCTGGGCGCGAAACCGTTCCACGCGCGGGCTGTCAATGCGCCACAGCAGGAACAGACCGATTAGGCACACCACCAGAAGCCCCAGAAGCAGACGCTTCAGAGGTCCGGTGTAGTCACTGCTTTGTCCTCTGTCTCGGGCCAATGGCGTCCCCGGATTGCAAATGGCCTTGGCGGTGTTGCCACACCACAGATATCACCGTGCGCCATAACCTCAAAGAGCGGGCGCCTCAGCTGTCGTAGTCGATGGCGTGACGCAGCTGTTTTTCGAATTCCAGCGCCTTGCCGGTGCCGAGCGCCACGCAGTTGAGGCTGTCATCTGCAATGGAGACCGCCAGCCCGGTCTGTTCGCGCAGTGCGAGGTCGAGGTCGCCCAGGAGGGCGCCGCCGCCGGTAAGCATTACGCCACGGTCGACGATGTCGGCGGCAAGGTCCGGCGGGGTGGCTTCCAGCGCCGTCATCACCGCCTCGCAAATCTGCTGGACGGGTTCGGCCAGCGCCTCGGCCACCTGCGCCTGGCTGATCTCGGTTTCCTTGGGCACGCCATTGAGCAGGTCCCGGCCGCGGATCTGCATGGAACTGCCGCGCCCGTCGTCGGGCATGCGGGCCGTGCCGATGGAGGTCTTGATGCGCTCGGCGGTGGATTCACCCACCAGAAGGTTCTGCTGCCGGCGCAGGTA
This sequence comes from Roseovarius sp. MMSF_3350, assembly GCF_030733425.1. GTDB lineage: Bacteria > Pseudomonadota > Alphaproteobacteria > Rhodobacterales > Rhodobacteraceae > Roseovarius. Next base: position 39,630 of record NZ_JASHIZ010000025.1, read on the forward strand.
GTTGATGATCGCCTCGTCCATGCGGTCACCGCCGACGCGGATCGAGCGGGCATAAACGATGTCGCCCAAGCTGAGGACGGCAACCTCGGTGGTGCCGCCGCCGATATCAACGACCATGTTGCCCGTGGGGTCGGTGATCGGCATCCCCGCACCGATGGCCGCCGCGATTGGCTCGGCCACCAGGCCTGCCCGCCGCGCGCCGGCGCTAAGCACGGACTGGCGGATCGCGCGTTTTTCAACGGGTGTCGCGCCGTGGGGGACGCAGACGATGATCTTGGGCTTGGAGAAGGTCGAGCGCTTGTGCACCTTGCGGATAAAATGCTTGATCATCGCCTCGGCGGTGTCGAAATCGGCAATGACGCCTTCGCGCATCGGGCGGATCGCCTCGATGGACCCTGGCGTGCGGCCCAGCATCAGCTTGGCGTCCTCGCCCACGGCCAACACCTTCTTGACGCCGTCCTTGACGTGATAGGCCACCACGGATGGCTCCGACAGAATGACGCCCCGCCCCTTGACGTAGACCAGCGTATTGGCCGTGCCGAGATCGATCGCCATGTCGGCGGTGAAGAGCCCGGGGATTTTGTCAAAGATGGACATGGGTGCCTGCGTCCTATGGTTAATAGTTTCCTGGTCCCCGACTCGACCATCGGAAACCGTTCGCACTTATAGAGTGGGCGTTTGTCGGGTGAAAGGGTGGTTTCGGGACTGCTGAGCATCAAATTGCCGGGGGTGATCGCCATGCGCCAACCTAACGTGGCACCGGATATGCAGAAAACCACGATGCATTGAAGAGGCGCGCGCCACAAGAGAACCTGTTTTGGTGCTGAATGGAGCAGGACCGGGATGATCACCTCGTCGGTGATCATGGTGCTGCTGGGGAGGATTGAACTCCCGACCTCACCCTTACCAAGGGTGCGCTCTACCACTGAGCTACAGCAGCGCCGGTTCGTGGCGGGGTGATTAGACCGTTCCGTGCATTCGTGCAAGCGTAATCTGGACGCTTTTTGGCGACTGCTGTAGACAGGCGGCATGAGCACGAACCCCCCGCCCAAATCAGGCGCCAAACCCAAGCAGAGCCGCGAGGATCGGCTGAAGGCGGCGTTGAAGGCGAACCTGGCGCGCCGCAAGGCCCAGGCACGCGACAAGGCAGCGGGACAGGAGGGGCAAGAGGCAGGCCAAGGCAAGAAAAAAGGCGGATAGGGCGCATGGACTCGATACTCGTGACGGGCAATGGCCCGCTTGAAGGGCAAATCCCGATTGCCGGGGCCAAGAACGCGTGCCTGACGCTGATGCCGGCCACGCTTCTGAGCGAGGAGCCCCTGACACTGACCAACGCGCCGCGCCTGTCGGACATCAAGACGATGACCGCGCTGCTGCAATCGCTAGGCGCCGAAGTGACGACGCTGCAGGATGGCCAAGTCCTGGCGATGTCGAGCCATGACCTCGACAGTCACGTGGCCGACTACGACATCGTGCGCAAGATGCGAGCCTCGATATTGGTGCTGGGCCCGATGCTGGCGCGGGACGGTCATGCGGTGGTATCGCTACCGGGCGGATGCGCCATCGGGGCGCGGCCGGTGGACCTGCACCTCAAGGCACTGGAGGCGATGGGCGCGGAGCTTGAGCTGAAGGAAGGCTATGTGCATGCCAAGGCGCCCGGGGGCCTGAAGGGCGGCACGGTGGACTTTGCGTTGGTGTCGGTTGGGGCGACGGAAAATGCCCTGATGGCGGCCACGCTGGCGAAGGGTACCACGGTCCTGAAAAACGCGGCGCGCGAGCCCGAGATCGTCGATCTGGCGCAATGCCTGCGCAAGATGGGCGCGCAGATCGAGGGCGAAGGCACGAGCGAGATCACGATCCAGGGGGTCGAGCGGCTGAATGGCGCAACCCATCCGGTCGTGACGGACCGGATCGAGTTGGGCACGTTCATGCTGGCCCCCGCGATCTGCGGCGGCGAGGTGGAGTGCCTCGGCGGGCGGATCGACCTTGTCGAGGCGTTTTGCGAGAGGCTCGACGCCGCCGGTGTTTCCGTCGAAGAGACCGATGCCGGCCTGAAGGTCACCCGGAAGAATGGCCGCGTACGCGCCGTCGACGTGGTGACCGAGCCATTTCCGGGCTTTCCGACCGACTTGCAGGCGCAGATGATGGCGCTGATGTGCACAGCCGAGGGCACCAGCGTTCTGGAAGAGAAGATTTTCGAGAACCGTTTCATGCACGCCCCGGAACTGATGCGGATGGGCGCGCGGATCGACGTTCATGGCGGCACCGCAACCGTGACCGGCGTCGAACGGCTCAAGGGCGCGCCGGTCATGGCGACCGATCTGCGGGCAAGCGTCTCGCTGATCCTGGCGGGCCTGGCCGCCGAAGGCGAGACGCTGGTCAACCGCGTCTATCACCTTGACCGCGGCTATGAGCGGGTCGAGGAAAAGCTGGGCAATGTCGGCGCAAAAATAGAACGGGTGCAGGGCGAATGACCGAAGACGCGCGTTTCGAAGATGGGCGTGAGGCGCCGCTAAACCTAGGCGCCTTCGATGCCGAGGATCTCGACGTGGTGTCGAGCCTGGTACAGGACGCTGTCTTTACCTTGCAGGATATGGCCTGGCGCCCCCGCGAGCGCCGACTGGCGCTGCTGATCAACCGGTTCCGCTGGGAGGACGGCGCGCGGGCGCGGCACGGAGCCGAGCGGGTGCGCTCGCTTCTGGTGATCGACAATGTCGAGGGCGTCTCCAGCCAAGGGTTGGATCGCAGTGATCCCGATGTGATCCTGTCGATGCTTTCGGTCGGGTTCGAGCCCGATGCCGCCGAGGACGTGGCAGGCTATGTGACGCTGACTCTGGCAGGTGACGGCGCCTTGCGGGCCCGGATCGAGGCGCTGGAAGTCACGCTGCGCGATGTCACGCGCCCCTATCGCGCACCGTCCGGCAAGGCGCCGGACCACGACGCATGAGGCTGCGCGTCCAGAGGCGGGGCCGGCAGGCATGAATATCGCGCGCTTCGTCATCATCGCCGTTCCGCTGGGTGTTGTTCTGATTTATTTCGTCATGCAGTCGCTCACCATCGGCGAGGCCGCGCACCGGGATCTGGTGGATGACGGCAATCTGATGGAGGAGATCCGAAAACGCTCGTTCCCCGGCCTTTACGACGCCATTGAAGCCGGCTTTCCCGAAGACTATGCCGAGCATGTCGAGGAGATCGAGGAGATCGCGCTGGATACCGATTTGGCTCGGCACGACCTCGGCCCCGAACTGATGGCCGAAAGTGATGCCTTCGTGGCCGAATTGCGGGCCGATAACGCCATGCATGTCCGCAATGCGGGGCGCGACCCCCTGATGGAGATCCAGCGGGCGCAGCTGGCGCTTCTCAAGGGCCTGACCGATGCGCCGGATCTGTGTATTCGCGTCGCCAAGGGCGGGTTGGGCAGGCTGGACCGTGTCGAGCTGAGCCGGATAGAACCGGACCTGCATGGCCGCTGGCTGACCGCGCAGTTCGCGGCGATGGCGGCGGGACGGGACACGCCGGAGAGTTTTGAAAAACCGTCTGAAGCGGACTGGCGGATCTTCCTGCAGGGCTGGCGCGAGGCGGAAGGCGAGACGACGCCCGCGATGCAGGCCTATCTTTGGTCGGACGAGGAGGATCCCGGCCTTTACTGCGAGGGCGCCATCGGGTTTGCTCGGCGGCTGATCGCGGATGCCACGCCATCGGGCCTGCGTATCCTAGCCGACTATACGGCGAGCCTTGTGCGGTAACACCGAATTGGCGTTGGTGGCGCAGGGGCTTGAGGCGCGGCAGGCGTCGGTCTAAGTCTGCGCGGCGACAGGAGGATGCCCATGCCGGTGCGACTGACCACCAAGGACGAAGATTTCGAGGCGCGGTTCACCGCGCTGCTGAACGCCAAACGTGAAGACAGCCCCGATGTGGACGAAACCGTGGCGCGCATCATCGCAGATGTGCGGGCGCGGGGCGACGCGGCGCTGATCGAACTGACCGCAAAGTTCGACAGGCAGGAACTGACGCCGGACCGGTTGCGGTTTTCGCCACAGGAAATCGCGGCACTGGTGGCGGATGTCCCACGGGACGAGATGGCGGCGTTGGAACTGGCGGCCGCGCGCATCCGGGCTTATCACGAACGGCAACTGCCAGAGGATGCCTCTTGGCAGGACGAATGCGGCGCAACACTGGGCTGGCGCTGGTCGGCGGTCAGCGCGGTGGGCCTTTACGTCCCCGGCGGGCTTGCGTCCTATCCGTCTTCGGTGCTCATGAACGCGATCCCGGCCAAGGTGGCAGGGGTAAAGCGGCTGGCGATCGTGGTGCCGACGCCGGATGGTGTGGCAATTCCCGCCGTCCTGGCCGCAGCACAGATCGCCGGGGTGGACGAGATCTACCGCGTGGGCGGGGCGCAGGCAATCGCGGCGCTGGCCTATGGCACCGAAACCATCGCGCCGGTCGACAAGATCGCCGGACCGGGCAACGCCTATGTCGCGGCGGCCAAGCGGCGGGTTTTCGGCAGGGTGGGTATCGACATGATCGCCGGGCCGTCGGAGATATTGGTGATCGCCGACCGCGACAACGAGCCGGACTGGATCGCGCTGGACATGTTGAGCCAGGCGGAGCACGACGAGAGCGCGCAGGCCCTGTTGATCTCCGATGATGTCGCGTTTGCTGATGCGGTGGAGGCGGCGATAGCGTCGCGGCTGGAAACACTGGAACGTCGGGCGATTGCCGGGGCAAGCTGGCGCGATTTCGGCGCGGTGATCGTGGTCGAAGACATGGACGAGGCCGCGACGCTGGCCAACCGGATCGCGCCGGAACACCTCGAGTTATGCGTGGCCGAGGCCGAAAGTTTGGCCGACAAGATCACGCATGCGGGCGCGATGTTCCTTGGCGCCTGGACTCCGGAAGCGATCGGCGACTACGTCGGCGGACCGAATCACGTTCTACCCACGGCACGCTCCGCACGTTTTTCCAGTGGGCTCAACGTGCTGGATTTCATGAAAAAAACCACCATGGCGCGAATGACGCCCGGAGCATTGAAGGCAATCGGACCGGCGGCGGAGACGCTCGCGCAATCCGAGAGCCTCGAGGCGCACGGGTTGAGCGTACGGGCACGGCTGGACAAGCTGAACGAAGGCTAGCCGGCTGGCTGATCGGGCCTTGCGGGTCACATCGTCGCAAAAACGCCATGACAGGACGTTCGGCTGCATTGCTCGTTCCCGGGGGGTGGGGTAGGCAGGATCGAGACTGCCGAAGAGAAGACCCATGAGCCGTATCTGTCATATAGAGTTGGATGATGCCAACCTGCCGCCGCCCACGCCCGAGATCGAGCAGGAGCGGAAAGTGGCGATGTTCGATCTGATCGAGGAGAACTCGTTCAGCCTGCCCATCCGCGACGACCGGGTCGCGCCAGATGGGCCTTACCGCGTTGGGTTGTCGATCCGCGAGAAGCGGCTGGTGTTCGACATTCGCACCGAGGATGATGCGCCCGCAGCGGAATTTCACCTTTCTTTGTCGCCCTTTAGACAGGTGGTCAAGGATTACTGGGCGATCTGCGAAAGCTATTTCGACGCAGTGAAGAACATGCCGCCGAGCCAGATCGAAACCATCGACATGGCCCGCCGGGGCATTCACAACGAGGGCGCCCGGGTGCTTGAGGAGCGGCTGGAGGGCAAGGCGAAGGTGGACAACGATACCGCGCGGCGCCTGTTCACGCTGATCTGCGTGCTGCATTTCGGGAGCTGACGCGAATGGTCGAGGAGCTTCCTCAGTCCGTTCTGTTTTGCTGCGATCACAATGCGGTTCGGTCTCCGATGGCCGAGGGGATCATGAAAAAGTTCTATGGCGCAGACACTTACGTCCAATCGGCGGGCGTGATGGGGGACATGGACATCGACGGGTTCTCGATCGCCGTCTGCGACGAGATCGGCGTAGAGCTGGCACGCCACCGCACGCGCAGCTTCGACGAGATGGAGCAATGGGGAGATGATCTGTCCTCGTTTGACCTTGTGGTCGCGCTCAGCCCGGCGAGCCAGCGCAAAGCCCTTGATCTGACACGGGTTTTCCATCTCGACGTCGTTTATTGGCCGATCATGGACCCGACCGGGCTGGGGGAGACGCGGGAGGCGAAGCTGAACGCCTATCGCCAGACGCGCGACCAGATCGTGGAGCATCTGAAGAAAAGGTGGGGAAACCCCAAGGATTTGACATGACTGCAAAAAATGTAATCGACGCGTATTTCCAAGCGTTCAACAAAGGCGACGTGGACGGCATGCTGGAGTGCCTGAGCGAGGACGTGGCGCACCACGTGAATGAAGGGCAGGTGCGGACGGGCAAGGCGGCGTTTGCGGCGTTCTGCGAGCACATGAGCCGCTGCTACAAGGAACACCTTGATAACATGGTGATTTTCGAGGCCGAAGACGGCACGCGAGGCGCGGCGGAGTTTGTGGTTAACGGGACTTACCTGGCGACAGACGAAGGGCTTCCGGAGGCAAAGGGACAAACCTACAAGCTGCCGGCGGGGTCGTTTTTCTCGTTGGAAAACAACAAGATCACGCGGGTCGTGACCTATTACAACCTTGCGGATTGGACGCGGCAGGTCAGCGCCTGATGCGGGTGGAGCGGCTGACGGGCGAGGGGCTTGCGGCGGCGCTGGACGAGGTGGCGCAGCTGCGGATCACGGTTTTTCGTGATTTTCCATACCTTTACGATGGCAATGCCGCCTACGAGCGGGCCTATCTGGAGCCTTATCGGCAGAGCGAGGACGCGATAATGGTGGCGGCGTTCGACGGGGACCGGCTGGTGGGGGCCTCGACGGGGACGCCGATGGAGGACCACGCCGAGGATTTCGGGGCGGCGTTTTCAGGTCAAGATATTGCAATGACAGATATATTTTATTGTGCCGAGAGCGTTTTGCTGCCCGAGTACCGCGGCCGCGGGCTGGGGCATGCATTCTTCGATGCGCGGGAAGCCCATGCAAGGGCGCTGGGCCGCGACTACGTCGCCTTTTGCGGCGTGATGCGCCCGAAAAATCATCCTTTGAGACCAGAGGGTTATCGGCCGCTGGACGGGTTCTGGCGCAAGCGGGGATATGCCCCGGTCGAGGGGGCCGTTGCGACCTATCGCTGGAAGGATATCGACCAGCCGCATGAGACCGATCACCCGCTGCAATTCTGGATGCGGCGACTCGAAGGTTAATAGCGCCGATCGCCCGGGAAAACGGAACGTCGGTATCGTGTCGGTATTTCAGCGGTACGCCGACGGTGCGATTTTCGCGACTGACCGTGGTTAACCGGGCGTGCGCTAGTGGTTGCGCAAAAGCTGCCCGAGACCCGTCAGGCGATCCTCTATCCCGGCGAGGCGCAGCACGTCCCAGAGCATCGCCTGGTTCGAACAGATCACCGGCTTGCCCAAGCGCTGTTCGAGCCGGTCGACCACCTCGATGCTGCGCAACGCGCCGCAACTGATCAGGACGGCGTCGGCCTCGCGGCGGTCGATGGCGCAAGCGAAGTCGAAGATGTAATCGGGCGCGACGCGGATCATCTCGGTGTCGTAGTGGAGGCCCATGCCGTGGGTGGCGAGGACCTCGATACCGGACCGCGCGAGGAAGCGGGCGACGGTGTCGTTGAGGTCGGAAGTGTAGGGGCTGCCCAAGACGATGCGCCGCAGCCCCAAGGCCCCGAGCGCCTTGCGGACGGACCCGGCGAGTGACGTGGCGTGCGCCCCCGGAGCGCCCCTGGCCAGTTCGGCGCAGGTTTCAGCCTCGCCCACGGCGACGGTGCCCGAAGTGCAGGCAAAGGAGATCACGTCGAGGCCATCGTCGGGCAGGATGCGGGCGGCGGCGGTGGCGAGGGTTTCGCGAACCTGCGCGAGGCTGTCGGTGGAGATTTCGCGCGGCATCGAAGCGCGGGCGAAGAAGGCGCCGACGCCGGGGGGAAGGTGGCGAATCATCTCGTGCTCGGTGGTCTGTTCGTTGGGGATGAGGACAAAGCCGACGCGGGCCCGATGATGGACGCCTTCGTCGAAACGGGGGGCGGAGAGGACCGCCGCGCGGGCGGCGTCGGAAAGGGGGGCAGCGTTGGTCATGCGCGAGGGGCCTTTGCGGTAGGTGTCGGGGTGGAGGGTAGCATGGATCAGGTCCCGGGTCTTCCCGGGGTCGCCGCAACGTCCTCTTTCGGGGATTGCCGAAGTTGGCCGTTCGGTCAGCGGATGATCGTGCGGTGACACGCGACCGGACTTCATCCCGGACTGGATCCGGGATCTCCTGCGACCGTGAGGTCCCGGGTCAGGCCCGGGACGGGTGGCGGGATTGTTGCGTGAAGCCCACGGTGCGGAAATTCGGGAGATCGACAATGGCTCCGCGCGGCGCTTTCGGTGTACCCCTTCAGAGCCCGGGGGGGCGAAGGGAATGGGACGATCGACATGACGCGCCTCCTTGCAGCGTTTTTTGCCGCTTTTGCCGTGCTGGCGACGGGTCAGTCCGCCGACGCCACCCCGCGCGAGCGGATCGGCTATGGCTGGCTGGCGACCAACGACATTTTCGGCGACCTGCACGACCGTTGGCAGACCGGCTCGGTCTCGACCAGCCGGATCTGGGGCCGGGGCTGGGACGGGCGTCTGCCGCCGGGCTTTGGCGAGGTGCTGGAGCTGCGCTTCAACGGGCGGATCGTGTCACCCCAGAATCTGAACAGGCCCGCGCCGGGCGACCGGCCCTTTGGCGGCGCGCTGTCGCTGGGGCTGCACACGCATTTCGCCCGAGGTGCGATGGACTATGCCGTGGGCGTGGATGTGGTGGTGACCGGGCCGCAGACCGGCCTCGACGATTTGCAGAAGTTTCTTCACGACTACCTGGGCGGGCGGAACATTTCCGGCCGGGTGCGCCGCAACCAGGTCAGCAACGACGTGACCCCCGAACTGGTGATGGAAGCCGGCCGCAGCTTCGACCTTGGTGGCAATGCCGAACTTCGGCCCTTTGTCGAAGGGCGCTGGGGGTTCGAGACGCTGGCGCGGGTGGGATTTGACATGACGATCGGCCAGCGCGGGCGCGATGGCCTGCTGGTGCGCGACCCGGTGACCGGCCAGCGGTATGTCGCGGTGCAGGGCAACGAGGCGCCCGGCGCGAGCTTTGTCTTCGGCGCTGACGTCGCCTATGTGGACAGCAGCGAACTGTTGAACCGCGACCGGGGCATTCAGCTGACCGATGCGCGGACAAGGGTGCGCACGGGCGTCAACTGGCAGGGCAAACGGGGTGGCACGGTGTTCTATGGCCTGACCTGGCTGGGCGAGGAATTCGAGGCGCAAAAGGAAGGCCAGCTTGTGGGCTCCGTGCGACTACGCCTCAATTTCTGAACGTAACCCCTTGAAATTTCTTCCCACAGTGATTCGCGCCTGTTAGGTTGCCGGCACAAAAAGACTAAAAAAGACTACAAAAGGCAGGCATACAGGCAATGGGAACGACCTTTCGGGGCGCGTTCGTCATATCCTGGTCGCAGACGGAAGTGGACGGTTTGGACGCCGCTCCTGTCCAGTCTCTGAACGTGGGGGCCGCATGGTCCTGGCGCGGGGATCTGGTGCGGGTGGACGGGCCTAACGAAGTTCTGCGCCTGGAGCGGACGGAACGGGACGCAATGAGCCGCAAATGCGCGGCCAAGCTGGTGCGGCGGCTGGTGAAGGCCGCGCGCACGGGCACGACGCAACTGGACGAGGTGGAGGTGCGCGAGCCGCTGATGGACAGCGGATTCGTGGTGACCAACGGAGTTCGAAGCTATACCATCACGGTGATCGACGTGGGGCATGGTGCGCCGCCACTGCTGATGTTCCTTGACGACATTCCGCCGAGAAATACCGAGATGTGGGTGGTGCATCAGGCGCTGGGCGCGCATCGCAGCCAGACGACGGACGTGGAAAGCGGCGGGGTGATCTGTTTCACGCCGGGCACCCGGATCGAGACGCCGGACGGGCCACGGTTGATCGAGGAGTTGCGCGAGGGCGACTATGTGCAGACCAAGGACAACGGCGCGGAGGAAATCCAGTGGATCGGCAGCCGCCGGATGACCGGGGCGCGGCTCTTTGCGATGCCGCATCTGCGGCCGGTGCGCATTCGCGCGGGCGCGCTGGGTGTCGAGCGGCCGGACGAGGAACTGCTGGTCAGCCCCGAGCACCGGATGCTGGTCGAGGGCGAGATCGCGCAGACGCTTTACAACACGCCCGAGGTGCTGGTGTCGGCCAAGGACCTGATCAACGGCGGCAACATCGCCATCGACCTTGCGGCGCGGGAGGTGACCTATGTGCATCTGCTGTTGCCGCGCCATCAGGTGCTGTGGGCCAACGGGGTGCAGACCGAGAGCTTTCATCCCGCCTCGGCCTCGCTTCAGGCGCTGGACGAGGACGATCGCAAGCGGCTTCTGGAGTACAATCCGACGCTGGAATTCGAGCCGCAGACCTATGGCGGGTTCGCGCGGCGCAACCTGAGCGCGTCGGAAGCGGCGATCCTGATGCACGAGGCGGCCTGACGCGACAGAAGGTTGCAGGCGGGATGTCCCGAGGGATGTGCCTTGCTGCATATGCACGAATTTATGATGCAATAACCACCCCTTATATCGAGGGCCCGGTGTCGTTTTTTCTTGCACTCCCGTCGCTGGAATGCAGTTTAGGCCGGAATTTACGAACCTGTTACGCCAAGGAGTTCGCGTGTCCCTCTTCTTTATCGTAGCACTTCCGTTTTTCGGCGCCCTTCTGCCGGGCTTGATGAATTCGGCGGGCCGGTCGTCCTGTGCAGGGGTCACGTTCACGGTGTCGCTGGCGGCGTTCATCGGGCTTTTGACCAACCTTCCGACGGTTCTGGCCGGCGGCACGGTGATGGCGCAAATCGACTGGATGCCGGCGCTGGGGCTGAACTTCACGCTGATGCTTGACGGGCTGGGGTTCTTCTTTGCCTTCCTGATCCTGGGCATCGGGATGCTGATCATCGCCTATGGGCGGCAATACCTGAGCCGCGAAGACCATATGGGCGAGTTCTTCACCTATCTGCTGCTGTTCCAGGGCGCGATGGTGGGGATTGTCCTGAGCGATAACATCCTGCTTTTGCTGGTGTTCTGGGAGTTGACCTCGCTGTCGTCCTTCCTGCTGATCGGCTATTGGAAGCATCTGCCCGAGGGTCGACAGGGCGCGCGGATGGCGCTGGCGGTGACCGGTATGGGTGGCCTGGCGATGATCGGGGGGATGCTGATCCTGGGCCAGATCGTGGGCAGTTACGACCTGAGCGTGATCCTGCAAAACCGCGAGATGATCCAGGCCGATCCGATGTACGTGCCGGCGCTTGTCCTGATCCTGCTGGGGTGTTTCACCAAGTCGGCGCAGTTCCCGTTCCATTTCTGGTTGCCGCACGCGATGGCCGCGCCGACGCCGGTCAGCGCCTACCTGCATTCGGCCACCATGGTGAAGGCGGGGATCTTCCTGATGGCGCGGATGTGGCCGGTTCTGTCGGGCACGCCGGAATGGTTCGTGATCGTCACCACGGCGGGGCTGATCACGATGGTGCTGGGCGCGGTCATTGCGCTCTTCAAGCATGACCTGAAGGCGCTGCTGGCGTTCTCGACGGTCAGTCACCTGGGGCTGATCACGATGCTGTTGGGCACCGGGACGGCGTTTGGCGCGATGGCGGCGGTGTTCCACATCCTGAACCACGCGACGTTCAAGGCGGCGCTGTTCATGTCGGCGGGGATCATCGACCACGAGGCACACACGCGGGATATCCGTCTGCTTGGTGGGTTGCGCAAGCTGATGCCGGTGACGTTTGTCATCGCCACGCTGGCGGCGTTGTCGATGGCGGGGATTCCGCTTCTCAATGGCTTTTTGTCAAAGGAAATGATGCTGGAGGAGGCCAACCACACGGTGCTGTTCGACACGTGGTGGTTCGTGCCGGCGCTGGCGGTGATTGGCTCGCTGTTTTCGGCCGCCTATTGCTTCCGCTTTATCTCTCACACCTTCCTTGGGCCGGTGCGCGACGATTACCCGGCCAAGCCGCATGATCCGCCGGCGGGCATGTGGCTGCCGCCCGCGATCCTGGTCGTGCTGGTGGTGGTGATCGGCGTGGCGCCGTTCCTGGTGCAGGATTTCGTGTTCCTTGTGGCAAAGGCCGTCATTGGCGGGGTCGAACCGCTGGAGGTGAAATACATCAAGATCTGGCACGGGCTGGTGCCGGCGCTTTACATGTCGATCGCCGCCGTGGTGGGCGGGCTGATCGTGCTGGCGCTGTTCAAGCCGTTGCTCAAGCTGTGGGATGCGGCGCCGCGGCCCGAGGCCAAGGTGATCTTCGAGTGGATCGTCGAGACGGCAGCGGCGGGGGCGCGGGCGCTGATCCATCCGATTCATAACGGATCGTTCACGCGCTATGCCGCAGTGGGGTCGGTGGCGATCATCGTGGTGGGCTATTATGCGTGGGCCACCGGGACCGTGGCGGAAGCCACGCGCAGCATGCAGCCCGCGACGGCTGTGACCATCGCCGGATGGCTGATGCTGGTGGCGGCGACCGGGGCGCTGGTGATCCTGCATCGCAACCGCTTCTTCTCGTTGATCCTGATCGGGATCGTGGGGCTGATGGTGTCGGTGGGCTTCATCTTCTTCAGCGCGCCGGATCTGGCGATGACGCAGTTCACCGTCGAGGTGGTGACGATCATCCTGCTGCTTCTGGCGCTGAATTTCCTGCCCAAGACGACGCCGGTGGAAAGCAGCCTGCTGCGCCGGGTGCGCGATGCGGGCGTGGGCATCGTCGGTGGGCTGGCGGCATTCGGGCTGTCCTATCACTACCTTCTGCGCGATGCGGTGAGCAGCCCGATTTCCGAGTATCATCTGGCCAACTCCTATAAGGGCGGCGGCGGGACCAATGTGGTGAACGTGATCCTCGTCGATTTCCGGGGTTTCGACACTTATGGCGAGATCATCGTGCTGGGGATCGCGGCACTGCTGATCTATGCGCTGACCGAGACGCTGCTGAACAGCAACGTGCGGGCGCGGCTGCTGAACCGCAAGCCGGACCAGCCGCGGGCGGGCGACATGCATCCGATGATGATGGTGGTGCTGACGCGGGTGATCATGCCGGTGGTCATGATGGTCGGTTTCTACATCTTCCTGCGCGGCCATAACGAGCCTGGCGGCGGGTTCATCGCCGGGCTGGTCGTGTCGATCGGCGTGGTGATGCAGTACATGGCGAGCGGCTTTGCCTGGACGTCACAGCGGTTGAGATACCCCTATCACGGGGTGATCGGCGCCGGCGTCCTGATTGCCGGGCTGACCGGCATCGGGTCGTGGTTCGTGGGCAAGCCGTTCCTGACCTCGGATTTCACCTATGTGCGCATTCCGCCCTTCGAGAAGTTCGAGCTGGCGACGGCGGCGCTGTTCGATCTGGGCGTGTTCCTGGCCGTGGTGGGCGCGGTGATGCTGAGCCTCGAGAGCTTCTCGCGGCTGGCGCGGCGGGCGCATACGCCGGACACGGAACACCCGATGGATATCGACCCGTCTCGGGATGACCCGCCGAAAACGGTGGGCGCAAGCGGGGGGCCTGTCTGATGGAGTTTCTTGTTGCATCGGCCATCGGTGTCATGACCGCGGGCGGGCTTTACCTTGTGCTGCGGCTGCGGACCTTCCCGGTGATCCTGGGGATTTCGCTGCTGACCTATGCTGTGAACGTGTTCCTGTTCGCCTCGGGGCGGCTGACCGTGGGGGCGCCGCCGGTACTGGTGGACGGGGTGGAGACCTATACCGATCCGCTGCCGCAGGCGCTGGTGCTGACGGCGATCGTGATCTCGTTCGGGATGACGGCGGTGGTGGTGATGATCGCGCTGGGATCGTTCCTGGGCGCGGATGACGACCATGTGGACGACCAGCCCGAGGAAGACGAAGACGCGCAGGCGGAGGGCCAGCAATGACCCATTGGATTATCGCGCCCGTCGTGCTGCCGGCGTTGCTGGCGCCGTTCATCGTGCTGGCCGCACGGTTTCATTTCGGTATTCAGCGGGCCTTTTCCGTGGCCGGTGTCGTGGCGCTGATCGCCATTTCGGCAAGCCTTGCGTGGTCCGTGTCGGACGGTGACGTGATCCTGTATCAGCTGAGCGACTGGGCCGCGCCGTTCGGAATAGTGCTGGTGGGCGACCGGCTGTCGACGCTGATGGTGCTGCTGACCTCGGTGCTGGCGCTGTTCGTGCTGCTTTATGCCATCGGGTCGAGATGGGACGAGCGGGGCTGGCATTTCCATGCGCTGTTCCAGTTCCAGTTGATGGGGATCATGGGCGCGTTCCTGACCGGCGACCTTTTCAACCTGTTCGTGTTCTTCGAGGTGCTGCTGATCGCCTCCTACGGCCTGATGATCCATGCGGGCGGCAATGAACGGTTGCGGGCGGGGGTGCAGTATGTGCTCTACAACCTCATCGGCTCGACGCTGTTTCTGTTCGCGCTGGGTTCGATCTATGCCGAGGCGGGGACGCTGAACATGGCGGACCTCGCGCAGCGGGTCACGCAGATCGGCGCGGAAGAGACCGTGGGCATCCGGGTGGCCGCCGTGCTGCTGCTGCTGGTATTCGCCATCAAGGCGGCGCTGGTGCCGCTGCATTTCTGGCTGCCGTCGAGCTATGCCGAGGCACCGGCGCCGGTGGCGGCCCTCTTTGCGATCATGACCAAGGTGGGGGCCTATGCCATCATCCGGGTCTACACGATGATCTTCCCACCCGACCTTGAGGCGACGGCGGGGCTGCACGTGGTGTGGCTGATGCCGGCCGCGCTGGTGTCGCTGGCGATCGGCATGATCGGCGTGCTGGCGGCCAAGAAGCTGGACCGGCTGGTGGCGTTCTCGATCATCGGGTCGATGGGCATGGTGATGGTGGCGATTGCGCTGTTCACCGAGGACGGGATCGCGGCGGCGCTCTATTACATCGTGCATTCGACGCTGGCGGGCGCGATCCTGTTCCTGATCACCGACCTGGCGCGGTCGGGGCGCGACAACCTGAACCTGACGGCACAGCCGCCGGTGGCGGGGGCGGCGCTGACGGCGGGGCTGTTCTTTGTCGGCGCGATTGCCATGGCGGGCCTGCCCCCGCTGTCGGGGTTCCTGGGCAAGCTGCTGGTGCTGGACGCAGCCTATGACAGCGCGCAGATGGCGTGGATCTGGGCCGTGGTGCTGGCCTCCAGCCTGATCAGCATCGTCGGGTTTGCCCGGGCGGGCAGCAACGTGTTCTGGAAGGCCCGCAGCGTCGCGCGGCCCGAGGGGGCGCCGCTGCTGGCCGCGCCGTCGGCGCTGAGCTATACCGCTGTCGGCGGGCTGGTGGCGCTGTTGATTGCGCATACGGTCTTTGCCGGGCAGGTGCACGGTTATACCAGGGCGATCTCGGCACAGCTGTTCGCGCCCGAGCCTTACATCTCAACCGTGCTGGAAACGCCGGGCAAGCTGGGCCGGCCCGAGGACAAGGCCAAGGGCAGCTATGGGGACGACGGACATGGCGACGGCGGCTATGGCGATGACGCGGCCGCGGGCGAGACCAGCGGCGGCTATGGTGACGAGCAAGAGGACGAGGGGTACTGACATGACGCGCGCGTTCTACTGGCTGATCCCGCATCCTTTCCTGACCCTGCTGCTGACGCTGGTCTGGGTGCTGTTGCAGAACGGATTTTCCGCCGGGATGGCGGTGTTCGGGCTGATCCTGGGCATCATCATCCCCTGGATGACGTCGATCTGGTGGCCGGACACGCCCAAGGGCTTCAACCTGTTTCGTATGTTCACCTATGGCCTGATCGTGATCTGGGATATCATCATCGCCAACCTTCAGGTGGCGTGGATCGTGCTGACGGTGCCGAACGACAAGCTGAAGCCGGCCTGGATCGTGGTGCCACTGGATCTGCGCCAGCCCGAGGCGATCACCGTCCTGGCAGGCACGATCACGCTGACGCCCGGCACGGTGTCGTCGGACCTGTCGGACGAGGGGCACAGCCTGTTGGTGCACGTGCTGCACACCGACGACCCGGACGGCGTGCGCGACGAGATCAAGACCCGCTACGAGGCCCGGCTGGAGGAGATTTTCGGATGAGCAACCCTGCCGACATCATGGATATCGCGATCGTCATTTCTTTCGTGGCGCTGGCACTGGGGCAGCTTCTTTCGATGGTGCGCCTGGTAATGGGGCCGACGCCGGGGGACCGGATCCTGGCGCTGGACACGATGGTGATCAACGCGCTTGGGCTGGTTGTGATGGTGGGCATCTACCAGGGCGTGCAGGTCTATTTCGAGGTCACGTTGCTCATCGCGATGCTGGGCTTCGTGTCCACGGTCGCACTGGCACGGTTCATCCTGAGGGGGGACATCATCGAATGAGCTGGATCGACATCGGATATCTTGCCGTCGCGTTCTGCCTGCTGGTGGGCTCGGGCTTCGTCATGGTAGGCGTCTTCGGCTTGCTGAAGTTCAACGACCCGATGGCGCGCCTGCACGCGCCCACCAAGGTGGGCACGCTGGGGATCGGGATGTTTCTGCTGGCGTCGTTGATCCACTCTTTCCTGATTGGCGACAGGTCCTTTCACGAGCCGTTGATCATGGCGTTTCTGTTCGTGACGGCGCCGATCTCGGCGCATTTCATCGCCAAGGTGAACATCCACAAGCGGGCCTGCGAGACCCCGCCCAGCCCGCCGCGGGATGACACGTGGTCGACCCTGACGGACCCGGACGTGGAGAAAGAGGCCGAGGCGGACGCGGCGAAGGCGCGGGAGTAGGCGCGCGACAGGGTGGCGTGAGGTCCCGGATCGGGTCCGGGACGGCAGTTTTCCAATTTTGCACACGCGGAACAAGGCGAGACGGTGCGCCCTAGGGCCGCGCCGTCGCGTGGGTTTTCACCCACCCTACGTGAACTTCGGCTAAAAGTTAGCTTTTTGGCTTAGTGTTATTGACGCGGACCCGCTTGGTGGATTACTTAGTCGTATGGCTAAGTATGATTCGAAGCTGGACCTGTGTTTCTGCGCGCTGGGTGATCCGACGCGGCGGGTTATCCTGCAACGGCTGGCACGCGGCCCCGCGAGTGTCAGCGAACTGGCCGCGCCACACGACATGGCGCTGCCGTCCTTCATGAGCCACCTGAAAAAGTTGGAGGAGGCCGGGCTGGTCACCTCCGACAAGCAGGGCCGGACCCGGACCTGCACCCTGGCCCCGGACGCGTTCGCGCCGGTCGACGACTGGCTGAGCGATCAGCGCCGGATCTGGGAAGGCCGGCTGGATCAGCTGGACGATTACGTTGCAACCTTGATGAAGGACCGAAAGACATGAATCTGAATCCCGAAACCGATCTGAGCTTTACCCGCACCCTGAACGCTCCGCGTGCGCTGATCTGGGAGTGCTGGACCACGCCGGAGCACATCAAGCATTTCTTCGTGCCCAAGCCGCACAGCATCGAGAGCTGCGAAATCGACCTGCGCGTGGGCGGGCGGTTCAACACGGTGATGAACGTGGACGGACACCTGATGGACAACAAGGGCGTATACCTGGAGGTGGTCGAGATGGAACGGCTTGTCTTTACCGATACCTATACCGAGGGTTGGGCGCCGGTGCCGGACCCGTTCATGACGGCGATCCTGGACCTTGCGGACGACGGTCAGGGCGGCACGATCTATACCGCGACGGCGCGGCATCGGTCGCCCGAGGCGAAGAAGACCCACGAGGACATGGGGTTCTTCGATGGTTGGGGCACGGTGGCGACGCAGTTGGAGGAGTACGCGCAGAGCTTGAGGTAGAGGGCGAGGGCGCGTGGGTTTTCACCCACCCTACGCCTGCGTTGCGGGAAACGTGCGGATTGGGCGAAGCGACGTGTTGACTCTGCCCCGAACCCTTATATAAGCGCGGCTTCATTGGTGTTGGTGGCCCTCGCAAGGGGATGCCTGTCGCCCGAGATCCCGGGTCAAGCCCGGGACGGGGAGAGGACAACGCCCTTCGAAACCTGAAACGAAGGAGATCAGCAGATGACGAAGAGAACTGCTGCCAAATACAAGATCGACCGCCGGATGGGTGAAAACATCTGGGGGCGTCCGAAATCCCCGGTCAACCGCCGCGAATACGGCCCCGGCCAGCACGGCCAGCGCCGCAAAGCCAAAATTTCCGACTTCGGTCTGCAGCTGCGCGCGAAGCAGAAGTTGAAAGGCTATTACGGCGACCTGACCGAGAAGCAATTCCGCCGCATCTTCCGCGAGGCCGAGCGTCTGAAAGGCGACACCGGCGAGCTGCTGATCGGCCTGCTGGAGCGCCGGTTGGACGCGGTCGTGTACCGTGCCAAGTTCGTGCCGACCATCTTTGCCGCGCGTCAGTTCGTGAACCACCGTCACGTGCGCGTGAACGGTCATCTGGTGAACATCCCGTCCTACCGTGTTAAAGAGGGCGACGTGATCGAGGTTCGCGACCGTTCCAAGCAGATGGCCGCCATCCTGGAGGCCACCCAGCTGCCCGAGCGCGACGTGCCGGACTATATCGACGTGGACAACTCGAAGCTGACCGCCACTTTCGTGCGGACGCCTTCGCTGGGCGACGTGCCGTACCCGGTGATGATGGAACCGAACCTGGTCATCGAATTCTACGCGCAGAACTAAGTTCTTAGGTCTGCAGCACCTGATCCGGAAGGCCGCGCCGCTGGGCGCGGCCTTTTGCATTTGCAAGTGAAGGAGACGCAGAGCATGGCACAGGACTTTCCAAAGTACGGGCGTATCGACGGGACCATCGTGATGATCGGCTTCGGGTCGATCGCGAAGGGGACCTGGCCGCTGATCGAGCGGCATTTCGACTATGATGCCGAGAAATTCGTGGTGATCGAGCCGAACGCGGCCAATCACGAGGCTTTGCGCGAATTGGGTCTTCGGTTCATCCCAGAGGCGGTGACGCAGGAGAACTACCGCGAATTGCTGGGCGGGCTGATCGAGCCGGGCAAGGGGTTCGTGGTGAACCTGAGCGTGGATACCTCGTCGCTCGACCTGATGAAGTTCTGCCGCGAGCAGGGCGTGCTTTACATCGACACGGTGGTGGAGCCCTGGGCGGGGTATTACTTCGACACGACAGACAACGCGGCGCGGACGAACTATGCCCTGCGGCAGGCGGTGCGGGACGAGAAGGCAGCCAATCCGGGCGGGACCACGGCGGTGAGTTGCTGCGGGGCCAACCCCGGGATGGTCAGCTGGTTCGTGAAGGAAGCGTTGCTGACGCTGGCCCGCGATACCGGCAAGGATGCGGACGCGCCGAAGGACCGGGAAGGCTGGGCCAGGCTGATGCAGGGGCTGGGCGTGAAGGGCGTGCATATCGCAGAGCGCGACACGCAGGCGCGGGCGCTGCCGCGGCCACGGGGGCATTTCGTCAACACATGGTCGGTCGAAGGCTTCATCGCCGAGGGGTTCCAGCCCGCCGAGCTGGGCTGGGGCACGCATGAGACGTGGTTTCCCGAGAACGGGCACAGCCATGAGACGGGCTGTCGCGCGGGCATCTGGCTGGAGCGGCCGGGGGCGATCACGCGTGTGCATACGTGGTGCCCGACGCCGGGGCCGCAATTCGGCTTTCTTGTGACCCATAACGAGGCGATCTCGATTTCCGACTTCTACACGGTCGGCGCGGCGGAGGCGCCGGAGTTCCGGCCCACCTGCCACTATGCCTATCACCCCTGCGACGACGCGGTGCTGTCGCTGCACGAGATGTTCGGGGCCGGCCGCCAGCAGACCACGCACGAGATCCTGGACGTGGACGAGATCGTGACCGGCATCGATGAGCTGGGCGTGCTGCTTTACGGGCATGAGAAGAACGCGATGTGGTATGGCTCGCGCCTGTCGAACGAGGAGACCAAGGACCTTGCGCCCTACCAGAACGCCACTGGCCTTCAGGTGACGAGCGCGGTGCTGGCGGGCATGGTCTGGGCGCTGGAGAACCCGCAAGCGGGCATCGTGGAGACCGACGAAATGGACCATGCCCGGTGCCTTGAGGTGCAGCGGCCGTATCTGGGACCGGTGGAGGCGCATTATACCGACTGGACGCCCTTGCAGGACCGGTG
Source organism: Roseovarius sp. MMSF_3350 (assembly GCF_030733425.1). Classification (GTDB taxonomy): domain Bacteria; phylum Pseudomonadota; class Alphaproteobacteria; order Rhodobacterales; family Rhodobacteraceae; genus Roseovarius. The sequence continues at coordinate 59,669 of NZ_JASHIZ010000025.1, forward strand.
GGAGCATTTCCCCGAGGATATCGACGAGAGCGATCCGTGGCTTTTCCGGAACGTGCTGGCGTCATGAGACGGGTGCGGCGTGGTCTGGACGCCGCAGGTCGTGTGATTTGATCATCGCGGGGCTGGTCACGACACGCCGCTGCCGGTAATGCGGACGAGGACCACCTGTTCCGGGCTGCTGCGGCCCGGCACAGTGCGTGTCGCTGCCCCGCGAGGAAAGACATCATATGACCAAGATCATGCCACAGCCCGGGATACTGGATATCGCGCCCTATGTGGGCGGAGCCAGCCATGTCGAGGGGGTGAGCAACGTGGTCAAGCTCAGCTCGAACGAGAACCCGTTCGGGCCGAGCGAGGCGGCAAAGGATGCGTTTCGCAAGGTGGCGTTCGACCTGCACCGGTATCCGTCGACGGATCATGCCGGCCTGCGCGGTGCGATTGCCGAGGTACACGGGCTGGACCGCGACCGGATCATCTGCGGTGTGGGTAGTGACGAGATCCTGTCGCTGTTGTGCCAGTGCTATGCGGGGCCGGGCGACGAGGTGATCCATACCGAGCACGGGTTTGCGATCTACAAGATCGCGGCGCTGTCGAACGGCGCGGCGCCCGTGGAGGTGCCCGAGCGCGAGCGGGTAACGGATGTGGACGCGATCCTGGCGGCGGTCACGGATGCGACCCGGCTGGTCTTTGTCGCCAATCCCAACAATCCGACGGGCACAATGGTGGGCGACGGTGAGATCGCGCGGTTGGCCGAAGGGCTGCCGGAGCATGTGTTGCTGGTGCTGGACGGAGCCTATGCCGAGTATGTCGAAGGGTTTGACGGAGGCGCGAGCCTGGTGGATGCGCGCGAGAACGTGGTGATGACGCGGACCTTTTCCAAGCTTTACGGGCTGGGCGGGCTGCGCGTGGGCTGGGGCTATGGCCCGGCGCATGTGATCGATGTGCTGAACCGGGTGCGGGGGCCCTTCAACCTGAGCCAGGCGGCGCTGGTCACCGCCGAGGCCGCGGTGCGCGACCAGGCCTGGGCCGAGAAATGCCGGACCGACAACACGCGGATGCGGGCCTGGCTGGCCGAGGCGCTGGCGGGGCATGGCGTACCCTCGGACACGTCGCTGGCCAATTTCATCCTGGCCCGCTTTGCCGACCGGGAACAGGCCGAGGCCTGTGACGAGTACCTGAAATCCGAAGGGCTGATCGTGCGGCGCGTGGCCGGCTACAACCTGCCGAACTGTCTGCGGATCACGGTTGGCGACGAATCCAGCTGCCGCCGTGTGGCCCATGCCGTCGGTCACTTCATGGGAGACGCGGAATGAGCGTGATCTACGATCGGGTTGCTCTGATCGGGCTGGGGCTGATCGCGTCGTCGATGTTCTGGGCGATGAAGCGCGCGGGGCTGGCGGGCGAGGTCACGGGCTATGCCCGGTCGGAAGAGACCCGCGCCGTGGCGCGCGAGATCGGGCTGTGCGACCGGATTTGCGGCAGTGCCGCCGAGGCTGTCGAGGGCGCGGACCTGGTGGTGTTGTGCGTGCCGGTGGGCGTTATGGGCGCCGTGGCCGAAGAGATCGCGTCGGCGCTGAAACCGGGCGCGACGGTCAGCGACGTGGGATCGGTCAAGAAGGCCGTGATCGAGGCGGTCGGCCCACACTTGCCCGATGGCGTGCATTTCGTGCCGGCGCACCCGATGGCGGGCACCGAGCATTCGGGGCCGCGTTCGGGCTTTGCCGAATTGTTCGACAACAAATACACCCTGATCGTGCCGGTCGAAGGCAGCGACCGGGAGGCGGTGGACCGGCTGGAACAGCTGTGGCAGGCTATGGGCGCGCGGACCGACGAGATGGATGCCGATCACCATGACCTTGTCTGTGCCGTGACCAGCCACACGCCGCACCTGATTGCCTACACGATGGTGGGGGTGGCCGACGACCTGCGCCGGGTGACCGACAGCGAGGTTATCAAATATTCCGCCGCTGGTTTCCGCGACTTTACCCGGATTGCCGCCAGCGACCCCACGATGTGGCGCGACGTGTTCCTGACCAACAAGGACGCGACGCTGGAAGTGCTGGGCCGGTTCACCGAGGAACTCTTTGCGCTGCAGCGGGCGATCCGCACCGGGGACGGCGATTTGCTGCACGCGTATTTTACGCGGACGAGGAGCATCCGGCGTGGTATTATCGATGCCGGGCAAGATACGGATGCGCCGGATTTCGGGCGCGTGAAAAAAAGGTGAGCAGGATGCGCTTGGCGTGGATTTTTCCAGTCTTTCTGGCGAGTTGTTCGTTTGGCGGTGGCGACAGGGATGACCCCGAGCTGGTGACGCGTGGTGCGGTCTGCGGTGATCCGTCGATACAGGGCGTCGTGGTGGGCGATGTGCCGGGAAGCGGCGCCTGCGGGATCGCCAACGCCGTCGAGGTGGACGCGGTCGGCGGGGTTCTGCTGAGCCAGCCCGCGACGATGAATTGCCGGACCGCGCAGACCCTGAATGCCTGGGTGAAGAACGACATGAAGCCGATCGTGGGAGACACGGGCGGCGGCGTCGTAAGCCTGAAAGTGGCAGCGCACTACGTGTGCCGCACCCGGAACCACAAGCGCGGCGCTCGGCTGTCGGAGCATTCCAAGGGCAACGCGATCGACATCTCGGCCTTTAGGTTGCGGGACGGTACGGATATTTCCGTGCTGAACGACTGGGGCACGGGCAAGCGGGGCAAGATCCTGCGGCAGTTGCACAGCAGCGCTTGCGGGCCATTCGGCACGGTGTTGGGGCCGGGATCCGACGGGTATCACAACGACCACTTCCATTTCGACACGGCGGAGCACCGGAACGGATCGTACTGCCGGTAATCATCCAGGTTCGACCGGGTGAAGCTCAAGAAATCTGCACGGCGAGAGCAGCCACGCGTCAGGCTGTGTCGGAGGCGTGCTCTTTCAGCACGTCGATAGGCACGATATCCAGCGCGCGGGCGTGGGTGGCCTCGAGCCGGACCTTGGGCGCGCAGCCTTCGTCATGGGCCTGAAGGAAGCGGCCGGCGCAAAGGCACCAGTGGTCGCCGGGTCTGAGACCGTCAAAGCCGAATTCAGGGCGCGGCGTGGAGAGGTCGTTGCCAACGTACTTGGAATAGGCGAGGAATTCGGCGGTCATCAGGGCGCAGACCGTGTGGCTGCCCTGATCCTCGGCGCAGGTGTTGCAGTGCCCGTCGCGGAAAAAGCCGGTCATCGGCGCGGTGGAGCAGCTTTCGAGCTTGCCGCCCAGCACGTTGACGGAGGTGTCCATTTCGATAGCCATGCGGTGCTCCTTGGTCCGGTTGGGCATATCCTGCACGGGCCGCGCCCGTGGGGCAAGGGAGGCGGGGTGTCGCGGCCCTAGAACGTTTCGGCGATGCGGCGGAACATGGCGATGTTGGCGTCGTTCACGCCCGGCTCGCGGAAGGCGCGGTCGGCGGCGGTGGTGACGATGACCACGTCGCGGCCCTGGTCGATATAGATGTACTGACCGTAGATGCCGCGGGCCATGAACTGGCCCGGCTCGGCGCCTTGCGGTATCCACCATTGGTAGCCGTAGCCGATCTGGCCCGGCTCGGTGGGGGCGCTGGGGGCGGTGGACTCGGCGATCCAGTCGGCGGGGACGACTTGCCGGCCGCCCAGCTGGCCGTTCTGCTCGATCATCAGGCCGAAGCGGGCATAGTCGCGCGTGGTCAGGTTTAGGCCGCCGAGCACGAAGGCCACGCCTTCGCCGTCGGTGATGTAGTAAGGCGCGGACTCGAGCCCGAGCGGGGCAATGATCTTTTCCGACAGCAGCGAGGGGATGTCGCGGCCCGTGGCGCCGCGGATGATCATGCCAAGGACATGCGTGTCGATGGAGACGTATTGCCAGCGCTGGCCGGATTCCGCGTCCCGCTCGGTGAGGCCGGCGGCGAAGCCGTCCATCGTGCCGCCCAGGGCCAGCACGCGGCCCATGCGGTTGATGTCGGAATCGTAATCCAGGTAATCCTCGTCGAAGCGCACGCCGCTGGTCATTTGCAGCACGTTGCGGATGGTGGCGCCGTCATAGGCGCTGCCCTTCAGCATCGGGGCATACTGCGTGACCGGGTCGTCGAGCGAGGCGATATCGCCCTCGGCCACGACAATGCCCATCAACGCCGAAAGAAAGGACTTGGCCACCGACCAGCTGATGCGGCGGTCGTCGGGTGAGGTGCCGAGGTGATAGCTTTCGTGGACGACTTCGCCTTGGTGCAGGACCATGAGCGAGGTGACGGCGCGGGTGTCGATCCAGTCCTCGGTGCCGTCCGGCAAGGTCATGGGCTGGCCCTCGGGCAGGGGCATGACGGGGGCGTCGCCGCGCGGCACGGAGGTGTGCAGGAAGGCGCTGTCCATGTTGGAGAAATTCTCGACGATGTGCTCGGCCTCGAAGAGCGTGTTGACCGCCATGAGGCGCGCGATCTGCTCGCGCTTCCAGAGGCCGATGGCGATGGCGGCGATGGCCAGGACGGCAAGTATCCGGAGCGTCCATTTCAGGATGCGGCGCATGGTGTGGTCCTCCCCGACAGGCAGCAAAGCACCAGGGGCGCGGGGCGGCAAGGGGAACGCGGCGTTACCTGAACTTGTCGATGAGCTTTTGCAGGGGGCTGCGGTCTTCGGTGCCCGAGGGGGCGGGGGACTCGTCGGGCTCGTCGGGCTTTGCCGCCGGTCTCGCTTCGGCTTGCGGTTTCGGGGCGGATTTCGAGGAGCGGGCGGGTGCGGTGCGCAGGGAAACGGCGTTGAGGAACTTGTCGTTATGGCCCGCGGCCAGTTCGGAGGCGCCATCCGACAGGCCGCGCAGCAAGTCGTCGAGCCAGTCGGCGTCGGCCTTGGCGAAATCCTGAAGCACGTAATGCGACACCAGATCCTTGCGGCCCGGGTGGCCGATGCCGAGGCGGACGCGGCCGTAATCCTCGCCGATATGGGCGTGGATGGAGCGCAGGCCGTTGTGCCCGGCGTGGCCGCCGCCCTGTTTGACGCGGCATTTGCCGGGGGCGAGGTCCAGCTCGTCGTGGAAGACGATGACGTCCGAGGGGGTCAGCTTGTAAAAGCGCATGGCCTCGCCGACCGACTGGCCGGACTTGTTCATGAAGGTTTCGGGCTTGAGCAGCAGGACCTTTTCGGAGCCGAGCTTGCCCTCGGTCAGCTGGCCCTGGAACTTTGCCCGCCAAGGCGCGAAGCCGTGATCGGCGGCGATGCGGTCGAGCGCCATGAAGCCGATATTGTGGCGGTTCTTCTCATATTTGCCGCCCGGATTGCCCAGGCCCACGAAAAGCAGCATTGCCGATCACCCGTTCTTTGATGAGGATGGTCTACGCGGCGCAGCGCGCGGAATCAACAAGACCGGCAGGGGCAGGGGAAATGGGCGAATACGCGGTGAACGGTGTGACGCTGGTGGTGCCCGACGAGATGCTGAACGAGCGGGTCGCGGGCAAGCTGGCAAGCGGGACCTACGAGGCGCACGAGGCGCAGGCGGCGCAGATGCGCCTGCGCGAGGGGATGCGCGTGCTTGAGCTGGGCGCGGGCGTGGGATACATCGCGTCGATCTGCGCGGGCGTCGCGGGCGCCGGGAACGTGGTGACGGTGGAGGCCAACCCGGCGATGCTGCCGGTCATTCGCGCCAACCTTGACCGCAACGGATATCAGGCGACGCGGCTGATCCACGGGGCGGTGACCGGCGAGGGCGATGGAGACGAGATCGCGTTCGATCCCAAGAAGGTGTTCTGGGCGGGTCGGATCGCGGACGAGGAGGCGGACGCCGAAAAGCTGGTCACGGTGCCGATGCTGCCGCTTGCAGGATTGCTGAAGAAGCACCGGCCGCACCTTGTGATCATGGACGTGGAGGGGGCAGAGCAGCATCTGTTCGATGCACCCTGGCCCGAGCACGTGCGGGTGGTGATGATGGAACTGCACCCCAACCAGTATCCCGACCGGGTGATCAAGCAGATCGTGGATTGCATGTCGCAGTCGGGGCTGACCTATGATCCGGGGCCGTCGCGTGGGCGGATCCTGTGCTTTCGCCGGTTGCGCCACACAAAAAAAACGCGAGGGCCGGGACCCTCGCGCTGATGTTTTCGCAATTGGGAGAAGAGCTTACTCTTCGCCGCCTTCTGCTTCCTCGACGCTGTCCGGGCCGGCTTCCTGCTCGGTTGCCGGAACCTCGTCGGCTGCGACGTCTTCGTCTTCGTCCTCGGCGTCGGATTTCAGCGCCGACGGAGCCGCGATGTTGCAGATCACGAAGTCACGGTCGGTGATCGTGGGTTTGGCGCCCTGCGGCAGCTCGATCTGGCTGATGGTGATCGTGTCGCCGATGTTTTCCATCAGGCTGAGGTCGACGGTGATGCTTTCGGGGATGTCACCGGCGGTCACGACGAGTTCGATCTCGTTGCGGATGACGGTCAGCACGCCGGTTTTCAGCGCCTCGCACTTGTCCTCGTTGATGAATTCAACGGGGATGAAGAGGTTGATCTGGGTCGTGCGGCGCAGGCGCATCAGGTCGAAGTGGGTCGGAAGGTCCTTGACCACGTCGCGCTGAACGTCGCGGCAGATCACGCGGACATCGTCGTGCCCGTCAACCTTGAGGTTGAAGAGCGTGGACTTGAACCGGCCCTGTTTCAGCCGCTTCAACAGGACGTTGAACGGAATGTTGATGGGCAGCGGTTCGACGTCGCCCCCGAATACGATCCCCGGAACCATGCCGTCGCGGCGTGCAGCACGAGCGGCGCCCTTGCCCGTCCCCGTGCGTTCCTGGGCGTGAAGATCAGGAATTTCTCCAGCCATGTGTGTTCTCCATATGCAAAGGCGGGGCTCCTCCAAGGCTGTAGCCCCGCGTGAAGCCGTCGCTTTAGAGGATTAAGGGCGGCTTGAAAAGACCAAATATGCAAGGTTTTGCGGGTTTTCCGACCGCAGGTCGCGGGTCATGCCGGACGCGTCAGTTCCGGCCCGGTTCGGGATCGTCGAAGCACCTGCGGCCATTGCGGATCGCGACCAGGCTGAGGATCGTGATGACGCCGGTGGCGGCCAGGCCCATGATGCGCTCGACCAGGCCGTCCCACCGGGTGCCCATGGTCAGAAAGACCGGGACGAGAACGACCCATATGGCACCAAGCGCGATCATGGCGCGCGCCGACTTCGGCGCGACGTGGCGCAGGGCGCTGGCCATGGTGGCGGGGACAAGGGCGAATAGCGCGCCCAGCATGTAGACCAGATAGATGTGGATCACGACGCCGTCCTGGTCGCCGTCGCCGTATTCGTTGCGGGCGCCCACGATAACGACGATTCCCGCGATGGCGGCGAGGCTGAGCACGCCGATGGACCAGCCGGACTCGCCCAGGTGATCATGCGACGCGGCCAGGGCGGTGGCCATGATGCCGGTGGCGAAACCGTAGAGCGCCACGTCCATGATGATTTCCGAATCGCCCGCCGCCAGGTCGCTGACGGTGTCCGACCACCAGTTGTAGTCCGGCACGTAGAATGGCGCGACGAGCGTTCCCAGGATGAGGCAGAGACAGCCGGCAATGCCGAGAAGGCCCAGGAATATCATGAAGACCGGACGCTTGCGGTGCGCCGGATCGAAATCTTCCCTGTGAAGTCGTGCCATCCGGCTCGCGCCCCCCTTCGCCGTCATGAAAGGTCAACGCGATCGAGGACGGGGACGTTCCGGAGTTACTGCCAGTCGCCGGAAAAATCTTTTGGTATCATAAGGATATCTCTGTCGACCTTGTTGATGTCGGTGTGGCCGCAGAAGGCCATGGAAACGTCGAGCTCCTTGTGGATGACCTCCAGCGCGCGGGTGACGCCTTGTTGGCCCATGGCGCCGAGGCCGTAGACATAGGCGCGGCCGATATAGGTGCCCTTGGCGCCGAGGGCGATGGCCTTGAGCACGTCCTGGCCCGAGCGGATACCGCTGTCGAAATGCACCTCGATCTTGTCGCCGACGGCGTCCACGATCTGGGGCAGGGCGCGGATGGCCGAGAGCGCGCCGTCCAGTTGCCGGCCGCCGTGGTTGGACACGACGATGGCGTCGGCGCCCACGTTCAGCGCCTCGCGGGCATCGCGGGGGTCGATGATGCCCTTGATGATGAGCGGGCCGTCCCACATCTTGCGAAACTCGCGGATGCGGTCCCAGTTGAGCGCCTCGTCGAACGCCTCGGCGGTCCAGGAGCTGAGCGAGGAGGGGTCCGAGACGCCCTTGGCGTGGCCGACGATGTTGCCGAAGAACCGCCGCTTGGTGCCCAGCATGCCGAGGCCCCACTGCACCTTGGTCATCATGTCGGCAATGGACTTAACAGTTAGTTTAGGCGGCGCGCTGAGGCCGTTCTTGAGGTCCTTGTGGCGCTGGCCCAGCACTTGCAGGTCGACGGTGATGACGGCGGCCGAGCACTTGGCGGCCTTCGCCCGGTCGAAAAGCCGCTGCATAAAATCGTTATCTTTCAAGGTGTAAACCTGAAACCAGAACGGCTTTTGCGTGTGGGCCGCCACGTCCTCGATCGAGCAGATGGACATAGTCGAGAGCGTGTAGGGCACGCCGAAGTCTTCGGCGGCGCGGGCGGCCTTGATCTCGCCATCGGCGTGTTGCATCCCCGTCAGGCCCACGGGGGCGAGGGCCACGGGCATCGACACGTCCTGGCCGATCATCCGGCTGGCGGTGGAGCGGTTCGACATGTCCACGGCGATGCGCTGGCGCAGGTATATGTCACTGAAATCGCTGGAGTTCTGGCGGAAGGTCTGTTCCGTCCAGCTGCCCGATTCCGCGTAGTCGAAGAACATCTTGGGCACGCGGCGGCGGTAGATCTTTTTCAGGTCGTCGATATTGGTGATGACGGGCATGGGCAAAGGCTCGGGCTTTGGTCAGGTTTTATGACCACTAGCCCGGATCGGGGCGGCTTGTCCATGCGGCGCACCGTCCTGCGCGGAAGAGGTTAACGCCGCCGGGAAGGGCGGCAGAAGGGGGGTGACATGCGTGCACCCCGCGTGCACCGGGCGTGCACCGCCGCGGCGCAGCGAAACTGTTGCGTGAAAGGTTTAACGCGCCGCGCGGCGGGAGGGCGCCTCAGGCGGAATGCGCGCCGTCGGCGAGGCCCTTGACGAAGTCGAGCACCTGCGCGGGGCTTTCGCCGTCGGCCAGCTTGCCGACGATGGCCGAGCCCACGACACAGCCGTCGGCCACCGAGGCGATCTCGCGGCTGCTTTCCGGCGTGCGGATGCCGAAGCCGACCACGATGGGCAGGTCGGTCTGCGACTTGATGCGTTTCACCTCGGGGCCGACATCGGCGGCCTCGGCGGCGGCGGCACCCGTGATGCCGGTGATCGAGACGTAGTAGACGAAGCCCGAGGTGTTGGTCAGCACCTTGGGCAGGCGCTTGTCATCGGTGGTGGGGGTGGCGAGGCGGATGAAGTTGAGCCCGGCCTTCTGCGCGGGGATGCAAAGCTCGTCGTCTTCCTCGGGCGGCAGGTCGACCACGATGAGGCCGTCGATGCCGGCCTCTTTCGCGTCCTTCAGGAAGGTCTCGACCCCGCGATTGTAGATCGGGTTGTAGTAGCCCATGAGCACGATCGGCGTGGTGTCGTCGCCCTTGCGGAACTCGGCGGCCATGTCGAGGGTGCGCTGCAGGGTCATGCCCTTTTCGAGCGCGCGCTGGCCGGCGAGCTGGATGGTGGGGCCGTCGGCCATGGGATCGGTGAAGGGCAGGCCCAGCTCGATGATGTCGACACCGGCGGCGGGCAGGCCCTTGACCACTTCGAGCGAGGTGTCGAAATCGGGGTCGCCAGCCATGACATAGGCCACGAAGGCCTTCTTGTTCGCGTTGCGCAGTTCTTCGAATTTGGCGTCGATGCGTGTCATGTCGCGGTCCCGTCGTGATGTTCCGGCATGGTTTGGCGAATGCGGCGCGGAAATGCAATGGGATGTGTGTGTGGCAGACGCCGGAAATGAGTATTTGAAGCAAGAAAAAGCGGGGCGTTGCGCTGGGCGCGGCTTGGGCATAGAAGGCGCCGGAACGAGAGCAAAGAGGTGCATCATGGGCTTCAAGATGGGAATCGTGGGGCTGCCCAACGTGGGCAAGTCGACGCTGTTCAACGCGCTGACCCGGACGGCGGCGGCGCAGGCGGCGAATTTTCCGTTCTGCACGATCGAGCCCAATGTGGGCGAGGTGGCGGTGCCCGATGCGCGGCTGGACAAGCTGGCGGCGATTGCGCAGTCGAAATCCATCATCCCGACGCGCATGACCTTTGTCGATATCGCCGGGCTGGTGAAGGGCGCCAGCAAGGGCGAGGGGCTGGGCAACCAGTTTCTGGCCAATATCCGCGAGGTGGACGCGATTGCCCATGTGCTGCGCTGTTTCGAGGATGGCGACGTGACGCATGTGGAGGGGCGCGTGAACCCGGTGGAGGATGCCGAGGTGATCGAGACCGAGCTGATGCTGGCCGACCTGGAGAGCATCGAGAAGCGGCGCGCGGGGCTGGTGCGCAAGCTGAAGGGCAACGACAAGGAGGCGGTGCAGGCGGACCGTCTGCTGGCCGCGGCGCAGGCGATGCTGGAAGAGGGCAAGCCCGCGCGGCTGGTCGAGGTGGATGCCGAGGACGCCAAGGCGTGGAAGACCCTGCAGCTGCTGACCTCGAAGCCGATCCTTTACGTGTGCAACGTGGACGAGGCGAACGCGGCGGACGGCAACGATCATTCCGCGGCCGTGGCCAAGATGGCCGAAGAGCAGGGCGCGGCGCATGTGAACATCTCGGCCCAGATCGAGGAGGAGATCAGCCAGCTGGATGCCGAGGAAGCCGCGATGTTCCTGGAGGAGATGGGGCTGGAGGAAGCGGGTCTCGACCGGTTGATCCGGGCGGGTTACGACCTTCTGCATCTGGAGACCTATTTCACGGTCGGCCCCAAGGAGGCGCGGGCCTGGACGATCCGCACCGGCACGGCGGCGCCGCAGGCCGCGGGCGTCATCCACGGGGATTTCGAGAAGGGCTTCATCCGGGCCGAGACGATCGCCTATGACGATTTCGTCTCGCTGGGCGGCGAGCAGGCGGCGAAGGAAGCCGGCAAGATGCGGGCCGAGGGCAAGGGGTATGTCGTCAAGGACGGCGATGTGCTGCACTTTCTTTTCAATACCTGAGGCGCCGGCGCAGGCCGGATCGGGCGCGGATGGCAACGCGGCGCGGGCCTTTTGCAGGAAGGACCATCGGGCGCCTGTCGCCTGGTCCGCGCGCGTGGCGGCGGCCAGCGCCGGGTTTCGAGCGTAGGAAGGTTTTTCGCCCGGCGGGCAGAATCGCCTTGTAATCCCCAGGTTTGCTTGGCTATACGCGTCGGCGGAGACGTGGCCGAGTGGTCGAAGGCGCTCCCCTGCTAAGGGAGTAAACGGGAGACCGTTTCGAGGGTTCGAATCCCTTCGTCTCCGCCATTATACCTTGTTTTTATTGGGTAATACCTGGGTCTCTAAAATCCAGCACTATTCCGGCACTAATCTTACGCCCCCTGCCGGGGTGGAAGTGTGATCCGGCAGATTGCAGCGGAGTACCAAACCCCAGACCCAC
>NZ_JASHIZ010000026.1 GCF_030733425.1 Roseovarius sp. MMSF_3350
CCATCCGCGAAGGCGGCCGCACCGTCGGCGCCGGCGTGGTGTCGAAGATCCTCGAGTGATCCGAGGCACGGCGTTGTTCCGGATGTGACCCGGGAACTCTTTGAGACATTTGAAAGGGCGTCCAGAACGGGCGCCCTTTCCTTTTCGGGGTTGGAGTGAGATCAAGGCACATGACACACCCGTTTCCCGCCCCCGACACGCGCAACCCGGTGATCCTGCCCGATGGCAGCGCTCATGCGGGGACCGTTTTTCTGAAGGCCGTGATCGACCATTCCCGGTTCATCGTCGGAGATTACAGCTATGCCAGTGCGACCCGTCCGCCCGAGGACTGGGCCGCGCACCTGGCGCCGTACCTGTTTCCCTTTTCGGACGAGAAGCTGGTGATCGGCAAGTTCTGCCAGATCGCCGACGGGGTGGTGTTCATCACCGCCTCGGCCAATCATCGGCGCGACGGGTTCTCGACCTTTCCCTTTGCGGTGTTCGACCATGCCACGGCCGCAAACCGGCCAAGCCTGCCGGAGTGGTCCGGACCGGACACGGTGCTGGGGCATGACGTCTGGCTGGGCAAGGATGCGCGCGTACTGCCGGGGGCGCGGCTGGGCAATGGCGTGATCGTCAGCGCGGGGGCGGTGGTGCGAGGTGAGATCCCGGATTACGCGGTGGTGGCCGGCAACCCGGCGCGGGTGGTGAAGTTGCGGTTCGCCGCAGACACCATCGCGCGGTTGAACGAGATTGCGTGGTGGAACTGGCCCATCGAACGCATCCTGAAGCATGAGGCGGCGATCTGCGGCGCGGACTTGGATGCGCTTGAACGGGCGGCACCTTAGGGCCGACTGAGGCAATCTGCCGCAAAGCGAAACAGGTTCCGACAGGGCTGCTTTCAGCGATCTCGCTGTCGCGCATGAGCGCCGACGCGGGCTGAAAGCGCCATGAAATCAACGCCCAGACTTCCGGTGTGCATCTGCAGCAAAGATGCGGCATACCGTAGTATTCATTTAACATATTGAAATGTTGACATTTTTTCTGACTAGGCCAAGCTCTCGCACGAGGAGGAGCACGCCTTGGATCAAGTGAACCTGTCAGCATGGGAAGGCCGGACCGAACGGCGGGAGGGTGGGATCTCTCCGGCGCAGGCGGCGCAGATCCATGCGACCATCGGCGACCCGGCCAAGGACGCGCCGGAGGCGGGCGCGGCGATGCCGCCGCTGTGGCACTGGTGCGCCTTTCCGCCCGTTTGCCCGCTGGAGGAGCTTGCAACGGACGGACATCCGAAGCTGGGAGGCTTCCTGCCGCCTGTGCCGCTGGGGCGGCGGATGTGGGCCGGGGGCAAGCTGCGTTTTGGAGCGCCGCTGCGCGTGGGGGTGCCGTTCGACAGCCGCTCGACCATCGTGGGCGTGACCGAGAAAGCGGGCAAGACCGGGCGCATGGTTTTCGTGTCCGTCGATCATGAACTGAGCGCCGAGGGTGCGGTGGTGATCGAGGAGCGGCAGGACATCGTCTACCTGGACCTGCCGACCGAGTTTCGACCGCCGGCGAAGCAGCCGATGCCGGAGGAGACGGTCGGGCGCTGGAGCCAGCCCGTCAACGAGGCGCTTCTGTTCCGTTTCTCGGCCATCACCTTCAACGCGCATCGCATTCATTACGACCTGCCGTATGCGCAAGAGGTCGAGCATTATCCGGGCCTTGTCGTTCATGGGCCGATGCAGGCCGCGTGGCTGATGCGGGCGGCGACGGACGTGAAGGGGCGGGCCCCTGAAAGTTTTACCTTTCGGGGCGTGCATCCGATGCTGTTGGTGCCCGGGGCCACCAACGAAATGACCATTGCCGCCTACGCGCAGGAGGAGGCGCGCGGGCTGACGTTATACACCGGACAGGCCGGGCATCAGTGCATGCAGGCCACCGCCACATGGGAGGAAACCACATGAACAAGATCCTGAAAGGCATGAGAGTGGTCGAGGGGTCCGCCTTTGTCGCGGTGCCGCTGGCAGGCATGACGCTGGCGCAGATGGGCGCCGAGGTGATCCGGTTCGACCGGCTGGAAGGGGGCCTGGATTACGGGCGTTGGCCGCTGGCGCCCGATGGGCAGAGCCTGTTCTGGGCAGGGCTGAACAAGGGAAAGAAATCGGTCGCGGTGAACATGCGGTCGCGCGAGGGTCGCGAGCTGATCAGCCGTATCATCACTGCGCCGGGGCGCGATGCGGGGCTGTTTTTGACCAATCTGCGGGTGCGTGGCTGGATGGATTACGCGACACTCAGCAAGCGGCGGCGGGACCTTGTGATGGTCAGCATGCTGGGAGATCGCGAGGGGCGGTCGCAGGTGGATTACACGGTGAACCCGGCCATCGGCGTGCCGCACATGACCGGGCCGGAGGGGCATCCGGACCCTGTGGCAAGCGCGCTGCCGGCCTGGGACCTGATTGCCGGGAACCTTGCCGTGTCCAGCCTGCTGGCTGCCGAGCGGCACAGGCTGCGCCATGGCGAAGGGCAGGAGGTTGTCCTGACGCTGAAGGACGTGGCGGCGGCGACGATGGCGCATCTGGGGATCGTGGGCGACGTGCACCTGAACGACCACGATCGGGGCAAGTCGGGCAACGCACTCTATGGCGCCTACGGGCAGGACTTTGCCTGTGCCTGCGGCGGGCGTGTGATGGTGATCGGGCTGACCCAGCGGCAGTGGGAAGGGCTGGTCAAGGCCACGGCCACCGAGGATCAGATGAAACTGCTGTCGCGGCGGCACGGGGTGGATTTGAGCGACGAGGGCGTTCGCTGGCGCCTGCGGCACGAGATTACCGCCATCCTGGCGCCGTGGTTCGCCGAGCGGCGGATCGAGGACTTCGCGGGCGACTTCAACGCCATGGGTCTGACTTGGTCGGTGTTCCGGGGCACGCGCGAGGCGGTGCGCGCGGACCCGGATTTCGGCGAGGCGAACCCGATGTTCTCGATGACCGAGCAGCCCGGCATGGGCCGATTCCCGGTGCCGGGGCACCCGGCGGCGTTCGGCAGCCATGGCCGCGTACGGCCTGTGCCCGCGCCGGCGTTGGGGGCGCATACCGAGGAGGTTTTGGGCGATGTTGCGCGGCTGAGCGATACGGAAATTTCGAAGTTGTTCGACGACGGGATCGTGGCGAGCCCGGAATATGGCAAGAAATCGGCAGCCTGATCAAAGAAATAAAGTCGAAAAATCCGCGTGCGCGTCAGGAAGGGGACTTGATTCCGCCGTGCAGGTGCCGTACCTGAGGCGTCGGCCTTAGGGGTATAGCTCAGCTGGTAGAGCGACGGTCTCCAAAACCGTAGGTCGCGGGTTCGAGCCCTGCTGCCCCTGCCAACCTCCTTTTACGTATTGGAAAATTCCGGTTCGCTTCGGCGCGTTTCAGCGCATTCGAGCGGATAATCGCTGATTTTCCGCATCACGAAATTAACCCCAGGCCGTCGCAATGTTACCTCATTCATCCCCTAATTGTATCGAGAGTGGTTAACCGTCGTTAATGAAGGGATGTGCCCCATGAGAATCATGGTTGTCGACGATGAAGAAATCATCATAGCGCTGCTGACCGAACACCTCAGGGAGATGGGGTTCGACGATGTCACCACGGCGGCATCGGGCGAGGAGGCGCTGGAGATCATTGCCGAGCAGGATTATCCGTTCGATTGCTTCCTGCTGGACATCAAGATGGGCGGCATGGACGGGATCGAGCTGTGCTCTCGGATCCGCGAAATGTCGCAATACCGGATCGCGCCGATCATCATGATCACCTCGGCGGCGGCCAAGCTGCACATGAACGAGGCGTTCGATGCAGGGGCGACCGACTACATGATGAAGCCCATCGAGCATCTGGACCTGCGGGTGCGCATCCAGATCGCGATGCTGCTGGTCGAGACGTTGAAGAGCGAGGCCGAGAGCCGCCTGGCGCTGAAGACTGCGCTGCAGACCGCGCCCGAGGCTGGCCAGTTCGACCCGTCGATGCGGATCACCTATTCGAACGTGCCGAACATGCGCGACTATTTCCAATTGGAGAACCGTCTGCTGCGCTTGAGCGAGGGTGTCTATGCGATGACCCTGCTGTCGATCGAGATCGAAGGGATCGAGAACCTTGGCTCACGCCTGAGTCAGGCGGAGTTCCTGGACGTGGTGGAGGCGGTGGCGAACATCATCGGCAAGACCCTTCCGGCCAGCGGGGCGTCGCTGTCCTATGTGGGCTACGGCAAGTTCATCTGCCTTCTGGTGGTGCGGAACCATATCGTGCCGAACCTCTTGCAGGCGCGCATTCGAGACGCGTTCCACAGCTACGAGGTGGCGCACAGCGTCCTGTCGCCGGGTGACCTGGTGCTGAACGTGTCGGCGCTGTCGAACAAGCGGATGCTGGCACCCGATATCGCCATCGGCCTGATCCGGCGGTTCGTCGGCAGCCTTGGAACCAGCGAAGACATGCTGTTGCCGCCGATCTCGAAGGTGCAGGACCGCATCTTTCGCAAGAGCGCGAACGCCAAGAACGACGCGTCCTGATTGCCGCGCGCAGCGGACAGGCGCGGGACGGATGGCGACCGAGTCGAGCTGAAACTCTAGGTCGCGATCCGTGCCCCGGTGACCGCGTCGAAAAGGTGCATTTTGTCGGGGCTGGCGCTGGCGGTGAGCATGTGTCCCGCGGCAGGAGCGTCGGCGGCGTTGAGGCGCATTATGACCGGCGTGTCGCTGTCTGCAAGACAGGCATGCAGCAGCGTGTCGGCGCCGAGATGTTCGGTGAAGACGGACCTGAGCGCCAGAGTGATGGGGCCGGCGTGCCCCACCACGAGGTGCTCGGGGCGCAGGCCGAGCGTGAGTGCCGCCCCGGGCGGCCTTGAGATCGGTGCGGGCAGAGGGATCGCCGTACCGTCGGCAAGCGTTGCCGAGGCCTGATCGCGGGACAGAGTGGCGTTCAACATGTTCATGGCGGGGGTGCCGATGAAGTCGGCCACGAAGCGTGTGGCAGGGCGGTGGTAGAGATCCATGGGCGTGCCGATCTGTTCCACGCGGCCTTGTGACATGATGATGATCCGGTGGGCGAGGGACATTGCCTCGACCTGATCGTGCGTCACGTAGATGAAGGTGGCGCCGAGGCGCTGGTGCAGGGATTTGAGCTCGGCCCGGAGTTGCGTGCGCAGCTTGGCGTCAAGGTTCGACAGCGGCTCGTCGAAGAGGAACACCGCCGGGTCGCGGACGATGGCGCGGCCCATGGCGACGCGCTGGCGCTGGCCGCCTGAAAGCTGGCGGGGCTTGCGGTCGAGGTAGTCCTCGAGGCGCAGGGTGCGCGTGGCCTCGGCAATCCGGGTGTCGATCTCGGCGCGGGGCAGGCCCTCGTTTCTCAGCCCGTATTCCATGTTCTTGCGCACGGTCATGTGCGGATAGAGGGCGTAGTTCTGGAACACCATGGCGATGTCGCGATCGCCTGGTTCCAGCCCGTTGACGTGGCGCTTGCCGATGTGAAGGTCGCCAGTGGTGATGGTTTCCAGCCCCGCAATCATGCGCAGGATGGTGGATTTGCCGCAGCCCGAGGGGCCGACCAGGACGATGAATTCGCCGTGTTCGATCTCGGCCGAGACGTCGGAGACGGCGATGACGTTGCCAGGATAGGTCTTGCCCAGCCGGGAGAGGTTCAGGTTGGCCATTGATTACTTCTCACTGTCCACGAGGCCTTTGACGAAGAGCTTCTGCATGGCGACGACGACCAGCACAGGCGGGATCAGCGCCAGCATGGCGGTGCCCATGATGAAGTGCCAGACGGGCAGGGCCTCGCCGGAATTGGTCATGCGCTGGATGCCCATGACGATGGTGTAGAGGTCCTCTTCGGTGGTGACGATCAGTGGCCAGAGGTACTGATTCCAGCCGTAGATGAAGAGGATGATGAAGAGCGCCGCGATGTTGGTGCGGCTCATGGGTAGCAGGATATCGAGGAAGAAGCGGACGGGCCCGGCGCGGTCGATTCGGGCGGCCTCGACCAGTTCATCCGGGACGGTGAGGAAGAACTGGCGGAAGAGGAAGGTGGCGGTGGCCGAGGCGATTAGGGGGATCGTCAGGCCCGCGTAGGAGTTCAGCATCCCCAGTTTCGTCACCACGTCGAAGGTCGGCAGGATGCGGACCTCGACCGGCAGCATGAGGGTGACGAAGATCATCCAGAAAAAGCCCATGCGGAAGGGAAAGCGGAAATAGACGATCGCATAGGCCGAGATGATCGAGATGGCGATTTTACCGATAGTGATGGCCAAAGCCATGATGAGGGAGTTCAGCATCATTCGCCCGAGGGGCACGCCGCCCGCCTCGGGCAGGCCGATGGTCAGAAGCTGGCTGTAGTTCTGCCAGCCCTGATCGCCGAACCACAGGGGGATGGGCGATCGGGCCAGCGCGTCGGGCCCGTGGGTGGAGGCGACGAGCGCCATCCAGACCGGGAAGCACAGGAAGGTCACACCAAGGATCAGCGCCGCGTGTGTAAGGAAGGTGAGGAAGGGGCGGTTCTCGACCATCAGTAGTTCACCTTGCGCTCGACATAGCGGAACTGGATGAAGGTCATGGCGATGACGAGGGCCATGAGGATCACCGACTGCGCCGCCGAGCCGCCGTAATCCTGGCCGACGAACCCGGTGGCGTAGACCTTGAAGACGAGGATCGACGTGGCGTCGGCGGGGCCGCCCTCGGTCGTGGCGTGGATAAGGGAAAACGTGTCGAAGAAGGCGTAGACGAGGTTCACGACCAGCAGGAAGAAGGTGGTCGGCGTCAGGAGCGGAAAGGTGATCGACCAGAAGCGGCGCACGGGGCCGGCGCGGTCGATGGCGGCGGCCTCTATCAGCGACTTGGGGATGGATTGCAGCCCGGCGAGGAAGAAGAGGAAATTGTAGCTGACCTGTTTCCACGCGGCGGCGACGATGACCATCAGGAGGGCCTGGTCGCCGTTGACGTAGTGGTTCCAGTCGATGCCAACTTCGCCCAGCCAGTAGGCGACGATGCCCAGGGAGGGGTTCATCAGGAAGTACCAGATCACGCCCGCGAGCGCGGGGGCCACGGCGTAGGGCCAGATGAGCAGGGTGCGATAGGTGGTGGCGGCGCGGATGACGCGGTTGGCGGCGACGGCGAGGCCCAGCGACAGGGCCATGGCGAGGAAAGCCACGGAGAAGCCGAAGATCAATGTGGTCTTGAACGAGCGCAGGTAGGAGGGATCGTTGAAAAGCGCCTCGTAGTTGCGCAGGCCGACCCAGTCGCGCGAGAAGCCGAACGCGTCCTCGAGGAAGAACGAGCTTTCCAGCGCCTGGTAGGAGGGCCAGAAGAAAAAGACGAGGGTGATCGCGATTTGCGGGGCGACCAGAGCATAGGGCAGCCACCGGGAGCGGAAAACGACGCGTTTCTGCATGATTAGAGTGGGGTAGGGTGGGTTTGAAACCCACCCTACGCGGCCTTAGGAGTTGGCGTCCTGGAATTTGCGCAGCAGCGCGTTGCCGCGCTCGACGGCGGCATCCAGTGCCTCCTGCGCGGACTTGTCACCGGCCCAGACGGCTTCGAGCTCTTCGTTGATGACATCGCGGACCTGGACGAAATTGCCGAAGCGGATGCCCTTGGACGCCGGGGTGGGCGTATTCAGCGACAGTTGCTTGATGGCGGTGTCGGTCAGCGGGTCGGTCTCGTAGAAGCCCTGTTCCCGGCTGAGTTCATAGGCGGCGGTGGTGATCGGAACGTAGCCCGTGCCCTGGTGCCATTCGGCCTGTTGCTCGGGCGAGGACAGGAAATTGAAGAACTCGGCGACGCAGGTGTATGCGGGCTGCTCATGACCTTGCAGGACCCACAGTGTGGCGCCGCCGATGATGGAGTTTTGCGGTGCGTCGGCCACGGCGGTATCGAGCGGCAGCATGGTCTGACCGAACTCGAAATCGGTGATCTCGTCCTTGAAGCCGCCGTAATAGGCCGAGGAGTTGATCCAGAGTGCGGTCTCGCCGTTGACGAACTGCGCCCGGCTGTCGCCGCGGCGTCCGCCATAGGCGAAAAGGCCTTCGTCGCCCATGTCGGCGATGCGCTGGATGTGGTTGACCACGTTCTCGTTGTTGAAGGTGAATTCGGTATCGAGACCGGCAAAGCCGTTTTCCTGTGTGGCCATCGGCAGGTCGTGCCAGGCCGAGTAGTTCTCGATGTTGACCCAGGACTGCCAGCCGAAGGAGAAGGGTTTTTCGACGCCGTTCTCTTTCAGCTTGCGGGCCGCCTCCTCGACCTCGTCCCAGGTGGTGGGGATCTCGGCACCGGCGGCGTCGAGCGCGGTCTTGTTGTACCACAGGACGGGGGTGGAACTGTTGAAGGGCAGGGACAGCAGGTTGCCGTCGGTGTCGGTGTAATAGGAGATCACGGCGGGCAGGTATTCGGACGGATCGAAGTCGATTCCGGCATCTTCCATAAGCTTGTAGACGGGATAGATCGCGCCGTTGTCGCCGGCGGCCATCATGGTGGCGGTGCCGACCTCGAAGACCTGAACGACATGGGGCTGCTCGCCGGCGCGGAAGGCGGCGATGGCGGCAGTCATGTTCTCGGTGTAGTTGCCCTTGTAGACCGGGTTGACCCTGCAGGTGTCGGAGCCTTCATTGAACTTGGCCGACATTGCGTCGACGCGTTCTCCCAGGTCGCCGCCCATGGCGTGCCAGAACTGGAATTCGGTCTTTTCGGCGGCCAGCACCGGTTGTGCGACCAGCGCGATGGCCGTGGAGGCCGCGAGGATGCGATTGGAATTCATTGAGGTCTCCCGTCAGTGGTTTGAGCAAAGGCGATGGGCCGGGGCACCAAGGCACCGGCCGGTCCGCCCCGATTAGAGGGGTTTTGTGACAACCAGATGATGGCAGGCCGGAAGTGTGCTCTGCCCACGGATGCACCGGCCAATTTTCCGCCCCGGCACCGCCTTTATTCAGCCGCATTTCAGCCCTAGCATCACCATGAATCGCGATGCGGACCTTCGGGGAAGGGCCTGACGCGGTCACCGCGTGGGGGCGTGGAACCGTAAATGAGTGCTGCCATGAGCATGACAGATACGCGCCGGCCGGCGCTTCGGAACGATCTATACATCCGCAGCGAAGAGCTGCCGGGGACGCCGGCAGTGGATGCGGGCGCCGCGACGGATATCGAAAACAACGCCGACACCCTGATCCGGCAGTTGCTGATCGAGGAAAAACGCCGTGCGGCGCCGGAACGACTGCCGGATATCGCGCCGCAGGAAGAGGTCCTGACCTATGATGAGCCGACGCTGCCACGGCGCGAGCCGGTGCGGGAATCGATTGCGCAGATCCTGAAGGCCGAGCGGGCCGGGGCGTCTGCAGAGGTGTCGCCCCCGCGGGGGCGGCTGCGGTTGCCGCGCCTGACCTTGTCCCGGCGGACAGTCGCGGAGACGCCGCAGTGCGCGCCTGCGAGGCCGGCCGCATCCGAGGCGGCAGCGCCAGTTCGCACGCGGACGGCCATGCGTTTGCCGGTTTGGCTGCGCACGTATCGACCGACGAAAAAACATGTCGCCTGGGCCGTGGTCGCGGCGCTTGTGCTTTATCGCCCGCTGATGGTGCCACTGGCGGCATTACTGCTGGTGTGGCTGGTGTTGATCGCCTACCTGAGCCTCGGCCCCGACAGATGGGGCGAGATCATCGGCGGCGCGTGGCATAGGCTGCATGCCCGCAATCCCGAGCTGGCGGAGCGCGTGCGGCAACGGGCCGATCGCTTTGCCGAGAAGTTCGATCGGTTGCTGGACTGGTTGCCGGCCTCCTGGGCCGAGCGGCTTGCGCTGCCGGATTTCTCCGGTGCGGACGACCCGGACGAGAACCGGCCCGACCCGTTCGATCGGCTGGCTGCCGAGGCGCGCGAGAGCTGATCGCCCGCGACCGGCGGGAAGGCCACAAGCTTCGCTTCGGGCACGCCGCGCGCGGTCTCGGCTCTTGAATTCGTGGCGCGCGCGGCGTATGTCGCGCGTCACGAGGTTTCCAACGAAGAAAGACGCGCACCGATGGCCGTTACAAATCCGCTTCAGTTCATCCAGCAGGTCCGCGCGGAAGTGGCCAAGGTCGTGTGGCCCACCCGGCGCGAGGTTCTGCTGACAACGGTCATGGTTTTCATCATGGCTGCGTTGACGGCGGTCTTCTTCGCGCTGGTCGACCTGGCGATCCGCAGTGGCCTGGAAGGTCTGCTTGGCCTCTTCGGCTGAGGCGCGCGAAATTTGACGCTTGAGCCTTGAAATGAAGGCCAAAGGGCGGTAACTGACCCGACACTTCCAGCAGCGCGCGGCGATTCGGCCCGCGCGCTGAATTGTTTCTGGAAGGTGGTTTGGGCCGGGAAGGCCCTTCGGAATATGAACTTTCCGGGCGGGACCCGGGCAACGAGGGATGGTGCTCAGCATGGCGAAACGGTGGTATTCGGTCAGCGTTCTTTCCAATTTCGAAAAGAAGATCGCAGAGCAGATCCGGCAATCCGTGGCCGAACAGGGCCTCGAAGACGATATCGACGAGGTTCTGGTGCCGACCGAGGAGGTCATCGAGGTGCGCCGCGGCAAGAAGGTGACCGCAGAGCGGCGCTTCATGCCGGGCTATGTACTCGTGCACATGGAAATGTCGGACCAGGGCTATCACCTGATCAACTCGATCAATCGTGTCACCGGCTTTCTGGGTCCGCAGGGGCGGCCAATGCCGATGCGTGATGCCGAAGTGAACCAGATCCTGAACCGCGTGCAGGAAGGCGAGGACGCGCCGAAACTGCTGGTCAGCTTTGAAGTGGGCGAGAAGGTCAAGGTCAACGACGGCCCGTTCGAGGATTTCGACGGCATGGTCGAGGAAGTGGACGACGACAACCAGCGCCTGAAGGTGACGGTGTCGATCTTCGGTCGCGAGACGCCGGTGGAGCTGGAATTCACCCAGGTGACCAAGCAGGGGTAAGGTGGTGGTCCGCTTTGCGGGAGAAAGCGGACGTTCTGTTCTGACGGTTAGGAGACGCGCATCGACGGGCCGTGGTGCGGCGAACCGACGATGGTGATGGGCAATTTATGTCTGCCAACCACATCCAACCCGAGAGCGCGGCACTTCACCTGCCCAATCGCCGTGCCGGGGGACGGCCCGGCGATGCGCGGCGGGCTTCGCCCTGGTTCCGCGCGGGTGCTTTGCGACTGGGGCAACCAGGGGCTCGAAGCGGACCTTAGGGCGTAAGATACTGCCCGCTTGCAAATGCGCCCCTTCGCTTGTATGTCGCCGCAATTGCCCCGAGGGGCGATTCATCCATGTGGGAGGCGAGGCGGTCGCGATCGTCGAACCTGACCACATCAACATAGGCCTAAGGACGCGTCCCGAGGCTGTTTGAGAAGGAGAAGGCCAATGGCCAAGAAACTTGCCGGCACCATGAAGCTTCAGGTGCCTGCCGGACAAGCGAACCCGTCCCCGCCGGTTGGTCCGGCGCTGGGTCAGCGCGGCATCAACATCATGGAATTCTGCAAGGCGTTCAACGCCAAGACGCAGGAGATGGAGCCCGGTGCACCGTGCCCGACCGTGATCACCTACTATCAGGACAAGTCCTTTGAAATGGACATCAAGACGCCGCCGGCGTCGTACTACCTGAAGAAGGCTGCCAAGCTGAAGTCGGGCTCCAAGACCCCGGGGCGCGAAAGCGTTGCCACGGTGAGCCCCAAGCAGCTGCGCGAGATCGCGGAAGCGAAGTGGAGAGACCTGAACGCGAACGACGTCGAATCCGCGATGAAGATCATCGCAGGGTCCGCGCGGTCCATGGGCATCGAGGTGAAGTAAAATGGCGAAACTTGGAAAACGTACCCGCGCCGCCCGCGAAGCCTTCGCGGACAAGCACAACGTGACGGTCGAAGAGGCTGTCGCTCTGGTCAAGAACCACGCCAGCGCGAAGTTCGACGAGACTGTCGAGATCGCCGTGAACCTGGGCGTCAACCCGCGCCACGCCGACCAGATGGTCCGTGGCGTCGTCGGCCTGCCGAACGGCACCGGCAAGGACGTGCGCGTTGCCGTCTTCGCCCGTGGCGCCAAGGCGGACGAGGCCAAGGAGGCCGGGGCCGATATCGTCGGTGCCGAGGACCTGATGGAAACCATCCAGGGCGGTGAGATCAACTTTGACCGCTGCATCGCGACGCCGGACATGATGCCCATCGTGGGCCGTCTGGGCAAGGTGCTGGGCCCGCGCAACCTAATGCCGAACCCCAAGGTCGGCACGGTGACGATGGACGTGGCCGACGCCGTGAAGGCCGCCAAGGGCGGTGAAGTGCAATTCAAGGTCGAGAAGGCCGGTGTGGTGCACGCAGGCGTTGGCAAGGCCTCCTTCGACGAAGGCAAGCTGGTCGAGAATGTCCGCGCTTTCATCGATGCCGTGCAAAAGGCGAAACCCGCCGGCGCGAAAGGCACTTACATGAAGAAGGTGGCGTTGAGCTCGACCATGGGTCCGGGCGTCAGCATCGCGATCGAAAGCGCCGTGACCGAGTAAGCGGACACGTTTCGAGATTGAAAAGGCCCCCGAGAGTTTCGGGGGCCTTTTTCGTTGGGAGCAGGGTGGTCAGCCAGATGCACTGACCTTGCCGGGCCAGCTATCTTCCGGCCCGTCGTTCTCGTCCAGGCGTTTCCGCCGGGCGCTTTCAAGCGCCGCGACGAGCGCCTCGGTGCCGGTGCAGCCGGGCTTCCATTCGAACGGGGTCACGTCGCCGATGGTAGCCGTGACGTTCATCGGCCTGCCATCGTTGAAATGCGAATCGACGCGCTGCAGGATGGCTTGCAATCTTTGGCCGATCTGGTCGAAGCCGGACCGCCATCCGTCCTCGACCACGCAGAGGAATTCGCCGTTTCCGGTATATGCGACCAGGAACTGGTGCCCTTCGAGCAGAACCGAAATCGCTTCGCAGATATCGGTTACGAGGCATTCGAATTCGTAGGCGGTGCACCGGGCGTGAAGGTCGACGATATCGTTGATGCCGATGGCGAAGGCGGCCGAGCCGAAAACCTTCTTGCGGGCCATGACGGCGACGTAATTTTGCAGCGCGCGGTGATCGATCACGCCGTCGATGTCTTGCGGATGGAACGGGACGTCCAGGGGCAGGGGGCCGTCGCCTCCCGCCGCATTGGTTTCGGCGTCCGGCGGGGTCGTGTCGGTCGACGGCATTTCGGACTTGGCGACAAGGCTTTCGATCAGGGCGATCCTTTGGCGCAGTTCGTCGATGTCGAAGGGCTTGGGGATGAAGTCGCTCGCGCCAGCCGCGAAGGCCTGATCGAGCGATGCTTTGTCGGACATCGCGGTCAGCATGACGATCGGTGTCAGTTGGTGGTCGGGGCGATCCCGCAGGATGTGGCAGAGATCTATGCCGTTGGTTCCGGGCATCTGGATGTCGACCAGAAAACAGTCGATCGGCTGGCCGTCCGGGTCGGCCACCACGCCGAGCGCGTCGACCACGCAGGGGGCCTTGGACAGGGTGTGCCTGCCGTCCTGCGTGATCAGAAGTTCCAGCAGGTCGAGGATGGCCGGTTCGTCATCTACTGCGAGCAGGTGCATGTCGTGCCTCATATCAAGCATTTGGTCCCGGGCAATCGGCGCACCGGGACCCTTGGTACAATCAGAGGGAGAAAGAAGGCGCGAGCGAGGCAGGAAATCGTTAATTTTTCAACACCTGCGTTTCTCGGTACCGGTCGGAGGCCCGGGCCGCGCGGCGTTTTCGGGTCGAGACTTGCGCGTCGGGCGCGGGCGTGTCAGAGTGTCGCCCACGCTGCGTGAGATCGTTTCGATCCGCGCATGTTTGCCTGTCGTGGCAGGCGATGAATTTCCCCCTTGGCATTTGCCGCCATGCGGCATAAACACCGGCCTTGCACGTATGGCTCGATTCGTCGGGCCATTTGTGTTTCGTCCGAGACGGTGGGTGACCGGGATTTGCCGGTCATAATTCCTGCCCGAGACGGGAAAGACCAGAATTCTCGAGGTTCTCCTTGGTATCAAGGCGTGCCCCGACTGGCTCAGCCCCGTTAGCGGACCCTTTGCCGGGTCGTGAGTGGCCCGGTGGTACTGAGCCGGGGGACACCCCCAAATTTGGAGTGAAACTGTGGATAGAGCCCAGAAAGAGAAAGTGGTCGACGAACTCGGCCAGATCTTCGAAAGCTCTGGCGTCGTTGTGGTTGCCCACTACGAAGGCCTTACAGTTGCGGAGATGCAAGACCTGCGCGCCCGTGCGCGCGAGGCCGAAGCATCTGTTCGCGTTGCCAAGAACAGGCTCGCAAAGATCGCCCTTGAGGGCAAGCCTTGCGCAAGCATCGCCGATTACCTCTCGGGCATGACCGTGCTCACCTTCTCCGAAGACCCCGTGGCAGCAGCCAAGGTCGCGGAAGGTTTCGCCAAGGACAACAAGAAGTTTGAAATCCTTGGTGGCGCCATGGGTGAGACGGCCCTGGACCGGGCCGGTGTCGAAGCCACGTCGAAACTGCCGTCGCGCGAGGAGCTTATCTCCACCATCGCCGGCATGCTTGGCGCACCCGCTTCGAACATCGCCGGTGCGATCGGCGCACCTGCAAGCAACATCGCGAGCATCCTTTCGACCATCGAAGAGAAGGCGGAAGCAGCGTAAGCAACTGCAAGTCCTGCGTACGGGTTGCAATACCGACGTTGGAACACATCTTAGAACGGAAAGAGCTGAAAAATGGCTGATCTGAAAAAACTTGCTGAAGAGATCGTTGGTCTGACGCTTCTCGAAGCACAAGAACTGAAAACCATCCTGAAAGACGAGTACGGCATCGAGCCCGCAGCCGGCGGCGCGGTCATGATGGCGGGCCCGGCAGGCGGCGACGATGCCGCAGGCGGCGGCGAAGAGCAAACCGAATTCGACGTCATCCTGAAGTCGGCCGGTGCTTCCAAGATCAACGTGATCAAGGAAGTCCGCGCGATCACCGGCCTGGGCCTGAAAGAAGCCAAGGACCTGGTCGAAGCCGGTGGCAAGGCCGTCAAGGAGCAGGTCTCCAAGGACGAAGCCGACGAGATCAAGGGCAAGCTGGAAGCAGCTGGCGCCGAAGTCGAACTCAAGTGATCCCGGCATCGGCGGGATCATCCCGGACCTGATCCGGGATCTCCTGCCGGCGTGACGATGTCCCGGATCAAATCCGGGGCGGGATCGTATGAAATCAGGCTGGACCGGGCAAAATCCCGGTCCAGCCGAACCTGTCTCAGAGAGGCCCTTGCGGCCGGTCGCGGTAATCCGGGAGGTCCCGGATCAAGTCCGGAAGGTCCCGGATCAAGTCCGGGACAAGGGGTTCTCTCAGGCGAGGTTCAACGATCGGGTGGTCCCTTGTGGGATTGGGACCAAGAATGGATCGTTCCCGCCTCTCTCGGGTGGCTCTGCCGCTGTGGCCCGACAGCGTGCAGGACCGGTGAGAAATGAAAGGTGACTTGTCACATGGCGCAAAGCTTTCTTGGCCAGAAACGTCTTCGTAAATATTACGGCAAAATCCGCGAAGTTCTGGAGATGCCGAACCTCATCGAGGTGCAGAAATCCTCGTATGATCTTTTCCTGAAATCCGGCGACCAGCCCGAGCCCATGGACGGCGAGGGCATCAAGGGTGTCTTCCAGTCGGTGTTCCCGATCAAGGATTTCAACGAGACCGCGGTGCTCGAATTCGTCGATTACGAGCTGGAAAAGCCGAAATACGACGTCGAGGAGTGCATGCAGCGCGACATGACCTACAGCGCACCGCTGAAGGTGACGCTGCGTCTGATCGTGTTCGATGTGGATGAAGACACCGGCGCGAAGTCCGTGAAGGACATCAAGGAACAGGACGTGTTCATGGGCGACATGCCCCTGATGACGCCCAACGGCACCTTCGTGGTGAACGGCACCGAGCGGGTGATCGTCAGCCAGATGCACCGTTCGCCGGGCGTGTTCTTCGACCACGACAAGGGCAAGACGCATTCGTCCGGCAAACTGCTGTTCGCCTGCCGCATCATTCCCTATCGCGGCAGCTGGCTGGACTTCGAGTTCGACGCCAAGGACATCGTGTTCGCCCGGATCGACCGCCGCCGCAAGCTGCCTGTGACCACCCTGCTCTATGCGCTGGGGCTGGACCAGGAAGACATCATGACGGCCTATTACGATACGGTCGACTACAAGCTGAAGAAGAAAAAGGGCTGGGCCACCAAGTTCTTCCCCGAGCGCGTGCGCGGCACGCGCCCGACCTATGATCTTGTCGACGCCAAGTCGGGCGAGGTGATTGCCGAAGCGGGCAAGAAGGTCACGCCGCGCGCCGTCAAGAAGCTGATTGACGACGGCGAAGTCAAAGAGCTGCTGGTGCCTTACGAGCAGATCGCGGGCAAATACGTGGCGCGTGACATCATCAACGAGGAAACCGGCGCGATCTATGTCGAGGCCGGCGACGAGCTGACGATCGAGCGCGACAAGGACGGCGAGATCATCGGCGGCACCGTTCAGGAGCTGATCGAGGCGGGCATCACCGATATTCCGGTGCTGGATATCGACAACATCAATGTCGGCCCGTACATGCGCAACACCATGGCGAATGACAAGAACATGAACCGCGAAACCGCGCTCATGGACATCTACCGCGTCATGCGCCCGGGCGAGCCGCCCACCGAGGAAGCCGCAAGTGCCCTCTTCGATACGCTGTTCTTCGACTCCGAGCGCTATGACCTGAGCGCCGTGGGCCGGGTAAAGATGAATATGCGCCTGAACCTCGACAAGCCCGACACGCAGCGCACGCTGGACCGGTCGGACATCGTTGCCTGTGTCAAGGCGCTGGTGGAACTGCGCGACGGCAAGGGCGACATCGACGATATCGACCACCTCGGCAACCGCCGGGTGCGCTCGGTCGGTGAGCTGATGGAAAACCAGTACCGCGTCGGCCTTCTGCGGATGGAGCGCGCGATCAAGGAGCGGATGTCGTCGGTCGAGATCGACACGGTGATGCCGCAGGACCTGATCAACGCGAAACCGGCCGCGGCCGCCGTGCGCGAGTTCTTCGGCTCAAGCCAGCTGAGCCAGTTCATGGACCAGACCAACCCGCTGTCGGAAGTGACGCACAAACGCCGCCTGTCGGCGCTTGGACCGGGCGGCCTGACGCGGGAGCGTGCGGGCTTCGAGGTGCGCGACGTGCACCCCACGCACTATGGCCGGATGTGCCCGATCGAGACGCCGGAAGGCCCGAACATCGGTCTGATCAACAGCCTTGCCACGTTCGCGCGGGTCAATAAGTATGGCTTCATCGAAACGCCCTATCGCAAGGTGGCGAACGGGCAGGTGACCGACGACGTGACCTACATGTCGGCGACCGAGGAAATGCGGCACACCGTGGCGCAGGCCAACGCGTCGCTGGATGAAAGCGGCAAATTCGTCAACGAGATGGTCAATACCCGGCAATCCGGCGAATACATGCTGGCCCCGGTCGAGCATGTGGACCTGATCGACGTCAGCCCGAAACAGCTGGTGTCGGTTGCGGCCTCGTTGATTCCGTTCCTGGAAAACGACGACGCCAACCGCGCCCTGATGGGCTCGAACATGCAACGGCAGGCGGTTCCGACGCTGCGCTCCGAGGCGCCGCTGGTGGGTACGGGCATCGAGGGCGTCGTGGCCCGCGATTCGGGTGCGTCGGTTCTGGCGCGCCGGGCCGGTGTCATCGACCAGGTGGATGCGAGCCGGATCGTGATCCGGGCGACCGAGGACCTGGAAATCGGCGACCCGGGCGTGGACATCTACCGGATGCGCAAGTTCCAGCGCTCGAACCAGAACACCTGTATCAACCAGCAGCCGCTGGTGAAGGTGGGCGACACCGTGCAGAAAGGTGAGGTGATCGCCGACGGACCGTCGACCGACCTGGGCGAACTGGCGCTGGGCAAGAACGTGCTGGTCGCGTTCATGCCGTGGAACGGCTACAACTTCGAGGACTCGATCCTGATCTCCGAACGGATCGCACGGGACGACGTGTTCACCTCGATCCATATCGAGGAATTCGAGGTGGCGGCCCGCGACACCAAGCTGGGGCCGGAAGAGATCACCCGCGACATCCCCAACGTCGGCGAGGAAGCCCTGCGCAACCTCGACGAGGCGGGCATCGTCTATATCGGCGCCGACGTGGAGCCGGGCGATATCCTTGTGGGTAAGATCACGCCGAAGGGTGAAAGCCCGATGACGCCGGAAGAAAAGCTTCTGCGTGCCATCTTCGGTGAGAAGGCATCGGACGTGCGCGACACCTCGCTGCGGGTGAAACCGGGCGACTACGGCACTGTCGTGGAAGTTCGCGTGTTCAACCGTCACGGCGTGGAGAAGGACGAGCGTGCGCTTCAGATCGAGCGTGAAGAGGTCGAGCGCCTTGCCCGCGACCGCGATGACGAGCTCGCGATCCTAGATCGCAACATCTATGCCCGTCTGAAATCGCTGATCCTTGGCAAGACCGCCGTGAAAGGCCCCAAAGGCGTCAAGGCGAACTCGGAAATCACAGAGGAACTGCTGGACACGCTGAGCCGTGGCCAGTGGTGGCAGCTGGCTCTGAAGGACGAGAAAGATGCGCAGATCGTCGAGGCGTTGAATGACCAGTACGAGGCGCAAAAGCGCACGCTTGACGCGCGGTTCGAGGACAAGGTCGAGAAGGTGCGCCGGGGCGACGACCTGCCGCCGGGCGTGATGAAGATGGTCAAGGTCTTCATCGCCGTGAAGCGCAAGCTTCAACCGGGCGACAAGATGGCCGGGCGTCACGGCAACAAGGGCGTGATCTCCAAGGTCGTACCGATGGAAGACATGCCGTTCCTGTCGGACGGCACGCCGGTCGACTTCTGCCTCAACCCGTTGGGGGTTCCGTCCCGTATGAACGTGGGACAGATCCTGGAAACCCACATGGGCTGGGCCGCGCGCGGCCTTGGCATCAAGATCGACGAGGCGCTTCAGGACTATCGCCGCACCGGCGACCTGACGCCTGTGCGCGAGGCGATGCACCACGCCTATGGCGACGATGTCTATGACGAGGGCATCGCCAACATGGACGAGGCGGCGCTGATCGAGGCGGCGGGCAACGTGACGCGCGGTGTTCCGATCGCGACGCCGGTCTTCGACGGCGCGAAGGAGCCTGACGTGAACGACGCGCTGAAGCGGGCCGGGTTCGACGAAAGCGGCCAGTCGGTGCTGTTCGACGGGCGCACGGGCGAGCAATTTGCACGCCCCGTGACCGTCGGCGTGAAGTACCTGCTGAAGCTGCACCACCTTGTGGACGACAAGATCCACGCGCGCTCGACCGGGCCGTACAGCCTGGTGACCCAGCAACCGCTGGGCGGCAAGGCGCAGTTCGGTGGCCAGCGCTTCGGGGAGATGGAGGTCTGGGCGCTGGAAGCGTACGGGGCGGCCTACACCCTGCAGGAGATGCTGACCGTCAAGTCGGACGACGTGGCAGGCCGGACCAAGGTCTACGAGTCGATCGTCAAGGGTGAGGACAACTTCGAGGCCGGTGTGCCCGAGAGCTTCAACGTTCTCGTGAAGGAAGTCCGTGGCCTGGGCCTGAATATGGAGCTGTTGGACGCGGAGGATGACGAGGAAGACCCGTCTTCCGACATCGCGGCGGAATAACGTGGGTTCTCACCCACCCTACGGGCCAATCGTAGGGTGGCTGGAACCCACGCGCCGCCCCCTCCTACGCTCCTCTTTTTTAGGAATTCGAAATGAACCAAGAACTGACAAACAACCCGTTCAACCCCGCCGCACCGGCGAAGGTGTTCGACGAAATCAAGGTGTCGCTCGCCAGCCCGGAACGCATCCTGTCTTGGTCTTACGGCGAGATCAAAAAGCCGGAAACCATCAACTACCGGACGTTCAAGCCCGAGCGTGACGGTCTTTTCTGTGCGCGTATCTTCGGCCCGATCAAGGACTACGAGTGCCTATGCGGCAAGTACAAGCGCATGAAATATCGCGGCGTCGTCTGCGAGAAATGCGGTGTGGAAGTCACCCTCCAAAAGGTCCGCCGCGAGCGGATGGGTCATATCGAACTGGCCGCGCCTTGCGCGCATATCTGGTTCCTGAAATCGCTGCCCAGCCGCATCGGCCTGATGCTGGACATGACGCTGCGCGATCTGGAACGCGTGCTTTACTTCGAGAACTACGTGGTGATCGAGCCGGGCCTGACGGACCTGACCTATGGCCAGATGCTGACGGAAGAGGAATTCATGGATGCGCAGGACGCGTATGGCATGGATGCCTTTACCGCCAATATCGGCGCCGAGGCGATCCGCGACATGCTGGCGAACATCGACCTTGAATCCGAGGCCGAGAACCTGCGCGCCGACCTGGCCGAGGCCACTGGCGAGCTGAAGCCGAAGAAGATCATCAAGCGTCTGAAAGTTGTCGAGTCGTTCATCGAATCCGGCAACCGTCCGGAATGGATGGTGATGACGGTGATCCCGGTCATTCCGCCGGAACTGCGCCCGCTGGTGCCGCTGGACGGTGGCCGGTTCGCGACGTCCGACCTCAACGACCTTTACCGTCGTGTGATCAACCGGAACAACCGCTTGAAGCGGCTGATCGAGCTGCGCGCGCCCGACATCATCGTGCGTAACGAAAAGCGGATGTTGCAGGAATCGGTCGACGCCCTCTTTGACAACGGCCGTCGTGGCCGCGTCATCACCGGCGCCAACAAGCGTCCGCTGAAATCGCTGTCGGACATGCTGAAAGGCAAGCAGGGCCGCTTCCGCCAGAACCTTCTGGGCAAGCGGGTCGACTTCTCGGGCCGGTCGGTCATCGTGACCGGGCCGGAACTGAAGCTGCACCAGTGCGGCCTGCCCAAGAAGATGGCGCTCGAGCTCTTCAAGCCGTTCATCTATTCGCGGCTGGAGGCCAAGGGCCTTTCCAGCACCGTGAAGCAGGCGAAGAAGCTGGTCGAGAAAGAGCGGCCGGAGGTCTGGGACATCCTCGACGAGGTGATCCGCGAGCACCCGGTCCTGCTGAACCGTGCGCCGACGCTGCACCGGCTGGGCATCCAGGCGTTCGAACCCACGCTGATCGAAGGCAAGGCGATCCAGCTTCACCCGCTGGTCTGCTCGGCTTTCAACGCCGACTTCGACGGTGACCAGATGGCCGTGCACGTTCCGCTGAGCCTCGAGGCGCAGCTGGAAGCGCGTGTTCTGATGATGTCGACGAACAACGTTCTGTCGCCTGCCAACGGCGCGCCGATCATCGTACCGAGCCAAGACATGGTTCTGGGTCTCTACTATACCTCGATCATGCGCGAAGGCATGAAGGGCGAAGGCATGAGCTTTGCCTCGATCGACGAGGTGCAGCACGCGTTGGATTCCGGCGAGGTGCACCTGCACGCCAAGATCACCGCACGCCTGCCGCAGATCGACGAGACCGGGCAGGAGGTGATCCAGCGCTTCGAGACCACGCCGGGCCGGGTGCGTATCGGGGCCTTGCTGCCGATGAACGCCAAGGCGCCGTTCGAACTGGTCAACAAGCTGCTGCGCAAGAAAGAGGTGCAGCAGGTCATCGACACCGTCTATCGTTATTGCGGTCAGAAGGAATCGGTCATCTTCTGCGACCAGATCATGAGCATGGGCTTCAAGGAAGCGTTCCGCGCCGGCATCTCGTTCGGCAAGGACGACATGGTGATCCCCGAGGACAAATGGGGCATCGTCGAAGAGACCCGTGAACAGGTGAAGGGCTTTGAACAGCAGTACATGGACGGCCTGATCACGCAGGGCGAGAAGTACAACAAGGTGGTCGACGCCTGGTCGAAATGTAACGACCAGGTCACCGAGGCGATGATGGGCTCCATCTCGGCCGAGGTGAAGGACGAGAACGGTGCGGTCGCGGAACCCAACAGCGTCTACATGATGGCGCACTCGGGTGCGCGTGGCTCGGTCACGCAGATGAAACAGCTGGGCGGTATGCGCGGCCTGATGGCCAAGCCGAACGGCGACATCATCGAGACGCCGATCATCTCGAACTTCAAGGAAGGTCTGACCGTTCTCGAATACTTCAACTCGACCCACGGCGCCCGGAAGGGTCTGTCGGACACCGCGTTGAAGACGGCGAACTCGGGCTACCTGACCCGTCGCCTGGTGGACGTTGCGCAGGACTGCATCGTGCGCGAGCATGATTGCGGCACCGACCGTGCGATCACCGCGGAACCGGCCGTCAATGACGGCGAGGTCGTGGCGTCGCTGGCGGAACGTGTACTGGGCCGTGTCGCGGCCGAGGACATCGTGAACCCGGTCTCGGGCGAGGTGATCGTGGCGGAAGGCCAACTGATCGATGAGCGTCTGTCGGACGCGATCGACCAGGCCGCCGTGCAGACCGCACGCATCCGCAGCCCGCTGACCTGCGAGGCCGAGGATGGTGTATGTGCGATGTGCTATGGCCGTGACCTTGCACGCGGCACGATGGTGAACACCGGCGAGGCCGTGGGCATCATCGCGGCGCAGTCGATCGGTGAACCCGGCACCCAGCTGACGATGCGGACCTTCCACATCGGCGGCGTGGCGCAGGGTGGCCAGCAATCGTTCCTGGAGGCCAGCCAGTCGGGCAAGATCGCGTTCGAGAACGCCCAGACACTGGAGAACTCCAGCGGCGAGACACTGGTCATGGGCCGCAACATGAAAGTGTTGATCAAGGGCGAGAAGGACGTCGAACTGGCCAGCCACAAGGTGGGCTACGGTACCAAGCTTTTCGTCAAGGAAGGCGACACAGTCGCACGTGGCGACAAGCTGTTCGAGTGGGATCCCTATACCCTGCCGATCCTGGCCGAGAAGGGCGGTACGGCGAAGTTCGTCGACCTGACCGTGGGTGTATCGGTGCGTGACGTGACCGACGATGCCACCGGCATGACGCAGAAGATCGTGTCCGACTGGCGCGCCGCGCCCAAGGGCAACGAGTTGAAGCCCGAGATCCTGATCGCCGACAAGGATGGCGAGCCGGTCCGCAACGATGCGGGCAACCCGGTGACCTATCCGATGTCGGTGGACGCGATCCTGTCCATCGAGGAAGGGCAGGAAGTGCATGCGGGTGACGTGGTTGCGCGTATTCCGCGTGAAGGCGCCAAGACCAAGGACATCACCGGCGGTCTGCCGCGTGTGGCCGAACTCTTCGAGGCGCGTCGTCCCAAGGATCACGCCATCATCGCCGAGATCGATGGCTACGTCCGCTATGGTCGCGACTACAAGAACAAACGTCGCATCAGCATCGAGCCTGCCGACGAGTCGCTGGAGCCGGTCGAGTACATGGTGCCCAAGGGCAAGCACATTCCGGTTCAGGAAGGTGACTACGTCCAGAAGGGTGACTACATCATGGACGGCAACCCGGCGCCGCATGACATCCTGTCGATCATGGGTGTCGAGGCGCTTGCCGATTACATGATCGACGAGGTCCAGGACGTCTATCGACTGCAGGGCGTGAAGATCAACGACAAGCACATCGAGGTTGTCGTGCGCCAGATGCTGCAGAAGTGGGAGATCCAGGATTCCGGTGAAACCACGCTGCTGAAGGGCGAGCATGTCGATAAGGCAGAGTTCGACGCGGCCAACGAGAAGGCGATTGCCCGTGGCAAGCGCCCGGCGCAGGGCGAGCCGATCCTTCTGGGGATCACCAAGGCGTCGCTGCAAACCCGCAGCTTCATCTCGGCGGCCTCGTTCCAGGAGACGACGCGGGTTCTGACCGAAGCCTCGGTTCAGGGAAAGCGCGACAAGCTCGTGGGCCTGAAGGAGAACGTGATCGTGGGTCGCCTGATCCCGGCCGGCACCGGTGGCGCCACGCTGAACATGCGCCAGATCGCGCAGCAGCGTGACAACGTGGTGATCGAGGCCCGCCGCGAGGAGGCCGAAGCGGCCGCCGCCCTGGCCGCCCCGGTCGACGACGTGGTCGGTGGCGACGAGTTCGACACGCTGGTCGAGACGCCGGAAAGCCGCGAGGACTGATCCGCGCATTAGAATTGAGAGAGGCCCCGTCACTGGCGGGGCCTTTTTCGTTTCGGGCATGTCGTTTGCTTGGTCGGGCTTTCAACCATCATCGGTTTTCGACATGGTGACCGCATGGGAGTCGCCATGACCGATAATGATTTTTGCTATCTTTCCGCGACGGATGTCCTGGCCCGGTTCAAGTCGCGCGACCTGTCGCCTGTTGCATATCTGGAGGCACTGATTGCCCGGACCGAGGCGGTGAACCCGGACCTGAATGCCTATACCGAAGCCTTTTTCGACAACGCGCTGGACGCGGCGCGCGGGGCCGAAACCGCTTATGAAAACGGCACGGCGCGCGCTCTGGAAGGGCTGCCGGTCGCGGTCAAGGATGCTCAGCGGGTCGAAGGGCAACGCACCACGCAAGGGTCTTGGTCGATGGGGCGCGAGGTGGAAACGCAGTCGGATCCGATGATCGAACGCCTGTTGGCGGCGGGGGCGATCATCCCGGCCCGCACCACTACGCCGGAGTTCTGCCTGTCGGGCGTCTGCCGGTCCGAGCGGTTCGGCGTGACGCGCAACCCCTTCAACCTCGATTACAGTCCTGGCGGCTCGTCGGGCGGGTCGGCGGCTGCGCTGGCGGCGGGGATGGTGCCGCTGGCCACGGGCACCGATATCGGCGGGTCGATCCGGATCCCGGCCAGCGCCTGCGGGCTGGTAGGCTACAAGCCGCCGCACGGGCGCAACCCCGACGGGCCGCCGGCCAATTTCGACCGCTACAACCACTGCGGTTTCCTGAGCCGCAGCGTGGCGGATTGCGCGCTGGGGCAGAATATCGTTTCAGGCCCCCATCCGCGCGATCATGACAGCCTGAGGGATCGCGTGGTGCTGCCGCTGGAAGGGGGCGGACGGCCCTTGAAAATAGCGTTCTCGATGGACCTCGGATATGTCCCGATCGACGACGACGTGCAGCGTAATACCTTGGCCGCGCTAGAGGTTTTTCACGATTCCGGATGCGAGGTGGTCCCGGTGGACGTGGGGTGGGATGCGCGCGTCGACGAGGCGGCGATGCAATGGTACCTGGCGATGCATTTCGGTCGCGCGCCGCTTTGGGCGCTGGAGGAGTACGGGGGGCGGATGACGGATTACGCCATCGCCACGGCAGAGGCGGCGGCACGGTTGGGGCCCGATGACGTGGCGCGATCCTGGGAGGTGCAGCACGACATGTACCAGCGGATCGGCGCGATCCTGGAGGATGCGGATATATTCATGTGTCCAACGCTTTCCGTGGGGTGCGTTCGGGCCGACCATGATCCGATCGGTCCGGGGTTCACCGTCGCGGGGCAGGAAGTGGATCCGGAGTATGGCTGGGTCCTGACGCATCAGTTCAACATGCTGCACAACTGCCCGGTGATGTCGGTGCCCACGGGACGGGACCGGCACGGGGTGCCGACGGGGATGCAGATCGTCGGGCCGACATTCGACGATGCGCGGGTTTTCGAGGCGGCTTTTCTGTATGAAAATCAATCGCCTGAGATGTTTCTTCCAAGTTCAGGCTTGCCCGGGGGGCTTGCAGCATGACGCCGCAGGACATGGTTCTGACGCGCATTGGAGTGCGATTCATGGGCCGGCTGTTTCCCTGCACGATCGGCCGCGGCGGCAGGACCCGTGACAAGCGCGAGGGGGATGGCGCAACGCCGGTGGGGACGCACCGGATCGTCGGGATGATGTATCGACCTGACCGAATGGCAAGGCCGGCGGACTGGGCGGTGCCGATACGGCCGGGCGATCTGTGGTCGGACGACCCTGCGCACAGGGATTACAACCTCATGGTTTCAAAGCCTTATGCGCATTCGCACGAGGTCTTGCGGCGGGGTGATCCGCTTTATGACCTGATCCTGATCACCGACTGGAACTGGCCGAGGGCGGAGCGGGGCAGGGGATCGTGCATCTTCCTGCACCGCTGGCGTCGGCCGGGGTATCCTACGGCAGGTTGCGTGGCCTTCAGGCCGGATCATCTGCGCTGGATCGCCGGGAAGATCACTCTGGGGACACGGTTGATCGTGCCGGGGTGAGCG
The DNA here is from genome assembly GCF_030733425.1 of Roseovarius sp. MMSF_3350. Taxonomy (GTDB): domain Bacteria; phylum Pseudomonadota; class Alphaproteobacteria; order Rhodobacterales; family Rhodobacteraceae; genus Roseovarius. The sequence goes on from NZ_JASHIZ010000026.1 coordinate 25,963, forward strand.
CGGCAAATCGCGTGTCGGTATCGCGTCGGTATCCGGGTGGCAGAGCGTCGGTGCCGTTGGCGCGGAAATTTCCTTGGAAAGGAAATTGTCAAAAGTCTTCGAAAGACTTTTGACCCGGCCTCACCCTGGATGGTTGCGAAGGGCCTTGGCGCCTGTCTTTGAAACCAGCGCGGATCGCGGCGGGCCAGGCCAGCTCGGGAGTTCTCCGAGCGTTCAGTCGTGCTCGCGTTCCCCGAAGATGGCGCTGCCGACGCGGATATGGGTGGCGCCCAGGGCGATGGCGCGTTCGAAATCGCCGCTCATGCCCATGGAGAGGCCGGACAGGCCGTTGCGTTCGGCGATCTTCGCCAGCAGGGCGAAATGCAGGCTGGGCTCCTCGTCGATGGGTGGAATGCACATCAGCCCCTCGATCTCAAGGTCGAGGGTGCGGCACTCGGCGATGAAGGCGTCGGCCTCGTTGGGGAGGATACCGGCCTTCTGGTCCTCTTCGCCGGTGTTGACCTGGATGAAGAGGCCGGGGCAGCGCCCCTCTTCCTGGGCCAGCCGCGCGATGGTCCTGGCCAGCTTGGGCCGGTCGACGGAATGGATCGAGTCGAACAAGTCGAACGCCTGACGCGCCTTGTTGGTCTGGAGCGGGCCAATGAGGTGCAGGACGACGTCATCGTAGCGCTCCCGGAAACCGGGCCATTTACCGGCCGCTTCCTGCACGCGGTTCTCGCCGAAGACGCGGTGGCCTTCGTCCAGCACGGCGGTGACCCGGTCGTCGGGCTGCACCTTGGAAACGGCGATCAGTTCGACCGAGCCGGGGTCGCGGCCGGCGTCCTGTTCGGCGGCTGCGATGCGGGCTTGGATATCGTGCAGGCTCATCGTGGGAATCCGGGCGATTTCGACTGTCGGCTTAGTGCCACAGGACGGACGATTGCGCAAATCCCGGCGCCCGGGAACCACAGTCGCGATCCATTCGGACACGGGGACCGGATAACAACCTTGCCGACGTTGGTATGGTTGGATAATGAAGGGAAAACTGGAACGGGTGGTGGAATGTTCAAATCCCCTTTGAAAAGCGCCGTGGTGCTGTTGGCGAGCGTGGGCCTGCTGGCTTCGTGCAGCGCGTTCAGGAATGCCAAGCTGGACCCTGACGCGTACAAGGTCGAAGGCGGCCCGAACCAGACACCGACGGCCGCGACAGGGGGCACCAGCCTGTTCGACGCCTTCAAGAACGATGGCACGGGTGGTATCCGGGTGAACCGGTTTTTGTGGACCGCCTCGCTGGAGGTCCTGGATTTTCTTCCCGTGCAGAGCGCGGATCCGTTCACCGGCGTGATCTCGACCGGGTATGGTCGGCCGCCGGGCGGCGGGCGGGCCTATCGCGCGACCGTGCTGATCAGCGATCCGGCGCTGGATGCGCGGGCGCTGAACGTGGCGCTGCAATCGCAGAGCGGCCCGGTTGCCGCGGGCACGCAACGCGCCATCGAGGATGCGATCCTGAGTCGCGCCCGGCAACTGCGTACGCAGGCCGGCCGCTTCTGACCCCTGACGGGCGCGTCCTAGACCGGCGCGCCTTCCATTATGTCCGATATCCATTCAACCTGGCGCGGCAGGCAGATCGTGCGCAGATCGTACTTGTCGCGCATCAGATCCCGCGCGGCCGCACCGAGCCTGCGCCGCGCCGCTTCGTCTTCGAGCAGCGCGCAAACTTCGTCGACCAATGCTTCGCCGTCGAAGAAATCGACCAGGCGGCCGGTCTCGTCGTGGCGAATCACCTCGCGCACGGGCGTGGTGTCGCTGGCGACGATCGCCGCGCCGCAGGACATCGCCTCCATCAGCGACCAGCTGAGTACGAAGGGATAGGTAAGGTAGACATGCACGCGGCTGACCTGCAGCAAGCGCAGGAACTGGTCGTAGGGAATGCGGCCAAGGAAGTGGACACGGGCCATGTCGGCGTCGGAGATCTGGTCGCGCACCTCGTCGAGGAAAATCTGTTTCCAGGTCTGCCCCTTTGGCGGGGCGGCGCCATAGCTGACCTCGTCGCCGCCGACGATCAGCACCTTCGCGTTGGGCCGTTCGCGCAGGAGGCGCGGCAGGGCGCGCATGAAGATGTGGTAGCCGCGATAGGGTTCTAGGTTCCGGTTGACGAAGGTGATGACCTCGTCGTCCCGGGTGACGTCGACCTGGCCTTCGATCGTCAGCCGGACATCGGGCTTTGGACAGGCGGAGAGCGTGTCGATTCCGTCATGCGAGACGGTGATCTTGCCGCGGAACTCGGCGGGGAAGGTATCGGCCTGGAACCGCGTGGGGCTTATCCCGGCGTCGGCAACGGGAAAATGCAGGTGATTGTTGATGTTCTTCATCCGGATGCGCAGCGCCTGAAGCCCACGGTCCGACTTGGCGAATTCGGGGTCGAAGTCGAGGTGCTGGTCATCGGTCAGGTGGTAGAGCTCGCAGTAGATGGCAAGCCGTGCCTCGGGCCAGACATCGCGCAGGAACATCGATTCGCCCCAACCGTGATGCGCGAGGATGAGATCGGGGACATACCCCTGCTCCCTGAGCGCGCGGGCGGCGCGGTAGCACGCGTCGCCGCGGGTGACCTTGGTGTCGAGATCGACCAGCCAGGGATGCAGGTTCTGTCTCGCGCGCTTGGGCAGGCTGTAGGGCACGACCTGCACCCCGTTCCAGGTGGTCGGCTTGTCGACCTTGAGCGTCAGGGCCACGCAGTGATGCCCGCGCGAGGCCAGCAGGGGTGCCAAATGCTTGTACTGGCCGGGAAAGTTCTGATGGATGAAGAGGATTTTCATGAAAATGCCTGTGCGGTTTTTCCGGCTTATAGCGGTGGGGCGGAATTTTGCAAAATTCCGCGTCGGAAAATACGGATTTTCCGGCCCGATTTCTTGCAAGAAATCGGTTACGTCTGATTTTTGCCCGCTGCGCACTGGACCCTGCGGGCGCGGGGCCCTATCACCCTTTGGAGTTTGAGAAACAGGGACCGGACGGACATGTCGCGTTATTCCGCCGCCGAGATCGAAGCAAAATGGCAAAAGGCCTGGGACGAGGCCGGGATTTTCCGGGCCGAACGGTCGCGGGACAAGCCGAAATACTATGTGTTGGAGATGTTTCCCTATCCGTCGGGGCGCATCCACATGGGGCATGTGCGTAACTACACGATGGGCGACGTGATCGCGCGGTACCGGCTGTCGACCGGGCACAGCGTGCTGCATCCGATGGGCTGGGACGCGTTCGGGATGCCCGCCGAGAATGCCGCGATGGCGAGCGGAGGCCATCCCAAGGACTGGACCTATGGCAATATCGCGGACATGCGCGGGCAGATGAAGCCGCTGGGCCTGTCGATCGACTGGAGCCGGGAGTTTGCCACCTGTGATCCCGAATACTATGGCCAGCAGCAGGCGCTGTTCATCGATTTCCTGGAAAAAGGGTTGGTCTACCGCAAGAACGCGGTGGTGAACTGGGACCCGGTGGACATGACCGTGCTGGCCAACGAGCAGGTGATCGACGGCAAGGGCTGGCGGTCTGGCGCGGAGGTCGAGAAGCGCGAGCTGACGCAGTGGTTCTTCAAGATCTCGGATTTCTCGGAAGAGCTTCTGGAGGCGCTGGACGGGTTAGAGAACTGGCCCGCCAAGGTGCGGCTGATGCAGGAAAACTGGATCGGCAAGTCGCGCGGCATCGAGATTCCGTTCGAGCGGACGGATGCGGATGACCCGATCATCTGTTACTCGACCCGGCCCGACACGATGCGCGGGGCAAGTTTCATCGCGATTTCGCCGGAGCATCCGGTGAGCCGCGAGCTGGCGAAGGACAAACCCGAACTGGCGGCGTTCATCGCGGAGACGCGCAAGATGGACACCACAGAGGCCGCGATGGAGAAGGCCGAGAAGAAGGGGATCGACACCGGGATCACGGTGCGGCACCCGGTCTGGCCGGAGCGGGAGCTGCCCGTCTGGGTCGGTAATTTCGTGTTGATGGATTACGGCACCGGCGCTGTCTTCGGCTGCCCGGCGCATGACCAGCGGGACCTTGATTTCGCGCGGAAATATGGGCTTGAGGTGCGCAATGCCTTTTACCTGCCCGGGCAGGAAAAGGATGTCGAGACCGAGGCGCTGGTGCCAGCCAAAACCGAAACGGTGGTGTATATCGACCATTTCGCAGGCGTGGGCGAGGCCACCAGCCAGGAAGGGATCGACGCCACGATCGACTGGTTCGAGGAAAAGGGGCTTGGCACGGGGCAGGTGAAGTATCGCCTGCGCGACTGGGGGTTGTCGCGGCAGCGGTATTGGGGCTGTCCCATTCCCGTGGTGCATTGCGAGGCCTGCGGCGTGGTGCCCGAGAAGAAGGAAAACCTGCCGGTCGAATTGCCTTATGACGAGGGCGGCACGCCGATTGATTTCAGCATTCCCGGCAACCCGCTGGATCGGCATCCCTCGTGGCGCGACTGCAAATGCCCGAGCTGCGGCGCGGAGGCGCGGCGCGAGACCGACACGATGGACACCTTCGTGGACAGCTCCTGGTACTTCGCGCGATTCACTGCGCCGGATGCGGACACGCCAACGCGGATGGAGGATGCCGAGTACTGGATGAACGTGGATCAGTATATCGGCGGCATCGAGCACGCGATCCTGCACCTGCTGTACAGCCGGTTCTTCGCCCGGGCGATGCATATCTGCGGGCACCTGCCGGAAAAGGCGATCGAGCCGTTTGACGCGCTGTTCACGCAGGGGATGGTGACGCACGAGATCTACCAAACGAAGGACGACAAGGGCCGCCCGGTCTATCACCTGCCAGAGGACGTGACCGACGGCAAGCTGGCCGATGGTACGCCGGTCGAGGTGATCCCCTCGGCCAAGATGTCGAAGTCGAAGAAGAACGTGGTCGACCCGGTGAACATCATCGAGGCGTTCGGGGCCGATACCGCGCGGTGGTTCGTGCTGTCGGACAGCCCGCCGGAGCGGGACGTGGAGTGGACCGCCGCCGGGGCCGAGGCGACGTTCAAGCACCTGGCGCGGGTCTACCGGATCGTGTCGGAGATTGCAGGGGATACCAGCCCGGCCAATGCGTCCGAGGATGAGGCGCTTGCAAAAGACATGCACCGGGCGATCCATGACGTGACGGGCGGCGTGGAAAGTTTTGGCTTCAACGCGGCGATTGCCAAGCTGTACGGCTTTACCAATACGCTGGCCAAGTCCGGTGCAGGCGCGGAGGCGAAGAAGGCCGCGGCGAAAGTTCTGGCGCAGCTGATGTCGCCGATGACGCCGCACCTGTCCGAAGAGCTTTGGTCGGTGCTGGGCGGCGAGGGGCTGGTGGCGCAGGAGCGCTGGCCTGTGGCCGACGAGGCGATGCTGACCGATGACAACGTGACGTTGCCCATCCAGGTCAACGGCAAGCGCCGGGCCGAGATCAGCGTGCCCAAGGACATGGACAAGGCGGAGGTTGAAAAAGTCGCGCTGGCGCACGAAGCTGTGGCAAGGTCGCTGGATGGGGCCCAGCCCAAGAAGGTCATCGTTGTCCCGGGGCGGATCGTGAATGTCGTCGTTTAACCGTCGTTTCGTGTTGCTGGGTCTGCCTGCCGGGCTGGCCGCCTGTGGCTTTGCACCCGCCTACGGGCCGGGGGGAGCGGCGCAGAAGTTGCAGGGCGCGGTGCTGGTGGATGCACCGGACAGCCGTCCGGGCTATTTATTGACGCGCCACGTCGAGGAACGGCTGGGGCGCGGCGAGCGGCAGGTGTACGGGCTGAGCTATTCGATCAATCTGACGGAAGAGGCCGTCGCGATCTCGAGCACCAACGTGACGACGCGCTACAACCTGCTGGGCAACGTGAAATACGCTCTGCGCGATCTGCAGAGCAATGCGGTGGTGCTGAGCGGGCAGGCGGACAGCTTTACCTCCTACTCGGCCTCGGGGACCACCGTGGCGACGCAGGCGGCGCAGCGCGACGCGGAGGCGCGGCTGATGGTGATCCTGGCGGACCAGATCCTGAACCGGCTGACCGCCGAGGCCGGCAAGCTGCCGGCATGAAGCTGTCGCCCCGCGATGCGCCGGCGTATTTCGCGCGGCCCGATCCCGACAAGACCGGCCTGCTGATCTATGGCACCGACGCGATGCGCGTGGCGCTGAAGCGGCAGGAGGTGATCGCGGCCCTTATCGGACCGCAAGGCGAGGAGGAGATGCGGCTGACGCGTATCCCGGCGGGCGATTTGCGCAAGGACCCGGCGATGCTGCTGGATGCGGTCAAGGCGCAGGGCTTCTTTCCCGGCCCGCGCGTGGCCTTTGTCGAGGACGCCAACGAGAGCGTGGCGCCGGTGGTGACGGCGGCGCTGGAGGACTGGCAGCCGGGGGATGCGCAGGTGGTGGTGACCGCCGGCGGCCTGAAGGCGACGTCGAAGCTGCGCAAGCTGTTCGAGGGGCATAAGAATGCCTATGCGACCGCGATCTATGACGAGCCGCCGGGGCGAGCCGAGATCGAGGCGATCCTGGCAAAGGCGGGCTTGCGGGATATTCCGCGCGAGGCGATGGCGGATCTGAATGCGCTGGCCCGCGCGCTGGACCCGGGCGATTTCCGCCAGACGATGGACAAGCTGGCGCTGTACAAGCGGGGCGATGACACGCCATTGAACGCCGAGGATATCGCCGCCTGTGCGCCGGTGTCGGTGGAGGCGGATCTGGACGACGTGCTGCACCTTGTGGCGGAGGCGAAACCTGGCGAGATCGGCCCGGTGATGAAGCGGTTGCGGGCGCAGGGGGTGCAGCCGGTGGGCTTGTGCATGGCCGCGAACCGGCATTTCCGCACGTTATACGCGGCGGCCAGCGATCCGGGCGGGCCGGGGCAGGGCATTGCCCGCGTGCGCCCACCGGTCTTTGGCCCCCGGCGCGACCGGATGCAGCGGCAGGCGGCGCATTGGGGCGCGGCCAAGCTGGAAGAGGCGCTGGGCGTGCTGACCGACACCGACCTGCGCCTGCGCTCGGCGGGGCAGACGGCGCCGGACATGGCGCTGGTGGAGCGCGCGCTGATCCGGCTGGCGACGCTGGCGCAGCGATAGGCCGGTTCAGGAGATGTCGGCGAACATGGCCAGCGTCTCGGCCTCGGTCATGCGCTTGTGGTCGCCGGCGAGCGCGTAGCCGTCGGGCTTGCGGTCGATGAAGATCTCCTCGGTGAGGCTGATGCCGGAGGGATCGTCCAGAAGGCCGAGGCCCACATGCATGTCGCCCTGCATCGGGCCCGGTGCGGTGACGCGGTAGAAGAGGTTTGTGCCGCAGGTGGCGCAGAAGCAGCGCTCGGCCCAGTCGGACGAGGTGTAGGCGCTGATGTTCTGCGCACCGGTGATGGTCGCGCCGCCGGCCGGGACATGCAGGCCAAGGTAGATGCCGCCGGACCATTTGCGGCACATGCCGCAGTGGCAGGCGCCGGTGGTGTCGGGGGCCTCCGCGATATCAAGCGTGACGGCGCCGCAAAGGCAGGTGGCAGTCTTGTGCATGTGAAGTCTCCGGCCAGGTGGGCGCAGGATAGGCGACCAGTATGACAGGAAATGTCAGCAATGGGTCGGTTTTTCGTTGCACCGGCGTGAAAGCCGGGCAAGCGTGAGGCGACATTTCCAGGAGAGACGCGATGTACGAGGTGATCGGATCGAAAGCCAGCCGGGCCTTTCGGGTGCTGTGGATGCTGGAGGAACTGGGGCTGGACTATGACCACACGCCTGCCGGGCCGCGCAGCGCCGAAGCGGTGGCGGCAAACCCGTCGGGCAAGATACCGGCGTTGCGGGTGGATGGCGCGGTGGTGACCGAGTCGATCGCCATCATGGCGTATCTGGCCGACCGGCACGGGGCGCTGACCCATCCCGCCGGCAGCCTGGAGCGGGCGCGGCAGGATGCGCTGACGCACCAGATCCTCGACGACGTGGATTGCAGCCTGTGGATGGCGGCGCGGCATACCTTCGTGCTGCCCGAGGAGAAGCGGGTGCCCGAGGTCAAGGAAACGCTGAAATGGGAATACGAGGCCAATATCGCGCGGTTGTCCGAGGCGCTGGACGGCCCGTTCCTGACGGGCGAGGAAATGACGGTGCCCGATATCCTGCTGGTTCACTGCCTGCGCTGGGCCGAGATCGCGAAATTTCCCGAGCCGGGGGAGGTTCTGGCGGACTACCGCGCCCGGCTGGAGGCGCGCCCGGCCTTTCAGAAGGTCGTTGCGATGGCGTGAACCGGGAATCGCGGTCGGTCAGGACCGGGACGTGCGCGTCGCGAACCGGGCCGCGGCCTGGCCGGCCCAGAGGCCCGTGGCGAGGCAGGCGGTCAACAGATAGCCGCCGGTGGGCGCCTCCCAATCGAGCATCTCGCCGGCGGCGAAGGTGCCGGAGCGCGAGAGCAGCATAAGGTCGGGGTCGAGGGCGTCGAAGCGCAGGCCGCCGGCGGTCGAGATGGCCTCGTCAAGCGGGCGGGGGCTTTGGAGAGGGACCGGCAGGGCCTTGACCAGCGGTGCGAGATCGGCGGGCAGGGGGCGGGCCACCTCGTGCAGCAGGGCCTGTTCGGCAGGGCCGAGACGGAGCGTCTTGCGCAGGTGGTTCGACAGGCTGGCCTTGCCGCGGGGGCGGCCCAGGCGGGCGCGGACCTCGTCGTGTGACAGGTCGGGCCGCAGGTCGATCGTGAGGGGTGCCCCCTCGCGCAGGGGTCGGGACAGGGCATAGAGACCACCGCCTTCGAGCCCGGCGGCCGACAGGACGATTTCGCCGCGCGAGACCTGCGGCCCGGCGTGCAGCGCGATGTTCTTCAACGGCTGGCCGAAATGGCGTTGCATGTGATCGGACCAGGCGACGGTGAACCCCATGTTGGCGGGCTGGAACGGGGCCGTCTGGCCGGGAAGGTGCGCGGCCCAGGCCCCGTCCGAGCCCAGCCGCGCCCAGCTGGCCCCGCCGCAGGCCAGCACGGTGACGGTGGGCGTGCGGCGGTGCGGGCCCTGGGGCGTGTCGAAGAGCACGGCGTCGCCCTCCCACCCGGTCCAGCGCCAGCGGCGGTGAAGGGTGACGCCCAGTCCATCCAGCCGGGCGAGCCAGGCGCGCAGCAGGGGGGAGGCTTTCATCGCGGCGGGAAAGACGCGGCCGGTCGTGCCCGTGAAGGTGGGCTGGCCCAGCCCTTCCGCCCAGCGGATGACATCGTCGGGACCGAAGGCCGACAGCATTGGGCGCAGCCGGGGTGCCGCCTCGGCATAGGCGGCGAGGCAGGTGTCGAGATCCTCGGCCTTGGTCAGGTTGAGGCCCGATTTGCCCGCCATCAGGAACTTGCGCGCGGGCGAGGGCCTGGCCTCGGCCACGGTGACGGCACAGCCCGCGGCGGCCAGCGCCTCGGCGGCCATGAGGCCCGCCGGGCCGGCCCCGATGACGAGGGCGGTCGTCATGCGCAGCTCAGTGTCCGACGCGCCGGTCTGGACAGGTGCGGTCGCGTTTCATGTGCTCGAGGCATTGGCGGGCCTTTCGGATTTGGCGGAGGGACGCTAGCCCCTTGCCAAGTCGCATCTCGCCTCCATCCTGTTGCCTGTCAGATGGCAAAGATCAAGGGAAAGCGATGGAGGACCCGGTATGTCCGCTTTGCGGACGGCCCATCCCGCCCGAGGCGAAGCAGAGCCTGCACCACCTGGTGCCCAAGCTGAAAGGCGGCAAGGGCGGGCCGGTCGTTCTGTTGCACCAGATCTGCCACAACGAGATTCACGCGACGCTGACAGAGGCGGAGCTGGCGCGGGACTATGCCACGGTCGAGGCGTTGCGGGCGCATCCGCGGCTGGAAAAGTTCATCCGCTGGGTGGCCAAGCGCCCGCCCGCATTTCATTCAAAAACGCCGGGTGGGCGGCGGAAACGTTGATCGAGCGCAAGGCCGGACGTGTCGGCTTGCAGTAACCTATATGCGGGAGGATCGGATCATGACCGTTCATTATGAAGAAGACGCGGAAACGAAGACTGTCGAGCTGACCGTATCCGGAAAGGTCACGCGGGACGACTACGACCGGATCGTAGGCCGGATGCAGGGGTTCATTGACGCCCATGGCACGGTGAAGCTGATCGAGGTGATCGAGAGCCTCGACGGGTTCGAGCCCTCGGTAATCTGGCCGGGGATCAAGTTCGATTTCAGGAACCTGCGCCATATCAGCCATGTGGCGGTGGTGTCGGATATCGGCTGGATCGGGCCGGTGTCGAAGGCGGCGGGGGCGCTGATGTCGACTAAGCTGCGGACGTATGACCTGGCGGATCTGGATGCGGCGCGGGAGTGGATCGCGTCAGAGTGACTTGACCATGTGCCGGGATGGGCCACTCTAGCGGGCGTGGTAACATGCGAGGGCAAGATGGATCCGACACGGCGGGACGTGATGGCGCTGGTCGGCGGACTGGCCGGGGCGCAGGTGGTGCCGGGGCTGGCTTGGGCCGGTGCGCCGGGGCACAGCCTGACCGCCGCGCCCGCCGAGGTGCAGTTGGCGCCCGGGGACTACCCGAAGACGCGCGTCTGGGCCTACGGCGGGCAGGTGCCGGGGCCGGTGTTGCGCCAGCAGCAGGGCGAGATGTTCGAGGCGCGGCTGGTCAACGGGCTGGAGCAGGAAACGACCGTGCATTGGCACGGGTTGCGCCTGCCCAACGCGATGGACGGCGTGCCGGGCATGACGCAGGCGGCGGTGCGCCCCGGCGAGAGCTTCGACTATCGCTTTGCGCTGCGCGATGCGGGCACGTTCTGGTACCACCCGCACGCCAACTCGCTGGAGCAGATCTCGCGCGGGCTGGCCGGGGTGCTGGTGGTGGACGAGGCGGAGCCGCCGGAGGTGGATGCCGAGGAGATCCTCGTGCTGGATGACTGGCGGCTGACCGAGGACGCGCAACTGCATCCCGAGTTCGGCAACCGGCACGACATGTCCCATGCCGGGCGGCTGGGCAATTACATCACGGTCAATGGTGTGGGGGAGTTGCGGCGCAGCTATCCGCGGGGTACGCGGTTGCGGCTGCGGCTGGTGAATGCGGCGACGGCGCGGGTGTTCCGGCTGGTGTTCCAGGGGATGAAGGCGTGGACCGTCGCGCTGGATGCGATGCCGGTGGAGCGGCCCGAGCGGGTCGAGCAGCTGGAACTGGGGCCGGCGCAGCGCGCGGACCTGATCGTCGATATCACCGCCGAGACCGGGGAAGAGGCGATCATCGGATCGGTGGAGCGGGACGGGACCTATGCGACCGTGGCCGTGTCGGTCGACGGCGCGGAACAGGCCGTGCGGGAGGCGCCGCAGGCATTGCCGCCCAACGACCTGCCCGTACTGGCATTGAAGGATGCGCGGCAGGTGCCGCTGGTCATGCAGGGCGGCGCGAGGCGGGGCCTGCCGGAGCGGGTCGTGTGGAAAGGCTCGAAGATGGAGGCGCGGGCGCTCTATGAGGCGGGGCAGTTCTGGGCCTTCAACGGGCAGGCCGGGATGGACCGGGCACCGCTGATCGAGGCGGCTCTGGGCGAGACGGTGCGGGTGCCGATGGAGAACCGGACGGCGTTTTCCCATTCAATGCACCTGCATGGGCAGCATTTCCGCGAGGTTCTGCCGGGGATCGGTCTGGGGCCGTGGCGCGATACGCTGGTGATCCATCCCGACGAGAGCCGCGAGATCGCCTTCGTCGCCGAGAATCCGGGCGACTGGATGTTTCACTGCCATATGGCCGCGCACCAGATGTCGGGAATGATGAACTGGATTCGCGTGGGCTAGGGGCCGTTTTCCGCGCGGAAAACGGGATAGAAAATACGTATTTTCTATACTGGAATTTTCGAAAATTCCGGCGCGCTCAGGGGCGGCAGAGGTGCTTGATGCCTGCCGCGTGGTCGGGCGTTGCGCCGAGCGCATCGGTGGCGAGCGAGCGGGCGGTGTCGAGCAGGGCATCGTGTTCGGTCACCTGGTCGACCAGACCCCAGTGATGCGCGGTGTCCGTGTCGATCTTCTGGCCCGCCATCAGGATCATCTTGGCCCGCGACGGGCCGATCAGCCTCGTCAGCCGCCCCGGATCAGAGGGTTGCGGCAGGAAGCCCAGTTTCATCACCGGATAGAAGAACCTGGTGCCGGGCACCGCGATGCGCAGGTCGCAGGCCAGCACCATGCCCATGGCCCCGCCCGCGACGGTGCCGTTGAGTGCGGCGATGGTCAGGCAGGGCAGCGTCGAGAGCGCGCCCGAGAGGCGCTCCCATACCGGGTCGGTCGGCAGGCCGGACTTGGCGGCCTCGAGGTCCATGCCCGCCGAGAACGCCTTGCCGCGGCCTGTGAGGACCAGCGCGCGGGCCTCGGTGGCGGCCTCGGCGATATCGGCCAACTCGGTCAGCATGGCGTGGGTCAGGGAATTGGCCTTGTCCGGCCGGTTAATGGTGACGGTCCAGAGGCCGTCGTCGGATTTGTCGAGGTCGATCATCTGAGCCCCACCGCGAGACGGATATCCTCGTTGCGCAGGCTGATGTCCTGACCCAGCCAGCCATCTGCCTCGGGTGTGCACATCCAGGCGAGCGCGCGGGCGGGCCAGTCGGGCGGGATGTGGTCGGACCAGTCGAGCTGGGCCACGGGGTTCATGCCGCTGGCCTTGATCTGGTGCTGCATGTCGGTGGCCACCGTGCCGGGCGACAGGCCCAGCACGCGAATGCCGTGATCGCGGTTTTCCTTGTCGGCGGCGCGGGTGAGCATCAGTGCCGCGGCCTTGGAGGCGCAATAGTGGCTCCAGCCTTCGAGCGCGCTGGTGGCGGCGCCGGAGCTGATGGTGATGATGGTGCCGGAGCCGGCCTGTTTCATGACCGGCAGGGCGGCGCGCATGCCGTGGAAGACGCCCTTGAGGTTGATGTCGATGACCTTGTCCCATGCGTCGGGATCGACGTCTGACAGGTGCGCGATGGGCTCGATCACCCCGGCGTTGCCGATCAGCACGTCCAGCCCGCCAAAGCGGTCGGTGGCGGCGGCCACGGCGGCGCTGACATCGTCGTAGCGGCTGACGTCGCAGGATACGGCCAGCGCGCGGTCGCCGATCTCCGACGCGATCTCTTCGATCGCGGCGGTGCTGCGTGCGGCGAGCACCACGTTGGCGCCGAGAGCTGCGAAGTGGCGGGCGGTGGCGGCGCCGATGCCACGGCTGGCGCCGGTGATCAGGACGGTCTTGTCTTGCATGGATTGAACCTTTTTCATCGCTGCGGTGACGTATGTTCACGCCAGAGCTATCGCCTGGAACCGGCGAGGTCCAGCGCAAGGCAGGGAATACCCCCCTTGACCATGATTGCGCGACAACGGAAGCTGGAGCAAAGCGGGGATTTCAAAGCGAAAGGATTCTTCATGAAAATATTCGGTATGGCGGGCAAGGCGCGGTTCGGAACCGCCACGGCGATCGGTCTCGCGCTTGCAGCGGGAAGCGCGCAGGCAGACGTGACGCCGGCGGATGTCTGGGCGGACTGGCAGGAGTACCTGGCCAGCGCGGGCTATGAGGTGAGCGGAGAGGAAAACCAGTCGGGCGATGCGCTGACGGTGTCAGATATCACCATGTCCATGGTCATCCCCGAGGAGGACACGACGGTCTCGGTCGACATGGGCGAGATGACCTTTACCGACAATGGTGACGGAACCGTGTCGATCACCTTGCCCGCGTCGATGCCGATGACCGTGATGGTCTCGTCACCGGATGCCGAAGACTTCAGCGTCGGGATGCAATACGACACCACGGGTCTGGAAATGACGGCGTCCGGCGATGCCGATGACCTGCTTTACAATTACACGGCAGATGAAGTCGCCATCATCCTGAACGAGGTGACGGTCGAAGGCGAGACCATGGATCTTGGCACTGTCGAGTTCCGGATCGCCGATGTCAGTGGCACCACCACCATGAAGATCGGCGATCTGCGCACTTCCGAGCAGAAGATGACCACGGGGCCGGTGACCTATACCGTCGATATCGACGAGCCCGAGGGCGAGGGCGGGGAGATCATGCTGAACGGCCAGTTCGCCGGCATGACCGTCGCGGCCAACGGCACGATGCCGCTGGAAATGGACCCTGCAAACCTGGGGGCGTCGATCGAGAACGGTTTCGACGTGGACGCGACGGTGGCCTATACCGAGGGGTCGAGCGAATTCAAGCTGGTCGATCCGCCGCAGACGACCGAAGGCACGACAAGTTCGGACGGTGGCGAGATCACCGTCGCGCTGGGCGGAGACGGGCTGACCTATGATCTGTCATCCAGCAACATGCAGCTGAAGATGACCGGGGGCGACATCCCGCTGCCGATCGAGGTCGCGTTCGGCACCGCCGCGTTCAACCTGACCATGCCCGTCGCCAAGAGCGAAGAGGAACAGGATTTCGCCATGGGCTTGACGCTGGGCGAATTCACCATGTCGGACATGATCTGGGGCATTTTCGACCCCGCGGGCCAACTGCCGCATGACCCGGCGACGATCGACCTCGACCTGACCGGGACGGCCAAGCTGTTCTTCGACCTGTTCGATCCCGAGCAGATGGAGGCTGCGGAAACCGGCGAACTGGGGATGCCGGGCGAGCTGAATACGCTGGACATCAACACGCTGACGGTCAGCGCCGCGGGCGCGGAACTGACCGGCGAAGGTGAATTCACCTTCGACAATACCGACCTCGAGACCTTCAACGGGATGCCCGCGCCGGACGGGTCCGTCGACCTCAGGCTGACGGGCGCGAACGGGCTGCTGGATACGCTGATCGCCATGGGCCTTGTGCCCGAGGAACAGGCGATGGGCGTGCGCATGATGATGGGCATGTTCGCGGTGCCCGGCGACGGCGAGGATGTGCTGACTTCGAAGATCGAGGTCAACAGCGACGGGCAGGTCCTGGCCAACGGGCAGCGCCTGCGCTGAGCCCGAGGACGACAAGGAAATCCGAGGGGGCCGGACGATCCGGCCCCTCGTGCTTTTGACGGTTTTCGAGTGCTGACGAGAGGTAAGCCTTATGACGAATTTCCGCGTGTTTCCCGTGATTTTGAGCGCCTCTGCCGTGATGCCGGTGGCGGCGCTGGCCGATGTGACGGCCGAGCACGTGCTGACCAACATGATGGCCCCGGCCCGTGCCCTTGGCTTTGACGTCACCGCCGAGCCGGTGCGCGAGGGCGACAGCCTGCGGGTTGAGAGCATGGTCATGACCTATGCCCTGCCGATGGACGCGGGCGAGGCGCGGCTGAGCTCGAACGGGTTCACGCTGACCGAGCAGGGCGACGGCAGCGTCGCGCTGAGCTATTCCGAAGGGATGACGGCCGAGGTCACCTTTACTTTGCCTGACGAGGGCGAGGTGATGTCGGCAACGCTGACCTACGAGGGCTTTGACACACCGACCATCGCCACCGGAACGCCGGGGCAGGTGAGTTACGAGGGCGCGTTCGAGAATGCGCGGTTCGCCCTGACCGATTTCACCGTGCCGGACGAAGGCGTGCTGGACGTGTCGGTGCAAGGCACGTTGACCGGCACCAGCCGGTACGAGATCACCGAGGGCGATATCGTGAAGGTGTCCATGTCCACGACCTCGGACACCATGACCTTCGACACGAAATTCAGCGATCCGGAAGGCGCGGTGTCGAGCGGGACGCAAAAGATGACCGGTGGTACGTCGGAGTTGGAAATGGCGATCCCGGCGGGCCAGATCGACCTTTTGAACCTTGACGATGCGCTGCGGGCCGGGCTGATGCTTGTGGCCAGGACCGGAGGCATGCGGGTGGATGGCACGACGGTGACAAAGGTCGAGGACACGGAGATGCGCCAGGCCACCGCCTATACCATGGACAGCAACGACATCTCGCTGGGCGAGGATGGCCTGTCGATGAGTGGTGTCTATACCGATTTCGCGTTCGAGTTCCTGATGCCGCCGGACCTGCCGTTTCCGATTGCGGGCGAGATTGCACGCAGCGAGGGCCGGGTCACCGCGCCGTTGACCGAGACCGATGGCGCAGTTCCGGTGGAGGTGCGCATGACGTTGGAAGAGGTGTCGCTGGACGAGGCGATCTGGGCGCTGTTCGATGGGCAGGAACAACTGCCGCGCGACCCGATGACGGTGGTTCTGGACCTGTCGGGCGAGGCCGCGCTGAGCCGCGATCCGCTGGATATCATGCGGATGATGGAAGTCCCGCCGGCCGAGGAGACGCTGGGCCGGATCGAAAGCCTGCGTTTGAACGAGCTGGTGGTGCGCGCGGTGGGCGCGGAGCTTACCGGCAGCGGTGCCTTCGAGATCGACAACGAGGATTACGAGACTTTCCCGGGTATGCCTGCCCCGAGCGGCAGCGTGGACTTGCGGGTCAGCGGGGCCAACGGCCTGATCGATACGCTGGTCGCCATGGGGCTGGTCCCCGAAGAGCAGGCGATGGGAACCCGCATGATGCTGGGAATGTTCGGCACACCCGGCGAGGGCGAGGACGTGATCACCTCGACCATCGAGGTGACCGAGGATGGCCAGGTGCTGGCCAACGGTCAGCGCTTGCGGTGAGCCGATGAGACGACGGCTGGCATTGGCGGCTGCGGTGCTGTGCGCGCCGCAAGCCGCGTTTGCCGAGCTGACACCCGACGAGGCATGGGGCGTCTGGACGGCACAGTTCGAGGCGCTTGGCCTTGAGTGGGAGGCCGAAGCCGTGCCCGAGGGCGATGCGCTTGCGGTGGGGCCGATCTTTCTGACGATGCGGTTTCCGGGGCTTCCACTGAAGATGAATCTGCAACTGCCGGGCCCGCGTTTCGTGCCCGACGCCGGGGAGGTCGAGGTGCAGTTGCCCGCGTCCGACACCATGCCTTTCAGCCTGTCCCCGACAGGCGACGGAGGACCGGGTATTGCCGCGTCCGGCGCGTTGGCCTGGCGGATGGAGGATGTCCGCGTGCGGATGCGCGAGGCCGACGACGGCGTCGAGACGCGCTGGAGCGGGGCGCGTTTCGAGATCGACATGACCGAATACGGGTTTCGCGGCCGGCCCTTTCCGGCGGAATACCGATACGTGCAGTCCCGTTTCGACATCACGCAGACCAGTCGGATCGCCGATGGCTGGCTGCATTTCACGCGCCGGGGCGAGGCCGGACAGGTGGTGATCGACTATGGCTATGGTGACGGGACCACCCCGCAGGGTCTGGCCGGTACGCTGAAGCGCGACGAAGTCGAGACCCTGACCGAATTGCGCCTGCCGCGGGATGGACCCGCGCTCGACCGTCTGCCGGAGCTTGCAGAGGCGGGCATGACGCTCAGACACGAAGCCGTGGCGGCGGCGGGGCTGGATGAGGACGAGGAATGGGTCGCCGGCGATTTGATTGCCACGGGCGAGACCAGGTGGGTGAACATCACCGCGCTTTTCACGCTGGCGGGCGAGGGGGCTCGTGTCGTCTCGGGCTCGGACGGGGCCGTGATGCAATTGACGGACAAGGCGCTGGACCTCGACGTGGACCTGGAGGCGGCGCGGGTTCTGCTGGACCTGGCGATGCCGGTCCTGCGCAAGGTCGAGCCGCAGGATTACGCGCTGCGCTTCGAACTGGACGGCTTGACACTGTCCGAGGACACCTGGGCACAGTTTTTCGTGGCCGACGGTCTGGCGCGGCAGACGGCGGACCTGAAGGTCGACCTGGGCGGCAAGGCGATACTTTTGGAGACGGTCTTTGACCTGGCGGCGCTGGGGCGGTCGTTTTACGGCGCCCTGCCGGTTTCGATAGAAACGCTGGACCTCAAGGCGTTGGAGGTCCGGTTCTGGGATGCGGAACTGACCGGAAGAGGCGCGGTGGAATTCGATCATGCTGCCCCGCGCATGCTCGACGGGTTCCCGGCCGCCAAGGGAGACGCCCGATTCGAGCTGGTTGGCGCGCAGGACCTGCTTGACCGGCTGATCGCTGTCGGTGTTCTGACGGCCGAGGACGCGATGTCGGCCCGGATGATGATGGGCATGTTCACCGCGCCGGTGGAGGGTGAGGGCGAGACCGACGCAGTGCGCGCCGAGGTCGAGATCGGCCCTGACGGTCAGGTCACGGTGAACGGGCAGCGGCTGCGCTGACCGCGCCCCGCATGGCTTGCGCCCGTTCCGGCGGCGCAGTAGATCGGTCCTCGACCCTATCCCTCATGCCGCCAAGATGCCCGATCGGGGCGGCGCAACCAGGAGACTTTCATGTCCGTGACCCCGGAAACCCTGACCGAAGCGCTGCTGTCCGCCGCCCGCAAGGCCGGCGCAGAGGCGGCGGATGCGGTGGCTGTCGAGCGGCGGTCGCAAAGCATCAACGTCCGGGGCGGGACGCTGGAACAGGCCGAGCGGTCGGAAAGCGTCGAGATCGGGTTGCGGGTGTTCGTGGGACAGCGGCAAGCCTGTGTCGGGGCGTCGGACACGCGCGACGAAACGCTGGCAATGCTGGCGGAGCGGGCCGTTGCCATGGCGCGGGAAGCGCCCGAAGATCCGTTTGCCGGGCTGGCGGCGCCCGAGCAGCTGGCGCGGGACTGGGACGCCGCGGCGCTCGAACTGCACGATCCCGGCGCCGAACCGGCGGCGCCCGACATGCAGGAGGCCGCACTCGCGCTGGAGGCGGCGGCGATGGGCGTTGATGGAGTGACCCAGGTGCAGGCGGCTGCCGATCACCAGGTCGAGCAGATGCACATGGCCGGCTCGAACGGGTTCTCGGGCGGATTTACCAGCAGCGCCCGCAGCCTGAGCGCCGTGGCGATCGCGGGGCAGGGCACCGGGATGCAGCGCGACTATGACGCCGATACGCGCGTGTTCGCCGAAGACCTGCGCACGCCCGAGGAGATCGGGACGCGGGCGGGCGAGCGGGCCGCGGCGATGCTGGATGCCAAGAAGCCTTATACCGGGTCCTATCCCGTTCTTTACGACGAGCGCGTGGCCGCAAGCCTGATCGGGCATCTTCTGGCGGCGATCAACGGTGGCGCGGTGTCGCGCGGGGCATCCTGGCTGATGAACCGGATGGACGCGCCGGTGCTGCCGGACGCGCTGTCGCTGATCGACGATCCGCTGCGCCCGCGCGCGCTTGGCTCGCAGCCTTTCGATGCCGAGGGGCTACCGGTGGCAAGACGGGCGCTGGTGCAGGACGGCGTGCTGAAATCCTGGATCCTGGACCTGTCGACGGGGCGCAAGCTGGGCCTGCCATCGACGGGTCATGCGCGGCGGGCGCCCTCGTCGGTACCCTCGCCTCTGTCGACCAACGTGACGCTGACGCAGGGCGACAAGAGCCGCGAAGAGCTGATGGCGGAAATGGGCACGGGCCTGCTGGTGACGTCGATGATCGGCTCGACGATCAACCCCAACACGGGCGATTATTCGCGCGGGGCGTCGGGGTTCTGGATCGAGAATGGCGAGATCGCGTTTCCGGTGAACGAATGCACCATCGCGGGCAGCCTGCCGGAGATGTTGCGCGGAATCATACCGGCGAACGACGCGCGTCCCTGGAAGTCGCGCGTGGTGCCGTCGCTGCTGGTCGAAGGATTGACCCTTGCCGGCAACTGAGCTGGACCTTTTGATCGCGGCGGCGCGGGCGGCGGGCGAGGTGGCCTGCCGGTATACCGGGCCCGAGGCGCGGGCCTGGGACAAGCCGGGTGATGCCGGGCCGGTGACCGAAGCGGACCTCGCGGTGAACGAGGTGCTGGCCGAACAGTTGCGCGGTGCGCGGCCGGACTATGGCTGGCTGTCGGAGGAGAGCGCGGACACGCCGGAGCGGCTGTCGCGCGAGCGGGTGTTCATCGTCGACCCAATCGACGGCACGCGCAGCTTTATCGAGGGTACGCGGACCTGGGCCCATGCGCTGGCCGTGGTCGAGCGGGGCGACGTAGTGGCCGGCGTGGTCTACCTGCCGATGCGGGACATGATGTACGCCGCTGCACGCGGACAGGGGGCGACGCTGAATGGCCGGTTCCTGAAGGTAAGCGATGCGGCGTCGCTGGACGGCAGCAGCATGCTGGCCGCGAAACCGAATTTCGATGCGCGGCACTGGCGGTCCGGGCGGCCGCCCGGAATGGACCGGGGATTTCGCCCGTCACTGGCCTATCGGCTGGCGCTGGTGGCCGAGGGGCGGTTCGACGCGATGATGACGTTGCGCGGGGCATGGGAGTGGGACATCGCGGCGGGCGATCTGATCCTGCGCGAGGCCGGTGCCGTGACGTCGGACCGGGAAGGGCAGCCGCTGAGGTTCAACAACCCCATGCCGAAGCTCGACGGGGTCGTGGCTGCGAACGCGGCGGTGCATGGCGCGTTGCTGGAGGCGCTGGCGCCCGGGGCTGCGATCTGATCCGATTGTGCGGCTGCGCCGCGCAGGTTTGGTTTGTTCGAGTATTTACGGAACGATGAAACTCGGGTTCGAGCGACAGATTGGCGCGTCTTATCCGGGGCGGTAGAAGCGCGTGCAGCCCCGCCTAGATAACCGTTTCCGGAAGGGAGACGGGATATGGACCGACAGACGGTAGAACAGGACGCGCGCAGTGTGGAATACCTGCGGCAGAGGGAGATCTTCGACCGCAGCATGGCGGAGCTGCGGACGGAGCGGCGCAGGCGGGAGGCCAGCGGGTACGCGGTGATGGCCATGGCATACAGCCTTGAAGGGGCCACGCGGAAAGAGACCCGGTTGGGCAAGGCCGTGACGGCGTCGCACTACGCTCTTGTATCCTTCGTGGCGGTGGTGCCGAACGTGGCGATGATCCTGATGCTGGCGGACTGATACGCTTGCCGCTTGTACCGGCTGCGGCGCCGGTCTAGAGCCGGGGCATGACCCGTTCGGACAACCTGACCGGCGCGCTGCTGATGATGGCGTCGATGGCGTGCTTCACCTTCAACGACACCGCCATGAAGGCGATGGCGGGGGACGTGCCGCTGTTTCAGTTGCTGCTGCTGCGCGGGCTTCTGACAAGCGCTCTGGTGGCGTTGGTGGCATGGCGGATGGGCGCGCTGCGGGCAAGGCTGCCGCGCCGCGACTGGGGTCTGATGGCCGCACGAACGGGCGCGGAGGTAGGCGCGGCCTATTTCTTTCTGACGGCGCTTTTCAACATGCCGCTGGCCAACGTCACGGCGATCCTTCAGGCGCTGCCGCTGACCATCACGCTGGCCGCCGCGCTGTTTTTGCGCGAGCCGGTGGGCTGGCGGCGGATGCTGGCGATCCTGGTGGGGTTCGCCGGGGTGCTGCTGATCGTGCGGCCGGGGACGGCGGACTTCAACTTTTACGCGGTCTACGCCCTGCTGGCGGTGGGGTGCGTGACCGTCCGCGATCTGTCGACGCGGCGGCTGTCGAAGGAGACGCCGTCGATTTTTGTCACCTTGCTTACATCCGTCGCGACGATGACGATCTTCGGTCTGCTGAGCCTGGGCGTGCCGTGGGCGCCGATGGGCGGGCGCGAGATCGGGTTGGTGGGCGCCGCTTCTTTGCTGATCATCGGCGGCTATCTGTTCTCGATCATGGTGATGCGGGTGGGCGAAATCAGCTTTGTCGCGCCTTTTCGCTATACCGGCCTGTTATGGGCGATGCTGCTGGGGTTCGTGGCCTTTGGCGAGTGGCCGGAGACGTTGACATTGATCGGCGCGGCGATCGTGGTGGGCAGCGGGCTGTTCACGCTCTACCGCGAGACGCGGCTGGGACGGAAAAGGCCGCTTGCACAGCCGCCTCGTCGACATTGAAGCGATCCTTGAAAAAGGCGCGCTGATCGTCGGTCAGGGGCGCGAGGCCCTCGGTGCTGATCCGGGCGTGGCTGTCGTTGTCGTCATGGAGTGCCCGCAGGTACATCGCGGTTTCGGGCTCGATCAGGGTGGGCATGGTGTGATGCAGCTTGTGATGGCCGTAGTTCATCACCGTCCTGGGGTCGCCGGGGCGGAACAGCACGGCCAGGCCACAGGCCAGGAACTGGCCCTGGATCTCCTGCGCGAGGATGCCTTCGGGTGTGAGCTTGACCGAATAGCCGCGGGAATATTCGATCACCATGTTCTGCCAGCCGTCGCGCAGCTTGCCTGCAAGCCGCGCAGTGCGCCGAATGCCGCGGATGAAATTGGTGCCGACCGCGTCGTCGTCGTCGAGCCGGAACTGGAGGGATTCCTCATCCTTGCCTTCGGCCAGTTCGCGCTGAATGGCGATCTGCATCGCGGTGCGGTGCTTCATCGGTTCGGCGGTGACGATGGAGATCTGTTCGACAGGTGCGCAGATGTCGTTGAGCCGGTCCCAGTAGGGTTTGGGCATCCGTTCGCCGGTGAGCACGAGGAAGGTGAAGCGCTTGTCCTTCTGCGCGGCGATGGAGGGCAAGGTGAGGGTCTCGAAATGGCGGAACCGCAGGTCCATCCGCTCGGGCGCATAGAGATAGGCTTCGCGCTCCTCTACCGTGTCGTGCATCCGCTTGAAGCCGCCCAGGGCGGGATAGGAAAACCGGCAGATTCCGATAGCGCGCATGGGGCGGGGGACCTTCGAGACGTGTTTGCGCATGGTTGCAAATGCGCGTGAAGCGGGCAAGCGGGAAACCGGGGGTTGCCCGGACGGTTGCCGGGCGGTAGTGCGGTCCGGCGGCGGCCTGACGGGGCGCAATGCCGCGCGTCGCGGCGAATTTGCCGGGGGTTTGCCGCTTTGCAATCTCGGGCGGATGGGAGTGTTGACACCTGCGACGACTCCCCCTATACGCCGCTCATCTCGACCGTGGGGGCCGCCCCGAGTGTCGAACTCAAAATTCTAGTGGACAAGATCCGGGCCGTTTGAGCGCCCCGATCCTCTGGGAACCCGCCGCGTCGTTTACCTCGGAATGGAAACGATTGCGGTATTTGCGCATTGCGGACGCGTGATGTGCGAAACGAACTGAAACCGCGCGGGGGTGACCCGGTGCAAACACATGTGTTGAGAGACGGGAAAGAGACCCTATGCCAACGATCCAACAGCTGATCCGCAAGCCGCGGCAGCCGAAAACAAGAAGCCAGAAGTCGATGCACCTGCAAGGGTGCCCGCAGAAGCGCGGCGTTTGCACGCGCGTCTACACCACCACGCCCAAGAAGCCGAACTCGGCCATGCGGAAGGTTGCCAAGGTGCGCCTGACCAATGGCTTCGAGGTCATCAGCTATATCCCCGGCGAAAGCCACAACCTGCAGGAACACTCGGTGGTCCTGATCCGTGGCGGCCGTGTGAAAGACCTTCCCGGTGTGCGTTACCACATCCTGCGCGGTGTCCTGGATACCCAAGGCGTCAAGGACCGCAAGCAGCGTCGTTCGAAATACGGCGCCAAGCGTCCCAAGTAAGAGGAATTTCAGATGTCTCGTCGTCACGCCGCTGAAAAACGTGAAATCCTGCCCGACGCCAAGTATGGCGACCGGGTTCTGACCAAGTTCATGAACAACCTGATGATCGACGGCAAGAAGTCGGTCGCGGAGAAAATCGTCTACAACGCGCTGGATCGCGTCGAAGACAAGGTCAAGCGCGCGCCTGTGGAAATCTTCCACGAAGCGCTGGACAACATCAAACCGTCGGTCGAGGTTCGCTCGCGCCGTGTCGGTGGTGCCACCTACCAGGTTCCGGTCGAGGTTCGCCCCGAGCGCCGCGAGGCGCTGGCGATCCGCTGGCTGATCACCGCCTGCCGTGGCCGCAACGAGAACACGATGGAAGAGCGCCTTGCAGGCGAGCTTCTGGACGCCGTGAACTCGCGCGGGACCGCCGTCAAGAAACGTGAAGACACCCACAAGATGGCCGAGGCGAACAAAGCCTTCAGCCATTACCGCTGGTAAACCTCTAGAGGCATTACATCATGGCACGCGATTATCCGCTCGAACGCTACCGCAACTTCGGCATCATGGCCCATATCGACGCAGGCAAGACCACCTGCTCGGAACGGATCCTGTTCTACACCGGCAAATCCCACAACATCGGTGAGGTGCACGATGGTGCGGCCACGATGGACTGGATGGAGCAGGAGCAGGAACGCGGGATCACCATCACGTCGGCCGCCACCACCACCTTCTGGCAGTGGCAGGAAGACCCGACGAAAGAAGGCACCGACGACACCAAGTTCCGCATGAACATCATCGACACACCCGGCCACGTCGACTTCACCATCGAAGTCGAGCGTTCGCTGGCCGTGCTTGACGGTGCCATCTGCGTGCTGGATGCCAACGCGGGTGTCGAACCCCAGACCGAGACCGTCTGGCGCCAGGCCGACCGCTACAAGGTGCCGCGCATCGTCTTCGTCAACAAGATGGACAAGATCGGTGCCGACTTCTTCAACTGTGTCGAGATGATCGAAAGCCGCACCGGCGCGAAGGCCGTTCCGATCGCCATGCCGATCGGCGCCGAGAACGAGCTGGAAGGCATCATCGACCTGGTCACCATGGAAGAGTGGACCTGGAAAGGTGAAGACCTAGGCGCGTCCTGGACCCGTCAGCCGATCCGCGACAGCCTCAAGGACCAGGCAGACGAATGGCGCGGCAAGCTGATCGAGAACGCCGTCGAAATGGACGACGACGCGATGATGGAATACCTGGAAGGCAACGAGCCCGATGTGCCGACCCTGCGGAAGCTGATCCGCAAGGGCACGCTGTCGCTGAGCTTCGTTCCGGTTCTGGGCGGCTCCGCGTTCAAGAACAAGGGTGTGCAGCCGCTGCTGAACGCCGTGGTCGACTATCTGCCGAGCCCGCTCGACGTTGTCGATTACATGGGCTTTGCCCCGGATGACGAGACCGAGACCCGCAACATCGCCCGCCGCGCGGACGATTCCATGCCGTTCTCGGGCCTGGCGTTCAAGATCATGAACGACCCGTTCGTCGGTTCGCTGACCTTCACGCGCATCTACTCGGGCGTGCTGAACAAGGGCGACACGGTCCAGAACTCGACCAAGGGCAAGAAAGAGCGCATCGGCCGTATGATGATGATGCACTCGAACAACCGCGAAGAGATCGAAGAGGCATTCGCCGGCGACATCATCGCGCTGGCCGGTCTGAAGGACACCACCACGGGCGACACGCTGTGCGATCCGAAAGAGCAGGTGGTTCTGGAAACCATGACCTTCCCCGATCCGGTGATCGAGATCGCGGTCGAGCCCAAGACCAAGAACGACCAGGAGAAGATGAGCCAGGGCCTGGCCCGTCTGGCCGCCGAGGACCCGTCCTTCCGCGTCGAAACCGACATCGAGAGCGGTCAGACCATCATGAAGGGCATGGGCGAGTTGCACCTCGACATCCTGGTCGACCGTCTGAAGCGCGAGTTCAAGGTCGAAGCCAACATCGGCGCGCCGCAGGTGGCCTATCGCGAGACCATCAGCCACGAGATCGAGCACACCTACACCCACAAGAAACAGTCGGGTGGCTCGGGTCAGTTCGCCGAGGTCAAGCTGATCATCTCGCCGACCGAGCCGGGCGAAGGCTATTCGTTCGAGAGCCGCATCGTCGGTGGTGCCGTGCCGAAGGAATACATCCCCGGCGTCGAGAAGGGCATCGAGAGCGTGATGGACAGCGGCCCGCTGGCCGGCTTCCCGGTGATCGACTTCAAGGTCGCGCTGATTGACGGCAAGTTCCACGACGTGGACTCCTCGGTCATGGCGTTCGAGATCGCGGCACGGATGGGCATGCGCGAAGGTCTGCGCAAGGCCGGTGCGAAATTGCTGGAGCCCGTCATGAAGGTCGAAGTGATCTCGCCGGAAGAGTATACCGGCAACGTGATCGGCGACCTGACCTCGCGTCGGGGCCAGGTGTCGGGCCAGGAGCCCCGCGGCAACGCCATCGCGATCGCCGCGAACGTGCCGCTGGCCAACATGTTCGGCTACATCAACACGCTGCGTTCGATGTCGTCGGGCCGCGCCCAGTTCACCATGCAGTTCTCGCATTACGAGCCTGTGCCGTCGAACATCTCGGAAGAGATCCAGGCGAAATACGCATAACCCGGGTGGCGGGGCGAACCCCGCCCTACCCATCACCGTAGGGTGGGGTTTCACCCCACCGTCCGACAAGAAAAAGAGGAGCCAAACCCATGGCAAAGGAAAAGTTTGACCGTTCGAAACCGCACGTGAACATCGGGACCGTTGGTCACGTTGACCACGGCAAGAC
>NZ_JASHIZ010000027.1 GCF_030733425.1 Roseovarius sp. MMSF_3350
CCCCCCCCCCCCCCATCGGTCGTATTGCGCGCAGCGCAATGCGAAATTGGCCCATTGGCGCGGCAGGCTTGCCCGCCTATAGTCCGCCCGACCATGCCCGCAAGACCGCTCTTCTCACCGCAAAGGCCACCTTCGTGACGCTCCTCCTGCTGGCCGGCACGGGCGAGGCCAAGACCATCGCCGCCCAATTGCATGCGAGCGGCATCGTGGCGGTGGCCTCGCTGGCCGGCGCCTCCCGCGCGCCCGCGCCACTGGCCATCCCCACGCGCAGCGGCGGCTTCGGGGGCGAGGCCGCGTTCCGCACCTATCTGAACGATCAGGCCATCACCGCCGTGCTCGACGCAACGCACCCTTTCGCCGCCCGCATCTCGCAACGCACCGCCCGGGTCTGTGCCGACCTCGGCATACCCTATTGCCAGGTCCTGCGCCCACCCTGGACGCCGGGGCCGGGAGACGACTGGATCTTGATCGATCACGAGGAAGAGGCGGCCAGCCACATCGCCCCGGGATCCACCGTCTTTCTCGCCACCGGCCGCCAGACGCTCCAACGCTTCGCCAACCTCTCGGCCTGCACCATCATCAGCCGTCAGATCAACGTGCCCGACACGCCCTTTCCCTTCCCCAACGGCCGTTTCCTGCCCGGCGACCCACCCTTTTCGGAGCAGCACGAATACGACCTTTTCAAATCGCTCGGCATCGACTGGCTCATCGCCAAGAACGCCGGCGGCCCCACGCCCCGCACCAAGCTGGACGCCGCCCGCCGTCTTGGCATCCGCGTGGCTCTCGTCAACCGCCCCCCGCAGCCCGACGCCCCCCGCGCCGAATCCGCGGACGAGGCGCTTGCATGGGTCCGTGCCCTGTGACCGAGCGGATCATCGAAACCCATGCGGACGTCGCCGAGGGCGTGGCGCACCTCACCGCGCTCTGCCCCCGCATGGCCCATGCCTATCAGCAGACCGGTCCGCTCCCCCTGCGCCGCCGCCGCGACGGCTTCGCCGAGCTTCTCTCGGCCATCGTCAGTCAGCAGGTTTCCACCGCTTCCGCCACCGCCATATGGGCCCGCTTGAAGGCCGCCCAGCTCACCGGCCCGCGCAAGATCATGTGGGCCTCCGACGACGACCTGCGCGCCGCGGGCCTCAGCCGCCAGAAGATCCGCTATGCCCGTGCGCTCTCGGACGCAGGCATAAACTTCAGGGCGCTCCGCGATGCTCCCACCGACGAGGTCATCGCCACCCTCACGCAAGTTCCCGGCATCGGCACCTGGACGGCCGAGATCTACGCCATGTTCTCGCTGGGCCGGGCGGATGTCTTCGCCCCCGGCGACCTCGCCCTGCAAGAGGCCGCCCGCCTCCTCTACGATCTACCCGCACGCCCCCGCGACCGCGCCCTGCGCGACATGGCCATCGCCTGGAGCCCGTGGAGATCGGTTGCAGCCCGCCAGCTCTGGGCCTACTACCGTGTGGCGAAACAAAGGGAAGGCATCAGATGACCCGCGTACTTCAGGCCGGCCGCAAGGAACCCATGTCGGGCACGACCCGCTCCGTCGTCGTCTTCCTGCACGGATACGGCGCCAACGGGGCCGACCTCCTGGGTCTCGCCGATCCCCTGGCCGAACACCTGCCCGACACGCTTTTCGTCGCACCCGACGCGCCCGAGACGATCCCGATGATGCCCATGGGCCACCAGTGGTTCCCGATACCGTGGATCGACGGCTCTAGCGAGGAAGAGGCCCATCGCGGGCTGCAGGCCGCCGCGAAAGACCTCGACGCCTTTCTCGACGCGCTCATGGTGGACGAGGACGTACTGCCCGAACAGGTCGTTCTCTTCGGCTTTTCCCAGGGCACGATGATGGCCCTGCACGTCGCGCCCCGCCGCGAGGACGAGATCGCTGGCATCGTCGGCTTTTCCGGCCGCCTGCTACAACCCGAGCTTCTGGCCGACGAGGTGGTGAGCCGCCCGCCCGTGCTGCTGGTCCATGGCGACGCCGACGACGTTGTGCCGCCCCAATCCCTTCCCGAGGCCGCCGAAGCGCTGCAATCCGCCGGCTGGAAAGAGGTCTACGCCCACGTCATGAAAGGCACCGCCCACGGTATTGCGCCCGATGGCCTGTCGGTCGCGCTCGCCTTCATGCGCGACAAGCTCAGCCTCTGAAGCGAAAGCGGTTTCGCCGTCCACCTGGCGCAATCAAACGCGGTTTCACCGGCCCCCGCGTAGGGTGGGTGAAAACCCACGCGCTCCCTGGTCACTCGCCGGGCACCCCGGTCGCCACCACATGCTGAGGCCGGGCCGGTATAAACCCCACCGGCACCGCGAATTGCCCCGGCACCCCCGCGGGCGCGGCCAAGGTCCAGGCAAAGATCCCCCTGTCGCCAGCAGGACCATACGGTTAACCATGCGGTCCGTACATCCCCCCGTGGTCGTCAGCCTTGTAACGGACGCCACGCGGGCCAACCCGTTTCGAGGTGCGCTTGCGGTCAGTGCATGGAACTTGACACCACGAAATTTGATATCCTGTCCCAAACCTACGTGCGCGACGCCGACACGATCTACCTGGTCACGGCCCGCAAGCTGAAGCCGATCAAATCCGCTGACGCCGACAGCTTCACCGCCCTCGGCCCCCTTCATGGCCGGGACGCCACCACCGGCTACTTCCGCGACAAACGCATGCGGCTGGCCAAGGGCAGCGGGCCTGCGGACCTGCGTCCGCCCGGCCATGTCTACGCCACCGACAGCACGCAGTTTTATTTCAGCACTCACAAGGTGCCGCCCCCCGACGGCATTGACCTCTGCGCGCCCGGCCTGCGCCTGCGCTGGTTTGACGAAAACGAGGTGAACATGCCCCATGTCGCACTGACCGACGGGGCAGGGGTCTGGATGTCCCTGACGACCGGCCCTGACACCTGGGCCCGTCTCGACGGTGCGGATTTCGACACGCTGGCACCCTTGGGCTAGGACGATACGCTGCCCTGGCGCGCGCCCTATTTCCGCGATGTGTCGCGCGTCTGGTACCGGGGCCTGCGCCTGTCCGATGCGTCCCCCGATGCGGACCGGGTCTGCGGCGCTTCGATGCTGACCGATGGCACCCGTGCCTGGGTCGGCGCCCGCCTGTTGGACGCGCCTGCCAGTGACCTCGCCTATGTCGACCGATATCACCTGCGCGACGATGCCGGTGCTGACGGTGTCCTTCTGCATCACGGCGACCGCGTCGCTTTTCACGGCGCGGCGGACATGACTCGCACGCTCGCCACCGCACGCCCCGCGGCCGAACGCGCCGACCTGACGCAGATCCTGCGCGATCTCTTCACCACCATGGCCACGCTCTTTGCGCATTACCCGCCTCTTGTCAGCCGGGTCAGCAAGGCGCTCTCGCACATGCAGGAAAACACACCCCCGGCGCCGGAGCTGCCGGACTTCACCGCCAGGCTCACCACCCACGGCCAGATCGCGCTCGACCTCGCGGACGGCTCCACGCTCAGCCAGCCCGCGACCGCGTGGTGCACGCTGGGCTGTCATCTCTGGGCGCACACCACCGGGCGCCCCGCGGCCTTTCTGCCCTATCCGCCGCTCGGCACGATGCTTCCGCGCAGCACCGACGCCCATACGCAGCTGATCAAGGCGCACAGTGCGGGTTTTCACGCCCTGATCGGCCCGACTTTGGCAGGCCGGTCATACCGATGCGGCCCGCACGCTGGCCCATTTCACGCTCTGTCTCGCGCGTGATCACCGCGCCTTGACCGAGGTTGCCCTGCAACACCTCGCCGACCTGCCGCGCGACCTCATGCCTGCGCTGCACTACCGTCCCGCGCATTGCCACTTCGGCTCCACCACCAACCTTGCCGTCGTGCGTCTGATCGTCGCCGATGGCTGGCTCGATGCGCCGGACATACGTGACCGTATCGACGTCATCAGCACCGTGCACGGCGCGCTTCTGTCGACCAGCAAGACCGCGTATTTCTTCAAGGAGATTCTGCCCGCCGTGCAGAACCGCTTCGCCGCCGAACCCGACGCCGCCGTACGTGAACAACTGGCCACACTGCTCGACGCCTTCCTCGTCAAGGGACAGATCGACGCGGAGGTGAACCGGCTGGTGCACCACGCCGCCATGCCGCCCGTCATTGAGCTCTGCATCGCCAACGCCAACAACACGGTCTTCAACCGCGCCCGCCTTGCCGAAACCCTCTGGGCGCTGAACCGTGACGCCGAAGCCGAAGCCACCGCCGAGACCCTCATCACCGAGATCGGCGAGGAGGCGCACCTGCCGGGCGTCTACACCAACCGCCACATCTACCGCACGCCGCGCCTGTGGTCTGCGTGGCCGCGTCGACACAAGCTGGCGCAAAGCCCCCGATCTCGATACCCACAAATCCCGCATCGCCACGCTCGAAGCGGAGTACTCCGCGCTTCTCGACCGCTACGGCGAAGACGCCGCGCAATGGCCCGAGACGCAGGACATCCGCTCCGCCATCGACCGATATGCCGCGGGGATCCGCGCCGCGTAGGGTGGGTGAAAACCCACGCGCCCGGGTCGCTAGAACTTGTTCACCGGGATCTTGAGATAGCTCTTTCCGTCTTCCTCCGGCTCGGGCAGCCGCCCGCCGCGCAGGTTGACCTGCAACGCTGCCAGCATCCGGTCGGGCAGCGCCAGCGTCGCATCCCGCTTCTCGCGCCGCACCACGTACTCGGCCTTGCTCGCGCCATCCTTCAAGTGAATGTTCTCGCGCTTCTGCTGGCCCACCGTGCTTTCCCAGGCAGGCTCGTCGCGACTGTCGGTGCCGTAATCGTGCCCGATGAAAACGCGAAACGCGTCCGGATGGTCCAAAATCCGCATGATGCTGTCATAAAGCTCCGCCGCCGTCCCGCCGGGAAAATCGCAGCGCGAGGTGCCGGCATCCGGCATCATCAGCGTGTCATGGGCAAAGATCGCGTCGCCCACCACATAGGTCACGGACCCCAGCGTATGGCCCGGTGACAACATCACCTTCACGTCCAGATTGCCGATCTTGAAAGTCTCGCCCTCCGCGAACAGCCGGTCGAAATGCGGATCGACCGGAAAGGCGTCAGGCATGTTGTAATAGTCCCGCCACAGCGCCGCGATATCGCGCACCTTTTCACCGATCCCCGTGGGCGCGCCGGTCTGCTCCTTCAGCCACGCCCCTGCCATCAGGTGATCCGCATGCGGGTGCGTATCCAAAATCCACTCCAGTTCCAGCCCGCGTTCCGCGATGTAATCCAGCGCCCATTTCGCCGGCGCGAACCCGGTGGAGAAGGACTTCGGGTCCAGCGTCTGCACCACGTCGATCAGCGCCGCGTGCCGCGTCTCGGGGCAGATGCAGATATACTGGCAACTGCCTGTTTCTTCGTCATAAAACCCGATCACCTTGGGGCTTCCCGCGCCGTTCGACGCCGATATCTTGCTCAGGATGTCGTCGCTCATGCGATCCCTCCGAATGCGCCTGGAACGCGCGGTGTCTTACAACCCGTTAACAGGCACCTTCAGCACCGGGTTCCCGTCCTTGTCCGTCGGTACCTTACCCGCCCGCATGTTCACCTGCAGCGAGGGGATGATCAGCCTGGGCATGGCCAGCGTCGCGTCCCGCTCGGTGCGGAACTTGACGAATTCATCCCGCGTCTTGCCGCCCCCCACGTGGATGTTGTGCGCCTTCTCGTCGCCCACGCTGGTCTCCCAAGCGATATCGCGCCCGTTGGGGCCGTAATCATGACACATGAACAAACGCATCGCGTCGGGCAGGGCCAGCACCTTCTGGATACTGTCATACAGCTGCCCGGCGTCGCCGCCCGGAAAATCCGCCCGGGCCGAGCCGCCGTCGGGCATGAAGAGCGTATCGCCCACGAAGGCCGCGTCGCCCATCACATGCACCATGCAGGCGGGCGTATGGCCGGGTGTGTACATGGCGAAACAGGTCATCCCGCCCACCATGTAGGTGTCGCCATCCTCGAAGAGGGCATCGAACTGCGACCCGTCGCGCTGAAACTCGGTGCCTTCGTTGAACACCTTGCCGAACGTGTCCTGCACGACCATGATCTTCGATCCGATCCCGATCCTGCCGCCCAGCTTTTCCTGGATATAGGGCGCGGCGGACAAGTGGTCTGCATGGACATGCGTCTCTATGATCCACTCCAGCCGCAGGCCCTGGTCCTCGATCTGCCGGATCAATGCGTCGGCATGGTCATAGGTGATCCGACCCGCAGCGTAATCTATGTCCATCACGCTGTCGATGACCGCGCAGGCGTCGCTGGCGGGGTCCTTGACGATATAGCTGATCGTGTTGGTGGCTTCGTCGAAAAAGCCCTGCACCTGCGGCGTCACGCCCATGTTCACCGGATAGTCGGTCATCTCACGCCTCCTCTACCTCTCTGTGCCTCCCGGCAGCAGCTGCAATCTCGCCGGCCCCGCCTCGCAACTCACCCCAGCTTGCGCAGCCGCCTGATCAGGCTCGACGTGTCCCAACGCCCGCCGCCCATCTTTTGCACATCCTTGTAATACTGATCCACCAGCGCCGTCACCGGCAGGGACGCGCCGTTCTCGTCCCCGGTCTTCAGGCAGATACCCAGGTCCTTGCGCATCCAGTCCACGGCAAAGCCATGCTCGAACTGGTCGTCCAGCATCGTCTCGTAGCGGTTCGCCATCTGCCAGCTGCCCGCGGCCCCCTGGCTGATCACCTCGACCACCGCGCGACCGTCCAGCCCCGCCTTCTCGGCGAAATGCAGCGCCTCGGACAGGCCCTGCACCAGCCCGGCAATGGCGATCTGGTTGCACATCTTCGTCATCTGGCCCGCGCCGCTCTCGCCGATCCGGCGGCAGAGCTTGGCATAGGTCTCCATAACCGGCTCGGCCTTGGCATACACATCTTCGTCACCGCCGCACATGATCGACAGTTGTCCGTTCTCGGCCCCCGCCTGACCGCCCGAAATCGGCGCGTCGACATAGCCGATCCCGGCCTCTTTGGCAGCCGCGTAAAGCTCTTCGGTCACCTGCGCCGACACCGTCGTGTGGTCGACAAAGGTCGCGCCTTTCGCCATGCCGGCAAACGCGCCATCATCGCCCAGGCAGACCGACCGCAGATCGTCGTCATTGCCCACGCAGGACATCACGCACTCCGCCCCCTCCGCGGCCTCGCGCGGGGAGGGCGCGTGGCGGCCGCCATGCTCCTTCACCCAGGCCTCGGCCTTGGCCGCCGTCCGGTTGTAAACGCAAACCTCATGGCCCGCCGATGCCAGGTGCCCCGCCATCGGATACCCCATCACGCCCAGTCCCAGAAATGCCAGCTTCGTCATCGTGTTCTCCCTCGTGCCGTCGGACCGCTTTTGTGATCGGCGGCCCCATTGTCTAAGCCGGGATTTGTGACTATCCCCACCGGAATGGCAACCTAACGTGGGTGGGGCATGGCGCAAGTGTTCAAATGGCTGGTGCGGATCGCGGGCGGGATGATCCTGCTCGGCCTGATCGCGCTGCTGGGCGTCTATTTCCTGCTGTCGCGCTCGCTGCCGGACTATTCAAAGGATCTCGAGGTCATCGGCATCCTGGAGCCGGTCGAGATCGTGCGCGACAACGCCAACGTGCCGCATATTTTCGGCACCAACGACCCCGACACGTTCTATGGCCTCGGATATGCCCACGCGCAGGACCGGCTGTGGCAGATGGTAATGTTGCGCCGCACCGTGCAGGGGCGCCTGTCCGAGGTGTTCGGCCCCCGCACCGTCGAGATCGACAAGATCCTGCGCCGCTTCGGCCTCTACACGCTGGCCCAGCGGTCGGTCGAGGCGCAGGACACCCAGACGCTCGCCGCCCTGCGCGCCTATTCCGCCGGGGTCAACGCGCGTCTGAAGGAAATCAACTCCTCCGCCCTGGGTCGCGGCGCGCCCGAGATGTTCGTGTTCAACAACCCCGTGGCGCCATGGACCCCCGCCGATTCCATCGCCATCGTCAAGCTCATGGCGGTGCAGCTGTCCGCGCATCTGGAAGAGGAAGTGCTCTACGCTCACGCCGCCCTCGAACTGGACGATCCCGACCGCTTGGACGACATCATGCCGCTTGCACCCGGCACCGGCATCGCCGCGCTGCCCGAATACGCCAGCCTCTTTCCCGAAGGCACCCAGTTCGCCCGTTCCACAGGCTCCGGCATCCCCGAACACCCGCTTTCCCCCTTCAAGAAGCGCGCTTTCGCCGGCGCCTCCAACGCCTGGGCCGCCGCGCCCAAGCGCTCGGCTTCTGGCGGCACGCTTCTTGCCAACGATCCCCACCTTGGCCTCACCGCCCCCGCCATCTGGTATCTCGCCCGGCTGGAATTGCAGACGGGCGGCGTCATAGGTGCGACCATCCCCGGCGTGCCCATCGTCATGGCCGGCCGGAGCGCCGATCTGGGCTGGGGCGTCACGTCGTCATACCTCGACGATCAGGACCTCTTCATCGAACGCCTGAACCCCGACAACCCGCAGGAATACCTAACGCCCGAGGGCTACAAGCCCTTCCGCACAGAAAGCACCATCATCCGCATCGCGGACCAGGCTCCCATCACTCTGACCCTGCGTTGGACGGAAAACGGCCCCGTGCTGCCCGGCTCGCATTACAACCTGGCCGACGTGACGCCCCCGGGCCATGTCGCGTCGCTCGGCTGGACGGCGCTTTCCGACAGCGACACAACACTGTCCTCGGCCATGACCCTGATGCGCGCCGCCTCGGTGGACGAGGCGATTGCGGCGGGCGAGGGCTACATCGCCCCCTCACAGAACCTCACGCTGGTCGATCAGACCACCATCGCGATGAAGACCATCGGCGCCATGCCCCGCCGCGACGCCGAGCATGAAACCCGCGGCCGCTACCCCTCGCGCGGGTGGGAGGAAAAGAACCGCTGGCAGGGCACGCTGGCCTATTCCGCCAACCCCGAGTTCAAGGCCCCGGCGGGCGGCATCCTGGGCAACACCAACAACAAGACCGTGGACCGCCCGTTCCCCAACCACGTCAGCTACAAGTGGGGCGACACGCAGCGCGTTTTCCGCTGGCGCCGCCTGATGCAGAACCGCGAGGTGCATACCCGCGACAGCTTCATCGAGGCGCAGCTCGACACCGTCAGCTTTACCGCCCGCTCGCTTCTGCCGCTCATCGGCAAGGACCTGTGGTTCACCGGCGAAGCCGCGCCCGACGGCACGCCGGAACGCCAGCGCCAGCGCGCGCTGAACCTGCTGTCCGAATGGAACGGGGAGATGAACGAGCACTTGCCCGAGCCGCTCATCTACGCCGCGTGGCTGCGCGAACTGCAACGCCGCCTGATCGTCGACGACCTCGGCCCGCTGGCCGACGAGTTCACCCATCCCGACCCGGTGTTCATCGAGCGCGTGTACCGTGACATCGACGGCGCGTCCGCTTGGTGCGACATCCGCCAGTCCACGGTTCAGGAAACCTGCTCGGACCTCGCCCGCATCTCTCTCGACGCGGCCCTCATCTGGATCGACGAGCGCTATGGCAGCGCCCTCGAAAGCTTGCGCTGGGGCGACGCGCACCAGGCCACCCACGATCACCAGGTCCTGGGCGAGGTGCCGCTGCTGCGCTATTTCGTCAACATCCGCCAATCCACCTCGGGCGGCGACAACACGCTTCTGCGCGGCCGCACGCGCGGGCAGGGGCCCGACCCGTTCCAGAACGTGCACGGCGCGGGTTATCGCGGGGTCTACGATTTCGCCGACCCCGACAGCAGCGTGTTCATCACCGCGACCGGGCAGTCCGGCCACTTCCTCAGCCGGCACTACGACGACATGGCCCAGCTCTGGCGTCGGGGCGAATACATCCCGATGTCGCTCGATGCCGATCTCGCCCGCGCCGCCTCGGTTGGAATCACCCGCCTGACGCCCGCCACGCCCTGAGGTGGGGGCGGCATTTTCTGCGCAGAAAATGGCCCGGAAAATGCGCATTTTCCGGCTCCAGAATTTTAACAAATTCTGGCCACGACCGTCCGGTCCGTTCATTCGGCACGCCTGACAGGAACACCGTCGCGATACCGCTGCAAATACCGACGCGATACCGACGTGGTTTCGGTCGTCGATTCGCCGTTCACCTTTCCCATTTGACCTCGCCGAATGCGGCGGGTTAACTCGATTTCATGCGCGACATGCCCCTGGCCCGGATTGTAAACCTGCGCGTCTCGTTCCGCACCGACGCGGGCGTGATCGACGCCGTACGGGATGTCTCATTTGAAATCGCGCCCGGCGAAACCCTTGCAATCGTTGGAGAATCCGGATCCGGCAAGTCCGTCACCTCGCTGGCCCTGATGCGCCTCGTGGGCTTTGACGGCGGACAGATCACCGGCGGGCAGATGCTTTTCGACGCGGGCCAAGGTCCGGTCGACCTTGGAAAACTCACGCAAAATCAAATGCGTGACCTGCGCGGCGCCCGCATCGGCATGATCTTCCAGGAACCCGCCACCGCCCTAAACCCGGTCTTCACCATCGGTTTCCAACTGACTGAAGGCCTGCGCAAACACCGCCGCCTCTCGCGCGCCGCCGCGCGGGCCAGGGCCCTGGAATTGCTGCAGGAAGTCCGTCTTTCCGAACCCGCTCGCCGTCTCACGCAATATCCCCATGAACTTTCCGGCGGCATGCGTCAGCGGGTGATGATCGCCATGGCCCTCGCCTGCGAGCCGCGCCTGCTTATCGCGGACGAGCCCACCACCGCGCTCGACGTCACCACCCAGGCCGAGATCCTCGCCCTCATCGACCGCCTGCGTCGTGACTTTGGCACCGCCGTTCTGTTCATCACCCACGACATGGGCGTGGTGGCCCAGGTGGCCGATCGCGTCGTGGTCCTGAAAGAGGGCGAAAAGGTCGAGGAAGGCCCCGTTTCGCAAATCTTTTCCGCACCTTCGCATCCCTATACGCAACGGCTTCTCGCCGCCGTGCCTCGCTTGGGCGACATGCGTGGAAAACCCGGGCCCGAGCCGTTCGCGCTCGACCCCGAAAAACCGTTGAGACCCGTTCCGGGGCAGGGCGCCGAACTCATGCGGGTCGAGCATCTCACCACCCGCTTTCCCGTCACCGGCGGCCTCTTGCGCCGCACCGTCGCCCATGTCCACGCGGTCGAGGATGTGTCCTTCTCGATCAACGCGGGTCAAACCCTCGCCCTCGTTGGCGAATCCGGCTGCGGCAAGTCCACCGTGGGCCGCTCGCTCTTGCGGCTGGAGGAGCCTGATAGCGGCCGGATCACGCTGGATGGCCAGGATATCACCGCGCTGCCCGCCGGGCCGCTGCGCCGCGCCCGGGCGCAGATGCAGATGATCTTTCAGGATCCATACGGCAGCCTCAACCCCGTTCTGCGTCTGGCCGAGCAGGTGGCCGAACCCTTGCGCAATTTCACGACCCAGACCAAGGCACAACGTACCGACCGCGTGACCGCGCTTTTCGATCGTGTCGGCCTGCCGCGCAGCTATCTCGACCGTTACCCGCACGAGCTGTCGGGGGGTCAGCGCCAGCGCGTCGCCATCGCCCGCGCGCTGGCGCTTAACCCGAAATTAATCGTCGCCGACGAAGCTGTCTCGGCGCTCGATGTCAGCGTTCAGGCGCAGGTTCTGGACCTGCTGATGGAATTGCAGGCCGAGCTGGGGTTGTCCTATCTCTTCATCAGCCATGACATGGCGGTGGTGGAACGGGTCAGCCATCACGTCGCGGTCATGTTCGCCGGGCGCATTGTCGAACGCGGCCCCCGCGCCGCGGTGCTGGAAGGTCCTCGGCACCCTTACACCCGCGCCTTGCTCAGCGCGGTTCCCGTCGCCGACCCGGCCCACCGGCGACAGGTAAGTGATTTGAGTTTCAAACCGATCCCGTCCCCTGTACACCCCAAGGATCACGACCCTGGCCCGTCGCTCTATCGCACTGTGGCCCCGGACCATGTCGTTCTGACCTCGGATTGTGGATACTGAAAGGACCGACCATGCCCATCAAGAACCGCTTTGCAGAAATGCAGGATGAGATCACCGAGTGGCGCCGGGACATCCACGAAAACCCGGAAATCCTCTTTGAAACCCACCGCACCAGCGCGCTGGTTGCCGAAAAACTGCAAAGCTTCGGCTGCGACGAGGTGGTCACCGGCCTGGGCCGCACCGGCGTTGTCGCGGTCATCAAGGGGCGCGAGGCCACGTCGGGCCGCACCATCGGCCTGCGCGCCGACATGGACGCGCTGCCCATTCACGAGGCCACGGGGCTGGACTATGCGTCCAAGACCCCCGGCGCCATGCACGCCTGCGGCCATGACGGGCACACCGCCATGCTACTGGGAGCCGCCAAGTATCTGGCGGAGACGCGCAATTTCAACGGCACCGCCGTGATCATCTTCCAGCCCGCCGAAGAGGGCGGCGGCGGCGGCAAGGAGATGTGCGATGACGGGTTGATGGAGCGGTTCGGCATCCAGGAAGTCTATGGCATGCACAACTGGCCGGGGGTCGAGCCGGGCCAGTTCGCCATCCGCCCGGGCCCGTTCTTTGCAGCCACCGACAAGTTCGACATCGTGGTCGAGGGCAAGGGCGGCCATGCCGCCAAGCCGCATGAGACAATCGATCCCACGGTGGTCACCGGCCACCTTGTAACGGCCCTGCAAACCATCGTCAGCCGCAACGCCGACCCGATCCAGCAGATCGTCGTCTCGGTCACCTCGATGGAAACCTCCTCGCACACATTCAACGTCATTCCTTCACGGGTGACGCTTATGGGCACCGTGCGCACTCTCAGTAACGAGATGCGAGAGCTGGCGGCGACCCGGATGAAAGGCATCTGCGATCATCTCGGCGCGGCCTTCGGCGCGCAGATCTCGCTGGATTACGAGTACAACTACCCCGTAATGGCGAACCATGACGAACAGACGGAATTTGCCGCCGAGGTGGCAAAATCGGTGTCAGGGCAATGCGATACGGCGCCTCTGGTCATGGGGGGCGAGGATTTTGCCTTCATGCTCGAGGAACGGCCGGGCGCCTATATCCTGGTGGGCAACGGTCCTTCGGCGCCGGTGCACCACCCGGAATACAACTTCAACGACGACGTCATTCCGGCGGGGTGCAGCTGGTGGGCCGGGATCGTGGAACAGCGCATGCCCGCCTGACGCGCCTAGGACGCGCAGGCGGTGCAACACGGCGTGTCCGGCAGGAACTCCAGTCGGGCTTCCGCGATGCTTTCGCCGCAGCGTTGGCAAGTCCCGTAGGTGCCGGCCTCGATTCGCGCCAGGGCGGCGTCGATGCGGCGCAACTCGGCCATTTCCTTGAGGCCGAGCATTTCGAGAACCTCGTCGCCCTGCCGCTCCGACGCGCGATCCTCCCAATCCTTGGGCGGGGCCTCATCCAACGCATGTTCTACCGCGCTCAGATGCGCGTTCAGCTCGCCGCGGCGTTCAACCAGGGCGTCTTTTTGACGGGCAAAGTTCATGGCGGCCTCCTGTTTTCTCGCGTGTCAAAGTATCAGGCCGAAAAATGGCACACCTTGATCGGGATCAAAGCGGCGCGGCACGTCCACGCAGCCTGGGATCGAGCGCGTCGCGCAGCCCGTCGCCCATGAAATTCACACTCAGCACCGTGAGCGAGATCATCAGGCCGGGCCAGAACACCCGCCACGGAAACTCGGAGAGATAGACCACCCCGTCGCTCAGCAGCCGGCCCCAGGTGGGGAAGTCGGATGGGAAGCCGAGGCCGAGAAAACTGAGCGCGCTTTCGGTGATGATGGCGTTGGCGATGCCCAGTGTCGCCGAAACGACGATGGGCGACAGGATGTTAGGAAGGATATGGCGCGTGATAATCCGCATTTGTGTGGTGCCGGATGCGCGCGCGGCCAGCACGAACTCGCGCTCCCGTACGCTCAGCACGTCGGCGCGTACGATCCGCGCGACCGGCATCCAGCTCGTTACGCCGATGGCAATGACGATCAGAAGAAAGATGCCGGTGTTCGTGCCGACCGAGGCACTCAGCGCTTCGCGGAACAGCATCACGATGACCAGCAGCAGGGGTAACAGCGGAAGCGACAGAAATAGGTCCGTCAGCCGCATCAACGGCCCGTCGAGCCGTCGAAAGACTCCCGCCGCCACGCCGACCAAGGTGCCAAGCCCAACCGACAGCACCATCGCCGCCAATCCCACCGACAGCGAAATACGACCGCCCGCCAGCACCTGCGCCAGTAGATCTCGGCCCAGTTGATCGGTGCCGAAGGGGTGCGCGGCACTCGGGCCGGCATTGCGCGCCGAGAAATCGGGCGCGTCGGGCGCGACATCCCAAAGCAGCGGACCTGCAAGCACGCCGATCACGATGGCAGCGAAAAGGCCGGCGCCAAATACGGCGCCCTTGTGGTGCATGAACTGGCGCAGGATGTCACGCCATAGCCCGTGTGAGACGCGAAGTGGATCAGCCATAGCGTATCCTCGGGTCAAGCAGACCGTAAAGCAGATCGGCCAGCAGGTTGGCCAGCACGATCAGCACGGCGAACAGAAACGTGAGCGTGTGAACGAGCGGCAGGTCGTTAGCCTTGATCGCCCCGATCAACTGTGCCCCGATCCCGTTGATTGCAAAGACCTGCTCGGTGATGATCGCTCCGCCAAAGATGGCCGGGGCCCCCAGCGCGATGACCGTCACCACCGGGATCATCGAGTTGCGCAGCACATGCACCATCACGACGACCCATTCGCTCATCCCTTTGGCCCGCGCCGTGCGCACGTAATCCTGGCTCAGGTTGTCCAGCATCGCCGAACGCATGTAGCGGCTGATCTGGGCCGTGGTCTGCACCGACAGCACCAGCACTGGCAGGACCATCTGCTTGACCTGGTACGTGAAACTCTCCCAGTCGGTGACACGGTGGCTCGTCTCGTAAATGAACGGAAACAGATCTAACTGTACCGAGAAGACGAAGATGATCAGCGGGCCGGTCAGGAAGGGTGGCAGGGAGTATCCCACCATCGTGACGAAGGTGCTGGCGTTGTCGAAAACCGAGTATTGCCTGTAGGCAGCGAAGATACCCAGCGGTAGCGCCATAAGGATACCTACGACATAGGCCGTGCCCACCACCCACAGGGTCTGGGGCAGGGCCTGTGCGATCTCGAACATCACCGGCGCCCGGCTTTGCCAGCTCAGTACCCGCGGCTTGTCGACGGCGAGGGACGTGCCAAAGACATGGTCGATCAGCACCTGCGGCTCGACCCAGAAAAGCTGCACCATCCATTTCCAGAACCGCACGTGCAGCGGCTCACCCAAGCCCAGGGCCTCGCGCATCTGGGCTCTAACCTCGGGCGAGATCGTCTGCGGCAGGTTGCCCATCGGATCGCCCGGAGCGACATCCAGCAACAGAAAAATGACCAGCGCGATGACGATCAGCATCGGAACTGACAAAAGCAGGCGGCGCAACGCGAATGTCAGCATCCCACCCCGTCCTTTTCCGGCACGCTCATCGCGGTTGCCGGATCAATCAACCGGGATCCGGTACCAGTCCGCCGCGTTCCACAACTCGCTGTCCCAGGCATTCAGAATGACGCCACCCAGCGAATTCACATGCGCCGAGACGCGGCCGCGATGGACAAGCGGCTGGATCACGAAGTCCTGCACCAGCATGTCGTTCATGGCGCGCGCCAGCTCTGCCCGGTCTTCGAGCCCGCCTGTTTCACTCATCTCCGAGGCCAGGGCATCGTAGGCCCCGTTGCAGAACCGCGGTATGTTGGTTCCCTGCCACTGGTTCTCCGGCGTCGGGATCCGGTCGCAGGTCCAACTGGCCATATAGGCCTCGGGGTCGGTGCCATCGAACATCTGGGCGTACATCTGAATGTCGGCATAGAATTTCTGATAGGTGTCCGGGCTGTTCGGATCGCTGCCGAAAAAGACATTGCCGTCGACATTGCGCAGCTCGGTCTCGACGCCGAGTTCCGACCACCAACTCTTGATCGCGGCCTGGAAGGTCTGGCGCACGGCATTGGTCGAGGTCTGGAACAGAAGGCGCAAGGCAATCCCATCCTTGTCGCGCACCCCGTCGCCGTCGCTGTCCGTCCATCCGGCGCTGTCCAGAATCGCCTTCGCGCCTTCGATATCCTGCACCTTGCACGCCTCGTTCGCGTCCGAGGCATAAAGCTCGGGGGCAGGCAGGATGTTGCATGTGACCCGCCCGGCCTCGCCATAGCCGATCTCGACCAGGATCTCCCTGTCGATCGCCATGCTGAGCGCCTGCCGCACCGAAACGTCGGTCAGGATGGGATGCGGATGCGCGAGGGTCGACCGCGCATCCCCCAAGCCGGAGGAAGGGTCGGTCAGGTTGATCACGATACGCTCCACGAGCGTTCCAAACGCCGAGACAACTTCGCCCTTGCCGGCAGCTTGCATACCGTCCAGTACCTCGGGGGGCAACTGCAAATTCCAGGCATAGTCGTAATCCGCGGTTTCCAGCACGGCCCGGCCCGCATTCTCTGCCGTGCCGCCGCCCTTGATCATCAGGCTTGCAAAGGCCGGCTTGGCCGGGTCGCGGTAATGGGGATTGGCCGACATCCTGACGGTATCGCCGGTACGAAATTCATCCACCACGAATGGCCCTGTACCGATGGGATGGAAATTCGCCTCGGTGCAGGTGGGCGCCCGCTCGCCAAGGCAGTCCGCAAACTGGTTCGCCTGAAGGATGGGGGACGTCGCGCCGACAAAGGCGTCATATGGAAATGGCTTGGCTTCCTCGAACCGGATGGTCACCGTGCGCTCGTCCGGTGTTTCGATATCGGTGATCCCGGCGAACTTGTCGACATGCGCGCAACCGCCACCTTCCGCCGTGCAATAAGTCCAGGTGAAGGCCACGTCGGTCGCAGTCACCGGCGTGCCATCGGACCATTTCAGATCGTCCGAGAGCCGCCACGTGATCGACCTGAAATCTTCGCCGATGCCACCATTTTCGACGGTCGGGATCTCGTCCACCAGCCACGGGACCATCTCGCCGGTCTCATCGTAGCGCGCCAAGGGTTCCAGCACGAGGCTGGCCGATTCGACATCCTTGATACCGCCGGACAGGTAGGGGTTCAGGATCGAGGGTGCCTGCCAAAAGATCAGGTTGACCTGACCGTCGCTCGCCCTTTCATCGGCTGCGGCCTGTGCGACGGTACAGGCCAGCATCCCCGCGGCCATCAACTGTCCACACTTCATCCCCAATCCCCCTGTTCAGCCGGTCTCACCTCCCACAAGGCCGGTGACGGGCCTTTCATGAACCCCTGTTGTTCTGAGTGGCGGGTTCCGGGAGTGTGAAATCGGCGGTATCTGACCACCTGCTTGGCAGAAAAGCAAGTGGTCAGGCCCGATAGGCCTGACCGCACGAGCCGCAGAGCCTCGCTGCCTGAATTCTGACGTCCTACTT
The DNA here is from genome assembly GCF_030733425.1 of Roseovarius sp. MMSF_3350. Taxonomy (GTDB): domain Bacteria; phylum Pseudomonadota; class Alphaproteobacteria; order Rhodobacterales; family Rhodobacteraceae; genus Roseovarius. The sequence goes on from NZ_JASHIZ010000027.1 coordinate 17,350, forward strand.
GGCGCCCGGTGCGATGATCATGATCATCTGGCGGCCTTCCATCTTGGGCATGTTCTCGACCTTGCCGATGTCCTTGATGTCCTCGGCCACCCGCTGCAACAGGTCGCGGCCCAGATCCTGGTGCGCCATTTCGCGGCCGCGGAACCGCAGGGTGATCTTCACCTTGTCGCCGTTTTCAAGAAAGCGGAAGACGTTGCGCATCTTCACGTCATAGTCATGCGTGTCGGTGTTGGGGCGGAATTTCACCTCCTTCACCTCAATGACCTTCTGTTTCTTGCGCGCTTCGGATTCCCGCTTCTGCTGTTCGTACTTGTATTTGCCATAGTCCATGATCTTGCAGACCGGCGGGTTGGCGTTCGGGGAAATTTCCACGAGGTCCAGACCGGCCTCTTCCGCCATGCCCATCGCGCGTTCTGGCGTCACGACGCCGACGTTTTCGCCATCCGCCCCGATCAGGCGGATTTCCGGAACGCGGATTTTATCGTTGATGCGGGGGCCGGTGTCGCGCGTCGGAGGCGCGTTGTGTGGTCTGCGGGCTATGGTTTTTGTCCTTCGATCGTTCGACGAGTTTGAGGTCGCAAGGTAACCGCGCGCAGGGGGTGTTTCAAGCGGCAAAATAGGGGCGTGAAGACTGCATCGGCGGTAATTTCCCCTTGCACGCGCCGAATTTAGGCTTCAACTCGAAGCAACTGTAAGGCAGGCTGTCACGGTCTTTAGATACCTGCCAGTTGAAGGGAATACCAATGAGAACCATTTTGTGGCTGATCGTCGCCCTTGCCATCCTTGCCGGCGGTTACATGCTGTTCACCGGCAAGTCACCGCAGGAGGTCGTCGACGAGGTGTCCGGCACCGTGTCTTCGCCCGAGGAACTGGACAGCGCCGGCGAGACCGCCGGCGAGGAGGCCGAGAACGCTGTCGAGGACACCGGTGAAGCCGTGGACGCGGCCGCCGACGATGCCGCAGAAGCCGCCGATGATGCCGCTGAGGCCGCGGAGGATGCCGTGGATGCCACGTCGGAAGCCGCCGACGAGGCCGCCGATGACGCGGCGAACTTCGCCGAGGACGCTGCCGATAACGCCGCCGACACGGCCAGCGAAGCCGCGGAGGCGGCGGCTGAAGCGGCCGCCGATGCGGCGGACGCCGTGGCCGAGACAGCCGAGAACGTGACGGAGGACACGACAGAAGCCGCCTCTGAAGCGGCGGACGCCGCTGCCGGCACCGAAAGCGATGCGGCTGATGCGACCGACGAAGCGGCCGAGGGCGCGGCGGACACCGTCAGCGATGCCGCCGCCGCGACGGAGGATGCCGCCGAGGAGGTCGTGGACGAGACCGCGGAGGCGACCGAAGACACTGCAGGCGGGACTGACGAGGTTGCCACCGAGGCCGCCGACACGCCGATCGAAGAGCTGTTGACGCTCGAAGGCTTCGACTATGACCAGGTGACCACCTACATAGACAATTCCGATCTCGATGCGGATCAGAAGACAGGGTTGAAATCCAGCCTCGAAGCGGCGCGGGACAATCCGGATATGCTGGAAAGTGCACTGGACGCGGTGCGGGACGCGCTGAACCTCTGAGTGTATCCACGCTCTGAAAAGCGAAAACCCGCGCTGCGACCAGCGCGGGTTTTTTGCTTTGCCGGCTGAACGCGTGCTTCAGTCAAGGAACGCTTTCTCGACCACGTATTCCTTGGGATCGGAATTGGCGCCCTCGCGCAGGCCGTATTCCTCCAGCATGTCCTTGATCTCGAGGTTGAAGGCCATGTTGCCGCAGACCATCGCACGGTCGCTTTCGGGGCTCAGCGGCTCCACGCCAAGGTCCGCGAACACCTCGCCCTTGCGCATCAAATCGGTGATGCGGCCCATCTTGGGACTCTCCTCGCGCGTGGTGGTGGGGTAATAGCGCAGCTTTTCGTGGAAGTTTTCGCCGATCAGCTCCTCCAGCATCTCGTCGGTGCGGATACCGTCGATCAACTCCTTGCCATAAGTCAGTTCACCCACCTCGCGGCAGGTATGGGTGATGATGACTTCGTCGTAATCGGTATAAGTCTGCGGGTCGCGCAGCAGCGACGCGAAGGGCGCAAAGCCGGTGCCCGTTGCAAAGAGCCACAGTCGCTTGCCGGGCAGCAGAGCATCATGCACCAGCGTGCCCACGGGCTTGGGCCTCAGGATGATCTCGTCGCCCGGCTGGATATGCTGCAACCGGCTGGTCAATGGGCCGTCCTGCACTTTGATCGAATAGAATTCCAGTTCGTCGTCCCATGACGGCGAGGCGATGGAATAGGCCCGCAGCAGTGGCTTTTCCTTGCCGGTCTTTTCGTCTTTCTGCAGCAGCCCGATCATCACGAACTCGCCCGAGCGAAAGCGCAGGCTGGCGGGGCGGGTGGTGCGGAAGGAAAACAGCCGGTCGGTCCAGTGCTTGACCGCCGTCACGGTCTGGGCGTCAGGCAGGGTAGGGACTTTGACGGGTTTCGCTTCGGTCACGGTCACGGTCTCGTTCATCAGCAATCATCGCCCAGGGTTTAGGCCCGGGCGTCTCCTCGTATACTTTGTTTCAGGTCAGATGACAGGGGTCATTCGGCGGGAATTTTGCCGCGTCCAGCCCCGCGCAGGCGCGACTGGTAGTCATGCGACTGCCAGTTCGCACGAAACAGCCATTGGTCCTCGGGCTGGCGTTCAGCCAGATCGTCAGAGATTTCCACCTCGTCAAAGCCTGACCGGCGCGCCATTGCGTATTGATCGGCAATCACATGGCCCCGGGCCCGCAGGCGCCCCTTGAAGCCCATCAGACGCAACTGCCGCGCGATGGTAAAACCGCGCCCGTCGGAAAAGCTGGGAAAATCGACACGGATCATCGGGATGTCCGCGATCCGCCCAGCCAGTTCGTTGGGATCGTTGCTGGACGCAAGGTCGATGGCACAACCCGGATGCGCATCATTCAGTGCGGCGATGGGGCCGTCCCAGTCGTCGCTTGTAAAGCCTTGATCGGTCACGATAACGCTCATGCCGTTTCTCCTGTTCTGACGGGTTTTCCGTTGACGAAATGAATGCCGCATTCGGACTTGTCCGTTCCGCGCCAGCGGCCCGCCCGCGCGTCCTCACCGGCGGACACCCGGCTGGTGCAGGGTGCGCATCCGATGGACGGATAGCCCTGGGCCACCAGCGGATGCCGGGGCAGGCGATTTTCTTCCATGTAGGTCTGCACGTCCTGACGCGTCCAATGCGCCAGCGGATTGACCTTCATCCGGCCCGTGGCCTCTTCGGTCTCGAAGAAGTCGAGCGCGGCCCGGTCGCCGCCGTGATAGCGTTTGCGACCGGTGATCCAGCCGTCAAAGCCTTGCAGCGCGCGTTGCAGCGGCACGGTCTTGCGCAGGGTGCAGCAGGCGTCGGTGTCGGATTGGTGCAGGTCTCCGTCCGGGTCGTGCTCGGACACCGAGTCCGCGTCGGGGCGAATGATGCGCAGATCCTTCAGGCCAAGGCGCTCGGCCAGTTCCTGCTGATAAACCAGCGTTTCGGCAAAGAGCATCTCGGTGTTGAGAAAGATCACCGGTGTGTCGCGTTTCAGCACCGAGATCATGTGCAAGAGCACCACGGATTCCGCGCCGAAGCTGGATACAAGTGCCAGTTTCCCGGCCTCGGGGCTGGCCAACGCATGACGCAGGACGGCGGTCGCGGAGTTCAGACGATACCACTCGTTCAGGCCCGAGACGCGGGTCGGCAGGCTGGTGTCGATCTTACTCTGCAGCATAGGCCTTGTCCTGCTCATAGAGGGCGGTCTTGAACGGCGCCATGCCGGCGCGGCGGTAGAATTGCAGGAACGTCTCGTCCCGATCCTGCCGCTGATCCAGGTAAGCCTCGACGATCCGCTCAACCGCCGGGATGATCTCGTCCGCCGAAAAACCGGGGCCGGTGCGTTCTCCGAGGGCCGCGTCCTGGGTGTGGTCGCCGCCCAGCGTGATCTGGTAGTTCTCAACGCCCGCACGGTCGAGCCCGAGGATGCCGATATGGCCGACGTGGTGGTGGCCGCAGGCGTTGATGCAGCCCGAGATCTTGATCTTCAGCTCGCCAATATCGTGCTCCAGCTTCAGCTCGTCGAAGCGGGTCGCGATCTGCTGGGCGATCGGGATGGACCGCGCCGTGGCCAGCGCGCAGTAGTCCATGCCCGGGCACGCGATGATGTCCGAGATCAGGCCGATATTCGCAGTGGCCAGACCGTGCTTTTTCAGAATGGCGTGCAGCGCGGGCAGGTGGGATTTGTGCACATGCGGCAGGATCACGTTCTGCTCGTGGCTGATGCGCAGCTCGTCGTGGCCGTAGAATTCGGCAAGGTCGGCCATTACCCGCATCTGGTCCGCGGAGGCGTCTCCGGGCGTTGCGCCGTGGGCCTTGAGGCTGATCTGGACGATTGAATATCCCGGCGCCTTGTGAGCGACAAGGTTCGTGTCCGCCCAGGACCGGAAGATCGGGTCGGTCTTGTAGGTGGTCTCGTAAACCTCGGTGCCGTCCTGCCGAAAGGCGGGCGGGGCGAAGGCAGCCTTGATCTCCTCAAACAGCGCGACGTCGATGCCGGAAAACGAGGGGCGGATGACCTCGAACCGCTCTTCCACCCGGGCGCGGATGTCGTCGATGCCATGCTCGTGCACGGTGATCTTGATGCGCGACTTGTACTTGTTGTCACGCCGCCCCAGCAGGTTCCAGACGCTGACCGTGGCCTCGATATAGGGCAGCAGGTCTTCCTGGCTGACGAAATCGGACAGGACCTTGCCGATCATCGGCGTCCGACCAAGGCCGCCGCCGACGAGAACGCGGTAGCCGATCTCGCCATCACGCTCGACGATCTGGATGCCGATATCGTGCGCCTTGATCACGGCGCGGTCGTTCGGGCTGCCGGTAACGGCGATCTTGAACTTTCGCGGCAGGAACTGGAATTCCGGGTGGTCGGTGGACCATTGCCGCAAGAGTTCGGCCACCGGACGCGGATCGGCGATCTCGTCCTCGGCGGCGCCGGCGAAATGGTCGGCGGTCACGTTGCGGATGGTGTTGCCGGAGGTCTGGATGGCATGCATCTCGACCTCGGCCAGTGCGTCGAGGATTTCCGGCACGTCGCGCAGTTCAGGCCAGTTGAACTGGATGTTCTGGCGCGTGGTGAAATGGCCGTACCCCTTGTCCCATGTCTCGGCGATATGGGCCAGCTGGCGCATCTGGCGCGAGTTGATCGTACCATAGGGGATGGCCACGCGCAGCATGTAGGCGTGCAGTTGCAGGTAGAGGCCATTCATCAGGCGCAGCGGCTTGAACTCGTCCTCGGTTAGGTTGCCGGCGATGCGGCGCTCGACCTGGGCGCGGAACTGGCGGTTGCGCTCGGCCACGAAGGCCGCGTCGAATTCGGAATAGGAATACATCAGTTTACCTCGGCTTGTTTGCCATGGTGATAGTTGGACGGACCGGTGCGGCGGAATTCCTCGCGGAAATGCGTCGGCTGCGGGCCGCCGTCAGAAGGTTTGGCATCGGCCAGGTAGGCCCCGACGACCAGTTCGGGCTGCCCTTCGGCCTGTGCCAGCCGCAGCTTGGCGAGTGCTTCGTCGCTGATCAGTTCAGCCTCGGAAAGGTGCCGCGACCAGCGGTCATCGGCGGTCTGATAGACGACGTCTCCTTCCAGCAGCGCGTTGGCGGTGACGACCTTTGGGGTGAATTCTCTGGGCATCAGGCGAACTCCTGCGTCGAAAGGGGAAGGTTTGCTTCGGCGGCACGGGGTGCCAGACCGATGAAGGTGAGCGCGGGGCCGGCCAGATCGGCCGCTTCCAGGTCCTGCGCCATGCGGGCCACGGTGGTGGCGACGATGCGCTGTTCGGGACGCGAGGCGTTCTCGACGATGCTGACCGGGGTGGCGCGGTCGGCGCCGTGCATCAGCAGGCGGCCTTGGATGAACCGGCTGGATTTCTTGCCCATATAGATCGCGGCCACCTCATTGGGTTGAGCGAGGGCAGCCCAGTCCTGCTCGGCGTAGCCTTTCATGTCGTGGCCGGTGACAAAACGGACGGCAGCGTTGCGCTGGCGTTTGGTCAGGCTTTGACCGATCGAGGCGACACCGGCGGAGGCGGCAGTGATCCCAGGCACGATGTGCCAGCCGATCCCGGCAGCCTCCACGGCGTCAATTTCCTCGTCCAGCCGCCCGAAGACGGTCGGATCGCCACCTTTCAAGCGCACCACCTGCGCGCCGGTGGCGGCGTGTTCGACGATCAGCGCGTTGATATCCTCCTGCGACATCGAAGGGCCGAAGCCGGTTTTGCCGGCGTCGATCAGCGTCGCTTCGCGGCGGGCAAGTTCAAGGATTTCGGGCGTGACCAGCCGGTCGTGGATCACCACGTCGGCGGCGTCGAGCGCCTTGCGGGCCTTGAGGGTCAGCAGCTCCGGGTCACCGGGGCCGGCGCCGACAAAGGCCACGTGGCCCTGGCGCTCCTCGGCCTTCACATGGGCATCCAGCAGGGCGGGCAGGGCATTGGTGACCGCGTCTTCGCCGCCTTCGTCCATCGCGCGGGGGCCAGCGTCGAAATAGTACTCCGACCAGAAATCACGGCGCTTGCGGCCCATGGGCAGAACCTCGACCGTCTTGCGGAAGGCCTTGCCGATGCGCGCCAGGGTGCCCAGCGTGGCGGGCAGACGCTCTTCCAGATCGGCCTTGATCGCGCGGGCCAGAACGGGGGCTGCGCCCTCGGTGCCGATGGCGACGGTCACCGGGTCGCGATCGACGATGGCCGGCGTGATGAAGGCACTGTCCTGCAGGTTGTCGACGATGTTCACCAGCGCGCCATCGGCGCGGGCGATGGCGGAGGTGCGGGCATCCTCGGCCTCGTCCTCGTCCGCGGCGTAAAACAGCACGGCGCAGGTGGTGTCGCCGGGTTCCATCGCGCGGCGCACGAGGCGAAGCTTGCCGGCGGTGTGCCAGTCTTCGATCTCTTGCGCGGGAGCGGGCGCGAAGACCGTGATCTGCGCTTCGGTCTTCAGCAGCAGGCGCAGCTTGGCGAGCGCTGCGTCACCACCGCCCGAAAGGACCACGCGGCGCCCTTCGAGCGCGACGAAGATGGGAAAATGTTTCACGGGGCACGCCTCCGGCTGCGATTGACTTACCCAAATATATAGAAAATATTCCCGGCATTGCGCCACCTGATGGCGCGAATAAGGACACGCGTTCCAATTCGAAAGCGCCCGATGCGGAATGTTCCGGGAAAAGGGAAAATGTGGAATGCCCGTTCGTCTCGATGATCTGGATCGGAAAATCCTTTTGGAACTGCAAAAGGATGGGGGGCAGTCGCTGGACGATATCGCCAAGTCCGTGGGCAGTTCGAAGACGCCGGTGTGGAACCGGATTCGGAAAATGCGCGAGGGCGGCGTGATCCGGCAGCAGACCTTCCTGCTGGATCCCGAAGCCCTTGGGCTGGAGGCCTGTTTCTTTGTCCTGATCCGCACGTCAGAGCATGACAAGGAGTGGCAGGACAGGTTTCTGAATGCGCTGAGAACACGGCCGGAGGTGATGGAGGCGCACCGGCTGGCGGGCGATATCGACTACATCCTGAAGGTCGTGGTCAGCAACGCGCGCGCCTACGACATCTTTTACCAGGCGCTGATTTCAGAGGTGAAGGTGCATAACGTGACGGCGCTGTTGTCGATGGAAGAGATCAAGTCGACGACGATGCTGCCGCTGCACGCCTAAACAGGCCTTCCAGAGCCTTGATAATAGGGGAAAAATCGGCGGCCTTCAGGCTTGCGCCGCCGACGAGGGCGCCATCCACGTTGTCGGTGGCAAAGATCTCGGCGGCATTGTCGGGCTTCACTGATCCGCCATAGAGCAAGGGGATGGCGGCGCCCTCGGCCTGACCGAAGCGGCGGATCATGCGGGCGCGGATGAAATCGTGTACTTCGTCGATTTGCGCGGTAGAGGGGACCTTGCCGGTGCCGATGGCCCAGATGGGTTCATAGGCGATGACCGTGTTGGCGGCGGTGCAGCCGTCGGGCAGGGAGCTGGCCAGTTGCCCGCCGATGATATCGAGCGTGTTCGACGCCTCGCGCTGCGCCAGCGACTCGCCCACGCAGACGATGGCGACGAGGCCCGAGGCATGCGCGGCCCTCGCCTTGGCGTTGACGTCGTCGCTGCTCTCGCCATGGTCCTCGCGCCGCTCTGAATGGCCGAGGATGACGTGGGTTGCCCCGGCGTCCGCCAGCATGTCGGCGGAGATGTCGCCGGTATGGGCGCCGGAAACCTGCGCGTGGCAATCCTGACCCCCGATCAGTAGCGGACCGCCATCCACCAGCGACGCCGCTGTCCGGATCAGCGTGGCAGGCGGGCATATCAGAATATCGACGGACGGATCGGGATGCGCCTTTGCAAGCGCAGAAAGTTCATCCAAGGCACCGCGTGTGCCGTTCATTTTCCAATTACCTGCCGCCAGTTTGCGCGCCATCCGTTACCTCCGGGTTAATTGACCGAATTGGTAGCGGCTCGGGCCCGGCGGGGCAACGGCTACATGTTTTCGAACTTGATCGACTCGCCGCAGCCGCAGGCCTCGGTGACGTTCGGATTGTTGAAGACGAATCCCGATTCAAGAAGCGAGGTCTGGTAGTCGATCTCGGTCCCGAAAAGGAACATCTGGGCCATGGGGGCGATCATGACGCGCGCCCCTTCCTGTTCGACGACCTCGTCGTTGGGGTCGACCTCGGTCACGTAATCCATGGTGTATTCCATGCCCGCACAGCCGCCTTTCTTGACGCCGATGCGCAGACCCTGATGGCCGTCTTTCTCCATCAGGCGGGCAATCATGGAGGCCGCCTTCGGGGTCATCGTGACCGCCTGTTTGCCTGGAATTCCGAACATGTGCCTTTTCCTTTGTCCTGCGATAAATCTAGGGCTTCGCGGCCCCGATCTCAAGAGCCGGAAGCGCGCCGATCAACGCCTGCGTACACAGCGTGGCGCCAATGGCCCAGCCGAAGGAGGCCAGCGTGCCGATGATGACGTATTCGGTCGCACGCCGGTCGTTGGAGACCGTGCCGAAGCGCAGGATGGACTTGGCGGCGACGAGAAATCCGATCGCCGCGAACTGGCCGCCGAGGATGAAGACGAAGATCAGCAGGCGTTCGAGGTGACCGATGGTCTTGCCGGCCCCGGGCAGGCCGGTGTCGCGCGGGCCCGGTTCGGTGTCGCCAGTGCCCGGCGGGGCGACGGCCGGGTGACTGTCCATCAGGTGCTGGACGGCGAAATCGCCCGCGCGCAGCGTGATGATCAGGCCGGCTAGCAATGCCATGGCGTGCAACAGGGCGACCTGCGCCGGGGGCGAGAGTTGCGCGGCGTAAATGCTCTCCGACCACAGGTTCGGGGCCCAGATCGCAAGGGCCGCGAGCGTGGCGAGATGTGCCGCCTGATCGACGAGGAAGGCGGTCAGGCCGGTGGCGCGTGTATAGGTCTTGAGACAGTCGATGGCGAGATGGACCACGGCAAGGGCAACCAACTCCGGCGTCGCCACCTGGCCCAGCGCCGCCTGAGCGGTCACGAGAACCACCGCCCCATGCAGGAGCATGACGCCGGCTTTGCGCTTGTTGCGGTGGATCCAGTCCGTCTGAAGGACGAAATCCGCCAGCACGTGGGCAAACAGGAGGGCGGTGAAGGTCTCGAGCATGGCGGGCTCCGGTTCAGGGCAGGCGGATTGGCTTGCTCTGGGCGCGAGAAAGTGGATCAAGCTGCATCTTCATCCCTTTCAGTGAGCTCGAGCGCGTCGGATATGGCGGGGAAACCGGCAGCCCAGAGCGCCTGGTTGACCGCCTGGCGGGTGATGCCGAGCTGTTCGGCGATTTCGGCGCGCGGGCCGGTGCCGGGTGGCAGGGCGGCGTGCATCGCGCGGGCCTGGGCGACGGTCCAGTCCTGGCTGATATGATCGGCCAGCCGGGTCGTCGCGGCCAGCAGACCGCCCGAGGCGTGCGCCATCTGCGCGTGGTTCGAGATATCGGCCAGCAGGCGACCCGAGGCGGTAAAGGCGGGGCCATGGGCCCCGTTGGGATCGGCATCCTCGGGCAGGGTTCCGGGGCCGCGGGCAATGGCGATCCGCGTTGACAGCGCCTTGCCTTCGCGGCGCAGGGCCGCGCGGATGAAAAGCGCGGCGCGCAGGTCCAGAACAGGGGCGCCGATGGCGCATTGCCAACTGTCGCCACCGCGGCGGGCGTGGCCCGTGACAAGCCCTTTACGCCAGCTGGCAATGGCGCTGACGGCAGTATTTATGGCGTCCAGCGCCGCGTCGAGCTGTGACGCCGTCAGGTCGCTGGAACTGACGATATCGCCGGTCAGAACAGCAAATTGCACCGGATGTCCCCTTGTGACAGTCGGGGCAAGCGTATCAGGTTTCTTTAACCGAAAGCAAGTCTTTTTGCTTGCTACATGAAGCCGAGTTCGAGACGGGCCTCGTCGCTCATCATGTCCATGCCCCAGGGTGGCTCCCACGTAAGATCAACATCAACCTGTTTAACACCGGCTAACGGCTCGATCGCCTCGGCCACCCAGCCGGGCATCTCGCCGGCGACGGGGCAGCCGGGTGCGGTGAGGGTCATGATGACGCTGACCTCGTTCTGGGGCGTGATGTCGATCGTGTAGATCAGGCCGAGGTCGTAGATATTCACAGGGATTTCAGGGTCATAGACCGAGCGGCACGCTTCGACGATCTGGTCGTAGAGCGGGTGATCCGTGCTGGAGGGCGCAATCAGCGGCGCGCCTTCGAGGGGTTCTGGCTGCTGGGTCATGTCACATCCTGTGCGGTTATCCGACTGAATATATAAGGATACGAGAGCGGCGCGTCCAGAGGGCGTGCGGTGGATTAACGGCGCGAAATCGGCCGGTTTGGGCGGGGGTGACGTGCGTGCACCCCGCGTGCACCGGGCGTGCACCGCCGCGGCGCGGCACCGGGCGGCGCGAAAGGGTTAACGCGCGCGAGGTGACGTTGCGTCGTTCGCATCATCTGGTCGACCGCCGCCGCCGCACGGGTTCGGGGCGCACGCGGGCCTCGATATCGTCGTAGAGCATCCCGACGATGTTCTTGCCGGTCGAGGTCTCGATCCCCTCCATGCCGGGCGAGGAGTTGACCTCGAGCACCTTGGGCCCGGCCTCGGCGCGCAGAAGGTCGACGCCCGCCAGTCCCAGGCCGAAGGCGCGGGCGGCGCGCAGGGCGGTTTCGCGCTCGGTCTTGGTGATGCGCACCGACTTGGCCGAGCCGCCGCGGTGCAGGTTGGAGCGGAAATCGCCCTCGGCCCCGGTGCGTTTCATCGAGGCCACGACCTTGCCGCCGATCACGAGACAGCGGATATCCTCGCCCGCCGCCTCCTTGACGAAATCCTGCACGAGGAAGTTGGCCTTGAGGCCGCGGAAGGCGTCGATCACGCTCTCGGCCGCCTTCTTGGTTTCGGCCAGCACGACGCCCTTGCCTTGGGTCGATTCCAGCAGCTTGACGATCAGGGGCGCGGTGCCGACGAGGCCGATGAGGTTGCCGGTGTCCTGCGGCGAGGCGGCGAAGGCGGTGTTGGGCATGCCGACCTTGGCGCGGGCCATGAGCTGATGCGCGTAAAGCTTGTCGCGGCTGGACGAGATACCGGCGGAGGGGTTCACGCAGTAGGTGCCGATGGTTTCGAACTGGCGCACCACGGCGGCACCGTAGGAGGTGATCGAGGCGCCGATGCGCGGGATCACGGCGTCGTAGCGGGGCAGGCGCTTGCCGTCGTAGTGCACCTCGGGCGCCAGCGTGTTGATCGCCATGTAGCAGCGGGTGGTGTTGATGACCTCGACGGAATGGCCGCGCTTCTCGCCTTCCTCGACGAGGCGGCGGGTGGAGTAGTTGTCTTCGCGCGAGAGCACCGCGATGCGCAGGGAGCGGTTGGGTTGGGCCTCGCGCATTTTCTTGGTGTGATAGACCTCGTAGTTGAGTTCGGGCTGAAGGAAGCGGTCGGTCGCGACGATCGAGATGTGATCCTTGAGCGCCGTGCGGCCCAGGAGCATCCGGCTGTTCATGGTGGAGCGGTTGGTGAGCGTGATCTCGATCGGCCAGGACTGGCCCGCGACCTCGAGCTTGCTTTCGATGACGTAGCGCAGTTCCTTCTCGCCGTTCGACGACGCCACCTCGCGCCGGTCGACGATGGGGGCGGAGCAGGGGATAACGAGGTCATCGCGGCCCGGGATCGGGTGCACGGTGAAGCGGACCTTGGGTTTCGAGGAGGGCCCGAAGGTTTCGATGTCAAAGGCGTGCAATGCCGAGGTGCGCGCGCCGGTGTCAACCTTGGCCCGCAATGCCGGCACGCCCAATCCGGGCAGGGAAATCCATTCTTCCCAGCCAAAGTTCAGGATCTCGGGACTGTCGGCGGAATTTGTCATGTGGCGGCCTTTTGGTTGTGGAACGGTCGGCGGTGGAACTGCAAGTTTCACCACGTAATCACTGTCGGCACAAGGTTACGGTAAGGTGACGGTCGCGGGGCGGTGCAAGACGCTATTTGTTGATGTCTTCGTCGAAATAGCGGGTCTGGTCGTCGGGCGACCGAAAGACGCGACGCAGTATCAGCCATGCGACCAGCGAGATCCCGGCAAAGAGCGCGATGAGCGTCGGCGGCATGAACGGGCCGAGCAGGGCCACCAGAAGCGCCATGACCGCAGCGCCGGCGGCGATGCCGAGAAAGATATAGCCCGGCATCAGCAATTCGAGAATGGCGATGGCCAGCGCGGCGCAGAGCCAGACCCACCACTGCGACAGCAGGTCGATCATGGTTTGCCTTTCAGCATGGTGAAGGCGTTGGCGAACGCCTCGACCGCGTGGGCGGGCACGATGACGGTCTGCGATGACGGGCCTTGGCCCAAGGCGTTGAGCGCCTCGACCTGTTTCAGGGCGACCTGGTATTGCGCGGCTTCCAGCCCGTTATCGGCGATGGCGCGGGCGACGACGCCGGTTGCGTAGGCCTCGGCGTCGGCTTGGATGCGGCGGGCCTCGGCGGTTTTCTCGGCGGCGTAGAGATCGGCGTCGGCGGCCAGTTCGACGGCCCGCTTGCGGCCTTCGGCCTCGGTTACCTGGGCGCGGCGGGCGCGTTCGGCGTTCAGCTGTTGCAGCATCGCCTCGCGCGTGGCCTGGTCGAGATTGACGTCGAGGATCTCGGCCCGGGTGACCTCGATCCCCCAGTTGTCGACGGCGTCCTCGACATGCTGCTTGATCGTGTCGATCAGTTGCGAGCGGTTGGCCTGCACGTCGTCGAGATCCATCTTGCCGATCTCGGCGCGCACGATCCCGGCGACGGTGGTGGCGATGGCGGCGTCCACATCGCGGATGCGGTAGACGGTCTTTTCGGGGTTGGTGATGCGGTAGAAGACGGAGGTTTCCACCTCGACCAGCACGTTGTCGCGGGTGATGGCATCCTGGCTGGCATTGGGCAGCTGGCGTTCGAGGATCGAGACGCGGTGCCGGATCTTGTCGAGGAAGGGCACGATGAAGTTGATCCCCGGTCCCAGCACCGAGCGCAGGCGGCCGAAGCGTTCGACCACGTGCTGTTCGGATTGCGGTACGATCTTGACGCCCTTGAAGATCACCAGGAACAGCAGCAGGGCGAGCAGGATGTAGGACAGGTTCGACGAGAGAAGCTCGACAATCTGGTCTTGGGTCATCTGGCGTCTCTCCGGTCAGGTCATGAAGTTTTAGGGCCGGGTGACAGGCCAATGCAAGTCTTTGTGGCGGTCTTCGGGTCCCGCGATCAGCCGTCCGGATAGTCCTGCGCCGGGCCCTGCGGCAGGAAGGGCTTGCCGGTTTCGGCCTCGAGCTCTGCCGCGCGGGCGAGCAGGCGTTCGCGGCAGGTGGTCTCAAGGTGCCAGAAGGTGGACTGATCGGGTGTTGGCAGACCGAAGAGGATCTTCTTGCCGAACACGTCCTGATCCTCGACCCAGACGCCGGCGTCATCCTTGGAGCCCAGCGTGCCATCGTCGATCTCGTCCATGATCTCGAAGAATGCCTGGCGCAGGGCCGCGACATCGGCGGTCTGGGCAAAGGTCAGGCGGATCGGCCGGGTCATCTCGCGGTCGCCGGCGGAGAGGTTCTCGAACGGGTGTTTGACGAAGTGGCTGACCGGCACGATGAAGCGGTTGCCGGTCCAGATCGCCAGCTGGACGTAGGTGAAGTGGATGCGCTCGACGGTGCAGAAGCGATCCTCGAAGATGATCTGGTCGCCGATCCGGGCCGAGCGGTTGAGCGCGATCTGCACGGCGGCCAGCAGGTTGCCCAGCACCTCGCGGGCGGCAAAGCCCAGCACGATGGTGATGGCGCCGGCCCCGGCGAGCAGGGTGTAGCCCACGGAATTGAACACCTGGACAGAGCTGAGCAGGGTGACCGCGCCGACGATGACGGCGAGGATGATGACGAACTTGCGGAAGCCCGACAGCATCGTGGCCATCGAGCGGTAATGCGCGTTGCCGGGAATGGCCAGTTCCTCGGGGCTGTTGAGGCTGACGCGGTCGAAGATCTCGTCGGCGACCCGCACGGCGGCCAGGGCGATGGCGACCACGTATCCCAGGAGGACGAGCGGACTGACGATGACGCTGATCGGGCCGGTGACCACCAGCAGGCGATTGGTGGCGAAACCGATTACGGCGGAGATCACCATGATCGTGGCCGGCAGGCGGAAGGCGCGGACGATGGACTGCACGATGCGGCGGCTGGAGAACCGGCCCAGCCAGCCGACGATGCGATAGGCGAGATAGCCCAGGACAAGCGCCAGAACGCTGATCAGCGGCAGCATCAGCCATTCCCAGACATACATGCCGAACGGGCCGCGTTCGCGCGCCCAGGGCGGCATGGCCAGTTCCAGCTCGGTCGGCTTGAACCGGTCGTAGAGGCCGGGGATGTCGCGCACGCTCTGGCGGGAAATGACCCAGGCCACCTCGCCGTTGGTGGACCTGACCCGGTTGATCCGCAGCGGCACGGGGCGCTGGTCGAGCTCCAGCGTGCTGAGCAGGATCGACCGGCGGGTGCGGCCCGTGCCGGGGTCTTCCTGCGGGCCTTCGAGCCAGCCATCGGGCCGGTCCGAGAGGTCGGACCACGGGATCAGGATCTGCCGGTCGATGACGGTCTTGAGTTCGCGCGCGAGTTCCGCGCCGCGATTGGCCTGCTGTTCGACGGGAAAGTCGGTCAGGTCCAGAAGATGGGCCGCCGCGCCGTACTGGTCGTTGTCGAGAAGTTCGAGCAGGCTTTCCATCGTGGCGCGGGGCGTGTCGCGGTCGATCGCCGCGGGCATGTCCGGCAGGCCCGGGTTGAGGAAATCGACCTCGAAATAGGGCTCTTCCTGCGCCGCGCCCGGCAGGGCAAGGCACGTGACGAACAGCAGCGCGGCGAAAAGAGCGCGCAGCGGGGCGGCGATGGCTGGCATTTGGCTGGTCACGTGTCCCGTCGTTTTATTGGCAGCTTAACCCGGCCCGGCGGGTTTTGGTTCAAAAACTTATCCCGGGTCAAGGCCGGGCGCGTGCGCGGGGTGGATTGAAGCTTTCGCCAGAGGCGTTATGGAGGGTGCAGCACGAAAGGACGGGGTGAGATGACGCAGGGCTTTGCATTCGAGCTGGGCGCGGTGGACGGGCAGGCGCGGACGGGGGTGATCAGAACGCCGCGCGGCGAGGTGCGCACGCCGGCCTTCATGCCGGTGGGGACCGCCGCCACGGTCAAGGCGATGATGCCGGAGTCGGTGCGCGAGACGGGTGCGGACATCCTGCTGGGCAATACCTATCACCTGATGCTGCGCCCCACGGCGGAGCGGATCGACGCCTTGGGTGGCTTGCACCGGTTCATGAACTGGGACCGCCCGATCCTGACCGACAGCGGCGGCTTCCAGGTGATGAGCCTGGCGGGGCTGCGCAAGCTGACCGAGGCGGGGGTCACGTTCAAGAGCCATATCGACGGGTCAAAACACGAGCTAACGCCGGAGCGGTCGATGGAGATCCAGCGCCTGTTGGGCAGCGATATCGTGATGTGTTTCGACGAATGCCCGGCGCTGCCGGCCAGCGACGAGGAGGTGGCCCGCGCGATGCGCCTGTCGATGCGGTGGGCGGCGCGGTCGAAGGACGCGTTCGGCGATCGGCCCGGGCATGCGCTGTTCGGGATCATGCAGGGCGGCGTGACGCAGGAGCTGCGCGAGGAAAGCGCGAAGGCTCTGGTGGATATCGGGTTCGACGGTTACGCGGTGGGCGGCCTGGCCGTGGGCGAGGGGCAGGCGGCGATGTTCGGGGTGCTGGACTATGCCACCGGGTACCTGCCCGATGACAAGCCGCGCTATCTGATGGGCGTGGGCAAGCCGGACGACATCGTCGGCGCGGTGAAGCGCGGGGTGGACATGATGGATTGCGTGCTGCCGTCGCGGTCGGGGCGGACGGGGCAGGCGTTCACCCGGCGCGGCGTTCTGAACTTCAAGAACGCGCGCCACCAGGACGATCCGCGCCCGTTGGACGAGGCCTGCACCTGTCCGGCGTGCCGGAACTATTCACGCGCCTATCTGCATCATGTGTTGCGCAGCCAGGAGATCATCAGCTCGATGCTGCTGACATGGCACAACCTGCATTATTACCAGGAGATCATGGACGGGATGCGCGGGGCGATTGCCGAGGGCCGTTTCGGCAAATGGGAGGCCGAGTTCCACGCGATGCGCGCCGAGGGCGATATCGCACCGCTGTGAGGGAAAGGCCGCGCTTGGCGATTGTAGTGATCGGAGCGCCAGATCGTTACCAGCCAAGGGCGAAATACCATTAGGGGAATCGGCGGATTCTCGCTTATACTATAAAGGTAGAAAGTATTTATTTTGGTGTTTCAATGGCTTATGCTGCCTTTGCCTTTAGCTGGATGACCGTCGCTTTGTTCGCTGCTGCCCTTTTGGCCTGACATTTGCGCCGTCTGACGGCATGACGTGATCCTTGCCGGCCGCATGACGTGCGGCGTGCCCATTCCCGTTAAGTTTTTTTTTCTGAACCCAAGCAGGACGTGGCGCGACCTATCGCCATCACGAAAACGTGCAGGATGGGACGCGATCACATGACTTTTACGATTTTCACCCTGAGCTGGGCCTCTGTCGCACTTCTGGCTGCCAGCCTGCTTGGCTGAACGGTTCAAGCGGGTCGCCGCCCCCCAGTGGTCGGGGCGCGTCGGTTAACAATGCGTATATTTGGTGCTTGTGCCTGTCCGGGGTGCGGGGCATGTTGGGCTCAGCCCGCAGGGGGCCGAGGTTGAAACTGGACCGTGAGCGCCCAGATTAACCTTATCGAAACGGAGAAGGCCGGTGGTTGCCGCGATGTCGGGACCGGAGCCTTCTTGCCAATACAGGAAAACGAGCATGCAAGAACCTCTCAACGCCTCTTACCCGGTCCTGCCGCTGCGCGATATCGTCGTGTTCCCCCATATGATCGTTCCGCTGTTCGTGGGCCGCGACAAATCCGTGCGCGCCCTGGAAGAGGTGATGCAGGACGACAAGCAGATCCTGCTGTCGAGCCAGATCGACCCGGGCGAGGACGACCCCGCTGCGAACGGGATCTACAATTCCGGCGTGCTGGCCAATGTGCTGCAGCTGCTGAAACTGCCCGACGGCACGGTGAAAGTGCTGGTCGAGGGCGTGGCGCGGGTAAAGATCACCGAGTACCTGGAAAACGAGAATTTCTTCGAGGCGCGGGCCGAGTACCTGGCCGAGATGCCGGGCGACGCCGCGACGATCGAGGCGCTGCTGCGCACAGTGTCCGACGAGTTTGCGCGCTATGCGAAGGTCAAGAAGAACATCCCCGAAGAGGCGCTGGCCGCCGTGACCGAGGCCGAGGATGCAGCCAAGCTGGCCGACCTGGTGTCGGGGCATCTGGGCATCGAAGTGGGGCAGAAGCAGGAGCTGCTGGAGACGCTGAGCGTCAGCGAGCGGCTTGAGAAGGTGTACGGCCTGATGCAGGGCGAGATGAGCGTTCTGCAGGTCGAGAAGAAGATCAAGACGCGCGTGAAGTCCCAGATGGAGCGCACGCAGCGCGAGTATTACCTGAATGAGCAGATGAAGGCCATTCAGAAGGAGCTGGGCGATGGCGAGGACGGCGAAGGCGAGATTGCCGAGCTGGAAGAGCGCATCGAGAACACCAAGCTGTCGAAGGAAGCGCGCGAAAAGGCCGAGGGCGAACTGAAAAAGCTCAAGAACATGAGCCCGATGAGCGCCGAGGCGACGGTGGTGCGCAACTACCTGGACTGGATGCTGTCAATTCCGTGGGGCACCAAATCCCGCGTGAAGAAGGATCTGGGCCGGGCGCAGGATATCCTGGATACCGACCACTATGGCCTGGAGAAGGTGAAAGAGCGGATCGTCGAGTACCTTGCGGTACAGCAGCGCTCGAAAAAGCTGAAGGGCCCGATCATGTGCCTTGTCGGGCCGCCGGGCGTGGGCAAGACGTCCTTGGGTAAATCGGTTGCCAAGGCGACGGGCCGCGAGTTCATCCGCATCAGCCTGGGTGGCGTGCGCGACGAATCCGAGATCCGCGGTCACCGCCGGACCTACATTGGCTCGATGCCGGGCAAGATCATCCAGTCGCTGAAGAAGGCGAAGACGACGAACCCGCTGATCCTGCTCGACGAGATCGACAAGATGGGCCAGGATTTCCGGGGCGACCCGGCGTCGGCCATGCTGGAGGTTCTGGACCCCGAGCAGAACGGGACGTTCGTGGACCATTACA
Source organism: Roseovarius sp. MMSF_3350 (assembly GCF_030733425.1). GTDB lineage: Bacteria > Pseudomonadota > Alphaproteobacteria > Rhodobacterales > Rhodobacteraceae > Roseovarius. The sequence goes on from NZ_JASHIZ010000027.1 coordinate 36,076, forward strand.
TGGAGGTCGAATACGACCTGTCCAACGTGATGTTCCTGACCACGGCGAACTCGTACAACATGCCGGGGCCGCTGCTGGACCGGATGGAGATCATTCCGCTGGCGGGCTATACCGAGGATGAAAAGCGCGAGATCGCCAAGCAGCACCTTCTGGCCAAGCAGATCAAGAACCACGGTCTGAAGCAGAAGGAGTTCAGCCTGGACGACTCTGCGTTGACGGCGATCATCCGGCATTACACCCGCGAGGCGGGCGTGCGGAACCTCGAACGCGAGATCAGCAAGGTCTGCCGCAAGGCGCTGACCAAGATCATCAAGAAAGAGGCCGAGCGCGTCGACGTGACATCGGAGAATATCGACGAGTTCCTGGGCGTGAAGAAGTTCCGCTATGGCCTTGCCGAGGAGAAGGACCAGGTGGGTGTCGTCACCGGGCTGGCCTATACGTCGGTGGGGGGCGAACTGCTGAACATCGAGGCGCTGCGGCTGCCGGGCAAGGGTCGGATGAAGACCACCGGCAAGCTGGGCGACGTGATGAAGGAATCGATCGACGCGGCGTCAAGCTATGTCCGGTCGATCAGCCCTCAGATCGGGGTCAAACCGCCGCGGTTCGAGAAGTGGGACATCCACGTGCACGTGCCCGAGGGGGCCACGCCCAAGGATGGCCCCAGTGCGGGTCTTGCCATGGTGACGTCGATCGTGTCGGTGCTGACCGGGATCCCGGTGCGCAAGGATATCGCCATGACCGGCGAGGTTACGCTGCGCGGTAACGCGCTGGCCATCGGCGGACTGAAGGAGAAACTTCTGGCAGCCCTGCGCGGCGGCATTAAGACGGTGCTGATCCCGCAGGAGAACGAGAAGGACCTGGCCGAGATTCCGGACAATGTGAAGGAAGGTCTGGAAATCGTGCCCGTCGAACATGTCAGCGACGTGCTCAGGCTCGCCCTGGTCGAAGCGCCGGAACCCGTGGAATGGGATGAAGCCGCCGAGGAGGCGGCGGCAGCGGAAGCCGCGCGAAAGTCCGGTGATGACGGGGCAGGGGCGGTGACCCACTGATCCTCGCCACGCAGAAACAAGAAAGGCGTCCGCAGTGTCGGGCGCCTTTCTGATTCCACAGCACGAAACTTCAGGCGATCAGCGTTGCCGCTGGTGGAAGACCGAGGTCAACATGGCCCTCCGCGCTGCGAACGCTGAGGATTTGCAGATGCCTGTGTAGGTTGGCCCTAGAACGCGCCGCCCGCGGCGGCGATGAAGAAGACGTAGAGCAGTGTTATCATCAATATGTCGACCTTGGCCGTGGAATCCTCGACCGCGGCGTCCATGACGATCTGCTGATCGAGAACGGGGTCCGACAGGTTCCCGGCGACGGCGGGTTCGATGAAAACAAGCGATGCGAAGGCGGCTGCGACAAGGATTTTGGTCACTTTGAAATCCCTTTATTTCATATCGCGAAAGTTTATGCGTCGAACCTGACCAAAGGTCAACTCTTCGGTAGCAATCGCCCTGGTTTCAGGTATCTTGTGGCAAAATTTCATGGAAAGAGGCCCAGAATGGCATCGCGCAGCTCCACCAGTTCGAAAACAGGGACTTCCACCAAGGATACGGAGGCAACGTCCAAGCCGGACCTGGAAATCGTCACCGAAACCGCCGGTGCCGATATCCTGTCCACGGAAATAAAGAAACCGGAGTTCCTTCAACTCGTTGCAGACCGCGCCGGTCTCAACAAGAACAAGGTCAAACCGGTGGTCGACGCCATGCTGGACGTGTTGGGCGACGCATTTCTGGAAGGGCGCGGGCTGAACATCAAGCCTTTGGGCAAGGTGAAGATCAACCGGCAGAAAGACGTGGGCAACGCCCGCGTCACGGTTGCCAAGATCCGTCAGAGCAAATCCGAGGCAACGTCCGGGGAAAGCTGACGCTTTCGCCGGTATGCGGGGGCATCGGAAGCGGCAGGACTGCAATCCGGTTTCCGCTGCCGCTTTGCTATTGCACAGGGGCGAAAGGGACGTTAAACAGCGGCTCCGGCGGGCGATTAGCTCAGTGGTAGAGCGCTTCGTTCACATCGAAGATGTCAGAAGTTCGAATCTTCTATCGCCCACCATTTTCCACCTTTTGCCGGCCGCTGTCAGAGTGACGACATCCGCCAGATGCCGAAGCTGATTACCAGCAGCGTCATGATGACGACTGCGGGCCAGCTCCAGCCCGGCCAGTGGCGGGGGAAGCTGCGGCGCATGACCTGAAGCGATGTGGCAAGGAACCAAGCGAGGCTGAGCGCCAAGAGGATCAGGAACACCCGGATTTGCATCCGATCCTCGCCACGTCCCCCGAACCCCAGTAGATCGATATAGTGGCCCAGCCAAAGGCACAAGAGCACGCCAGCCGCGATCAGCCCAGCCAACAGGGCCGGGCGCCCGTAGGGAAGCAGGGCCAGGGAGAGAAACAGGGCCGCGGGCACTGCGGCGGTCAAAAGGATCGGTGCCATGCTCAAGAGGTTCTTGCCGGTCTGGAGCGCAAGGTAGCCATTTTCGTGGACAGTCCGGAAATCTTTTCCTGCGCATTCGAGGCAATTGAAGATCGTTGTTGCCGTAAAACAGCTTTCGCACGAGTGGTTCCGTTCTGCGGACCCGATCCTCAGGGCAATTGGCAGAGCAATCTGTCTTGCAAGGCGCCGAAGCTGTTGCTAGAGGAACGCGGCGAGGGGCGGTTAGCTCAGTTGGTAGAGCGCTTCGTTTACACCGAAGATGCCGGGGGTTCGAGTCCCTCACCGCCCACCATTCTGCCCGTCCGCCTGCGGTGCCGTGACTGTTTCGGTAGTGGAAACATGCCGTTTTTAAGGATCGGAGTCATTCCAACCTGCATAAACGGCTGTTAACCATGTTGTGCGCCAGGTCCGACCTGGCGCGGGGATGACGGTCGGCGCAGGGGATCCAAAGCCAGATGCTGAATTCACTTGATCTGATCAAGGTAGGTGGCGCGTGTATCGACGGGTTGAGCCGGCATGGGTACCGGATCGAGACGGTGACGGACTTTGAAGAGGTGGAACAGCTGGTCCGTGCGCACGGTAAAACCAGCGTCACCGCGAAGCTGTCCGCGCATTACAACGACTTTTCCGAAACGTCGGGCTTCTGGCTGGTGCTTTGGGAGGGCGAAACGTTCATTGCCGCGGTTGCGACGCGGTACGACAACGTCGGCCGCGAGAACATGGGAGACTACATGCGCCGCACGATGCGCCGGCATTACCCGCACCCGTCAGGCGACACGCTGGTGAAGTTCACCACGGCCCTTCCGCCGGGGTTTCACGGGCGCATGGCCTACATCGGAGAGCTGTTCGTGGCCCCGGGTCAGCGCGGGTCGCGGCAGCGGCTGCGCCACCTGATGTTGCTGCTGCATTGCTGTATCGCGAGCAAATGGCCGGTGGACTGGACCTATGCGATGATGCGCGACCGCGACGTCATGGCCGGGTTCGCCACGACATACGGGTTTACGGTACAGGTGCCGGGAGTGGCGAAATGGGCCGATCCGGCGCCGCCTGGACGCGGGGACAACGAATGGCTGGTGGCGCTGTCGTCGGACCATCTGGCGCACATGATGGCGTATTACGCCGGCTCACTCGAGAGCTTGTGAGTAGTTGAGCACGTAATTATTGTTCTGCGCGTCGCGCACTGGCAGCAGCAGCCGCTTGTAGGTGAAGCGCAGCGGGAAGCTGTGACCGGGCAGCATGACGTCGATCTCTTCGATCGTCAGCTTCGGATCGCCCTTGGTGGTCTCGACATGGGCGAGGCGGACGCTTTCGCAGAGCTTGTCGTCGAATGTGGTGAAGAGATAGCGCAGGTGCTCTGCCGTCTGGATGCCGAAGCTTTCGGCGGCGAGGCTCTGATGTCCGATCTTGTAGGGCTCGGGCAGGCGGGAGTGCTCGTCCGGGGCCAGGTAGAGATCGACATGTTCGCTGAGCGTGTCGAAATTCGTCAGCACGCCGGCTTGCTGGTGCCACCAGGTCAAGACGTCATCCAGCAGCGGACGGGCGCCGCGTTGCGACAGCTTGCGGTGCGCCTCACGGGTGACGGAGGTCAGGATCCTCTCGGCCTGGGCGGTGACGATCCGATTGTCGACCTCGCCCCCGGCCAGGGTGATCTGGTCGTTGAGACCCGCGATCTGGTTCGGCGTGATCCCCAGGGCGGAGCAGATTTTCACGACGCTGGAGTAGCCCGGGTCACTTTTCGAGGACAGCAGGTTGGAGATGTAGCGTTCACCCTGACCGATCTCGAGCGACAGGCCTTTGTAATCGTAAGACGAACCCTTGATGTACGTTTTCAGGCGGTCATGGAAATCAAGCACGGGTCAAAATCCTGTTTTACGGATCGTCGGTCACTTATAAGAGGTCGATTGCATTCACGTCAAATAGCGATTGACAGTTCACCAGTAAAGTATTTAGCCCGAACCGCTGGCGTTTGCGCATGTGATTTCGGAGAAAAACACTGTTTCCCGCGCCTGACGCAACGTCACGAAACGCGGCGAAACCGTTGCTGGCAGTGCGTTTGAAAAACCTGACCTTTTGACGCGGTGAGCGCTTGACGGGGCGGGCCACGCCGCCTAAACAGCACCTCACGCTCGGGGCATGCCTCCGGGCCTGCAGCGGGCGGTTGTAGCTCAGTTGGTTAGAGTACCGGCCTGTCACGCCGGGGGTCGCGGGTTCGAGCCCCGTCAACCGCGCCACTGCTGCAGAATAGTACGACCTTTGCGCGGTTGTAGCTCAGTTGGTTAGAGTACCGGCCTGTCACGCCGGGGGTCGCGGGTTCGAGCCCCGTCAACCGCGCCA
>NZ_JASHIZ010000028.1 GCF_030733425.1 Roseovarius sp. MMSF_3350
AATCGGGTCGGATTCTTTTCAAGAATCCGGGTGCGTCGAGCCGGGGGGCGAAAAAAAAGAAACAGGGCGGGGAAAATCCCCGCCCTGCGTTTGGTTCTGCGTTGCTTACTCTGCCGCCATCGGTGCCTGCGCGAGGTTGCGCAGGACGTAGTGCAGCACGCCGCCGTGTTCGACATATTCGATCTCGATCGCCGTATCGATCCGGCACTTGAGGGTGATCTCCTTCGTCGAGCTGTCTTTATAGGTGATCGTGCAAGGCACTTCGGCCTGCGGCTTGATGTCGTCCAGACCGTGGATCGAGACCTCTTCGTCGCCGGTGAGTTCCAGCGTCTTGCGGGTGTCGCCGCCAGTGAACTCGAACGGGATGACGCCCATGCCGACGAGGTTCGAGCGGTGGATGCGCTCGAAATTCTCGGCGATCACGGCCTTGACGCCCAGAAGCGCGGTGCCCTTGGCGGCCCAGTCGCGGCTGGAGCCCGCGCCGTATTGCTCGCCACCGAAGATCACCAGCGGTGTGCCTTGCTCCTGGTAGGCCATGGCCGCGTCGTAGATCGACGTCTCCTTGCCGTCGGGGCCCTTGGTGTAGCCGCCTTCGACGCCATCCAGCATCTCGTTCTTGATGCGGATGTTGGCGAAGGTGCCGCGCATCATGACCTCGTGGTTGCCGCGGCGCGAGCCGTAGGAGTTGAACTCGCGCACCGGAACCTGGCGTTCGCGCAGGTATTGCCCGGCGGGGGTGGTTTCCTTGAAGGAGCCCGCGGGCGAAATGTGGTCGGTGGTGACCATGTCGCCCAAGAGCGCCAGAACACGGGCACCCTCGATGTTTGAAATCGTGCCGGGGTCCTTGCTCATGCCCTGGAAGTAGGGCGGGTTCTGGACGTAGGTCGATTGCGGCGGCCAGTCGTAGGTTTCGGCGTCGGAGGTCTCGACCTCCTGCCATTTCTCGTCGCCCTTGAAGACGTCGGCGTATTTGGACTGGAACGCCTCGCGGGTGACGGTCTTTTCGACCAGCTCGGCGATTTCGCTTTGCGACGGCCAGATATCCTTGAGGTAGACGTCGTTGCCGTCCTTGTCCTGGCCCAGCGGGTCGTTGGCGATGTCGACGTTCATGTCGCCCACCAGCGCGTAGGCCACCACCAGCGGCGGTGAGGCGAGGTAGTTGGCGCGCACGTCGGGAGAAATGCGGCCCTCGAAGTTGCGGTTGCCCGAGAGCACCGACACGCCGATCAGGTCGTTGTCGTTGATCGACTTCGATATCGGTTCGGCCAGCGGGCCGGAGTTGCCGATGCAGGTGGTGCAGCCATAGCCCACGAGGTTGAAGCCGATGGCGTCGAGATCGTCCTGAAGCCCGGCGGCCTCGAGGTAGTGCGACACCACCTGGGAGCCCGGCGCGAGCGAGGTCTTGACCCAGGGCTTGCGGGTGAGGCCCAGTTCGTGCGCCTTGCGGGCCACGAGGCCGGCGCCGATCATCACGTAGGGGTTGGAGGTGTTGGTGCAAGAGGTGATCGAGGCGATCACCACCGAGCCGTCATGCAACTGGTGGCTGTTGCCGTCCTCGTCGGTGTAGAAGCCCATCCTGTGATGACCTTCGTTGCCGGGGATGTCGCGCGGCTCGGGTGCGCCGCCTTCGCCTTCCCAGCGGGCCTCGGTGTCGGCGCTGGCATCCTTGCCTTCGCGGATTCCCTTGACGTAGGCGTGGAAGGCCGTCGCGGCCTTGTCGAGGGCGATATAGTCCTGCGGGCGCTTGGGGCCGGAGATGGCGGGCACGATGGTGCCCATGTCGAGATGCAGCGTGTCGGTGTAGACCGGGTTGTAATCCGGCCCGCGCCAGAAGCCGTTTTCCTTGGCGTAGGTTTCGACCAGCGCGATGCGGTCCTCGTCACGGCCGGTCTGACGCAGGTAGCGCAGGGTCTCGTCGTCGATCGGGAAGAAGCCGCAGGTGGCGCCATATTCGGGGGCCATGTTGGCGATGGTGGCGCGGTCGGCGAGCGGCAGGGTGTCGAGCCCGTCGCCGTAGAATTCGACGAACTTGCCGACGACGCCCTTCTCGCGCAGCATTTCCACGACCTTGAGCACGAGGTCGGTGCCGGTGGTGCCTTCGACCATCTTGCCGGAAAGCTCGAAACCGACGACCTCGGGGATGAGCATCGAGATCGGCTGGCCCAGCATGGCGGCCTCGGCCTCGATCCCGCCGACGCCCCAGCCGAGCACGGCGGCGCCGTTGACCATGGTGGTGTGGCTGTCTGTGCCCACGAGCGTGTCGGGATAGGCGACGGTTTCGCCGTTCTGGTCCTCGTCGGTCCAGACGGTTTGCGCCAGATATTCAAGGTTCACCTGGTGGCAGATGCCGGTGCCCGGTGGCACGACGCGGAAGTTGTTGAAGGCACCCTGGCCCCATTTCAGGAACTGGTAGCGTTCCATGTTCCGCTCGTACTCGCGGTCGACGTTCATCTGGAAGGCGCGGGGGTTGCCGAATTCGTCGATCATGACCGAGTGGTCGATCACCAGGTCGACGGGATTGAGCGGGTTGATCTTCTGCGCGTCGCCGCCCAGTTCCTTGATTCCGTCACGCATCGCGGCGAGGTCCACCACGGCGGGGACGCCGGTGAAATCCTGCATCAGCACGCGGGCGGGCCGGTAGGAAAGTTCGCGCGTGCCCTTGCCGCCTTCCTTGGCCCAGTCGGAGAATGCCTTGATGTCGTCGGTGGTGACGGTCTTGCCGTCCTCGAAGCGCAGCATGTTTTCCAGCACCACCTTGAGCGCGGCGGGCAGCTTGGAGAAATCGCCAAGGCCCGCCTCTTCGGCGGCGGCGATGGAATAGTAGGCGACGGAGGTGTCGCCGACCTTCAGGGTCTTGCGGGTCTTGGAGCTGTCGTGACCGACGGTGATGGGCATCTGGATATCCTTTCACGTATGAAGGCAGGATTGTCTGGCTTGCTTCTGACCGAAACCGGGGAGTCGTTCAAGAGGGGCAGGCAATTATTGTATACTATTGCACACAATTTGTGAATGTTACAGTTTTCACGCGACTCTCTCGAAACCTTGATTGGCAGTTTCATGCCGGGATGAATACTCAGAAGCGACGTCACGAACAACGAAGTAGAGCGCCAGACATGGATTTCAGCAAAGTGTTCACGGGGGCTGCGGCCCTTGTGCTGTTTTTCGCGGCACCGGTGGCGGCACAGGATACGGGCCGCCCCGTGGTGGTGGAATTGTTCACCAGCCAGGGCTGCTCGTCCTGCCCCGAGGCGGACAAGTTCTTTCACAAGCTGGCGAAGCATGAAGACGTGATCGCGCTGTCGTTGCACGTGGATTACTGGGATTATATCGGCTGGAAGGACAGTTTCGCGAGCCCCGCGCATACCAAGCGGCAGAGGGCCTATGCCAAGACGGCGGAGCGGAACGTGATCTATACCCCGCAGATGGTGATCAACGGGGCCGACGACGTGGTTGGCAACCGGCCCATGGATGTGGTGGACGTGATCGACCGGCACCGGCGGCTGCCGCAAACGGTGGACATGGACCTGACGCGTCAGGGCGATAGCGTGGTGGTCGAGGCAGAGCCCCTTGCAGAACTTGACGGGCCGCTGACGGTGCAGCTGGTGCGGTTCCAACCGGAAAATACGGTGCATATCAAGCGCGGCGAGAACGCGGGCCGGACGATCACCTATGCCAACGTGGTGACCGAGATGCGGAGCCTGGGTGACTGGGACGGTTCCGCGCCGTTGCGCGTAAAGGCCGAGGCCACGGGCGATGCGCCGGTGGCGGTGTTGTTGCAGAACAAGGGCGGCGCCGGGTTGATCGAAGCGGCGGCGGTTCTGGAATAGGGTTGACGGTTGGGGCGTGGTGGGTTTTCACCCACCCTACGCGGGATAGGTGCGCGCCGGTTCATGGTCATTCAGAGGCGCGAGGTCCCGGATCAAGTCCGGGACAGGGGGGCACGGCTTCATCCGATCGCTTGGACCAGCGCGGGCAACTCTCCCAAATCCTTCACCTTTCGATATCGCGTGGCGTCCTCGGGCGCGTCGTCGACTTCGTAGCCCCAGGTGAGGTCGTGGGGGACGTGCACGCCCCAGCCGCCGGCGGCGATCACCGGGTTCACGTCGGAACGCAGGGAATTGCCGGCCATCAGCGCGCGAGACGCGCCGTCGCCGTGGCGGTCGAAGATGCGGGTGTAGACGTCCGGCGTCTTGTCTGACACGATCTCGACCGCGTCGAAAAGATCCCCCAGCCCGGACTGGGCCAGCTTGCGCTCCTGATCGAGAAGGTCGCCCTTGGTCACCAGCAGCACGCGGTGGGTGCCCGCCACCGCCTCGACCGCATCGCGGGCGTGGGGCAGAAGCTCGATGGGATGTTCCAGCATCTCGCGCCCCGCCGCGATCAGTTCGGAAATGACCGAGGCGGGCACGCGGCCGTCTGTCACGTCGATGGCGGTTTCGATCATCGACAGGGTAAAGCCCTTGATGCCGAATCCGTAATGTCCGAGGTTGCGTTTCTCGGCGGCCAGCAGATGCTCGGCAAGGTGGGGCCCTTCGACGTAATCGCGCAGGAGATCGGCGAATCTGTCCTGGGTCAGCTTGAAGAACCGTTCGTTGTGCCAGAGCGTGTCGTCGGCATCGAATGCGATTGTCGTGATATTTTGTGCCATTGCGACCTTTGCCCCGGTTGCGCCCCCTTTTCAGACGCACTCTGGAAGTTATATAAAACGCTCACGAAATGCCATACGCGCAACGGGGATCGATGCAGCACCAGGTGATCATGTCGGGCAAGGACGATGACGGCGACGGCGATGCCGCCGTGGTCGTCGATACCAAGCCCAAGACGAAGCGGCCGCCACTTTACAAGGTGTTGCTGCTGAACGACGATTACACGCCGATGGAATTCGTCGTGGCGGTGCTGGAGCGATTCTTCGGCATGAATCACGCACAGGCGTTCGAGATCATGCTGACCGTGCACAAGAAGGGTGTCGCGGTCGTGGGCGTATTCAGCCACGAGATCGCGGAGACCAAGGTGGGGCAGGTGATGGATTTCGCCCGGCGCCACCAGCATCCGCTGCAATGCACCATGGAAAAGGAATAGGGTGAGCACGGCATCGCGCCTGTCGCTGGCCGTGGAGGATGGCATGATCGCGTGGCCCGAGGGCGCGCGGGTGGCCGTGTTCGCGCCGCGCACCGGCGCGGATCTGTCGGCGCTGCCCAAGGACCGTACCCAGATCATCACGCGCCTCCGGCCGGATTGGGAGGCGTTTCAGGCTGACGGTTGGGACTGTGTGCTGGAGGCCGAGGGGCGGTATGGCGCGGCGGTGGTCTTTGCCACGCGCGCCAAGGCATTGTGCCAGGGGCTGATTGCCGAGGCCGCAAGTGTCAGCGACGGGATCGTGGTGGTGGACGGGGCCAAGACGGACGGGATCGAATCGATCCTGAAAGCCTGTCGCAAGCGCGCCGAGGTGTCGGCGCCGCTGTCGAAGGCGCATGGCAAGCTGTTCAGCATCGAGGCAGGGGCCGATTTTTCCGACTGGGCGCTAGCGGAACGCGGGACGGTCGAAGAGGGTGGCAGGACATTCGTCACCGCGCCGGGGGTTTTCTCGGCCGACGGGGTGGACCCGGCGTCGCGGCAGCTGGCCGACGCCCTGCCCGAGAAGCTGGGTGCGCAAGTGGTCGACCTTGGGGCCGGCTGGGGGTACCTGGCGCATCACGTTCTGAGCCGTGAGAGCGTGCAGGCGCTGCATCTGGTCGAGGCCGATCACGTCGCGCTGGACTGTGCGCGCCAGAACGTGGGTGACGCGCGGGCCGTGTTTCACTGGGCCGATGCGCTGAACTGGTCCGCGCCGGGGCCGATGGATGCCGTGGTGATGAACCCGCCCTTTCATATCGGGCGGGCCAGCGACCCCGAGCTGGGACGTGCCTTTATACGGGCGGCGGCGCGGATGCTGAGCCCGCGCGGGCAGCTTTACATGGTGGCCAACCGGCATCTGCCCTACGAGGGTGATCTGGCCGCCAATTTCGGCGACGTGCGCGAGATTGGCGGCGATACCCGGTTCAAGATCGTTCAGGCGGCACGACCGTCTCGCACCCGCGGCTGAGTTGCGCTAACAAGGTCCGACGGGCCATCAGGGAGAGATCGAGCCATGTCCTTTTCGATACAGGGAAAGACCGCCATCGTGACAGGCGCGGCCAGTGGCGTGGGTCTCGCCATCGGGCGGCATTTCGTCGACAAGGGCGCGAACGTGATGTTCGCCGACACGAACGAGAAGCTGCTGAAGCACGAGCTGGGCGAGAACGAGGACGGCGCGAACAAACGCTGGTACGCGGGGGACCTGCGCGAAAAGCTGACGCTGGCCAACCTGTTGTCGGCGACGATCGACGCCTACGAGGACGTGGATGTGCTGGTGAACGCCTCGCGGCAGATGCTGCCGTCGGATCCGCTCAACCCCGATGACGACGCGGTGGAGCAGCTTTGGAACCAGAACCTGATGACCGCGCTGCGGCTGAGCCAGCTGGTGGCGAAGCGGATGATCAAGCAGGCCGAGGGCCGCGACGAGGGACCGGTGGGTTCGATCGTGAACCTGTCGTCGATTGCCGGGCGGCGGACGCATCCCGACCTTTTGGGCTATTCCATCGCCTCGGCGGCGGTGGACCAGATGACGCGCAGCCTGGCGGTGGCGCTGGCGCCGCACCGGATCCGGGTGAACGCGGTGGCCTTCGGCTCGGTGATGAGCGCGTCGTTGCAGGACACGTTGCGCGACAACAAGACCTATCGCGAGGATATCGAGGCCCATACACCGCTGGGGCGTATCGCGGCGCCGAACGAGATGGCCGAGGCGGTACAGTACCTCGCCTGCGACGGATCGAGCTTCATGACGGGGCAGATCATGACGGTGGATGGCGGGCGGTCGCTGCTTGACCCGGTGTCGGCGCCCGCACACTGATGGGCCCGCTCGGACGCCCGCCGGGGCGGTCTTGCTGAAGGAAGTACCATGACAGACATGACAGAGCAGAAAAGCCGCGCAGCGACATGGTTTCACCAGTTGCGCGATGAGATCGTCGCGGCCTTCGAGGGGCTGGAGGACAGCCACGCGAGCGGCCCGCTGTCGGAGGCGGACGCGGGGCGGTTCGAGGTGAAACCCACCCGGCGCACCAGCGAGGACGGCTCGGACGCGGGCGGCGGGCTGATGAGCGTGATGCGCGGCGGGCGCGTGTTCGAGAAGGTGGGCGTCAACGTCTCGGAAGTGTTCGGCCAGCTGGGAGAGCAGGCACAGAAGGCCATGGCGGCGCGGGGCGTGCCGGGGATGGAAAACGATCCCAGTTTTTGGGCCAGTGGCATTAGCCTCGTGGCCCATATGCAGAACCCGCATGTGCCGGCGGTGCACATGAACACGCGGATGTTCTGGACACCGCACGCCTGGTGGTTCGGGGGCGGATCGGACCTGAACCCGTGCATCGAGTATGACGAGGATACCGCGCATTTCCACGGCCAGCAGAAGGCGCATCTGGATCCGCACGGAACGGATATCTATCCGGCGCTGAAGACCTGGGCGGACGAATATTTCTATATCCCGCACCGCCACCGGGCGCGGGGCGTGGGCGGCATTTTCATGGATGATCGCAATACCGGCGACTGGGAGGCGGATTTCGCCCTGACCCAGGATATCGGGCGAGCCTTCCTGAAAGCGTATCTGCCGCTGGTGCAAAAGCGCCGCGCGCAGGACTGGAGCGACGCCGACAAGGAGGTGCAGCTGGTGCATCGCGGGCTTTATGCCGAGTACAACCTCGTCTACGACCGGGGCACCAAATTCGGGCTGGCCACGGGCCATGATGCCGATGCCGTCCTGATGAGCCTGCCGCCAGTGGCGAAGTGGACCTGAGCGCCGGAAGAGAAGAATGCCTTCGGCAAGACTACTTCGGGCAGGAAAAAGCGCGGGTCAGAGGAAGCTGGCAAACGGGATGTAGGTGACCGGGTCGCCGGGATTGACCGTGGCGGCGCCGTCTGGCAGTTCGACGAGCCCCTCGGCCCAGCTGAGTCCGCTGATGCGCCCGGAGCCTTCGGATTTGAACACCTCCGCCTGCCCATCGGTGACACGGGCGCGCAGATACTCGCGGCGGCCGGGTTTCTTGGACTTCGAGAAGCCGGCGGGCAGGACAAAGGTTTGCGCGCGTTTCCAGCCCTCGCCCGAGAGCAGGCCCATGGCGGGGCGGGCGAAGATCAGCGTGCAGACCAGCGCGGCGACCGGGTTGCCCGGAAGGCCGAAGACCGGGGTCCCGTTCCAGAGGCCAAGCGCCAGTGGGCGACCCGGCTTGACCGCGATGCGCCATTGGGACATCGCGCCGGCCTCGTTCAGCAGAGCCGAGACATGGTCTTCGTCGCCCGCCGAAGCGCCGCCGGAGGTGAGGATCACATCGGCCTGCTTTGCGCCGCGGTCGAGTGTGGCGCGTAGCGTCTCGCGGTCGTCGGGCACGCGGCCCAGATCGACGGGGGTGAACCCGAAGCGTTCGATGAGGCCCAGGAGCATGGGGCGGTTGGCGTCGAAGATCTGGCCCGGTGCGGCGGTGGCGCCCGGCTCGACCAGTTCGTCGCCGGTGGAGAGGACGGCAACGCGCAGGCGGGCATATACCGGGAGGTCGGTATTGTTGGTGGCCGACAGGAGGGCGAGGTCGGCGGGAGTGAGCCTGCGACCCTTGCGAAGGATCGTATCGCCCGCCTGTACGTCCTCGCCCGCCTTGCGGGTGTTGGCGCCGCGCTTGATGCCGGGGCGGAAGGCGATGGCGGTGTCGCTGGCGGTGACGTCCTCTTGCAGGATCACGGTGTCGACGCCCTGCGGCAGGGCGGCGCCGGTGAGAATGCGGATGGCATGGCCGGGGGGCACGATGCCCTCGAAGGCCATGCCTGCGGCGGCGCGACCGGGGATGAGGGGCAGGGTCTGGTTGCCCTCGGTCAGGCTGGCATGGGCAAAGCCGTAGCCGTCGACCGCGGTGTTGGGCAGGGGCGGGTTGGCCCGTCTGGCGGTGACGTTGGCGGCGAGGATAAGGTTCAGGGCCTGGTCCAGCGACACGGTTTCGGTCGCGACGACCGGGTGGAGCCGGTCGCGCAGCAGGGCCAGCGCGTCGTCGACCGGGGTCCAGTCGACGCCGGCGGGCAGCGCAAAGCAGTCGTCACGCAGGGGCGGGGGGCGAAGTGTATCGTCGGCGGCGGCCATCAGCGTTTCCTCGTGTCCGAGCCCCATGATCCAGCCTTCGACCGGGGCGGTGACGTCCAGCATGGCGGCCAGGGCGTCGGGGTGCAAGCGGGCGACGGCGCGGGCCAGCAGGCGGACCTGGTGAGCGTCGCGGATGCCGCCCCGCGCCTCGGCCCGCTTGACGATCGGGTTGATGAGGCCGGGCCAGATTTCGACGAGGGCAACGAGCTTGTCGAGGGGCTCGAAGGGCCAGGCGGCGATGAGGTCGGGGAAGCGCTGGCGCAGGCGGTGCAGGATGGGCAGGCCGGTGAGGACCTGGCCGCCCACCGCGCCCGCGCCAGAGAGTTGCCAGCAGGTGAAGCTGCCTTTGGCCTCCCGTTCGACCGCGCGGCGGTCGGGGAAGGGATTGTGATAGCTTTGCTTGGTGCGCGGCAGGCCGGGGACATCGTGACCGGGGCGGCCATTGCCCCAGAACGGGCCGGTGCCGTTGCCGAGAGCGCGGTTCACTCGCCCCGCCACGTCGAAGCGGTTGTTGGCTTTGGGAGTGTCGGTGACGTGATCGGCCAGCCATGCCCAGACGGCGAAGGGATCGTCGGCGCCGGTGAAGGCGCGGGAGAAACCGGCGGGATAGGCGAAAGGGAAATCGAGGCCGATGAAAAGGCGGCGATTGGCGGCTGTCTCGGTTTCGATGAGAGCGGCGAGGATCGCCTCGGCGTCCACACGATTGCGAATGTAACGCGGCTCGGTATCGATCCCGTCACGGGTGATCCCGAGCCATATGGCGTCTTTCCGGGGGCGTGTGCCGGTGTCGTTGCCGCCGGACCAGTCGACGATCGCGACCGTGTCGTACGGCGTCACAAGCCGACCTGCCCCAGGATGAAATCGGCGATGGCTTTGGTGTCGTCGAGGTCGAAGACCGGGCGGTCGAGGTCGAGAGGTGTGTCGCTGGCCACGGCGCGGATCGTCTGGTCATCGGTCGCGATCAGCGGGTTGCCGGTGACGGCTCGGTGCGCCTCGACCTTGGGATGCGCGTCGCGCTTGTAGCCTTCTATGAGGACGAGATCGACGGGTGCGAGTTTGGACAGGAGTGTGTCGAGGGACGGTTCGTCCTCGTCGCGCAGTTCGTGCATCAGGGCAAAGCGGTTGCGCGAGGCCAGCAGCACCTCGGTCGCGCCGGCGACGCGGTGGCGGTGACTGTCCTTACCGGGGTGGTCGACGTCGAAGCGGTGATGGGCGTGCTTGACGGTGGAGACGGAGAAGCCGCGACCGGAGATTTCGGTCACGAGCCGTTCCATCAGGCCGGTCTTGCCGGCGTTCTTCCACCCTACGACACCGTACAGTTTCATGCCTGATCTTTCATCATGTCCTGCGCCCGCGCCAGATCTTCGGGCGTGTTCACGTTGAAGAACGGATCGCCGGGGATGTCAAACAGCGCCTCGCGGCCGCCATGCTTTTCGGTCCAGAGGACGACCTTTCGCAGGCCGTCTTGCAAGGCGGCGCGCAGGTCGTCGCGCAGGGCCACGGGCCAGAGGCCGAAAGTGGGGTGGCGGATGAGGCCGGAGCGGGACATGGACTTGGTTTTCTCGTCCGCGCCGCGCGGGGTGGCGGCGAGGACCAAGGGGTGGGGCATGTCCTTTGCCGTCTCGGCGAGGTGGGCGACGAGAGCCTTGGGGAAAAATGGCGTGTCTGCTGCGACGGTGGCGATGGTCTCCGCGCCTTGGGTCGCGGCCCAATCCAGACCGGCCAGCACACCCACGAGAGGCCCCGGAAAATCCGGCAGGGGGTCGGGCAGGACGGGTAGGCCGAGATTCGCGAAGCGTTCCGGATCGCCGTTGGCGTTCAGGGCCATGCCGGAAACCTGCGGACCGAGGCGGGCGATGACCTGATCGAGGATCGTGCCGTCGCCCAAGGGCAAAAGGCCCTTGTCGCCGCCGCCCATCCGGGTGGCGAGGCCACCTGCGAGGATCACGCCCAAGGGTTTGCTCATGCGTCGGCGCTTTTGCGGCGGTGTTTCTTGTCCTCATCGGGGATCGAGGCCGGGTCTGCATCGCGTACCAGACGTTCCTCGCCCGCAAGGCAGACGAACCGGCGGCCACGCATCCGGCCGATGAGGGTGAGACCGACCTCGCGGGCGATCTCGACCCCCCAGGCGGTGAAGCCGGAGCGGGAGGCGAGGGCTGGGATGCCCATGAGCGCGGTCTTGATGACCATTTCCGATGTCAGCCGCCCGGTGGTGTAGAGCAGCTTGTCGTCGGGAGAGACACCTTCGGACAGCATCCAGCCGGCGATCTTGTCGACGGCGTTGTGGCGGCCGACATCCTCCATGTAGACCAGCGGACGGTCACCCTGGCAGAGGACGGTGCCGTGGATCGCTCCGGCCTCGAGATAGAGCGACGGCGTGCGGTTGATCGTCGCCGACAGCGCGTAGAGGTCCGAGGTCTTGACCCGCAGGTCGGGCAGGGTCGTGTCCTCCAGCCCCTCCATCATGTCGCCGAAGACGGTGCCCACGGCACAGCCGGAGGTGCGGGTCTTTTTCTTGAGCTTTTCCTCGTAGGTGGTTTCGCCATCGGTGCGCACCACGACGGTTTCGAGATCCTCGTCATAGTCGACGCCCTTTACCGTCTCGCCGTCCTTGAGCATCCCCTGGTTCCGCAGGAAGCCGAGAGCGAGATAGTCGGGATAGTCGCCGATGGTCATGGCCGTGACGATCTCCTGCCCGTTGAGGAAGATGGTCAGCGGGCGCTCCTCGACCACCGCGATGCTGGTGGGAGTGCCGTCATGGTCCACCCCGTCCACGGTCCGCGTCAGGCGCGGCGCCTTGGGGTCGGGGGCGATGATGTACGCGTTCAGATTGTCGGTCTTCGCCAATTGCGATCCCCCCAATTGCAGGATAGGCACTTTTGTACAGATGCTAACTTAGGGCGTCGGGATGACAACGGAAACCGACAAGTCGATTTTCTTCAAAGGGGTACGCGATGCGGCCCCCTTTGTTTTGGTCGTGTCGCCCTTTGCCACGCTCTTTGGCGTGGTCGCGACCGAGGCCGGGCTGAACGTGCTGGAGGCGCTGACCTTTTCCTTTGCGGTGATCGCCGGGGCGGCTCAGTTCACGGCACTGCAGCTGATGGTGGATCAGGCGCCGGTGATCCTGGTGCTGGCCTCGGCGTTGGCGGTGAACCTGCGGATGGCGATGTATTCCGCCGCGCTGACGCCGTACCTGGGCGGGGCGCCGCTGTGGCACCGGGCGCTGGCGGCGTATTTTATCGTCGACCAGAGCTATGCGCTCGCCTCGATCCGTTATGAACAGAACCGGCAATGGAGCCTGCGCCAGAAGCTGATCTATTTCTGGGGGACGGTCGTGCCCGTCTGTCCGTTCTGGTACCTGTTCACGGTGGTCGGTGCCGTTCTGGGCACGTCGATTCCCGAGTGGATGGCGCTGGATTTCGCGGTGCCGATCACGTTCATCGCGCTGATCATGCCGATGTTGCGGACGCGGGCGCATCTGGCCGCGGCGCTGGTGTCGGTGGTGGGAGCGTTGGTCTTTGCCTTTCTGCCCTATAACCTTGGCCTGTTCGTGGCGGGGATCCTGGCGATGATGACAGGCGCCGAGATCGAGCGGCGGACGCAGCCGGAGGGGGGCGCGTGATGGACAGCGTAACCATCTGGACCGTGATCATCCTGCTGGGGCTGGGCAGTTATGCGCTGCGTTTTTTCTTTATCGGGATCGTGGGGGACAGGCCGATGCCGCCCTGGCTTTTGCGGCACCTGCGCTATACCGCGGTCGCGATCCTGCCCGGGCTGGTGGCACCGCTGGTCCTGTGGCCCGCGGCGACGGAGGGAGAGATGGACCCCGCGCGACTGACAGCGGCGGCGGTGACTGTCGTGGTGGGCGGATGGACGCGGAACATCATCGCGGCGATCCTTGCGGGCGGCGCCGCCCTTTACTTGATGCTGTACCTGGTGGGGTGACGCGGCGGACGAGGGCCGGGGCATTGCTGCAAAGCAAAACGCCCCCTCGGTTTCCCGGGGGGCGTCGGATTTCTGTCGGTTGGCCGATGCGCGGCCTAGATGTTGATCATCGCCAGCAGGATAAGAAAGATGATGGAGCCGGCCGCGACGTAGGCCGACGCCTTCAGAAAGCCCTCGAAGGTCTTTTCCTGAACCCTGATATCCATTTCACCGTGCTTGTGTTCGTTGGCCATGATCCCGATCCTCGTGTGCGGTTGTCACTGTTCGCGTCTGGATAACGGATTCCGATCCGGCTGTCACGGCCCGGAACGTCGCAGTCAGGCTGACGTTTCCAGGTCCTGCGCCAGGCGGAACCCGATGCGCACCGGCTCGGCGGTCTCGGGCGGTTTGGGCAGGGCGCGGAGCATGACGCCAAGCTGGCTGACATGCTGGATGAGCTGGGTCTTGGCGCCCGACGGATCGGAGCCGTAGAAGGTGACGATGTCGGGGTCGAAATAGCCCATGCCCTCGATTCGCAGGGTGCCGGGGCCGCCGCCGGCGAAGCCCATGGCGACCTCGTGTTCGTTATCGAGCGTCTTCTCGAAATTCTGGATATAGAGAATCAGCCGCTCGTAGGCCCATTTCGCGGGGCTTTTTTCGGCCAGGGCCTGTTTGTCGGCCAGTTTCTCGGGCACTTCGGTGCAGGGGGTGTCGGGATCGGCGTGCACCTCGTGACAGCGGGCGAGGACCGCGCCCTCGATCCGTTCGGCGGTGGTGTCGATCTTTTCATCCATGCCGGTCTAGTCCTTCGTCTGCCAGAGCCACGCGCCATCGTCGCTGAGGGTGCGCGTGATGCGGCCAGCCTGATGCAGGTGGTTGAGATGTGCAACCGCTTCGACCAGGGCAAGCCCGTAGGTGCCGCCGTCGATCTTGCGCTTGAAGAGCGGGGGGAAGCATTGGGCGGCGGTGCGGGGCGTGGCGAGGTGCTTTTCCAGCCGCTTGAGCGCGCCGTGGTGATTTTCGGCCAGTTGGCGCATTCGGGTGGGCAGCCCGGTGAAGGGCAGCTTGTGACCCGACAGGACCAGCTGATCGGGGCGGGCGAGGGCCGAGAGACGCTCGCAACTTTCCAGCCATTCGCCGATGGGATCGGCCTCGGGCTCGGTCGGATAGACGCCGATATTGGGGCTGATGGACGAGATGATCTGGTCGCCCGCGATCACAAGCGCGTCGTCGCGCGACCAGAGCGTGAGGTGCTCGGGTGCGTGGCCGTAGCCCACATGGATATCCCAGGCGCGGCCGCCGGCGGTGAGCGTGCCGCCCTGTTGCAGGCGGGTGTAGCCCACCGGGATCGGCGCGCAGGTGTCGGCAAAATTGAAGGGGCGGTCGTTCTTGCGGGCCTCGAAGATGTCCGTGTCCATGCCCGCGCGGCGCCAGTATTCGAGCGCCTGCGGTGTGGGGCGATCCTCGACGTCGAGGATCAGCATCCGGGCCATCAGGTAGGCGGTGCGGGTCATCAGGAGTTCCGCGCCGAAGCGGTCCATCAGCCAGCCCGCCATGCCGATATGGTCGGGGTGGTGGTGGGTGAGGATCACGCGGGAGACCGGCTTGCCTTGCAGCGGCCCGGCCAGCACGTCCTGCCAAAGCGCGATGGAGCGTTTGGTGCGCACGCCGGTGTCGACGATGGTCCAGCTGTCGCCCTCGTCCAGCGCGTAGATGTTGACGTGATCCAGCGCCATGGGCAGGGGCAGGCGGATCCACAGGATGCCGGGCGCGACCTCGACGGCCGCACCATGCTCGGGCGCTTCGTCCCAGGGGGTGGTGATCTTGCTTCCGTCGGCCATCAGGCGGCGAAGTCTTCTGGTGCAAGCGCGTAGAGGTCGTCGGCCCCGGCGGTGGCGTGGGCGATATGGGCCTGCGCCTCGGGCAGGATGCGGGTGATGTAGAACCGCGCGAGACGTTTGCGGGTGCCATCGGTGTCGTGCATCGCGGCCAGCAGGTGCGCGTGGCCACCAAGGACGCGCGCGAAGGCCCGCAGGAAGGGCACAGCCCCGGCGAAACGGTTGTTCATGTCGTTCTGGGCGACCATCCACTCCGTCGCCTCGCGCAGGGATTCGGTGGCCTGCCAGACCGGCTCGGCCAGCTCGGGATGCTTGGCGCGGGCGGCTTCGGCGGTGCTTTCGATCTCGTCGAGGATGGCATAGGCGGCCTCGCCCCCGTCCATCAGCTTGCGGCCCACGAGGTCCATCGCCTGGATGCCGTTGGTGCCTTCGTAGATGGCCGTCACACGGACGTCGCGCAGGTATTGGGCGGCGCCGGTTTCCTCGATGAAGCCCATGCCGCCGTGCAGTTGGATGCCCATGTTGGCAACGGATATGCCGGTGTAGGTGCCGAACGCCTTGGCGATGGGCGTCAGGAACGCGGCGCGCGCGGCCCAGTCGGGCGCTGCGGTGGCGGTTTCCATGTCGATGGCGGCGGCGCAGGTGAGCGCGATGGCGCGGGCGGCGAAAGTCTCGGCCTTCATCGTGGCCAGCATCCGGCGCACGTTGGCGTGGTCGATGATGGTGCCGGTGCCGTTCTCTATCGTGCTGCGGCCCTGCTTGCGCTCCTGGGCGTAGGCCAGCGCGTGTTGATAGGCACCTTCGGCCACGCCGACACCCTGCGTGCCGACACCGAGGCGGGCGTTGTTCATCATGGTGAACATGGCGCGCATCCCATCATGTTCCTCGCCCACCAGCCAGCCGGTGGCACCGTCATACTGCATTACCGCGGTGGGGCTGCCATGCAGGCCCATCTTGTGTTCGAGGCTGACGACCTTGAGATCGTTGGCGCGGCCCGGTTCGCCGTTCTCGTCGGGGATGAATTTCGGCACGAGAAACAGGCTGATGCCCTTGGTGCCCGGCTTGGCATCGGGCAGGCGGGCCAGCACGAGGTGGCAGACATTGGGGGTGAAATCGTTGTCGCCCCAGCTGATATAGATCTTCTGGCCGGTGATGGCGTAGGTGCCATCACCGTTGGGCACGGCCCTGGTGGTGAGCGCGCCCACGTCGCTGCCGGCCTGAGCCTCGGTCAGGTTCATGGTGCCGGTCCATTCGCCGCTGACAAGCTTGGGCAGGTAGGTCTGCTTGAGCGCGTCGCTGGCGTGGTGTTCCAGCGCCTCGATCTGACCCTGGGTCATCAGGGGGCTGAGTTGCAGGGACAGGCAGGCGGCGGACATCATGTCGTTCACGGCTGTGGTGACCACCATGGGCAGGCCCATGCCGCCATGCTCGGGGTCGGCGGCGATGGCGACCCAGCCGCCCTCGGCAATGGCCTTGTAGCCTTCGGCATAGCCGGGGCTGGTGCGCACGACGCCGTTTTCCAGCCGGGCTGGGTGCAGGTCGCCGGGGCGTTGCAGGGGGGCCAGAACCTCTTCGCACAGCTTGCCGGCTTCGGACAGGATCGCGGCGGTCACGTCCGGCGTCGCCTCGGCAAAGCGGTCGGTGGCTCTTACGCGATCAAGGCCGACCACGTGATCGAACAGGAACTGGAAATCCTCGACAGGGGCGCGGTAGGGCATCGGTATCTCCCAAATGGCGATGGGCGGCACGGCTTGGCATCCGGCACGCGCATCTGTAACTGTGTCGTGGGTCTTGGGGCAACTCTATTGCAAAGGCCCGATACGGCAATCAGAACGCGGCGTCAGACCGGCCATGACACTTGAGACACGACACCTGGCCGCGGATGCGGGCGGCTACGCGCAGGCGGCGGGGGTCTGGCGTGACGGCGGGCTTGTCGCCTTTCCGACCGAGACGGTCTACGGCCTTGGCGCCGATGCGCGGAACGACCGGGCGGTGGCGCGGATCTTCGAGGCCAAGGGACGGCCCCGGTTCAATCCGCTGATCGTGCACGTCCCGGACGCGGAGGCCGCGAAGGCGCTGGTGGACTGGTCGGATGCGGCGGAAATCCTCGGCTCGGCCTTCTGGCCCGGTGCGCTGACGCTGGTGTTGCCGATCAAGGATGACGCCGGGCTGTCTCCGTTGGTCACGGCGGAGTTGCCGACGCTGGCGGTTCGGGTGCCGGCACACCCGGTGGCGCAAGCGCTGCTAAGAGCGTTCGGCGGGCCGGTGGCGGCGCCCTCGGCCAACCCCTCGGGGCGGATCAGCCCGACCGAGGCGGCGCATGTGGCGGCGGGCCTGTCGGGCCGGATTGAGGCGATCGTCGAGGGCGGGGCCTGCGAGGTGGGGCTGGAATCGACGATCCTGGGGCTGGAGGGGGCACCGACCCTGCTGCGGCCCGGAGGTATTCCGGCAGAGGCGATCGAGGCCGCTCTGGGCGCGCCGCTGGGGCGGCATGACGCGGGCGGAACGCTGACCGCGCCGGGGCAAATGGTGTCGCATTACGCGCCCGGGGCGGCGGTCAGGCTGAACGCGACGGTGGCCGACGAGGGCGAACTGTTCCTGGGGTTCGGGCCGATGGACTGCGATCTGAACCTGTCGCCCACCGGCGACCTGGTGGAGGCTGCGGCGAACCTCTTTGCTGCGCTTCACCGGCTGGATGCGAAGGGCGCGGCGGGCATTGCCGTGGCGCCGATACCCGAGACCGGGCTGGGCCGGGCGATCAACGACCGTCTGCGCCGCGCGGCGGCCCCGCGCGACGTGATCACTTGAACGGCTGAAAGAGTTACTGGCAGCGCTTTTCGGCTTCTTCCAGGGCGGCGGTGTAGCCCAGAAGCGAGAACGTGTCCTTGGTGACCGTGCCGCGCCCGGACCGCGCGGTCAGCACTGCATCGGCGCCACGCTTCATCGCCGCGATGATCTTGGCATCGTCGGCGGCACTTGCCGGCCAGGCCCACTCGCCCTCGGTGAACATCTCGAACTCGGTGCCGCCGATATTGACGTTCACTGTCGAGCCGCCCGCGAAGGGGTAACCGCCGGTAAAGGTGATCTGGCCCTGCACCCCGGCCCCGGGGCGGAAAAAGGTCATCAGCAGGATGTCGCCACGGCGCACGGCGACAACGCGCCCATCCTTTGTGTTCACCGTTTCGGTGGGTGAACTGACGGCCCAGCACTCTTTCGGGTCGGCGTCTTCAAAGACGCTCCAGGCGGTTTTCGCGGCGACCTGGTTGGTGCTCTCTTCTTGTGCGGTTGCGGTCGTCGCGCCCATGGCCAGAAGGGCCGCGGCGGCGCCGAATGCTTTCAATGATCCCATTTGTCCAGCCTCCAAGCTGTCCTTTAGCCTCAATCGTCCCTGGCCGCACCCATTCCCTGGTGGAATTTTCTGCACGTGCAGCCATTTCATTCTCGACATTGCAACACTAGCCTGAAACACGCGAGACATGAAAGGTGCAATTGGCGAATTTTCGCCGCAGGAATGACGCGCCGAGACGACCTGCCTGACGACCGGAGACCCCAAGTGACCAATGCCGTTCCTCTGACCGAAATCTGGCGTGGAGACATCGTGGAAAGCCTGCATCTGGGCCATGCCGTGATCTGCAACGGCGCGGGCGAAGTGATCGAGGGCTGGGGCGATTCGGATGCCATGATCTATCCGCGCAGCTCTGCCAAGATGATCCAGGCGATGCCGCTGGTGGACAGTGGCGCGGCGGATGCGTTCGGGTTGACCCAGCAGCAGCTGGCGCTGGCCTGCGCATCGCACCAGGGGGCGGCGGTGCACACGGATGCGGTGAACGACTGGATCCACGGGTTGGGCCTGAGCGACGACGATTTCCGCTGCGGGCCGCAGATGCCGCAGGACCGCGCCGCGTTCAACCACCTGATCAAGACCGACGGATCGCCCTGCCAGGTGCACAACAACTGTTCGGGCAAGCATGCCGGGTTCATAACCCTGTCGAAGCACCTGAACGGCGGGCCCGAATACGTGGACCCGGACCACCCGGTGCAGCGCGCCTGTTTCGAGGCGTTCGAGGAACTGACCGGGGAGCGGAGCCCGGGCTTTGCCCCGGACGGGTGCAATGCGCCCAATTCGATCACCACGATGCGGGGGATCGGCCAGGCGATGGGCTGGTTCGCCAATGCGACCGAAGGTGGTGGCAAGCGACAGGATGCGGCGGTGCGGCTGCGCGATGCGATGATCGCCAACCCGCTGCTGGTCGCCGGGGAAAAACGCGCCTGTACCGAGCTGATGAAGGCCTGTCACGAGCCCGTGGCGCTGAAGACCGGGGCGGAGGGGTTTTTCGTGGCCATTGCGCCGACGAAGAAGCTGGGGATCGCGCTGAAGGCGGCGGATGGCAGCACGCGGGCGGCCAATTGCACCATCGCGGCGCTGCTGGTGCGGATCGGGGTGCTGGAGGCAGACCATCCGGCGACCCTGAAATTCATGAACGCGCCGATCCTGAACCGCCGCAAGGTGCGGACCGGCATCGTGAAGCCGGTCGCTGGGTTGCTGCCCTGAGTCGTTCAAGGTCGCGTTGATGCAGTCGTGCGCGGGCTGACGGGTTTCTGCCGAAAGCCCGGTACGCGATGCGCTGCTTTCCGCACCGCCGCGATAGCCTGCCCATTGGCGGCAGACCGGCGCCGAGTCGAAAGCGCTGTTTGGGCCTCTTTCCGCGAGATGGACGACCCCTTGCGCCGGATCTCTTCCGGGAGGGACGGTGTGTGGTCATGTTGAGGGTCCGCGGGCAGCAGAGCCCCGGACAACCTGAACCCACAAAAGGGAACCAAAGATGACCAAGACACTTTCCGCAGCAACCTTCGCGCTTGCCCTGACCGTTCCGGCCATGGCGATGGCACTCGATGCCGATACCGACGGCGATGGCATGGTCACGATGGAAGAATTCCAGGCCGCGATGCCCGACGCGCCCGCGGGCACGTTCGAGCAGCTGGATTCGGATACCGACGGGCTGCTGAGCGAAGACGAGATCGCCGCAGGCCAGGAGGCCGGCATCCTGCCCGCCTAAGCTGCGACGCGGCCAATGGGAGCGCGCGGTGCTTCCCCCATCCTTTCCGCGCGCTTCCGCCTGATACCGGAGCGTTCTTCGATAATGCTTCGGTCGCGGCACGGGCCGAAGGCGGGCACCATTCCCCAGATGTTTTCATCGGTGTCCCTCCTTGCCTTCGAGACCGAATACGGCTTGCCCGTGCCGCACCTTTCCCGCAATCTGGTCCGTGTTCTCAGGGCGGGGTGAAACTCCCCACCGGCGGTAAGCGGCATGTCATGCCGTAAGCCCGCGAGCGCATCGGGGGTGCCCTGCATCCCCCTTGGTCAAGCAGACCTGGTGCAATTCCAGGGCCGACGGTCACAGTCCGGATGGAAGAGAACGCCGGGAAAGGGCACCGCCCATGGTGCCCCTTGGGTGGGCTGCCACCTTTCCTGTCGTGCTGCGCCTTGGGTGAACGTGTCGCGATACGGAAAGGAGACCTGCAATGACACACACCCGTTACGCTTTTATCAAGGCCAACTGGCATGCCGAGATCGTGGATCAGGCCCTGAGGGGGTTCTGCGAGGCGATGCCGGCGGAGGATGTGGACGTATTCGATGTACCGGGGGCGTTCGAGATGCCGCTCCTGGCACGGGACCTGGCGCGGTCAGGGCGATATGGCGTCGTGGTGGCGGCGGCGCTGGTGGTGGATGGGGGAATCTATCGCCATGACTTTGTGGCGCAGGCCGTCGTGGACGGGCTGATGCGGGCCGGCATGGATGCGGATGTGCCGGTGCTGTCGGTGTCGCTGACCCCGCACCAGTTTCACGAGACGGCGCATCACATCGGGATCTTCAAGGCGCACTTCAGAGAAAAGGGGCAAGAGGCGGCCCGCGCGGCACTGATGATCGGCAGGACGCGGGCCGGGCTGGCGGCCTAGCCGAGATAGTCGCGCAGGACGGGCGGCGGGTTGTCCAGCAACTCGCCGGTCGGGCGCGGTGCGTGGGCGGTGCCCTCGGCGACGAGAACGGCCTGTGCCGTGATGCGACGGGCATCTTCCGGTGCGTGCGATATCATCAGGAGGGTCGCGCCGGTTTCGCGGGCGATCTCGGCCACGAGGTCGAGCATTTCCATTCGCAAGGCGGGACCAAGAGCAGCGAAGGGTTCGTCCAGCAACAACAGCGGTTTGTCCTGAAGCATGACGCGAGCCAGTGCGGCCCGGCTGCGCTGGCCGCCCGAGAGCGCGCCGGGTTTGCGGGTGGCCATGCCGGCAAGGCCGACCCGGTCCAGTGCTTCGGTGACGCGGGTCTTGTCGTGGGCGGACAGGCGCAGGTTGGGCGACAGGCCCAGCCCGACATTCTGCGCAAGTGTCAGGTGCGGAAAGAGGTTGTCCTCCTGGAAAAGCATGGCGACGGGGCGGGCGCCCGGGGGCTGGTCGGTGATGTCGGTGCCGTCCCAGCTGATGCGGCCCTGCGCGACTGGCAAAAAGCCCGCGATCCCTTCGATCAGGGTGGACTTGCCCGCCCCCGACGGGCCGATCACGGCAACGGTCGCGCCGCCGGATATGGTGAGGTCGGCGGCGAGCGTGAAGCTGCCGTTGCGGATATGTGCGGCGTCAAGTTTCAGCATGGCGATGACCCCCGCGATCAAGCAGCCAGAAGACCGCGAAGGACAGGATCAGGAGCAGGAAGGAAGCGGCGGCGGCGGCTTCCATCTGGTAGGAGCCCATGAGGCGGTAGACCTGTAGCGGCAGGGTGGCCACGTTCGGGTCGGCAAAGAGCGTGATGACGCCGAGATCGCCCATCGAGAGGGCTGCCGCAAGACCGGCGGCAAAGCCGATCTGCGCGCGCAGGCGGGGCAGCAGGACATGGCGCAGGAAGGGCAGCCCGGCCATGCCGAGCGAGAGGCCGAGGCGGCCCTGGCGCGACACGATATCGCGGGCGCGGGGGACGAGAATGCGCAGGGCGAAGGGCAGCACGGTGATGGCGTTGACCAGCGCCGTGACGGGCAGGGCGAAGTCCTGCGGGTTGGCGTAGGGGCGGATCGCGATGAAGAGCCCGGTGCCGATGACCAGTGGCGAGGCGGCGAGGCCCAGAAGGCCCGCGATTTCCACCATACGCCCCCGTTCTGTGGCGATGGCGGCGGTCATCGGCAGCGCCATGCAGAGCAGCAGGACCGTGCTGAGCGCGGCGACGCCGAGCGAGGTTGCTGCTGCCGTCCAGACCTGGCGCGGCATGTCGGCAAATCCGGGCAGGCCCGACAGCGCGATGGCCATGAGCGGCACCAGCAGGAAGAGTGCCGCGACACCGATGAACAGCGCGTCAACCCACCGTGCGGTGATCGTTTTTCCGTCGAACCGGCGCAAACCGCGATCGAGGCCCGAGCCGAACCCTTCGCCGCGCGCCAGCCAGAGGGCGATGCCACCGGCAAAAACCGTCAGGCCAAGCTGCACGGCGGAGAGGAGCGCGGCCCGCCCAAGGTCGAAGTCAAACCTGAACGCCTGGTAAATGGCGAGTTCTATCGTGGTGGCCCGCGGCCCGCCGCCGAGGGTGAGGGCGACGGCGAAGCTGGTGAGGCAGATGGCGAAGATCACGGTGAAGGCGCCGGGGATCAGGCGCAGGAGCATCGGCATTTCGATCACGCGGAACATCGCCCAGCCGTCGATGCCCAGCAGGGCGGCCAGGCGGAAACGCTCGGCGGGAATCTCCTGCCAGCCTTGCAGGACAAGGCGGGTGGCCAGCGGCAGGTTGAAGAACACATGCGCGAGGACGACGCCGTGCAGACCGTAGATCTGCACCGGGGGCAGGCCGAGCGTGCCCAGGGCCGCGCTGACCCAGCCGCCACGACCGAAGACCTCGATCAGGCCCAGCACGGCGACGATCACCGGCAGGATGAACGGGGCGCCCAGCAGCGCGATCAGCAGGCTGCGGCCCCGGAACCGGCGGCGGGCGAGGGCGCGGGCCACAGGGATGGCCAGCAGCACGGAAAACAAGGCCGAGAGCGTGGCCTGCACCAGTGTGAAGCGAAGCGCCGCCCAGTCGGCGGCGTTGAAGCCGCGGCCGGTTTCGGCGCGCAGGGCAACGGCCAGCAGCGCGCCGAAGATGAGTGCCGCCACGAGGGCGGCGGCGCTCCATCCCGGTCTGGCACTTAGCGGCTGAGCGCGTTCAGCCATTCATCGAGCGCATCGTCGCGGGTGGCGGCGGCCTCTTCGGCGCTGAGAAGCAGGGATTTTTCCGGCTGGATCAGGGTATCGAACCCGTCGGGCAGGCCCCCCTCAAGCTCCTTGGCGGGGTACATCCAGTTGGTCGTCGGGATGACGGACTGGAAGTCCTGGGTCAACATGAATGCGAGGAACTGGTCGGCCAGGTCGGGCTGGTCGGTCGAAGCCAGTTTGCCGGCCACTTCGACCTGCATGTAATGGCCTTCGTCGAAGGCGGCGGCGGTCTTGCTGTCGTCCTCCTCGGCGATCAGGTGATAGGCGGGCGAGGTGGTGTAGGAGAGCACCATGTCGGCCTCGCCTTCGAGGAAGAGGCCGTAGGCTTCGGTCCAGCCCTTGGTGACGGTGATGATGTTGTCCGAGAGCCCCTCCCAGATTTGCGGGGCCTCGTCGCCATAGGCGGTCTTGACCCACATCAGCAGGCCGAGACCGGGGGTGGAGGAGCGGGGATCCTGAATGACGATGGAGGTGTCGCTGTCGGCCAGGGCCTTGAAATTGCTGGGCGCTTCCATGTCTTTGTCATGGACGAAGGCGAAGTAGCCCCAGTCGTAGGGCAGGAACACCGGGTCGTCCCAGGTGATCGGCAGATCGAGGTCCGGGGACTGTCCGTGCTCGGCGAAAAGGCCGGTGTCCTTGGCTGCGGCGATCAGGTTGGTGTCGAGGCCGAGGACGATGTCGGCGTCGGTGTTTTCACCCTCGAGCCGGACACGGGCCAAGAGGGCGGCGCCGTCCTCGACGCCGACGAGGTTGAGGTCGCAGTTGCAGGTGGCCTCGAACGCCTTTTCGATTTGGGGGCCGGGGCCCCATTCGGCGACGAAACTGTCATAGGTGTAGACGGTCAGTTCGGGCGTCTCGCCTGTCTCTTGGGCCACGGCGGTCGTGGCGGTGAGCAGACATCCCGCAGTGAAAACAAGGCGTTTCATGGCATCCTCCCTTTCGGCGGAAGGGGCGGCGCGATGCGGGTGCATGACCTTCCCTCCGCCGGTGTCAGCCGGTTCAGGTTCAACGGGTTTGCTATGTGCATCTCAGTCGCCGGACGTGGCCGGTCGACACCCCGAGGTTTCAACAAGAACGTAGGGCCAAGCCGGGGAAGGGACAAGGTGAATTGGCGAATCGGAAGGTTAATGCCGCCGGAAGGCCCGAAATGACGTCGGTATCGCGTCGGTATTCGGGTGGTATCACGTCGGTGCGGGCGTCGCTGGCGGGCGTTTGACGCGCCGCGCGGTGGGCGCGGGGGCAGCGGACGTTCAGAGCCGGCGAAAGGGGGAAGGAGGTCCCGGGTCAAGCCCGGGACTGCGCGGGCTACATTTCGATGATGGGGGCGACCTCGACACTGCCTTTGCCGCCGTCGAGAATGGGGCAGCCGCGGGCGATCTCGCAGGCCTCGGCGTCATCCGCGGCCTCGACGATGGAATAGCCAGCCAGAGGGTTGGAGCCGCCATTGTCGGCGATTCCCTCGGTGCTGACCGTCTTGGACATGCCCACGGGGTTGCCGGGGTCGATGAGCTTGCCGCCGAGGCCGCCGAGCCAGCTTTCCCAGGCCTTCATCGCCTTGATGCCCTCTTCTTCGGTCTCGGGCCTGCCGCCGCCGTGATAGGCGAAGATGTACTTGGGCATTGGTTGGTTTCCTTTCAGGGGTCAGTGGGGACAAGTTTGCAGGTGGCGGGCGAGGCGGACCATCGGGCCGCTTGTCCAGCCGGTTTCGTGCCGCGCGGCGCGGTCGTCATCGGGCAGGTCGCGGTGGTCGATGGTCAGCCGGGCGCCGTCACGCGTGGGTGTGACGGTGAAGGTGACATGGCTTTCGGGGGCCTGCATGCCTTCGGGCAGGTGCCATGTCCAGGTGAAGCCCACAGAGCGGGGCGGGTCGACATGCGTGACCTGTCCCGACATGCGGTAGCGGTTGCCGTCGGCATCGAGCATCTCGGAATGCCACGGGCCTTCGCGGGTGAAGTCGAGCGCGGTGTCGGGCAGGGTCATGCCGTCATGGCCCCACCATTCCAGCACCTCGGCCCGCTGGGTGACGGCGCGGAAGAGACGCTCGGGCGTGACCGGGAAGTCGCGGGTGATGCGAACCTCGCCCATCCGTCAATCCTTGTCTTCGAGGGCAAGGTGGGTCGCGAGGCGGTCCATCGACGCCTCCCAGAAGGCGCGGTGATCGAGCGTCCAGTCGGCGATGGTTTTCAGCGCCTGTCCCCGGACGGAATAGAGCCGGCTGGTGCCCTGGGTGCGCTGCTCGACGAGGCCCGCCTGCCGCAGCACCTTGAGGTGGCGGGACATGGCCGGGGCGCTGATATCGGCCTGTTCGACGAGGCGGCCGGCGGGCAGTTCGCCCTCGGTCATCAGACGCTCGACCACGGCAAGGCGGGTGGGGTCGGAGAGGGCGGCGAAGGTGTCGGTCAGTCGGGTCATGGAACGATAATTAACAGATCAGTTAATTAACGTAAAGATTAAATGATACGGCGGTGCGTGGGCTTTCGCCGACCTTACAGAATCTGGAAATCGTTGCGGTCGTAGCCTTGCAGGTAGAGCAGCGCGGTGAGGTCGCCGTGGTTGATGCGCAACGCGCATTCCGCGGCGACGGCGGGTTTGGCGTGGAGGGCGACACCGCTGCCGGCGCGGGCGAGCATGCCGAGGTCGTTGGCCCCGTCGCCCACCGCCAGCACGTCGATTTCGGAAATGTTGAGGCGGGTGGTGATGTCGGCAAGCGCCTGCACCTTGGCCTCGCGCCCGAGGATGGGGCGGGCGACGTCGCCGGTGAGTTTGCCATCCTCGACAAGCAGCGTGTTGGCGCGGTTCTCGTCGAAACCCAGAAGCGTGGCGATATGCGAGGTGAAGGCGGTGAAACCGCCCGATACGAGGGCGGTGTAGGCACCGTGGGCTTTCATCGTGGCCAGCAGGGTGGCGCCGCCGGGCATGAGGGTGATGCGGGTGTCCAGGACTTCGGCGATGACATTCTCGGGCAGGTCGCGCAGGAGGGCGACGCGTTCCAGAAGCGCGCCTTCGAAGTCGAGCTCGCCGTTCATGGCGCGGGCGGTGATGTCTTTCACATGGGCGCCGACGCCGGCCGCTTCGGCCAGTTCGTCGATGCATTCCTGTTGGATAATGGTGCTGTCCATGTCGGCCAGCAGCATGCGCTTGCGTCGGTTCTCGGACGGCTGGACGACAAGGTCGGTGCGCAGGGTTTGCAGGTTGTCCCAGACCTCCCACTGGTTGTCGGCGAGCGCGGCCATGTCGAACTCCGCCGCCTCGTCGGGCGACAGCCAGCGGGCGTCGAACCCGCCCCAGGCGTTGCGCAGGTTCTCGACCAGGGCGGGGTCGAGCGTGCCCGGCGGGGCGATGAGGGTGGTGGTGAACATGGGGCATCTCCGCGCTGCGCATCGGGTTCGGGCATAGCGCAGGTTGGGATGGGGTTCCAGCCGGGGAGAGGGCCCTTCGCGCTGCCGCGGCACGCGAAGGGCGTCAGGGCCTTAGCCTGCGACGTCTGGCACGTCCGGCAGGGGCGGCAGGGTCCGCAGGTAGAGAATGATCGCGGCGAGGTCGTCGTCCGTCATCCGCGACAGGTAGGAATAGGGCATGGGCGGGAGCATCGCGGTGCCATCGGGTCGCTTGCCCAGGGTGATCATGTCCGCGACCTCGGCATCGGTGTACCCGGCCAGGCCATCGACATGGCTGGTGATGTTGGAGGCGATCGACGTGCCCCACGGCCCGTCGATCCTGAGCCCGCCGCGGCCGAGGTGGGTGTCCAGCATGGGGCCTTTCGGCCCGAAGGTGGTGTGGCAGTCGGTGCAATGCGCCACCGGACCGGCGAGATACGCGCCGTATTCCGCCGTGACGCCGCGGGGCACCTCGGGGACGGTGCCGACGGGCGGGCCATAGGCCGGGGGCAGGGGAATGTTGTACTGCGACAGGGGCACAGGGTTTTCGACCGCGGGCAGGGTGCGGAGATAGGCGACAATGGCCGATACGTCGCCGTCGGAAAGGCCACTGTAGACCGAAAAGGGCATGGGCGGGCCGATCACGGAGCCGTCGGGCCGAATGCCCTCGCGGATGGCGCGGGCCAGCTCGGCGTCGGACCACGTGCCGACCGGGCCGGCTGGGGTGAGGTTGGGGGCATAGGCGGTGAACTCGGGCGTTTCCATCACGAAGCGTCCGGCGAGGTTCTGCCCCGTCAGCGGCTGGCCTGTCTGGTCGATGGGCGAGTGGCAATTGCCGCAGGCGGCAGGCCCCTCGACGAGATACGCGCCGCGTTCCTCGGGGGTTTCGGCTCTTGCGGAGGGGGAGAGCAGGGCGGCCGCGAGCAGGGCCGGCAAGAGTTTCATATGCATGGGTCTGTTCCTGTTGATGCGATGCCGGGTCGCCGCGGCGCACCCGGACGGGTCGTGGCGGCATTATAGCACCGGCCAGCGTGCACCTTGGCGGATTTGCGACGCGCGCGTTTCCGATCGGAACCGAAAAGGTCGTAAAACGTCCATGAACCGGCGCTGAGGGGCCGTTTACCGTCTTGCGCGACTCTTCCGGCGGGCGTATCCCCCTGGGTGGGACACCCCTCCCCAACGAGGGGCGCTTATCTGGAAGGATAGCAGCAATGGCTATTGAGACACCCGGCACGCGGCCGGACACTAAACCTGTCGCCGTTCCGGCGAACCCGCGTTTTTCCTCCGGCCCCTGTGCCAAACCCCCCGTTTTCAACCTGAGCAAGCTTGCCGACGCCCCGCTGGGCCGGTCGCACCGTGCCGCCGTGGGCAAGGCCAAGCTGAAGGCCGCGATCGACGGCACGCGCGAGGTGCTGGGGATACCCGACGATTACAAGGTCGGCATCGTGCCGGCGTCGGATACCGGCGCGGTCGAGATGGCGATGTGGAGCCTTCTGGGCGCGCGCAAGGTCGAGATGCTGGCCTGGGAAAGCTTTGGCGCGGGCTGGGTCACGGATGCGGTCAAGCAGCTGAAACTCGATGCCGAGGTCAAGACCGCCGAGTATGGCGAGATCGTCGATCTGGGCGGCGTGGACACGGACAATGACGTGGTGTTCACGTGGAACGGCACCACCAGCGGCGTGCGGGTGCCGGACGGCGACTGGATCAAGGCGGACCGTCAGGGGTTGACGATCTGCGACGCGACCTCGGCCGCGTTTGCGCAGGACCTGCCGTGGGACAAGCTGGATGTGGTGACGTTCAGCTGGCAGAAGGTGCTGGGGGGCGAGGCGGCGCATGGGATGCTGGTGCTGAGCCCCCGCGCGGTGGCGCGGCTGGAAAGCTATACGCCGCCCTGGCCGATGCCGAAGATTTTCCGCCTGACGAAGGGTGGGAAGCTGAACGAGGGCATTTTCGAGGGGGCGACGATCAACACGCCGTCGATGCTGGCTGTCGAGGATTACCTGCTGGCGCTGGACTGGGCGCGGTCCGTAGGCGGGCTGGGCGGCCTGATGGCGCGGGCGGATGCCAATACCAAGGCGGTGGCGGATTTCGTCGGCACGCAAGAGTGGGTCGAATTCCTGGCCCAGGACCCGGCGACGGCGTCGAATACGAGCGTCTGCCTGAGGTTCACCGATGACCGGATCAGCGACGGCGCGGCGTTCGCCAAGGCCGTGGCTAAGCGGCTGGAGGCCGAGGGCGTGGCCTATGACGTGGGAGCCTATCGCGACGCGCCGCCGGGGCTGCGGATCTGGTGCGGCGGCACGGTGGAGACCGCCGATGTGGCCGCGCTGATGCCGTGGATCGAATGGGCGTTCAACGCCGAGATCGCGGCGCTTTCCGAGACCGTTTGAGGTGGGGTGAAACCCCACCCTACGCCGGACGCACTGGGTGGGGTTCAAACCGACCGCCACGTGAACCGTAGGGTGGGTTTCAAACCCACCATTCCCAGAATTCAAAGACAAAGGACCAGACAGATGGCTCCCAAGGTACTCGTATCCGACAAGCTGAGCGAAACCGCCGTGCAGATCTTCCGCGACCGGGGGATCGAGGTGGATTTCATGCCCGAGTTAGGCAAGGACAAGGACAAGCTGGCCGAGGTGATCGGCGATTATGACGGCCTGGCGATCCGCTCGGCCACCAAGGTGACGCCGACGATCCTGGAGGCGGCGAAGAACCTCAAGGTGATCGGGCGCGCCGGCATCGGCACCGACAATGTCGACAAGGCGGCGGCCTCGAAGAAAGGCGTGATCGTCATGAACACGCCCTTCGGCAACATGGTGACCACCGCCGAGCACGCCATCGCGATGATGTTCGCCGTGGCACGCCAGATCCCCGAGGCGAGCGCCAGTACCCATGCCGGCAAGTGGGAAAAGTCCAAGTTCATGGGGGTCGAGCTGACCAACAAGACGCTGGGCATCATCGGCATCGGCAATATCGGCGGCGTCGTGGCCGACCGTGCGCGGGGCCTGAAGATGAAGGTGATCGCCTATGACCCCACGCTGAGCGAGGAGAAGATCGCGCAGAAGGGAGCCGAGAAGGTGGACCTCGATACGCTGCTGGCGCGGTCGGATTTCATCACGCTGCACACGCCGCTGATCGACGCCACCCGCAACATCCTGAGCCGCGAGAACCTGGGCAAGACCAAGAAGGGCGTGCGGATCGTCAACTGTGCCCGGGGCGGGCTGGTGGACGAGGCCGCCCTGGCGGAGTTGCTGCAATCGGGGCATGTCGCCGGGGCGGCGCTGGACGTGTTCGCCGAGGAGCCGGCGACGGAGAACCCGCTCTTTGGCCTGCCCAACGTGGTGTGCACGCCGCACCTGGGGGCCGCGACCAGCGAGGCGCAGGAGAACGTGGCGTTGCAGGTGGCCGAGCAGATGTCGGACTACCTGCTGACGGGGGCTGTGACCAACGCGCTGAACATGCCGTCGGTGACTGCCGAGGAAGCCAAGGTGATGGGGCCGTGGATCAAGCTGGCCGATCATCTGGGCAATTTCATCGGCCAGATGACGGACGAGCCGATCAAGGCGATCAACCTGCTGTACGATGGCGTGGTCAGCCAGATGAACCTGGAGGCGCTGACCAGCGCCGCCGTGGCGGGGATCATGAAGGCGGTGAACCCGGAAGTGAACATGGTCTCGGCGCCGCTCATTGCCAAGGAGCGGGGGATCAAGATCTCGACCACCAAGCAGGACAAGTCGGGCGCGTTCGAGGGCTATATCAAGCTGACCGTGGTGACGGCGGAGCGCGAGCGGTCGATCGGCGGGACGGTGTTCAGCGACGGCAAGCCGCGCTTCATCCAGATCAAGGGAATCAACATCGACGCCGAGATCGGGCAGCACATGCTGTATACCACGAACCGCGACGAGCCGGGGATCATCGGCGCGCTGGGCCAGACGCTGGGCGGCAATGGCGTGAACATCGCCAACTTCACACTGGGCCGGTCGAAGGCGGGGGCGGAGGCGATTGCGCTGCTTTATGTCGACGCGCCGGTGCCGGAGGACGTGATCGCCAAGCTGCATCAGACCGGGCTGTTCCAGCAGATCAGGACTCTGGAGTTCGATGTGGGGTGATTGGCCGGAACGGGTGGCTTTGGCGGGCGAGACCGCGGTGAACCCCGGCCTGCCGGCCGGAGTGGAAACGCGCGAAAACGACCGTTCTCGGGTCGCTGCGGCGAAAGTCGCGTGGGCCCGTTTGCGTTAGGGGAGGTGCATTCGACCGAGGAGGTTGCGATGCACGATCCGTTCCAGCTTTTCCTGTCCGAGATGGCTGCGGTGTTCCGCGCCGAAGGGCGTGAATGTGCCACCGAGACTGCCGAGGCGCTGTTATCGGTCACCGAGGTCGCGCGGCTCGCCAACGACTCTCCCGGCGATACCGAAGCGATCTGTGGCTTGCTGGCCGCTTCGCCGCTGGCGGTGGCACAGGCTGCGTTGGCCGCACATGACATGCTGCCCTGGGGTCACAACCCGGTGGCCGGTCAGATTGCTGCGGAGGACAACGCCCTGTTCTCGGTCGTCGACCTGATGGGACCAGAGGCGCCGCTATATTCACCGAGCCTGCGGGCCGGGCTGTATTACCAGCGACCCAATACGCGCTATGGGCTACACTCTCATGCCGCCGTCGAGACCTATGTGATCATCGCGGGCCGGGCGCTATGGACGGCGGGTGACGCGCAGCGCGAGATGGTGGCAGGCCACTCGGTGCACCATTCGACCTACCTGCCCCATGCCTGCCAGACCGGCGACGAAGGCGTGGTGGCCCTGTGGCGCTGGTCTGGAGATATCGGCATCGAGAGCTATCGCGTGCACCACGGGGCCGAGGCGTTCGGGGCCTTCGCCGCCTGAACGAGGGTTTGCAAGGCGTCGCAGCTGCATTAGGTGATGGTGCATGACCAAGCCGCTTTGTGTGATTCCGGATATTCATGGCTACCGCGCCGAAATGGATCGTGTGCTGAGCCTCGTCGCGCGGCATGAAGGCCCGGATGCGCGGATTGTCTTTCTGGGTGACTATACCGACCGGGGCCCCGACAGCCGCGGCGTGATCCAGACGCTGATCGATGGCATCGCGGCGGGGCGCGACTGGACCGCGCTGCGGGGCAATCACGATCAGATGTTTCTGAATGCGCTGGAAGGCACCATGGAACCCGAACGATTTCAGTGGTGGATGCAGGGCAACCTTGGCGGGCGGGAAACGCTGGCCTCTTACGGAATAAAGTCGCCCGCGTATGAAGGGGACTGGCGCGAGCAGGTACCGGGCGTGCATCGCCAGTTCCTGAGCACCTTGCCTTACACCCATGAAACCGATCAGCTGTTCCTTTGTCACGCCGGGATCTCGCCCGGCACGCCGCTGGAGCGGCAGGTGCCGGAGGATCTGTTGTGGATCCGCGATGCGTTTCTTTACGACACCCGCGATCACGGCAAGCTGGTGGTGCATGGTCACACCCCGGTGGACGCGCCCGAACATCACGGCAACCGCGTGGCGCTGGATGTCGGTGCGGGATGGGGGCGTCCGCTGCGGGCTGCGGTGTTCGAGGGGCGACGCTGTTGGGTGCTGACGGAAGCCGGCCGGAAGCCGCTGGAGCCATGACGGGACGTCGGGCTTGCGGGTGGGGACGCGGGGCGCGATGATCATCTCAGGTAATTCAGGGAGGCTCGGATGACGGATATCGTTCTTCTGGATGGCGTGCGCACGGCCATCGGCACATTTGGCGGATCGCTGGCGGGCACGCCGCCGGGGCAGCTGGGCGCGACGGTGACCAAGGCCGCGCTGGAGCGTTCGGGCGTGGAGCCGGGGCAGGTGGGGCACGTGGTCTTTGGCCATGTCATCAACACCGAGCCGCGCGACATGTACCTGAGCCGTGTCGCCGCGATGGAGGCCGGTATCCCCGAGACCACGCCGGCGATGAACGTGAACCGGCTGTGCGGGTCGGGCGCGCAGGCGGTGGTGTCGGTGGTGCAATCCCTGATGCTGGGCGATGCAGAGTTCGGCGTCGCAGGCGGGGCCGAGAGCATGAGCCGCTCGCCCTTCATCGTGCCGGAGCAGCGCTGGGGCGCAAAGATGGGCGATGTGCGCACGCTGGACATGATGCTGGGGGCGCTGAACTGTCCCTTTGGCACCGGGCACATGGGCGTCACAGCGGAGAACGTGGCCGCCGAGCATGGGGTCAGCCGCGAGGATCAGGATGCCTTTGCGCTGGAGAGCCAGACACGGGCGGCGAAGGCGATCGAGGCAGGGCACTTCGCCAGCCAGATCGTGCCGGTGGAGGTGCGGGTGAAGCGCGACATGGTGGCGTTCGAAACGGATGAGCATCCCAAGCCGACGACCGCAGAAGGGTTGGCCGGGTTGCGGGCGGCGTTTCAGAAAGACGGCACGGTGACGGCCGGGAATGCCAGCGGCATCAATGACGGCGCGGCGGCGCTAGTCTTTGCCCGGGCGGAGGCGGCCGAGAAGGCCGGGCTGAAACCCAAGGCACGGGTGCTGGGCTATGCCCATGCGGGCGTGCGCCCCGAGGTGATGGGAATCGGGCCGGTGCCGGCGGTGGAAAGCCTGCTGAAGAAGACCGGGCTGAGCGCGGGCGATTTCGACGTGGTGGAATCGAACGAGGCCTTTGCGGCACAGGCGATTGCTGTGAACCGGGGGCTGGGGCTTGATCCTGACAAGGTGAACCCGAATGGCGGCGCGATTGCGCTGGGGCATCCGGTGGGCGCGACGGGGGCGATCCTGGTGGTGAAGGCGCTTTACGAGCTGGAGCGGATCGGCGGGACGAAGGCGTTGATCACCATGTGTATCGGCGGCGGGCAGGGGATTGCCGTGGCCATCGAGCGGATGTGAGGGTTTCGCCCGGAAACTTTGAAAGTTTCCGGGGCGATTTCTTAAAAAGAAATCGGGAAAGAATTTTTGAAAATTCTTGCTGCGAAACTGCGCAGTTTCGCGGGCCATTTTCTGCGCAGAAAATGGGGTCAGTCGATCCAGACGGTGACGCTGCTGGAGCGGCCCATCGCGTCGATCACCGACAGCTTGGAATAGCCGCGCGCAAGGCCGGTCAGCTCGGCCTCGCGGCGGCGGGTGCCGGTTTTCTGCGGCTTGCCGTTGGCAAGCCAGGTGAAAGGCGGCTTGCCGTCGCGCAGCTTTACCGTCAGGCGGCCGTCCTGGATGGGCAGGCTCGCGCCGGCGGGGGGGAAAATCAGTTTCGGCGCATCCTCGGACGGCTGAAATACCGCGTCGCGGCTGGCGAAGCGGCGCAGCGGCTGTGGCAGGCGGGCGGTGGGCAGGATGAGCGCCTCGGGCGGGGGCGGTGGCAGGGCATCGGCTTTGGGTTTCAGGCGCTGGAACGCCTCGAAGAGGACGGGGGCGGCGAGGTCCCCGCCGAAGGCGCCGGGGATGGGCGTGCCGTCGGGGCGGCCGATCCAGACGGCGGCGACGTGCCGACCGTCGAACCCCACGGCCCAGGCGTCGCGGTGGCCGTATGAGGTGCCGGTCTTGTAGGCCAGTCGGCGTTTCGGCGCGCCCGGGGGTGGCGCGAGACCCGCGAGGATGTCGGCGACATGCCAGGAGGCGGCGCGGTTCAGGGCATTCGTTTGCGTATGGTTGTTTGTGCCCTGCCGCCAGTGGAGCGGGCGGGTCTGGCCGCCATTTGCCAGCATGGCGTAGGCAGTGGTCAGGCCTTCGAGCGTAATGCCGAGGCCGCCGAGGCCGACAGCGAGGCCGGGCTGGTCGCCGGGCAGTTCGGTGGGCACGCCGGCACGGCGCAGGGTGTCGAGCAGGTGGGCGGGGCCGATCTCGTCCAGGAGCAGCACGACGGGGATGTTGAGCGACTGGCGCAGGGCGTCGGCCACGGTCAGCTCGCCCCGGAAGGCGCCGTCGAAATTCTGTGGCGCGTAGGTGCCGAAGGCGACGGGGCGGTCGTGGATGAGCGTCTGCGGATGGGCGAGGCCACGGTCGAAACCCATGGCGTAGATGAACGGCTTGAGCGTGGAGCCGGGGGAGCGCATCGCCTGTGTCATGTCGACGAAACCGGAGCGGGCGTCGCCGATGCCGTAGGTGGCGGAGCCGATGGAGGCGAGGATGTCGCCGGTCTGGTGGTCGGCGATCATCATGGCGATGGAGACGTCGACGGGCAGGTCGCGCAGGCTGTGGGTGGCGAGGCGTTCAAGGGCGGCTTGCAGGGGCGCGTCGAGCGTCAGGTCATGGCGCAGGCGGGCGGGGTCGTCCGACAGGGCGCGATCGGCCATGTGCGGCGCGATGGACGGAAAGGCGCGGCGGGCGTGGGGGACGGGTTCCGTCAGGGCGGCCTCGACCGCGCCGGGGGTCAGCAGGCCGTCGCGCTGGGCGCGGGCGAGGACGCGGGCGCGGGCCTCGGCGGCCTCGACATGGTGGCGGTCGGGGCGTCG
>NZ_JASHIZ010000029.1 GCF_030733425.1 Roseovarius sp. MMSF_3350
CGATGCGGGTGGGGTCGATCCCGACGGGGCGGGGGCGGTACCTGGCCTATGCGCGTGGACTGGCGCGCGAACTGTGGGCGCTGCGCGAGGCGGATGCGCTGAAGATCAGCCATTTCCTGCACCTGCGCGCGGAGGTCTGTTCGGAAACGCTGGAGGAAGAGATGGCGGAGTTCGGACCCGAGGATCGGGTGGGCATCGTCAGCCTGATGGACCACACGCCGGGGCAACGGCAGTTTCGGGATATTACCAAGCTGGCCGATTACATGAAGGGCAAGCACGCGCTGTCGGATGCTGAATTCGACGCGCATGTGGCGCAGCTGAAGGCGCTGCGGGAGGCCAATGGCGACCGGCACGAGGCGGCGGCGGTGCGGGAGGCGGCGCGCTATGGCGCGGTGCTGGCGAGCCATGACGATACGACGGAAGCACAGGTCGAGACCTCGAAGGGCTATGGCGTGGCGATGGCGGAGTTCCCGACCACGGCGGAGGCGGCGGAGGCCAGCCACGCGCGGGGTATCGCAGTGATCATGGGCGCGCCGAACCTCATTCGAGGGGGGTCGCATTCTGGCAATGTGGCGGCGGGAGAACTGGCCGAGGCGGGGCTTCTGGATATCCTGTCGTCGGATTACGTGCCGTCGGCGCTGCTGTTGGCGGCGGTCAAGCTGGGGCAGGACTGGGGCTGCATGGCGCGGGGGCTGGCGACGGTGACGGCGGCGCCGGCGAAGGCGGTGGGATTGCAGGACCGGGGCGAGATCGCGCCGGGCAAGCGTGCCGACCTCATTCGGTTCGATCTGCGCGGCGGGGCGCCGGCCTTGCGGGCCGTGTGGAGCCGGGGGAACCGGGTGGCGTGAGGCGGGCCGTTCGGCACGCGTGGGTTTTCACCCACCCTACGAAGGTCGCGTTGGAACGGATGGTCCGGGCTTGAACCCCGGCACGGCGGGTGCGCATATGGCGGCAGATAAGGAGTTTGCCCCATGTCCACCGAATATCTTTTCGAGCCCGCGCCGATCCATGCCCTGCCTGTCGAGGGGGACGCGGCGGTTTTCCCGATCCGGCGGATTTTCTGCGTGGGCCGGAACTATGCCGCACATGCGGCCGAGATGGGCAACGAGGTGGACCGCGAGGCGCCGTGGTATTTCAACAAGTCCGCCCATGCCTATTGTCCCGGTGGGGCGACGATTCCGATGCCGCCGGAGACGAGCGACTGCCACTATGAGATGGAGTTCGTGGTGGCGGTGGGCGGCGAGGCCGGGCTGATTTCCGAAGCTGACGCGATGTCCGCGGTGTTCGGCTATGGCTGCGGGATCGACCTGACGCGGCGGGATCTGCAGGCGCAGGCCAAGGAAACGCGGCGGCCCTGGGACCTGGGCAAGGATTTCGAGAATGCCGCAATACTGGGGCCGCTGACGCGGGTCGAGGAGTTTGGCGCGGTCGGCGGGCAGGCGATCTGGCTGGACCATGACGGAACCCGGGTGCAGGAAGCGACGTTGGCCGACATGGTCTGGAGCGTGCCGGAGATCATCGCGCACCTGTCGCGGTTCTATCGCCTGTTGGCCGGAGACCTGATCATGACGGGAACGCCTGCAGGTGTCGGGCCGGTAAAGCCGGGAAGCCGACTGCGGGGCGGGGTCGACGGGCTGCAACCGGTCCGGGTGGATTTCGCGGGCTGAGCGTTAACCGGACGGGGTGCGGTGTTCAGGGCCGCAGAAGAATTTCTCCGGGAACGGGGGAGAAAATTCGGAAGAGT
Source organism: Roseovarius sp. MMSF_3350 (assembly GCF_030733425.1). GTDB lineage: Bacteria > Pseudomonadota > Alphaproteobacteria > Rhodobacterales > Rhodobacteraceae > Roseovarius. Next base: position 1,745 of record NZ_JASHIZ010000029.1, read on the forward strand.
TTTCTTGGGATATTTTCTTCGTACGAAGAAAATGGAGCTGGAGACGGACGTTTGACCCGGACGGGTGCGCGTGGATTTTCACCCACCCTACATCGGTGGCGTGTGGCGGGGTTGAACCCCGCCCTACCTTCTACCCGAGGAGCCTTCTTGCGATGACCTGCGCCTGAATTTCGCCGGCACCCTCGAAGATGTTGAGGATGCGGGCATCGCAGAGCACGCGGCTGACCGGGTATTCCAGCGCGAAGCCGTTGCCGCCGTGAATTTGCAGCGCGTTGTCGGCGGCGGCCCATGCGACGCGGGCGCCCAGGAGCTTGGCCATGCCGGCCTCGACGTCGCAGCGGCGGCCCTCGTCCTTTTCGAACGCCGAGTAATAGGTCAGCTGGCGGGCGACCATGATCTCGACCGCCATCATCGCCAGCTTGTTGGCGACGCGGGGGAACTCGATCAGTTCCTTGCCGAACTGCTTGCGCTCCTGGGCGTATTGCATCCCGAGATCAAGCGCGTTTTGCGCCACGCCGATGGCGCGCGCGGCGGTCTGGATGCGGGCGCTCTCGAAGGTCTCCATGAGCTGCTTGAAGCCCTTGCCCTCTTCGCCGCCGAGAAGGTTCTCGCCCTTGACCCTGAAGTCATCGAAATTGACCGTGTATTCCTTCATCCCGCGATAGCCCAGCACCTCGATCTCGCCACCCGAGATGCCGGGATCCTTGAACGGCTCTTCATCCGTGCCGGGGGTCTTTTCGGCGAGGAACATGCTGAGGCCCTTGTAATCGTCGGTGCCCTGTACGCTGCGGGCCAGCACGGTCATCACGTGGGTGCGCGCGGCGTGGGTGATCCAGGTCTTGTTGCCGTTGAGGATCCAGTCACCGTTGTCGTCCTTCTTCGCGCGGGTTTTCAGCGCGCCGAGGTCGGAGCCGGTGTTGGGTTCGGTGAAGACCGCGGTGGGCAGGATCTCGCCCGAGGCGAGGCCGGGAAGCCACTTTTCCTTCTGCTCGGGCGTGCCGCCGGCGATGATGAGTTCGGCTGCGATCTCGGACCGGGTGCCCAGCGAGCCGACGCCGATATAGCCGCGGCTGAGTTCCTCGGAGACGACGCACATGGAGGCTTTCGACAGGCCAAGGCCGCCGAATTCCTCGGGGATGGTCAGGCCGAAGACGCCCATTTCCGACAGTTCCTCGATGATCTCCATCGGGATGAGTTCGTCCTTGAGGTGCCACTCATGCGCCTCTGGCAGGATCTTGTCGACGGCGTAGCGGCGGAACTGCTCGCGGATCATCTCGAGCTCGTCGTCGAGGCCTGTGACGCCGACGGTGATCTCGGCGGCGCGTTCCTGCATCAATTCCACCAGCCGGAGGCGCGCGGCCTGGGTGTTGCCGCACTGCGTCAAGGTCTGGACCTCGGGCGTCATCAGGACGCGCATGTCGTCCTGGGAAAGACCGATATCCTGCAGGCGCAGGATTTCGCCCTGGTTCATCGGGATGCCGCCGTAGACCTGCCAGAGGTATTCGCCAAAGGCGATCTGGTGGATGAGCTGCTCGACCTCGCCAAATCTGCCCTCGCCTTGGAGGCGGGTGGCCCAGCCCTGCATCTGGCGCAGGGCTTCAACGTAGGTGGCGAGCCATGCAAGGCCGTGGCTGGCCGTCTGGTGCTGTTCCACGGCGCCGGAGGAGACGCGGCCCTCGACGGTGACGAGCGCGCGCAGGGCGCCCCTGGCCTTGTCGAGGATCTGTTCGGCCGGGGCCACGGCCTTGCCGGTCAGGTCCAGCAGATCCTTCAGGAGGATCTCGGTCGAAAGGTCAACATCCTGTCCGTCATGCGCCATGGGGTAGCTCCTTCGTTTTCGCCGCACCGGCATAACCATTTCGCAGGTGCAGCGCAACTATTATGCCCATGCGGCGCGCGAATTGGTCGAATATTGCGCTGTCGTGTCGCGGGCGCCGGGCGGTTCAGTCGGATTTCAGGCAGTCATGGCGGTGATTTAGGCCGTGCAAGCCCCGAGAAAAGTGCTAGGAGAAGCGCATGGTTGAGTTGCTCGGTCCGGACTGGTTGACGTTGATGGTGTTCGCCTGGGGCGTGGCCGTGCTGGGCGGGATCGTCAAGGGCGTCGTCGGATTTGCCATGCCGATGGTGGTGATCTCGGGGCTGAGCACGGTGATGTCGCCGGAGGTGGCGCTGGCCGGGCTGATTCTGCCCACCTTGGTGTCGAACAGCTGGCAGGCGCTGCGGCAGGGTCTGCGGGCGGCCTTGGGGTCGCTGGCGAAATACCGGGTGTTTCTGGGCTCGGGCATGGCATTGCTGCTGGTGTCGGCACAGTTCGTGCGGGTGATCCCGGAGGCGGTGATGCTGCTGCTGATCGGGGTGCCGATCATCATCTACGCGGGCTTTGCGCTGGTCGGACGGCCCTTGCGGTTGCCGCCAAACCCGGGGCGGCGCGTGGAGGCAGCGATCGGCGCGGTGGCGGGGTTCTTCGGCGGCATCTCGGGCGTGTGGGGGCCACCCACCGTGGCGATGCTGACGGCGCTGGACACCGAAAAGGCCGAGCAGATGCGGGTGCAGGGGGTGATCTACGGTATGGGCGCGGTGTTGCTGACAGGGGCGCACACGGCGTCTGGCGTGCTCAACGCCCAGACGCTGCCGCTGTCGCTGTCGCTGATCGTGCCGGCGCTGATTGGCCTCTGGATCGGTTTCATGTTGCAGGACCGGATCGACCAGCGGCTGTTTCGCCGTCTGACCTTGGCGGTGCTGGTCGTCGCGGGGCTGAACCTGGTGCGACGCGGGATCATCAGCTTTTAGAACGGGGGTGCGGCTGCGCCGCGCCGGATGTCTCGTTGCGCGCCCTTCGGGCGCTTCCTCGGGCGCGGGAGCCTCGGCGTGACGGGAAGCCGCGGCGTTGTACCTCCGGCGGGCGGGGGCCTCCGGCGGGGATATTTCCGGCCAGAGGAAGCTGTATGTGTCACGCCTTTCTTCCTCTGGCCACAAATATCCCGGGGGGAGCGTCGAAACCCCGGTTTCGACGTGGGGGGCTGGCCCCCCGCTGCGGTGCCCTCTTTCAAGCGCGGGACATATCCGGTAAAGCGCCCGGGACGAGTTTGACCCCCTGATGGATGAGAGACGATGAAATTCACCCTGTCCTGGCTGAAAGACCATCTTGAAACCACCGCCAGCGTGACGGAGATCGCCGAGGCGCTGACCGACCTTGGCCTCGAGGTGGAAGAGATTTCCAACCCGGGCGAGCGGCTGGCGGATTTTACCATCGGCAAGGTGGTAAGCGCCGAGAAGCATCCCGATGCGGACCGGCTTCGGGTGTGCCAGGTGGAGACCGACGAGGGCGTGAAACAGATCATCTGCGGTGCGCCGAATGCGCGCGAGGGCATCACCGTGGTGGTGGCCAAGCCCGGCGTCTACGTGCCGGGGATCGACACCACCATCGGTGTGGGAAAAATTCGCGGGATCGAAAGCTTCGGAATGATGGCGTCGGAACGCGAGATGGAGCTTTCCGAGGAGCATGACGGGATCATCGAGTTGCCGAGCGGCGAAGTGGGTGAGCGGTTCGTCGACTGGCTGGCCGAGAACGATCCGGCCAAGGTCGACCCCGTCATAGAGATCGCGATCACGCCGAACCGGCCCGATGCGCTGGGTGTGCGGGGGATCGCGCTGGACCTTGCAGCGCGGGGTCTTGGTACCATGAAGGAGGCGCCACGGGCGCATGTGGAGGGGCAGTTTCCCTGCCCGATCACGGTAACCATCGACGAGGACACCCGAACCGACGGCTGTTTCGTCTTTGCCGGGAGGTTGATCCGCGGTGTGACCAACGGGCCCAGCCCGGAGTGGCTTCAGGACCGGCTGCGCGCCATCGGGCTGCGCCCGATTTCGACGCTGGTGGATATCACCAACTTTTTCACCTATGACCGCAACCGCCCGCTGCACGTGTTCGACGCCGACAAGGTGGCGGGAAACCTGCGGGTGCACCGCGCCAAGGGGGGCGAGACGTTTACCGGTCTGGACGAGAAGGAATACACCTTCTCGAAAGGGCAGGTGGTGATCTCGGACGACAATGGCATCGAGAGCGTCGGCGGCATCATGGGCGGGCTGGCGACGGGCTGTACCGCCGAGACGACGAATGTATTCCTCGAGGCGGCCGTGTGGGACCATATACAGATCGCGCATACGGGCCGGGCGCTGAAGATCAACTCGGACGCGCGGTACCGCAACGAGCGGGGGATCGACCCGGCGTTCAACATGGAAGCGCACGACCTGGCGACACAGATGATCCTGGACCTGTGCGGCGGCGAGGCGTCGAACCTCGTGGTCGCGGGCGAGGTGCCGGATGTGGCACGCTCGTACAGGCTGGACGCGGCGAAGGTGCAGTCTCTGGTGGGGATGGAGATCCCGGAATCCGAGCAGCGCCAGACGCTGACGCGGCTGGGCTTCCGCATGGAGGGCAATACGGCGCATGTGCCGAGCTGGCGGCCCGACATTCTGGGCGAGGCCGACCTGGTGGAGGAAGTGGCGCGGGTGGCGTCGCTGACCAAGCTGGTGGGTCGCCCCATGCCGCGGATGCAGGCGGGCGTGCCCCAGCCGATCCTGAGCGTTGGGCAGCAGCGGGAGCGGACGGCGCGGCGGATGGCGGCGGCGCTGGGCTACAACGAGTGCGTGACCTACAGCTTCATCGACAAGGCCAGTGCGACGCTCTTCGGCGGCGGCGATGACGCAACGATGCTGGCCAACCCGATCAGCAGCGAGATGAGCCATATGCGGCCCGATCTGTTGCCGGGGTTGTTGCAGGCCGCCGCTAGAAACCAGGCGCGGGGGGCGATGGACCTCGCCCTTTTCGAACTGGGCCATGCGTTTCACGGCGGCGAGCCGGAGGAGCAGCATGTGCAGGTGAGCGGCATCCTGGTGGGCCGGACCGGACCCAAGGATGTGCACAAGGCGAGTCGTCCGGTGGACCTGTATGATGCCAAGGCGGATGCCGAGGCGATCCTTGGGGCGCTGGGCGCACCGGCGAAGGTGCAGATCCTGCGCGGAGCGTCCGAGTGGTGGCACCCGGGGCGGCACGGGAGGATCTGCCTGGGACCGAAGAAGGTGCTGGGTGTCTTTGGCGAGCTGCACCCGAAGATCCTGCGCAAGATGGACGTGAAGGGGCCGGTCGTGGGGTTTACGCTTTACCCTGCCGAGATCCCGCAGCCGCGCAAGGCGGGGGCGAACCGGGGGGCGATGAGGATCAGCGACCTGCAGGCGGTGGAGCGCGACTTTGCCTTCGTGGTGGATGCCGACGTGGAGGCGCTGACGCTGGTCAATGCGGCCGCCGGGGCGGACAAGGCGCTCATCGACGATGTGCGCGTGTTCGACGAGTTCATCGGCGGCAGCCTGGGCGAGGGCAAGAAGAGCCTTGCGATCACGGTGCGATTGCAACCGACCGACAAGACCCTGAAGGACGCCGATATCGAGGCCGTGTCGGCCAGGATCGTCGAGAAGGTGACCAAGGCGACGGGCGGCACGCTCAGGGGGTGAGGCGATGCGGGGCCTGCTTGCTTGCCTGTTGATCTGGCTGGGCGGGGCTGCGTTTGCGGAGACCGGATGTTTGCGACCTGTCGAAGACGGGCCGACTGACCAGTCTGCGGCCTTCCGCTATGCGGCCAGGTTCCATGCGATCCCCGGGTATCCGCACGCGCTCATTCATTTCAACGGGTTTCATACCATTCGGGACGGACGACTGGAATCGCTTGAGAACATTGCCTATCCACACAGCGCTTCGTGGGCGTACAAAAGCTATGATGTGGCGTCAGACGGGACCGTTTATGGCTATGGTGGACGGCATCCCAACAGGGTGTACCGGATGCGTCCGGGGGAAGATCGCTTCACCGAGGTGCCGGTCGAGGGCTATCGGGGTGTCCGGTATGATGCGCGAAGCGGGCATCTGTTGTTTCGGTTCGAGGACCGGCCCTTGCAGGAATGGACGGAAGAGGCCGGGCTGAGGCCGTCTCCCTTGGCCGGTGCGTCTCCGGAGATGAACGATCTGCTGCCAATGTATTTTGCCGGTGCTGCGGGATACATGAGTTTTTCCGGCGATCAATTGTATTGGCGGGCTGAAACCGCCGGAGACTGGCAGCGGGTGCGGCTGGGCTGGTTCGACCGGCATGTGCCGAATGACATCTGGACGCTTGATCCGCGGCGATCGTATCTGGATGCTGCCTCTGGTCTCTTCGCCTTGCAGTTTTCGCAAGACTTGCTGGTGTTTGACGTCAGCGGGAACGGTGTGCCTGAGCTTTTGTATGCCGTGCGCGACGTGACTCGCGTGTTTCATGCGGATGATGGTCCGATCGTGGCGGTCCTTGGCGGCGTGCTGCTGGACAAGAAGCGACGGCAGCACTTCGTGCGCGTCATCGGGCGGGACGGGCCGCACCGGGTCCGGGCCGATGACGCAACGGTGGGCGAGACGGCGAAGTCTCTGGCCGTTCCGTGGAATGGGGTTGTCCCGTCCGGCCGTGGGGTGCCGCCACTCTTTGGCATCGGGCATCCTGTGTTCAATGTGGGGCTTACGTGGATGTATTTCGACGGCGCGCAATTCATTGCCGCGCCGGAGCTGGGCCTGGAAAAGACCGGCCCCCATCCGCGCTGGATTCAGTGGCAAGAGCGGCTGTTCCTGCTGGACCTGCGTGGCTGGTGGGAAGTGCAGCGTGACCTTACCCTGACGCCGGGCGCGTTGCCGATCTCTTTTGAGTGGATGTTCGAAGTGGAAATAGAGGTCAGCGAGACCTTCGACGCGATTTTTGCGGGCCATTCGGAACAAGGCCTTTGGGTCAGCCGGAACGGTCTGGACTTCGCGCGGGTCGAGACCGGCGACGTGCCGATACGGCGCTACGTGACCGACCTGCCGGGCGGTGAGGCGGGTGTCGTGCTGGCGGATGACGGGCTTTACCTGATCGACGGAACCTGTGTGGACGAGGTGGTGCGATAAAGGCCCGGGCCGGCGCGTGGGTTTTCACCCACCCTACATGTCAGGTCAGACCTTCGGACAGCATCTCGGCCAGAAGGTCGAAGACCAGACGGATGCGGCGCGAGGTGTGCAGGTCGCGGTGGGTTACCAGCCATACGGGGAAGGTGATCTTTGGCCCCTCGGTCAGGAGCGGAACCATGTCAGGAAAGCCTGCCGCGATGTCGTCGGACATGGGTGCCAGGCCGAACCCCTTTCGCGCCAGTTCCCAGCAGGCGATGCCGCTGGTGGCGCCGGTGGTGAACTGGTGCGGCGAGAGCGGCAGGCCCCAGGCGGCAAGCGCTTCGATCATGCGGGCATCGTCGCCGAAGCTGATGATATCGTGTGTGGCAAGATCGTCGGGCGTGTGTGGGGTGCCGCGTGTGGCGAGGTAGTCCCTGGAACCGTAGAAATGCGCAGGCGCGTCGCCGACAAGGCGGGCGATCAGGTCGGGCTCGGACGGGCGGACGTGGCGTATGGCGATATCGGCCTCGCGGGCGAGGATGTCGCGGATATCGTTGGCGGCGATGATATCGACGCGCAACTTCGGCGCAAGCGGGCGGAGTTGCAGCAGAATATCGGGCAGAACGTGGGCCGACATCATGTCGGACGCGGTAAGCTTGATGCGGCCTTCCAGTGATCGGGCGCGGCCCTGGGCAATCAGGGCGATGCGGGTCGCGGCCTCGCCCATGCCGCGTGCCTCGGCCAGCACGTCATGGCCCGCGTCGGTCAGGTGGAGCGTCCGGCCGGCGCGCTCGAACAACGCCAGACCGAGTTCCTGTTCCAGCGCCGAGACCTGTCGGCCCAGGGTTGGCTGGGTGAGACCCAGCCGCCGGGCGGCGGCGGAGAGCGAACCGGCCTCGGCCGTGGCGAGAAAGGCCCGCAGGCGGGTCCAGTCGAAATCACCATCCATGCGCTTTTGCATGATAAGCCTGCAATTTTAAGGAATACAATAGATTTCCATGCAGAAGTATAGGGCTCGCAAAGGAGATACGCAATGAAACCGGGTAAGCAATTCTGGAGCGGGATCGCACCGAAATACGCCGCGAAGCCGATCGGAGACGAGGCGGCCTATGTCGCGACGCTGGAACGTATCCGGGCGCATCTGCCCTGCGGGGCGCGGGTGCTTGAAATAGGGTGTGGCACGGGCGGCACGGCGCTGAGGCTGGCGGGCGAGGCCGGGGAAATCGTGGCTACGGATTTCGCGGGAGGCATGATCGCCGAAGCGCGGAAGCGCCAGGGCGCCCACAACGTGCGGTTCCTGGTGGCGGACGTGCATGACGCGCGGCTTGAGCCCGGAACGTTCGATGTGGTGCTGGCGCTGAACGTGGTGCACCTGATGGAGGACGCGACCGAGGTACACCGGCGGGTTCACGACCTGCTGAAGGAGGGTGGGTCCTACATCTCGAAGACGCCCTGCATTGGCGAGCCGGACCTGGGATGGAAGTTCAACCTGATGCGGAAGGCACTGCCGCTGTTGCAGTGGCTGGGAAAGGCTCCGTTCGTGCGGTTCCTGAAAACTGCGGATATGGATGCAGAGATCGGCAGTTCGGGGTTTCGCATCGTCGAGACGGGCAGTTACCCGGTCCGGCCGCCGAGCCATTTGATCGTGGCGCGGAAGGTCTGACTTGTATTCCGGGACGTGGGATGCAGATTGTGCGGCGACAAGGGAAAAAGGAGTTGACCGCATGTTGAACGTATATCTGTCCGGCGAAATTCACACCGACTGGCGCGACCAGATCATCGAAGGGGCGCATGGGCTGGACGTGGAATTTTCCGCGCCCGTGACGGATCATGGTGCCAGCGACGATTGCGGCGTGGCGATACTTGGCGCCGAGGATGACAAGTTCTGGCATGACCGCAAGGGTGCCATGGTGAACGCGATCCGCACTCGCAAGGGGATCGAGGAGGCCGACGTGGTGGTCGTGCGGTTTGGCGACAAGTACAAGCAGTGGAACGCGGCCTTCGACGCGGGCTATGCCAGCGCGATGGGCAAGTCGCTGATCATCCTGCAACCGCCGGAGCATGACCACGCATTGAAGGAAGTGGACGCCGCGGCGCTGGCCGTGACGCGGGAGCCTCGCCAAGTCGTGGAGATCCTGCGGTATGTGCTCGAGGGAACCTTGCCGGTGTAAATCCGCACGGCGTGGGACGGGTGGACATGACGTTGCCTGTGGGCGGTGCTGGCGGTTTCCGAGGTTCATAATCGGTGCGTTATTCGGTAGATGTCGAAGGCAGATCGAATTGCCGCCGCATGGCGTTCGGGCATCGCACTTAACCGGAAAGATCCAACCCCATGGACTGGGCTGCCCTGGCAAGAGAACTGGTGACGCTGATCGTGGTGATCGACCCTGTGGGGTCGATCCCGGTGTTCCTGTTCGCGGTCCAGGGCGTGCCGCGGGCGCTGCACCGGCGCTTTGCGCTGCGGGCGGTGGCGATTGCGGCGCTAGTGCTGCTGGCGTTCCTGGCGGGCGGACAGTTTTTGCTGGAGTCGTTGGGGCTGCGGCTGGGGTCGTTCCAGATCGCGGGCGGGATCATCCTGTTTCTGTTCGCGATGACGATGATCTTCGGCGAGTCGAAGCCGGCGCGAGAGATCGAGGAGGCGGAGCGGGACCACCTGGCGGGCGCGGTGTTTCCCCTGGCGATGCCGTCGATCGCGTCGCCCGGGGCGATGCTGGCTATCGTGATCCTGACGGACAACCATACCGCATCCCTTGCCGATCAGGCGATCACGGCGGGGCTGTTGATCCTGGTGTTGTTGTTGACGCTGGTGCTGCTGCTGGCGGCGACCTACGTGCACAGGGTGATCGGCAGCACCGGTGCCAGCGTGATCAGCCGGGTGATGGGGATCGTGCTGGCGACAATCGCTGTGGACGCGGTGCTGGGCGGGTTCGATGCGTTGGGCGTGATGGACGTGGCGCCGCCGCCGGTGGAGAGCCCGTTGAACAAGGCGACGCCGCGGTAAGGGGGGGCGCGCGCGTGGGTTGTCACCCACCCTACGGTGTGGTGGCGCCGCGGTAGCATGAGGCGCGCGCAGGTTGTCACCCACCCTACGGTGTCTCGGGCGCGCGGGCCCCTGACGAAGGACCGGCATGAAAAAGCCCCCGCGCCTGAAGCACGGGGGCGGTGTCGGCCCGGTCGGGGCGTGTGAGCCTTAGCCGATGGCGGCGGCTTTCACGTCCTCGTCGATATAGGGCAGGTACTGCTCGAAATTGTCGGCGAACATCTTGACCAGCTTCTGGGCCTGCGCGTCGTAGGCGGCGCCGTCGTCCCAGGTGCGGCGCGGGTCCAGCAAGACCTCGGGCACGCCGGGAACGCTGACCGGAACCTCGAAGCCGAAATTGGGATCCTTGCGGAACTCTACCTCGTTGAGCGAGCCGTCAAGCGCGGCGGTCAGCAGGGCGCGGGTGGCCTTGATCGGCATCCGCTCGCCGGTGCCGTAGGCACCACCGGTCCAGCCGGTGTTGACCAGCCAGCAGGTCGCGCCGTGCTTGGAGATCTTTTCGCGCAAGAGGTTGCCGTAGACCTCGGGGCGGCGCGGCATGAAGGGCGCGCCGAAGCAGGTCGAGAAGGTCGGCTCGGCTTCGGTCAGGCCGCGCTCGGTTCCCGCGACCTTGGCGGTGAAGCCCGAGAGGAAGTGATACATCGCCTGCGCCGGCGACAGCCGCGCGATGGGAGGCAGCACACCGAACGCGTCGCAGGTCAGCATGATGATGTTCTTGGGGTGCCCGCCAAGCGCGGTTTCCGACGCGTTGGAAATGTAGCTCATCGGATAGGCGCAGCGCATGTTGGCCGTCAGTGAATCGTCGGCGAAGTCCAGTTCGAGTGTTTCCTCGTCATAGACCATGTTCTCGATCACGGTGCCGAATTTCTCGGTCGTGGCGTAGATCTCGGGTTCCGCCTCGGGGTCGAGGTTGATCGTCTTGGCATAGCAGCCGCCCTCGAAGTTGAAGGTGCCGCGGTCGGACCAGCCATGTTCGTCGTCGCCGATGAGCGTGCGGTTGGGATCTGCCGAGAGGGTGGTCTTGCCGGTGCCCGAAAGGCCGAAGAAAATGGCGGTGTCCACGGGGTTGCCGTTGGCGTGGTTGGCCGAGCAGTGCATCGGCATGATGCCCTTTTCCGGCAGCAGGTAGTTCAGGACCGAGAAGACCGATTTCTTGTTCTCGCCGGCATACTCGCTGTTGCCGATCAGGATCAGCTTGCGGTCGAAGTTGATGGCGATCACGGTTTCCGAGACGCAGCCGTGCCGGGCCGGGTCGGCCTTGAAGCTGGGGCAGTTGATGACGGTGAAATCGGCGGTGAAGCTGTCGAGCGCCTCGCGCTCGGGGCGGCGCAGCATGTGGCGGATGAAAAGGCCGTGCCAAGCCAGTTCGGTGACCATGCGCATGTTGATCGAATGCGCCGGGTCGGCGCCGCCGACGAGATCCTGCACGAAGTAGTCGCGGCCCTGCATGTGGGCGACCATGTCGGTGTAGAGCTGGTCGAACGCTTCGGGCGTCATGGGCGCGTTGTTGTCCCACCAGATATGCTCGGCCACGCTGTCGGTCTTGACGACGTGCTTGTCCTTGGGTGAGCGGCCGGTGAACTGGCCGGTGGAGACGAGGAAGGTGCCGCCCTTGCCGAGGCGCCCTTCGCCCTTGCGCAGCGCCTCTTCGATCAGGGCGGGTTCGATCAGGTTGTAGTGAACTTCGCCCAGTCCGGTGATGCCTTGATCCTCGAGGGTGAAGTTGGGATTGACCCGTCCTGCTGACATGCGTGCGCTCCTTGAGTTCTGGCCGTCCGCCCCTGGCGGCGGTGTCGGCCTGCAGGTCCGCCAAAGCGGCGGTGAGTAACCGGCCCGTACCGGCTGTTTCGCCGGCCTCTTAACATGACGGTTTTATGATTGAACAGGACGCAAATGCACAGTTAGCGCAACCAAATCCGGCGTTAGCGCCATCACGCCGGTCGTTAGCGCCACCATGAGCGAGCCCTGGCCCGGCATCTGCAACCGCGGGCGGGAAAAGTGAGTCAATTTAGCCATTCCTAAGACATTTTCGCGTCACATGGACGGGAAAGCCCGGCTGATTCGCAGTTTGGGATTGATTAAAAAGGCGAAAACGGCTCATAGTGTTGGAAAAAAGCAGGCAAACGAGCAGTACAAGGAATTTATAATGTCGAAAATCGCCCTTGTGGACGATGACAGAAATATTCTGACATCGGTTTCCATGACTCTTGAGGCCGAGGGCTTCGAGGTCGAAACATATAACGACGGTCAGCAGGCCTATGAAGCGTTCAGCAAGAAGCTGCCCGACATGGCGGTGCTGGACATCAAGATGCCGCGGATGGACGGGATGGACCTGCTGCAGCGGCTGCGGCAGAAATCGGCCATGCCGGTCATTTTCCTGACTTCGAAGGACGACGAGATCGACGAGGTCCTGGGCCTGCGCATGGGCGCGGACGATTACGTCAAGAAACCGTTCAGCCAGCGCCTGCTTGTGGAGCGCATCCGCGCGCTCTTGCGCCGGCAGGACGCGGTCGATGGCAACGTGGTGGCCGACACCGAGGACACCAAGGTGATCGAGCGCGGCGAACTGCGCATGGACCCGCTGCGCCATGCCGTGTCATGGAAAGGGCAGGATGTGTCGCTGACCGTGACGGAGTTCCTGCTGTTGCAGGCGCTGGCGCAACGGCCCGGTTTCGTGAAAAGCCGCGATCAGCTGATGGACGTGGCCTATGACGATCAGGTCTATGTGGATGACCGCACCATCGACAGCCATATCAAGCGCCTGCGCAAGAAACTGCGGATGGTGGACCCGGAATTTTCGGCCATCGAAACGCTGTACGGCATCGGGTATCGTTACAACGAGGAATGATAGCCTGAGACATGGCATTGGCGGAGGGGTTCCAGGTGCGCGATCATACGCTGAATGACGATGACGGCGTCGTTCTTGGCGATGATTTCGTGGCGCCGGAAAACGTGGTCGAGGAAGAGGTCCGGATGCGCCGCGCGCGCCGGGGCTACTTCGGCGGTGGCGGCGGATCCCTCACGCGCAAGATCATCACTTTCAACCTGATTGCCCTGAACGTGCTGGTGGCGGGCATCCTGTACCTGAACTCGTCGCGCGACGGGCTGGCGCAGCAGCACGCCGACGGGCTGCAAAGCGACGTGGAACTGATCGCTGACGTGTTCGAGGCGCAACTTCCGGAAGGCGCGCCTGTCAGCCTGGTGGCGATGGACGGGCTGGACGTGGCCGGCACGCTGGACGGGCTGGACGTGCAGCAGGGGGTCGAGGTGCTGGTTTATGACCGTGCCGCCCAGCTGGTGGGCCGGACCGAGGGGCATCTGCCGCGCCCCGGCGCCCGCGTGCCGGACAAGCCGACGGTGATCACGGACGCGCTGAACCAGGTGTGGAACTGGGTGTCGGCACCGTTTTCGGCGATCTTGGTAAATGAAACTGAAATCAGCGTGGAGACGCTGGCGCAGGGCCTTGTCGAGGATGCGCTGGAGGATGGCACGCAGGTGGGGCGCGGCGATAACGATGGGGCGACCATATTCGCGGTCGCGACGCCGATCATGCAGGGCGACCGGCCGGTGGGCGTCGTCGCGCTGTCCAGCGCGTCGGGCGAGATCGACAAACTGAGCCGGATGGAACGCGAGCGCGTTTTGCAGATGTTCGTGGTGGCGACGCTGGTATCGGTAGGGCTGTCGCTGATCCTGGCCTCGACCATCGCCAATCCGCTGGCCGAGTTGGCCGCCGCCGCGGAAGTGGGCGGCGCGCGCAACCGCAATGGAGGCAATAACGGCGGCGGACGTGTCCGTATCCCCGACCTGACCGCGAGGCCCGACGAGATCGGGCGTTTGAGCGGTGCCCTGCGCGGCATGGTGACCGCGCTCTATCACCGGATCGACGGCAATGAGCAGTTTGCGGCGGATGTGGCACACGAGATTAAGAACCCGCTGGCCAGCTTGCGCAGCGCGGTGGGCACGATGCGCGTGGCCAAGCGCGAGGACCAGCGCGAAAAACTGCTGAACGTGATCGAGCATGACGTGCGCCGCCTCGACCGGCTGGTGAGCGACATATCGAATGCCTCGCGGCTGGACAGCGAACTGGTGCGCGAGGAGCAGGAGGCGTTCGACCTGATCCAGATGCTGGAAAACCTGGCGCACTACCTGGGCGAACAGGCACAGCAGAAGGGCGTGGAATTCATTACCGATTTCCCCAAGGACCCGATCGTCATCATGGGGCTGGAAGCGCGGCTGGCGCAGGTTTTCGTGAACCTGATTACCAACGCGACCTCGTTCTGCGATGAGGGCGACGCCATTCGCCTTTGGGCGCGCAAACGCGAGAACCGCGTGGTCGTCGTTGTCGAGGATACCGGGCCGGGCATTCCCGAACAGGCGCTGACCAAGATCTTCAACCGCTTCTATTCGCAGCGCGATGCCAACGATTTCGGCAACAACTCGGGCCTTGGCCTGTCGATTTCCAAGCAGATCGTCGAGGCGCATGAGGGCGTGATCTGGGCCGAGAACATCCGGCCCACCGAATCCGATATCACCTCTGATCCGCTGGGCGCACGCTTTGTCGTGGGTTTGCCGGTCTGACCGGGCGGGCGCGCCGCCCCGGCCCGGACCCGCAGGATCGACGTCATGAGCGCCCCCGAAACCCTGCATGCCACCTGCGTGGCCATAAACGAGCACGCGATCCTGATCCGTGGCGCGTCGGGCAGCGGCAAGTCCGGGCTGGCGCTGCGGCTCCTGACGCTGGGCGCGGGATTGGTGGCCGACGACCGCACGTGCCTGTGGACGGAGGGCGGCACCCTGTGGGCCGATGCACCCGACACCATCCGCGGCCGGATCGAGGCCCGGGGGGTGGGCATCCTTTCGGTTCCGGCGACGGGGCCGCGCAAGGTTGCGCTGGTCGTGGACATGGACGAGATCGAGACGAAGCGCCTTCCCGAGAAGCGCGAAACGCGGATCATGGGCATTATGCTGCCGGTTCTTAACAAATGCGAGAGCCCTCATTTTCCCGCCGCCCTGACGTTATATCTAAGGACCGAAAGCGCGAAGTAAGGAGTGCGCCATGATGCCGGCAGGCCCGGTGACGAAGCGATTGGTTCTAGTGACCGGCCCATCCGGCGCCGGGCGCACGACCGCAATTCGGGCGCTGGAAGACATGGGATTCGAGGCGATCGACAACCTGCCGCTGTCGCTGCTGCCGCGGCTGATCGAGGGCAACGGGCCGGACAAGCCGCTGGTGCTGGGCGTGGACACGCGCAACCGGGATTTCTCGACCATTGCTCTGATCGAGGTGATTGACACGCTGAGCGCGGATGCGACGGTGCATCTGCAGGTGCTGTACGTCGACAGCAGCGCCGAGGTTCTGATGCGCCGCTTTTCCGAGACGCGCCGCCGCCACCCCCTGGCTCCGGCCGAGACGCCGGATGCTGGTATCGCGCGGGAGTTCGACTTGCTGGGCCCGATCCGGGCGCGGGCGGATATTCTGATCGACACGTCGGAGCTGTCACCGCACGATCTGCGCGCGGAGTTGTCGCGCTGGTTCGCGCCGGGCGATGGCGGGCAGATGTCGGTCTCGGTGCAGTCGTTTTCCTACAAGCGCGGGCTGCCACGCGGCCTGGACATGGTGCTGGATTGCCGGTTCCTCAGAAACCCCTATTGGGAGGCCAGCCTGCGTGGGCTGACTGGGCAGGACGCGCGCGTACGGGCCTATGTGGGCGATGACCCGATGTTCGAGGGGTTCGCCGAACGGGTCGGTGACCTGGTGCGCCAGTTGCTGCCGGCCTACAAGGCGGAGGGCAAGGCCTATCTGGCGATCGGGTTCGGCTGCACCGGCGGGCAGCATCGCAGCGTCACGATGGCAGAAACCTTGTCCGAGACCCTTGCAGAGGCGGGCTGGCAGGTGTCTATAAGGCATCGCGAACTGGAACGGCGCGGCTTGCTCGTGCCGTCCGGCCCCGGCGAGATGGCCGAGGCGGCAAAGAAAGGGGACATCAGGGCTTGATCGGGATCGTGATCGTGGCACATGGCGGCCTGGCGCAGGGCTATCTGAAGGCGATCGAGCATGTCGTCGGCGGGCAGTCCGGAATCCGCGCCATCCCTATCGAGGGCGATTTCGACCGCACCGAGAAGCAGAACGAGATTTGCCGGGTAGCCGACGAGGTGGACACCGGCGACGGCGTGCTGATCGTGGTGGACATCTTCGGCGCGTCGCCTGCCAACCTGTCGCTGAAGGCGTGCCAGCCGGAGAACCGGCGTATCCTGTATGGTGCGAACCTGCCGATGCTGCTGAAGCTGGCCAAGAGCCGTGACCTGACGGTGCCCGAGGCGGCGCGCGCCGCGCTGGACGCCGGACGCAAATATATCGACAGCCACACCCCCTGACCCCCGACAGCCTGGAAAGACCAAGACCGACATGACAGACACCGTCACCCGCGAAATCGAGATCGTCAACGAGAAGGGGCTGCACGCGCGAGCAGCGGCCAAGCTGGTGGAGGTTGTCGAGGGATTCGACGCGCGGGCCGAGGTCAGCCATGATGGCCAGACCACGGGCGCGGACAGTATCATGGGCCTTTTGATGTTGGCAGCGTCGCGCGGAACGACTATTGACGTGCGAGCCTGGGGGCCCGACGCCGAGGCGCTGGCGGATGCCGTGAGTGCGCTTGTGGCCGACCGGTTCGGCGAGGACATGTAGGCGCAGGGTGCGCGGCGGGACGGGAACAGACCACGTGGCGGAAAAGGCGCAGGATCAGAGCGGCGAGGCGCAGCCCGGAACGGTCAATTTCACGAAGTATGACCGGCGCAGCCTGACCTATGCCAATTCGTTCGACAGCCCGGCCACGGCCTTCACGATCCGGGCGATCGAGTGGGTCACCGGCAAGCTGACGATCATCAAGATGATCAGGGCCTTCGAGAAGCGCGGCGCGCCCACGGGGCAGCCGTTCTGGCGGGCGGCGCTGGATACGATGGGCATCCCGCTGCTGACGCCGCAGGAACAGATCGACCATATCCCCGAAACCGGGCCGGTGGTGATCGTGGCGAACCACCCCCACGGGCTGGTGGACGGGATGATCCTGGCCGACCTGATCGGACGGCGGCGCACCGATTACAAGATCCTGACGCGCGCGCTGTTGACGGGGATCGACGAGGTGGCGGCCTCCTACATGATCTCGGTGCCGTTTCCGCACGAGCCGGACGCGCAACGCAAATCGGTGGAGATGCGCGCCAAGGCGATGGCGCACCTGAAGGAAGGCGGCGCGATCAGCGTGTTCCCGTCGGGCGTGGTGGCGTCATCGGACAGTCTGTTCGGCCCGGTGAAGGAACGGGAATGGAACGTCTTTACCGCGCAGATGATCCGGAGGTCGGGGGCGATGGTGGTGCCGGTCTTTTTCCCGGGCGCCAATTCGCGCGCCTACCAGATGGCCAACTGCATCTCTCCGACGTTGCGGCAGAGCCTTTTGCTGCACGAGGTGGTACGGGGCTGCAATCACCCGCAAAAGCCGGTGGTGGGTCCGCCGCTCACGCCGGAGCAGATGGAATTGCTGGACAAGGACCCGCGCGGGTTCATGGCGTGGTTGCGCGAGCATACGTTGAGCCTGGGCGATACGTGAGGGCGGCGGTGGGTTATCACCCACCCTACGCAAGGTGCCGCGCGTGGGTTTTCACCCACCCTACGGACGCGACGCGCGCGGGGTCTTGCCCATCTTGCGTCAGCGGGTCGGGACCGGTTCCTCGCCGCGGTAGTCGTAGAAGCCGCGGCCGGTCTTGCGGCCCAGCCAGCCGGCCTCGACATATTTCGTCAGCAAGGGGCAGGGGCGATATTTCGTGTCCGCCAGACCGTCATGAAGGACGTTCATGATGGCAAGGCAGGTGTCGAGGCCGATGAAATCGGCCAGTTCCAGCGGGCCCATCGGATGGTTGGTGCCGAGCTTCATCGAGGTGTCGATGGAGGTGACGGAGCCCACGCCCTCGTAGAGGGTATAGACCGCCTCGTTGATCATGGGCATCAGGATGCGGTTGACGATGAAGGCGGGGAAATCCTCGGAACTGGCGGCGGTCTTGCCGAGCCTTTCGACCACGGCGAGGCAGGCGTCGTAAGTCGGCTTGTCGGTGGCGATGCCTCGGATCAACTCGACCAGTTGCATGATCGGCACGGGGTTCATGAAGTGGAAGCCCATGAATTTCTCGGGACGGTCGGTGCGGCTGGCCAGCCGGGTAATCGAGATCGACGAGGTATTGGACGTGAGAATCGTGTCGGGGCCGAGATGCGGCACGAGGTCTTCGAAAATGGCCTGCTTGACGGTCTCGCGTTCGGTGGCGGATTCGACGACGAGGTCGGTACCGCCCAATTCGGGCAGGTGCAGCGTGGTGGTGATGCGCTTGAGCGCCGCGTCGCGGTCCTCGGCCGTCATCTTGTCGCGGCTGACCATGCGGTCCATGTTCGACTTGATCATCCCGACGCCCTTGTCCAGGGCCTCCTGGTTGATGTCGTTGAGCAGGACGTCATAGCCCGCGACGGCCATCACATGCGCGATTCCGTTGCCCATCTGTCCGGCGCCGACGACGCCCACCTTGCGGATGTCCATGCAGGTCCCTTTCGCTTTTGCGACACCATATGCCCCGTGCCGCGGCACCTGCAAGGGAAAGCGGTGGTTGAAATTCAGGTGTAATCGTGCCTTTGGCGGAATGGCAGGTCCTCATGCCGGTGTTGCCATAGGGATCAAAATTTTGCGGGGGCGGTGGGTTTTCGCCCACCCTACGGTGCGCCGAAACGAAAAGACCCGCCACGGGGGGCGGGTCAGTTCGGTGCCAGCTGCGGAACGGTTCAGCCGAGTTTCTCGGTCAGTTCCGGCACGGCGGTGAAGAGGTCTGCGACGAGGCCGTAATCGGCGACCTGAAAGATCGGGGCCTCTTCGTCCTTGTTGATGGCGACGATGACCTTGGAGTCCTTCATGCCCGCAAGGTGCTGGATCGCGCCCGAAATGCCGACGGCGATGTAGAGGTCCGGCGCCACGACCTTGCCGGTCTGGCCGACCTGCCAGTCGTTGGGGGCGTAGCCGGAGTCGACGGCCGCACGGGACGCACCGACGGCGGCGCCCAGCTTGTCGGCGAGGTTCTCGATCAGGGCGAAGTTCTCTTCCGAGCCGATGCCGCGACCGCCGGAGACGACGATGCCTGCCGAGGTCAACTCGGGGCGGTCGGATTCGGCGACCTTGTCCTCGACCCATTCGCTGAGGCCGGGATTTTCGGCGGCGGACACTGTCTCGACCGAGGCCGAGCCGCCGTCGCCTGCGGCGTCGAAGGTCGACGTGCGGAAGGTGACGACCTTCTTGGCGTCCGAGGTTTTCACCGTCTGGATGGCGTTGCCCGCGTAGATCGGGCGCTCGAACGTGTTGGCGTCGACCACGCCCGAGGCATCGGAAATCACCATGACGTCAAGAAGCGCGGCCACGCGGGGCATCACGTTCTTGGCGTCGGTCGTGGCCGGGGCCACGATGTGCTCGTAGTCATCCGCGAGCGACACGATAAGCGCGGCGGTGGATTCCGCCAGGCGGTGGCCCAGCGAGGGATCCTCGGCCACGAGGACCTTGGACACGCCGTCGATCTTGGCGGCGGCGTCGCCCGCGGCGGCGGCGGAGCCCCCGGCGCAGAGCACGGTCACGTCGCCCAGCTGTTTGGCGGCGGTGACAGCCTTGGCGGTGGCGTCGAGCGCCAGTTCGCCATCGTTCACTTCGGCAAGAAGAAGTACAGACATTTAAACGGCCCCCGCTTCTTTGAGTTTGGCGACAAGTTCATCGACCGATCCGACCATTTCGCCGGCCTTGCGGGCCTCGGGCTCTTCGGTCTTGACGATTTCGAGGCGCGGCGCGACGTCGACGCCGTAATCGGCGGCGGTTTTCTCGTCGAGCGGCTTTTTCTTGGCCTTCATGATGTTGGGCAGCGAGGCATAGCGCGGCTCGTTCAGGCGCAGATCGACGGTGACGATCGTGGGCATCTTGACCTTGATCGTCTGCAGACCGCCATCGACCTCGCGGGTGATCACGGCATTGTCGCCGTCGATGTCCAGCTTGGAGGCGAAGGTGCCTTGCGACCAGCCGAGAAGGGCGGAAAGCATCTGGCCGGTGGCGTTCATGTCGTTGTCGATCGCCTGCTTGCCGGCGATGACGAGGCCGGGCTGTTCTTCCTCGACGACCTTTGCGAGGATCTTGGCGACGGCCAGCGGCTCGATGTCGGTGTGCACGTCATCGGCGGCCTCGACCAGGATGGCGCGGTCGGCGCCCATGGCGAGCGCGGTGCGCAGCGTTTCCTGCGCCTGCTTGACGCCGATGGACACGGCGACGACCTCGTCGGCCTTGCCGGCCTCTTTCAGGCGGATGGCCTCTTCGACGGCGATCTCGTCGAACGGGTTCATCGACATTTTGACATTGGCAAGATCGACGCCCGATCCGTCCGCCTTGACGCGGACCTTCACGTTGTAGTCGATCACGCGTTTGACAGGCACAAGCACCTTCATCGGCATGGTCTCCCTAAAATATTGCGCAGAGCCGCTGTGACACGACTCCGCCCCTTGCTCTGGGGCGTTAGATACAGAACTGTTAGCCGGACAAACAGGGTAAAATCGTCACGTTTCCGACTTGCGACGTCGCGTTTCCGGTACGTTGCGGGGATTCTTGTGCGGCTTGGCGGGCGTGTTTCCCGGATCAGCGGTTGGCGCCCGGCGTCCAGAGCACGTCGTCGCTGCCCGAGTCGTTGGCCATGCGGGCGGCGACGAAGAACCAGTCGCTGAGGCGGTTGAGATATTTCACCGCCGCGGGGTTCACGTGTTCCATCGTGGCCAGTTCCACCGACAGCCGTTCCGCGCGGCGCGAGACGGTACGGCAGAGGTGCAGATGGGCCGAAAGCGCCGAGCCACCGGGCAGGATGAAGCTGCGCAGAGGTTCTAGCACCTTGTTCATGGTGTCGATCTCGGTCTCCAGGCGGGTGACCTGGCTGTCAACCATGCGCAGGGGCTCGTACTCGGCCTTGTCGTCGTTTTCCATGTCGGGGCGGCAGAGATCGGCGCCGAGGTCGAAAAGGTCGTTCTGGATGCGCGACAGGGCGGCGTCGGTTTCGCCGTCGGCATGCAGGCGGGCAAGGCCGACGGTGGCGTTCACCTCGTCCACGGTGCCGTAGGCGGTGACGCGCATGGAGTGCTTGGCCACGCGCGCGCCGTTGCCCAGGGCGGTTTCGCCGTGATCGCCGGTCTTGGTGTAGATCTTGTTGAGAACGACCATGTTCATTCACCTCCCATTTGACGGCGGATATAGACGAAAACCAGGATCAGGACCACCGCGACGAATTGGGCGATGATGCGCCAGCGCATGTACTTGTTCGAGCGCTTGGCATTGTCCATGCCTTCCTTGCCGAAGTTCGAGATGCCCAGGATGAGAATGACGCCGACGACGCCGCAGGCGAGGGCAACGAGGATGAAGAGGGGGTCGTTGAGCATGTCAGGCCCTTGGTTGGTCCGGTCCACGGCGACGTAGCCCGCATGGGCCGAAAGGCGAATGGGCCATGGTGACGCGGGCGTCTTGGCCGCATGGGTTCTCGCGCTAAAGCCTGGCCTGGATCCAGTCGAGGGCGCGGGTGGGCAGGATGCGCCGCAGCGCGTCGAGAAGGTAGGTGGGCGTGGTCACGTAATAGCGCGGACGGGGGCGTGGCGATTCCAGGGCATGGGTCAGTTTCCGGGCGACGGCGGTTGCGGGCAACTCGAACGTGTCGGGGCCGCCGGCATTGTAGAGCCGGGGCAGCAGGCGCTTTTCATATAGCGAGCGGGCGGGCGCGTTTTCCCAGTCGATCCAGCGTTCGAAATGGGGGATGGAGTTTTGCCTGATCTTCGACGTCACCGGCCCGGGTTCGATCAGGATGATGTGCAGGGGCGTGTCGCGCATCTCGATGCGCATGGTGCTGGTGAGCCCCTCGAGCGCGTGCTTGGTGGCGTTGTAGGCGCCGCGCATCCGCAGTGTGGCGAAGCCGAGCACCGATGAGTTTTGCACGATGCGCCCGTGGCCCTGGGCGCGCATCAGCGGAATGACCTGGCGGGTGAGGTCGTGCCAGCCGAAGAAGTTGGCTTCGAAGATGGCGCGCAGGGCGTCGGTTGGCAGATCCTCGACCATACCGGGGCAGCCGAAGGCGCCGTTGTTGAAAAGCGCGTCGAGCGTGCCGCCCGTGGCCTCGAGCACTTCGGCGAGGCCGGAGGCGATGGTGGCCGGATCCTGATAGTCGATCAGCGGGCTGTCGAAGCCCTCGGCGCGCAACCGGTCGCAATCGGCGCGCTGGCGGCAGGAGGCGAAGACGCGCCAGCCGCGGGCGCGCATGTGGTGGGCGGCCTCGTAGCCGATGCCGGAAGAAGCGCCTGTGATGAGAAGGGTGCGGGTCGTCATGGCCGGACATTGGCGCGGTCCGGGGCGATATGCAATCGTCCTGTCGGGGGGTGGTCCCGCTTACCGGGCCGGTTCGCTGACGAGCCAGTCGGCCATCCAGCCGGTTTCTCCGGTATCGATCACCTCAAGCTCCAGCCAACCGTTGCCGGGCGCGCTGAGCACGGCCACTTCGGCGCCTTCTTCGAGCGAGCCGAGGCGGGCGTAATCCGTGCCGGGACCGCCGCGCATGTTGGCGGATGTGGCAGTGACGAAGCGCAGGTCCATGTCGGAACTGCCGCCGCGGGCCGAGCGGGCCGCCGCTTCGGCCTGGCGGCGCAGCTTGGCCTGCGAGGCCTGCTGTTCGAAAAGCTCTATCGCGCCGGGCCAGTCGCGCCGTACGTCATCGGCCGCTTCTCCGCCTTCCTGAAGTGCGGCGAGGACGGCGTTGTCCTCGCTGGAGTCGGGCTGGGTGAGAAAGCGGGCCTTGTCCTCGACGCGCTCGGTTCGGGCGGTCTCCTGTGCGGTGCCGGCCTCGGCCATCTCGCCGATGGAGGCCAGCGTGATCTGGAACCGCTCGGGCTTTTTCTGAGCGGGGATCTCGATCTGTTCGGGTTCAGTGCGGGGGGCCGGCTCGGCGGATGCGGTGCGGGTGTCGTCCTCATTCGTGGCGGGGGCGGGACGGTTCGCCAGTGCCTGAATCGAGTTGTCGCGAGGCGCATAATCCGCGCCGCCGCTCATCTCCCAGAAGGCGAATCCGAGGAAGGCGAAAGTCACTAAAATAAAGCGCCACATCGGGCCACGTCCCCCAAAACACAATCATTTGCACTAATTGGATAACCTAACTTACACGATTCGGTTCCCTGCGGCATGGGAAAAGGCAACAATCCTGCCATCCTGTGCTTTACCTGCGCATGGGTGGGAGCTATCACAGCATCTATGAGTGATTTGGTCGATGACCCCAATATAGGCCCCGATGATGGGGGCAAATCGGTGGCGGAACCGCTGCGCCGGGCGATCGGCGAGCGCTACCTGACCTATGCGCTGTCGACCATCATGCACCGGGCGCTGCCGGATGCGCGCGACGGGCTGAAGCCGGTGCACCGGCGGATCCTGTTCGCCATGCGCGAATTGCGGTTGAGCGCCAGCGGGGGCTTCCGCAAGTCCGCGAAGATCAGCGGTGACGTGATGGGCAACTATCATCCGCATGGCGATGCCGCGATCTATGACGCGATGGCGCGTCTGGCGCAGGATTTCAACGTGCGCTACCCGCTCGTGGACGGGCAAGGGAACTTTGGCAATATCGACGGCGACAACCCCGCGGCCAGCCGTTATACCGAGGCGCGGCTGACCATCGTGGCCGAGGCCCTGCTGGAGGGGCTGAACGAGAACGCGGTCGATTACCGGGACAATTACGACGGCACGCTGACCGAGCCTGTGGTGCTGCCGGCGCAGTTTCCGAACCTGCTGGCCAACGGTGCGAGCGGGATCGCGGTGGGGATGGCGACGAACATTCCGCCGCACAACATTGCGGAACTGGTGGATGCCTGCCTGCATTTGATCAAGACACCCGATGCGCGGGACGACACGCTGCTGAACTATGTGCCGGGGCCGGATTTTCCGACGGGGGGCATCATCGTGGAGCCGCCCGAGGCCATCGCGCAGGCCTACCGCACGGGCAAGGGCGGGTTCCGTTTGCGTTGCCGGTACGAGGTGGAGGACCTGGGACGCGGGCAGTGGCAGATCGTGGTCACGGAAATTCCGTATCAGGTACAGAAGTCCAAGCTGATCGAGAAGCTGGCGGAGGTGATCCAGACCAAGAAGGTGCCGATCCTGGCCGATGTGCGGGACGAGAGTGCGGACGACATCCGCGTGATCCTGGAGCCACGGTCCAAGAACGTGGATCCCGAGGTGTTGATGCAGTCGCTCTACCGCAATTCGGACCTCGAAGTGCGGTTCAGCCTGAACATGAACGTCCTCGTGGACGGGGTGACGCCCAAGGTCTGCAGCATGAAGGAAGTGCTGCGCGCCTTCCTCGATTTCCGGCGCGAGGTACTGATCCGGCGCAGCCAGCACCGGATGGAGAAGATCGACCACCGGCTGGAGGTGCTGGAAGGGCTGATCGTGGCCTTCCTGAACCTCGACCGGGTGATCGACATCATTCGCTATGACGACGACCCCAAGGCGGCGCTGATGCGCGAGGATTGGGGGCGGGAGTTCGTTCGCGCGAAGGATGAGGCCGATTACGTCCCCCCCGCCGCAGGGGGCGAGGACGGGCTGACCGAGGTGCAGGCCGAGGCGATCCTGAACATGCGGCTTCGCAGCTTACGCCGTCTGGAGGAGATCGAGCTGGTCAAGGAGCGCGACGCGCTGATGGAAGAGCGCGCGGGGCTGGAGGACCTGCTGGAAAGCGAGGGGCTTCAGTGGGACGCGATCTCGGACCAGCTGAAGGACGTGAAGAAAAAGTTCGGCAAGGATTATGAAGGTGGCGCGCGCCGGACCACGTTCGCCGAGGCGGGCGAGGTGGAGGAAGTGCCGCTGGAGGCGATGATCGACCGCGAGCCGATCACCGTGGTCTGTTCCAAGATGGGCTGGATCCGGGCCATGTCGGGGCATATCGATCTGGACCGGGAGCTGAAGTTCAAGGATGGCGATGCCGGGCGGTTCATCTTTCATGCCGAGACGACCGACCGGTTGCTGGTGTTCGGCACGAACGGGCGGTTCTATACGCTGAGTGCGGCAAACCTGCCCGGCGGGCGGGGGATGGGCGAGCCCTTGCGCCTGATGGTGGACCTGCCGAACGAGTCCGACATCGTGGCGATCTTCATCCACAAACCGGGGCGGAAATTGCTGGTGGCGTCCTCGGCGGGCGACGGTTTTGTCGTGCCCGAGGACGAGGTCGTGGCGCAGACACGCTCGGGCAAGCAGGTGTTGAACGTTCGCGATGGCGTGCGCGCACAAGTGTGCCGGGCGGTCACGGGCGATCACGTGGCCTGCGTGGGCGAGAACCGCAAGGTGCTGATCTTCCCGCTGGACGAGTTGCCCGAGATGGGGCGCGGCAAGGGCGTGCGGTTGCAGAAATACAAGGATGGCGGGCTGTCGGATGCGACGACCTTCACCCTGGCTGAAGGGCTGAGCTGGCTTGATCCGGCGGGTCGCACACGGACCGAGACGGCGCTGGAGGAATGGACCGCGCGGCGCGCGGGCGCGGGACGCATGGCGCCGAGAGGCTTTCCGCGTAACAATCGCTTCACCTGAGATTGACTTGTCGTGTGCAGGGCAGCGCGCTTAGCTTGCTTGCAGATGCATGCGAGGAGGATGGATATGCTTTTGACACGACGGGGAATGATCGCAAGTAGCGCGGCGGCACTGCTGGCAGGGCCGGTGATGGCCGATGAGCCGCGCTGGTACCAGAACCGGGCCTATGCCGCGGACGGCGCGGACGTTGTGGCCTATTTCGGGCTGGAGCCGGGCGCGAACGGTGTGGCCGGGTCGGACGCGTTCGTGACCGAGTGGAATGGGGCGAAGTGGCGGTTCTCCACGGCCGAGAACCAGGCGACCTTCGAGGCGAACCCGCAGAAATATGCGCCGCAATTCGGGGGCTATTGTTCGTGGGCGGTGTCGCAGGGCTATACCGCGCATGGCGACAAGGACGCATGGACGGTGCATGACGGCAAGCTTTACCTCAACTACAACCAGTCCATACGACGCAAATGGTCGGGGGATATCCCGGGCAACGTGTCGAAGGGCGAGGCGAATTGGCCGAAGGTCTTGGGTGGTTAGCGTGGCGGCGCGTGGGGTTTCACGCACGAAAGAGGTGGGTTTTCACCCATCAAAGGTGGGTTTTCACCCACCCTACGGGTTGAGTTTTGCCCGAGGCAGGAGGTCCCGGGTCAAGCCCGGGACGGGGTGAGGTATAGGCCGGCGGACGCGTCAGGCGACAGAGGCCGGTTGCGGCGCTGAGACCGGCTCGGCCTCGAGCCAGACGCCGCCTTCGGGACGCAGGGTGAGGATCATCACCGGGTCGGGGTTGCGGCCCGCGACCGGGGTGAAGCGGAAGCGGTTCAGCAGCGTGCCGAGGATGATCACGGCCTCTTGCAGGGCGAAACTGGCACCGATGCAGATGCGGGGGCCGTCGCCGAAGGGCAGGTAGGCGTAGCGTTCCACCGCCTTGCGGTCGGCAAAGCGGTCGGGGCGGAAGACGTCGGGATCTTCCCACAACATGTGATGGCGGTGGAGCGCGTAGATCGGCAGGATCACGGTGTCGCCCTTGCGGATCTCACGGCCGCAGAGCGTGTCATTTGCCATTGCCGTGCGGGAAACCATCCCAGCGGGCGGGTAAAGACGCAGCGTCTCGTCGATGATCTGGCGCATGAAGGGGAGGTTTTCCACATGCTCGCCCGTCACCGGCCCGTCGCCGCAGACCTCGCGCAGCTCGGCGCGGGCGCGGTCCTGCACGTCCTGGTCGAAAGCGCAGAGGTAAAGCGACCAGCCCAAGGTGAGCGCCGTGGTCTCATGGCCGGCGACGATGAACGTCAAAAGGTTGTCGCGCAGCTCGGCGGTGTTCATCTGGCGCTTGGTCTTGGGATCCTCGCCTTCCATCAGCAGGTCGAGCAGGTCGGGAACGCCGTCGGGGCCGCGCTGGCGGCGGGCCTCGATCGCCTCGTCGGCGATGCGGCGCATGTCGCCCACGGCGTTGCGCGAAAAGATCAGGCGGCCGGGGCGCGGCACCCAGTCGGGGGCGCCCAGCACGTCGAGCAGGGAAATCTTGCCAGCCTCGGAGATATAGGCGTCGATGCCACGATGCACCGCGTCGGCGTCGAACATGCCGTCGCCGGAAAAGGTGACGTCGGCGATGACGTCGAAGGTCGTGCGCACCATGTCGGCGGCCATGTCGATGGCGCGGGGGCCGGCCTGGGCCACGCGGTCGGCGCTGCGCTGGGCGGCGGCGGTCATGATCGGGGCGAGGTTCATCACGTTGCGATGCGAGAACACCGGCGCCGCGGTGCGCCGCTGCCAGCGCCAGTGGGCGCCTTCGGCGATGAACAGGGACTCGCCGATGGCCGGTTTCAGAAGGTTCTTGGTGACCAGCGACTTGGGGTAGGTATCGACCCGCTCGAGCAGCATTTCGCGGATCGCGCCGGGGTCCATCACCATGTGCCAGCGCTTGCCGGTGCGGCCCGAAACCATGGGCTGGCGCGTGGCAAGCTCGGGGATGATGCTGAGCACGTTGCGCCGGGCGGCGCCGAGGCTGCCCAGGATACCCATCGGCTCGGTGACGAGGCGGACTTTGACGGGAGTGTCGGCTTGGGACATGGGGCCTCCGGTGCTGAGTATTCAATACATAGGGGCGCGGCGGTCCGGCGGCAAACCTGCGGCGGAACTCCGCGGCGATATGGAGCAGGGCGGGAATTGCCAGCGCGGGGCGGCCTTGCTATCGCTGAAAGGGGACGGATCCGGGGGGAACGGGGATGCTGCGAATACTGGCTTTGGGGCTGATGATAGCCGGGGTGGCGGCCTGCACGCAGGTGGACGACCTTGACGAGGCGCCGGTCTATCTGGGGAACTTCCACCTCGGCCATAACGTGGTGGCGGCGCCCAACCTGCAAAAGGGGCCGTTGTCGCGCGAGGCCAGCAAGGCGGCGTGGATCGCGGCGATGAAACAGGCGGTGGACGCGCGGTTCTCGCGGCAGGAGGGTACGCGGCTCTATCATCTGGGGATCACGCTGGAGGCCTATGTTCTGGCGCGCGCGGGCATCCCGGTTGTGGCGGCGCCAAAGTCGGTGCTTGTGCTGAAGGTCACGGCCTGGGATGACGCCAAACAGGCGCGGCTGAACGAGACGCCGGAACTGATTACCGTGATCGAAAGCCTGTCGGGGGATACGGTCGTGGGATCGGGCCTGACCCGGACGGCCGAGGAGCAGATGCAGGCGCTGACCGGCAAGGCGGCCAAGCTGATCGAGAACTGGCTGGTGCGGCAGAACAATGCCGAGGGCTGGTTCGAGGATGACGGCCGGCCCGCCCGCTACAAGGCCAGGGCGCGCGCGGCGGAGGCCCGGGCGGCGGCGTCGGACGAGGAGAGGATGCAGGCGAAGGCCAGGGCGGCGCTGGAAAAAGCGCAGGCACAGGCGGCAGAGTAGCACATGTGCAGTACCCGCGGCGGGTTGGCGGCGTGGTGTGCCGCACCGGGCGGGCGTGCGGGCATGAAGCGCTTGATTTTCCCGGTTGAACCCAATAAATGCCCGGCCAGTAGCAATTCGGGCCGCAAGAGGCCCCCAATAGGATAAGGCGCCCAACGAGATGGCAAAGGAAAAGTTTGACCGTTCGAAACCGCACGTGAACATCGGGACCGTTGGTCACGTTGACCACGGCAAGAC
>NZ_JASHIZ010000002.1 GCF_030733425.1 Roseovarius sp. MMSF_3350
ATGTTCCGCAAGCTTCTGGACCAGGGCGAGGCCG
Organism: Roseovarius sp. MMSF_3350; assembly: GCF_030733425.1. Classification (GTDB taxonomy): domain Bacteria; phylum Pseudomonadota; class Alphaproteobacteria; order Rhodobacterales; family Rhodobacteraceae; genus Roseovarius. The sequence continues at coordinate 35 of NZ_JASHIZ010000002.1, forward strand.
GCGACAACGTGGGTCTGCTGCTGCGCGGTATCGAGCGTGACGGTGTGGAGCGCGGCCAGGTGCTGTGCAAGCCCGGCTCGGTGAACCCGCACACCAAGTTCGAGGCCGAGGCGTATATCCTGACCAAGGAAGAGGGTGGCCGTCACACGCCGTTCTTCGCCAACTACCGTCCGCAGTTCTATTTCCGCACGACGGACGTGACGGGCACGGTGACGCTTCCCTCGGGCACCGAGATGGTGATGCCGGGCGACAACCTGAAGTTCGAGGTCGAGCTGATCGCGCCGATCGCGATGGAAGACGGCCTGCGCTTCGCCATCCGCGAAGGCGGCCGCACCGTCGGCGCCGGCGTGGTGTCGAAGATCCTCGAGTGATCCGAGGCACGGCGTTGTCCCGGATGTGATCCGGGACATCTCGGAATTTCCGGGTGCTGATCCTGTATCGGCACCCGGACCCACTTTGGGCGCGACGAAGGGCGGCAATTCCGCTTCTCTTCCTCTCCGCTGAAACCCTGTTAGGGATAAGAAAAATGGCCATTCAAAGCCAAAACATCCGTATCCGCCTGAAGGCGTTCGACTATCGCGTGCTGGACGCCAGCACGCAGGAGATCGTCAACACCGCCAAGCGGACCGGCGCAGACGTGCGCGGGCCCATCCCGCTGCCGAACAAGATCGAGAAGTTCACCGTTCTGCGTGGCCCCCACGTGAACAAGAAATCGCGCGATCAGTTCGAGATCCGGACGCACAAGCGTCTCTTGGACATCGTTGATCCCACGCCCCAGACCGTCGACGCGCTGATGAAGCTCGACCTGGCTGCCGGCGTGGACGTGCAGATCTCGGTTTAAGGAGGGCAGGACATGTTGCGCTCTGGTGTAATCGCAAAGAAAGTCGGCATGACCCGGCTTTTCATGGAAGACGGCCGGCAGGTTCCGGTGACCGTTCTTCAACTGGACAAATTGCAGGTCGTCGCCCAACGCACGCCCGAAGAGCACGGCTATGCCGCTGTTCAGCTGGGTGCCGGGACCGCCAAGGCGAAACGGACGTCGAAAGCCATGCGTGGCCATTTCTCCGTCGCCAAGGTGGAACCCAAGCGCAAGGTCGCGGAATTCCGCGTGGCGCCCGAGAACATGATCGATGTGGGCGAGGAAATCACCGCGAACCACTATTTCGAAGGTCAGTTCGTGGACGTTTCCGGCACCTCGATCGGTAAGGGCTTTGCCGGTGCGATGAAGCGGCACAACTTTGGCGGTCTGCGGGCCAGCCACGGTGTGTCGATCAGCCACCGCTCGCACGGCTCCACCGGCCAGTGTCAGGACCCCGGCAAGGTGTTCAAGGGCAAGAAGATGGCTGGTCACATGGGCGCCGCCCGCGTGACGACGCAGAACCTGCAAGTGGTGAAAACCGACGCCGACCGTGGCCTGATCATGGTCAAGGGCGCGGTTCCCGGCTCGAAGGGTGGCTGGGTGACGGTCAAGGATGCGGTCAAGAAGCCGTTCCCCGAGAACGCCATTCTGCCCGCCGCTCTGAAATCGGCCGCCGCCGAAGCAGAGAAAGCCGCGGAAGAAGCCGCAGCCGCCGCCGCCGCCGAGGCCGAGGCCGAAGCACAGCGTCTGGCCGAAGAGCAGGCAGCCCAGGAAGCAGCCGCGCTGAAAGAGGCCGAAGCCGATATCGAGGCTGACAAGTCCGATGATGCCGGCGAAGAGAAGAAGGACGGTGAGGAATGAAACTCGACGTGATCAAACTCGACGGCGGCAAGGCCGGTTCGGTCGAGCTCTCGGGCGAGATCTTCGATCTCGATCCGCGTGCCGACATCCTGCACCGCGTCGTCCGCTGGCAGCGCAACAAGGCGCAGCAGGGCACCCACAAGGTCAAGACCCGGTCCGAGACCAGCTACTCGACCAAGAAGATCTATCGCCAGAAGGGCACCGGCGGCGCACGCCACGGTGACCGCAACGCGCCGATCTTCCGCAAGGGTGGTATCTACAAGGGTCCGGTCCCGCGCAGCCATGCGCATGACCTGCCCAAGAAGGTGCGTCAGCTGGGCCTGAAGCACGCGCTGTCGGCCAAGGCCAAGGCGGGTGAGCTGGTCGTGATCGAGGCCGCCGAAGGTGCCGCCAAGACCAAGGAACTGGCCAAGCAGGTCAAGGACCTGGGCTGGAAGCGCGCGCTGATCATCGACGGCGCCGAGGTGAACGAGGGCTTTGCCCGCGCCGCGGCCAACATCGACGGTCTGGACGTGCTGCCCAGCATGGGCGCGAACGTATACGACATCCTCAAGCGCGACACGCTCGTGCTGACCAAGGCGGGTGTCGAAGCACTGGAGGCTCGGTTGAAATGAGCGCGAAAGCAGAACATTACGATGTGATCCGCAAGCCGGTGATCACCGAGAAAGCCACGATGGCGTCGGAATCGAACGCCGTTGTCTTCGAGGTGGCCATGGACGCCGCGAAACCCCAGATCAAGGAGGCCGTCGAGGCGCTCTTTGGTGTGAAGGTGAAAGCGGTCAACACGTCCATCACCAAGGGCAAGCAGAAGCGGTTCCGTGGCATCATGGGCCGCCGCAAGGACGTCAAGAAAGCCTACGTGACGCTCGAAGAGGGCAACACGATCGACGTGACGACCGGCCTTTGAGGCGTGGTGGGGTGAAACCCCACCCTACGAGATTGAGACCCCCGTCGAGAGATCGGCGGGGGTTTTCTTTTGGCGCGCGCCGGCATTTTGTCGCTCGAAATCAATGGCCCGGCGATTGCTGCCCGTGATTTTCATTGACGCGACTCATGTTAGCGCCCATATGGGCGGTGCACGTTACTACCTATCGACCCTTTCTCCTTTACGGCGACTGGCTTTCGATCTTGTCATGACGCCGCCAAGCTGCCGCATACTGCGGGCAGCAACATCTAAAGGAGACACGGAAATGGCCAACGGCACCGTGAAATGGTTCAACACCACCAAAGGCTACGGCTTTATCGCACCGGAATCGGGCGGCAAGGACGTATTCGTTCACATCTCGGCCGTCGAGCGTTCGGGCCTGACCGGCCTGGCCGACGATCAGAAGGTCACCTATGACCTGGAATCCGGCCGTGACGGACGCGAAAGCGCCGTCAACATCGCGCTGGCATAAGGCGCCAGGCGGCAATACCGCCGGCCTTTGAGAGAGTTCGACCCCGGGCGCAGGCGTGGCCGGGGTTTTTCTTTGGGAGAAAGGCTTGACCCCAAGGGTGGTCTTTCGTAAACGACCCCATCCGCAAGGCCCCGGATTCGTCCGGGGCTTTGCCGTTGCGGCGCGGGCGCCGTCCCGGACCTGATCCGGGATCTCGTGGAAACGAGGCCCAGACCGCACCTGAACCGGGCACCTAAGGGGGCCTATAACCATGGTGGGTTTGAAACCCACCCTACATAGGCGAATGCATGCATTCGCCATTGCTAAACGGAAGACAGAAAGCATGGCACTCAAGTCGTACAAGCCGACGACGCCGGGCCAGCGCGGGCTGGTGCTGATCGACCGTTCGGAGCTGTGGAAAGGACGTCCCGTCAAAGCCCTCACCGAGGGTCTGACGAAATCGGGCGGCCGGAACAACACCGGGCGGATTACCTCGCGTCGTCGCGGGGGTGGCGCCAAACGCCTTTACCGGATCGTTGATTTCAAACGCAACAAGGTCGACGTGGCCGCAACCGTCGAGCGGATCGAATACGACCCGAACCGGACGGCCTTTATCGCGCTGATCAAATACGAAGATGGCGAGCAAGCCTACATCCTGGCGCCGCAGCGCCTGGCGGTGGGCGACAGCGTCATCGCCTCGCCCAAAGCCGACATCAAGCCCGGCAACGCGATGCCGTTCCAGGGCATGCCTATCGGGACGATCGTTCACAACATCGAGCTGAAGCCCGGCAAGGGCGGCCAGATCGCACGTGCCGCCGGCACCTATGCCCAGTTCGTGGGCCGCGATGGTGGTTATGCCCAGATCCGCCTGAGCTCGGGCGAGTTGCGCATGGTGCGTCAGGAGTGCATGGCGACCGTCGGTGCCGTCAGCAACCCCGACAACAGCAACCAGAACTACGGCAAGGCCGGCCGCATGCGCCACAAGGGCATCCGCCCGTCCGTGCGCGGCGTGGTCATGAACCCGATCGACCACCCCCATGGTGGTGGCGAGGGCCGGACCTCGGGTGGTCGTCACCCGGTGACGCCCTGGGGCAAGCCGACGAAGGGTGCGCGCACCCGTAACAAGAACAAGGCGTCGCAGAAGCTGATCATCCGCTCGCGTCACGCCAGGAAGAAGGGCCGTTAACACATGAGCCGCTCTGTATGGAAAGGCCCCTTCGTCGATGCATACGTCTTGAAAAAGGCCGAAGCATCGCGCGAGTCGGGGCGCAACGAAGTCATCAAGATCTGGTCGCGCCGTTCGACGATCCTGCCCCAGTTCGTGGGCCTGACGTTTGGCGTGTACAATGGTCACAAGCATATCCCCGTCAACGTGTCGGAAGATATGATCGGTCAGAAATTCGGTGAATACGCGCCGACCCGTACCTATTACGGGCACGCCGCCGACAAAAAAGCGAAGCGGAAGTAAGTCATGGGCAAGGAAAAGAACCCCCGCCGCGTGGCTGACAACGAAGCGATGGCAAAACTGCGCATGCTTCGCACCAGCCCGCAGAAACTCAACCTGGTGGCCGCGTTGATCCGTGGCAAGAAGGTGGACAAGGCGCTGAACGATCTGACCTTCTCGAAGAAGCGGATCGCGCAGGATGTGAAGAAATGCCTTCAGTCCGCCGTGGCCAACGCCGAGAACAACCACAACCTCGATGTCGACGACCTGATCGTGGCAGAGGCCTATGTGGGCAAGAACCTCGTGATGAAACGCGGCCGTCCGCGCGCCCGTGGCCGGTTCGGCCGGATCATGAAGCCGTTCTCAGAAATCACCATCAAGGTGCGTGAAGTCGAGGAGCAAGCCTAATGGGTAACAAAGTCAATCCGATCGGCATGCGCCTGCAGGTGAACCGCACCTGGGACAGCCGCTGGTACGCCGACACCAAGGATTACGGTGATCTTCTGCTGGAAGACATCGCGATCCGTGATTTCATCAAGAAAGAGTGCAAGCAGGCCGGCATCAGCCGCGTGATCATCGAGCGTCCGCACAAGAAGTGCCGCGTCACGGTGCATACCGCGCGCCCCGGCGTGATCATCGGCAAGAAAGGCGCCGATATCGAGACCCTGCGCAAGAAGCTGGCGGCGATGACCGACAGCGAACTGCACCTCAACATCGTCGAGGTTCGCAAGCCGGAACTGGACGCGGCCCTGGTGGGTGAAAGCATCGCCCAGCAGCTGGAGCGCCGTGTGTCGTTCCGCCGCGCGATGAAGCGTGCCGTGCAGAACGCCATGCGCATGGGGGCCTTGGGCATCCGGGTCAACGTCGCGGGCCGCCTGGGCGGTGCCGAGATCGCACGGACCGAATGGTACCGCGAGGGCCGGGTTCCGCTGCACACGCTGCGTGCCGACATCGATTACGCCAATATCGAGGCCAGCACGCCTTACGGGATCATCGGCATCAAGGTCTGGATCTTCAAGGGCGAGATCATGGAACATGATCCGGCGGCCCGGGATCGCAAGGCGCAGGAACTTCAGGACGGCCCGGCACCTCGTGGTGCTGGTGGCGGCCGCCGCTGAGGAGGGATGAGAAATGCTTCAACCAAAGCGCACTAAATTCCGCAAGATGTTCAAGGGCCGGATCAAGGGCGAGGCCAAGGGCGGCTCTGATCTGAACTTTGGCACTTACGGCCTGAAAGCGACCACGCCCGAGCGCGTGACCGCCCGTCAGATCGAAGCGGCACGTCGTGCCATGACGCGTCACATGAAGCGTCAGGGTCGCGTCTGGATCCGGATCTTCCCGGACACGCCCGTGACCTCGAAACCCGTCGAAGTTCGGATGGGTAAAGGCAAGGGTTCGGTCGATTTCTGGGCCTGCAAGGTCAAGCCCGGCCGCGTGATGTTCGAGATCGACGGCGTCGGCGAGGCGGTTGCCATGGAGGCCCTGCGCCTCGCGGCGATGAAGCTGCCGGTCAAGACCCGCGTCGTCGTACGTGAGGATTGGTAACGTCATTCGCTCGCGAATGACGCGTGCGGGAAAGCGATTGACGCAGTCAATTGCGGCCGCACCACGGTGAAAAAAGAAGCCCCCGTCGAGAAATCGGCGGGGGTTTTCGTTGAGCGGGCATGGTGGGTTGTCACCCACCCTACGGGAGGTCCCGGGGCAAGCCCGGGACGGGCGGTGCGATGTCACCCGCCCAATATCCCGCGAACCTGACGCGCATAAACCTCGTATGTCATCGTCGCCTTGTTGCCGGCGACCCCGTGGTAATAGCTGCGGCCCGAAGGGATGGGCAGGCCGGCCCAGATCCTGGCGAGGTTCAGCGTGAAGGTGTCCACGCTCATCTCGCCCGTCTTGACCTTCATCAGACCTGCGTCGCCCAGCAGCAGGTCAGCAAGCCGGTCCTGCACCGCGGGGCTGAACCGGGTGCTGGCGGGCAGGTCGAGGCGCGCGGCGGAATGGCGCAGCGTGGCCGGGATGAATTGGTAGCGTCCGATGGCGTGGGGCTGGCCGGGGGTGGCCTCGATCCAGTCGTAGATGTCCTGAAGGGTCATGTCGGTGGGGCGGCGGGGTGGCTTGACGCGGGCGCCGTGCTGGACCGCGTCATAGCCCGCGCGCCCGGCCTCGGCGCGGGCGATGAGGTCGCGCAGGCGGGCGGCCTTGGTGCCGCCACGGCGCAGCGGCGCGTCGAGGCGGCCGGGCAGGGCGGCGAATAGGCTGCCTTCGGTCGCGCCCACAAAGAGGCTGGCAGAGGATGCGCTATCTTGGTTTTTCGACTGCATCGAGAAAAGCGGCTGGCGCGCGGCGAAGAGGCTGCCGGTGGCCGGGTCCGCTGTGGCGGGACCGCTAAGGCCAAAACCAATGCACAGGCCTGACGCCATGACGGTTCGGATCATGCTTGCCCCCTTCTGGTGCTGCGGACGTTATGAGTCGAAGATCTGAAGAAACCCTTGCCTTTGCCAAGACGCGCGATAAGACGCGGGGCATGGCTGATATCAAATCCCTCTTCGTGACCCGCCTTTACCGTGCCGCCTTGTCAGAGCATGGGCCCAAGATCGACGCGCGGGAGATGGAAGCCTCCTGCTATGCCATCGCCGAGGATGACGAGGCGGGGCAGGAATGGTGCGAAGACAATGGCTATCCGGGCTATACGTCCTATGCCTCGCTGACCGATCTGCCGTGGCGGTTTCCGATCTTCGCGGACCTGGTGAAATCGCTGGATGCGCATGTCGCGGCTTTTGCGGAGGACCTGGAGTTCGACCTGGATGGGCGGGAGCTGAAGCTCGAGGACATCTGGATCAACATCCTGCCCGAAGGCGGCACGCATTCATCGCACCTGCACCCTCATTCGGTGATTTCAGGCACGACCTACGTGGCGATGCCGGATGGCGCCAGCGCGCTGAAGCTGGAGGACCCGCGCTCGGCGCGGATGATGGCGGCGCCCGGGCGGAAGAAGGATGCGCGGGAAGAGTTGCGGACCTTCATCTATGCCAAGCCGGCGGTGGGCGACGTGCTGCTGTGGGAAAGCTGGCTGCGGCACGAGGTGCCGATGAACATGTCCGAGGACGAACGGATCAGCGTCAGTTTCAACTACGCCTGGGGGTAGGCCCCGCCGATCTCGCGGCAGGGCCCGAGCGTCAGGCGGCAGGTTGCGGCCAGCTGAATTCCGGACGCAGGCCCTCATACACCGGGCGGCCGTCATCGGGCTTGGCGTAGCCTTTGCTTTCGTCCCAGAACGCATGGTACGTCGCGTCGGGGAAGGCGGCGTCGTTGTAGCCCATGACGTTGGGCACGGCCACGCGGATGCGTTTCTGCTTGTCATCCAGCATCAGCGCGGCGCCGCAATCGGCGCAGGTGCAGAGTTCGAGCGGGCCGTCGGGGTTGTCGGCGTTGAAGGGCTGGCGCTTCATCTCGCCGCCTTCGGCCTTGAGGTCGTCATGGTTGAAGAAGGCCACGTGGGTCGTGTGCTGGCCGGTGACGTTCTTGCAGACGTTGCAGTGGCACTCGTGATTGTCGATGGGTTCGGCGGTGGCGGTCACCTTGACGTGATCGCAGCCTCCGGAATACGGGCTGGACATGGGGTTCTCCTCCTCTTTTGTCGGGCGCAGATTGAGCGCGCCCGGGTCCTATCTCATCCGGGCGGGGCGGGGTGTGGCAAGATAGACATTGGTGGTGCGGCGCGGACCGGGTGCGCGAGCGACCTTTTTTAAAAGGGGGAGCGCATTTCTTCGTAAACAGCCTGCAAAAAGAACGCGCGGTGTCAAATTTTCAGGCGGAACTGGCTTGCCACTCTATGATGCGCCGGCGAACGAGCCTGAGGCAGGCGACAATTTCGAGATCCTCCGCTATGGAGGTTTTAGTACGCCTCGCTATTTGAGCGAGAAGTAAAATTAGCTTAAGGCACTTGAAAGTGCATGTGTGATGAACATTTGTAGATTAGGCAAGTCCTAACGTTCTTTGAAAATCTGGAATAGTGGCGTCAGCTCTCTTCGCTTGTGCAGTGCAACCTTTAGAGAGGAGGCTGACATGGTACCACGCAGTGTGCTTGCCCGCCTGAAACGGTCATGCAATTCTATACTGCAATCGACTATCCGGGAATGTCGTCATAAGCTTCGCGAATTGCGTTCGCTTAAGGTGACAGTAAGTTCCGGCGAAAATACGAAATCGATAACTCTGTTAGAGATTTTCATGATCTTCGTTGTCGAAATACTAGTGGCTCTACTTATTGTAGCTCTGCTGGGGTAACCACGATGTCTCGCTATAGAGGAAAATTGGGCCCGTCGATCCGGTGATTGCACATCGGTGAAAAAAGCCCCGTTTTCGATCCGTAGTCAGGCAAAGCCGTGATGAAGGTCTATAAAGGATTGGCCGGAGCGGTTTTTTTATTCTGACTGCTGACTTGTAGCGGGTCTTTTAGTCCAGGCTGGACTTCGCAGAAGTCTGGACCGCAAGACAAACACCAGTTTGGTGATAGCTGACGCCTCTATTCCAGATTTTCTTTTTGGTTTTCCCTTGCCCTGATCCCGCACCTCCCTTATACGGCCCCAATCCACGGGTCCCCGCGTTTCGCGGGGATTCGCTTTTGACATTCATCCACCGGGGAAACCGTGTGACCCTGAGCCATCGAGCAGGGGCCGGCCGGTGTTTTGAGAAGGGAAGATGGCCATGAACGCCACCGAATTGCGTGACAAGACGCCGGACCAGCTTCGCGAGGAGCTGTCCAACCTGAAGAAAGAGCAGTTCAACCTGCGCTTTCAGGCAGCGACCGGGTCGCTGGAAAACCCTGCGCGGATCCGTTCGGTCCGTCGCGATGTGGCGCGGATCAAGACCGTGCTGAACGAAAAAGCCGCCTCGGCTGCTGAATAAGGAGAGCCTCGAATGCCCAAGCGTATCCTGCAAGGCGTCGTGACCTCCGACGCAAACGCCCAGACCGTCACCGTTTCGGTCGAGCGTCGCTTCAAGCACCCGGTGCTGCAGAAGACCATTCGTAAGTCCAAGAAGTACCGGGCTCACGATGAAAAGAACGCTTTCAAGGTCGGCGACCAAGTTCGCATCATCGAATGCGCGCCGAAATCGAAAACGAAACGCTGGGAGGTTCTTGAGGCCTAGGCCACAGAACCTTTCGGTTTGATCGAAACCATGGGGTCGTTACCCCTTAGGTCGGGAGAAACCTAATGATCCAGATGCAGACCAATCTGGATGTTGCTGACAACTCCGGCGCGCGCCGGGTGCAGTGCATCAAGGTCCTGGGTGGTTCCAAGCGCAAATACGCGTCCGTGGGCGACATCATCGTCGTCTCGGTGAAGGAAGCCATCCCGCGCGGCCGCGTGAAGAAAGGTGACGTCCGCAAGGCCGTCGTCGTGCGCACCGCCAAAGAGATCCGCCGTGAAGACGGCACCGCCATCCGCTTTGACCGCAACGCCGCCGTGATCCTGAACAACGCAGGGGAGCCGGTGGGCACGCGTATCTTCGGACCGGTGGTTCGTGAACTTCGCGCGAAGAACTTCATGAAGATCATCTCGCTCGCCCCGGAGGTGCTGTGACATGGCAGCCAAGCTGAAAAAAGGCGACAAGGTCGTCGTCCTGTCCGGCAAGGACAAGGGCAAGGAAGGCACGATCACATCCGTGGACCCCAAGGCCGGCAAGGCCGTGGTCGACGGTGTGAACATGGCCGTCCGCCACACCCGCCAGAGCCAGCAGAGCCAGGGCGGCCGTCTGCCCAAGGCGCTGCCGATCGACCTGTCGAATCTGGCATTCGTTGATGCAAACGGCAAACCCACCCGCGTCGGCTTCAAGACCGAGGGCGACAAGAAGGTGCGTTACGCCAAGACCACGGGGGACGTGATCGATGCTTGATACCGAAAACTACACCCCGCGTCTTCGCGCCGCTTTCCGCGACACCATTCGCCCGGCGCTGAAGGAAGAGTTCGGCTATACCAACGACATGCAGATCCCGCGTCTGGACAAGATCGTCCTGAATATCGGCTGCGGCGCCGAGGCGGTGAAGGATTCCAAGAAGGCCAAGTCGGCCCAGGAAGACCTTTCCACCATCGCCGGCCAGCACGCCGTGATCACGTCGGCCAAGAACTCGATCGCCGGTTTCCGTGTGCGTGAAGGCATGCCGCTGGGCGCCAAGGTGACCCTGCGCGGCAACCGCATGTACGAATTTCTTGACCGTCTGATCACCGTGGCGATGCCGCGGATCCGCGACTTTCGCGGTGTGTCGGGCAAGTCGTTCGATGGCCGCGGCAACTATGCCATGGGCATCAAGGAGCACATCGTTTTCCCCGAAATCAACTTCGACAAGGTCGACGAAGTCTGGGGGATCGACGTCATCATCGCAACCACGGCGCCGACCGACGCTGAAGCCAAGGCGCTGTTGAAGCACTTCAACATGCCTTTCACCAGCTAATCGCGAGGAATTTGAAACATGGCTAAGAAAGCAATGATCGAACGCGAGAAGAAGCGTCAGCGTCTGGTGAAGCAATACGCCGCCAAGCGGGCCGCTTTGAAAGCGATCATCAACGACCAGGAAAAGCCGATGGAAGACCGCTTCCGGGCCTCCCTGAAACTGGCGCAACTGCCGCGCAACAGCTCGGCCACCCGCCTGCATAACCGCTGCCAGCTGACCGGCCGGCCGCACGCCTATTACCGCAAGCTGAAGATCAGCCGGATCGCCCTGCGCGACCTTGGCTCGTCGGGTCAGCTGCCCGGTATGGTCAAGTCGAGCTGGTAAGGAGGGATATGAGATGAACGATCCTATCGGCGATATGCTCACCCGCCTGCGCAACGCAGGTATGCGTGGCAAGTCCACCGTCATGGTTCCGGCCTCCAAGATGCGCGTGCGCGTTCTGGATGTGCTGGCCGAGGAAGGTTATATCCGTGGCTACGAGAACGCCACAGACGACCGGGGCCACCCGGCCCTTGAAGTGAGCCTGAAGTATTTCGAAGGCGCCCCCGTGATCCGCGAGATGAAGCGGGTCTCCAAGCCCGGTCGCCGGGTTTACATGGGCGTCAATGACATCCCGTCGGTCCGTCAGGGCCTGGGCGTGTCGATTGTCTCCACCTCCAAGGGTGTGATGTCGGACGCGAACGCGCGCAGCCAGAACGTTGGCGGCGAAGTGCTTTGCACCGTATTCTAAGGAGGCCCGTGTAATGTCTCGTATCGGTAAACAACCGGTTGCCCTGCCCGACGGCGTCACCGCGACGCTGAGCGGCCAGACAATCGAAATCAAGGGCCCGAAGGCCACCAAGACCTTCACCGCCACGGATGACGTGACGATGGTTGTCGAGGACGGCACCGTCACCGTGACCCCGCGCGGCAAGTCCAAGCGCGCGCGCCAGCAATGGGGCATGACCCGCACGGTCATCGCCAACATGGTGCACGGCGCCAAGGACCCCTTCAAGAAAGAGCTGGAGATCCGCGGCGTGGGCTACCGGGCACAGATGCAGGGCAATGTCCTGAAGCTGAACCTGGGCCTGTCGCATGACGTGGATTTCCCGGTTCCGGATGGTGTGACGGTCACGGCGCCGAAGCCCACGGAACTGATCGTGGAAGGGCACGACAAGCAGCTCGTCGGACAGGTCGCGGCAAACATCCGCGATTGGCGCCGCCCCGAGCCCTACAAGGGCAAGGGCATCCGCTACAAGGACGAGTATATCTTCCAGAAGGAAGGCAAGAAGAAGTAAGGACGCGAGAAAATGGCAAACAGCAAGAGACAACTGTTCCAGAAACGCCGTATGCGCGTCCGGAGCAAACTTCGCAAGGTCAACGCCGGCCGCCCCCGTCTTTCGGTGCACCGTTCGTCCAAGAACATGAGCGTGCAGCTGATCGACGACGTGAACGGCACGACCCTGGCCTCGGCCTCGACCCTGGAAAAGGACCTGGGCTTTGTCGGCAAGAACACGTTGGAAGCGGCCGCCAAGATCGGCGCGACCATCGCGGAACGCGCCAAAAAGGCAGGCGTGACCGAGGCGCAGTTCGACCGTGGCGGGTTCCTCTACCACGGCCGGATTAAGGCGCTGGCCGATGCCGCCCGTGAGGGTGGCCTGAAGATCTAGGTGGGATGAAATCCCACCCTGCGCGGTTTGCGTAGGGTGGGGCTTCGACCCACCCTGACGTTGCAGGCGGGTGACCCGCCTCGATGATCCGGACGCCCGCCGGGCGGACTTGGATTGAGAAAATCAAGGGGCATACGCCCGCAGAAAGGACGCCGAGTATGGCAAGAGATGACAACCGCCGTGGGGGTCGCGATCGTGACGAAACCCCGGAATTCGCCGATCGCCTTGTTGCGATCAACCGTGTTTCGAAAACCGTGAAGGGTGGTAAGCGCTTTGGCTTTGCCGCGCTCGTCGTCGTGGGCGACCAGAAGGGCCGCGTCGGTTTCGGCAAGGGCAAGGCCAAGGAGGTCCCCGAGGCCATCCGCAAGGCCACCGAGCAGGCCAAGCGCCAGATGATCCGTGTGCCGCTGCGCGAAGGCCGCACGCTGCACCACGACATGGAAGGCCGCTGGGGCGCCGGCAAGGTCGTCATGCGCACCGCGCCCACGGGTACCGGTATCATCGCCGGTGGTCCGATGCGCGCCGTGTTCGAGATGCTGGGCGTGCAGGACGTTGTCGCGAAGTCCACGGGCTCGCAGAACCCCTACAACATGATCCGCGCCACCCTGAACGGCCTGCAGAAGGAAAGCAGCCCGCGCATGGTCGCGCAGCGTCGCGGCAAGAAGGTCGCCGACATCCTGCCCAAGCGCGACGAGGCCCCGGCCGAGTCGACCCAAGTTGCCGAGGAGGCGTAAAACATGGCAAAGACCATCGTCGTCAAGCAGGTGGGAAGCCCCATCCGCCGCCCCGAGATCCAGCGCAAGACGCTGATCGGCCTGGGCCTGAACAAGATGCACCGGACCCGTGAGTTGGAAGACACGCCGTCGGTCCGTGGCATGATCAACAAGATCCCGCACCTCGTGGAGATCGTTGAAGAGAAGGGGTGAGGTCCCGGTGGGTTTTCACCCACCCTACGAGCCCGGTGGGGTGCAACCCCACCCTACGGAATTCACGCCCCGGTCAGAGATGGCCGGGGTGTTTTCGTTTCGGCACTGTTAATCTTTGTTGAGCAAAGGTTAACGGGTGTCGTTTTTTTGCGCCTTGGTGCGCGGAACCGTTTCCTTGAAAAGAAAACGGAGCGGAAACTTTTGAAGTTTCCGAAAGCGCGGTCAGGGGGGCGGACCCGACTACGCTCTTCCGGGGGATTGAAACACCAGCGGGTTTGCGGAACTGTTAACGCTGCGGTCCCGGCTAGCCGATCAACGCGCATCCCAGCGTCTTGCGCAGTGCCTCGGTCAACTCGTCCACCGTGTCCGTCGCCACGTACATGCCGCCTGTCTGGTCCGAGATACAGCGGGCGATGGAAGAACCGTCACTGTAGATCCCGGCCTCGGGACTGTCCCAGGCGAAAGGGTCGGCCACGACGCGGAAGCCTATGACATGCACGGTAAGGTTGGCGGAGGTGGCTGCAAGCTCGGCTCCGAGCGCGCAGGGCCTGCCGCCGCAGGTTTCGTTTCCGTCGGTCACCAGCACGACGATGCCCGGGGTGGTGGTGTGGTTCAGCACGCGGGCGGCCTCTGCCACGGCCTCGGTCAGGGGTGTGAGGCCGATCGGGCCCATCAGGTCGATGGCGTCGATGATGGGCTGGGCGGCGTCCGCGAGGGGCGGAAACTTGAGGTTGATGCCGTCGCAGGAGCCCTCGGGGCCGGGACCGTAGGTCAAGAGGCCCACGCGGCGCACGGGCGCGATATCCGGCAGGGCGCGGCGCAGGGCGGTGCGGGCGTCCTCGATGCGGGTGGGGGCAGTCTGGTCGAAGCCGACCTCGGCCATGGAGGCCGAGCCATCGAAGACCAGCATCGCGTCGCGGCTGCACTCCTGCGCCACGGCCCGCGGCACCACGGGCAGCGCAGCGGCCAGTGCGGTAAGCGTTGTCAGCAGGGTGCGTTTCATATTCAGATGAGATACCGTGGCAGGTGCGAAATCAAGCCCGGCCCTTTGAAGGAGATTCAAGATGTTCGTTAAGATGTTGGATGACGTGATCGGCACCGAAGATCACGCCAAGGGCGAGGCCTTTGAAAGCAGGCGGCTTTTGCTGGCGCGCGATGATCTGGGCTATTCGTTTCACGACACGATCGTGAAGGCCGGCACCGTGCAGCTGTTGGAATACAAGAACCATGTCGAGGTCAACTACTGTATCGAGGGCAAGGGCGAGGTGGAGAACGAGACCACCGGCGAGGTCTGGCCGCTGGAGCCCGGCGTGATGTACGTGCTGGACCAGAACGATCCGCATATCGTGCGGGCGGAGACCAATCTTCGGTTCATCTGCATTTTCACGCCTGCGTTGACCGGGCGGGAAGTGCATGACGAAGACGGAAGCTATGGTGTGCCGGAATGACCGGGCGGCTTAGTCGCAGAGGCGGGTATAGTTTTCTCGGCTGATGTCGTAACGCGGTGCGATGCCGTAGGGCGAGGTGTAACCGCTTGATCGGTCACGCGGTTCGCAGGTTTCGTCGCCCAGGGGGCAGTTGGGGCGGATCTCGGTGCGGGAGACCTGGCAGAAGACCTGCTCGCGGGTCCGGGGGGCTGCGGCGCTGTCCTGCTCGAGGTTCAATCCGGTGAGATCCACAAGATGTCCGGCCTTGCGCCCGATGCCGCGTGTTTCGAAGGTGAGGGGGGCCTTGAGGGTGAGCGTTCTCTGATCGGCGAAGCGCGCTTCCTCGCTGTCCCAGATGCTGCCGTATTCGAAGCGCAGCCGATAAGTGCCGGGGGGCACCAGCACGCGAAAGAACACGCCGCCGGTGATATAGGCGGCAAGCGCGGCCTCGTCCGTCTCGGCGTGGTGCAGGGTGACGATATAGTCAGCGCCCGGGGCGGTCTTGACCTGTAGCGGGAAGGTGAGGGGGAGGCCGGTGCGGTTCCACATCAGGCCTGGATCGGGCCGCTTGTCGGCGGCGACGGCGGCGGCAAGGGTGAGGGGCAGAAGCGTCAGAAGGGCGAGAACGAGGCGCATGTGTCGGATATAGCGCCACTGGACGGGTTGGGCAAAGGACAGGTGCGGGGAGAACGTTAACGTGATCGGGACTGCCGGAAACGGCATGTCGGTATCGCGTCGGTGTCGCGGCGGTATTCGAACGGTGTCACTTTCGCGCAAGCCGGCGTTAAGGGACCGTTCCGACGGGCCGGGTACGGCATGTCGGAAACGAGCGAGCCCAAGGCAGACCGAGACATTGGGAGCGATGGGATGTGGTGGGGTTTCAACCGCTGTTCAGGTTTGGGGGGAGGTGACGTGGGGTCCTACCGACCCTAACCTTCGGAGGCGGGTTTGTCGGGGTGCGAGGCAATGACGCCAAAGTCGCGCGAATTGGAGCCGCCGCCGGCAACGCTGAAATAGCCTTCGGCGGCAAGACCGCGCTTCAGAAGTTCGCGCACGGCGGCAGCGCGGCTGGGCATATGGGCCTTGAACCGCCAATCGTCCAGCGCCCCGAGCTCGTCCTCCGAGATCATGACCTGCAGCCTTTCCAACCGTTTAGAGCCGGATTCGGCCATTCCTACGATCCTCCGTCATCTGTATCATACTTAGACACCTGATTAACGTAGTCAAACTGAATGCATTACTCAAGATGAGTAAGGTGGTCATTATTTGCCTGTTATGGAACGTTGTCATATTAAGGCAATGAAATCATTAGATATTTTATTCAACCCCTTTATAATGATCAGCATGAGAACGAATCCGCACATCAAAATTCAGAGCCCGGTTTATGGGCATGACGCGTCCTCGGGAGGGCGTGACGAACGGACCCGCACACAATCTGAAGCTGTGAAAAAGACGTGGAACGCAACCGTTGGAGCGACACCTGTCGCACCCGGGCATGGTGTATCGCCGCGTGTGTTGGTGGTCGAGGACGACCAGTTCATCTGCGAAGATATCGCCTGCACCCTTACGGAGTGCGGGTTCAGCGTGGCGGGCACCGTGCAGACGCTGGACGCGGCAATGCGCTTCGTCAAGAACCGTCGCGGACAGTTCGACTGTGTCCTTCTGGACATCGACCTGGGCGGTCAGAGTTGTCAGCCGCTGGCGGCATCGCTGGAGGCGCTTGATCTGCCCTATGCGCTGGTGACGGCGCACAGCAAGGACGTGGTGCGCGACCTGGGCTACCGGGCCCCCGTGATCGAGAAACCGTTTCAGAACTGGCGATTGTCGGCGGAACTTTCCAACCTTGTCGCGGCGGCGCAGCGCGGGGCCTGACGCGGCGGAGACATCGCCCCTTGATCGGCCGGCGCAACGGGTCTATACGCCCCCGGTGGTTAGACATGACCCGATTCACATGAACCAAGACATGCCGTGGTTGGCCCCATCGCTTCGGGGGTCACATCCGGCTTAGGAGAAGCGATATGAAACTGCATGAGCTGCGCGACAACGAAGGCGCAACCAAACGCAAGAAACGCGTGGGCCGTGGCCCCGGTTCGGGCATGGGCAAGACCGCCGGCCGCGGTATCAAGGGCCAGAAATCCCGTTCGGGCGTGGCGATCAACGGCTATGAAGGCGGCCAGATGCCGCTCTATCAACGCTTGCCCAAGCGTGGCTTCAACAAGCCGAACCGCAAGAAATTCGCCGTCGTGAACCTTGGCCTGATCCAGAAATTCATCGACGCCAAGAAGATCGACGCAGGCCAGACCATCACCGAGGACACGCTGGTGGAAAGCGGCCTGGTGCGCCGCAAGCTGGACGGCATCCGCGTGCTGGCCAAGGGCGAGGTTTCGTCCAAGCTGACGCTGGACGTGACGGGCGCGTCGAAATCGGCGGTCGAGGCTGTCGAGAAAGCCGGCGGTACGCTCAACGTTGCGAGCGCAAAGGCGGCTGAATAAGAGGTTGTGAGCGGGCCTCTCGCCCCTTACATACACCCCTAGTTTTCCTTATAAACGCCGCCTGGCCGGAAAACGGCCTGGGCGGCGTTTGCATAAAAAAGAGATCCGCATGGTATCTGCAGCAGAACAAATGGCGGCGAACACGAGCTGGTCCGCCCTGGGCAAGGCCACCGAGCTTCGCAAGCGCATCTTCTTCACCATCGGCCTGCTTATCGTCTACCGGATCGGGACGTATATCCCGGTGCCGGGCATCGACGGGGCAGAGCTGCGCAACTTCATGGAAGGCGCGGCGTCGTCGATCGGCGGGATGCTGTCGATGTTCACCGGCGGGGCGCTGGGGCGGATGGGCGTCTTTGCGCTGGGGATCATGCCCTATATCTCGGCCTCGATCATCGTGCAGCTGATGACGGCGATGGTGCCGGCGCTGGAGCAGCTGAAGAAAGAGGGCGAGCAGGGGCGCAAGAAGATCAACCAGTACACGCGCTATGGCACGGTGTTCCTGGCGACGCTGCAATCCTATGGCCTGGCCGCATCGCTGCAGAGTGGCGGGCTGGCGTCGGACCCCGGGTTCTTTTTCATCGCGAGCTGCATGATCACGCTGGTCGGGGGCACGATGTTCCTGATGTGGCTGGGTGAGCAGATCACCGCGCGGGGCGTGGGCAACGGCATCTCGCTGATCATCTTCGTGGGCATCATCGCCGAAGTGCCCGCCGCGCTGGCGCAGTTCTTTGCCAGCGGCCGGTCGGGCGCGATCAGCCCGGCGGTGATCATCGGGGTGATCGTGATGGTCGTGGCGACGATTGCCTTCGTGGTGTTCATGGAGCGTAGCTTGCGCAAGATCCATATCCAGTATCCGCGCCGCCAGGTGGGGATGAAGGTCTATGACGGCGGGTCGAGCCACCTGCCCGTGAAGGTGAACCCGGCGGGCGTGATCCCGGCGATCTTCGCCTCGTCGCTGCTTCTGTTGCCGGCCACGGTCAGCACGTTCTCGGGCAACGATACCGGACCGTTCATGTCGACCCTGCTGGCCTATTTCGGGCCCGGGCAGCCGCTTTACCTGGTGTTCTTCACGGCGATGATCGTGTTCTTCGCCTATTTCTATACCTACAACGTGGCGTTCAAGCCCGATGACGTCGCCGACAACCTGAAGAACCAGAACGGGTTCGTGCCCGGCATCCGCCCCGGCAAGAAGACGGCGGAGTACCTGGAATACGTGGTGACGCGGATCCTGGTGCTGGGCTCGGCTTACCTTGCGGCAGTTTGTCTCCTTCCAGAGATCCTGCGTGGACAGTTTGCGATACCTTTCTATTTTGGCGGCACTTCGGTCCTGATCGTGGTATCGGTGACCATGGACACGATCCAGCAGGTCCAGTCGCATCTTCTGGCGCACCAGTACGAGGGCCTGATCGAGAAGTCGCAGTTGAGCGGCAAGGGCCGTAAACGGTCGCGCAGGAAAGGGACAGGACGTCGATGAATATCATACTTCTCGGACCGCCGGGGGCCGGTAAGGGCACGCAGGCACATATCCTGGTCGAGGAGCGGGGCATGACCCAGCTCAGCACCGGCGACATGCTGCGTGAGGCCAAGGACAGCGGCACCGAGATGGGCAAGGTCGTTGCCGACGTGATGGCCCGGGGCGAGCTTGTGACGGACGAGATCGTGATCGGCCTGATCCGCGAGAAGATCAACGGCGAGAACGGTGGCGGTTTCATCTTTGACGGCTTCCCCCGGACGCTGGCGCAGGCCGATGCGCTGGCGGAACTGCTGGCCGAGACCGGCCAGACGCTGGATGCGGTGGTCGAGATGCGGGTGGATGACGAGGCGCTGGTGCAGCGTATCACGGCCCGGTCGACCTGCGGCAATTGCGGCGCGGTCTACAACGACATCACCAAACCCTGGCCCGAGGATGGCAAATGTGCCAATTGCGGCTCGACCGAGGTGAAGCGCCGGGCGGATGACAACGAGGAAAGCCTCAAGCAGCGCCTGATGGAATACTACAAGAAGACCTCGCCGCTGCTGGGCTACTACTATGCCAAGGGCGATCTGGAGACGATCGACGGGCTGGGCGAGATCGACGAGGTCAAGGCCCGCATCGCAAGCGCGCTGGACGGCTGAAGACGCCCGGTGCGGCCCTGCGGAACGGCCTTTTTTCCTTGGGGTTTCGCCGATAGGCACAATTCTCTTGACAGAGGGTTGACGCCTCGGGCGTTTCCTTCTAGACGGCACCATCTCGACAGAGAACATGATTCCCGCGCGGGTCGCGCCCGCGCCCGAATCGATCACCTGAATTCAGCTGCGGCCCGAAGCAATCGCCTCGGGCCTACGTTGTGAAAAAAGGGTCTGGAGCTACGGACCCGCAACGAAAGGACATGACACGTGGCACGTATCGCCGGCGTTAACATCCCGACCCACAAGCGGGTCCCGATCGCCCTGACCTACATCACCGGAATCGGCCAATCCTCGGCCAAGGCCATTTGCGAGGCCGTCAATATCGACCTGACCCGCCGGGTCAACGAGCTGAGCGACACCGAAGTGGTCGCCATGCGCGAGCATATCGACGCCAACTACATGGTCGAAGGTGACCTGCGCCGCGAAGTGCAGATGAACATCAAGCGTCTGATGGACCTTGGCTGCTATCGCGGCCTGCGCCATCGCCGCAACCTTCCCGTCCGCGGCCAGCGCACGCATACCAATGCGCGCACCCGCAAGGGCCCGGCGAAACCCATCGCTGGCAAGAAGAAGTAAGGGAGGGCAGAACCAATGGCACGAGATACCCGCCGGACCAAGAAAAAGGTCTCGAAGAACATCGCCACGGGCGTGGCGCATGTGAACAGCTCGTTCAACAACACCAAGATCCTGATCTCGGACGTGCAGGGCAACGCGATCGCGTGGTCCTCGGCCGGCACGATGGGCTTCAAGGGGTCGCGCAAGTCGACGCCCTATGCCGCCCAGATGGCCGCCGAAGATGCCGGCCGCAAGGCGCAGGAACACGGCATGAAGACGCTGGAAGTCGAAGTGCAGGGGCCCGGGTCGGGCCGCGAGAGCGCGCTGCGCGCCCTGGCTGCCGTCGGCTTCAACATCACGTCCATCCGCGACGTGACGCCGATTGCCCACAACGGTTGCCGCCCGCCGAAGCGTCGCCGGGTCTGAGACCGATTTTTTGGGTGGGGCCGCGTGGTTTTTCACGGCCCCATTCCGTTATTTTGAAACCTCGAGCGTCTCGGAGGCCTGTGGACATGGGGCCGGGGACAAGGATGGAGGGACCGCATGATCCATAAGAACTGGGCAGAATTGATCAAGCCGACGCAGCTTGAGGTGAAGCCGGGCAACGACCCGCTGCGCCAGGCGACCGTCGTGGCCGAACCGCTGGAGCGCGGCTTTGGCCTGACGATGGGCAACGCGCTGCGCCGCGTGCTGCTGTCGAGCCTTCAGGGTGCGGCGATCACCAGCGTGCAGATCGACAACGTGCTGCACGAGTTTTCCAGCATCGCAGGCGTCCGCGAAGATGTGACAGACGTGGTGCTGAACCTCAAGGGTGTCGCCATCCGCATGGAAGTCGAAGGGCCCAAGCGCCTGTCGATCTCGGCCAAGGGGCCGGGCGTGGTGACCGCCGGCGACATCGCCGACAGCGCGGGCATCGAGATCCTGAACAAGGAACACGTGATCTGCCACCTCGACGAAGGCGCGGACTTGTTCATGGAACTGACCGTGAACCAGGGCAAGGGCTATGTCGCCGCCGACAAGAACAAGCCGGAAGACGCGCCCATCGGCCTGATTGCCATCGACGCGATCTATTCGCCGGTGGTGAAGGTCAGCTATGACGTGCAGCCCACCCGTGAGGGGCAGGTTCTGGACTATGACAAGCTGACGATGAAGCTGACGACCGACGGGTCGATCACGCCCGAGGACGCCGTGGCCTTTGCCGCGCGTATCCTGCAGGACCAGCTGTCGATCTTCGTGAACTTCGAAGAGCCGGAATCGGCGCAGCGTCAGGATGACGACGACGGGCTGGAGTTCAACCCGCTCTTGCTGAAGAAAGTGGACGAGTTGGAACTGTCGGTGCGGTCGGCCAACTGCCTGAAGAACGACAACATCGTCTATATCGGCGATCTCATTCAGAAGACCGAAGCCGAGATGCTGCGCACACCGAACTTTGGCCGCAAGTCCTTGAACGAGATCAAGGAAGTGCTGTCGGGCATGGGTCTGCACCTGGGCATGGATGTCGAGGACTGGCCGCCGGACAATATCGAGGACCTGGCGAAGAAATTTGAAGACCAGTTCTGAGACAAGGTGGGATGAAATCCCACCCTACATAGGGTGGGTTTGAAACCCACCCCCGGGCGCAATGCCCCAAGGAGAGCCGGTGACACGCATCGCCGGCCGGACAAAGCAAAACCGCCCGTAGAGGGCAAAAAACGGAGTAAGAAACATGCGTCACGCACGAGGCTATCGCCGCCTGAACCGTACCCACGAGCACCGCAAGGCGCTGTGGGCGAACATGGCCGGCTCGCTGATTGAACACGAACAGATCAAGACCACCCTGCCGAAAGCCAAGGAGCTGAAGCGCGTGGTGGAAAAGCTGGTCACGCTGGGCAAGCGCGGAGACGTTCACGCCCGCCGCCAGGCCGCCGCCCAACTGAAGCAGGACATGCATGTCGCCAAGCTGTTCGACGTGCTGGGCCCGCGTTACAAGGAGCGTCAGGGCGGGTATGTCCGCGTTCTGAAGGCCGGCTTCCGTTACGGTGACATGGCGCCGATGGCGATCATCGAATTCGTCGAGCGCGACCGCGACGCCAAGGGCGCCGCCGACAAGGCCCGCGTCGCCGCCGAGGACATGGACGGGGACGACGAGGCGTAAGCCCCGTTTCCCTTGACCGGAAACAAAAAACGCCGCCGGTTTCGCCCGGCGGCGTTCTTTCGTTCGGGGTCGGAGCGCGGTCAGGCGCTTTCGAGCTCTTTCTTGACCAGCTTCTCGATCTCGTCGACGGGGTGATTGGCGAGGTTCTTGGGGATCTCGCTGACCACTTTCGACGTGACTTCCTTGTGCATGTCGTCGCGCAGGTGGCCCAGTACCTTGGGCGCGGCGACGAGGATCAGGCGGTCAAACTCGCCCTTGTGAGCGGCGGCATAGAGGATGTCCGACAGGTCGGCGGCGAAGCGTTCCTTCTGCAGTTCGTGCCAGTCGGTGTCATCCATCGCCGAGAGCTGCTGTACCCCGGTGTCCTGCATCCGGCCGGGGCGATTGGCCGATTGTTCGATATCCGAGGGGTTTTCCTGTTCCTCGGTGTCCATCACCTCGAGGTTGGGGTCCTGGTGGTCCGTGAGATTGCGCAGGAAGAGCGCCTTTTCGCTGTCGGTTACGACGACCCAGGTGCCTTGCTTGAGTTCAGTCATCGCGTTTCTCCTTGCCGGTGCCGTGATGGCCGCCGAGATTGCCTTCGCCCTCTTCGTCTTCCTTGGTGACGCGGGTTGCGCCGGCATCCTCGCTCTTGGCGCGCTTGAGCGAATCGCGGGTGCCGACCTTGCGCTCCAGGTTGCCCTGGGCGCGGCCTTGCTGGTCTGGGGTGGAGACGTCATCGACGAACTCTTCGGTTTCGCTCTTGCCGTCCTTGGATCTGTATCTGTCTGCCATGGTGGTACCTCCTGTCTGGAAAACGTTGCCTGACGCGGGGGGTTCCATCGGGTGCGCGGATTGCGATGGTGGATGCGAGGGGCCAGCCCCTCGCGCTCCCCGGGATATTTTTGGCCAGAGGAAAAGCCGGGGTGCCACGGGCCTTGTCGTGCTTGCATCGGGGGCGTGGGGGGCGCATATCGGTGGGATGGCGAGATGGATTTCCGGCCTTTTCCTGTCTGTCCTGCTGGCGGTGCCGGCGGGGGCGGAGATGCGCGTGCCGCAGAGCCGGGACGAGATCCGCACGGGCTTCGTGCCCGTCCCGGGTATGGTGCTGGAGCCCGGGCGCGCGGGGTTGCGGGCCGGGTTGCGGCCGGGGGACATCCTGCGCGGGATCAATGGCGTGGCCGTAAAAAGCGCCGGCATGGTCGAGTCGATGCCGGCGGCGAGCGGGCGGTGGTTCAGGCTGTAGCCATGGGAGATCTGTTCGATACCGGCCCCGAAGCCAAACCGGACGCAAGGGACGACAAGGCGCATGACAGCGCGCCGCGCCCGCTGGCCGACAGGCTGCGGCCCAAGGCGCTGGCCGAAGTGATCGGGCAGGAGAAGGTGATCGGGCCGGATGGCCCGTTGGGCGTGATGCTGGCGTCGGGGAGCCTGTCTTCGCTGGTCTTCTGGGGGCCGCCGGGGGTGGGCAAGACCACCATTGCGCGGCTCTTGGCCGACGAGACGGACATGCATTTCGTGCAGATCAGCGCGATCTTTTCCGGTGTGCCGGAGCTGCGCAAGGTGTTCGACGCGGCCAAGCACCGGCGGGCCAACGGGCAGGGAACGCTTTTGTTCGTGGATGAGATTCACCGGTTCAACAAGGCGCAACAGGACGGGTTCCTGCCGCATATGGAGGACGGGACGATCCTGCTGGTGGGGGCCACCACGGAGAACCCGAGTTTTGAGCTGAACGCGGCACTTCTGAGCCGGTCGCAGGTCCTGGTGCTCGAGCGGCTGACGC
Source organism: Roseovarius sp. MMSF_3350 (assembly GCF_030733425.1). Classification (GTDB taxonomy): domain Bacteria; phylum Pseudomonadota; class Alphaproteobacteria; order Rhodobacterales; family Rhodobacteraceae; genus Roseovarius. Next base: position 24,140 of record NZ_JASHIZ010000002.1, read on the forward strand.
TGGCGGAACTGGAGCGGCTGGCGCAGCGGGCCGAGAAGGAGCTGGACCGGGCGCTGCCACTGGAGGGTGCGGCGCGCGAGGCGCTGCTGGAGATGGCGGACGGGGACGGGCGGGCGCTGCTCAATCTGATCGAGCAGGTGGCGGCGTGGAAGACCGACAAGAAGCTGGACACGAACGCCCTGACCGCGCGGCTGATGAAGCGGGCGGCGCAGTACGACAAGTCGGGCGACGCGCATTACAACCTGATCTCGGCGCTGCACAAGTCGGTGCGCGGGTCGGACCCGGATGCCGCGCTTTACTGGTTGGCGCGGATGCTGGACGGGGGCGAGGACCCGCGGTACCTGGCGCGGCGGATCACGCGGATGGCGGTGGAGGATATTGGCCTCGCCGATCCGCAGGCGCAGGCGGTGTGCCTGCAATCGTGGGAGACCTACGAGCGGCTGGGCAGCCCCGAGGGGGAGCTGGCGCTGGCACAGGCGGTGACCTACCTGGCGCTGGCGCCGAAGTCGAACGCGGCCTACGTGGCCTACAAGGCGGCGATGCGGGCCGCGAAGAAGACCGGCAGCGAGCCGCCGCCCAAGCATATCCTGAACGCGCCCACCGGCCTGATGAAGGAGCAGGGTTACGGCGCGGGCTATGCCTATGACCACGATGCCGAGGACGCGTTTTCGGGGCAGAATTACTTTCCCGACACGATGGAACGGCCCGAGCTTTACAAGCCGGTCGAGCGCGGGTTCGAGCGGGAGTTGGGCAAGCGGGTGGCCTATTTCGCGAAGTTGCGGGCGCGCAAGGGCGACTAGGCCCCCCGGGCGATTCCCGGTGTCGATTTTCCGACCGGGCTGCGGGGAATGTCGTTTTTGGAACAGTCCGGCCCGAGGGATTGATCACATCGTGAAACCCCTTTCCGACAAGAGGTTGAACAGTTCCGGCTAGGGTTCTGACATGCAAAAAAAATATCGTGATCCGTCATATGAAGGCTGGAAGCGACTTTTTTTTCGTGTTTTGGTAATATCATGTCGTAAATGAGCCGCCCGTTCAGGGGAAACGACGCAAAGCTGCTTTGAAGGACCGCGCAAGACGGGCCGGGAGACAGACTAGTCATAGGGAGACAACATGACTGATATCAAAGATCAAATGCTGCTGGATCGACTGGCAGCCGCGGCCCGCGAAGGGAAGATTTCGCGCCGGTCGTTCATGCATTATGCCGCCGCCGCCGGCCTGACGACCACGGCCGCGACCGGCCTGTGGACCGGCGCCGCGAAGGCACAGCCGGCCAAGGGCGGCACGTTCCGCCTTGGGATGCACGACGGGAACACTTCGGACACGCATGATCCGGGCACCTATGTGACCTTCTCGATGATCCAGGTCGCGCACACATACCGGTCGTACCTGACGCTGATCGAGCCCGATGGTTCGCTGGGTCCGGACCTGGCCAGCGAGTGGAGCGCGAGCCCGGACGCGAAGGAGTGGACCTTCAAGATCAATGACAACGCCACGTTCCACAGCGGCAACAAGGTGACGGCGAATGACGTGATCGCGTCGATGAACCACCACCGCGGTGAAGAGACGACTTCGGCCGCGAAGGCGCTGCTGGCGGATGTCGAGGAGCTTATCGACAACGGCGACAACTCGGTCACGTTCGTGCTGGCGTCGGGCAATGCCGACCTGCCCTGGCTGATGACCGACTATCACCTGGCGATCGTGCCGGCGAACGAGGACGGCACGGCCAACTGGCAATCGGGCGACGGCTCGGGCCCCTACAAGATGGAAGAGGCCGAGTTCGGCGTGCGCTATACGCTGACCCGCCACGACGGCTGGCACCTGGAAGGCGCCTATTTTGACGACCTGGAGCTGATCGTTCTGAACGACCCGAACGCGCGTCAGACGGCGCTGGTGACAGGCGACGTGGACGCGGTGACGCAGCTGGAACTGAAGACCCTGGCGTTGTTGCAGCGCGACCCGAACATCGAGATCGACGACGTGCCGTCGGCGGCAGCGATCACCATGCCGATGCTGTGCGACACGGCGCCGTTCGACAACGTGGACGTGCGCAACGCGCTGAAGCTGTCGCTGAACCGGGACGAGCTGGTCGAGAAAATCGCGTTCGGCGCGGCCACCAAGGCGAACGATTTCCACCATTCGCCCGCGATGCCGTACTTCCCGGAAGGCATCGAGCAGCGTGAATACGATCCCGACCAGGCGAAATCGCTGCTGCAGAAAGCCGGCGCCGAGGGCCTGACGGTCAACCTGAGCGTGGCCGACTCGGTGTTCTCGGGTGCGGTGGACATGTGTGTTCTGTTCGCAGAACACGCCAAGGCCGCGGGCATCACCATCAACGTCAACCGCGAGCCCAACGACGGCTACTATTCGGACGTGTGGCTGAAAAAGCCGTGGTGCGTGGTGCAGTGGGGCGCACGCCCGACGCCGGACGTGATGTATTCGCTGGCCTACAAGTCGGACGCCGCGTGGAACGAGAGCCGGTGGCAGAACGAGCGGTTCAACGAGCTGCTGCTGCAGGCGAAGGCCGAGCTGGATGACACCAAGCGGGCCGAGATGTACCGCGAGATGGCGATCCTGGCGAAGGACGACGGCGGGACGATCATCCCGTTCTTCCCGAACTTCGTGTACGCGCGTCGCAAGAACGTGCAGCATGGTGAGAACCTTGCGCCAAGCTGGCAGATGGACGGCGCCCGCGCCTGCAGCCGTTGGTGGTTCGCGGACGCGTAAGACAAAAGGTTTTGCCCCGGTGCCAAGGCGCCGGGGCAAAAATTTGGAGGGGGCGGGAGATCGCTCTGTCCGGGCAGACGGGACGGCCGAGAAAGCGCGAAAAGCGCACAGGGCACGTCGATACGTCATAACAATATAAGCTGTGCGGATGCGGCTCGGGACGGGCAAGGCGGACGCCCAACAGCAGGAGGGACATATGGGAGACATCTTAACGCTTGTCGGCAAGCGTCTTGGTCTCGGATTGATCATCCTATTGGTGATCTCGTTGATAATCTTCTTCATGGTCGAACTGCTTCCCGGTGACATCGCGCAGGCGGTGCTGGGACAGTCGGCGACGCCGGAGAACCTTGCGGCGCTGCGCAGGGAAATGGGCCTCGACCAGCCCGCGATCGTAAGATACCTGGCGTGGCTGAGCGAAGCCATAACGCTTGATTTCGGAAGCTCCATCGTGACCGACGCGCGGGTGACCGAGATCATCGGCGAGCGGTTCATGAACACGCTGTTCCTGGCCGCCTACGCGGCCGTGATCGCGGTGCCGGTGTCGATCATCCTGGGCGTGATCGTGGCGCTGTTGCGCAACTCGATCTTCGACCGGGTGGCGAACGTGATCTCATTGTCGTTCATCTCGTCGCCGGAATTCTTCCTGGGCTACATCCTGATCCTGTACTTCGCGGTCAAATGGGGCATGTTCCCGGCAATCGCCAGCCTGAGCGAGGGGATGACCTTCCTTGAACTGTTGCAACGCACCTTCCTGCCGGCGCTGACGCTGGTGCTGGTGGTGATGGCGCACATGATGCGGATGACGCGGGCTGCGATCATCAACCTGCTGGCCAGCCCCTATATCGAGATGGCCCGGCTGAAGGGCGCGCCGCCCTGGAAGGTGATCGTGAAGCACGCGCTGCCCAACGCCTGGGCGCCGATCATCAACGTGGTCGCGCTGAACCTGGCGTACCTCATTACTGGCGTGGTGCTGGTGGAGGTGGTGTTCGTCTATCCGGGCATCGGACAGGCGCTGGTGGACGCGGTTTCCAAGCGCGACTTCCCCGTGGTGCAGGCCTGCTGCCTGATCTTCGCGGCGACCTTCATCCTTCTCAACCTTGCAGCCGACGTTGGTGCGATCCTCACCAACCCGCGTCTGCGGCACCCGAAATAAGGAGGGCGGACCATGGTATTTGTAATCCTCTACTTCGCCCTGCTGCTTTTGCTGTCGTGCGGGGCTGCCTACTACAATCAACGCTCGGCGTTCCTGTTGCTGTTCTCGCTGACGCTGGTGTCGCTGGTGCTGGCGATCATCGGCGGCATTCCGGCGCTGCGCTTCGTCGCGATTGCCGCGGGGATGCTGTTGGCGGCTGGCATGATGTCCTACGCGTTCCGCGAGTTCCTGACGGCGCTGGCGAGCGACGAGATGGCCAAGGAGCTGCGCACCGCGCCGCTGACCGCGGCCTTCGGGATGTTCGTGATCTTCATCGTCGCGGTCATGGGCATCTTTGCCCCGGCCATCGCGCCGCATGGAGAGGCCGAGATCATCAGCCAGGCCTTTGCGCCGCCGGACAACAACATGCTGCTTGGCGCCGATCAGCTGGGCCGGGACATGTTCAGCCGGATCATCTATGGCGCTCGGAACACCGTGGCGCTGGCGCTGTGCGGCACGGTCCTGGCGTTCATCCTGGGCGCGATGGCGGGCCTGTTGGCGGCAACGAAAGGCGGGTTCTTTGACGGAACGATGGGCCGGATCGCGGATGTGATCATGTCGATCCCGTCGCTGATCTTTGCGCTTCTGATGCTGTCGATCTTTGGCGGGTCGCTGGCGGCACCGTCAACCAGTGCATGGCTGCTGTTCGGATTCGCGGTGATCGTGGGGACGCTGTTCCTTGCGGCGGCGGCCTATTCGGTTCTCAGCTGGATCATCGGGGCGGCGATCGTCGTCGGTGTCTCGTTTGCCTTTGCACTGGCGTTCACGTCGGTCTTCGATGCCTCCGAGGTCATCCTGATCCTGGTTGTCGCGGTGATCTATTCGCCGCGGGTGTTCCGCCTGACGCGGGCGGTTGCGGGCAACGTGGTTGTGATGGACTATATCGAGGCCGCGAAGCTGCGCGGTGAAAAGAACTGGTACCTGATCCGGCGGGAGATCCTGCCGAACTCGACCGCGCCGCTGGTGGCGGAGTTCGGGCTGGAATTCTGCTTCGTGTTCCTGCTGATCGCGGGCCTCAGTTTCCTTGGGCTTGGTATCCAGCCGCCCACGGCCGACTGGGGGTCGATGGTGCGGGAGAACGCGACGCTGATCTCGTTCGGTGAGATCACGCCGCTTATTCCGGCCGCGGCCATCGCGCTGTTGACCGTGGCGGTCAACTTCGTGGTGGACTGGATGCTGCACCGGTCCTCGGGTTTGAAGGAGTAAAACGACATGAGCTTGAAAAAAACAGATGTCCTTCTGAAGATCCGGGACCTGAAGATCCAGGGCTATTCGGACGAAACCTGGGTCGACATCATCAAGGGTGTCGACCTGACCCTGCACCGCGGCGAGGTGATGGGCCTGATCGGGGAATCCGGGGCGGGCAAATCGACCATCGGCGCGGCGGCCATGGGGTACGCCCGCGACGGCACGCGGATCGTGGAGGGCTCGTCGATCGAGTTCGACGGGATCGAGCTGACCACCTCGACCGAAGGCGAGAAGCGGGCGCTGAGGGGCTCGCGCATCGCCTATGTGGCGCAGTCGGCGGCGGCGTCGTTCAACCCGGCGCACAAGCTGATCGACCAGCACACGGAAGCCCCCGTGCAGTACCGCATCAAGAAGCGGCTGGAGGCGCAGGAGGACGCGATCGAGCTGTATGAGCGGTTGCGCCTGCCCAATCCGGGCGAGATCGGGTTTCGGTATCCGCACCAGGTGTCGGGCGGTCAGTTGCAGCGGGCGATGACGGCGATGGCCATGTCGTGCCGGCCCGACCTGATCATCTTTGACGAGCCGACGACGGCGCTGGACGTGACCACCCAGATCGAGGTGCTGGCGGCGATCCGCGACATCGTGGACCAGTTCAACACCGCGGCGATCTACATCACGCACGATCTGGCCGTGGTGGCGCAGATGGCCGACACGATCAAGGTGCTGCTGAAAGGCGAGGAAGTCGAGGAAGCGCCGACCGACCAGATGCTGGAAAATCCGCAGGAGGATTACACCAAGTCGCTCTGGGCGGTGCGCAGTTTCACCAGCCCGCAGAAGCATCGCCCGACGGATGGCACGCCGCCGCTGATCTCGGTCAAGAACGTGGACGCGTCCTATTCCAACGGGCCGAAGATCCTCGATGACGTGTCGTTCGACATCTACGAGGGGATGACGGTGGCCGTGGTGGGCGAATCCGGGTCGGGCAAGTCGACGACCGCGCGGGTGATCACCGGGCTGTTGCCGCCCAGCGAAGGCGAGGTGCTGTTCAAGGGCGAGCCGTTCCCGGCGTACTACAAGGACCGCTCTAAGGACCAGCTGCGGCAGTGCCAGATGATCTACCAGATGGCCGATACCGCGCTGAACCCCAAGGTGCAGATCTCGGAAATCATCGGGCGACCTGCGCAGTTCTATTCGGGACTGAAGGGCACGGCGCTGAAGACGCGGGTGGACGAGCTCTTGGACCTGATCGAGCTGGAGCCGTCGAAATACTACAACCGTTATCCGCCGGAACTGTCGGGCGGGCAGAAACAGCGGATCGGGATTGCCCGGGCGCTGGCGGCGGAGCCCAGTTTCATCGTCTGTGACGAGGTGACCTCGGCGCTGGACCAGCTGGTGGCCGAAGGCATCCTGCGGCTGCTGGACCGTCTGCAGAACGAGTTGAACCTGGCCTACATGTTCATCACCCACGACCTTGCCACCGTGCGGTCGATCGCCGACGAGGTGGTGGTGATGCAGAACGGGCAGGTGGTGGAGCAGGGGCCGAAGGACGACATGTTCACGCCGCCGCACCATCCCTATACCGACCTGCTGCTGAGCTCGGTGCCCGAGATGGATCCGAACTGGCTGACGACGCTGCTGGAGGAACGGGGCGTCGACAATATCGGCGACGCGGCCGCGGCCAAGATCGACCCGGACGACGACAAGGTCGAGGGCACGCAGGCCTGAGCCTGGCGGTCATGAACAAGAAACGGCGCCCCGGAGACAGGGCGCCGTTTTCCTTTGATGAATTCGGATGGTGCGTTAGCCGATGATGGCCATGCCCGACAGCACCATCGCGCCGACGATCAGGGCATAGACGATCACGACGGCCTGCCAGGTGGCGCTGTGGGCCTGGAGTTCGCGGATCAGTTGGTCACGGTTCATGTCGGGTATCCTTTTCAGAGACACCGAAGGCGCCAAACGAGTCTTACGTTCAACGCCGAAGGGAAAGAGTGGGTTGTCTGGGTGCGGCGCATGGCGCCGTGGGACGGATTAGCCGATAATGGCGGATGCCGAGAAGATCAGCGTGCCGACAAGGATACCGTAGACGAGGACCACCGACTGCCAGGTGGCACTGTGCATACGAAGTTCCCGGTTCAATTCATCGCGGGTCATGATGGCCTCCTTTGGCTGGCGGTCGATTCCAAGTGGAACGCGTTGATTGCGTTCCTACAGCCCACTTAGTCAAAAATTATGAAGGCGCAATCGAAATTCGCTTTGGATTCTATGAAAATTGTGCATGGCCGGGTTGGCCGCAGAGCATGGCTGCGGCAGAATATGGAGATCTCTTTTATTTTCCGTGCCTTGCGCCCATATCCGGCGAAGCGGGCCGACCTGTGTCAGGCGGTGCCCTGTAGCGGCAATACCACAAGGTCGCCGTCCTGCCGGGCCTTCATGGCCAGCGCGGCGGCATGGGCGGCGGCTGCGGTGGTGTAATAGGGGATCTTGTCGTAGAGCGCAACCGAGCGGATTTCGCGGCTGTCCTCGACCGCCTGGATGCCTTCGGTGGTGTTCATGACAAGGCTGATCTGGCCGTCCTTGAGCATGTCCACGACGTCGGGGCGGCCTTCATAGACCTTGTTCACGACCTCGCAGGCGATGTCGTGACCCTCGAGGAAGGCGGCGGTGCCGCGGGTGGCGACGATGGCGAAGCCCAGGTCGACGAGGATCTGCGCGGTCTCGACCAGCTGGGGCGTCTTGTCGTCATCCTTGATCGAAAAGAACACCTTGCCGCCGTCGGGCAGCACGACGCCCGCGCCCATCTGCGCCTTGAGAAAGGCGCGGGGGAAGGAGACGTCCCAGCCCATGACCTCGCCCGTGGAGCGCATTTCCGGGCCGAGGATCGTGTCGACGCCGGGGAAGCGGGCGAAGGGCATGACGGCCTCTTTCACCGAGAACCAGGGCATCGCGGGGTCCGCGAGCGTCATCTGGTCGGCCATGGGCAGCGTGCCGGGTTTGGTGTCGGACGGGTAGGCGCCGCGATGCGGGAAGGCCGAGAGCGGCTCGCCGGCCATGAGGCGGGCGGCGATGGAGGCGATGGCGGAGTCGGTGGCCTTGGCGACGAAGGGCACCGTGCGGCTGGCGCGGGGGTTCACCTCGATCAGGTAGATGTCGTCGCCCTTGACGGCGAATTGCACGTTCATCAGGCCGACGACGTTCAGCGCCTTGGCGAGCGCGCGGGTCTGGGCGTCGATCTCGTCGATGATGTGCTGGGGCAGGGTGTGGGGCGGCAGGCAGCAGGCGCTGTCGCCGGAGTGCACGCCGGCCTCTTCGATATGTTGCAGGATGCCGGCGACGTGGACGTTTTCACCGTCCGAGAGCGCGTCGACATCGCATTCGATGGCGCCGGAGAGGTAGCCGTCCAGGAGGACGGGGCTGTCGCCCGAGACGATCACCGCCTCATTGATGTAGCGTTCCAGTTGGCCCATGTCGCGGACGATTTCCATCGCGCGGCCGCCCAGAACGTAGGAGGGGCGGATGACCAGCGGGAAGCCGATTTCGTCGGCGATGGCCAGCGCCTCGGCGTCTGAATGGGCGATGCCGTTCTTGGGTTGCTTGAGGTTCAGCTGGTTCACGAGGGCCTGGAAACGCTCGCGGTCTTCGGCGAGGTCGATGGCATCGGGCGTGGTGCCCAGGATCGGGATACCCTCGGCCTCGAGATCGTTGGCAAGCTTGAGCGGCGTCTGGCCGCCGAACTGGACGATGACGCCATGCAGCGTGCCGTTGTCCTGCTCGACACGCAGGATCTCCATGACGTGCTCGAAGGTCAGCGGCTCGAAATAGAGCCGGTCGGAGGTGTCGTAGTCGGTCGAGACGGTCTCGGGGTTGCAGTTGACCATGATGGTCTCGAACCCTGCGTCGGTCAGCGCGAAACAGGCGTGACAGCAGCAATAGTCGAACTCGATGCCCTGGCCGATCCGGTTGGGACCGCCGCCGAGGATGACGACCTTCTTGCGGTCGGAGGGGCGCGCCTCGCATTCCACCTCGCCCATCATCGGGGCTTCGTAGGTGGAATACATGTAGGGCGTCTGGGCCTCGAATTCCGCGGCGCAGGTGTCGATGCGCTTGAAGACGGCGACGACGCCCTTGGCGTGGCGGGCGCGGCGGATGTCGGCCTCGGTGAAGCCCGTCAGTTTCGCCAGGCGGGCGTCGGTGAAGCCCATCATCTTGAGGCGGCGCAGGCCCTGTTCGTCGGTGGGCAGTCCGTCCTTCCGGATCGCCTCCTCGGCCTCGACGATTTCGCGGATGCGGGCGAGGAACCAGGGGTCGAACTTGGTGGCGGCGAAGATCTCGTCATCGGTCAGGCCGTGGCGCATGGCCTGGGCGATGGTGCGCATCCGGTCCGGGGTCTGCTGGCTGATCGCCTTGATGACGGCGGTCTTTTCGGGCGCGCCGTCGATCTCGATCTCGTCGAAGCCGGTCAGGCCGGATTCCATCGAGGCGAGCGCCTTTTGCAGGCTCTCGTGGATGGTGCGGCCGATCGCCATGGCCTCGCCCACGGATTTCATCGCGGTGGTCAGGTAGGGCTGCGAGCCGGGGAATTTCTCGAAGGCGAATTTGGGAATCTTGGTGACGACATAGTCGATGGTCGGCTCGAAGCTGGCGGGCGTGACCTTGGTGATGTCGTTGTCGAGCTCGTCGAGCGTGTAGCCGACGGCCAGCTTGGCGGCGATTTTCGCGATAGGGAAGCCGGTGGCCTTGGAGGCCAGCGCCGAGGAGCGGGAGACGCGGGGGTTCATCTCGATCACGACCATACGGCCGTCCTCGGGGTTGATGGCCCATTGCACGTTCGAGCCGCCGGTTTCCACGCCGATCTCGCGCAGGACGGCGATGGAGCCGTTGCGCATGATCTGGTATTCCTTGTCCGTGAGCGTGAGGGCCGGGGCGACGGTGATGGAATCGCCGGTATGCACGCCCATCGGATCGACGTTTTCGATGGAGCAGACGATGATGGCGTTGTCGGCGCGGTCGCGGACGACCTCCATCTCAAATTCCTTCCAGCCCAAGAGCGACTCGTCGATCAGGATCTGGCTGACCGGGGAAGCGTCGAGGCCGGACTTGCAGTAATGCTCGTAATCGGCGCGGTTGTAGGCGACGCCGCCGCCGGTGCCGCCAAGGGTGTAGGCGGGACGGATGATGGCGGGCAGGCCCACGTGCTCGAGCGCGGCCATGCATTCTTCCATGGTCTCGGCAATGGTGGCCTTGGGGTTTTCGATGCCCAGGCGGTCCATCGCCTCGCGGAAGAGCTTGCGGTCCTCGGCCATTTCGATGGCTTCGCGGTTTGCGCCGATCAGCTCGACGCCGAATTTTTCCAGCACGCCCATGTCGGCCACGGCGAGCGCGGTGTTGAGGCCGGTCTGCCCGCCCATGGTGGGCAGGAGCGCGTCGGGACGCTCTTTCTCGATGATCTTGGCGACAATCTCGGGCGTGATGGGCTCGATATAGGTGGCGTCGGCCAGCCCCGGGTCGGTCATGATGGTGGCGGGGTTGGAATTGACGAGGATGACGCGGTAGCCTTCCTCGCGCAGGGCCTTGCAGGCCTGGGCGCCGGAATAGTCGAACTCGCAGGCCTGCCCGATGATGATGGGGCCGGCACCGATGATCATGATGGACTTGATATCGGTTCTTTTCGGCATGTGATCCCCCGGTGCGGCGCAAATTGTTGGCCTTATATTCATTACGCACGACAGCGCAAGGGGCATCGCTGTTTGCGCGCGATGCGACGTATTTCGCAGTGCGTTCGGTCGCGCGAACGCTTAGATAACCAGCCAAAGAGAGAGGACGGCAGGTGCGAATCCGTTTCGATCATGGCCCCGAGGAGGGCGAATGCGCGTTCGAGCGCCCGGTCGAGGTGATCTCGGCGCGGGAGGCGGCGGACGTGCCCGCGGCGTTGGAGGCTATGGATGCGGCGCGCGCCCAGGGCCTGTGGCTGGCAGGATTCGCAAGTTACGAGTTGGGCTATGCGTTGGAGCCGAAGCTGGCGCCGCTGATGCCGGGGCGGCGGCGGGTGCCGTTGGTACAGTTCGGGGTGTATGAGCGGCCCAGACCCGCAGCACCCTTGCCGGAGCCGGAGGGGCGGCTGGATCATTTCGTGCCGCTTTGGTCGGAGGCGCGGTACACGCAGGCGTTCGACGCGGTACATGCGCATATCTGTGCGGGTGACTTTTACCAGGCGAACCTGACATTCGCCTGCATGATGGAGGCGGTGGGCGCGCCGGGTGAGATTTACGCCGCGCTGGCGGCGGTGCAGCCGGTGCGGTTCGGGGCGCTGATCGAGGCAGAGGGGGTGCCCGCGATACTGTCACGCTCGCCGGAGCTTTTCTTCCGCACCGATGGGGCGGGGGGCATCGAGACCAAGCCGATGAAGGGTACCCAGCCGCGCAGCGACGACGCGGAGGAGGATGCGCGGCGCTGCCGGTTCCTGATGGAGGACGAGAAGAACCGGGCCGAGAACCTGATGATCGTGGACCTGCTGCGCAATGACCTGGGCCGGATTTGCGAGATCGGCAGCGTGAATGTGCCGGAATTGTTCACGGTGGAGAGCCTGGCGACGGTGCACCAGATGACCTCGCTGATCCGGGGGCGGATGCTGGAGGGCACGACACTGTCCGGGGTTTTCCGGGCGCTGTTCCCGTGCGGGTCAATCACCGGGGCGCCCAAGATGCGGGCGATGGAGATCCTGGCGGGGCTGGAGGACGGCGCGCGGGATGTTTATTGCGGCACCATCGGCTGGGCCGCGCCGGACGGGCGGTCGGAATTCAACGTGGCGATCCGCAGTTTGCTTGTGGAGCAGGGACGTGCGACGCTGAACGTGGGCGGCGGCGTGGTCTATGACAGCACCGCCGCGTCGGAATACGAGGAAGCCCTATGGAAAGCCCGCTTTGCCCGCCGGCTGATCGCGGATTTCGCCTGATCGAGACCGGGCTGTGGACGCCGGGCGATGGGTTGCATCGCAAGGCGATGCATTTGGAGCGGTTGCACGCCAGCGCGGCGCGATTGGGGATCGGGATCGACGGTCTGGAGGCGGCGCTTGAGGCGGTCGAGGCGGACCGGCCAAGGCGGTTGCGCCTGACGGTGGATGCGGGCGGGCAGGTGGAGGTCACCTTGCACGATTTCACGCCCGAGCCCGAGGGCCGGGCGTTGCGGCTGGCGATGTCGGAGGCGCGGCTGATCGCCACCGATCCGTGGCTGACGGTCAAGAGCACCGAGCGCGCGTTGTATGACCGGACGCGCGCCGATTTGCCCGAGGGGGTGGATGAGGTGATCTTTCTCAACACCGATGGCGCGGTCTGCGAAGGGACGATCACCAATGTCTTCGTCGACCGGGGCGACGGGCTGGAGACGCCGGCGCTGAGTTGCGGCGTGCTGCCCGGTGTGCTGCGTGCAAGCCTGATCGTGGAGGGCCGCGCGCGGGAGGCGGTGCTGTCGCCGAAAGACCTGGCCGAGGCGCGGGCGCTTTACGTGGGCAACGCGCTGCGCGGGTTGATACCGGCGCGGTTGGTCTGAGGTCTATTCCGCGGCGTGGCGCAGGCCCTTGGCGGCGTCTTCGCTGTAGAGGTAATCGCGCGTGAGCGGCACCGCGTCCTGCTGGCGCGACAGCTGGAACTGAAACACCACCTGGCTGTTGTAGCGGAACGTCGCTTCGCAGGCGATGAGGTAGTAGCGCCACATGCGGCAGAAACGCTCGTCGTATAGTTCGCGGGCGCGGTCGATATTGGCCATGAAGCGGTCGTACCAGTGGCGCAGGGTTTCCGCGTAATGCAGGCGCCAGACCTCGATATCGCAGGAATGCAGGTCGTTGACCTCGATCGCGCGGGTCGCCTCCGACAGGGCCGGGCAATAGCCGCCGGGGAAGATGTATTTCAGGATCCACGGGTTGGTGGTGCCGGGCGGATCGGTGTGGCCGATGGTATGGATGAGGGCGACGCCATCCTCGGCTAGAAGGTCGTGCACATGGCGGAAATATTCGCGGTAATGCGGCACGCCGACATGTTCGAACATGCCGACCGACACGATGCGATCGAATTTGCCGGTCACGGCGCGGTAATCCATCAGGTGGAACTGCACCTTGTCCGACAGGCCCGCCTCGGCCGCGCGGCGGGTGGCCAGCGCGTGCTGTTCCTCGGACAGGGTGACGCCCACGACCTCGGCGCCGTAATCGCGGGCCAGCGTCAGGGCCATGCCGCCCCAGCCGCAGCCGATGTCGAGCACGCGCATGCCGGGCTTGAGCAGCAGCTTGCGGGCGATGTGGAGTTTCTTGGCCTCCTGCGCCTGTTCCAGCGTCATGTCGGGGCGGGCGAAATAGGCGCAGGAATACTGCCGGTCCTTGTCGAGGAAGAGGTCGTAGAGCTCGCCCGAGAGGTCGTAGTGATGGGCCACGTTCGCCTTCGACCGCTTGGCCGGGTTGAACTGGTTCAACCAGCGGCTGGCGTGGCGCATCAGGTCGAGCGGGCGGTGGAACCACGGGCTGCCCTGGCGGGCGATGTTGTCGACCGCGAGACTGAGAAAGCCGCGCAGGTCGTCGTTTTCGATGGTGAGCGTGCCATCCATGTAGCCTTCGCCCACGGCCAGTTCGGGCGACAGGATGATCTTGCGGGGCAGGGCCGGGTCGTGCAGCCTCAAGGCGACGGAAGGCGTGCCGCCGTCACCGTAGCGACGGGTCGTGCCGTCAGGATAGGTCAGGCTGAAATCGCCGTTACGAAACAGATGTGTGACGAACACATCGAGCAGTTTGGACCACATGGCGCACCCCGTTCTTTCCTGCGCCGCCCTAGGCGCATCTTCTGGTCTGAGACCTGCCGGTCTTGCGGTTTTCCCGCGTGTTTTCCGCTCGATAGCGTGAATCTTTGCCCAAAATTAACTTTCTGTAAATGTTTTCTGGTGGTGGATGGTTCCGCACGGGCGGGAAATAGCCTTGCAGGCCTTGACTTTGCCGCCCTGCCAAGGTGTATCGGCGCGAACCGAATTGCACGCGAAATGGGCAGTTTCAGCCGCCCGGAGAGGACCTCATGCACGCATATCGCAGCCATACCTGCGCCGAGCTGACGAAATCGAACGTCGGGGACACCGTCCGCCTGTCGGGCTGGGTGCACCGGATCCGCGACCACGGCGGGGTGCTGTTCATCGACCTGCGCGACCATTACGGCGTGACGCAGGTGCTGTGCGATCCCGACAGCAAGGTGTTTTCCGAGGTCGAGAAACTGCGCAGCGAGTGGTGCATCCGCATCGACGGCGAGGTGAAGGCGCGGGATGAAAGCCTGGTGAACCCCAAGATCCCGACGGGCGAGATCGAGGTGTTCATCCGCGACATGGACGTGCTTGGCGCGTCCGGGGAACTGCCGCTGATCGTGTTCGGGGACCAGGAATATCCCGAGGAGACGCGGCTGCGCTATCGCTACCTGGACCTGCGGCGCGAGGCGATGCAGGAGAACATGAAGCTGCGCTCGGACGTGGTGGCCAGCATCCGGCGACGGATGTGGGACATTGGCTTTCGCGAGTACCAGACGCCGATCATCACCGCGTCCAGTCCCGAGGGCGCGCGCGACTTCCTGGTGCCGAGCCGCCTGCATCCGGGCAAGTTCTATGCGCTGCCGCAGGCGCCGCAGCAGTTCAAGCAGCTGATCATGGTCTCGGGCTTTGACAAGTATTTCCAGATTGCGCCGTGCTTTCGCGACGAGGACCCGCGCGCGGACCGGTCGCCCACGGATTTCTACCAGCTGGACATGGAAATGTCGTTCGTCGAGCAGCAGGACGTGTTCGATACGATCCAGCCGGTGATCAAGGGCCTGTTCGAGGAGTTCGGCGGCGGCAAGGCGGTGGATCAGGAGTGGGAGCAGATCTCTTACCGTGACGCGGCGCTGTGGTATGGCACCGACAAGCCGGACCTGCGCAACCCGATCAAGATGCAGGACGTGAGCGAGCATTTCCGTGGTTCGGGCTTTGCCATTTTCGCCAAGCTGCTGGAGCAGGATGGCACGGAAATTCGCGCCATCCCGGCGCCGACGGGGGGCAGCCGCAAATTCTGTGACCGGATGAATGCGTTCGCCCAGAAAGAGGGCTTGCCGGGGATGGGGTATATCTTTTGGCGGGATCAGGGCGACGGGATGGAAGCCGCCGGGCCGCTGGCCAAGAATATCGGGCCGGAGCGCACCGAGGCCATTCGCGAGCAGCTGGGCCTTGGCGTGGGCGATGCGGCGTTCTTCCTCGGCGGCAAGCCGGCCGCGTTCGAGCGGGTGGCGGGCAAGGCGCGGGTGACGATCGGCGAGGAGCTGGGGCTGACGGACGAGAACCGCTTTGCCTTTGCGTGGATCGTGGATTTCCCGATGTACGAGGCCGACGAGGAGTCGGGCGAGATCGACTTTTCGCACAACCCGTTCTCGATGCCGCAGGGCGGGATCGAGGCGCTGGAGGGCGACCCGCTGAAGGTGCTGGGCTATCAGTACGACCTGAGCTGCAACGGCTATGAGTTGGTCAGTGGCGCGATCCGGAACCACAAGCTGGAGACGATGATCAAGGCGTTCGAGTTGGCGGGCTATGACGAGGCGGAAGTGCGCAAGCGGTTCGGCGGCATGGTCAACGCGTTCCAGTACGGCGCGCCGCCGCACGGGGGCTGTGCCGCGGGGATCGACCGGATCGTGATGCTGCTGGCGGATGAGCAGAATATCCGCGAGGTGATCATGTTCCCGATGAACCAGCGGGCCGAGGACCTGATGATGAACGCGCCGAGCGAGCCGGCGAGTGATCAGTTGATGGAGTTGGGTTTGCGGGTCTTGCCGCGCGAGGAATAGACCGGGAGGCATGAGGCGGGGGCGCGTGGGTTTCACCCACCCTACGGAGTTCGAGAGGTCCCGGGTCAGGCCCGGGACGGCGACAGGTAGGCGCGGCCGGGGGCGGTTTTCACCCCATTCCCTTGTCTTCCAGTTCCTGTCTGGCGCTTTGCGATTTCCTGAGGTCGAGGCCCATGCCACGCAGCACCGCGTCGGTCTTGGAAAACTGAAGGTCGGCATATTCCACCACCTGGATGCGGTTGCCCCACGGGTCGCGCAGGTCTAGAAAATCGGTCTCCATCACCTCGGCCCCGGCGGCGCGGGCGAGATCGCGTACGCGGGATCGGTCGTCGACCACGAGGCCGAAATGGCGGTGTTCGTCGCGCGTCTGCGTCTTGCCTTCGAACAGGCCGATGAATTGGTCGCCCATGTCCAGAAAAACGTGACCCTCGCCCTGGCCGCGCAATTCGAAGTCGAAGATGGCGCGCCAGAAATTCAGCGCGGCGTGAAGGTCGCCGACTTCGAGCACGAGATGGTTGACGCCGACGAGGCGGGGTTTGTCCGGCACGGCGGCCTCCTTCAGTCTTCCAGGCTGTCTTCGCGCTTTTCCTCGATCAGGCCGCGTTCCTTGGACTTGCGCTTTTCGAAACGCTCGCCGTAGCCTTCGATCTCGTCCTCGGGGATCACCTCCTGCGCGCGGGCGAAAACCTCGTCTTCTTCCTCGTCCATGTGGTGCTCGTAATCGTGCTTCAGCGTCTTGAAGCGGGTGAGCCAGCCGGGTGACGCCATGTCGCCCTCGTTGAGTTCTTCCATGATATCGTCCATTTCCTGGTGCTCGTGCACCGAGTGGCGGGCGGAATCCTGGCCCCAGGTCTTGGTCATGAGCTTGGAATAGAAAGTCTCTTCTTCGGCTGCGGCGTGGGATTTTACGTCTTCGTAGAACGCGGCCCAAGCTTTCTGCCGGTCCTGGCTGTCTCCGGAGGTATCCTCGATCCGGGCCATCAGGTCGCGGTGGTTGTCGTGGTCGGCGCGAATGGTGTCGTAGATGCTGGGCATGGCTGGACCTTTCGGGTTGGCTGTCTGCGGCCAACGCGCCGGGCGTCGCGGCGGTTCCGTTGGGGCGGCGGTGGCATTCCGCCGAGGCGGGGGACGGGCGCACGCGGGCAGGTGACGTGGCGCGAGACGCGCCCCATATGATGTGCGATGATGGAGCCGCCCGACGAACGAAAGGTGCCCGATGCCGTTTGACCCCGCCCGTGCCGCGATCCGGTTTGGTTGCGGCCTTTCGCCCGCGATTCCGGCACCAGAGAGCGTGAACGCGATGCTGGAGGCGCTGGCGGGGCCGGACCGGGCAGCGGAGCGGTTTCCCGCCGCCGGGTTCGAGGCGGTGCGCGAGGCTCATGTGGCTGTTACCGAGGCCCGGCGCCGCATCCGAAATGGCAAGAGCGAGGCCGAGCGCGAGGCGGCGCTGAAAGATCGGCAGGACGCAACCCGCGAGTTGAGGCGCGATGCGGTGGGCTGGTTCGGCCAGACGCTGATGCGGCGGGTCAAGACCGAGGACGGCTTTCGCGAGAGGCTGGTTGGATTCTGGGCCGATCATTTCACCGCGCAAGGACCGGGCGGGGCGCTGCGCTTTGGCTACGCGGGATATGTCGAGGACGCGATCCGGCCGCATGTGGGCGGGCGTTTCTCCGACATGCTGAAAGCGGCGGTGACGCATCCGCTGATGCTGATCTATCTCAACCAGACGCAGTCGGTCGGGCCGGGCAGCGCGGTCGTCACGCGGCGCGGCAAGAAGCTGGGGCTGAACGAGAACCTGGCGCGAGAGTTGCTGGAGTTGCACACGTTGGGCGTGGGTGGACCGTATGACCAGTCAGATGTGCGCGACCTGGCGAAACTGCTGACCGGGCTTGCCTATCTGCGGCGCAAGGGGTTCGTTTATCGCGCGGGCCATGCCGAGCCGGGGCCGCTGGCGTTCATGGGCCGGCGCTATGGCGACAAGGTGCCGGAGCTTGGCCGCGTGATGGCGGTGCTGGAGGACCTGGCCGCCCATCCGGCGACGGCGGCGCATCTGGCGCGGAAGATGGCGGTGCATTTCACCGGCGACGCGCCCGATGCGGGCCTTGTCGATGCGATGGCGCAGGCGTTTCGCGCGTCGGACGGACGGCTGCCGGCGATGTATGCGGCGATGCTGGAGCATCCGGCGGCCTGGGCCGAGGACGGGGGCAATGTGAAGCAACCGCTTGATTTCATGGCCTCCAGCCTGCGGGCGCTGGATGTTTCCGAGCGTCATCTTTCTTTGAAATACAGGGCGGTGAGCCGCTATTTCCTGAATCCGCTGATCCTGATGGGCCAGTCCTGGGGCGCGCCGCCGGGACCGGACGGGTTTCCCGAGGACGATGCCGCATGGATCACGCCGCAGCGCATGGCGGCGCGGCTACAATGGGGCATGACGGTGCCGTTCCGCCTGATGCGGACGTTGCCGGACCCGCGCGACTTTGTCGAGGTCGCGCTGGGGCCCGGGGCGCCGGAGCCGGTGCGATTTGCCGCGCGGGCGGCCGAGACGCGGGCCGAGGGCGTGGGACTGGTGCTGGCCTCGCCGGCGTTCCAGAGGATGTAGCAGGGAAGATGTGAGCATGACCGACAGATCGCGACGCTACTTTCTGGGACGGAGCCTGGCGCTTGGGTGCTCGCTGGCCGCCAGCCCGCTGGTGACGCCGGTGACCATGGCCAGCGCGCCGTGGGACACGCGGCTGGTGGTGATCATTCTACGCGGCGCGATGGACGGGCTGGACGTGGTGCGCCCGGTGGGCGACCCGGGCCTTGCGGCGTTGCGCGGCGGCGCCGGGGCGCCCGGCGGGCACGCGCTGGACGGCATCTTCGCGCTGCACCCCGACCTGTCCGGGCTGATGCCGCTTTGGCAAAAGGGAGAGCTGGGCTTCGTGCACGCGGTCTCGACGCCCTATCGCGACAAGCGCAGCCATTTCGACGGGCAGGACATCCTGGAGGCCGGGACGGGGCAGGGCTTGCCGGGCCGTGACCGTGACGGATGGCTGAACCGGATGCTGCAGACGATCCCGGGAATCACCGCCGAGACGGCCTATGCGGTCGGGCGCGAGGACATGCTGATTCTGACGGGTGACGCGCCGGTGGCGAACTGGTCGCCCGACGCGGCGCTGGCGCTGAGTTCCCAGGCGCAGCGTCTGCTGGAAAGCGTGATGCATGACGACCCGCTGTTCCGCGACACGCTGGCGGAGGCGATCGCCCTGTCGCAGTCGGACCTGATGGAGGCGGCCGGGGGCAACCCGCTCGACGCGGGCGACATGATGAACGCGATGCAGGACAATATGCGCCCGACCCGGGACCGCGAGCGCGTGGGCAGCGTCGCGCGTTTTGCCGCCGAGCGGCTGCGGGGCGACAGCCGGATCGCGGCGTTCTCGCTCAATGGGTTCGACACCCACGCGCACCAGGAGCGGACCTTGCCTCGCGCGCTGGCCCCGTTGCAGGAGGCGGTGCTGACCCTGCGCGAGGGCCTTGGCGATGTCTGGGGCAAGACGGCGGTGCTGGCGATGACGGAATTCGGGCGTACGGCGCGGCTCAACGGCAGCGGGGGGACCGATCACGGCACGGCGGGGGCTATGCTGCTGGCGGGCGGGGCCATTCGCGGCGGACGGGTCCTGGGCGACTGGCCCGGGCTGGCGGAGGCGGACCTGTACCAGCGCCGCGACCTGATGCCGACGCGGGACGTGCGGGCCATCGCGGGCTGGGCGATGCGCGACCTTTTCGGGGTCGACCGGGCGCTGGTGGAGGGCACTATTTTTCCGGGTCTCGAGCTGGGACCCGATCCGAAGCTGATCCTGTAAGGTTTCGCTTTCCTCCGCGTGGTTTGTCTGCCTATTGTCCGGCGGAAACCAAGAGGCGCAGATGTCGGACGACCGCCCGGTAGGGCCGAAAATCCCAGATTGGACCGAACCGCCGGTGCCGGACATGGCGCCGCTGGAAGGTCGGTACGTGCGGCTGGAGGCGCTGGATGCGGACCGGCACGCCGCGATCCTGTTCAAGGCCTTCGACGGGCATGACCATGTATGGGATTACATGCCGGTGGGACCCTTCGCCTCGGCGGCGCAGTTCCATCGCTGGATGCGGGACGAAACGGCGAAGGACACGATCCTGTTCTACGCGATATACGACAAGGACAAGGGCGCCTATGGCGGCTTCGCGTCCTACCTGCGGATCAAGCCCGCATCGGGGTCGATCGAGGTGGGTTTCATCGCCATGGCGCCGCAGCTTCAGCGGACGCGGGCGGCGACCGAGGCGATGTATCTGATGATGCGGTGGGCCTTCGACGCCGGCTACCGCCGGTACGAGTGGAAGTGCGATGCGCTGAACATGCCCTCGCGGCGGGCGGCGCAACGCTTCGGCTTTACCTTCGAAGGGGTGTTCGTGCAGGCCACCGTGGTCAAGGGCCGCAACCGCGATACCGCGTGGTTTGCGGTGATCGACAAGGACTGGCCGGCACTGCTGGAAGCCTACCAATTCTGGCTGGCGCCGGAGAATTTTGACGAAGCGGGCCGGCAGGTGGAGCGGCTTGCGGACCTGACACGGCTTGTGCGCCGGGGCAGCGACCCGGCGCAGGACGGCTGAGGCGCCTCGGCCCCGCGGACCCTTTATCAGATGGCGACGTGGCGGGTGATTCGCTCCTGCACCATGTTCATCAGCGCGTTGACGCTGGCATTTGGGGTGCGCCCGCGGGCGCGTGCCGTGGCCAGATCGGCCGCGGCCTGGACCAGAGCGGTATCGCGGGCCGAGCGGGCGACGCCGTCGAGGAACTGCGCCACGTAATCCAGCACAGGGCCATCGCGGCTGTCGTCTAGCAGGCTGGCGACGTGGTTCATGTCGTCCCGATAGGCCATCGGGTCGGGCGTGATGCGGGCTTGCGACAAGGCCCGGGGGCCGGAGGGGCGATAGGTTTCGGGCAAGGCCGACAGCACGCCCTGCTGAAAGGCGGCGAGGCTGTCGAGCGGTTTGTCCAGAAAGCCGTCCGCGCCGGCGTTGATCGCCTCGGAGGCCATGTCGGTATTGCCGCTGAGCCCCAGAAGGCCGGTGACGCGCGGAATGGCGGAAGAGAGTTCCGCGATGAGGTCGAGCCCGGAGCCGTCGGGCAGGCCGAGGTCGACAATGACCACGGACGGGCGATAGACCGTCAAATGCCGTCGCGCCGAGCGCAGGCAATCGGCCCGCCGGATGCGCGCCCCGCTGTGCAGGCACATCAGGCGCATCGCCTCGCAGGCGTAGCGGCTGTCCTCGACCACGAGGATGGTCAGGCCCAGAAGCGGGCGACGCGCGGTCGGCGTCTTGGTAAGTGTGAGGCTGTCATTGTCATCCATTGTGCTGCTCCATTCCGGCACCAGGTGATGTGAAGCTAGGCAGGGTTGGCTAACGAAGGGTTAAGCGGTCGGTGAAAATCTTCCGGATCGCGCGATTTTGCGGGTTGCGTCGGCGTGTCGCTTGCCCCCGGCGCATGTGCGGCCCATAACGTGGTCCAGCAGTATCAGACCAAGGAGAGCGCCATGATCGGACGCCTGAACCACGTGGCCATTGCCGTGCCCGACCTCGAGGCGGCGGCGGACCAGTATCGCACCGCGCTGGGTGCCAATGTGGGCGCGCCGCAGGACGAGCCGGACCACGGCGTGACGGTGATTTTCATCGAGTTGCCCAACACCAAGATCGAGCTGCTGTATCCCCTGGGTGAGGACAGCCCGATCAACGGGTTTCTCGAAAAGAACCCGGCGGGCGGCATTCACCATGTCTGTTACGAGGTCGAGGACATCATCGCGGCCCGCGACCATCTGAAGGACAGCGGCGCGCGGGTGCTGGGCAGTGGCGAGCCCAAGATCGGGGCGCATGGCAAGCCGGTGCTGTTCCTGCATCCCAAGGATTTCAACGGCTGCCTTGTCGAGCTGGAGGAGGTCTGATGAGCATCGCGTCTGGCATCGTCCTGTTTCTGGTGATCTGGTTCATGACCTTCCTGATCGCGCTGCCCATCCGCATCCAGACGCAAGGTGAAGCGGGCACGACCGTGGAAGGCACGCACAAGGGCTCGCCCGAACAGCATTTCCTGCGCAAGAAGGTCATCATCGTGACGATCGTCTCGACCGTGCTGTGGGCCGTGGCGGCCTATGTCATCCTGGG
Organism: Roseovarius sp. MMSF_3350; assembly: GCF_030733425.1. Taxonomy (GTDB): domain Bacteria; phylum Pseudomonadota; class Alphaproteobacteria; order Rhodobacterales; family Rhodobacteraceae; genus Roseovarius. The sequence goes on from NZ_JASHIZ010000002.1 coordinate 46,244, forward strand.
CGGGGTGATCACGGTGGAAGACATCGATTTCTTCGGCACCATGTCTGGGGCGCGGAACTGAGCGTCTCGGACATGCGGTTCAAGGGCTCAAAGCGGCAGGGCCGTGGTGTCCTTGATTTCCTCCATCACGAAGCTGGCGGAGACGTCGCGCATGGGTACGCGGGCGACCAGCGTCTGGTAGAGCCGGTCGTAATCGGCCATGTCGGCGACACGCGCGCGGATCAGGTAATCGAGATCGCCGGTCATACGGTAGACGCCCTGTATTTCGGGCATCGCGCGGGTGGCCCGGGAAAAGGCGTTGAGCCACTCCGCGTCATGTTGGGCGGCGCGGACCTGGATGAATACGGTGAGGCCGAGGTTCAGTTTCGCGGGATCCAGAAGCGTGACGCGGGCCCGGATGACGCCGGCGTCCTCCATGGTCTTGATACGGCGCCAGCAGGCGTTGCGCGACAGGCCGACGCGGGTGCCGATCTCCTCTAGGCCAAGGGCGGCATCTCGTTGCAATTCGCGCAGGATTTTTCGGTCGAAGTCGTCGATTTTCCACATAATCGGTGAATAGTGGGAAAATTTCACAAGATACAGCGGTTTCGGGATGTGTTTGAGAAAATGTCTCGGTGGGGGGCTGGTAGGGTGTGGGAAACCGATCAACAGGAGTTTCCCCATGCTGGCCCGTCTTTTCCTTGCCCATCCGCAGAGCGTTGACGAGACATATCTGGAACATGCCCGTTTTGCGGGATCGTTCAGCGTTAAACTGTTTGGCGCAGGGTTCTGTGCGCTGGTACATGCGGTACTGCCGTTCGCGTTCGAAAAAACGGCCAGCCGGATGATCGCGGAGATGTATGCCAAGACGCATGGGCGGGGGCAATAAGGACGCAGGGGCGCGTGGGTTTTCACCCACCCTACGGGGCCGCGCGGCACGGGGCGCAGGCCGGGGATCTGGTCCGGCATTGGGAACGCCATGGCGGGGTGAAACCCGCCCTACGGATCAATTCGCGATGTAGCGCTTGCGGTTGTGGTTGAAGGTGATCACGAGGTTGAGCACCAGCGCGCCCAAGAGTGACCAGCCGACCACGCTGAGCGGAAAGAGAAGCGCGGCGACGGTGAAGATCACGGCGTCGGTGATGAGTTGCACGTAGCCGGCGCGGAAGTCGGTCTTTTCCTGCACCCAGAAGGCGACGACGCCCAAACCCCCGAGCGAGCTTTTGTGCCGGAACATCGCCAGGAGGCCCATGCCCACGGTCGCGCCGAAGATGACCGCGCCGAGGGCGGGATGCAGATGCTGGATGGTGAAGCCGAGCGGCAGAAGGTCGGTGACAATGGACAGCAACGCCACGGAGACCAATGATTTCACGGTGAATTCCAGCCCCAGCTTGCCATAGGCCAGCACGTAGAAGGGCAGGTTGATGAGGAAGAACATGACGCCGAAGGACCAGCCCGAGAGATAGCTGAGAATCACGGCAACGCCCGCCGTCTGGCCGGTGATGAGGCCCACGGTCGTCAGAATATGGATGCCGACGCTGCAGAGGATGACGCCGAGGGCGATGCCCTGGGCGTCTTCGATCGGGGAATGCGGGACGGTGGGCGGGTCGGTGCTGTGCATCCGGGAGAGATAGGGCAGAGGGGCTTGCACTTCCATGTAGGCTTGCCGCGATGCCGGGGGCACACAGGGGTGATGCCCGAGAAAGAGGCTTGTCGTTTACAGGTTGAACAGGTCGTGCACGAAAAAGCCGCCCCGGTGTCGGACAGGAGCGGCTCGCTTTGAGGTATCTGCTACGGTTTACTTGCCGATGATGCCGTTCAGCGTGGGGCTGGGGCGCATCACGGTGGCAAGGCGGCCTTCGTCGGGGTGGTAGTAGCCGCCGATATCGGCCGGGCTGCCTTGCGCCGCGGCGAGTTCCGAGACGATCTGGTCCTCGTTTTCGGCCAGTGCCCTGGCCATGGGCGCGAATTCCTCGGCCAGCTTGGGGTCGTCGGATTGCGCGGCCAGCGCCTCGGCCCAGTAGCGGGCGAACCAGTAGTGGCTGTCGCGGTTGTCGGGCTCGCCGACCTTGCGCGAGGGCGAGCGGTTGTGGTCGAGGATGCCTTGCGTCGCTTCCTCGATCGTCTCGCCGAGGATGCGGGCGCGGGCGTTGTCCTTGGTCTCGCCCAGGAACTTGAAGCTTTCGCCCAGGGCGCAGAATTCGCCCAAGGAATCCCAGCGCAGGTGGTTTTCCGACTGCAACTGTTGCACGTGCTTGGGCGCGGAGCCGCCGGCGCCGGTCTCGAACAGGCCGCCGCCATTCATCAGTTTCACGATCGACAGCATCTTGGCCGAGGTGGCCAGTTCGAGGATCGGGAAGAGGTCGGTCAGGTAGTCGCGCAGCACGTTGCCGGTGATGGCGATGGTGTTCTCGCCCTTGGTGATGGTTTCCAAGCTGGCGCGGGTGGCCTCGCGCGGGGCCATGATCTCGAACTTGTCGGCGACGCCTTTGGATTCCAGGATCGGCTTCACGAAGGAGATCAACTCGGCATCGTGGGCGCGGGTCTCGTCCAGCCAGAAGATCGCGCGGTAGCCGGTGGCCTTCTGCCGCTCGATGGCGAGGTTCACCCAGTCTTCGATGGGCGCCTTGCGGGCGGAGGCGGAGCGCCAGATGTCGCCTTTCCGGACGTCATGCGAATGCAGCACGGTGCCGTCTTCGAGGATCATCTTGACGGTGCCGTCCTCGGGGATCTCGAAGGTGGTGGGGTGGCTGCCGTATTCCTCGGCCTTTTGCGCCATCAGGCCCAGGTTCTGCACCGTGCCGGCGGTGGCGGGGTCGAGTTTTCCGTTTTCCTTGAAGAACTTGATGGTCTCGTCATAGACCGGCGCGTAGGAGCTGTCGGGGATGACGCAGACGGCATCGTGTTCCTTGTTGTCCGGGCCCCAGCCCTTGCCGCCCGAGCGGATGAGCGCGGGCATGGAGGCGTCGATGATGACATCCGAAGGCACGTGCAGGTTGGTGATGCCGCGGTCGCTGTCGACCATGTACATCGGCGGGCGTGCCGCGCGGCAATCCTCGATGGCGGCCATGATCTCGGGCTCGTCCTTCACCCGTTCCAAGAGGTCGCCCATGCCGGAGGCGGGGTTCACGCCCAGCTCCTTCATCCGGTCGCCGTATTCCTCGAACACCGGCTTCAGCCATTCGCGGACCGCGTGGCCGAAGATGATCGGGTCGGAGACCTTCATCATGGTGGCCTTCAGGTGGATGGAGAAGAGCACTCCCTCGTCCTTGGTCTTCTTGATCTCGTCGGCGAGGAAATCGTCGAGGGCCGAGGCGCTCATGTAGGTGGCGTCGACGACGGTGCCGGCGGGATAGCTGACGCCCTCTTTCAGGACGGTTTCGCCGTTGGCGCCTTCGAGGACGATCTTGGCCGTGGCGGCGCCATCCAGCGTGGCGGACTTTTCGTTCGAGAAGAAGTCATCGGCGTCCATCGAAGCGACGCGTGTCTTGCTGTCGGACGACCAGTCACCCATGCGGTGCGGGTTGTTCTGGGCGTATTTCTTGACCGGAGCGGCGGCGCGGCGGTCGGAGTTGCCTTCGCGCAGGACGGGGTTCACGGCCGAGCCCTTGATCGCGTCGTAGCGGGCGCGGACCTCTTTTTCTTCGTCGGTTTCCGGCGTCTCGGGGTAGTCGGGGATGGCGTAGCCCTGACCCTGAAGTTCGCGCACGGCGGCGACGAGCTGCGGCACGGAGGCCGAGATGTTGGGCAGCTTGATGACGTTGGCGCCGGGTTGCTTGACCAGTTCGCCCAGGGCGGCGAGGTCGTCGGAGACGCGCTGGTCCTCGGTCAGGTGATCGGGAAAGGTGGCGAGGATGCGGCCCGCCAGCGAGATGTCGCGGGTGCCGACCGAGATGTCGGCGGCGGTGGCGAAGCTCTGGATGATGGGCAGAAGGGACGCGCTGGCCAGTTCGGGGGCCTCGTCGACCTTGGTGTAGACGATATCGGGATTGGAGGTGTCGGCCATCGGAAATACCTTTCGATCAGGACATGACAAAGCGTGAGTCTTGCGCGCGTCATAGACCATGACAGAAGATTTGACCAGACGGTATGCGACAGTATACCGAATAATTTGTCGGCGGTCAGTGCGGTGGGCTTTGCTCGCGGTCGAGCTTGCGCATGAACTGTGTGAGAAGCAGTGCGAGACTGGCGAAGATCGCGACGCCGATCAGCAGGGGCAGGGGGGTTCCGTCGAAGGCAAGGCCCACGGGGACCGCCAGCAGGATCGAGCCCACGGTGGCCAGCCCCGCGGTGATCGACGCGGCCATGCCGGCGATGTGGCCCAGGGGTTCGAGCGCAAGGGCGTTGAGGTTGCCAAGGGTCAGGCCGATCTGGAAGAAGACGGTCACCTGCCAGACGAAGTAGAGCGGGAAGCTTCCCCAGCCTGCGAGGAAAGCGGTGAGCACGGCGAGGGTCAGCCCCGCCTCGATCATCAGGGCCATCTGGATCAGGCGGCGCATGCCCAGCCGCATCACGAGTGCGGCGTTGACGAGGCTGCCGACGGCGGCCACGGCGGCGATGGCGGCGAACCAGAAGGGGAATTCCTCGGCGCGGTCATAGGTCACGTCCATGATCTGCTGGATCGAGCTGATCGACGAGAAAAGCATAGCGAAACAGAGCGTCTGCACGGCCATGGACAGGCGCACCATGGGATAGCGGAACACCTCGGTGGCGGCGCTCACGAGCTTGTTGGGACGGAAGGGCACGCGGCGGTCGCGGGACAGCGGCTCGGGCAGGCGGAGGGCCATCCAGAAGGTGCTGACCCCGGCGAAGACGAGGAAGGATACGAAGATGCCGCGCCATTCATAGAGCGCGATGATGCCCGCGCCCGCCATCGGTGCGATGGCCGGGACGAGGGTGAAGACCAGCATGATGAAGCTCATCAGCCGGGCCATTTCGCGGCCCTTGTAGAGGTCGCGGATGATGGCCATGGCGACGACCCGCGCGGACGCTGCGCCGAGGCCCTGCAACACGCGGGCGGCCAGCACGGTTTCCAGCGTGGGGGCCATCAGGGCGAGCAACGCGCCGGCGCAATAGACGCCAGCTCCCCAGATGATGACCCGTTTGCGCCCGAAGGCATCGGACAGTGCGCCGACGAAGAACGTGCCGACCCCGAGACCCAGCACGAAGCTGCCGATCACCAGCTGCGCCTGGTTGGGCGCGTCGGGCGACAGCTCGGCCCCGATGGCGGGCAGGGCGGGCAGCATGGCGTCGATGGTATAGGCGACCGTGGCCACCAGCATCGCCATAAGCGCCACGAACTCGGCCCGGCCCATGACGGGCGCGGAAGAGGTGGCGGGGTGGTCGGTGGGGGCGGTCATGAAAGGGCGCTATCACGGCGCCGGGATGTGCGCCAGAGCAGGCTTTGCACAGAGAGGGGGCCGTTTTTGCACAGGTGCCTCGGCGCCCTAAAGGTCGCCTTTGAAGGGGGCGCTTCAGGCCGGGCTGCGCCGGAGCAAGATTAAAAGGGCCGCCGCCCAAATGGCCAGTTCCGCGAGGAAAACGGGGTGAAGGATGAAGTTCAGGATCCAGTGGGCGTGGGCGGCCGGCACGGTGACAAGGTGAAAGAAGCGGTCCCGGACGGGCCAGAGCCACTTGATGCCGCCGGCCACGGTGTCGAGCAGGAGGTGGACGAGAATCGCAGCGAAGAAGGCCAAGGCGGGGCGAACCCACTGCGTGCCGCGCCAAGTGGCAAGAGGCAGGACGATAAAAGCGGAGGCGACCCAGAAGGCCGGGATATGAACCCAGTAGTGGTGATGGTGAAAGGCGCGCCCGTCTATGAGGTAAAACCAGATCAGGTCAAGATCGGGCAGGACGCCGCCAAGCATCGCGGCCCAGAGCACCGGCCCGGACCGGGCAAAGGCGCGGCCAGTAACGTAGCCGGCGGGTAGGTGGGCGGTGATCATGGCCGCAGCCTAGGTCGGTCAGTGCCGACCTTTTTCGCTGCGGTTCATGAATTTTCGCGGATCGCCCGCGCAGTTTGCGCGTTCATGGGCGTCGGGGCGCTTCAGGCCTCGGGGCTGTTTTCGAGGTTGTCGACGATCTCGTCGATGACCTTGAGCCACAGATCGGGCGGCTGGCAGCCCGGCACGGCGTGCTTGCCCGCGACGATGAAGCAGGGCACGCCGGTGATGCCCATTTCGCGGAAGGCCTTGTCACGGCCCGCGATGCCCTCGATATCGGCATCGGAGGCCAGAAGTTTCTGGACCACGGCGGCATCCATCTCGGCGCTGTCGGCGATATCGCCCAAAACCTCGTGATCGCTGATATCGCGCCCGTCCTCGAAATAGGCGCGGAAGAGCGACATGGCGACGGCCATCTGGCGGCCCTCGATGCCCGCCCAGTGGATCAGGCGGTGGGCGTCCATGGTGTTGGGGGTGCGGGTGATCTTGTCGAAATTGATCGTCAGCCCCTCGGCCTCGGCCCGTTCGGCGATGGGGGCATAGGCCTGAACCGCGCCCTCTTTGCCACCAAACTTTGCTTCGAGGTATTCGCGCCGGTCCATGCCCTCGGGCGGCATGTCGGGATTGAGCTGGAACGGGTGCCATTCGATCTCAAACGGGTGGCCGGGGCGTTCGGCCAGCGCCTTGTCGAGGCAGGCCTTGCCGATATAGCACCACGGGCAGATCGGGTCGGAGACGATATCAAGCTTGACCATGAAGGTCCTTGTAGATCGGCCGCAGGGCGCGGCGCAGGAGTTTTCCGTTCGCGCCCGTGGGCAGCGCATCGAGGTGGAAAAATCCACGAGGGCGCTTGTAGGCGGCGAGGTTGTCGTTGACATAGGCCTTGAGCGCGTCCTCGGCAACCGGGGCGGGGGCGGTGTAGAAGGCCATGATGAGGCGGGCGTCCTGTTTGACCTCGATCTCGGTCACCGCGGACTGGGTGATGTCGGGATGGGCGTTCAGGACCGCCTCGACCTCCATCGGCGACACGCGGAAGCCGCCGGCGTTCATCATGTCGTCGGAGCGGCCCAGGTAGGTGATATCGCCTTCGGGGGACATGACGCCCTGGTCGCCGGTGAGGAACCAGTCGCCCTGGAAGCGGTCGGCGGTCTCGTCCGGTTCGTTCAGGTAGCCCAGCATCAGGCCGGGGTCGGAGCGGTGGATGGCGATGGTGCCTTCCTTGCCCAAGGGGACCGGGCCGTCCGGGCCGATCAGGGCAACGTTGCGGCCCGGCTGGGGGCGGCCCAGCGTGCCGGGGGCGGCGGGGTGAGCGGGGCAGCCGGAGATGAAGGTGGAGCATTCGGACATGCCGTAGGCCTCGAAGAGCGGCGTGCCAGTGGCTTCGCGCCATTGGGCGTCGATGGTGGCCGACAGCTTTTCGCCGGCGGTCAGGCCGTGGCGGAGTTTGGGCAGGTCGAGCGTTTTACCGGGGGTGACGAACTTGCGGAAGACGCCGGGGGCGGCGGCGAAGATGGTGGCGTCGTGGCGCTTCATCAGCAGGTGCAGCTGGTCGTGCGTGACGGAGGTGGCCGGGATGAGGGCGGTTGCGCCTGCCGTCCACGGGTCCATCAGGCCGGTGCCGAGCGTGTAGGTCCAGTTGAAGGCGCCCGCATGCATCAGGCGGTCATCCTGCCGCAGGCCATACCAGCCGTCGACCATCATCTGCCGCGCCCAGATGGCGCGGTGGGCATGGCAGACCGCGCGGGGCGTGCCGGAGGTGCCGGAGGTATAGATGATATAGGCCAGCCGGTCGGGATCGCCCATGTCGAAGTCTGCCGGGGCATTGTCGTGCATGGCGCGCAGGGTGTCGGTGCCGATGACGGGGATGTCCGTGTCGGGGCAGGGGATGTCGGCGTCGCGCAGGATGGTTTTGGGTTCGGTGGTCTTGAGGATGCCGGCGACCTCGCGCTCGGTCAGTTGCGAGGAGGTGGGGATGGGCACGAGGCCCACGGCGATGGCGCCGAGATAGGCGATGGGGAAGTCGACGGTGTTGCCGAGGCGCATGAGGACCCGGTCGCCGGGGGAGAGGCCGTGCCCCAAAAGGCCCGCGCCGGTGCCCAGGACGGCGGATTTCAGGCGCGCGAAGCTGTAACGTTCGGAGCCGGAGAGCCCGAGGATGGCCAGCGCCACCTTGTCGGGCAGGTCGTCGGCATGGCGCAGTACGTGCGCGGCCAGGTTGAAGGGCGCGGGGCAGGGCGGAAAGGCGGTCGTGTCGGTCGTGGAGCGCATGGCGCGGAGGATTAGGACCGCCACGGCGAAGTTGCAAGCCATGGCGGCGCTGCGTATAGCGTAGGACATGGAAGACAGATCGCCCGTGAGCCTGATCAGGCTGGCCCGCGAGAGCGGGGAAGAGGACGCGGCCCAGCCGCTGAACCTTGCCGAACGGGTGCGCGAATTGCGCAAGTCGCGGGGCTGGACGCTGGAACAGGCCGCAAGGCAGGCGGGGCTCGCGCGGTCGACCCTGTCGAAGATCGAGAACGGGGTGATGTCGCCCACTTACGATGCCTTGAAGAAGCTGGCGGTGGGGCTGGAGATCTCGATCCCGCAGCTGTTCACGCCGCCGCAGCGGGAACAGGTGAGCGGGCGGATGGCGGTGACGCGGGCCGGGCAGGGCACGGCGCAGGCGACCACGACGTATGAGCATGAGTTGCTGGGCGATGCGCTGTTGAAAAAGCGGATGCTGCCATATCGCGCGCGTATCCGGGCACGGTCGGTCGAGGAGTTCGACGGCTGGGTGCGTCATGACGGCGAGGAGTTCATGTACGTCCTGACGGGCGTTGTCCGGCTTTATACCGAGTTCTACGAGCCGATCGAGATGCGCCGGGGCGACAGCGCCTATTACGATGCCAGCATGGGCCACAACGTGGTGTCGGTCAGCGAAGAGGATGCGACAATCCTGTGGGTGACGTCGCTGGGGTGATGGCATGGGTGCGTGGGGCGCGGGCGGAGTGACGCGTCGGCTTTCGCCCACCCTCCGCGGCTGTTTCTCGCGGTTTTGTGATCGCAGCGCGGACGTAATTGCCCGTGGCCAAACGACCTGCGGGCTGTTCGTGGGGTCCGGCTGCTCTATCTCGCACAGTTGATCCGATCAAACGGCCCCGTGCTTTGGCACGCGGCCCGTGATCGGTGTGCGGCCGTTTGGAGGTGGTCAGGTTGGGAAAGGTTTTCAAGGTCTTGATTGGTCTGTGCGTCGTCGCGGCCTGTGCCGCGGCAGGGCTGTGGGGCACGCAGCAGATCCTGTCGCAGGGCGGCTCGGGCGAGGCGGCGTCGGCGCCGCCCGCGGTGCGCGTGGCGCTGACACGACCCGAGACGCGGCAGATCGAGGACCGGGTTGGCGGGGTTGGCACGCTGATCCCGGTGCGGTCGGTCGAATTGGTCCCGGCAGCGGCGGGGCGTGTGACGGACGTGCCGGTTTCGTCGGGCGAAGAGGTGAGCGAGGGTGAAATAATTCTGCAGCTGGACGACCGCGCGGCGCGTGCGTCGCTGGCCGAGGCTGAAGCGACTTTTGCCGAGGCGGAGGACGCGTTCCGCCGGGTCGAGGAACTGACCGACAGCAACACCGCCGCCGAAGCGCGGCTGGAAGAGGCGAGGGCGGTCTATCGCCGGGCGGAGGCCGCGCTGATGATGGCGCGGGCCGATCTGGAAGACCGGACGCTGGTGGCCCCGTTCGACGGAGTGCTGGGGCTGATCGACATCGAGGCGGGAACGTTCCTGGGCGAAGGCATGGCCGTCACGCGGTTGTCGGACATCACCACGATGGAGCTGACCGTGTCGCTGCCCGAACGGTATTTCGACCGGATCGAGGTCGGGCAGTCGGTGAACGTGACGACGCCGGCGTATCCGGACACGCAATTCGAAGGCGAGGTTACGGTGCGGGCGCCGGAGGTGAGCCTGGAGACGCGCAGCTTCAACATCCGGGCCGAGATCGACAATGCCAACGGCCGGCTGGTGGGCGGCATGTTCGCGGATGCCGAGATCGTGCTGGACACGTATGAAGGGCTTGCCATTGCCGATGACGCGATCATCAGTGAAGGGCTGGCGAGCTATGTCTATACTGTCGCCGACGGGGCCGCCGTGCGGACCGAGATCGACCCGGGCCAGTCGTTGGGCGTGATGACCGAGGTGCGCGACGGGCTGGGCCTTGAGGACCGGGTGGTCGTCGCGGGCTGGGACAACCTGTCGGACGGGGCTTCGGTCGAGGTGGCCGAGGATGTGGACCAGCAGGAGGACGCGGCGGCGCAGGATGAAGGCGCGGAGGGCACGACGCAATGACGCTGCCCGACCTGTGCATCAAGCGGCCTGTGCTGGCCACGGTCATGTCGATCCTGATCATCGTGGTGGGCATTGCCGGGCTGACCCGGATGCCGGTGCGGGAATTGCCCGACACCACCACCGCCGAGGTCACGGTCAGCGTGCCCTATATCGGCGCCGGTCCCGGCGTGGTGGACAGCGAGTTGGCCACGGTGATCGAAGGGGCGCTGTCGACGGTATCCGGCATCGACAGCATGAACACCGAATCCGAGCTGGGCGGTCTACGGACCGTCATCACCTTTGGACAGGACCGGGATATCGATCAGGCGGCGGCGGATGTGCGGGCGGCGGTCGAATCCGTGGCCGGCGACCTACCGGAGGAAGCCGAAGAGCCGCAGGTCGAGAAGAATGACAGCCAGGGCGACCCGATCCTGTGGATGACGCTGACCTCTGACACACTGTCGGCGTCGGAACTGACGGATTATGCCGACCGGTTCATCACCGACCGGCTGGAAACACTGAGCGGTGTCGCGGCGGTGCAGATCTATGGCGACCGGGCCTATGCGATGCGCGTCTGGCTGGACCCGCAGGCGATGGCGGCGCGGGGCGTGACCGCGAACGAGATTGCCGACGCGTTGCGGGCCAATAACCTGGAACTGCCAGCGGGCACGATCGAGAACGAGGCGCGGACGTACCTGCTGCGCACCGAGACGCGGCTGTCGAGCGTGGAGGCGTTCGAGGATCTGATCGTGCGCTCGGACGAAAATGGTCGTGTGCTTTTGGGCGACGTGACGCGGATCGAGCTGGGGGTCGAAAGCGACGACAGCGAATTCCGCGCCAATGGCGAGACGGCGCTGGGGCTGGGCGTGCTGCGGCAATCCTCGGCCAACACGCTGTCGATCTCGGCGGCGGTCAGCGAGGAAGTGGAGCGGATCGCGGCGGATTTGCCGGGCGGGACGCGATTGCAGATCACGTCGGACGACGCGGATTTCATCTCGAATTCGATCCGGCAGGTCTTGACCACGCTGGCCATCGCCGTGGGAATCGTGGTGGCGGTGATCTACGTGTTCCTGACCTCGATCCGGACGACGGTGATCCCGGCGGTGACCATCCCCATCGCGCTGTTGGGCGCCTGTGCGGGGATCGCGCTGGCCGGGTTTTCGATCAACATCCTGACGCTCTTTGCGCTGATCCTGGCCATCGGGCTGGTGGTGGATGACGCCATCGTGGTGCTGGAGAATATCGAGCGCAAGGTCGAGGAAGGCGAGGACCCCAGGCAAGCGGCGCGCACGGGCGCGAACCAGGTGTTCTTTGCCGTGGTGTCGACCTCGGCGGTGCTGATCTCGGTTTTCGTGCCGCTGTCACTGCTGGAAGGCGAGCTGGGCAAACTGTTCCGGGAATTCGGCGTGACGCTGGCCATTGCCGTTGCGCTGTCGACCTTCGTGGCGCTGACGCTGTGTCCGGTGATCGCCAGCAAGCTGCTGAAGAAGGGCATGAACGACACGTGGTTCGCACGCGGCGTGAAGCGGGTCACGAAAAGCACCTCGGAGGGCTATCGCAAGCTCTTGACGCGGGCGATCAAGGCGCCGCTGGTGGTGCTGGCGGTGGCGGCGGTGCTGACGGGGATGTCCTGGACACTTTACCAGCAATTGCCGTCGCAGCTGACACCGGATTCGGATAGGGGCATCTTTTTCGTGTCGATCCAGGCGCCCCCGGGATCGGCCTTGCCGCTGACCGACGACGCGGTGAGCCAGGTCGAGGACCTGATCGCGCCCTACCGCGAAGATGGCGTGGTCGAGGACACCATCGCCATTGTCGGGCAATACGGCGAGTCGGGACGGGCGTTCGTGGTGGCGGTGATGTCGCCGTGGGGCGACCGCGAGATGGGGCCACGCGATGTGTTGGCCGAGTTACGGCCCGAGTTTGCCAAGATAACGCGGGCGAGCGTGCGCGCCTTCGCGCCCTCGGGCCTGGATGCCGGGAGCGGATCGGGGCTGGAAGTGATCGTGACGGGACCGAGTTTCGAGGATGCCGCCGAGTTCTCGCGGCAGATGGAAGAGGCGATGCGCGCCAGCCCCGACCTGACCGGGGTGCGGCGGGATTACGAGGTCAACACACCGGGGTTCGACATCAGTGTGAACCGCGCCATGGCGCGGCAGATCGGGGTCGAGGCGCGGGATATCTCGGACGCGGTGCGCACCTTCTTTGCCTCGGCAGAGGTGACCGAGTTCATCTCGCGCGACCGGCAGTACCCGGTGATCTTGCAGGCACCGGACGGGCGGCGGACCAACACCGCCGATCTGACCGGCGTGAACGTGCGGACCGAAACCGGCGAGTTGGTGCCATTGGACGGTCTGGTGAGGCTGGAGCGGCGCGCGTCGGTGCGGGCGTACAACCGGTACAACCGGCAGCCTTCGGTCGAGATCAGCGCGTCTCTGGCCGAAGGCGTGGACCTCGGCTCGGCCATCGCGACGGTCGAGGAGATTGCCGCGGATATGCCCTCGGCCATGCAGATCAGCTATTCGGGGCAGGCCGAAAGTTACCAGGAGACGTCGGGGGGAATCGCGCTGACATTCGCGCTGGCGCTTCTGATCGTGTTCTTGGTACTGGCGGCGCAGTTCGAGAGCTTTATCCAGCCGGTGGTGATCCTGCTATCCGTGCCCTTGGCCGTGGCGGGGGCGCTGCTGACGCTTTTCGTGCTGGGCGAGGCGATCAACATCTACACGCAGGTGGGGATGGTCATGCTGATCGGGCTGATGGCCAAGAACGGCATCCTGATCGTGGAATTCGCCAACCAGCTGCGCGAGGAAGGCCGCAACGTGCGCGAGGCGGTGATCGAGGCATCGGCGGTGCGGCTGCGACCGATCCTGATGACGGTGATGTCGACCGTGCTGGGGGCCGTGCCGCTGGTGCTGTCGACGGGCGCGGGGGCGGCCAGCCGGTTCTCCATCGGGATCGTGATCATCGGCGGGTTCATGTCGGCCTCGGTACTGACGCTGTTCCTGACGCCGGTGCTGTATGACCTGTTGCAGAAAGACCGCGAAAAGGCGGATGCGCCGGAGGGGGCGGGCGCGCAGCCGGCGGAATAGGGCGCAATCCGAGCGGTCAGAGGCGGGTTGTGCCGTACCGCGATTTCGGTCCTACTGGCGGGTGCGTCACATGGTAGGTCGCGCGTTCGGCTGGTGTTTCGATGATCGTACCATTCTTGCTGTTGTTACTGTCCATCGGCGGCATTTTCCTGTCGGCGATGGTGGCTGGGTGGAGCGATGTGATCCTGCTGGCCGGACCGTGTGCGGTTGCCAGCGCTCTCTTGCTGATCGTGGGGGCGCTGAGACGGCGCACGGAACGGGGCAAGAATTGGGTCGTGCTGGACGGCTCGAACGTCATGCACTGGAAGGACAGGTCGCCGGATCTGGATACGGTGCGCGAAGTGGTCGATCACCTGTCATCCGAGGGTTTCACGCCGGGCGTCGTGTTCGATGCCAACGTGGGCTACAAGGTCGGAGACAGGTTCCTGGGCGACAGAGCGCTGGCGGCACGGAGGGGCCTGCCGGTGAGGCGCATCATGGTCGTGCCCAAGGGGCAGCCGGCCGATCCGACGATCCTGACAGCCGCGCGCGATCTGAAGGCGCGGGTCGTCACCAACGACCGGTTCCGGGACTGGGAGGCGGAATTTCCCGAAGCGGGAGAGCCTGGCCGGCTGATAAGGGGCGGGTATACACACGGCAAGCTGTGGCTGGATTTGGGCGACGGCGCCGGTTGACCGCGCCCCGATCAGCCGGCTGATTTGGCCACGCGGTGATAGATGTGGGTGAAGGTCGCCGCGCCCAGGATCGGGATCACGAGGTTCACCAGCGGGATCGACAGCGGCAGGGCCATGAGCGTGCCGGCCATCCAGATCGTGCCGCGATGCTGCTTGCGCAACACCTTGGCGTTGGCGCGGCCGACGCGGCGCATGGCCGCCAGCTGGAAATACTCCATCCCCAGCAGATAGCCGTTCACGCCCCAAAAGATGAACGGCGTGGCGGGTGGGAAGAGCGCGTAGAGGATGAAGGCCAGAATGTTGGCCGCGATGATGACGCCGAGGAAGTTCACGCTGTCCTTGAGCCCGTCGAAGAAGGGCACCGGCGGGACGGCGGGCAGCGTGGGATAGTGCCGGTCCTCGACCGCCTGCGCGACGGTGTCGAGAAACAGCGAGGTGATGGCCGAGGCGACAGGCACCATCAGGAAGACCGACAGGATCAGCATCAGGAAGAATCCGGACCAGCCGAGCAGGTCGTCGATCCAGTTCACCTCGCCGATGACGGGCAGGGTGGTGCTGTCGCCGGTGGCCCACTGGATGACCATCAGGAAAGCGGCGGTCGCGGCCACGAGCAGCAGGAACGAGAGCGCGACGCCCAGCCAGAAGACCTTGCGGAAGCGCGGATCGCCCAACTGGCCCAGGGCCTTGAAGAAGGCGGTGAAGATCATTCGGTGACCCAGGTGGTGATGGCGTGGATATCCGGGCGGGGCCGGTCGGGCGGGGCGGATGACTCGGTGCCGAGGAAGATCAGGCCGGCGATGCTTTCGTTGTCGGCCAGGCCGAAGCCTTGCGTGAGGAAATCACGGTCGTGGGTCGCCCAGCCGGTGAGCCAGTTTGCACCCCAGCCCGAGGCCAGCGCGGCGTTCAGGAGCGCGAGGCAGACGGCCCCGGCGGAATAGGTCTGTTCGATGGCCGGGATCTTGTCGGACGGTTTGCGCACCTCGACCACGGCGACGGCAAGCTGGCCGTCCTCGTATTGCTTGGCGGCCTTGGCGATATCCTCTTCCGACTTGCCCAGTGCGGTCCCACGGTCACGGACCAGCGCGGCGAGACGCGGCATGGCGGCGCAGTCCAGAACGATGAAGCGCCAGGGTTCCAGCTTGCCATGGTCGGGCGAGCGGGCGGCGGCCTGAAGAATTGGCAGCAGGTCGTCGCGCGAGGGCGCCGGGCCGGTCAGCGTCTTGGCCGGGCGCGAGCGGCGCGTCAGCAGGAACTCCATCGCGGCGGGATTGGGATCGGGCATGAGGGTCTTTCGTTGCGTCTTGTCTGTGGCGGCATATGTCGGGCGGTGGAGTGCGGGCGTCAACCCTTTTGGCGGGGACCGTCAGGCGCAAAGCAAACCGGGGTGTGCGTCGTTGCCCCGAGCGGCTTGCAGTGGCCAGCTATTTGTTATCGCGCGACAGGGTATAGACGCCTTCTGGCAGGTTCAGCGCGGCGCCGAGATCCTGCAACTGGGTCATGGACAGCGTCACCTTCTGCACCCGGTCGGTGCGTGGGTCGAGCTGTTCGATGGTCACGCATTCCTCGAACGCGTTGATGGTGACGTCCTCCTGCAAGGGCGCGCTGCCCTCGTCGATCAGGGTAACAACGGTGGCGTCGAATTCGTGCTCTATCGAAAACATGGGGTCACAGTAGCGCATGACCCGCAAAGCGCAATCGGCTTTGCTCCGCACGTGCGCGTGAGGGGGACTGGCCCTCGGCGCAAAGCCTGCTAGAACTAGGGCAAAGGGAGCAATTGCAGGTGAGACAGATGCGGTGGAAGGTTCTGATTTGTGCGGTTTTCCTGGCCGGTTGCGAGGTGACGACCACGGGCGGCGAGGCGCCGCAGCCCCGGCCCACGGGCCAGCAGCAACAATCGGTCAAGGCGCCCTCGAGCACGCAACTGGCGCGGTTCCGGCAGGTCGTGGCGCGGGTCGAGCCGGTGGCCGAGCGAGAATGCCAGGCGCGGGGCGGAAACGTGAACTGCGACTTCAACGTGGTGCTGGATGATCGGCCGGGGCGTCCGCCCAACGCGTTCCAGACGCTGGACCGCAGCGGCCGTCCGATCCTGGCCTTTACCGCGGCGCTGATCGCGGATGTGCGCAACGAGGACGAACTGGCCTTCATCTTCGCGCATGAGGCGTCGCACCATATCCGGCGGCACATCCCGCGCCAGCAGCAAAGCGCCGCGGCGGGAGCCATCCTGCTGGGAGGTCTGGCGACGCTGGCAGGCGCCGGAACGGGCGCGGTGGATGCCGCGACGAACGTGGGGGCCTCGGTGGGCGCGCGCAGTTATTCCAAGGAGTTCGAGCTGGAGGCCGATGCTCTGGGCACGATCATCGCCAAGAAATCGGGCTACAACCCGATCCGGGGCGCGGAGTATTTCACCCGCATCCCCGATCCGGGCAACCGGTTCCTGGGCTCGCACCCGCCCAACGCGCAGCGGATCGAGACCGTGCGCCGCGTGAATGCGCAATTCTGACGAGGTGACATGCTGCAACTGACCGGCGTGATTTCCGACCGGGGGTCGAAATACGCCGTGTCGGGCGGCGCGGCCCGGGACCGCGCGGCGGTGGATGCCTTGCTCAAGGAATTGAAACGCGACAAGAAATTCGCCAAGGCCACGCACAACACCTGGGCGATGCTGGATGCCGAGGGCACCGCGCTGAAGTCGGACGACGGAGAGGCCGGAGCGGGCATGGTGATCGTGCGGATGCTGGAACGCGCGGATTTGCGCGAACACGTGATCGTGGTCACGCGCTGGTTCGGCGGCAAGCATCTGGGCGGTGACCGGTTTCGGCACGTGCAGGACTGCGTCAGTGCCTACTTGGAGGCGCTGGAGGCCTCTTGATGCAGATCAAGGCGTCTTTGGTCCGGCTGCGCCAGTGTCGGCGGCAGAGGTGCCCCACCGGCGCGCGGCAATGAGGCCGGGCCGGCAGGCTGCGCCGATCGACAGGAGAGCCGCGATGCCGCAGACGAAGACGATCAGACGCCACACCGAACTGGTGCACCGTATGGCCCGCACCTTGGGCCTGGACCTGGAAGATGCGGTCTATGCCGGGCAACTGGACCCGGAAACGCTGTGCGATTCGGTTCTGCGTTGTACGGGGTGCAGCGATCCCGACGGGTGCGAGGCGTGGATGGCCGCCCAGGTCGCTCCGGTGGACGCGACGCCGATCGAGTGCCGCAACGGCGAGGTCTTCGCTGCGCTGAAGGCAGGGCGGCGGATCTGAAAAAGGCCTGGTGAGCCGAAGTGATCGTGTGGGACGTGCGGGGCCGTTTCCGAACCATCTTTGCTGTGAAAAGGCCGACAGGGGCCGGACCGGCTTAGAGCGCAGCAATCGTATGAGCCATGGCGCCGAAGATGCCGAAGAAACAGCAGGCCGTGGCGATCAGCACGCAGGCGTGCCAGATGGCGTTGCTGAATTTCAGCGTGTCCCAGCAGTAGAACACCACCGCGCCGGAATAGATTATTCCGCCCGCGAAGATCAGCGTCAGGCTGTTGGCCGGCAGCGACGGCCAGAGCGGGACGATGATGATCAGACCCAGCCAGCCGAGCGCCACCTGCGGAAGCCAGTGCGTGCTCATTTTTCCGCGCGCGGCCAGCAGCTTGCGTACCGCACCCGAGAGCGCGAGGAACCACACCAGCGTCAGCACGGTATAGGCGAAGGGCGTGTTCAGCAGCACCGCGAGCGGCGTGATCGTGCCCGCGATCTTGACGTAGATGGCGGCGTGGTCGATCCGGCGCAAAAGTGGGCGCAAGGACGTGTGCGCGGCCAGGTGATAGGCCGCCGAGGCGCTGAGCATCAGGATCATGGCAATTCCGTAGACGACGGCCGCCGTCATCGCCCCCGGGCTCAGCTGACCGGCATTGGCGAAGATCAGGAACGCGACCGCGACAAAGGCGCTGCCGACCCCGAGCACATGCACGGCGGCATCGGCGATCCGTTCGGCGCGTGTGTAGCTTGGATAGGACATATCGCGGTCCTCTGTCCTTTGGGCGTTCTGTGGTTTCATGTCGATCATGACATTGAGATGTCTCGATTATGTTTCAGTTTTAGGGATGTTCGTTCAAAAATTATGTGACAAGACCGTAACCAAATTGGAAACAAAGGCCCGGCCGGGCCCCTGTTCGTCGCCTTTACAAGGGCTTAGCGGTTTTGAAGCCGCTCGAGATAGACAACGGTTGACGCTGCGGCAATTGCGTAGATCACATGGCCCACCAGCGCCACCCAGGTGATGCCGGTGAAGTTCAGGAAGAACGGAAGGCCGGCGATGCTGGTGATGCCGCCAATGGCGAAGACCCACAGCGCGACGCCGTAAATGGCCGAGGCGGGCAGCCAGTGCAGGCCGGGGGTGATGCGCTTCATGACTGGGCGCGCAATGAAGAGCCAGCCGATGGGATAGGCGAGAAGGCCGACGAAGAAGAGGTGCATGAGGTGGCCGTAAGGCGCGGCGTTGGGCAGGCCCAGCGAGCCCAGCAGGCTGCGGGCGAGGCCGACGGGAGCAAGGTTGGCAAAGCCGAGAATCGGTGAAAGCGCCTGGCCGAAGATGTCGAAGGCCACGGTGCCGGCGGCGCCGGACAGCAGGATGAGCAGCGCCGTATCGAGGGACATGGCGGGAAGGGTGCGGGCGGGATCGGTGGTGAGGGAGGTCATGGTCGGGGGTCCTTGTCAGGTGTGGGTTGCGTTGGTGCGGCCAAGCTGCGGCGGACCGATATGACAATCAACTGACAGGACCGTGAGCGCACGGATTGGTGTAAATATCTGTGAGTGTTGAAATATTTCAGAATTTCACGGGGGTGTTAGAGCTGGGGTAATACCGAAGCTTTACCCACCAAAACGCGAACTCAGGTTTGATCGAACCTCGTCGGGCTCAAGTTCACCTTCTCTGAGAAGAAAATGATGCTCAATAAACCCTTCATAGTAACCTAAAGCCGATCGCGCATCATCCAAAGATAAAATGTTTTCTTCAATCAGCTGTATCAAAAGGGCCTGGACACGATGACCAAGAAAGTATCTTCGCGTGTTCGCGAGTCTTTCTACAAGAATGAAAGCTTCCCAGTTGGATATCGCGTTCGCTTTGTCGTTAAAGAAGTGCCTGTATGCATTATGCACGCCGTAGACCCCAGCTTCAAAGCGAACGCTGGCTAAGTAAGCATCCAATATTTCGTTCTTGTCCCATACGGACTCTATCCATTTAGCCAATGCCATTTCGACAAGCTTTCTTCGGATAGTTGGCCGCAATCTGGTAATAAAGTTGGAACGGCAAAACTGTTGAGTAATCGAACTGCCTCCAGACCTCTTTCCTCGCCAAAGAAACTGCCAAAAAGCTCTCATCAGACCTCGCCAGCTTATTCCGCTATGTTCAAAGAAGCCTTTATCTTCAACGGCAATAGCGATCCGCCGCGTTGAAGATAAATCGGTCTTGAGTCGCTCGATTTCCGCCTTTGCCAGTTTGATATGATAAATTGTCTGCTCAAAATTCTTGACCAACGGCACTCGCGAAAAAGCGGCCAAAAATCTTGCGAACCATAGCCGCCAATTCTCGTTAGCCTCATTCAGCTGCTGATAATATGTTAAAAGACATAGTAATATCCAAGTCGCGAACGTGACCCAAAGGTAACTAATAGACAAGTGCGGCAGGTTGATGGCCACTCGTGTCATATCCATGACCGACGGCCCAAGCAGGAAAATACTGACTAGCGATGCCAAAATAATAAATAGTACCGGCATCGACCTGTAAGAGAAAAGCGTTGGTCTTAGGTGTATCGAAAATGGGTCATCCGCTCCCTCTATGCGCCAGTTCGGTAAAACCAACGTGTTTGTCCCATAGCTAACGCCGAGCATTCTTCGGAGCACTATGATCTTTCTTTCAGAGAATGTTTGTGACTTTCTCAAATTTGCCAAGTGGACAATTGCGAACCAAGAGAAAATCAAAATTACTACTAGGAAAAAAGCTCTTATATCATCGGCTTCGACGCCGCTGTTCGATATACCGCCTGCCAATTCGCTTATTTTGAAAGATCCGAACCCAAGAAGAGTCGCTATTGTCGTGAGAACACTTGTTGTCCACGTCACTGCTCTGTCTACAGACGCAAGCATTTGGACTGCAAAGTTATACTCAGCTAAACCAATTTCAGTTGTAAGCTTGTGTTGAGGGAAATAGCGCTCGATCTGGTCGCTCATTTGATCTGACCCCACAGGTCATACTCCCCGGCCTCGTCCACCTCGACCGTGACGATCTCGCCCACGGTCAGGCCCTCGGTGTTCTCGTCGATGAAGAGACAGCCGTCGATTTCGGGCGCGTCGGCCTTGGTGCGGCAGGTGGCGATGCCGTCTTCGTCGATATCGTCGACGATCACCTCTTGCACGGATCCGACCTTGGCGGCCAGCTTATCCACAGAAATGGACTGTGCCTTTTCCATGAAGCGATCCCAGCGGTCTTGCTTGACTTCTTCGGGCACATGGTCGGGCAGGTCGTTGGACCGCGCGCCCTCGACATTCTCGTATTTGAAGCAGCCAACGCGGTCGAGCTGTGCCTCGTCGAGCCAGTCGAGCAGGGTCTGGAATTCGGCCTCGGTTTCGCCGGGATATCCGACGATGAAGGTCGAGCGCAGGGTCAGGTCGGGGCAGATCGCGCGCCAAGCGACGATTTCATCGAGGGTTTTCGCCCCGGCGGCGGGGCGGGCCATGCGTTTCAGAACGTCTGGATGAGCGTGTTGGAACGGGATGTCGAGATAGGGCAGCACGCCGCTGTCGGGGTCGGCCATGAGCGGGATGAGCTCGCGCACATGGGGGTAGGGGTAGACGTAATGCAGCCGGACCCACGCGCCGAGTTCTCCGAGTGCCCTGGACAGATCGACGACATGGCTGCGCAGGTCGCCATCCTTCCACGGGTTCACGTCATACTTTCGGTCCAGCCCGTAAGCGCTTGTATCCTGGGAGATAACCAGAAGTTCCCGCACGCCGCTCTCGACCAGCTTTTCGGCCTCGCGCAGAATTGCGTGGCCGGGGCGCGAGGCGAGGCGGCCGCGCATGTCGGGGATGATGCAGAACTTGCACTTGTGGTTACAGCCCTCTGAAATCTTGAGGTAACTATAGTGGCGCGGCGTCAGCTTGACGCCCGCCTCTGGCAGAAGGTCGATGAAGGGATCTGGAGCAGGAGGCACGGCGGTGTGGACCGCGTCGAGCACCTGTTCGTATTGGTGCGGGCCGGTGACGGCCAGAACGCGGGGGTGGGTGCCTGTGATGTATTCGGGTTCGGCGCCGAGGCAGCCTGTGACGATGACGCGGCCGTTCTCGGCAAGTGCCTCGCCGATGGCGTCGAGGCTTTCGGCCTTGGCACTGTCGAGAAAGCCGCAGGTGTTCACGATCACCGCGTCGGCGCCGGAATAGTCGGGCGAGATGCCATAGCCCTCGGCCCGCAGGCGCGTCAGGATGCGCTCGCTGTCGACCAGCGCCTTGGGGCAGCCCAGAGACACCATGCCGATCACGGGCTGGCCCTTGCGGGGCGTCTCGGTGACGCGGGCGCGCGCGAGGTCGGGGCGCAGATCGGGTGGGTTGGTGCTCATGCCGCGCGATATAGTCCCCCAGGCCCCCCCGATAAAGCGGAAAAGCTGTTGTTGGGCGCAAGGCCTGCGCCTAGTCTGAAAAGAAAACGTTGGAGCGCAGGATGCGGTGGCTCATTCGCATTTTCATGATCGTGCTGGTGTCGGCGGTGCTGGTCGTCGCGGCGGTATTTTTCCTGCCCGGCGAGCGGATCGCGGGTATCGCGGCGGACCAGTTGAGCCGGATGACCGGCCGCCAGGTGACGATGAGCGGCGAGACCACCATCAGCTTTTGGCCCATCCTTGGCGTCAGCACCGGTGCCGTCACGGTCGCCAATGCCGACTGGGCCGGGGATGCGCCGATGTTCCAGGCGGAGAGCCTGAAGATCGGAGTGGAGCCGCAAGCGCTGTTCGGCGGTGATATCCGCATTACCGGGCTGGAGGCCGTGGGACCGCAGATCAACTTGCGCCGGGCCAAGGACGGCCGGGTCAACTGGGAGTTGAACGTCGAAGGGGTGGCGCCGTCCGGACAGGGTGAGAGCGGCGGTGCACCGGCGCGGTCGAACCGGCTGGCACTGACGTTGGACCGGGCGCTGATCGAGAATGCGTCGCTGGTTTACATCGACGAGGTCGACGGAACCACGGTGCGTCAGTCGGGCGTGGATTTCGACCTGCGCTGGCCGGATTACGAGGGTGCCGCGGATTTCGACCTGACCCTGCGCCCCGGTGGCGAGGTTGTGCAGATTGCCGGCACGCTGGACCGCGTGGGGCATTTCATTGATGGCGGCGTCTCGGACGTGCAGGCCCAGATTTCCACCAAGGCGGGCGCGGCCAGTTTTGCCGGACGCGCGGGATCGGCGCCGGAACTGGCGGGCCGGCTGAGTGCGGACCTGCAAAACACGTCGGAATTCATGGCCCTGATCGGGCAGGGGCCGATGGATATCCCAGAGGGGCTGGGCCGCGCCGCGACGCTGGAAACGGACGTGATCTTCAAGGACGACCGGCTGTCGCTGCGCAATGCGGCGCTGGGGCTGGATGGCAACCGCCTGACGGGCGCGGCGGATGTCGATCTGGGCGAGGACCGGCCGCGGTTGAACGTGCAGCTGAACGCCGGCGCGCTGGACCTGTCTGGACTGAGCGCCGAAAGTGGCGAGACAGAGAGCGAGAGCGAGCGCGGCCGCGGTGGTGCGGTCAGCGACGGCTGGTCGAAAGCGCCGATCAACGCGTCCGGACTGGAGGCGGTGAACGGGGAATTCGCGCTGGTGGCCGACAGCATCGACCTTGGGAATTTCAGTCTTGGCACGACGCGTACCCTGGCCACGCTGGATCGTTCGAGGCTGGTATTCGAGCTGCGCGAGGTGCGCGCCTATGACGGGCTGATCACCGGGCAGTTCGTGATGAACAACCGTTCCGGCCTGTCGGTGGGGGGCGACATGATCGCCACGGGTATATACCTGAAGACATTTCTGGACGACGCGATGGAGATCTCGCGCTTCGAGGCGAAGGCCGATGGCGAGGTGGATTT
Source organism: Roseovarius sp. MMSF_3350 (assembly GCF_030733425.1). GTDB lineage: Bacteria > Pseudomonadota > Alphaproteobacteria > Rhodobacterales > Rhodobacteraceae > Roseovarius. The sequence goes on from NZ_JASHIZ010000002.1 coordinate 69,310, forward strand.
CCTCGGCGTCGGTGAAAGCGTGCATGCGATCATGAATTCGCTGAGCGGCGGTGGCGCGTTCAAGACCGGGCGCGGCGTGATCGCGGGTTTCGATCTGGACCGGCTGATGCGGTCGGGCAGCGGCACCGGGGGCACGACGGTTTTCGATACGCTTTCTGCCACTTTCACGATGGAAGACGGCAACCTGTTCAACGACGACCTGACGCTGAAACTGCCGCAGGCGAGTGCGGTGGGCGAGGGGCGCGTGGGGCTGGGGGCGCGGGACATCGATTACCTCTTCACGCCGCGCCTGCTGGACGGCGGAAGCCGCGACGGGCTGGCGATTCCGGTGAAAATCCGGGGGCCGTGGGCCAATCCGAAGATCACGCCGGACCTGGAAGCGGCGATCGACCTGAACTTCGAGGAAGAGAAAAAGGAGCTGGAACGCCAGGCCCGGCAGGAGATCGAGCGCGAGGTCGAGAAACAGCTGGGCATCGAGCGGCAGGAAGGCCAGTCGCTGGAGGATGCGGCGAAGGACGCGCTGGAGAAGGAACTGGAGCGCGGCCTGCTGAAGCTGTTCGATTGATGGCGTCGATGGCGCGACAAAGGTACGACACATGACACTCAACCCGGTAACCCCAGATTTCCTAGAGCGCCTGCGCGGCGTGCTGCCAATGGCGGCGTTCCGAGATGTGATGCCGGCCTACCTGGAAGAGCCGCGCGGGCGTTGGCAGGGGCGGGCGGGCGTGCTGGTCGCCCCCGCCAGCACCGAGGAGGTCGCGGCCGTGGTGCGTACCTGTGCCGAGGCGTGTGTGCCGGTGGTGCCCTATGGCGGCGGCACCGGGTTGGTCGGCGGGCAGTTGTCGCCCGAGGGGCCGGTGCCGGTGCTGCTGAGCCTGGAGCGGATGCGGGCCGTGCGCGGGGTCTGGCCCGAGGAAAACGTGATGGTGGTCGAGGCGGGCGCCATCCTTCAGGACATCCATGCCGAGGCGGAGGCGGTGGACCGGCTGTTTCCGCTGTCGCTGGCCGCCAAGGGCAGCGCGCGGATCGGCGGCAACCTTGCCACCAACGCGGGCGGGGTGAACGTGCTGCGCTATGGCAATGCGCGGGACCTGTGCCTGGGGCTGGAGGCGGTGCTGCCGGACGGGACGATCTGGCACGGGCTGAAGCGGCTGAGGAAGGACAACACCGGCTATGACTTGCGCAACCTGCTGATCGGGTCCGAAGGCACGCTGGGCGTGATCACCGCCGCGGCGCTGAAACTGTTTTCCAAGCCCGCCGGAGAAGGCACGGCGCTGATGTTTGTGGAGAGCCCCGAGGCGGCGCTGAGCCTTTTGTCGATGGCGCGCGACCACATGGGCGAGGGGGTGTCGGCGTTCGAGTTGATGCATCGCGCGGGACTGGATTTTCTGGCAGAGACCATGCCGGACATGCGGCTGCCTTTCACCGATCCGCCCGAATGGTTCGTGTTGATCGATATCGGGCTGGCCAAGGGTCTTGATCCGGCAGAGGCGCTCGAGGCGCTGTTCGTCGAGGCGGCGGAGGCCGGGCTGGTGAGCGACGGCATGATCGCGCAATCGGAGGCACAGCGGCGTGACTTCTGGGAGGTTCGTGAGACGATCCCCGAGGCGAACAGGCTGGTCGGTTCGATCAGCAGTCATGATATCTCCCTGCCGCTGAGCGCCGTGGCGGGCTTCATCGAGACCGGCAACGCGGCGCTGAAGGAGTTGGGTCCGTTCCGGATCAACTGCTTCGGGCATCTGGGCGACGGGAACCTGCATTACAACGTGTTTCCGCCCAAGGGTGAGACGCGCGACGGCTATACGGGCCAACGCGACGCCATCAAGTGGCTGGTGCATGACCTGGTGCACGAGATGGACGGATCGGTGTCGGCCGAGCATGGGATCGGACGGCTGAAGGTCGACGATCTGCAACGCTATGGCGATCCGGCAAAGCTTGCGGCGATGCGCGCGATCAAGGGGGCGTTGGATCCCGAAGGCATCATGAATCCCGGCGCGATCCTAAAGGCTTCATCGGATCGACAGTGAGTATTTTTGGAACAGTGAAAGCCGGGCCGCTTTTGCTTCAATACTCAAAAGCCACGGTTCGACAGGTACTGCCGCAAGGTTCAGTGCGTCACGATGCAACGCTTCCCCGAGGAGGACGTCAGGACGACGAGATATCGGTTGCGCCGTAGGCGCTCTGCCGGATCACTCGTCGAGGCTGCCGTGGATGGCGAACTGTTCCAGCCCGGCATCCTGTGCGGCGATGGCGCGGTAGGTTTCGCGCACGCCGGCCTCGGTCAGCTCTCGCGCAACGGTCAGGAGCGTGTTGGGGTCGTGGTCTTCGCACATCTCGATCATCTGGGCGATCTCGTCGGCGGCCACGGGGCGGGCGGCGTCGATATCAGGTGCGCCGTAGACCGACACATAGTGCCGTGCCAGCGCGTCGGTCAGGGCGGCGCGTTCGGGCTCTTCGATCTGCGTGACCGCAACAAATGTCACGCGGCCGAAGGTTTCTAGCCCGAGCCAGCCGTTGGAGAACGCCTGGCGCTGTTTGCCGCTGAGGTCGGCCTCGGACCAGTTGGAAAACTCGAATCCGCCCGAGATACACCATTCGCCGGTGCGGGCGGGCGAGGGATATACGCGGGTGTCGCTCTCGTCGAAGTGGATGGCGCGGGCGAGTTTCATGTTTCTGCCTCCAGCACGGTGCTGAGCGGGATGAGTCGGGTCTCGCCGCCCGTCCGCAACAGCATTCCGAAATTTTCGTCAACGCCCATGAAGGTGCCTGTCTGGCCGTCGATGGTGATGTCTTCGCCGATGCCGTGCGCGAGGCCGCGCCATTCGGCATGCAAGGCGCGGGGGCCATCGTCTTCCCAGCGGGTGATCCAGACCAGCGTATGGCGTGCCCAGCCTTCCAGCAGGGCGACAGGGTCCACGTCGGCGCAGCCTTCCTCGTAAAGAGCGGTGCGGTCGGGGGCGTCGCCCGGCACGGCGTCTGTCAGCATCAACGGCAATTCCAGCCCAACCACCAGCCAGCCGGGCATGGCGGCGGGATCGGTCGTGCCGGCCATCGTGCGCAGGCGGCCGCAGGAAGCGCCGTTGACACGCAGGCCGCCTGTCCATTCCAGATGCACCGCCACCTCGGGCGGGGCGATGGCCCCGAGCGCGTTCTGAAAACCGACGCCGCTGGTGGGCAACATGGCCATGGCCTGTTCCAGCGGCACCTCGGGGGCCATGATCAGCGCCGCGGCAAACCGGTTGGCGCCCACGTTGTGCACGATGGTGCCGGCGTCGCAGCCAAGGGCCGCCATTGCGCAGGCCTTCTCGAACGGGTCGATGCCCGCGTCCACGGCGTGGCCCTGCATCAGGGGCGGGAAGGCCGGGTCGCGCGTCATGCCACGCCCTGTGCCACCAGCGCCCGTGCGATGTCGCGGAAGGCCTGCGACTGTGGCGCGTCGGGCTTGGACACCACGATGGGCGCGCCGCCGTCAGAGGCCATGCGGATGTCGATATGCAAGGGCACCTCGGCCAGCAGGGGCACGCCCATCTTCCGCGCTTCGGCGGCGACGCCGCCATGGCCGAAGACATGTTCCTCGTGCCCGCAGTTGGAGCAGATATGCGTGGACATGTTCTCGATCATCCCGAGGGTCGGCACCTTGAGCTGGTTGAACATGTCTATCCCCTTGCGGGCGTCGAGAAGGGCAACGTCCTGTGGGGTGGAGACGATGATCGCACCGTCCACGTGCGCCTTTTGCGCCAGTGTCATCTGCACGTCGCCGGTGCCGGGCGGCAGGTCGACGATCAGAACATCGAGCGCGCCCCATTGCACCTGCATCAGCATCTGTTGCAGGGCTCCCATCAGCATCGGGCCGCGCCAGACCACGGCCTGGTCCTCGTTGGTCATCAGGCCCAACGACATCATGGTGACGCCGTGGTTGCGCATCGGCAGGATCGTCTTGCCATCGGGCGAGGCCGGCCGGCCGGAGACGCCCAGCATCCGGGGTTGCGAGGGTCCATAGACATCGGCATCCAAGAGGCCCACGCGGCGGCCTTCGGCGGCCAGCGCACAAGCGAGGTTGGCCGACACGGTGGATTTGCCCACGCCGCCCTTGCCGGAGGCGATGGCGATGATGTGGTCGACGCCGGGCACGCGTTGCGGGCCCTGCGGTTCCGCGGGTTTGCGTTTCGTCTGGAGGTCCGGCGGCGCCTTGGCGGAATGCGCGGTCAGCACCGCGGACACGTCGGTCACGCCCTCCACGCCGCGCACGGCTTCCTGCGCCTCGGCCAGCACGGGCTCGTAGGCTTTTGACTTCGCGGGGTCGATTTCGAGCACGAAGCGGACGGTGCCGCCCTCGACATTGAGGCCACGGGTCACGCCCGCCGACACGATGTCGTCGCCCGTACCTGGGTCTTTCACGTTTTTCAGCGCGGCGAGCACGCTTTCCCTTGTTGCCGTCACGTTCAACCGCCCTTGATCGTGCCGGTGACCACGTGTTCGACATCGAGACCGTCCACGGTCAGCACGACCTTGGCCTCGAACGTCTTGCCCTCGGTGCCCTCGGTGTTGCGCATGGCGTCCTCGATGGCCTGCTGCGAGGTGACGCCGACCTGCTTAAGGAACTTGCGCATGGACATGTTGAAATCGTCGCTCATTTTACTCTCCTTTTTCCAAGAGTGTTGACGCGTGGCCCGCGTGCTTCCTAGGCTTGGGCCATGCGCGGGCAAATGTTAACCCTTATCGGCGTGATTGTGGTGGTCTGTCTCGGGATGTCCACCTCAGAAGGGCGTGCGGCGGAGGATTTTCGCCTTGGGGCGCCGCCACCGCTGACCGAAAGCGGGCTTCTGGACTACGTGTTGCCGCGATTCTCGCTGAAGACGGGGATCCGGGTCGACGTTGTGGACCTGGACGAGGGTGCCGATATCTTGCTGGCCCCCGATGCCGAAGGGCCGCGCGTATTCGACGGACCGCACACGAAGTGGCGGATGCAGATCAATACGCCCAGCCACGAGGGCGCGATCGCGTTTGCAGATTGGCTGACCTCCGAGATCGGCCAACGGACGGTAACAAGCTATGAGGTCGAGGGCGCGGCACCGTTCGGTCTGCCCAAGGAGGAAGAGGCCGAGGTGGCCGAGGTCAGTTTCGACGGTGATGCGGGCCTTGGGCATGATCTGTCGGTAACCCATTGTGCGCGGTGTCACGCGGTGAGCGAGGCCACGCGTATGAATGCCATGGCTTCGACCCCCAGTTTCGCCGTGCTGCGGGCGATGGCGGACTGGGACCGGCGTTTCCAGACCTTCTATATCCTGAACCCGCACCCGGCGTTTACCCAGATCGAGGACGTGACCGAGCCGTTCCCCATCAACCGCCCATCGCCGATCGCCCCCATGGAGATCACGATAGACGACTTGCAGGCCATCCTGGCCTACGTGTCCGGCGTGGAGCCCGCCGACCTCGGGGCACCGATCGAGCATCAATGATCCCTGCGTTTCGAGAAATAGTCGTCGGTGGTGCGGACCTGCGGGCGCTCGCCGCCCGCGAAGGGATTGTCCTTTGAGTGGAACTGCGCCTTCACCCGGCAGTCGTCGCACATCTGGATGAGCCGTGCCGCCGAATCCGAGCCGAACATGGAGTGCTTGCCGGCGAGCTTCTCGGTGATCCGGTCGATCGTGGATTTCACGCCGAAGGGCACGCCGCATTCGATGCATTCGGCCGGTTCTTCCTCATTGAGTACGACCTGGCCCATCGCCTCGTCGCGCAGGTTGAGACGCGGTTCGTAGGCGATGGCGTCCTCGGGGCAGATGTTGGCGCAGAGGCCGCATTGCAGGCAGGCGTCTTCCTGGAAGCGCAGCTCGGGCTTGTCGGGGTTTTCGACGAGCGCGCCGGATGGGCAGAGCGAGACGCAGGAAAGGCAGAGCGTGCAGGCGTCCGTGTCGACCAGAACGGCGCCATAGGGCGCGTCGTCGGGCAGGGGCAGGATGGTGTCGTCGCCATGCAGGGCCTTGGCGGCAAGGCGCGCGACCTGCCGGCGGCTGCCCATGGGCAGGACGGGCTCGGCCACCGGATCGGGGCGGGCGTCGTCGGTGTAGAGCGCGTCGCAGAGTGCGTCGGGCTCGGCCACGTCAAGCAGGGCGATGCGGCCCTCCCCGGCGATGGCGCGGGCCAGCGGGACCTCGCGGTCGAGCGCGTCGCGTTCGGTGGTGGGCGACAGCAGGATCGTCACGTCTGTGAACCCAGATGCCAGCGCGGCCAGCATCTCGGCATGGCCGAAGCCCGAGAGCGCGGGCACTTCCAGCGGGATCACGTCGGCGGGCAGGCCGCGCGAATAGCGGGCGGCGAGGCTGATCATCTGCTGGCCGTGGCTGTCGTCGCAGACCAGCAGGCGCGGGGCGGTGCCGCCGGCCTTGCGGTAGGTCGAGGCCAGCGTCTGGATGCGGCGGAAGAGCGTGGCGGGCGCGGGCGCGTCGTAGGAGATGGCGCCGGAGGGGCAGAGCGCCGAACACGCGCCGCAGCCCGCGCAGATCATCGGGTCGACGGTGACATGCTCGCCTGCCGGGGAAATCGCGCCGGTGGGGCAGACGTCGAGGCAGTTGGTGCACCCTACCTGCTGCGCGCGGGAATGGGCGCAAAGCAGGGGTTGGACCGCGACGTAGAGCGGTTTCTCGAAGGTGCCGATCAGCTGGCTGGCGTTCAGGATCGCGTCGGCCACAGCCGGTATGCTGCCGGGATCGGCGCGCAGGTAGCCTTCGCGTTTTTGTGGGGCGGGGAAGAGCGGCGTGCCGCCGGTCAGGTCGAGGATGATGTCGCATTCGGTGCGGGCGCCGTCACGCCGGGCGGACCATGTCAGGGCGCCCCTGCCTGACGGGTCGACCTGTTGCAACGCGTCGATCTGGACCGAAAAGCCGCCCAATGCGCCGGTGGCGCGCTTCAGCTTGCCGCGGATCACGTCGAAGCCCGCGGGGTCGGGGGCGTCGGCGTCGTCGGTCAGAAGGACGGTCACACCGAGGATGTCCTTGAGCTTGTCTGCGGCGGGCAGGGCGGCGCCCGAGGCGCCGATGACAAGGCACAGACCCTCGGACATGATGTCGAGCGATTTGCCCGACGGCACGTCCAGCGTGGCCTCGGCCAGGAGGGCGGCCATTTTGGGCAGTTTGCCGGCGGGGTCGTCGGACCATCCGGCCCGATCGCGCAGGTCGGTGACAGGTGGCTCGGGCAGGTCCATCTCGGCGGCGAGTTCCGCGAACAGACGTTGTTCCTGCCGACAGCACAGGATGGCGTCACCCGATGCGATGGCCTGGGCGGTGGTGTCGGTCTGGGTGGTGCAGAGGCCGGAATGAACCACGCTGCAGGTGAGGCCGGTCGCAGCCTCGAGCGCGTCCTTATCGAGCGCTTGAGAGCCCGCACAATTGCACAGAATCAGTTGCTTAGTCATGGTTTGCCCCGGCTTTCACTGGCGGTCGCGCCTTGGTCCGGCGCGACGAGCTGATGGATTGCAATGCAGATCTCTCCTCATAAATCTGCACGGGCCTTGCGCCCCCTTTTCCGACAACAAGGGTCAGGAATGACGGCTGCTTGGCCTGCGATTCTTCTGCCCTTCCCGTCGCCGTTGCAAGCAGGAAACCTGAGCATTTTTCTTGTACGGTCATTCTGTCCGCGCCCTTGAGAAATCAGCGTCATCACTGCCCAAAATGTCCAGATTTGCGATCTGTCCACGATTGCATGCTTTTTTCCTTTGAGACGCCGCGACAGTTGGCACAAGGTGAAGTGACGGGAGGATACCAGCCACACATGATCCACAATCCGGACATGTACGCCACTATGCCTTTGGGGATCGTCATGCGCCGTACGCCGGGCGTGACGCGCTGGGCTGCGTGGGCGTGGAAGGCCGTGGCGGTTCTGCCCGGGGCCGGTCCTGCCGCGTGGCGGGTGCTGCGCGAAGAGGGCGATGTCACCGAATACCACGCCGCGACGATGACGCTGGAACTGCACGGGGCGGAGACCGAAAGCTATCTGCATGGCCTGTCGGCGCAGGTGCCGTCGGTCTACGCGGTCTTTCGCGAGGGGGGCGGCAAGTGCCCGTTGGAGGCGGTGCTGGTGACCGCCTCGCCCTACGAGGCGCAGGATTACGAAGATAATGGCGAGGACATCGTCGAGAAGATCCCGATGCCCGAGGGGCTGATCGCCTGGGTCCGGGACTTTGCCGAGACCTACCACACCGAAGAGGAATTCAAGAAACGCCGGCGCGACCGGGTGAAGGTGGATGCGCATGTGGACGGTATCGGCGACCCGCGGATCGTTCAGCAACGCGACATCTACCGCTCGCCCACGCTGCGGCGGAAAGGGCGGATGCAATGAGCGCACGCGAAGATTTCTGGTCGCGCCGCAAGGCGCGGGTGGCGGCGGAGGATGCCGCCGAGGTCGAGGCGCGCGAAGAGGCGAAGCGGGCCGAGGCGCGTGCAACGCTTGAGGAGAAAAGCGACGCCGAGGTGCTAGAACTGCTGGGCCTGCCCGATCCCGAAACAATGAACAAGGGCGACGATTTCAGCGCTTTCATGGCCGAGGCGGTGCCGGACCGCATTCGCCGCTGGGCGCTGCGGCGGCTGTGGGGCACGAACCCGGCATTGGCCAACCTGGATGGGCTGCTGGATTACGGCGAGGATTTCACCGACAAGGCGATGGTCATCGAGAACATGCAGACCGCCTATCAGGTGGGCAAGGGCATGTTGACCCATGTGCAGAAACTGGCCCGCGAGGCGGAGGCCCTGACGGCCATGGCCGAGCGCGATGCCGAGGGTGAGGCCGAAGACGAAGCCGGCGCGCCGGAGCCCGAAGTCGATACCGAAGAAACGGTCGAGATGGCCGAGGTCGAGCCGGCCTACAGCTACACTTACGAGCCTGCCGCGGCAGAGGCGGACACATGGGCACCGCCGCCGCGCCGGCGGATGCACTTCACCTTCGACGATGCAAGCGAGAGCACGACATGAGCAACCAGGAGGCGGTCATGACGACAGACATCCGGTCCCAGATTGCCGAGGAAGACCGGCTGCGTGCCGATCTTTACGATTTTCTGGGCGTGCTGCTGGCCGGGCCCCCGTCCGAGGCGCTGCTGGCGCAGACCGCCGGGCTGTCGGGCGACAATGAGACCGACCTTGGCGTCGCGATAGCGGCCCTGTCGCGCATCGCCAGGCACACTAAGCCGCAGGCGGTCGAACGCGAGTTCAACGCGCTGTTCATTGGCCTGGGGCGCGGCGAGCTTTTGCCCTATGCCAGCTATTACCTGACCGGATTCCTGAACGAGAAGCCGCTGGCGAGCCTGCGGCGCGACATGGCGGCGCGGGGCATGACCCGGGCGCAGAACGTCTATGAGCCCGAGGACAACATAGCGTCGCTGATGGAGATGATGGGCGGGCTGATCACCGGGCGGTTCGGCAAGCCCGCGACGCTGGCCAATCAGAAGACGTTCTTCAATACGCATATCGGCCCCTGGGCCGGGCACTTTTTCACGGATTTGGAGGCTGCGAAGAACTCGGTTCTCTATGCCTCGGTCGGCGCTGTCGGCCGGGTGTTCATGGATATCGAGGCGGAAGGTTTCCGGATGAGCGCGGAGGGATCCGCATGAACCGGCAGGGCGACCTGTCATCACCAGAGAGGAGGACTCTCATGAGCGAGAAAACGCAAGGCAACAGCCGGCGCGATTTTCTGAAGATGGCCGCCGCAGGCGCGCCCGCGGTCGCGGTCGCAACGGCAGCCAGCACCGGCACCGCCGAAGCGGCGGAACCGGACCTGTCATCGGACAAGATGCAGGACACCGCGCACACGCGCGCATACTTCGATAGCGCCCGGTTCTGACCGGACGTGATCACTTGACCTGCCGGCGACTGGTTGCGGGACGCCCGACTGTCGGTGGATAACCTTAGTACCCAGCAATCCCGATCGGGAGAGCTCGGGAGGAGAGAGAAACATGCTTAGGAAAAAGACCAACGGGGTTGCGCGACGCCCCCAGCGGACAAGTATCCTGTCTGAGGTCGGGGGAAAGACCATCGACCGCCGCGCGTTCCTGCGCGGCTCTGGCCTGGCCATCGGTGGCCTGGCCGCGATTGGGGCAACGGGGGGCACTGTCACTCGGGCCAACGCGGCGGCCGCCGCTAACGCGGCTGTCAACACGGTGAAATCGGTTTGCACGCACTGCTCGGTCGGCTGCACGGTCGTGGCCGAGGTGAGCGACGGCGTCTGGGTGGGCCAGGAGCCCGGCTGGGACAGCCCGTTCAACCTGGGCGCCCACTGCGCCAAGGGCGCATCGGTGCGCGAGCACGCCCATGGCGAGCGCCGCCTGAAATACCCGATGAAGAAAGAGGGTGGCGAGTGGAAGCGCATCAGCTGGGAACAGGCGATCAACGAGATCGGCGACGGCATGATGAACATCCGGGAAGAAAGTGGCCCGGACAGCGTCTATTGGCTGGGCTCTGCCAAGCATAACAACGAACAGGCCTACCTGTTCCGCAAGTTCGCCGCCTACTGGGGCACGAACAACGTGGACCACCAGGCCCGTATCTGTCACTCGACGACCGTTGCAGGTGTTGCCAACACCTGGGGCTACGGTGCGATGACCAACAGCTACAACGACATCCACAATTCCCAGGCGATCTTCATCATCGGCGGCAACCCGGCGGAAGCACACCCCGTCAGCCTGCTGCACGTGCTGAAGGCCAAGGAACAGAACAACGCACCGCTGATCGTGTGCGACCCGCGCTTCACGCGCACGGCCGCCCACGCGGACGAGTATGTGCGGTTCCGCCCGGGCACGGACGTGGCGCTGGTCTGGGGCATCCTGTGGCACATCTTCGAGAACGGCTGGGAGGACAAGGAGTTCATCCGCACCCGTGTCTGGGGGATGGACCAGATCAAGGACGAAGTGTCCAAGTGGACGCCCGAGGAAGTGGAACGTGTGACCGGCACACCCGGCAGCCAGCTTGAGCGGGTTGCACGGACGCTGGCCAACAACCGTCCCGGCACCGTGATCTGGTGCATGGGCGGCACCCAGCATACCAACGGCAACAACAACACCCGCGCCTACTGCATCCTGCAGCTGGCCCTTGGCAACATGGGCACGTCGGGCGGCGGCACCAACATCTTCCGCGGGCACGACAACGTGCAGGGCGCGACGGACCTTGGTGTTCTGAGCCACACGCTGCCGGGCTACTACGGCCTGTCGGCGGGGGCATGGGGCCACTGGGCCCGTGTCTGGGGCGAAGACCCCGAATGGCTGGGCGGACGTTTCGTCACGACCAAGACCAAGGATGGCAAGGACACCAGCCTGCAGAACCTGTCGGGCATCCCCGTCAGCCGCTGGATCGACGGTGTGCTTGAAGATCCCGAGAACATGGACAACCCCAACAAGGTGCGTGCCATGGTCCTGTGGGGTCACGCGCCGAACAGCCAGACCCGGATGACGGAAATGAAGACGGCGATGGAGCAGCTGGACATGCTGGTCGTGGTCGACCCGTATCCGACCGTTTCGGCCGTGCTGCATGACCGGACCGATGGCGTCTACCTGCTGCCGGCCTGTACGCAGTTCGAGACCTATGGCTCGGTCACCGCGTCCAACCGGTCGCTGCAGTGGCGGGAAAAGGTCGTCGATCCGCTGTTCGAGTCGAAGTCGGACCATGAGATCATCGGTCTGTTCGCGCAGAAGTTCGGTTTCCACGACCGGATGTTCCGCAATATCGGCATCGAGGATGACGGCGTGACGCCGAACATCGAGGACACGCTGCGCGAGATCAACCGCGGCATGTGGACGATCGGCTACACGGGTCAAAGCCCGGAACGGCTGAAGATGCACATGGAGAACCAGCACACGTTCGACCGTACCACGCTGAAGGCGAATGGCGGTCCGGCTGACGGAGACTATTACGGTCTACCGTGGCCAAGCTGGGGCACGCCGGAGATGAAGCACCCCGGTACGCCGAACCTCTATGACATGTCCAAGCCGGTGGCCGAGGGTGGCTTGACCTTCCGCGCGCGTTTCGGCGTGGAGCGGGACGGTGACAACCTGCTGGCCGAAGGCGTCTACAGCGTCGGATCGGAGATCCAGGACGGGTACCCCGAGTTCACCTATCAGATGCTTGTCGACCTGGGTTGGGACAGTGACCTGACCGAGGAAGAAAAGCGCGTCATGGGCCGGGTGGCCGGTGTCGAGGGCATCGACGAAGACGCGTCGGTGGGCAACCAGGACGACGGCGAGGAAGCGCAGAACGCGACCGAAGGCGGCCAGACCGAGGAGGTGCAGGACACCGCCGAGGCCCAGAACCTGGCGCAGCCCAATGGCGAGCAGGGGGCCGACGAAGAAGTGGGCGAGCAGGCGATGTCGCCGTTCCCATCCGACTTCAACGAGAAGGTCTCGGCCGTCAACTGGAAGACCGACCTGTCGGGCGGTATCCAGCGGGTCGCGATCAAGCATGGCTGTGCGCCGTTCGGCAACGCCAAGGCCCGTGCCGTGGTGTGGACCTTCCCCGACCCGGTGCCGCTGCACCGCGAGCCGCTTTACACCTCGCGGCGCGACCTGGTCGCGGACTATCCGACCTACGAGGACCGGCATGCGTACCGCCTGCCGACGCTTTATGCCTCGATCCAGAAGAACGATTTTTCGAAGGACTTCCCGATTGTCCTGACATCCGGTCGTCTGGTCGAGTACGAGGGCGGCGGTGACGAGACGCGGTCGAACCCGTGGCTGGCCGAACTGCAGCAGGACATGTTCGTGGAGATCAACCCGCGCGACGCCAACAACCTTGGTGTGCGGGATGGCGAGCAGGTCTGGGTCGAAGGGCCCGAGGGCGGCAAGGTCAAGGTCATGGCCATGGTGACAAACCGGGTGGGCGAAGGCGTTGCCTTCATGCCGTTCCACTTCGGCGGTCACTTCCAGGGGGAGGACCAGCGGAGCAAGTATCCCGATGGTGCCGATCCCTATGTTCTGGGTGAATCCACCAACACCGCCCAGACATATGGCTACGACTCCGTAACCCAGATGCAGGAGACGAAGGCGACTCTCTGCAAGATCTCAGCAGCATAAGGAGAAGATGGAATGGCTAGAGCTAAATTCCTGTGTGACGCCGAACGCTGCATCGAGTGCAACGCCTGCGTGACCGCGTGTAAGAACGAGCATGAGGTGCCGTGGGGCATCAACCGTCGCCGCGTGGTGACCATCGAGGATGGTAACCCCGGTGAACGCTCGATCTCGGTGGCCTGCATGCATTGTTCCGATGCGCCGTGCATGGCGGTCTGTCCGGTAGACTGTTTCTACCAGAGCGAGGAAGGCGTCGTCCTTCACTCCAAGGACCTGTGTATCGGTTGCGGCTATTGCTTCTACGCGTGCCCGTTCGGCGCGCCGCAATTCCCGCAGGCCGGCAACTTCGGATCGCGCGGCAAGATGGACAAGTGTACCTTCTGCGCCGGCGGCCCCGAAGAGAACAACAGCCAGGCCGAGTTCAACAAGTACGGGCGCAACCGGATCGCGGAAGGCAAGCTGCCGATCTGCGCCGAGATGTGTTCGACCAAGGCGCTGCTGGCCGGCGACGGAGACGTGGTCGCGAATATCTATCGCGAACGCGTCGTTTCCCGTGGCTTCGGCTCGGGCGCCTGGGGTTGGGGCACGGCCTATGACCAGAAGGGCGGCTGATCGCCCGGCACGGTCGTGACAACGGCATCGAAAGAGGCGGGATTGTCCCGCCTCTTTCTCCCCGTCTCGGCAAAGGGGACACTGAGAGTATCTTGAGAAACGCACTTTCGATCACGTGGCGGCACGCCGCAAAGTCCGTTTCCCAGAATATTCGCGATACACCCCGTAGAGGTGAGGCCCGCGAAGCCGGGCAGGGTAGAAAGGAAAAGACATGCACAGGCTGTTTCTGATTTGTCTTCTGAGCTTGACGATGCTGGCCGCACCGGGCGCGCAGGCGCAGGAGGCGGGCGAGTTGACCGCGCCCGAGGCCACGCAGACCGACCGTTCGGCCACGGGAGGCGCGCAGACGCTGGAGGACATCCTGGCCCGGCAGCGTGGCGAGCAGGTACCCAACCGTGCACGCGCGGGCGAAGACCCCGACAGTGCCGGCGCAATGGTGGGTCAGCTCGGTGCGTTTGGCGGGTCATCGGATTCCGATGTCTGGAGCGCGTTGCGCTATGGTACCGCTGACGTGACCGTGTCGTCGGGCGGCGCACCGGCCCGTGTTCTGATCCAGGATAACGGGATGTGGTGGCTGAATTTCCGGCAGGGGCCGCTGATCAAGTATGGCGGCTGGCTGCTGCTGGGCACGATCGCGCTGCTGGCGCTGTTCTTTCTGTTCCGGGGGCGCATCCGCATCGACGGCGAAAAGACGGGGCGCACCGTGACCCGTTTCAAGTTCATCGAACGCTTTGCACATTGGCTGATGGCGGGGTCCTTCATTCTGCTGGGCCTGACCGGACTCTTGGTCTTGATGGGACGCAAGTTCATCATACCTGCCTTTGGGCACGAGGCGTTCGCGACCGCCGCCGTCGCCTCGAAATGGATACACAACAACGTCAGTTGGGCCTTCATGCTGGGCCTGATCCTGGCCTTCATCTTTTGGGTGGCGCACAATATCCCCAACAAGACCGACCTGAAATGGATCGCCGTCGGCGGCGGCATGTTCAAGAAGGGCGTGCACCCCGCGGCCAAGAAGTTCAACGCCGGCCAGAAGCTGATCTTCTGGTCGGTTATGATCCTGGGCGCGTCGATCTCTGCGTCCGGCCTGTCGCTGCTGTTTCCGTTTGAGTTGCCGATGTTCGCGAAGACCTTCGTGATCCTGAACGACATGGGGGTACCGCAGCTTCTGGGTTTCGGGGCCTTGCCGGAACAGCTCGCCCCGCATGAAGAGATGCAATACGCGCAGCTGTGGCACGCGATTGTCAGCTTCGTGCTGATGGCTATCGTGATCGCGCATATCTACATCGGCTCGGTCGGGATGGAAGGTGCGTATGACGCGATGGGCTCTGGCCAGGTCGAGGAACAGTGGGCGCGCGAGCACCATAGTCTGTGGCTCGACGAAGTGCAGCAGCGCGAGGGCGAGCCGAAACCGGCCAACGCCGCGACGACGCCCGCGGAATAGATGCGCGCCTTCGTGCTGGCATGCGCGGGCCTGCTGGCCGCCGGTGCGCCGGCGGCGCAGGAATTCACCACGCTGAAAGGGCATGGCGGCCCGGTCATGGGGATCGACGTGAACCCCGAAACCGGCCACGTCGCCACGGCGAGTTTCGACAATTCCGTGGGGCTGTGGGAGGGGCGCACGCCGCGCTGGCTGGAGGGGCATGACGCGGCGGTGATCACGGTGCGGTTTCTCGACGAAACGACCGCAGCGTCGGGCAGCGATGATTTCGACGTGATCCTGTGGTCCTTGCCCGACGGAACGGCGACGCGGCTGGAGGGGCATCAGGGCAAGGTTGCCGATATCGCGCTGTCGCCGGATGGCACGACGCTCGCGACGGCGAGTTGGGACGGCTCGATCGGGCTGTGGCCGCGCGACGGCGGCGCGGCGCGTTTCCTCAAGGGGCACAATGCGTCGGTCAGCGATGTTGCCTTCAGCGCGGACGGCGCGCGGTTGTACTCGGCCTCCGCCGACGGGACGATCCGATTGTGGCAGGTGAACGGGGACGGGGCGCCGCGCGTCGTGGTGAACGCGGGGTTCGGCGTGAACCGCCTGATCCTCGACCCGGACGACCAGTGGCTGGCCTATGGCGCGGTGGATGGCGTGACGCGCGTGGTCGACCCGATGTCGGGTGAGACGATCCGGGACTTCTCGCTCGACCGGCGGCCGATCCTGTCGATGGCCTATCACGCGGCCAGCGGGCAGTTGGCGGTGGGCGACGGGCACGGGTTCATCATGATGATCGACACCGAAGCGTGGCAGATCGTGAGGGATTTCCGTGCCATGCGGCAGGGGCCGGTCTGGGCGCTCGAATTCTCGCCCGACGGCACGATGATCTATGCCGGCGGAATCGAGGACGTGGCCTATGGCTGGCCCGTGGCGGATCTCGACGCGTTCGATCCCGCGGGCAGTG
This sequence comes from Roseovarius sp. MMSF_3350, assembly GCF_030733425.1. Lineage (GTDB taxonomy): Bacteria > Pseudomonadota > Alphaproteobacteria > Rhodobacterales > Rhodobacteraceae > Roseovarius. The sequence goes on from NZ_JASHIZ010000002.1 coordinate 85,354, forward strand.
ACCAGCGCACATTTCTGCGCGACCCCGAGGCGATGCCCAACGGCGAGCGGCAGTTCATGCGCAAATGTTCCATCTGCCACGCCCTGACCCCGCCGCCGTCGCGCAAGGCGGGGCCGTCGCTGCACGGTCTTTTCGGGCGCAAGGCGGGCACGGTGCCGGGATATCCTTATTCCGATATCCTGGACGGGTCTGATATCGTCTGGAGCGAAGAGACCATAGATGCGCTTTTCGACATCGGCCCGGACCATTATATTCCCGGCTCGAAGATGCCGATGCAGCGCATCACCGCCGGGCAGGACCGGCAGGACCTGATCGAATATCTGCGCGAGGCCACCGGGCCCTGAGACGCGCCATGAAAGGGAGAACTGAGAGATGAAAGCCATGCTTTCCGCGTTTGCCGCCACGGCCATCATCGCCGTGGTCGCGTGGTACGGGCTGCACGAGGCGGGCTTTTCCGCCGGGGACCGCAATTCCGGGGAGTCGGTGCGGCTGGGAGACGGCTGAGGCATGTCAAAGCCCGCGGTCGCGCAACAGCAAGCAGACCCGGCCGAGAAGGCGCGGGACGATTATGGCGAGAACCTGCAATTCGCTTCGGTGCTGGTAATCGACGACGAACCGGGGATGCGCAACTTTCTGACCAAGATCCTGGAGCCGCGGGTCAAGCGGGTGGAACAGGCGCGGTCGGCCGAACAGGCGGCGGAAATCCTTGACCTAGCGCATTTCGACCTTGTGATCCTCGACAACGTGATGCCGGGCAAGACCGGGCTGGACTGGCTGACGGAACAGCGGCGCGTGGGGCTGTTCGCCGACACGATCATGATCACGGCCTATGCCGATCTGGATACGGCGATCCGGGCGCTGCGGACGGGCGTGGCGGATTTCGTGCTGAAGCCGTTCCGCGCCAACCAGATTCTGAACGCGGTGGCCCGCGCGCTGGACCGCAAGTACTTGCGACGCGAGAATTTTCTTCTGAAGCACGAGTTGAGCGAAGGCGGACAGGCCGCGCGTGGGCGTCTTCTGGGCAATTCGCCGGCGATCCAGCGGGTGCGCGACGTTCTGGCCAAGCTGGCGCCGACGCCGGCCTCGGTCCTGTTCACAGGAGCCAGCGGCACGGGCAAGGAGATTGCCGCGCGGACCCTGCACGCCATGTCGGACCGCGCCGGAGAGCCGTTCGTGGCTGTCAATTGTGCCGCGGTCTCGCCCGATCACATCGCCGAGGAACTGTTCGGCGTGGTCGAGGGGCGCGACCGCACCCGCGACGGCCTGTTCTTGCATGCAGATGGCGGCACGCTGTTCCTGGATGAGGTGGCGCAACTGCCCGAACAGGTGCAGGCGGGTCTGTTGCGTGTGCTGGAAGATCGCAAGATCCGGCCACTCGGGGCCGAGCGCGAGATCCCGCTGAACCTGCGTTTTTTCTTTGCCACCAACGCCGATCTGCAGGCCGAGGTCGATGCGGGGCGGTTCCGCGCGGACCTGTATCACCGCATCAACGTGGTGAACGTGGACATGCCGTCGCTGGCCGACCGCAGCGAGGATATCGTGGAACTTGCGGCGCTGTTCATGAGCGAGTTTTCCCGCGCGCTGGCGTTGCCGGCGCTGGACCTGAACGAGGAAATCCTGCTCAAACTGAGCCGCTATGACTGGCCCGGGAACGTGCGCGAGCTGCGCAATCTGGTTGAGCGGTCGGTGATCCTTGGCCAGTTTCCGGAAGAATTCGCGGGCCACGGCACGGTGACGGGGCAGGAGGCGATCGAGACCTTGGCGCTGGTGGAGCAGCGGCACATCATGAGCGTGCTGGACGCCTGCAATGGCAACCGAGCCGAGGCGGCGCGGCGTCTGGGGGTCAGCCGCAAGACGGTCGATCGCAAATGCGCGTCCTGGGGTATTTGAGCGGACCGGGCGCGGTGCCGGTCACGACTCGTCGCGGTCTTCGGGTAGCCAGACGGTGAATTCCGCGCCGCCTGGCTCGCGGTTGCGCACGGTGATAAGGCCGCCGGCCTGGCGTATCAGGGTCTGGCTGACCGAAAGGCCAAGGCCGGTGCCTTCGCCCGGCTTGGTTGTGTAGAACGGGTCGAACACGGTGTTCAACCGCTCGCTTGCAATGCCGGGGCCGGTATCGGCCACGACGAGCGCCGTGCCGGACCGTCCGTCGCGCCCTTCGGCCCGGATCGACAGCGACAGCTCGCCCGGGCCGTCCATGGCCTGCACCGCGTTGACGACCAGATTGATAATGACCTGCTGCAATTCTCCGGGGTTGATGCGGACCTGCGGGACATCGTCGCCGCGATGCGTCGTGACGGTCACGTTGCGGCGCGAGATCACGTGATCGACCAGCACAAGGCAGTCGTCCAGCACGGTGCCGACATCGACATGCTCGGAAAAGGCGTTGAATTCGCTGGGGCGGGCGAATTGCAGCAGCTTGCCGACGATGGCGTTGATCCGGGCGATCTGGCGGTCGATCAGGTTGAGTTCGGTCATCAGCGGTGTGGCATCGTCGCCCAGGGTTTCGCGGATGACGTCGATATTGCCTTGGATCACCGCGACCGGGTTGTTGATTTCGTGCGCGACGCCGGCCGTGATCTCGCCGATTGAGGCCAGTTTTTCGCTCATGACGAGTTGCTGGTAGGTGGTTTCGAGCTTTTCGTTGGCGGCGCGCAGCTCGGCGGTACGGTCCTCGACCCGGGTGTTCAGCTCGTCCGCCCAGGAGCGCAGCGCGCGGTCGCGTTCCTGCACCTGGTCGAGCAATTCGTCGAGATGCGCGGCCACCTCGCCGATCTCGTCGCGCGAGGATACCGGGCCGATGCGCGCGTCGAGCTGGCCGCCCTCGACTCGTTTCATGGTGTGGTTCATGCGTTCGAGCGGCGAGAAGATGCCCCCGGCCATGCGCAGGAACAACGGGATGGTCAGCAGCAGAACGGCGACGAAGGCCGAGAAGACGAGGATGAAGGCGCTGCGCTTTTCCGCGACGAAGGGCGCTTCGAGAAAGCCCACGTAGAGCATGCCGACGCGGCGCGAAAAGCTGTCGGTCAGGGGCAGGTAGCCCGAGATATACCAGTCGTTCACCACAAAGGCGCGGTCGAGCCAGGTGCGACCTTCGCCAAGCACCCGGTTGCGCACCACCGCCGAGACGCGGGTGCCGAGCGCGCGCTCGCCTTCGAAGAGACGCACGTTGGTCGAGACGCGCACGTCTTCGAGAAACAGCGTCGCGGTGCCTTGGCGCTCGACATCGGTGGCATCCTCGGACTGGTAGACGAGGGCGTTGATCGTGTCGATGAAGTCTAGGTTCCGGTTGAGCAGGATGCCCCCGACCAGGACACCGGAGCGGCCTGCCGCGCCGAGATCGGTTGCGGTGTGTACGACCATGCCGCGGTCCTCGACCACGCGGTCGGTGGGGACCGCGGCCTCGGTAGGAATCAGGGGCAGCCGCGCGCGCATGGCCAGGCCCGGGTCGATCGCGGCAAGCTCGTTGCCGGACAGGATATCGATTTCGGTGGCGCTGCCGCCCTGCCGGGCCGTGGCGATGACCGGCCACTTTCGGGCAGCGGCGCCTGCGGCGGTTTCCGGCAGGAAATAGAGGAAATCGAGTCCCAGAGCGGTGCGCTCGGCGTCGAGGAACCGGGCCAGGCGAGACTCGGGGCCGGCAATGGCCTCTCGAAAGCGGGTGGAGCGGGCCAGCGCGGCGACGTCGCCGCCGGTGGTTGCGAGGATCTGGTCGAGATACTGCTCGGCGATACGCAGGTCGCTTTCGACATTGGCAATCAACAGGTTGTCGTAATTGGCGGCCCAGCGTCCGACCGCGAGCCACAACAGCAGCGGCAGCAGGACCACGAGCGGCAAAAGTGCCAGGATCAGAAGGCGCAGACGGACCGATGTCATGCCGGGGCGGGCCCTTTCTCGTTGTGCGGAAAACTTTAGGCGATGGGGCGGGGGGCGTCCATTCCGGTGGCTGTGACGGCGGCGCAAATCTTTTGTCGCAAAAGATTTGTCAAAAGCTTTGATAAAGCTTTCGTCCCGTCCCGAAAGGAGCAGGGCGGTCCGGAACACGGGAAGCGGTTGCGATGTTTCCCCTAGCAACCCCCGGAGCGTTAACCTAAGTTTCGGGTAAGTAATGCGACACCGTACACGGGAGACGGCACGGCATGACGCGGCTTATCATGCTGGTATTCTTGATTGTTGCCGCGGTTGCATTGGCCGCGGTGGCGATGTCCGCCGTGATGCGCGCGGCGCGTGATGCCGGCGCGGCCGGGCGGGACATCGCGGTCAGCACGAGGGGAGCAAGCATGCAGAAAATCGCCTACGCGGCCCTGTTCATCGTGATGCTGGGCGTCACCAGCGGCCTGCTCGGAGGGTTGTGAGGCGCATGGCACGGAAGTTCGGCGGCAAATACAGCCCGGATGGTGGCGGCTCGGAGGTGAAGGCGCGCGAGACGTCTTCCTATCGCGGGGCCACGGTGGCACCCGCGGGCGCGCGGGCGAACCTGATGTTCGTGCCGGCCGCGGTGGTTCTGTTCACCTCGCTGACTTCGGGGGCGACCGGTCTGGCGCTTGGGGTCGTGTCCGCCGCGGTTCTGGCGCTGTCGGCGTGGCTGTTGCGCGATGGGTTGAAGGCGGAGGCGGCCTATAACACGCGCAAGGTGGCGCGGCGGCCGGGCATCCCGCGCAAGCTTTTCTCGTCTGTACTGGCGGGGCTGGGGATTGCCGTGGCGGCCTACAAAGTCGAGCCGGGGCTGGTCGCGCCGGTGATATTCGGCGTGGTGACGACGGCGTTGCATGTATTTTCGTTCGGGATGGACCCGATGAAGGACAAGGGCATGGAAGGCGTCGACAGGTTGCAGACCGACCGCGTGGCGCGGGTGGTGGATCAGGCCGAGACGTACCTGAGTGCGATGTCCGATGCGATCCGCCGGGCCGGGGACCGCACGGCGGAAGCGCGGCTGGAGCGGTTCCAGGTCAGCGTCCGCGACATGTTGCGCACCGTCGAGGACGACCCGCGTGACCTGACGGCGACGCGGAAATACCTGGGCGTCTACCTGATGGGCGCGCGCGACGCGACGGTGAAGTTCGCCGATATCCAGTCGCGGGCCCCGGACCCCAAGGCGAAGGCGGATTACCTTGACCTGCTGGGCGACCTGGAGGCGAACTTCGAGGCGAAGACCAAGACGCTTCTGGCCGACAACAACAGCGATCTTGAGATCGAGATCGAGGTGCTGCGCGACCGGCTGGCGCGCGAGGGCATCAGATACGACACGACCCGGGAATTTCAGGAAGGACGTTGATCATGTCGGAAGACACACGCACGAAGGCCGAGGCTGCCCTGGCGGAGGTTGAGGAAGTGAACCGGGTGGTGCTGCCCGAGCCGAAGGAGGCCGGCGCCGTGGTGCCGCTGTCCGAGGCGGAGCCCGCTGTGGGCGCCGAGATCCGGCAGCGGATGGACGAGATCGACATGGCGGACACCAATTCGATCGTCTCGTTCGGATCGGCGGCGCAGGCGGAATTGCAGGAAATCTCGCAATCCATGCTGCAGGGCGTGCGCAACAAGGATGTGGGTCCGGCAGGCGACAGCCTGCGCGGGATCGTAACCACGATCCGCGGCTTCTCGGTCAGCGAACTGGACGTGCGGCGCGAGCGGTCCTGGTGGGAAAAGCTGATCGGACGGGCGGCGCCCTTTGCCAAGTTCACCGCGCGGTTCGAGGACGTGCAGGGCCAGATCGACAAGATCACCGATGACCTGCTGAAGCACGAGCACGTGCTGTTGAAGGATATCAAGTCACTGGACCTTCTCTATGAGAAGACGCTGCAGTTCTACGACGAGCTGGCACTTTACATCGCGGCGGGCGAGGAGAAGCTGAAAGAGCTCGACGAAAAGGATATCCCGGCCAAGGAGGCCGAAATCGATGCCGCCCCCGAGGACGACCAGGTGATGAAGGCGCAGGAACTGCGCGACCTGCGCGCCGCGCGCGACGACCTGGAGCGCCGTGTGCACGACCTGAAGCTGACGCGACAGGTGACGATGCAGTCGCTGCCGTCGATCCGGCTGGTGCAGGAGAACGACAAGAGCCTGGTGACCAAGATCAACTCGACCCTGGTCAACACCGTGCCGCTTTGGGAGACGCAGCTGGCGCAGGCGGTCACAATCCAGCGCAGTGCCGAGGCCGCGGCGGCCGTGCACGAGGCCAACGATCTGACCAACGAGTTGCTGACCGCCAATGCCAAGAACCTGCGGGACGCCAACAAGACGATCCGCCAGGAGATGGAGCGCGGGGTCTTTGACATCGAGGCTGTCAAGCAGGCCAACGCGGACCTGATCGGCACGATCGAGGAAAGCCTGCAGATCGCCGACGAGGGCAAGGCGCGCCGGGCCAAGGCCGAGCAGGACCTGCAATCGATGGAAAAGGAGTTGCGCGATACGCTGGCCGCGGCCAAGTCTCGCCGCGATGGTGTGGGCGAGAATACCGGCGGCTCGGTCCCTGCATGAACGGGTGGGGTTGTCTTGCGTAAATTGTACAGATTCTTTCCGGTCGTTGTGGCGCTGGCCGGTGCACTCGCGCTGGCTGGTTGCGATGACGTTGCGCCCGAGGCGCCCCCGACCAATCCACAGGCGCGACCCAACGCGATGGTGCGCGCGCCGCAGCCCAGTGGCCCGTCGGAGGCCAGCCGGGACCTGGCGCGCTATTACACGCGGCTTGAGAACGACCTTGTCGCGCAGGGGCTGATGCGGCGCGACGGCGGCGGCGTCGACACGCCGTTCACAGACAACGATCTTTTGCGGAATTTCGTGCAGATCGGGTTCTTCGAGGAATACCAGCGCGACAAGGGCCTTTTGCCGTCGCAAAGCGGCCCCGTGGCGATCAAGAAATGGACCGGGCCTGTGCGGATCGGTGTCGAGTTCGGGCGCAATGTGCCGGACGAGATCAGATCGGCAGAGCGGGCCCGGGTGGCGGCCTATGCCAACCGTCTGGAACGGGTTACGGGGCACCCAATTTCGCTGAGCGACGCCTCGCCCAATTTCGTCGTGTTGTTCATGAGCAATGACGATGGCGCACAATCGCGCGCGCGGGCGCTGGAAGTGATCCCGGCGATTGCGAAGTCCAACCTGGCGATCATCACCAACCTGCCGCGATCGACCCAGTGTTTCGTGATCTCGGCAGGCACCCGGAGCGAAAACGAACTTGGCGTCGCGCTGGCTTATATCCGGACCGAACTGACCGACCTGCAACGGCTGGCCTGCATCCATGAGGAAATCGCGCAAGGCCTTGGCCTGACCAATGACAGCCCGCGGGCGCGCCCGTCGATCTTTAACGATGACGAGGAATTCGCGCTTTTGACGACCCATGACGAGATGCTGCTGGAGGCGCTGTACAATCCCGCGCTGAACCCCGGGATGGGGCTGGAGGAGGCGCGGCCGATCCTGCGGCGGCTGTTCGAGAAGGGCGAGTCGTGAGCGCGGTCGCGACAAGATATGTGGCAGCACCTGAAATTGAGTTTATGATACCCGCGAATGTCCGCTTGCCGGACAAGACCTAGCGCACGGAGATTACCATGGGCATTTTCGATTTTCTTTCAGGTGAATTCATCGATGTCATCCACTGGGTGGACGATACCCGCGACACGATGGTCTGGCGGTTCGAGCGCCATGGGCACGAGATCAAGTACGGTGCCAAGCTGACCGTGCGCGAAGGACAGGCGGCGGTCTTCGTGCACGAGGGGCAACTGGCGGATGTTTTCACGCCGGGTCTCTACATGCTCGAGACCAACAACATGCCGATCATGACGACGTTGCAGCATTGGGATCACGGGTTTAAAAGCCCGTTCAAGTCCGAAATCTATTTCATCAACACGACGCGGTTCACGGATCTCAAGTGGGGTACGAAGAACCCGATCATGCTGCGCGACCCGGAGTTCGGGCCGACGCGCATCCGCGCGTTTGGCACCTACAGCACGCGGGTGACGGATCCGGCGAAGTTCCTGACCGAGATCGTGGGCACCGATGGCGAATTCACGATGGACGAGATCAGCTATCAGGTCCGTAACATCATCGTGCAGAGCTTCAGTCGGATCATCGCGGGCAGCGGTATTCCGGTGCTGGACATGGCGGCCAACACCGCCGATTTGGGCAAGCTGGTGGCGGCCGAGATTTCCGCCGTGGTGGCGGAGTACGGGCTGACCATTCCGGAATTCTATATCGAGAACATCTCGCTGCCGCCCGCGGTGGAAGAGGCGCTGGACAAGCGCACGTCGATGGGGCTGGCCGGAGATTTGGGCAAGTTCACGCAATACTCAGCCGCCGAGGCGATGACGGCGGCGGCCAAGAACCCCGGCGGCGCCGGGGGCGGCATGGGGGCCGGGATCGGCGCGGGGCTTGGCATGGCGATGGCGGGCCAGATGGCCGGGCAGGGCGGGCCGTGGGGCCAGGGTGCTCATCAGCCGTCACCCACTGCCTCGCCCGCACCGCCCCCGCCGCCGGTTGAGCATGTCTGGCACATCGCCGAGAACGGACAGACCCACGGTCCCTATTCCAAGGCTGCCCTGGGCCGGATGGCGAGCGAGGGCAAGCTGACGCGGGACAGCCATGTCTGGACCGCTGGGCAGGATGGTTGGCTGAAGGCCGGCGACGTGCAGGAACTGGCGCAGCTTTTCACCATTCTGCCGCCGCCGCCACCTGGGGCCTGACGCCGGACCTGGCGAACGGCTGGCCCTTTACACTGGCGCATCCCGCCATCCCGAGACTGTTCAACAAGGACCCGCAGGCATTATGCTCGATTCCCCCACTGTCCAAGATGAACACCGTTTCCCCTGCGACAATTGCGGGGCGGATTTCCGGTACGATCCGCAGGCGGGCAAGCTGATCTGTGACCATTGCGGCAACGAGGCCGAATTGGAGCAGGGCGGGCCGTGGGCCGCCCCGCTGAAAGAGCTGGATTTCCGCGCGGCGGTGAAGGGTGACCTTGACGCCTCGGAAATCGAGGAAACGCGCGTCGTGACCTGCCCCAACTGCGCGGCGCAAGTAGAGTTCGACGAGACTGTGCACGCCAAGGAATGTCCGTTCTGCGCCACGCCGGTTGTAACCGATACCGGCACCCACCGGCACATCAAGCCGCGCGGGGTCTTGCCCTTCAAGGTAGATGAGGCGGCGGCGCGAGACGCAATGACCGATTGGCTGGGGCGGCTTTGGTTCGCGCCCAATGGCTTGCAGGAATACGCCCGGAAGGGGCGGAAGATGCAGGGTATCTACGTGCCCTACTGGACCTATGACGCGGATACGAAATCCAGCTATACCGGCGAGCGTGGCACGGTCTATTACGAAACGCGGACGGTGATGCGCGACGGCAAGCGCCAGCAGGTGCAGGTCCCCAAGGTGCGCTGGACCCCGGTGCGGGGCCGGGTGGCGCGGTTCTTCGACGATGTACTGGTGCTGGCGTCGAAAACCCTGCCAAAGCGGTATACCGATGCGCTGGAGCCTTGGGAACTGGGCGAGTTGCAGCCCTACAGCCCCGAGTTCCTCGCCGGTTTCCGCGCCGAGGGGTATCAGGTGACGTTGGAGGACGGTTTCGTGCAGGCGCGCCAGATCATGGATGCGCGGATTGCGCGGGATGTCCGGTTCGACATCGGGGGCGACCGGCAGCGCATCCATTCGATCGACACGAATGTCAGCGACGTGACCTTCAAGCACGTCCTGCTGCCGGTGTGGCTGGCGGCCTACAAGTACCGCGGCGAAACTTATCGCTTCGTGGTCAACGGGCGCGATGGCAAGGTGCAGGGCGAGCGGCCCTATTCGGCGATCAAGATCGCGATTGCCGTGGTGATCGGCGTGATCGTCGCTGCGGCGGTGGGCTATGGCGTGGCGATGAGCCAATGAGCGCGGATGGCGAGGCCCTGAAGCGTCTGATGCAGGCGCGGTATTCGTGCCGGGCCTTCCGGCCAGAGCAGGTGGCGGAGGCGGTGATCGAGCGGATCGTCGACACGGCGCGACACACCGCCAGTTGGAACAACACGCAGCCCTGGGGATTGCTGGTGACGCGGGGCACGGAGACGGAGGCGTTCCGACAGGCCTTGCTGAGCGAGGTGCAGACGGGCAAACCGGGGCCGGACATGGACTGGCCCGAAAGCTATCCCGGTGCCTTGGGAGAGCGGCGGCGGACCTGTGGCTATGCGCTTTACAACGCGGTGGGCATCGCGCGGGAGGACCGCGAGGCGCGGGCGCGGCAGTCGATGCGGAATTTCGAGCTGTTCGATGCGCCGCATGTCGCCATCCTGCACATTCCGCGGGTGCTGGGGCCCTACGGCGCGCTGGACGCGGGCGGGTTTCTGACGGCCTTTATGCTGGCGGCCACGGCAGAGGGGCTGGGCACCATCGCGCAGGCGGCGGTCGCGGCCTATCCGCAGGTGATCCGCCGGCATTTCGACCTGCCGGAGGACCAAGCGATCCTCTGTGCGATTTCTTTCGGTTACTCCGACGATACGCATCCCGTCAACCAGTATCGTACCGAGCGGGAAGACGTCGGTACGATACTGTCGTTCAAGGTCTGAAGCCGGGCCTCAGGCGGCGTCCGCCTTGGTCTTTGCCTCAGCCCACTCCCAGGGGCGGGTAAATTCGCCAAGGCATTGGGAAATGGCCGCCTCGTCGACGTCTCCGGTTTTCGACAGGCGGGCCACCAATCCGCGCTTCTTGTCGTCGATCACCTCGGTCACCTCGGCCTTGAGGCCCGCCTCGGCCAGTGCGGCGTTGTAGACGCGGGTGATGGCGCGCTTGCGCAGGTCGGGCTTGAAGACCTTGCCCACCGCGGTCTTGGGCAGTTCGTCCAGAACCTCGACATATTTCGGAATGGCGGCACGTTCGTGGACGTGACGCTTGCAATGTTCCAGCAGAGCAGCGGAATCGACGGTGCCGCCCTCGACCAGTTCGACATAGGCGCAGGGCAGCTCGCCGGAATGCGCGTCTGGCTGGCCGATGGCGCCTGCGCCGGCAACCTCGGCATGGGCCATCAGCGCCTCTTCGATATCGGCGGGGTCGATGTTGTGGCCGCCGCGAATTATCAGGTCCTTGGCGCGGCCGGTGATCCATAGATAACCGTCTGCGTCGATCCGGCCAAGGTCGCCGGTGCGAAGGTAGACCTCGTGATGGTAGAGGTCCTTGTTCTTGGCGGCCTCGGTATAGGTGTTGCCGGCGAAGACGCCGGGGTTGGCGATGCAGATCTCACCCACCTCGTCAGGGCCGCATTCGGCGCCGTCGGTCTTGTAGATCTTGACGTCGGTATAGGGCAGCGGGACGCCGACGCTGCCGACCTTCTTCTCGCCCGTGGGCGGGTTGCAAGAGACAAGGCAGGTGGCCTCGGTCAGCCCATAGCCTTCGATCACGGTCATTCCGGTGGCGGATTCGAACCGTTTGAAGAGTTCCAGCGGCATGGGGGCCGAGCCGGAGAAGGCGTTCTTCACCTTCGAGATGTCGGCGTTCACCTTGCGCTGCATCAGCGCTGCAGTGGCGGTGGGCACGGTGATGACAAAGGTCGTGCCCCAGCGCTCCAAAAGCTTCCAGAAGTTGTCGAACACGCCGTCGCCGCGATAGCCGGCGGGCGTGGGGAAGACCACGTGTGCGCCGGACTTGATCATCGCCATCAGGATCACGTGGCAGGCGAAGACGTGAAAGAGCGGCAGCGGGCACATGATGCTGTCATGCTCGTCAAAGAGCAGGCGATGGCCCAGCCAGCCGTTATAGACCATGCCGGAATACTTGTGCTGCGCGACCTTGGGCATGCCGGTGGTGCCGCCGGTGTGGAAATAGGCGGCGACGCGGTCGGCCTGCTTGTCCTCGAACGACAAAGTCTTGCCGTGCTTGCGCGCCTCGGCGTTGAAATTCTTGACGTCGGCGTGGTGGTTTTCCGGGTTCTTGGGCCGGATCAGCGGGACGATCCAGCTTTTGGGTGGCGTCAGATAGCTGAGGAGGTCGACCTCCAGCACCGTGTGCACACGGGGCGCGTTACGCACCGCCTCGGCCATTTTCTGGGCGACGTCGGTTTTCGGGAAGGACCGCAGGGTCACGACGACACGGGCGTCGGTCTCGCGCAGGATGGCACCGATCTGTTCGGGCTCCAGGAGAGGGTTGATCGGGTTGGCGATGCCCGCGACCATGGCGCCGATCGTGGCGATGGCAGTCTCAAGGCAGTTGGGCATGACGAGGGCGATCACGTCATTTTCCGAGATCTTCAGGCTGCGAAACAGGTTGGCGGCCTGGCAGACACGCCCATGGAACTCTGACCAAGTGAGGGTTTGCGCCTTGTCAGTCGGACCCGACAGAAGCTGGTAACTGACGGCCGGCCGATCTGGAAATGCCGTCGCGGTATCGGCCAGCATCCGGTACACCGTCTTGGGCACATCGCGTGCCTCCCACGGCATTTCTTCCTGAATACCAATCACGTCCTGACGTGTGGAAAATGTCATGTTGTCTCCTCCCGCGGCGCATCTGGTTGCGCCGTTTCTCCCATCCGGGCAGCATGATCACGAATTGCGGGACGTGCAAGTTTTACGCTGCGTTTGGTTGGCGCTTCGTCGCCGCGTAAAAAACATGTCTTGACTCTTTTTGTCGGAATATTCATCAATTGCCTACAAATTCACTCAGAAAAAGAAAGGCTGTTTCTCGATGGCTTATCTGACATCCCGTTCACTCGTTGCCGCGCTGGCCCTGACAGGCGTGACAGCGCCCGCCCTCGCGCAGGAGGTCAACGTGTATTCCTCGCGCCACTACGACACCGACGAAGCGCTCTATGACGCGTTCACCGAGGAGACCGGCATCACCGTGAACCGGATCGAGGCCGATGCCGACGAACTGATCGCGCGGCTGGAAGCGGAAGGCGAGAACAGCCCCGCCGACGTGCTGATCACCGTGGACGCGGGCCGCATGGCGCGCGCCGAGGAACTGGACTTGCTGGCGGCCTACGAATCGCAGACCATCGAAGACCGCATTCCCGATCACCTCGAGCATCCCGAGAACCTGTGGTACGGGATCGCGCAGCGCGCGCGGATCATCTATTACGACAAGGAAAAGGTGGAAAACCCGCCGCAGACCTATGAAGAGCTGGCCGATCCCGCGTGGGAAGGCAAGATCTGCATCCGGTCCTCCTCGAACATTTACAACCAGTCGCTGATGGCCTCGATCATCGAAACGCAGGGCGAGGAAGCGGCCAAGGAATGGGCGCAGGGCATCGTCAACAACATGGCGCGCGAGCCGCAAGGCGGCGACACCGACCAGCTGCGCGGCATCGTGTCGGGCGAGTGCGAAGTGGCGGTGGGCAACCACTATTACTTCGTGCGCGGTTTCGAATCCGACGTCGAGGGCCTGAGCGACGGCATCGACAATATCGGCTGGGTCTGGCCTAACCAGGACGATCGCGGCACGCACGTGAACCTGTCCACGGCGGCGATGCTGAAGACAGCGCCGAACCCGGAAAACGCATTGAAGCTGATGGAATTCTTCACCAGCGATACGGCGCAGACCAACCTTGCCACGGGCAACCACGAATACCCTGCAGTCGAGGACGCGCCGGGCACCCCCACGACCGAGCGCCTGGGCGAGTTCAAGGCAGACGAAACCACGCCCACCGCGGCCTTCAGCCGAAACGCGGCCAAGGCGCAGGAACTGTTTAACGAAGTCGGCTGGGACTGATATTTTCGAGCAGTGTTGTTAAGGCGGCGTCCCCAAGAGGGGGCGCCGTTCTGCTTTGGCGGAACACTGGTTGATCGATACCAGCGGGGAGACCTTCGCCAGATCCTTGCGTCGTCGCATCCTCGCCCGGGTCTGATCCGGGCGAGGCGCCTTGGTCAGCTGACGTCCTTGTAGCTGACTTCCTTTTCGTCCTCGCCAAGTTTCGCACGACGGGTCAACAGGCGGTTGAGGGCGTTGATGTAGGCCTTGGCACTGGCGACGACGGTGTCGGTATCGGCCGACTGGCCCGTGGCGATATTGCCGCCTTCCTCAAGCCGGACCGAGACCGTGGCCTGCGCGTCGGTGCCTTCGGTCACGGCGTGAACCTGATAGAGCGACAAGTGCGCGTCATTGGGGTGCAACTCGCGCACGGCCTTGAAGGTGGCATCGACGGGGCCGTCGCCCTGTTGCGTCGCGGATTTCTCTTTGCCGTCGATGGACATGACCATCTCGGCCTCGGCCTGTCCCCCGGTGCCGCACACGACGCGCAGGGATTTCAGCACGAGGCGGTCGTTCTCGGCATCCTCACCGGCGGTGACCAGCGCGATCAGATCTTCGTCGAACACCTCTTTCTTGCGGTCGGCCAGTTCCTTGAACCGGACAAAGACATCGCCAAGCTGGTTCTCGGCCAGGTCGATCCCGAGGTTCTTGAGCTTCGAGCGCAGGGCGGCGCGGCCGGAATGCTTGCCCATGACGATATTGGTCTCGGTCAGGCCCACATCCTCAGGTCGCATGATCTCGAACGTCTCGGCGTTCTTGAGCATGCCGTCCTGGTGGATGCCGGATTCGTGGGCAAAGGCGTTCTTGCCGACGATGGCCTTGTTGGGCTGGACCTGGAACCCCGACACGGTGGCGACCCGGCGCGACAGGTGCATGATCTTCGTGCTGTCGATGCGGGTGTGGTAAGGGATGATGTCGTTGCGGACCTTCATCGCCATCACCACTTCTTCCAGCGCGGTGTTGCCCGCGCGTTCGCCCAACCCGTTGATCGTGCACTCGATTTGGCGCGCGCCGCCCTCGACGGCGGCCAGCGAATTGGCCGTAGCCATCCCGAGATCGTTGTGGCAATGGGTTGCGAAAATCACCTCGTCTGCGCCCGGCACCTCGGCGATCAGGCGGCGGATCAGATCGGCGCTTTCGACGGGCGCGGTGTAGCCCACGGTATCGGGGATGTTGATCGTGGTGGCCCCGGCATTGATGGCGATCTCGACCACGCGGGCGAGGTAATCCCATTCCGTCCGCGTCGCATCCATCGGGGACCATTGCACGTTGTCGCAGAGGTTGCGGGCGTGGGTGACCGTCTCGTGGATGCGCTCGGCCATTTCGTCCTTGTTGAGGTTCGGGATGGCGCGGTGCAGGGGCGAGGTGCCGATGAAAGTATGGATCCGGGGCTGGCTGGCGTGCCTCACCGCGTCCCAGCAGCGGTCGATATCCTTGAGGTTGGCGCGCGCGAGGCCGCAGATCACGCTGTTCTTCGCATTCTTGGCGATCTCTGAGACGGCCCTGAAGTCGCCCTCGGACGCGATGGGAAAGCCGGCCTCGATGATGTCGACGCCCATCTCGTCCAGCAGGCCGGCGATCTCCAGCTTTTCGGCATGGGTCATGGTGGCGCCGGGGGATTGTTCGCCGTCGCGCAGGGTGGTGTCGAAGATCACCACGCGGTTCTGTTCGGAGTTGGTCATGTCATGTCTCGTGTGTTTTTCCTAAGCCTGTGTGGCGCGAAAGGCTACTCCTCTGAGCGGTCGCGCCGGATCAGGGCACGCTCAGAGGCGGCTTAGGAGCAGACGCGCGGAAAGGCAAGCCGCCGGGGCGGGGCTTGCGGGGCCGAGGATATGGCGGCGCGTAGACATGACGCAGAGCATAGGCACGATGAGCGACGTTGAAAACCCCCGATCTGACGGTGATTTGCGCCTTGAAGGGTCTCAGCCGCCCGCTAGCTCTTGGCGTCATGAAAGATGCATTGGTGATAGGCGCTTCGGGCGGGATCGGATCCGCGCTGGTGTTGGAGTTGGAAAAGCGCGACGTGCGGGTGACCGGGCTGTCACGGTCTGGCGATAGTCTGGACGTGACGGACGAGGCATCTGTCGAAGCGCATCTGGGGGCGCTCGAGGAAGAGTTCGACCTCGTTTTTGTCGCCACAGGCGCTCTGGAATTGGACGGGCGCGGGCCGGAGAAGTCATTGAAAGAATTGACCGCAGAGGCGATGGAGGCGCAGTTTCGGGTGAACTGCGTAGGCCCGGCGCTGGTGCTGAAGCATGCGGTAAGGCTATTGCCGCGCGACCGGGAATGCCGGTTTGCCGCATTGTCGGCGCGGGTGGGGTCGATCGGGGATAACGGCCTTGGCGGGTGGTACAGCTATCGCACCGCCAAGGCGGCGGTGAACCAGATGATCCACGGTGGGGCGATCGAACTGGCGCGGACGCACAAGCAGTCGATCTGCGTGGCGTTGCATCCCGGAACCGTTGAGACGGCGCTGACCGAGAAGTTCGCGGTGGGACATAATACGGTGACGCCCGAGGAGGCGGCGAAGAACCTTTTGGATGTGCTGGCGCGGCTAACGCCCGAGAATACAGGGCAATTCTATGACTGGGCCGGGGAGGCGGTGCCGTGGTGAAGCGGCTGATCCTGGTGCTGGGGGACCAGCTGAGCCAGAGGCTGTCGGCGCTGCGCGAGGCGGACAAGGAGAGCGACCTCGTGGTCATGGCGGAGGTCGCGGACGAGGCCAGCTACGTCGGGCATCACCCTAAGAAGATCGCGCTGATCTTCTCGGCCATGCGCCATTTTGCCGAGGAACTTCAGGAGGATGGCTGGCACGTTGCCTATGCACGGCTGGGCCAAGAAGGCACGTCGAAGTCCATCGTCGGCGAGTTGATGCGGCGCGGGCAAGAGCATGACACGACCGAGGTGATCGCCACCCAGCCGGGGGAGTGGCGGCTGGTCGAGGCGCTGCAGAATGCGCCGTTGAAGGTCACGGTGCTGCCGGACGACCGTTTCGTGGCCTCGCTGGGCGAATTCAATTCTTGGGCTGAGGGCCGCAAGTCTTTGAGGATGGAGTATTTTTATCGCGAAATGCGCCGAAAGACGGGGCTGATGATGGAAGGGGATGAGCCGGCAGGAGAGAAATGGAATTACGACCACGAGAACCGCAAGCCGGCCTCGGGGGACATGCTGCGCTCGAAGCCTATGGCGTTTACGCCGGACGAGGTCACCGAGGAGGTGCTCGATCTGGTCGAGGAGAAATTCGGCAGCAATTTCGGTGTATTGCGCCCTTTTACTTATGCAGTGACCCGCAGCCAGGCGCTGCGGGCGCTGGACCATTTCGCCAAGAACCTGCTGGACTGTTTCGGCGATTACCAGGACGCGATGCTGCAGGACGACCGGTTCCTGCACCATTCGCTGTTATCTCAGTATTTGAACATCGGATTGCTGGATCCTGTGGAAATCTGCACCCGTGTGGAAGAGGAATGGAAAGCCGGGAATGTGCCGATCAACGCCGCGGAGGGGTTCATCCGGCAGATCATCGGATGGCGGGAATACGTGCGGGGGATCTATTTTCGGGAGGGTCCGGACTATGTGACGCGCAATGCGTTGGGGCATTCGAGGGACTTGCCGTGGATGTATTGGGGGGGCGAGACGCATATGAACTGTGTCGGCCATGCCGTTGATCAGACACGGGAATCGGCCTATGCGCATCACATTCAAAGGCTGATGGTGACAGGCAATTTTGCCTTGTTGGCAGGGGTGGACCCGTACCAGGTGCATGAATGGTACCTGGCGGTTTACCATGATGCCTATGAATGGGTGGAGGCGCCGAACACGATCGGGATGAGCCAGTTCGCGGATGACGGCATCATCGCGTCGAAGCCTTATGTCAGTTCGGGCAATTACATCGACAAGATGTCGGATTATTGCGGATCCTGTGCCTATTCGGTGAAGGAAAGGACGGGCGAAAAAGCGTGTCCTTTCAACCTGTTGTATTGGGACTTTCTTGTGCGCCACCGGGAGAAGTTCGCCAGCAATCCGCGGATGGCGCAGATGTATGCCACCTGGGACCGGATGAAGGATGACCGCAAGGAGGCTGTCCTGAAGGGGGCGAAACGGATCCTGGACCGGCTGGATGCGGGCGAGGTGGTGTGAGGGGGCGAATCACGGGTTAACGGGGCGGAGTTCCGGGCGAACCGGACGTCGGTATTGCGTCGGTATTCGGGTGGTATGGCGACGGTGCGTATTTCCGCGATTTGGCGGGTTAACGGGGCGCGCGGTGTTTGTGGTTTGTTAACCGGGTGACGCGTGGGTTTTCACCCACCCTACGCCGGCGCTTGACCTTTGATCGGGATATGGACGGGAACCGGGGCGGGGGAAACGGCGCGTGGGTTCGCGTGCCGGTATCCCGGGGGTACAGCGGCGGTGCGAGCCTTGTGGTTTGGTGGGTTAACGGGGCGTGCGGAGTTTGCGGTTTATTAGTCGGGGGACATCGCGGCATCCCGGGCTTGAGCCGGGATCACTTGGGGCTGTGTCGCGCGCGGCGTGGAGGTCCCGGATCAAGTCCGGGACGGGCGCGCGGGGTCAGTTGTTCTCTCCGGTGGTCTCGTCGTCGGTGCCTTCGGTCTCGGGCTCGGGTTCCGTGTCGGTCGTGGCCTCTGACTCCGTCTCCGTCTCCGCCTCTGTCTGTGTCTCGGGGGTGGGGTCGGCGACATCGGATGACGTTGGGCCGGTTTCTTCGCCGGAGGCCTCGGGTGTGGCCTCGGTGGCGGGCGGCTCGGCCGCGGCCTCCTCATCGGTCACGATGGTGGTTTGCTCGGCCAGCGCACCGTCGGACCATTCGCCGGTCGCCTCTTCGCCCGTGGCGTAGCGCATGGTGCCGGTGCCCTGCCGTTTGCCGTTCTCGAACGTCCCCTCGTAGACGTCGCCGTTGGTGTAGGTCGCCACGCCCTGGCCCGAGATCTCGCCGTTCCGCCACTCGCCTTCGTAGACGAAGCCGTCGGGCATGGTGATCTTGCCGGTGCCGTGGCGCTGGCCCTCGCGGAACTCGCCTACGTAGACCGTGCCGTCGGCATAGGTGGCGGTGCCCTGACCATGCCGCTGGCCATCCTGCCAAGCGCCTTCGTAGCGGTAGCCGTCAGGATAGGTCATCACGCCCTGGCCGTGGTTCTTGGCATTCTCGAACTCGCCCTCGTAGACGAGACCGTTGGGGTAGGTCGCCTTGCCCGTGCCGTCGATCACGCCACCGGACCACTCGCCCTCGTAGGTGGAGCCGTCGGGATAGGTGACCTTGCCCACGCCATTGGCGAGGTCGTCGCGAAACTGACCTTCATACACCGAGCCGTCGGGATAGGTGACGGTGCCTTCGCCAGAGATCTTGCCGGCAACCCAGGAGCCTTCGTAGCGGTAGCCGTCGGAGCCTGTGAAGGTGCCCTGTCCGTGGCGGCTGTCATCGGCAAACTCGCCCTCGTAGACATCGCCGTTGTTGTAGACCACGCGGCCCTGGCCCTCGCGGCGGCCGGCAACGAGATCGCCTTCGTAGACATCGCCGTTGGGCTGGGTGAGCTTGCCGGTGCCGTTGATCTGCCCTTCGGACCAGGTGCCTTCGTAGATCAGCCCGTCGGGCATGGTCAGCGTGCCTTCGCCGTCGCGGGCGCCGCGCTTGACCTCGCCTTCATAGACTGCACCGTCGGGGTAGGTGATGGTCGCCGTGCCTTCCTTGACGCCGTTGACCCAGTCTCCGTCGTAGATATAGCCGCCGGGGCTTTCCATGCGGCCGCGGCCGTGGTGCTGGGCGTTGCGGAAGCCGCCCTCGTAGCGGACGCCGTTGGCATAGACCGCCACGCCCTCGCCGGTGATCTTGCCGTCTTCCCAGGTGCCCTCGTATGTGCCGCCGTCTGAGAAGGTGATCTTGCCCACGCCCTCGGGCTTGCCCTTGGCGAACTCGCCCTCGTAGACCGAGCCATTGGGGAAGCGGGCGGTGCCGGTGCCGCGGATCTCGCCATCGACCCACTCGCCGGAATATTCATAGCCGTTGGGAAGCGTATAGGTGCCGGTGCCGTGCTGAAGCCCGTTGCGGAACGTGCCCTCGTAGATGCCGCCATCGTCATACTGCTTGGTCTGGACGTCGTCCTCCTGCGCGAGGGCGGGGCCGGACAGCCCCAGCATCGCGGCGAGGACGATAGATGTGACGGTTCTGCTTTGCATGTCTGCCCACTCACCCCGGTTCGAGACAACCCCCCAATGGGTCCAAGAGAACGTAATTGACGCGGGCAGGGCTGACAACGGCTTTTCCCGGTTTCGGCTTTCCCTCGCGCGTCACTCTGTTAAATCGAGAGGGAGCGATGAATTGCGAGGGTTTGAGGCGCATGGCGGATCGGTTTCGCGTGACATTGGCACAGCTGAACGCCACGGTGGGCGACCTTGAGGGCAACGCCGCGCTGGCGCGCAAGGCGTGGGAGGCGGGCCGCGACGCCGGGGCCGACCTTGTGGCGCTGCCCGAGATGTTCATCACCGGCTACAACACGCAGGACCTGATCAAGAAGCCGGTGTTTCACCAGGCGGCGATCGCCACGATCGAGGCGTTGGCGCAGGAGTGCGCCGTCGGCCCCGCGCTGGCAATCGGCGGTCCTGCGCTGGAAGGCGCGGAGCTTTACAATGCCTATTACATCCTGAAGGGCGGCAGTATCACCGCCTGCGTGCTGAAGCATCACCTGCCCAACGAGACTGTGTTCGACGAGGTGAGGCTGTATGCGCAGGGCGACGTGATGGGGCCCTATGCGGTGAACGGCGTGCGCATCGGCAGCCCCATCTGCGAGGACAGCTGGCACGAGGACGTGCCCGAGACGCTGGCCGAGACGGGGGCGGAGTTTCTGCTGATCCCCAACGGGTCGCCCTACTACCGCGGCAAGCTGGAGCTTCGGCACATGTTGATGGTGAACCGGGTGGTGGAGACCGGGTTGCCGCTGATCTACCTGAACCTGGTGGGCGCACAGGACGACCAAGTTTTCGATGGCGGTACGTTCGCGCTGAACCCCGGAGGGGGGCTGGCGGTGCAGATGCCGCTGATGCAGGAGGATATCGCGCATATCGACCTGGTGCGGGGCGACGACGGCTGGCGGATCGAGACGGGGGCGCTGGCGCATATACCCGACACGCTGGAGACGGATTACCACGCGATGGTGCTGGCCCTGCGGGATTACATGCGCAAGACGGGGTTCGGCAAGGTGCTGCTGGGCCTGTCGGGGGGCGTGGACAGTGCGATTGTCGCGACCATCGCGGTGGATGCGCTGGGGGCGGAGAACGTTCGCTGCGTGATGCTGCCGTCGGAATATACCTCGCAAGGCTCGCTCGACGATGCCAAGGCGTGCGCAGAGGCGCTGGGCGCGCGGTATGATTTCGTGCCTATCGCCGAGGGGCGGGCGGCGATCACGAACACGCTGGCGCCGCTCTTTCAGGGGACCGACGCCGGGATCACCGAGGAGAACATCCAGTCGCGGCTTCGCGGGCTGTTGTTGATGGCGCTTTCCAACAAGTTCGGAGAGATGCTGTTGACCACCGGCAACAAGTCGGAGGTGGCGGTCGGCTATGCCACGATCTATGGCGACATGGCGGGCGGGTACAACCCGATCAAGGATCTGTACAAGACGCGGGTGTTCGATGTGTGCCGGTGGCGGAACGCCAATCACCGGGACTGGATGATGGGACCCGCGGGCGAGGTTATCCCCGGCAACATCATCACCAAGCCGCCCAGTGCGGAGCTGCGCGAGGACCAGAAGGACAGTGACAGCCTGCCGGACTACCCGGTTCTGGACGGGATATTGCAGATCCTGGTGGACGAGGACGGGTCGATCGAGGATTGCGTCAAGGCGGGGTTCGACCGCGACGATGCGGCGCGGGTGGAGCACCTGATCTACATCAGCGAGTACAAGCGGTTCCAGTCGGCGCCGGGCACGCGGCTGTCGAAGCGGGCGTTCTGGCTGGACCGGCGTTATCCTATCGTGAACCGGTGGCGGGACGGGGGCTGACGCCGCCGGTTTCGCGTGGTCCAGAGGTGTCTGTTACGGCCCGCGCATTGTTCTTTTGCGCGGGACCTTGATTTGACACGTTTTTTCACCCGCGGCGGAGCTGGGCGACGACTAAGAGACGATCGGAAACATGACTGTCACGCTGGATGGCGAGACGATGGAGGTGGTCATTCCCTATGACGTCGAGCGCGAGCGGGCTTATGCGAAGCAGCGGATGATTGTGGGCGCGTCGCTGTCGATCAATGCCGTGGGGCGCATGGTCGACGAGGACGGCACGCCCGGACGCCCGATGGTGCAGGTCACGCTGCTGGAGCAGGGCGGCGAGATGCGGTTGCTTTCGGCGGAGATCTTTGACGACCAGGGCTATGACGCGCCGTTGGCGATGGGGGCTGATGGCGGCGACGGCACGCTGACCGCTCACGAGATGACCGGGGACAACGTTGTGACGGCGACTGTCGAGGGCAGTTTCCTGCGGCTTACGGGCTATACGGACGAGCCGCGCGTGGCCGACGGGGCGGCGCCGGTGGCGGCGACGATCCGCTACGAAGTGGCGCTGGCACCGCTGGAGTGAGGGGCGACGGTGGCCTGCTCATGAGCGGTTTGGCCTGGGAGCCGAGGGCGCTGGCGCCATCGGAGGCCGTGCCTCGAGAACTGGGTCAGGCCGGCGATGGGGTGGTTGGCTGCGAACCACGGCCGGGAACCCGCCATTGCTGCCAGCATGTCAACGAGCGGCGCTTCCTGGGATCTGGTTGCCGACTTGGGAAAGATTGTCGCTGAGGCTGGCACGCTTCGCCGAGACGCACATCGCGGGATGCAACGTCGGTGCCCCTGACATTGCCATTGTCGTTAATTCTTGCCCGATGATCCGGGTTTGCAGCATGAACACCGCAATATCGGCGCTTGCGCAGCAAGTCCTGCGACGCAGGCCTCGAGCGCGCCAGCTAGGGTGAGTGAACTGCGCCAGCCGACAATCGGCAACGACACTCCATCCTCGGCGTCGAATACCCAACCGTACTTCGCGGCGCCTTGGCGATTGACGCACCCGCGGCTGTTGCCTCACCGGCGATTGCGGTCAGCCTGGCGGCCCGGCAACGACACGCATCCTGAAAGCGAGGAAAGCATAATGATCACCCTTACCGTGAACGGAACGGAGCACAGTTTCGATGGCGACCGCGAAATGCCATTGCTGTGGTATCTGCGCGACGAACTGGGACTGACCGGTACCAAGTTCGGCTGCGGCATGGCCCAATGCGGCGCCTGCACGATCCATCTGGACGGCTATGCGACCTTCGCCTGCATCACTCCCATCTCGATGGCCGAAGGTTCCGACGTGAGCACCATCGAGGGTCTGACCGAGAACGGCGATCATCCGGTGCAGGTGGCCTGGCGCGATCTGAACGTGTCGCAATGCGGATACTGCCAAGCCGGGCAGATCATGCAGGCGGCGGCGCTGGTCGATTCCACGCCCGAGCCGACTGACGAAGACATTGACGCGGTGATGAGCGCGAACCTCTGCCGCTGCGGCACTTATCCGCGCATACGGGCCGCGATCAAGCAGGCCGCACAGGCGAGGACAAAATGATGCAAACAACCCGCATTGCGAATGTCAGCCGCCGTTCTTTGTTGCTGGGCCTGGGTGCCGGCAGTCTTGTTCTGGCCGTGGGCCTGGCCGCCCGCGGTCTCGCGCAGGAGGCGTCTGCCGAGTTCGGCGCCGATGCGATGCCGAACGGATGGCGCGACGACCCCAACGTCTTTGTCTCGATCGACGAGGCCGGCATCGTCACCGTGACCATCCACCGCGCCGAAATGGGACAGGGGGTGCGTACCTCGATTGCCATGGTCGTGGCCGAGGAGTTGGAGGCGGACTGGGACAAAGTCCGCGTGACCCAGGCCCCGGGCGACGAGTCGCGCTTTGGCAACCAGGACACCGACGGATCGCGCAGCCTGCGCCATTTCTTCGATCCCATGCGCCGTGCCGGGGCCTCGGCCCGTGCAATGCTGGAACAGGCCGCTGCCGATGCCTGGGATGTGCCCGTGGCCGAGGTGCGCGCCGAGGGGCACTTTGTGCGCCACGAGGGATCGGACCGCCGCATGGGCTATGGCGAACTGGCCGCCGCCGCCGCCGCCCTGCCAGTTCCCGACCGCGAGGGGGTGCGCCTGAAGGATCCGGCAACCTTCCACTATGTTGGGAAAGGCGACATCGGGCTGGTCGACAACAATGACATAACGCGCGGTACGGCGACCTACGGGATCGATGTCCGCCGCGAGGGGATGCTCTATGCGGTCATCGCCCGCCCGCCGGTCTTTGGCGGTCGCATCTCCAGCGTGGATGAAAGCGCCGCCCTGCAGGTGGCCGGAGTCGAACGGGTCGTCCGTCTGGACCCGCCCGCAATCCCCGCCGAGTTCCGGCCGCTGGGTGGCGTGGCGGTCATCGCCCGCAGCACCTGGGCCGCGATCAAGGGCCGCGAGGCACTGGTCATCGAATGGGATGACGGGCCCCATGGCAGCTATTCCTCGGAAGAGTATAAAACCGAGCTTGAGGCGGCGGTGCAGACCAGCGACGGCAAGCTGATCCTGAACCGGGGCGATGTCGAGACCGCGCTGACCGCGGCGCCGACCCGGGTGGTGGCGGAATACTACATCCCCCATCTGGCGCAGGCGCCGATGGAGCCGCCCGCCGCCGTGGCCGATGTCCGTGACGGAACCTGCGAGGTCTGGGCCTGCGTGCAGGCTCCCCAGGTCACGCGTCTACGTCTGGCGGAACAGATGGAGTTGCCCGAGGAGGACGTGACGGTGAACGTCACGCTGCTGGGCGGCGGTTTCGGGCGCAAGTCCAAGCCCGATTTCGTGCTGGAGGCCGCGATCCTCAGCCGCGAGATGGGGACCCCGGTCAAACTGACCTGGACGCGCGAGGACGATCTGCATCACAGCTACTATCACACCGTTTCGGTCGAGCGGCTGGAAGCGGGGCTGGACCATGCCGGCAAGGCCGTCGCTTGGCTGCACCGCACCGCCGCCCCCACGATCGGGTCGATCTTCGCCCCCGATCCGAAGGAGAAGTTGCCCTTTGAGCTGGGAATGGGCCTGACCAACATGCCGCTGGACATCCCCAATGTCCGGGCCGAAAACCCGCAGGCCCCGGCCCACGTGCGGATCGGATGGTATCGGTCGGTGTCCAACATCCCGCATGCCTTTGCCATCCAGTCGTTTATCGCGGAATTGGCCGATGCGGCGGGCCGCGATCCTCGCGACTATCTGCTCGAGGTGATCGGGCCCGCCCGCCTGATCGACCCGAGCGAGATCGGCGATGTCTGGAACTATGGCGAGAACCCCGACCGCTATCCCATCGACACGGGTCGCCTGCGCAAGGTGACCGAGACGGTGGCAGAGGCAATCGGATGGGGCCGCGAGATGCGTTCGGGCCGGGGCTTGGGACTGGCGGCGCATTACAGCTTCGCCAGCCATGTCGCCGTGGCAGCCGAGGTCGATGTCAAGGACGGCGAGGTGCATATACCGCGGGTCGAGATCGCCATCGACTGCGGCGCAAATGTAAACCCCGACCGCATCCGCTCGCAGATGGAAGGCGCGGTGGTCATGGGTGTGGGTCAGGCCCTCACGACCGAAATGACATTTCATGACGGGCGTGCGCAGCAAGGCAATTTCGACAGCTATCTGATCCCGCGCATGGAGGTCGCGCCACGCGAGATAAACGTGCATCTGGCGTCCTCGGGCGGCTACGATCAGCCCCTGGGGGGTGTGGGCGAACCGGGCTTGCCTCCAGTGGTCCCGGCCATCACAAATGCCATTTTCGCCGCCACCGGGCATCGCATCCGCCGCCTGCCGGTGGCCGATCAACTCCGCAGTTGAGGTGGCGATGCGGAAAATGGATTGAAAACCACGATTTTCAAAGTCTTCGGCGTTTACGGGCGAAAGGCGACAGTCGACGTCAGTTCAGATCTCCAAACAGCGTCGGCAGGAGTTCGGAGACAGTGGGGTGGATCGGCACCGCCCGCACCAGGCTGTCCGCCGGAATGCCGGCGGTCATCAGGTCGAGAACCCCGTGGATCGCCTCGTCACCGCCGGGGCCGAGTATCGCGGCGCCGAGTATCGCGCCCGTATCAGCGTCGACGACCGCTTTCATCAACCCCTGCGTCTCGCCCTTTTCGACGGCGCGGCCAACGCGGGTCATCGGGCGGGTGGCGGTCCGAACCCTGTGTCCGGCGGAACGCGCCTGCGCCTCGGTCAGGCCCGCCCGCCCGAGCGGCGGGTCGATGTAAAGGGCGTAACCCGGCACCCGGTCCGAGACCTTGCGGTCGGCACCCTCGAGGAGGTTCGCAGCGACGATTTCATAGTCGTTCCAACTGGTATGCGTGAAGGCGCCCCGGCCATTGCAATCGCCGAGCGCCCAGATGCCGGACACCGCGGTTTCCAGCCGCTCGTTCACCGGCACGAAGCCGCGCGCATCGGTGGAAAGGCCCGCGGCGTCCAGGCCGAGGTCGTCGGTGTTGGGCGTCCGGCCGACCGCGAGCAGCACATCCGTCCCGTGCACCTCGGGCGCACCCTCGGCACAGCCTATGTGAACGCAGACACCCTCGGGGCCCGGAGCGAGTTTTATGCAGTCCGCGTCAAGCCGTACCTGGATGCCCTCTGCCTCCAGTATGCCCCGTATCGCTTCCGACACTTCCGGATCTTCGCGCGGGATCAGTGCCGGTGCGCGCTCGACGACCGTCACCTCGGCGCCGAAGCGGCGATACATCTGCGCGAATTCGAGACCGATGTAACTTCCGCCGACAATCACCAGGTGCTTGGGCACGCGGTCGAGTTCGAGGATCGTGGTGCTGGTGAGGTGCGGCAACTCGTTCATGCCGGGTATATCCGGCCGGGAGGGACGGGCGCCGACATTGAGAAATATCCGGGGTGCGTTCAGGATCTCGCCATCCACCTCGACCGACCCCGGCGCCACAAACCGAGCCTGTCCTCGGAACAGCGTCAGGCCCTCCATTCCGGTCAACCAGGACTCGAGTCCGTCGCGCGAGGCCCCGACGACGCTGCGCATCCGCGCCCGAACCTGGTGCATGTCGACCTGCGGCGGCGTGGTGCCGATGCCAAACTCCGCTGCCCGCCGAACCACATGCGCGGTACGCGCGGAGGCCACGAGGGTCTTGGTCGGCGTACATCCGGCATTCACACATGTGCCGCCGACGCGCTTTCGCTCGATCAGCGCGACGCTCATTCCGGCTGCCGTCAGACGCGCTGCAAGAGGCGGGCCCGCCTGGCCGGAGCCGACGATCACGGCATCGAATGAACGGGTCACACCGTCACCGCCCGGCCAAAGCAGCAGGGATCGTCCTGACGAGTTCGACCAACAGATCGGACCGGTCGCTCGGCAACTGCGGGTGCCGCACTGTAGCAGGCGCCCGATGCAGTTCGGCCGCCTGGCTGAAACGGGAGACGCGCCGCATCGTTCAACTCCTATTTCGGCAAGTTGCGCCGTGGCACGATAGAGCCGAATCGGCGAAGCGCCAATAGGTGGGGAGCATTGCCCTTCCATGGCGTCGGATCGCCCCCGTCTCGTCACCGGCCTGCAGCCGCACCGCACCCAGCGTCTGGCTGATCGGCATTCCACAAAGTCGCCGCGTGGCGCTTCACGCGGGGATCGTGCGAATCCACGACGAGGGGAGCAGCGCGAGAGGTCTCGACGACGCGGTTCTCGCACGCCACGCGGAATGCGGGCAGCTCCCGGATCGCGCAATAGAGTTCGCGATGCGCGCCGCAAGGTCTGCTGCTGAACGATCCTCCTACGCGCTGGCAAACCGGATGACGGACATCGCGCTGCGCGCCATATCGGGTTCTCCGTCAAGCGATGACGTGTTGAGGCTTGAGGCCGACATTCTGACATGGCGGCGGGCGCTGTTGTGGCGCTTGGCGCAGAAGAAACGGATGGTGGCTGGCCTCGAACAGGCCGAGACGATCGCGCGGAAACTGGGCAATGACCTGCGGCTTGCGCATATCTCGATCCACCGCGCCTATATCCATTCTGCTACAGGGCAAGATGTGGGCGGCCAGGACAGCTATTGTCGAACACCTCGACGCCTGGGACGATAGGCGGCACGCCCTCGACGGGATGATCCATACGCGTTTCGTGATGCTTCAGTTCCACCTTGCGCGCATCCACGCGGCCCTTGGGAACGGGGCGGCCGCTTGGGCCCATGTCGAAAGCTGCGCTACGACCGCGATGGGAAAACCCCACCTCGTAGACCGCATGATTGCCTGCCGCGCGGTCGCGGCGGTCTGTGCGATGGTCGGCGATACCGAAAGGCGATGCAGGCGTCTACAACGGCGCACGCAATCGCCAAAAAAGCCGAATTGCCTGCCTTCATTGCATGGACCGAGGCAGAATTGGCCGAACTTGCGTTGAACTCCGAAAACCCGGAACCGGCCGCCAAGACGTTGCAACGACTCCTGCAGTCTGAGGAACAAAGGCTTGCAACCATAGCTAAGATCAGTGCGCGAGCCGCGCTCGCCTGCGCAGCGCCCCACCATGACGCCGGATCAATTGCGATCCTCCGGAAGGTTCTCGCCGAAGCAGACGCGGTGGACTTGCCTTTGATACGGATGAAGCTCCTGCGTGAAATGGCGTCGCGCCTGCAAGATCAAGCCCCCGATGAAGCCGCCGTCCTGACCAAGTCGGCAGATCGCATCGTCGCGCAAGAGGGCTACGCGACCGCCCTCCTGCCGATCGAGGCGTGCGTCACTCACATGATCGAAGGGCTCGGAAGGCCTGGATGACCTAGATCGAACATGTTCTTGTCTTTCCTTGCCGCGCTGTTTCCGCCTGGGAGATAAGCGGAACCGCATAATGCGTCGAAGTTCACGGGCTCGCAGAAAGCGCTCGTCGTCAAGCAAGCGGAGGACGGGACGTCCGTTGCGGAGGTCTGCTAGGGACCTCTTCTCGCCTCATGTATCTGTCCGGAAGACGACCCTAAAGCGTTCGCAGATCAGATCCTGGTTCTCGTCGCATTCGTAGAATTCGGCGAGGTTCTTTCGCAGGGTTTTCGCGGTGCCGTCCCATTCCCCGTAATCCTGCGCAAAGTCGTTGTCCAGATCGCCGAGCCGGCGCAGCACGACCTCCGTCGTCTTGATGACGGCGACCGGCGCGGAGTCCCCTCGCAGGAGCACGCTCAAGGCCCCCACGTACGGCCATGCCTCGCGGGACGGGTATTCGCTGGGCGGCGAAGAGGTTGCTGTCTTCTGGCCAGAAAGGACGACCGAAGCCCCGTGCTCGGCCGAGGCGGCGGAGGAACCTATCCGCATCACGTCATACAAAACCGGGTTGTCGAAACCGGCTGCCGCGTCACTCGCCAGAAAGCGGTGCCAGAACTCCTCGACTTTCTTTTCCATCTCGTAACGCCTTTCAGGGCAATCGCGCCCCACCGGGGGCACCTCGTTCCTCTCGATCACAATGATGTTCGTCGTGCAACGCTACAACGCCCTGCCTTGGCGTGGTCACTGCTGATTTCCTGTCGGTTCCGCCGCGTGCCGGGTGACGGTGGCGATAAACTTCATGACCGATCAGCCTGTTGTCGGCGAAGCGATCGACTGCGACGTGGCTGACGTACTCGCCGGCCCGAACGGCATGCCGATCGGGCGCTGCGGTTTCCCTGTCGAGGCAAGACTTCCAGACCATGCCGTCACGGTGCGCCGGCCGGAGGCGGCGGTTCGGTCTCGATCCCGGGCAGGGGGCGGGGCTCGGCCTCCAGCAGGACCTCGGCGATGCCGGAAAGGCAGCGCTCCCGCAGCCAGTCGGCATGGGCGCGGCGATCGCTGGCGGTGGCGGGCCAAAGCGCCAGTTCGGCGGTTCGCACATAGGCCTCCATCAGGCTGCCGGGGGCGTCGCCTGCGAATGCGGTCAGCGCATCCATATGCCGCCTGGCCAACGCCTGATCCCGGTCGAGGACGGCGCATTCCAGCGCCGAGGCGTGAAACCAGACGAAGGAATGGGACAGCGCGTAGTGCGCGCTGCACGTCCGGCCGAGGGCCAGAGCGGCGTCGCGTTCCTTTCGCGTCCGGGCCAGAAGCGCGCTCAGCCCGAAAGCCGTCGCGCCGATGTCGGCATTGGTCTCCGCCCCCACCAGCAGCGGCGCGAGCAGGCGCCGGGCGGTGGACGGATCGCCCCGTCGCAGGGCCAGCTGGACGCGCAGGATGTCGACATCAGCCGAGATGCGGCTTTCCTTGCGGACCGAAATCAGCTTGTCGATGGCGTCGATGTCGTCCTGCATGCCGTCCAGATTTCCGGCGACCAACCGCATCTCGGCCCGGACCTCGCGAGCGACGGACTGGGTGCGGGCGGCCCCGCACTGGATGGCGCTGTCGACGGCGACATCCGCTAGAAGAAAGGCATGCGGGCCGGGGTCGGCAAAGAACCGGGCAAAGCCGCGCATGAACAGGTATTCCTCGCGCACCAGCCCGAGCCCGGCGCTTTCGGCTGTTTCGATGACCCTGGAGAAGTGATGATAGGCCTCGGCGAACCGGCCCGAGGCATAGGCCGCGTCGCCGAGCCCGCCGTGGCCGCGGGCGATGCCGCGCGGATCGCCCGCCGCTTCGGCCACGGCCAGGGCGGCGGCGTGATGCGTCCGACAGGCAACATGATCGCCACGCACGAAGGCGCGGTTGCCGCGCTGTTCGTGAATCTCCGCCCGGGCCGCGCCGGCAAGCCCGCTGGCATCGGCGATCTCCTCCGCCGCGTCGAGGGCGAGGTCTGCCTCTTCCCCACGGCCCACGCGATGCAGGACCAGCGCCTGGCGGGTCAGCATGGCCACATGGGTCTCGGCCCGGGTGGCGAATGCATGGGCGGTGCGGTAATCCTCCAGCGCCCCGGCCATGTCGCCCCGGATGCGACGGATGCTGGCGCGGCAGGAATGCAGCTCGGCCCGGGATTCGGGATCGCAGTCGCGCGCGAGGCCGGACTCGATATAGGGGATGGCGGCCGAAAAGCGGCGCGCTGCGACCATGGCGTTCGCGGCTGCCACGGCCGCGTGGCCCGCATCGATGTCGTCCGTCGCCCGCAATGCGTGATTGGCCCAGCTGAACGGTGCTGCCCCCCGGAAATGGGCCGCCGCCCGCTCGTGCCAATCCCCGCGCGTCTGCTCGGGAATGGACTCGTAGATCGCCAGATGGATGAGGTCGTGACCGAAGGCCAATCCGGTTTCGGTCTCGTGCAACAGGTCCCCGCTGGATCGCAGCAGTGCAGTGGCGGGAAAAATCGCGGCGGCATCCGCCGGGTCGAAATTGACGCCGAGGATCGCCGCCTGCCGCAATCCGTCCCGCTCGGCCTCGGGCAGGCGTTCGACCTGTTCCTGCACCAGTTCGGTGACACTGGCGGGGAGCGCGCCGTCGCTCCACTTCGCCTCGAGCAGGCGGATCAGGAACAGCGGATGCCCTGCGGCCCTTTCGATAGCCGCTTCTGGAGCGGCGATGTCGGGCGCAACGGCACGGACGAGGTCGCGGGCCGTCGCCTTTGGTAGCGGTGGCAAGGTGACCCGCACCAGCCCCGACCGCGCGCGGACCGCCAGCCTCCGGTCAAGGCTGCGTGGTCC
This sequence comes from Roseovarius sp. MMSF_3350, assembly GCF_030733425.1. GTDB lineage: Bacteria > Pseudomonadota > Alphaproteobacteria > Rhodobacterales > Rhodobacteraceae > Roseovarius. The sequence goes on from NZ_JASHIZ010000002.1 coordinate 116,654, forward strand.
CGGCCGTTCGGTCAGAAGAACGACGGTGCGACTGTCCTGAAGCTGCCTGATCAGGTCGAGTATGAAATCGCCCGCGCCCATGGGCCGCCAATGACAATCCTCGATCACGACAAGCAGACCCGAGGGCTGCGCCGCGCGGGTCAGCGCGGCGGCCAGAACCTCGACGATCCGCGCTTGCTGCACCTCGGGCGCGAGCGCGCTCATCCGCAATTCCACCTCGTTGCATGGGTCCGCATCGTGCAGCCACGACCAGACCGCCTGATCAATCGAGGACGCGTCAACCGGCTTCGCAAGGTCCCGCAGGCCCGCCATTATCCGCTGCGCCAGGTGGCGCGATCCGGCAGAGAACGCCTCGAACCCGGCGGATGTGACTGGCATCCCGGACTGGCCGACGCTGCGGGCGATTTCCGTGGTCAGGCGACTCTTGCCGATCCCGGCCTCCCCGGCCAGGTGGATTGTCAGGCCGGTCTTCGCCGTCTGGGCCGATGCGATCGCGGCCTCGATCTGCGCCAGTTCCGTCTCCCGCCCTACGATCGGCAGGTCAGGGCGTTTGCGCATCGCGCCCGGGCGCAGGGCGACGGCGCGCTGGCCCGCCTCGACTGCCAGGCCAAGACGCGGTGCCAGGTCCGCAGTCACGAGAACCTCACCGGGCTCCGCCGTCGCCGCGAGCCGCCGCGCCCGGGCATGGGACCGGGGCGTTGCCTGTGCGGCAGCGTCCTGAGCGATGAGCCCGAAGGACAGCGCCTGGCCCGCGCTGGCAGCCAGTTGCAGCGCCGTGTTCGACACGTCGCGCAAGGCCCGGTCGGTGAAGAGGAGCGCCACCTCGCCCGGCCCGGACTCCAATTCCACCGCACCGTCGGCTTCCGCCCTGGCGCGCAGCCGGGCAAGATCGGCCGCGCTCTCCGCCTCCATGCAGATCAGCAGGAAGGTCGTGCCGGGCGGGGCGGTATCCGTCGTGTCGATCGTTGTATCCGGGCCCGGCGAGCTGGGCGCAGCGCCAGCGCCCCGACGCAGCCGATCATAGAGGGCGCGGGTCTCCGCCGCCGGCGCCGCGCCAAGATCGCGCCGCAGCGCGGCTTCCAAGGTTTCATACCGTGTCCGCACTGCCCCGCGCATGCCGCGCGCCGCATCCAGTTGCATCAGCCGCCGATGTGCCGCCTCGTCGAGCGGATCCAGTCCCAGCAGCCGATGCGCCAGCGCCGCGGCCTCCGGTCCGTCGCCCGCGCGATCGAGTTCTCGTGACAGCGCCTCCGTGGCGAGGGTCGCGAGCCTCGCGCGATGCTCCGCGATGGCCTGCGCAAGGTCCGAGGCAGTCGCGTCGAGGCCTTCCAGAAACGGCCCGCGATAGAGGCGCGCCGCCTCTGCCATATCATCGCGCGCCAGTGCCTCCTGAAACGCGTCGAGGTCGGATGACACGCCCGAACCAAGGCGCAACTCCTCGGCCTCCGTCTCGATCCAGCCATCGCCCCCGGCACGGCGGATCTGCGCCAGTGCCTGGCGCAGGCTGACCCGCGCCTGTTCGGCGTCACTGTCCTCCCACAACAAGGCGGCCAGCCGCTGCCGCGTCATTGTCCGGTGCCGCGCAACCGCCAGTAACCCGGCCAGCATACGGGGCTTGCGGGCGCTCAGCGGTACCTTCGCACCGTCCCGCGTCATCGCGAAACCGCCCAGACATTCGAGCCGGAGACTCATTTTTCACGCACCTTTCACGGCCAGCCCCCCGGTTGAATTCACGCAGACCGGGCAAAAGCCGTCTCATCAGAAAATTTGAAAGAACCGACTCATGACAAAATTCACTGCAACCCGAAGATCCGAAATTACGCCCGGAACAGAAAAGCCAAAGTTTTTCATCGACCTGATCACACGCATGTTCGGGCTGCCGCGGATCGACCCCCTCGACGAGACGACCGGTCTTCCGCCGCTTCCTCAAAATTCGAACCTATGTTGACCCACATGACCACCCATCGCAATAATCTTCCTCAGCTGAATAATACTATGCTGCTGACCGATTCCGGCCTGGAAACGACGCTGATCTTCCATGATGGCCTCGATCTGCCGGCCTTCGCCGCCTACCCGCTGATGGAGACGGCCGAGGGGCGTGAGACGCTGGAGCGTTACTACCGCCGCCACATCGCAATCGCCGCGGACCACGGCACCGGCTTCCTGCTGGAGGCTCCGACCTGGCGCGCCAGCCGCGACTGGGGTGCGCAGCTGGGGCACAGCCCCGAGGACCTTGCGCGGATCAACCGTGCGGCGATCGGCTTGCTGTCCGATCTGCGCGGAGCCTGCGGGTCGGTCCGGCCGATGGTGATCTCGGGCAACATCGGCCCGCGCGGCGACGGCTACCGGCCCGACACCGCCATGACCGCTGCCGAGGCCGAGGACTACCACGCCGAACAGATCGGCTGGTTCGCCCAGACCGACGCGGACATGGTGACCGCCGTGACACTATCGACGGTCGCCGAAGGCATCGGCGTGACCCGGGCCGCGAAGAAGGCCGGGCTGCCGGTGGTCGTGGCCTATACGGTGGAGACCGACGGCCGTCTGCCCGACGGCACCCCGTTGGGCCGCGCCTTCGAGGAAACGGATGCGCGCACCGACTGCGCCGCCGCCTACTTCATGGTCAACTGCGCCCATCCCGACCATTTCCGCGGGGCGCTGGAGGCCGGCTCCGGCTGGCTGAAGCGGATCGGTGGCGTGCGCGCCAACGCCTCTCGCCTTAGCCATGCGGAGCTGGACGAGGCCGAGGAACTCGACGCCGGGAATCCGGCCGAGCTGGGCCGCGACTATGCCCGGCTGCGTCGCCTGCTGCCCAACCTCACGGTTCTGGGCGGCTGCTGCGGGACCGATCACCGTCATGTCGAGGCGATGGCCGATTGCTGCGTGGGGATCCACGCCGCCTGACCCGAACCTGACCGCGCTTCACCCTGAACCGCCTCTGATGATATGGGGTGCCGGCACCTGCCGGCACCTTCAACCGCAAAGGGCCGGTCAAAGGACAGGACAATGATACAGACGACACTGGCGCCGCACGCCATCTCGGCCACGCCCGGCGACCAAGCGCTTTCCATCATCCGTAGCGCATTTGAACAGGACCCGCCTGTGCGATGGCTCTACCCGGATGACGCGGATTACCAGCGATACTTTCCCGACTTCGCCGCCGCCCTTGGCGCGCCCGCCTTCGCGGAGGGAACCTTGACCCTCAACACGGCCGCCGCGGCGCTTTGGGTTCGGCCCGGCTCCGAACCGGACGAGGCAGCCTTGGGCGCGCTTGTCGAACGATCCATTCCGGCGCATCGTCAAGCAGACGTTTTCGCCGTGATCGAGGAAATGGGCGCACATCATCCGGAAGAGCCGCACTGGTATCTGCCCGTCTTCGGCACGCGACCCGAGATGCAGGGCAGGGGGCATGGCACGGCGCTACTGCGTCCCGTGCTCGAGGTCTGCGACCGCACCGGCGTGCCTGCCTATCTCGAGGCGACGACCGAGCGCAATCGCGCACTCTATGCCCGCCACGGGTTCGAGGCGACGGCAGAAATCAGGATAGTCGATTGCCCACCGCTGACAACGATGGTCCGCAAACCCCGGTAGAAGGAGCACTGCCATGACCGTCTTACACGCTCTACAGTATCTTGGCCGGGCGGGCCACCGTGACAGGCCTCGCCTGCCACGAAGGGGCTGCTGGCCGATCGCGCCCGGGCGCGTTCCTGAGAGCCGGAACGCCGGCACGGGCCCCCTGGCGGGGTGTCCGCCGATCCACCCGGCGGTGAGGCAACCGCGATGACATCAGGACTGACGCTGCGGCCCTACGAAAGCTCCGACGCGGAAGCCCTCGCCGCAATCTATTGCAAGGCCGTGCTTCACCTGGGACCGCGTGCCTATGGGGTTGACCAGGTCGCGGCATGGCTGTCCATCGCGCCGGACGCCATTACGTTGCACCAGCTCTACACCGACGGTCGGCACGCCGTTGTCGCGGCCGATGGGGCGAATGAGCCGATCGGGTTCGGAGACCTGGCCGACACCGGCCACATCCGGTTTCTATATATGGATCCTGATCACGCGGGTCGCGGCATCGGCTCTGCGCTTGTCGCAACGCTGTTGAAACACGCACGGGAGGCCGGAATTCCCAACGTGTTTTCCGACGCCAGCGAATTGGCGCGTCCCGTGTTCGAGAAGGCCGGCTTCACCTGCGTCTCACGCCAAGAGCACGAGATTGGCGGCTCCCGGATCCACAATTTTCACATGCGCATCAGAGTGTCGCGCGACATACCATCGCCATCGCGGTCACGGGATCAAGGTTAGGCAGACTCATGGAGACAAACACGCAATTCGAGATCCGGCAGGCCGAACAACGCGATGCCGCCGAGATCGCCCGGCTCTTTCTCATCTCGTCGGACGGGCTGGCGACATATATCTGGCGCAGGCTGGCCGGAAAAGGCACGACGCTCGAAGCGGTCGGTGCCGCCCGCTATGCCCGTACCGGAACCACCTTTTCCTATCAGAACTGCCTGCTTGCGACTTTGGGCGAACAGATCGTCGGAATGGTCCACGCCTTCGAGATGCCGGAAACGGACGCAGAGGAACCGGAAACGGACCCGGTGCTCGCTCCCTACGCGGCGCTGGAAGATCCGGGCTCTCTCTACATTTCCGGCCTTGCCGTGCACGCTCCGTTCCGATCTCACGGGATCGGAGTCGCGCTTCTCGACTGTGTCGAGGCCTTGGCTTTCACCCGCGCCCTGCCGCGCCTGTCACTCATCTGCTTCGAGCGAAACACGCGCGCAGTCGACTTTTATCAGCGCGTCGGTTTCCGCGTCGCGGATCGGCGGCCCATCGTTCCGCACCCGGATTTGCACTACGCGGAAGGTGACGCGCTTCTCATGACCCGAAGCATCACAGGGGAGCGAGCCGAGGGTATGTCGGTTCGTCGCCGCGCCGTGGCCGACAGTCATGTCGGCAGCACCGACACACAAATTACCGCCGAAGACTGAACAAGGAATAACCCGATGACCTCCGGAACGCTGCAAATCTGTCTTGCCGCGATTTTTCTTTTCCTGGGCGCGTGGTGCCTTTTGTTTCCGGGTATGGTGGTGCGCGTCACCTTCCGCCCCGAGCTCGCGACCGCGACCGAACGAGCCCGTTTCCTGATGGGCTGTTTCGGCGCGCAGGCGGTGCTGTGCGGCACGATCATTGCCACCGCCCGATTTACTCCCACGACTTTCCTCGTCTTCGGGCTGGTCGGTTCGGTCCCCTTCTTTGCCTTCAATATCTGGTTCTGGCTGATCGAGCCGGTTCTGAACACTTGGATGCTTTTGGACCTTGCGGGAAATGTCGGAATTTTCGTGACCGGCATTTGGGGATGGCGTCTTTCGCGAAGAGAACAGGCATGCGCATCCGATTGACATCCCGGCTTTTCGACACACTCACAAAGGAACGATTTCTATGAAGCTTACTGAAAAAACGATCGACGCCTCCGACGGCCAGTTCGACCCGCTTTCCGCGATCAGGCGTTATGCGGCATTCTCTCTTGGTGAAACCGGTGGCAACCCCGCCGGCGTGATGATCGCGGACGCATTGCCCGCGGTTGCCGAAATGCAGCATCTCGCGGCCCAGGTCGGCTACTCCGAAACCGTCTTTGCCGCCCAGCAGAGCGACGGCCCGTGGAGGGTGCGCTACTTCTCGCCCGAGGCCGAGTTTCCCTGAAAGGCGGCCGAGATGAGCAGGCACACCGACACCTCCCGATGCGCCGGTTGCGGCGCAGTCCTCAGGGACAGCGATGGCCCGGTTCATGCCTACATGACATCCTCGCCGGCCTGTTTCGAACGGTTCAACCGCATTCTTGCGCCGGAGTATAGCCAGCCGTCACTTCGTGACACGCATCGCCTGACCGTCGATACCTACGCGGTTCAGCACCCGGGAGAGGGCAGTGACAGACGCCGGATCCAATCCGTCGGTCTGCACCTTGCACGTCTGTGCCTGCAACTCGCTGATCCGCGCCCCCCTCGTGAGACGAACGACGTGATGCTCGGCCTCTCGAAGTACAAGGAGACCCTGAAACAACTGCAGCCGCCGGCGCGCTTCACCGTGACCGCTGCGGATGTTGCGCCATTCGCCGGCTCAGCGCATCACGCCGGGAAGGTCCGCGATTGGGCTGCCGCGACGTGGAACGACTGGGCCGGGCACCACGCGTACATTCGAGAATGGATTGCCGAGAGAAGAGGGGATTTGAAGCCTCGGGCCAAGCGTCTGCCCTCGACGCGACGGAAGAACTGACGCCATTCGAGGAAGGTCATCGTAGATTCTTCGAAGAAGAGCTGGCGCTTTGGAATCAGCGCCTGAACCATACGCGGGACATCGCCGTGTTATGTGTCTGCGCGGAAAGTGGTGGCATGAACCGATACGCGGATTTGATTGAAATCGCTCCCAGCCTACGGACCCGGCGATGGGCGCCCCTAACCGGTTGCGCTGCCGTCCTCGTTCCAGTCGGGCCAGTCAGGGAACCAAAGCGGTTCGACGTCCCCCAGATCTGTGAGGTGTGAAGACCAGGCTGCGAGGTTTCCCCTCAGCCTCTCTTCCAGGCTGCTTTGGTCTTCGTAGCTGTAGCCATGCCCCTGCACTCCATAGGAAATGAACGGCGGCAGAACCGAGAAGCCCATGTAGTGCAACGAATACTGTACTGGCCAGAGCATCGTTTCGAAATCTCCGCCCCGGCTTGCTGGGCCGAAGGCGGCGCGCGGCGCGCCGGTGGTCACGGATACGAGGGCGCGTCGTCCCTTGAAGTAGCCCGTGCCGTAGCGCATCCGGCTGGTGTAGAGCCCTCCACTCACGAAGACGCGGTCCATCCACCCTTTGAGGATCGCAGGCGGGCCATGCCACCAGAGCGGGAACTGAAGGATGACGAGATCCGCGCGTTCGAGATGGCCGATCTCCTTCAGGACATCTTCGGGCAAGCTGTCGGCGTGCCAGGCGTGGCGTTGCTCGGCAAGGGGCGCGAACCGGTCCGACTGCACGCGGTCCGCGTAGTGCTGCGCGCTCTCGACCGGGTCGAAGCCCGATCCGTAAAGGTCACTTGTCGTGACGGTGGCGCCCTGATGCTCGAGCGTGGTCTCGGCCGCTCGCGTGAGGGCGCCGTTGTATGAGGCCGGCTCGGGATGAGCATGAACGATATGGGTGTGCATCTGGGTGTCTTCCTTGATCCTTTACGGAGCTTGACCTGACACTGGGCTTTCATTCGTGTTATGTCGCCTAAAAATATTGCATATCGGGATTTCACAGATGAACAACCGGCTCGACTGGAACGACTACCAGACCGTTCTTCGGATCGCGGAAGCGGGCTCGCTTTCAGGCGCGGCGCATCTTGCCGGGTCGAGCCATCCGACCATGTTCCGCAGGATCAACGCGGTCGAGGAGAAGCTTGGCGTGCGGCTCTTCGAGCGATTTCGCACGGGGTATCGCCTGACGGCCGCAGGGGAAGAAGTCGCGAAGACCGCGCGCGAGATGGAAGACCTCGCCATCGTGACCGAACGTCGCGTGGCGGGCCGCGATCTGAGGCCCTCGGGTATCGTGCGCCTGGCGACGACCGACACGCTTCTACACGGCCTGCTGGCACCTCAGATTGCCCGTTTGCGGCATTCGGAACCCGAGATCGTGCTCGAGGTCGCTGTATCGAACGAGATTGCCGATCTCTCCGTTCGGGAGGCGGATATTGCAATCCGGCCCGCGGCGTCGCCCGAGGAGCACTTGGTCGGACGCCGCCTCGGCCGAATCCGGCAAGCCATCTACGGGGCGCGGTCGCTTGGCCTCGGCGAGGTCGATCGACGGGAATTGTCAGGCCTGCCTTGGATCGGCCCGAGCACGTCGATGGCCTATCCTCAGCTTCACCTATGGATGCGAAAGCGCGGGTGTGAACGATCTTGCATCTGCAGGATGGATAGCGTCCTGGGTATGCATGCTGCGGTCCGTGCCGGCATCGGCGTCGCGCTTCTACCGTGCTATCTGGCCGAACCGGATGCTGACCTGCAACGCCTTATGGAGGTCGAAGACCTCGCCGCGGACCTTTGGATGCTGACCCATCCCGACCTTCGCTATACCGCCCGCATTCGCGCCGTGCTCGATTTCTTCGGCACCGCACGGGCAGAGTTGGTTGAAACGATTGACGGCTCCGAGTAGCGGCCGTTCCCTGCTGTCCAGGTAATTTGCAAGAGGGGCTCAAAGCCGTCATGCGGCGTCGCAGCAGGTCGGACATCCGGCAGGCAGCAGCGGACGTCGCTCAGGGCCCATTCCGGACCTTCGCTCTATCATCAAGATGCTTCAGTCGCAGCCTGCATTGCTGCATTGGCAGCTTTTCTCGGGTCTAAGCGGTGGGAAGCGTTTGAACCGAGACCGAGGTAAAGGCGCGCAAAAACACCGGGCTCTGTCCGTCGCGACGGTTGTCCTGCATCGCTGTCAGAACTCCTTGATGAACGCGGAAATGCGCCAGCCGCTGCCGCTAACGCTAGGCCTGCCGGGCTCAGCTTTCGGTGGAGTCGGTCTGCGCCGCGCGGCTTTTGGACCCTGTTCCGGGCTTGAACGGCGCGCTGCGCATGCCGAACTTTCGGAAAGGCAACTTCTTGGCCGGCTCGCTCAGAAATTCCTTCAGGTCCAGTTGTTTCTTCGGGGTCGAATATCCCATTTTTTTCCACTTTCATTTGAATGTGTTGAAGCTGCCCGGGTTCGCACGGGAACCGGAGCTGCCGTGCCTGGTCATCGCGGCGCAGCGTGCGGCGCGTTTTGTCGAATTTTCTGACCACGCGTCCCGATCACGCCCCGCGTCGGGGCCGTGATCCCGGTCTTCGGCAAAGGTCTCGGTGAGGCCCAAACCAGCAGCCGGTGCGTTGTCAGTAGCAGAGGCTGCTCCGATTGCGGTGTGTTCGCCGCTCCCGACCATCGCGTGAGCCGGTCGGAAGCGTTTTTGGCACGATCAGGGGACGCGCGACCGCGGGCGATCCCTTACCGGGAAAGCCCTGCGTCGCGTGCCTCTCGGGCTAGTTTGAGCTTGGCGCTCTTTTCCACCCGTTCGTTGGCCTCGGCTTCCAGTATCTCTCTGGCCGCCGCTGTGGTCTTGTCCAGCCGGGTGACTGGCGCAACTGGCGCGTTCTTGAAAACGCTGGAAGGCGTCAGGTGCCGCCCGCCATTGCCGGTTTGCGGCGGGACCTCTTTGAAGACGTCCTCGAGGGAAAAGCTCATGCGATTTCCAGCGCGCTGGCGGACTCGCGCCCGTCACGGCCGGTCTCGGTCTCGAACTTGACCTTCTGGCCGTCATCCAGACCGCGGATGCCAGCGCGCTCCAGCTCGGAGATGTGAACGAACACATCCTTGCCGCCGCTCTCCGGCTGAATGAATCCGAAACCTTTGGTTGAGTTGAACCATTTCACGGTGCCATTGGCCATATCCGTGTACTCCTGTTTGGGTGCTGCCCACAGGATGCGGCAGCCCGGCATAGTCAGACTGAATCGATCAACTGAGAGCCGGGTAAACGGAAGCAGCGGTTCGAGAGAACAACATAAGCATCTTACAAGTAAGCCTGCGACGCACGAAATACAAGCCGCATTGGGCTGGGCGACCCTCTATTCGCCAGTTGATGCTGCCATCTTGGGTATTGCGGTCAGCGACCAGTATCTCGGGGTGAGCTCGAGGACGCTCTGGAAATCTTTGAAAGTGTAGAAATCTAAAAGCCAGGGCTGCCTTCACTGGCGGCAACTATGCCTCGGCGAGGGCTGCATCGATCATCCGCGCGGCCATTTCCTTGGCGATCTGCGCCGCGTCGGGCATGCCGCGCACATGGGCGGTGGCGATGGCACCCTCCTTGAGCAGGGCCAATTGCTCGGCCAGCTTTACCGGGTCCGGGGCTCCGGCGCTGGCACACTGCCGTTCGAGATATTCCAGGATGCTGCGCTTGTGCTCGGCGGCGACGCGATGGGCGGGATGTGACTGGTCGCTGAATTCGCCGGATACGTTGATGAAGGCGCAGCCGTGAAATCCCATCCCCCTGAACGCGCGTCCCTCGAACCAGGTCTCCAACGCGTCGAACATTGCCAGCAGACGCGCGCGCGGCTCGGGCGAGGCCTTTTCCATCTCGCCCATCAGCCAATTGCGAAACTGTTCGTCACGCCGGTGCAAAACCGCGAGAATCAGTTCGTCCTTGGATCGGAAATGGTTGTACAGCGTCATCTTCGCGACGCCGGATTCCTCCAGGATCTTGTCGATCCCGGTGGCATTGAAGCCGCCCGCGTAAAAAAGTTTCAGGGCGGTTTCTACAAGATCGTCGCGACGAGACTTTGGCATTATAACCTAACATATTCAGACTGTTCTGTATATATGTGGCAGGGATTCCTGTGTTTTACAAGTCTTGGAGCGGTGACGCGCCGACAAATCCGACGCTATTTCGAGACTTGCAATAAACAGACCTGTCTGTATGTAATTTGAACATTCGAACCAGAATAGAGTGAGACAACCACATGACCCGTATCGCACTTCCCGCTTCGATCGAAACCGCTCCGGCCGCAGCACAACCCCTTCTCGAAGCCGTCAAGAAAATGCTCGGCAGCGTGCCGAACCTGTTCCGCATTACCGCCAACAGCCCTGCCGCGCTCGAAGGCTATCTCGGCCTCAACGGCGCGCTCGCCAAGGGCAGCCTCGATGCCCGAACCCGCGAGGGTATCGCGCTGGCCGTGGCGCAGATCAACGGCTGCGACTACTGCCTTGCCGCCCATACCTATCTCGCCACTCACGTGGCCAAGCTCGACGAGGCGGAGATCGCCGCGAACCGGGGCGGCGGGTCTGAGGATGAAAAGGCAGATGCCGCCATCCGCTTTGCCACCGCCCTCGTGAACGCGCGCGGCCATGTGTCCGAGAACGATGTCTCGGCCATCAAGGCCGCGGGATACTCGGAGGCTGAAATCGTCGAGATCGTGGCTCATGTCGCGCTCAACACGCTGACCAATTACCTGAATTCGGCGCTCGACACGCCGATCGACTTCCCGGTCGTCAACGCCAAGGTGGCCTGACCCCGGAGGCGCCCCGGCATCCTTCCCACGGATCCCAACCTGTCCCCTGCCGGGGCACCAGAATTCCATCGTAACGGAGTTAGTCCATGACACGTCCTCCTTTTCCGCCCTTCGACGAAAGCGCCGCCATCACCAAGGTCCGCATGGCCGAAGATGGCTGGAACAGCCGCGACCCGGAAAAGGTCGCGCTGGCCTACACGCCCGACTGTCAATGGCGCAACCGTGCCGAGATCTTTCAGGGCCGCGAGCGCATCACGGAGTTTCTGACCCGCAAATGGGCAAGCGAACTGGGGTATCGGCTGATCAAGGAACTCTGGGCCCATCAGGGCAACCGGATCGCCGTACGCTTCGCCTATGAATACCGCGATGACAGCGGATCATGGTTCCGCGCCTATGGCAACGAGAACTGGGACTTCGCTCCGGACGGCCTGATGCAACGGCGCATCGCCTCGATCAACGAATTGCCCATCACCGAGGACGCACGGCTGTTTCACTGGCCGCTCGGACGGCGGCCCGACGATCATCCGGGTCTTTCGGACCTGGGACTCTGAGACAAGCGCGGTGCCATGCGTTTTTCACGGCATCGGCGCGCCAGCCGGGCCACGCCCGGCCGCAACCATTATTTTCAGCCAGAAGGTCTTAGTAGAATGAAAACCACTTACATGCTTCGCATTTCCACCCTGGCTCTGGCGATTGCCGCCAGCAGCCTTGCGGTCTCGCCAGCCCTCACCGAGGCCGGTCCGGCCCTCGTGGAACGCGCCGCCCAAACCGTCGCCGATAGCCCCGAGACCATGAGAGCTGCCTGCGCGCTGTCATTGGCCGATTTTCCGACCGATTGACCCGTTTCCGGCAGCGCCCCCTTGCCAATTGGACCCAAGGAACGCGGACATCGCACTCTCCTACGCGGCGTGACCCCCGTGCCGTGAACGGCTGATCTGTGTCTTTTGACGCGACAGAGGCTTTCCTCGTTGCCCGAAATCTTCCTGATTCCAGCAGACCCGATGCGTAACCTCATCGCGTCTCACGTAGGAGGGCCAGTGCTTGATGCCGAATGTCGCGTTCTACAGCGCGTGAGTGTCGGAGCAGGCCGTTTTCATGCCATCCGCCCTCTTTGGGCGCTTGGGGTGGAGCCGAAGGACCTGCGGTAGAGACGAGTGAAGTGGCCGACGCTCTGGAAGCCGCTGGCGATCGCGATTTCGGAGATCGACATCTCCGTCTGCAATAGCAGGTTGCGGGCGCGATCAAGCCGCAACTCCATGTAGTAGCGGCTGGGGCTGGTGTTGAAGTACCGCCCGAAGAGGCGCTCCAGTTGCCGGACGGAAATGTCGAGATCCTCCGCTATTGCCACGGGCGAGACCGGCTCCTCCAAGGCGGCGCGCATGATCTCGACGGCGCGGGCGACGTGGGGGTTGCGCATTCCGATGCGCGACTGGAGGGAAATCCTCTGATCGACGGACGCCTCCCGAGCCCCTGCGTAGACCATCATGTCCGACACGGCGACCGACAGGTCATAGCCATGATCCTGGTCAATCAGGTTCAACATGAGGTCCGCAGTTGCCGTGCCGCCAGATGCCGTCACGTGTTTCTCGTCGGCTACGAAGACGCTGCGGACAAGTGCGACGTCAGGGAATTTTTCGGTGAAGGCGTCGTGGTACTCCCAATGGATGGCCGCCTTCATTCCGTTCAGGAACCCGGCCTCGGCCAAGATCCATGCGCCCGAACACAGCGCACCGACCCGGACCCCGGTGGAGCGGGCCTTGCGCAGACTTGTCAACAGTGCCGGCGTGATGAACTCGGTCATGCCGAGCCCCGGGATCACGAACAGCCGGTCGCATTTCGGAAGGTTTCGGAACGAATGCTGAACGAGGGTCACGGAGCCGTTGGACGCCTGGGACGAGACGCCGTCCTCAGAGGCATAGGACCAAGAGTAAAGGGTTTCACCGCGGATCATGTTCGCGATGCGAAGAGGTTCAATCGCGCAGGCGAGTGTCAGGTGCGTATGTTTCTCGACGAGGAGAAAGACGAAGTGTTGCGCGCCCATGGCTGGTCCCTTGAAGCGTGATGTTACGGGCTGAAACGGCACCCGCCCTACTTTCGGCATAATCTATCCCAAGGACGGGCCGTCGATTTTGTATCATGTATGTCGCTTTACTTTATACAATGATTATACGATCAGTATAGCTTGATTGCGACGTTGGCGTCGGTCCGGGACCGGCGAACATCGGGAACGAAGGAGAAGGACAGTGACACCCGACATCAAATCGACGAAAGCCATGCTCTACGAGTACCTTCGCACCGAGATCCTCTCCACGCGAATCGCGCCCGGTGCGGACATCGATGAAGCCAAGCTTTCCGCGAAATTTTCGCTGTCGCGCACGCCCCTGCGCGAAACGCTGCGGCAGCTCGCGGGGGAAGGTCTCGTTATGCTGCGCGAAAATCGTTCTGCCCGCGTGACCGACATGTCCTTCTCGACCCTGCGGGATTTCTTCGTGACAGCGCCCATGATCTACGGTGCCGTTTTGCGGCTGGCGGCCCAGAACGCCCAACCTGCGCAGATCGAGGCGCTGAAGCAGGCGCAGGACGAGTTTCGCCGGTCCTTGCGCAAGGGCACTGCCGTCGACCGCGCCCTGGCAAACAACCGATTTCACGAGATCACCGGCGAGATGGCGGGCAATATCTACCTGCTGCCGTCCTTTCATCGGCTTCTGATCGACCATGCCCGGATCGGCACGACATTCTACCGGCCGCAATCCAACGAGATGGCCGGGGACCTCGACAAGGCCTGTCAGCAGCATGACGAGATCATCGACGCCATCGAGGCGCGAGACGAGGAGCGGGCCGGTCGGCTGGCGGACGAACATTGGAGCCTGTCGCGCGGGCAGATCGAGCTTTTCGTGATGCCCGGCAGCCTCGACATCCCGCTCGGAGATCTGCCGCGGACGACAACCGGATGATGCAGACATGACTGCAATATTCAGATTTGACGGCATCTACACGCCCGTCGTCACACCCTTCGCTGAGGACAGGTCCGTTCGCTGGGACGCACTCGCCGACGTCATCGAGTGGCTGATTTCCCAGGGCGTGCACGGCCTCATCACCGGCGGCTCCACGGGCGAGAACTACGCCCAGACCGTGGCGGAGCGGATCGAGATCGCGAAATTCACCGTTGAAAGGGCTGCGGGCCGGGTGCCGGTGATCGTCGGAACCGGGGCGATGCTGACCTCGGACTCCATCGCACTGGCCCAGGCCACGCGCGGGATGGGGGCGGATGCGATCCTGCTGGCATCGCCGCCCTATTCCGTGCCCACCGACCGAGAGAACGCACTGAATGCGCTGGCGATCGACAAGGCGGCGGATCTGCCGATCATGCTCTACAACTACCCGCACCGCACCGGCACCATGATGGGCGAGGAGTTTCTCGACCGCGTCGGCCGCTCCCGCAACTTCTGCGGCATCAAGGAAAGCTCCGGCGACATCAATCGCGTGCACCTGCTGGCGCGGGATTACCCGCATATTCAACTGGGCTGCGGCATGGATGACCAGGCGCTGGAATTCTTCGCCTGGGGTGCACCCTTCTGGGTCTGCGGCGGGTCAAACTTCCTGCCGGCAGAACACATCGCACTTTACGAGGCCTGCGTGGTCGAGGGCGACTTCGCCAAGGGGCGGCGGATCATGTCGGCGATGATGCCGCTGATGCGGGTGCTCGAGCAGGGCGGGAAGTTCATCCAGACGATCAAGCACGGCGTGACGATGACCGGCATCGACTGTTCGGTCGTGCGCCCGCCGCTGAAGGGATTGAACAAGGACGACAAACGCGCGCTGGAACAGGTGACCCGCGTGCTGAAAAGGACGATCGCCGACATCCGAGCGGAGGGCACGACATGAGCTTGCTGACGAAAGACGAATACCAGGCGATCGCCGCGGGCCTCGACCTGCCGAGCATGGCGTTCATCGATGGTGGTTACCGTTCCGCGATCTCGGGCCGGGTCTTCGCCACGGTGAATCCGGCGACGGGCGAGGAGCTTGCGCAGGTCGCGTCCTGTGGCGCTGAAGACGTGGATTTCGCCGTCGCGAAGGCGCGCGAGGCCTTCGAGGATGGCCGCTGGTCGCGGCTGCACCCGTCGGAACGCAAGGACGTGCTGATCCGGCTCGCGAAGCTGATGACCAGAAATGCCCGCGAACTGGCGGTGATGGAGAGCCTCGACAGCGGAAAGACCATCTACGACTGCGAGACCGTGGATGTGCCCGAGACCATCCACTGCATCAAGTGGCACGCGGAGCTGATTGATAAGATCTACGATCAGGTCGCCCCGGCCTCGGACGATCACATCGCCCTGGTCGTGCGGGAACCGATCGGTGTGGTGGGCCTTGTCCTGCCGTGGAACTTCCCGCTGCTGATGATGGCGTGGAAGATCGCGCCCGCACTGGCGGCCGGCTGTTCCATCGTGCTGAAGCCTGCCGAGGAAACGCCGCTCACCGCGCTGCGGCTCGCCGAACTGGCGGCCGAGGCGGGGCTGCCGCGCGGGGTGCTCAACGTCCTGCCGGGCGGCGGCGCGGAGGTGGGCGAGCC
This sequence comes from Roseovarius sp. MMSF_3350, assembly GCF_030733425.1. Classification (GTDB taxonomy): domain Bacteria; phylum Pseudomonadota; class Alphaproteobacteria; order Rhodobacterales; family Rhodobacteraceae; genus Roseovarius. Next base: position 132,266 of record NZ_JASHIZ010000002.1, read on the forward strand.
GATCGGGCGGAACATGGACATCGACATGGTCTCCTTCACCGGCTCGACGGTCACCGGCAAGCGCTTCCTCGGCTATTCCGCGGAAAGCAACGCCAATGAAGTCGTGCTCGAGATGGGCGGCAAGAATCCCGCGGTCGTGATGGAGGATGCCGACAATCTGGACCGGGTGGCCGCGCATGTGGTCAACGGCGCCTTCTGGAACATGGGCGAGAACTGCTCGGCCGCCTCCCGCCTGATCGTGCACGCGGACATCAAGGCGGAGCTTCTGGATCGCATCGCGCACCACGCCAGGCAGTGGAACACCGGCGATCCGCTGGATCCGGAAGTCCGGCTGGGCGCGCTCGTCTCACAGGCGCATTTCAGGAAGGTCTGCGGATATCTTGAACAGGCCGAGACGGTGGTGCTCGGCGGAAAGGCGGAAAACGGCTTTGTCGAGGCAACCGTGGTCGAGGTGGCGTCCAGCGACGACGCGCTGGCCCGCGAGGAGATCTTCGGGCCGGTCCTTTCGGTCATCACCGTCGGCAGCTTCGACGAGGCGATCCGGGTGGCCAACGATACCGACTTCGGACTGGCGGCCTCGCTCTTCACGGCCAATGCAAAGCGGGCGATCCGGGGGGCACGGATGCTGCGGGCCGGGACCGTGACCGTGAACAGCTTCGGCGAGGGCGACATCTCCACCCCCTTCGGCGGCTACAAGCAGTCGGGCTTCGGCGGGCGGGACAACTCCATTCACGCGCACGACCAGTACACGCAACTGAAAACGATCTGGATCGACCTCTCCGACGACGAAGACGAGGCCGTCGATTGATCGCCCATCGTGCCCGGCGTCTGCCAGTCCAACTCGGGCCGGCGGCGTGGAACACGATCCTCGGGCCGCAGCCCCCGGCGCGTATGCTGGAGGGCGACCGCACCGCGGATTTCGTCGTGGTCGGCGCAGGCTTCGCCGGTCTTTCGGCGGCACGGCGCCTCTTGCAGCTTCAACCCGGTGCGCGGATCGTGATGCTCGAAGCCGGGCGCGTTGCCGAAGGTGCTGCGGGCCGGAACTCCGGCTTCATGATCGACCTGCCGCATGACCTGCAGTCCGATGACTACGCGGGCGAGGGAGATGACCGGGTTATGATCGACCTCAACCGTCACGCGATCCGGTTCGCGGGCGAGGCGGTCGAGGAATACGGGATCGACCGGAACTTCTTTGACCGGGCAGGGAAGGTGAACGGCGCGGTGAGCGCGGCCGCCGAAGCCCATAACGCCAGCTATGAAAGCCATCTCCGCACGCTCGGCGAAAGCTGCGAGATGCTCGACGCACAAGCCATGCGCGAGATGACCGGGTCCGGCCACTACCGCTCCGGCCTCTATTCGCCCGGCACGGTAATGCTCCAACCCGCCGGCTACATCCGCGGCCTGGTGGCGGGCTTGCGTGAACAGGGCGTGGACATCTGCGAAGAAACGCCGGGCACCGGGTTCGAGCGCGTCGGGTCAGACTGGCAGGTGCAGACACCCCGCGGCACGATCACCACGCCGCGGGTCATCCTGACAGTCAACGGCCACCTCGAAAGCTTCGGGTTCGAGACGGGACGGCTCATGCAGCTCTTCCTCTACGCCGTGATGACCCCGGAGCTGGATGAAGCGGCGCTGAAGCGACTTGGCGGGAAGCCAAGATGGGGGATCACGCCGGCAGACCCGATGGGCACGACGGTGCGCCGGATCGACAGCGGACAGGGCGGCAACAGGCTGGTTGTGCGCACCTGCGCGACGCTGCGCCCGAACATGCGACCGACAAGCGCCGACCTCGCCCATGCCGCCCGGGCCATGCGCCGCAAGTTCGATCAGCGGTTTCCGCAACTCGCCGGGATGGAGATGGAGCACGCCTGGGCCGGACATCTCTGCCTTACCCTGAACGGCGTCTCGGTGACGCGGCAGCTCGATGACGGCATCTACTCGGGCTGTGTCCAGAATGGCCTTGGCACGACCCGCGGCACCCTTACCGGCATTGCAGCGGCAGAAATGTCTGTGGGGCAGACAAGCTTTGTCACCGAGCATTTCGGAGCCGAGGAGCGGCCGAGACGCCTCCCCCCACAGCCGTTTCGGCAGATCGGGGCGAACGCGGTGCTGCGGCTGAAGGAGTGGCGCGCGCGGGAGGAGTGAAGGCTATGCTACCCACCGTTTAACGGATTCACGGCAGACACAACTGCACCATTCGTCCCCCGTCCACCGTGTAGACCTGCCCAGTGATGAACCCGCTTTCCTCTGCTGCAAGGAAGGCGACAAGGGCGGCAACCTCCTCGGGACGCCCCGTCCGTCCCACGGGATGGATGCGCCCCAGCCCCGCACGGAAGGCCTCCGCATCGCCGGCGGCACCGACCATCCCCGCATTCAGCTCCGTCTCGATCCAGCCCGGGGCCACGGCGTTGCAGCGGATGCCCTCGGCCCCGTGATCCACAGCGACAGACCGGGTCAGTCCGTGCAGCCCGGCCTTGGAGGCGGAATAGGCGGCGTGGTTCGGGTTGCTCCCCAGCCCCTCGATGGAACCGACATTGACGATGGTGCCACGGGTCGACCGAAGATGTGGAAGCGCGGGCACGGATCGTCACGAAGGGTGCGGTCAGGTTGACCGTGAGGGTGCGCTGCCAGTCCTCGACAGTCATATCCTCGACCCGCGCCTCTTGCATCATGCCGGCGCTGTTGACCAGCACGTCGAGGCGCCCTGCGCGCGCTATTACCTCTTCGACCGCCGCGGCCGGGCCTTGCGGGTCCAGAAGGTCCATCGCGACAGAGTCGAACTCAGGATCGTCGCGCCGTTGTGCCGTGAAGACTTTTGCGCCTTCCTCGGCCAGGCGCCGGGCGATGGCCTGCCCGATACCACTGCGCCCGCCGGTAACCAGCGTGACCTTCTCCTCGAAACGTTTCATGCTGTCGGTATGCCCGGCATCATCCAAGGCCCGCAAGGCCTGTTTGCCGTCTTTGACCGCAACCTTTCAGTACTCCTGGTTGAGCGCATCGACCGCGGGTATCTCGCGCTCGCGTCGTGCGATGTAATCGAGCAGGGCTTCGTTTTTCGCTTCGTCCAACGCAGGCTCCTGATATTCGCTCAGCAGTTTCAGGGCGAATTCAAGGGCGCGCTGTGTGATCTCCTTCGAGCCGTCGGCCACCCACTGCTCGATCGAGTTGTTGTCGAACAACTCCGGCATGAAATAGGCCGTCTGGAAGTTCTCCTGCGTATGCGGATGACCGAGGTAGTGCCCGCCGGGGCCGACATCCGGAATGGCTGCCAGCGCCTGGTCGAAATCGTCCCACTTCGGCCCTTCGGCCATCCGGTAGGCCATCGCGCATTGTTCGGCATCCACCACGAACTTGGCGACCGAGCAATGCATGCCCGCCTCGTTCCAGCCCGCGCTGTGCCAGATGTAGTTCGCGCCCGCGTGCATCACCGCCGACAGCGTCGTGGCGCTCTCGTAACCCGCTTGGGCGTCGAAGGTCTTCGCTCCGCCGAGGTTGCTCGAGGTCCGCCATGGCACACCGTAGAACCGGGCCATCTGGCCGATCATGAAGTTCATGAGGCTGATCTCGGGCGTGCCGGCCATCGGTGCGCCAGACTTCATCGACACCGTCGACAGGTAATGCCCATAGATCGCCGGTGCGCCCTTGCGGATGACCTGGGTGTAGGCCAGCGCGCTGAGCGCCTCTGCGTTGAGTTGCGCCACCGAAGCAGCCACCGAGGCCGGTGTATTGGCGCCGACCAGTACGAAGGGCGAGCAGAGCACTGGTTGTTTGCGCCGGCAGAAGGCCCGCATCGCGCCGAGCATCGTCTCGTCCCAGACGAGGGGAGAATTGCCGTTGCAGTTGCCGGTGGTGACAGGATGGGTGTCCATGAACTCCTCGCCAAAGAGGATCGCGCACATCTCCATGACGTCCTCGGCGTTTCTGGGCGATGTCGTCATGCCCATGAACATCTTGTCCGAATGCTTCATCGACGAATAGGTGATGCGCAGGTGCCGCTGGCTGATCGGATGGTCGTAGGGCTCCACGATATGATGCGCGGTCGAATGCAGCGCCGGGCTCATGTGGCTGAGCTTGTGAAACATGGCGAGATCGTCGAGCGTCGGGTTCCGCCGGACATCGTCCAGGTCCCGCAAGTAGGGCGCCCCTGTCATCGGCACGAACACCGAGTGGCGCCCGCCAAGACGCACGTTGTGCGCAGGATTGCGGGCATGATAGGTGAATTCCGAGGGGATCGACGCTATCAGCTCTCGAACCAGTCCGCGGTCGAGGTAGACGCGCTCGCCGTCGACCCTGGCGCCCACCTCCTTCCAGTCTCGGAGCGCGATGTCATCGCGGAACACGACGCCGACCGTCTCCAAGATGTCCATGGAAGCATTATCGATCTTCTCGACATGCTCTGGGTCCATCACCTCGCATTGCGGAAGCCGGTTGGTCAGCCCCGGAAGCATCGCAAGATCGCGTGTCGCACGCAGTGTGCGCCTGGCGGAGCGCCCCCCAGCGCGGAAACGGGTCCTGGTGGATTCTATGTTCATGGCTGTGCCTCCTCGTTGGAGAGACACTGACTCACCTCCAGCGGCGAGTTGCGGACGATTCCGAAATGTCGGTGCGAGAAACGACATGCTCGCACTGCACGAAGCCGGCGGACAAGATTTCGACGATACGCAAAGATCGGACGTTCGAACCAAGCGCAGAGAAAGTCCGGACACCGCCCTAGGTGCTCTTCGCTGCGCCCGCGAACTGCGCCCGTCTTCGTCCGACAATCCACTGGACTTGCTTTCCGTTTCGAGCGGTAGTGCCCTCGCTCGCAGTCCCTATTCGCGCACGCGTCGCGGTTGTTGTGGAACTTAAAGCTACGCTACCTGCGTTAATGACTTCGCTTTCTGGGTCGTCATATCCCCATGACCATCTCTTCGAGATCGACCCGCGCGCCGCGTACCGGCCATACACTCGGACCTATTCATGTCGCACCCGAAACTAGTCTTCATCGCACTTGGCGCTTTTGTAGTAATCACCAGTTCCCGACTGGGATCATGCCGGAATTGGTCACATTGGTCAGTTCTCGCGACGCTGAGACCGCTTAGGCGCGGCGCTTGCAAATTCCGTTCTGACGGCCCGCCCCGTTACCACCGCGTTCTCGACGGTCTCTACCAATCGCCCGATGGGATCTCGAAAAGGCGGAACATCTTATTGCTGGCAACCAGGTTCAACTGCGGGAAACCCGGCCCTGGTCCGCCCGGTTCCGTGAACCAGAGCAGCGCGTCGAATTTCTGCGGCCACCCGTGGTAGAAGTCATCTTGGATGCCATCCGACGTGGCGGTCGTCGGCGGATCGTGGCGAGCCCCGTGCACAAGCTGGTTTCGGTCGAGCGGCCAGGCTTGGGGTCGGTGCGGCGGCATCGTGCGCGCGTTGACGCCGACAGGCGAGGTGTTGGTGAACAGGTTCGCTACGTAACCATCGGTCTCGATCACGACTAAGGCTGGCGCATGCTGCAGGCGATAGACGTCCCGCGTTAAGGAATCCCTTCCGATGAGCACGCGCGCGCCCTCCGGCAGTTCGGCAACCGCCGCCCGGATCTCTCCTTGCGTGCGGTCGAGATCAGCCATTCTGTCATGGACGAAGACTTGCTGGAGCGCAAAGAGGCCCAAGAAGGCCGCGCACAAGGGGACCGCGCGAGACCGTCCAGCCGGGGTCAGGGAAGCGCCGGCCAGCAGGATCGCCACCGGAATTGCCCCGAATCGGATATGCAGGAACGAGATCCCCAGAAAGGCCGCAGGGACTGCCAAGACGAGCAGGACGCTTGCAAGGAAGACAGGCCGCAGCGAGGGCGCCAACGTCATCCAGCCACGGCGGAACGCAATCACCAGCAGCAGGCCGACGCAGACGAACAGCGATTTCCCCTCGACCGAGACATGCGAGCTGTCGTAATCGAAAGGCGCCACGAATGCCTCCAGGCGACTCTGCAAGCCACCGAAGCCGGCGATCTCCGTGTCCAGGCCCGTCAGCCGGTCCGGAAAGCTCGCCGCGAACAGCACGAGCGGTACAACGGCGATCAGCCCGTCGCGCAAGATCAAGCGGGTGGCGAACTGCGGAAGTCGCCCGCGCGCGCTGGCCGCGAACTGGCCAATTTCATAGGCCAGCATCAGGAAGCCGAACAGCAAGAAGCCAAGGATATGGCTGAAGAAAAGCACGGGCATCAGGAGCACGAATAGCGCGGTGCGGCGCCATCCCGGGCGCAGCCAGATCCACAGGGCGAGCAGGCAAAGGGCCAGCCCGGACGAAAAGACGAAGTTGATGAAGCCCCACGCCAGCGGTTTGCCGTAGATCAGCAGGACAGCTGCTGCCACGGGAAGGCCGACGCGTCCCGTAGTCACTAACGAAAGGAGCGCCACACCGAGCGGCAGCATCGCTACGGACAGGACGTTGAACAGCGCTCCCGCAGAATAGGGATCCATCACCGCCATGAGGGGGCGCATGAACAGATCCATAGCCAGATCCGGATAGATGCCCCATTCGACCGTGAAATGCTCCTGCAAGGCCGCAGATCCGGCGAGGCGGTGCTCGATGTAAACGCGCGCCAGATGGTTTGGGTAATCGCCGGAAATGCCCAGCGGGTACAGAAGCATCGGCGACAGCGCCGCACCCAGTACGGCGAGCAGAAAGATCGGCCGGATCCAAGCGGATACGAGCATCGCGGGCATGTAGCCTCCAGGGCCGACGCGGAATGTTTCGGACACGTTCATCGATCTATCCTCCATTCCGGATCGCGGTGCCAGGCAGGTCCGATGCATTCGCCAGAAGAGAGAACCACAGATCACCTAGCGTGGTCACCAGACGCGTGAGAAGCGCGAGGGCCAGGGCGGTTGGTGCCGCAACCGTTGCAGCCACGAGATACAGAAAAACTGCTTCGCGCACGCCGATTCCGCCGGGGGCGCCGGGAACCAAGAAGCCGGCGATCCAGCCCACGAGGTAGGCTGCGGCGATAACGGGCAGGTCGGCCGGCCCGGTGGCGTTCATCGCCGCCGCTATCCCAGCGACCAGGGCAGCGCTCGCCGCGAAGAATGCGATTTCGAGCGCGGCCATCGCAGTGAGCGACGTCGCCGCAACGCCCAGACGACGGGCCACCGCCACGATCACCGCCGCCGCAAAGCCGGCGAGGATGAGCCCCAGCGCCGCTGCGGCTGGCGTCAATTCGACAGTTCCAAGCGCGCCGAATAGGTCGCGGGAGAGGTCGCCGGACCCATACGGGCCCGACAGCGCTAAGGCGATCAGGGCGACGCCCCCAGCCGCTAGCGGCAGCGCCACAATCTCCACCGCCGTAGCCACAAGGGCGCTGCGATGGCTCCATCCCGCCCGGCGCGCCATCAACTGCCGCCCGCCGAAGTGGAAGACGTTTCCAGGCAGGTATTTCAGGACGTTGCAACGGGCGTAGATGATCACGGCCGCCCTGGAGACGAACGCTGCGTCGTCACCCTCGCGAAGCACACAGCTCCACGCTGCGGCCGGCAGAGTCAGAAGGACGGCATAGCCGAGGGATGCGCCAAGCGCGAGCGCCAGCTGGCCTGGCTCGGCCGCGATTTGCAGGGCTTCCGGGCCGAACAGCATCAGTTCCCGCAGCAGAAGGCAGAAAGAAAGCACGACCAGCCCTGCGCCGAGCCAGCGAAGCCACGTCCGCATGCTCATGCGGCGAACCTGTGGTTTGCTTGCCCGGGACGGCACAGGAGAGCGGTGTCATCGCGATAGGGCAGGCACGGCTTCAGGCCGCGCAGATGCCTAACGTCGAGGTTGCAAGACGCGAGCGCGGCGCGGTACCGGGCGCGGTGTGGGTCGTCGAACACGATGAGGCCATCAGGTGCTAGGCGATCGTGGGCATGGTCGAGGCAGGCCGCCCGGCTGCGACCGTCGATCACGATAAGGTCGAATGTCCCAGTCACCTCGTCTATTTCGCGGACGTAGTCGGCAAAGTCCACGGCGGCATAGCCGCGGCGACCGGAAGGCGCCTCGGCGATCGCGGCGTGGCGCGGCGTCGGCGGGATGGCGCGGAGGCGAACATTGGGAACGTCGGCCAACTGCATGCGCATAACCTCAGCCCAGGACGGGTCGTGCTCGACTGAATGAACCTCGGCGGCACGCCGCGCGAGCCAGACGGTGCTTGCGCCGCTGCCATACTCGAACACCCGAGCTCGTGGCCGTGCAGCCAGATGGGCTGCAACGGCGTCCTGAGCAGCGAACGTCCACCAGCACAAATCCAAAGCGACGAGACCCTCGACCCGGTAGATTTCGAACAGCGTCCTCAGCCAGAGCGCGCGCTGATGCTCTCGACCACGAGCCTCGAGCCAATTGAGGAGCCCAAGCCTCTCGGCGAGGGGCCGCGCACTGTGGAGCGTGTGCGTGTAGGCTTCAGCAAGCAGTTGCATTGTTCTCTTCTTCCCGATGGGCGACTGCGCGGCGTTCGTCGAGCACGTAGGGGGCGTCCTGATGCCCTTTGGAGACAACGACCAGCTCGCCAATGAGGCCGACCCCGATCAATTGAAGCCCCGCCAGCGTCGAAAGGATACTGAACAGCAAGAGAGGCCTATCCCCGATCGGCCCCAGCCCGAGGAACCACAGCGCCGTCAAATAGACGAGGCCCAGAACGCCTAGGGCGCCGAAACCCAAACCAATCCCGCCGAAGAAATGCAGCGGACGCGAGCGGTAGCGCGTAAGCAGGACCACCGTAAGCAGGTCGAGCAGCCCTCGCATCAGCCGCCCCGAGCCGAACTTCGAGTGGCCGAACCGCCGGGGCTCGTGCTTGACCGGAAGCTCTGTGATACGGAAGCCCGCGCTGTGCAGTAGCGCTGGGGTGAAGCGATGCAGATCGCCATATAAGCGACGTTGCAGATAATTCGCCGCCTCGCGCGTGTATGCTTTGAAGCCGCAGTTGAAGTCATGCAGCCGCAGCGAGAAGGCTCTGGACAGCACGAAGTTGAAGACTTTGGAAGGCAAGGTCTTGGAGAGCGGATCATGGCGCTTGCGCTTCCAGCCGCTGACCACGTCGAAGCCTGCGTCGATTTCCGCGAGGAAGCCGGGCAGTTCCTCGGGCAGGTCCTGCAGGTCCGCGTCCATAGTCACGATAACGTCTCCGCGAGCCGCCGACAGCCCGGCCGACAGCGCGGCTGCCTTGCCGAAATTCCGTTTCAGCGTGATCAGGCAAACGGGCGGGCACCGCCGCTCCAAGTCCGCAGCCTCAACCCCGCTGCCGTCGGTACTTCCGTCATCGACGAGGATAATCTCGAATGCCTCGCCTTGGGTCCGGAGCACATCTGATACACGGGCAACGAGTGTCTTGAGCGTGTCGCGCTCGTTTAGGAACGGGACCACGACGCTGATCACGCGCCTGCGCGCGTCCTCACCCAGCAGGCTCGGTACGAAAGTTGCGTTCATTGCGCCGCGCCTCCGACGGTCGGAAGTGACTGCGACCAGGCGCAGAACCATTTTGAGTGGGCATTGGGTTGAGCATTGACCACGGTCGTCTCCCTAATTCTTTACTGTTTCCAAAGTACCCGGGAATTGTGAACACCTTTTGTCTGCGAGGTGTTTCAAATACGACCGCTAACGATTTCTTGGAATGCGCCCTGGAGCAACAGCCGTTGAGGTTCTCATGTACCTGAACGTGAGGCGCGTGATGCGGGTGCAACGCACGCGTTGAGTATTGGCATTTCTTGCTAGGTGGTTATGAGGTTGTCAGATCGAACGGGATCCTGACTGAACGTCTTCATCCCGGAGATGTCGCTTTGAGCAGCATGGCTCGCGCGTCTCGCTCAGAATTGTTGGGGATTTTCCCCGAGCTGTCAAAAGTCGGCGTATCTGGCACAAGGACGAAGTACCGTTGCCTTCGAAGGTTCGAAGCAGAGGTGCTTTCCCACTTGGGCGCATTTGGGCGTTCACCTGCACAGGCAATAATCAGCTGAGTTCCGAGAGCATCCTTGTTGCGAGAGCTTTGACGATTGCCAAATCAGACCCAGCAAAGTGATTTTAACCCAGGGTCCGCTTCCGAACACGTCATTGAAAAGTCCGGCACAGTTCTTCTGCCGGATCAAGGCCGGAGAGACTTTCTCCGAGATCGCAGCCAGCGAGGACACCTCGAACCGCCGCATACAGCAACTGATCGGTCTCGCGTTCCTTGCGCCCGACATCGTTCGCGATGTCCTCGAAGGCCGGCAACCCATCTTCGAAGTAGTCAAGAAACAATAAGCGACTCGAAATGTCCTGGTTGACAAACGCATTTTATGCCGGAGCCTCCGCCATGGTGGCGTAGAGGTTGGGCACGAAGCCGTACCCGTTCAGCGCAGCCTGCAGGATCGGTTTTGCCTCTGCAGGAGCGGACGCGATCGTGTGGGTAGGAATGCCTGTCATTGGTTCGCCCTTTTTCTGGGTTGGTCAGTCGGGTGAAACGTCGTTTCTTTGGCAGGTCTGCCAAACTGCTGTGCAAGTGCACGCGTCGCTTCTTTGGCAGCGCTGACCGAACGGTCATGCCGTGCGTCCTTGAACTCCTGATATTCAATGGCAACGGTTTGGATGTCTGCGACGTCGACACCAAAGTAATGCGCGCAGGCAGCAATGGCGGGATCCAGTGCGTTCAGGTGCGCCCGTGACCCGCCGGGCTCAAAACCGAACTCGCCCCGGGACGACAGCACGACGAGCTGCTTGTCCTTCAGGATCGGTTCGATGGGGAAGTCGCCACGTCCCAGATCGAACGAGAAGGTTCGACCGATCCGTGCAACGTGGTCAATCCAGCCTTTCAGCGCGGCGGGCATCCCGTAATTGTACATGGGCACCCCCAGAACGATGATATCCGCAGCCACCACCTCGTCGATCAGGGCATCTGAAAGGGCCAGCCGCTCGGTCATCCAGTCTTCGCGGGCCTCGGGCGGGGTGAAGGCTGCGTGGATGAATCGGTAATCAATCGCTGGAACCGGATCCTGTCCGATATCACGGGCGATCACCTCTGCGTCCGGATTGGCATGCAAGAATTCGGTCGTGAATAGATTTGTCAGCATACGCGTCAGCGAACGGTCTTGCCGTTGTGCGCTGGCATCGATGCGAAGCAGGGTTGTCATCGCGTTCTCCTGAAGTTTCCGAGAAGAGAGGGGACGGCCCGGGCATCTGCGCGAGCCGCCAGGTTTTTCGGGTTGCCTGGATCAGAGATCGCTCACAGGCGTATTCACAATACCGGGCCATTTGGCGTTGGCGCCGGCGATAACCGCCTCCGGATCTTCGAGGTATTTCTCGAGGGTCGCGGCGTTCACGAAGAGATAAAGCTTCCCCTCGACGATATCCGCGTAACGAACGTCGCCGTCGAGCTTCTTGCCGACTTGGACACCGAAGGCGCAGAAGCCGCCGAACTGGGGAAGATATCGCTCCGGCGCAGCATCGAAACTTGCTTTGGCCTCCGCGGACGTGAAGTAGTAGTCCACGCCGTCATAGGTCGACGTATGGACAGCGTTTCCTTGTGTCGGAGCGCTGCTTTCGAACATGGACACGGGATCGACCCCGTGCATGCCGAGCGGATTGCCGTTGAGTGTCAAGCCATTGCCGACGTTGGCTTCATCTGCCGCGAGGGCGGCGGTCGAAATCGCGATGGACAAGGACAAAGCCTTGAGGAAAAAGGAGGGTCTCATGGAAAAGATCCTTTCTGAGGGAAGGTAGGGTTCTTGTTCGGGGTGCATCAGGCGGAGTTGCCGATGCGTTCGACGGCCTCGTCGGTCCACCAGACACCGTTCGCCACCATCCGGAAGTTGATGATCGCGGCGAGGTAGCCATCGCCTTCGGGCACCTTGGCGCCGGCCGTGGCATCGCGCACGACGGCGACCTCAAAGCCGAGCTCCAGCAGCTCGTAAAGATGCGCCTGGGTGCAGAGGTTCGCGGACATGCCCGCAAGGATCACCTTGTCGATCCCGCGCTTGCGCAACTGCAAGTTCAGGTCGTTCTGAGCGGGGCTGTAAACCTTGTGCGGCGAGCAGACGATGGTCTCGCCGTCCTCGATGTACTTTTTGTACTGTGGCATCCAGTCGGCGCCGGAGCCTTCGAAATTGTCGAGATTCAGGGGGCCGAGCCGGTCGAACATGCCAATGGAGTGCATGGTCTTTTCCAGGGTTCCCTCGAACTGCCACTTGTGGTCGTGCGGGTAGTAGTAATGCGGCGAGATGAAGACCGGCATCCCGGCGGTCTTGGCGGCCGCGAACAGCCGTTCGATATTGTCGACCGTGCCCTGTTCTGTCACGCTTTCGCCGACGACGCCCCATGTGACGCCGTCCTCGGACAGGAAATCAATCTGGGGATCGGTGACAACGAGGGCAGTTCGGCCCGGAGCGATGTCCATGTCGACTTGCGGCAGACCTGGCTCGTCAGGATCGGCGTAGTGCGCACGTGCCTCCGGCGTTGCGGCACTGGCCGAAGCGCCGATAGCGGCGGCGGCCCCGGCAGCGGCCCCGCCCGCGGCCCCGGCGATAAGGCGCCTGCGTGCCATGTCTACCCGCTCGGGGGTTACATCGCAGCCGCAGACGTGGGTCTGGTCATGAGAGTGATCGTGGTCCATTTCAAGGCTCCATTCTGGTGGTGGGTGTTGACGGCGCGCCAGTGGGCGCCCCGCTTGGGGTGGTAGGGTCGAGGCGTTCCGCGCCAGGGGCGGTCTTGCGTCTCGTGGCCGGGAACCGGCCGTGTCCGGGCAGGCACCGTGTCGCTCTGTGGGGCGGCACGCCTGAGATCCAAGCCGATAGGCCGGTCGCTTCGAGGCCGGGAGGGTGACAGTCCGGTGGCTCGAAGGCGGGGCCGACATTGGTCGTGTCGATGTCGGTCAACGGTTTCGCAAAGGTCCTGCCCGGCATCGTTATCGGGAAGGTCAGGACGCCGGTCAGAAGGCCGGTGGCGATTGTGATCAGCACCATGTGTGTCATTTCGCCTGTGCCGCTTGGGCGCTTTGAACGAACTGCAGACCGGCGATTGTCACGCAGCGTTGCCAGAGTATGGGTCGTACTTTTAATGTCAGTCATGGCAATGGCCTCTCGGTTGACGCAGAGGAGGAGCCGGGGGTGCCGGGTCCCGACCTATCCAAGTTCGATGGCCTTACGTAAGGGAATTGGGCGCATCCGGTATTGGCCGACCCTGCCAAGCGCATGGCCGGGTCTGCCAATGCGATTTGACCGCTCAGCCTCGTCCTTGGCGGCGGCCATCCGGACGGGGGCGGGCGTGACCCTATCCTCGACCGCGCGGCGCGGGCTTTGGTCGTTGCGCTCTGTCATGCAAGTTTCCCGGATGTCGGCGGAGGCGGGAGGCTCGGGCGCGCCTGGGCACCGGTCTTGATCGAGGCCGGCTCCGCCAATGTCATGCCCAATCCCGCAAGGACCGAAGCGGCCGGATGGCGCTAAGGAACCGGGAACTGCTGCCGGAACTGCGCGGGGGCCTGTCCGACCCAGCGCTTGAACGCTCGGCTGAATGTGCTTTGCTCGGAAAATCCGGTGAGGAACGCAATCTCGGCGATGGAACTCGTGCTGTCCCTCAGAAGCTCCTGGGCGAGCGAGGATTGCGCCTCGATGAGCACGTCACGGAAGGTCAGCCCCTCTTCGGCGAGGCGACGGTAGAGCGTGCGTTCGCTCAGCCCCATGTCGCGCGCGACCTCCCCCGCCTGCGGGACGCCGTTGCTGAGCGCCGGTGTCAGGCGACGTAGAAGGGCCGCCCGGAGCGAGGGGTCGCCCCTGAGCGAGCCGATCTCCGTCTCGAGATGGGCGGTCAGGAAGTCCGACACCGCCGCATCGCCCAGCCGATTCGGCAGGTCGAGCATTTCGGGCTTGAAGGCTATGGCGTTACGATCCGCCTCGAAGTGGACAGGGCAACCGAAATGCGCGGCATAGCGATCCGGATCGCTGCGGCACGCGTGGCGGAACGAGACATGTTCGAGGACCAATTGGCCTTCCACGATCTGGCGCATGTTGTGCGCAGATCCGGCCAATGCGCCTTCGTTGCGAAATTCGAGCACCGGGTGATGCCCCGTGCGCGCCTCGAAGAGGAGACATGCTGGGTCGCCGGAGTCGTCCAGGCGGTAGACCGCGGTGTCGGTAACCACCCGCCAGTAACGTTCCACGCGTTCCAGCGAGGCGCGCAGCGTCGGCGCCGTCTTCATCGACAGCCCGAGCACGCCGATATCGTCGACGCGGATTACCTTGGCATAGGCTTCGAGCAGCGCGACCTCGTCTTCATGCTGACGACGGATCCAATCCAGAAGATCGAAATAGTCAGTATCTGCAAGCCTGCCGTCCGTCGGCTGCGGCAAACGGCGCACGACCACTCCGCCGGAGACAAGAGCCCCGTCATCTCTCAGCGTCATCCCGGCCGCTTGGGCCATCGCGCGCGCAAATGCGGCTGTCACGCTCGGCATGGCCAAAGCTAAGCCGAAAGCGTCGTGAAAACCAGTCTTTCCATGATGCCTGACAAACCACCGCTTCATTCAGGCACTTAATTCACGCTCGGGGAGGCCTTTGGGAATATCGTTGATCGACGCAACACGCCGCCGCATCAGACCGTCGATGTTGAACTCCCAGTTCTCGTTGCCGTAGGCGCGGAACCAGACGCCGCTGTCGTCGCGATACTTGTAGGCGAATCGCACGGCGATCAGGTTGCCGCGATAAGCCCAGAGTTCCTTAATTAGGCGGCACTCCAACTCGAGCGGCCATTTGCGGGTCAGAAATTCGACGATCAGGTCGCGCCCCGCGAATATCTCCGCCCGGTTCCGCCACTGGCTGTCAGGCGTGTAGGCGAGCGACACAGGTTCGGGTTCGCGGCTGTTCCAGGCGTCTTCGGCCAGCCGCACCTTGATCCGGGCCGAGACGTCGTCGAAAGGCGGCAACGGGGGGCGTGTCATCCGTAAGACCTTCTGTTGGAGAGCAGAGTGCGCCCCGGTCGCGGGGGCGGGGGGAGCGGGGGAAGTGCGACCGGGGCGTCCGCGGCGTCACGCCGCCGTGGCGCTGACGACCGGGAAGTCGATGGGCGTGTCGAACGCCTCATTGAGGTAATTGGTGAGGGTATTGAGCGCGACATGTGCGACGATCTCGACGATCTCGGCGTCGCTGTAGCCCGCCATCTTCACCGCCGAGACGTCGGCGTCGGAGACCTGTCCGCGTTCGCGCACAAGTTTGGCCGCGAAGCGTACGGCCGCATCGGCCTTCGCGTCCGAGGAGCCGCCGGCGCGGTTCGCGGCGATCTCTGCTTCGTCGAGCTTTGCTAGGGTCTTTGCAAGGTAGGTGTGCGCCGACAGGCAGTAGTCGCAGCCGTTGATCTCTGCGACCGCCAGCGCGATCCGCTCACGGGTCTGCGGTGTCAGGATGCCCTTCGCGAGCGCACCGCTCAGCCCGAGATAGCCCTCGAGCGCGGCGGGGCTGTTCGCGGTGAGGCGGAACAGGTTCGGGACACTGCCGAGCATCTTCCTGACCCCCTCGAGGAGGGGTTGGGCGGCGGCTGGCGCGGCGTCGATCGAGGCGGGAAGCTGGATGCGGGACATGCTGGGGTTTCTCCATTTGGTTCAATGTCCCGAATGTAAGGATGGACCTCGCCATCGTATTGGCATGCTCTGCCAAGCGTTTGGCTCGATCTGCCACGCCGGCTGTGATATGCACGCATTGAGGGCCAAAGCCGTGACGACCGACACGATCATCGATGTAGCTGTTCCCATCGCGGTCTTCGTGATGATGTTCGCGCTTGGCCTCGGCCTGACGGTCGCCGACTTCCGGTCCTCTTTGAAACGGCCGAAGGCACTCTTTCTCGGGGTGGCGAGTCAGATCGTTCTGGTTCCTGTGGTGGGTTTCCTGTTCGTCTCGGCGCAGCAACAGGATGCGGACCTCGCCCTTGGCATCGTGCTCCTCACGCTCTGCCCCGGCGCCGCGATGAGCAACCTGCTGACGCGGATCGCCGGCGGTGATGTGGCCCTGTCCGTTTCTCTTACGGCGGTCAGCAACTTCCTTGCGGCGGCGACCCTGCCGGGGCTGTCCCTGCTGGCGGCGGGTCATTTCCTTGGCATAGAGGCGCTCGGGGTCGAATTCGGGGATCTCACGTTGCGCGTCGTGGCGGTCGTCACGGTTCCCGTCCTTCTGGGCATGGCGATACGCCACCTCGCGCCCCGCGTCGTCGAACCGCACGAGCCTGCCATCTTCCGCATCTGCTTCGCCGTGTTCATCGCGATCATCGGCTGGTCCTTCATGGAAGTCGCCGACACGTTGCAATCCGGCCTGATCCTGATCGGGTGGCAGCTTGCGCTTCTGACCTTCCTCCTTCTGGGCCTTGGTCTCGCCGTTGGGCAGGTCGGCGGTCTGTCCGAGCCGCAACGGACAACCATCGCCGTCGAGACAGGTGTGCAGAACAGCGGGCTGGGGCTTGCCGCAGGGGCGATGCTGTGGGGCGATACGGCGGGTTTTCCGCTCTTCTCGACACCTTCGGTGGTCTATGGCGCGCTGACCTATGCAATGACCTTTCCGGTGGTCATCCTGCTCTCGCGCGCATGGCAGCGCGTTTGAGGGCGGAACATCGAACGAGTGGCTATCCGGTCAAGAGTCGACTTCCGAGAAAAGCAGCGGTAATTGGATCAGGTCGCAGAGAAGGTCTATTGCCCGCCCTTGCTTCCGAACGGCTTCGCGTTTGCAGTGCGGGTCGAGCGACTGCGGCGAACTTCATGAAAGTCCGCGGTCCCGCCATCGAACACGTAATAATGCTGCGCGACGCACCAATGGCAGCAATGCCAAGGCTGCGCCGCGGCGTAAAGACGGTCCATGAACGGCAGGTCAGGGCCGTTCGATCCGCCAGGAGGGTGGATTCCCGACTTTCGCTGCTTCCGTGGACGAATCCGGTATCTATCTGATCACTTTAGGTAAACCGTCTTTAACGATGCCCAGTCCACCCTCGGTCGTCGGTGAACGCCCGGGCGTCCGAAATGGTCGTTCGCCTGTATCCTTCCGGGAGCCCCGCCAAGGGGCGCACCGGCGTGTCAGACGCAACGAACAAGATGTTCCCCCGATCGCGCTGGTTCAACGCACCGTTGACGACCTCCACATGGGGGAAAAGGTCCCGCAGGATCGCGTTGACCCCACGCGCCAGCGGGCCGTCCTCGGTATCGATCAAGTTCACATATATTGGCCCGTCGACAATGTCGCGCAGGCGGGCGAAGGTCTCCAAGGTGACCAGGTGCGCGGGAACGGAGTTCGAGGAGAACGCGTCCATCACCACGGCGTCGAAGCGTCGTTCCGTCTCGTTCAGGTAGACTCGGCCATCGGCATGCACGAGGCCGAGGCGCCCGTTGGTGGCTTCGGCGGAACCGGAAGCATCGTAACCGGCCCGGGCAATCATCTCGCTGGCGCGGGGCATGTGCGTTCGCACGACCTCGGTCACCAGTGGGTCAATTTCGACGGCCACGGCGGTCGCATCCGGGCGTGTCTCCAGTAGCTTCGTGGGGAGCGTGTAGCCCCCGCCACCGATGAACAGAACCGACGGTGCGGTGCCGAGGTCGCGCTGCATCCGGGACCAGAGCCACTCGGTGTATCTGAGCCCGAGTCCGACGGTATTGTCCGCGGCGCCGGGCGGCACGCGCCGTTCGGAGGCTTGCATGATGCCGTCCGAGATCAGCCGCACCTCCGGCCCGCGCTTTTCCACATGGAGGCAGGACAGACCGGACTCGAACTGGCATGACGGGGGGGCTGCAATCCCCGCGAAGGCGACGAACCCGACGGCGGCTACGGTGATGCCCTTGTCGCCCGGCTTCCCTCCACGAAGGAACGGCAGGCAGAGGAGCGCCGCCGCACCGCAGGCGGCGAAGGTCATGGTCGAGCCGATCAGCGGAAGCGTGACGAAGCCGGCGAGGATGGCACCAAAGATCGCGCCGACCGATCCGGCGGCCATGACGATGCCCAGCGACGAGCCCTCGCGGCCCGGCCGCGCCTCGATGGCGAACTTGGCCAGCAGCGGTGACGGCAGGGTCACGGCGACCGAGGCCGGGAAGAAGACAACGAGCACGGTGATGATCATCCCCCAGGTGCCCCGCGCGCCGGAGGCATGGAATGCACTGAGCAGCGTCGGCGACACGGCCATGAGAACCGCCGTTGCGATCAGCGCGGCGCGGACATTCCCAATTGCAACGGCCCGGGGACGTTCTGCCACGAAGCCGCCCAGGGCGCTGCCGAGAGAGAAGCCGCCAAGCACCGTGGCGATGACAGTGGTCCAGGTCAGGAGCGAGGTTCCGAAGAAGGGCGCGAGGACACGACCGGCGGCGATCTCGTATGTCAGGCCGACGGCGGACAGGACGAGGATCAGAAGGATGGTGATGGAGAAACGGATGGTGGCCTCCGGGGGCGATGTGGTGCGGGCTCAGTCTGTCGTCCAGGTGGACGGGTACTGTGTGTCATACACATAGGGCAAGGCCCCCGTGAAGTTGGTGTCGATCACGGTCTCATTGTAAGCGACCAGGATGCAGCGACGCATTTCTGATCAGCACAGCGGACATGGCGTCTCGAGCCTGCCAATGACTGCTCAGGGCCGTCTTAGTACGCGCAAGCCGACAGATCACCGCAGAATGGCTGATTCCAAATCGCAAGCTGAGAATTTCGCGCCGCACGTCCTTGATCTTGAACACCATGCTCACGCACGGACGTAGAATACCGGAAGTCGTTTTGGCGGCACGCTGCCCGATCCCATCTTCCTCTCAGGGCTCCGGCCCAGGTAGCCGCCGAGTCGGCGGCTGAAAAGACGAAGCCGACAGCGACACGCTGAAGGTTCTATCCGCCGAACAGGCGGAGGGAAGATCGGGTTTCCGCCCCGCGCGGATCGCACTCATCTTCTGATCAGGCTCCGAGAGGGGTCACTTGAGCCGCCGCACAGGCGGTTGCGGAGATGGGTTTTGGCGGCACGCCGCCCGATCCTATCTCCCCTTCAGGGCTCCGGCACAGGTAGCCGCCGCATAGGCGGCTGAAAAACAAGGCATGGAGCCTTTGGCTTGGATCGTCGCTTAGCGGCGCAACTTCAGGTGATCAGCCCCCGTAAGGGGTCAGGACAGGTCTGGGTAACCAGCCGCCTTGCAATCATGCCCTTGAGGGTGCGAAAGGGATGGCTCACGGGTCATCCCTTTTTTCCTTCCGAAGGCTGCGACACGTTTGACTCGCACCGACAAGCGCTCAGACTTGTGACAGGGTCCGATTACGTGGCCCATGCGGCGCAAATGACGAATTCCTCCTCGCCGCCACTGCCCAGAACCTCCGCAAACTGGCCAAGATCTTTCCTGCGCCGCAGAAACGCGAAAATCCTGATCATCCCGAAGCTGGATTGCAGAACTCAGGCTCGAAGACATAGTGGCTGGTCATGGAGAGGAACCGCACATTCACATCGCGCTTCTTGCCAGCGCCCACACGATCCACCGCCGTCTTTATGTTATCGTAGATCCCGCGGCCAGGCACGCCTTCAAAGACCCGGAAGGCGTGCCAGTGCGCGTCGAACAGCATCTCATGCGTCTGCAACAAATAGGCCCTGACCAGAAATTCCCGGCTGTGCGACAGCTTGATGTGAGCCACCTGCAACTTGATGCGCTCGCCGCCGACCTGGGCCCAGCCCTCGCTCCAATCGAACTGGAACGCCTCGCCAGGCTGGAACACCCGCGGCACGAATGTCCCGCGATCCGTCGTCAGCTGCGCGCGTTGCCGGTCTCCTTTCCAACTCCGCACAAAGGCTGCGACCCTCTCATACGAGCCGTCATAGCCAAATTGAACCAGATCAGCGTGCATCTGCTTGGCGGTGCGCCGGTCCTTGCGCGACTTGCGCTGCTCGGTCATCAGCCAGCTTCTCGGCATACGGGTCCAGCTTGCTCGGCCGCGCCGGTTTCTGGAACTGGGCTTCAACAGTCCTCGCCCGCAAATACTTCTTGATGGTGTTGCGAGACAGCCCAGTGCGCCGCGCAATCTCGCGGATCGGCATCTTGTCTCGCAATGCCCAACGTCGAATGACGCTCAATAATCCCATGTCGATCACTCCGAAAAACCCCGACAAATCCCGTCGAGGGCATGGTTCACATGGGTCAGTTCTCAGTGACATCCAACAGGACATTGATCCGGCTCGCTGCTGACGAAACATTTTTCAAGAGGCTGTCGTGCGGCAGGGTATTCAGTCGATGCAGATGAGCAGTAACTGGGCTGATACGGCTTGCCGCAAAGCTCCGGCTTCGGCTTGTGGGCCAGTTGTTGATCACGCGCTCGCGTGTTCCACCGTCCTTGCCTGTTTGAGGTTTTCGATGCGAGAGGGGGGGCAGATTTGTCGGTCGACTTGCGACTTAGTCGCTTTTTCGCCTTGCCTGGCTGATCGGAAAGCTTCGTTTCGCTCGTCGCCGTGGATAACGCCAGGAGGTGCTCGAACGCCAAACGCGCCTCTTCGTTCTCGTTCGGGATGATGTTGTACTCCGAAAGCACGTCCGCAACGGCATTGGGCGCGTTTGCCCAATCAAGCGTCTTCAGATTCCGCAAGTTCGGTCGCGCAGGCATTTCTGCGCCCGCGATCGCGATTGCCTCGATCTGCGCCCCATCGCTGTCGCGCAGGATCCGTAGGGCGCCCAGCACACCATCGTCGTCGAACACGACCTCGGTTCTGGCGAGCCGACCGGCAACGAGCTGGCAGTCCTCGATCACCGGGCGACGATGAGGGGCGGAGTAACCGACAACGATCTTGTGATCCGCCCGATCAAGGTGTTCCTTGAGTTCCGACATGTTGGCTTCAGTGTAGTGCTTCCCGATCATCGTCGATGAGACGTGACCGATGATCATCTGTCGATCGGCGAGGGGAACACCGCCAACCCAGAGCGCCGAGGAAAGGGTTCTGCGAAGTGCGTAGAGATCTTCGTTGTAACTCGCGATCCCAAGGCGCTTGCGGATCGCCAACATGCGCTTTGACAGGATCTCCTGCGGTTTCGTCATGCTCTCGCACATTTCTGGGAAAAGCAGGTCCGTTGGTTTTTCAAGAGCCACGATCCAGTCGATGAACCCGGGGTCGATGAGGACCTGTGGCACCGGCACGATGCGCTGGCTTTCGACGGTCTTCCCGTACTGTTCGTCGGACCAGCAGAGACGGAGGCACCAGACCTCGCGCTGGACCAGGTCGCACTTTTTGAGCTGCAGGACTTCCGAGGGGCGTGTGCCCATGGTCAACAAGATGAGCGGGATCCAGTAGAGCCCGTCGCGATAGATGTAGCGGCCAGACCGACTACATGACGTCCGGCTCATGCATCCCCGGTACAGCGGCGACATCAGCAATGTCTTGATCCGCTGCCCGGGACTAGCGGAGCCGAATCTTTGGACGCGTTTTGCGAATGTAGAGCGGGTTCAGGTCCTTGCGTCTTTCGCTGTCCTTTTTCATGAGCTTGGTAAGTTTTGGGTACGTGGTGACACGAACTTCGCCAACATAGCCACACTGCTCGCGCGCGCTGTCGAGAAGCTGGTGGATACGGTCGAGGTGGCGCTCGAGATTCGTGTGCGTCACGCGCGGCTCCAACTTGTCGCTCAACTCGGCGCGTTTCTGTGCCTGCGAGATGTCGTCGCGTGCCGCGTAGGACTCGTAGAGGCGGGCATCGGCCTGGTCGGCTGCGTCGATCTCCTCCTGTTTCGACAGAAGGGTTTTTCGGAAGTGCTTTTCGTATAGCGGTTCTTGCCGTGCGCCCGGCCGTGCATCGCCGGCAGGCGGCTGAGCCACACCAGAAATGAGTCGATGAGTGCTGGCAGCCGTTCGAGCCGGATATCGCAGCGTAAGCGATTAGCAACTCGGCCGTAACTGTGAGCTTGCGACCCATTTCCTCCGGCCGCGACCTGAGCGCGCCGGCCAGTGCATCGGATATCCGCACCGCGCTGGGGATCTTTCCGTTTTTGACCGTGATGTCGTGGCGGCCTCGCCCGTCGGTGGCGCCTTCGAGGGGACCCTTGCCATCCTCGAAGACCTCGATCTCGAGCTTCATAAGGCTGCGTCGTGTCGCGCAGACGGTTCGGGCGAAGGCGGGTGCCAAGGGAAAGCGAAGGATCAGGTTCAGCTGATTGGCAGCGTCTTTGACGGCGCAACGTGCTTCCGAAAAATCATGGGTCCGCATGGCCTAGCGCAGGCTCGCGCATCCGGCCTCAAGCGCATCAATGCGGGCTTCGATGTCGATGTCGGGATCAGCCGTATCCCGAACCATGCGCGAGATATCGAGGCGCACGATCTCGCGTAGGACTTGCGCCTGTTCGCGGTCGCTCAACTGCGTTGCGTCGATGATGTTCTGCATGCCTGTCTCCCTGTCCGTGGCGGCGGCGGGCAGGGGCTCCGACGCCGGATCGGGCAGGACATGGCTATGCACGTTCCGGGACGGAAAAACCGAAGAAAGAAAAACTGAAGAAAATTCGGTGCTACGGTTGTCCGTTTCGATGGTAGGTGACGCTACGGAATGCAGGGCCGGGTTCACGCATGCTGCGGACCTCGGCGGATTTTTCGAGATGCGAAAAACCAATGGCTCGGGCGGGGAAGCGAGATTGCACGTACAGGGCGTGCGAGAAGCGTTGATTTCGTTGGGTTTTTTCTGGTTCATGGCTGGGGTGGTAGGATTCGAACCTACGGTACACGGTACCAAAAACCGCTGCCTTACCACTTGGCTACACCCCAACAGTGCCGCGCTAATTACTCTGCTCTTTCGCGTGGTTCAAGGCCCGAGTTGAATTTATTTGGCGGCTTGACAGGGATTGTCCGATCTTGCGGACTCACTCCAGAATTTCATCCGGCTCCACGCCCCAGAGGGCCGACTTGCGGGCCCAGCCGCGGTAGCCGCCGGCCATCAGCCTGCACCAGTCGATCGCGCAACGATCTATGCGCGCCACCACGCCCATTTCCAGCTGCGCCACGGTCATCGCGTCCGGATCGGGCTTGGATTGAAGATCGACCAGTTCGTCCTCGACGATCACGGTGCGGGTGCCCGACAAAAGCGAATAGTGGATCCAGCCACCCTGGCCGTCGCGGTCGCGCACGCGGCGCCAGTGGCCATGTTCGGCGGTGATTTCAAGTGGCAGATCCCTGCGCTTGAACACCCAGTCGATACGGTGCGTCAGGCTGGGGCCGCGGCGCACGTTGCCTTCGGCGGCCTTCATCGACACGAAGCGCGGCAGGGGTAGGTTGGTCACAGGCCCGCGCTCTGTTTCCTGAGCGACGGCGGGCACTCCCAGCGCCGCGATCATGGCGGCACCGATCAAGGCGGAAAACCGTTTCATGGTGTCAATACTGCTCACTCATCTGACCCGGGGTTCTTGTGCCCCGAGGCGTCCTGCGTCACTGTACAGAAGAAAGCGCGTATTGGAAGACGGGGGAGACGCTACATGCCATCTGGTCGACTGAGTGTTGTCGTTACGCGACGCCTGCCGGAAGTCGTAGAGCGACGCATGCAGGAACTGTTCGACGTCACGCTGCGCGAGGATGACACGCCGATGAGCCGCGAGGCTCTCGTCGAGGCGGTCCGGAAGGCGGATGTGCTGGTGCCGACGCTGAGCGATCAGATCGACGGCGGGCTGATCGGTCAGGCGGGCGAGCGGTTGAAGCTGATTGCGAATTACGGCGCGGGGGTCGACCACATCGATGTTCATACCGCGCGCCAGCGGGGCATCCTCGTGTCGAACACGCCCGGCGTTCTGACCGATGACACTGCCGACATGACCATGGCGCTGATCCTGAGCGTGACGCGGCGCATTCCCGAAGGGCTGTCGATGATGCAGAAAGAGGACTGGCCCGGCTGGTCCCCGACCGCCATGCTGGGCGGGCGCATCGCCGGACGACGCCTGGGTATCCTGGGCATGGGGCGGATCGGGCAGGCGGTGGCGCGGCGGGCCGCGGCATTCGGCATGCAGGTGCATTATCACAACCGGCATCGCCTGCGGTCCGAGATCGAGGACGAGCTTGGTGCGACCTACTGGGAAAGCCTCGATCAGATGGTGGCTCGCATGGACGTGCTCAGCGTCAACTGCCCGCATACGCCGTCGACCTTTCACCTGATGAACGCGCGGCGGCTGAAATTGATGAAGCCGGACGCGGTTCTGGTCAATACCAGCCGGGGAGAAGTAGTGGACGAGAACGCCCTGACGCGGATGCTGCGTGCCGGAGAGATCGCGGGCGCGGGTCTGGACGTGTACGAGAACGCAAGCGCGATCAATCCGCGCCTGCGAGAGCTGAAGAACGTGGTCCTGTTGCCGCATATGGGATCGGCCACGGTCGAAGGACGGCTGGAGATGGGCGAGAAGGTTCTGCTGAACATCAAGACTTTCGACGACGGCCACCGCCCGCCCGACCAGGTTGTGCCGTCGATGCTGTAGGGCCCCGCTGGGGCCGGAAACTCCGGAGAGTGTCCATGCGCCTGCTTCTTGTCAGTCTTGCCTTGTGTCTCGCCGGGATGGCGGCGGCCCAGCAGGCCGCCGACGCATTCCAGCCCGAGGGCGAAGGCGTGGGCGCGGTCGTAACCTCCGATACCGGAGCGGCGGCGCTGGAGGCGAAAGAAGCCGGGCGCCCGGTCGAGGCGCAGGAGTGGATGGTGGCCGCGGCCAACCCGCTGGCGGTCGAGGCCGGAGCGCGGGTATTGCGCGAGGGCGGCACTGCGGCGGATGCGCTGGTGGCGGTGCAACTGGTGTTGGGCCTTGTGGAACCGCAAAGTTCCGGCCTGGGCGGCGGGGCGTTCCTGGTTTGGTACGATGCACAAAGCGGCGGACTGACAACGCTCGACGGCCGGGAAACTGCACCCCTGGCTGCGACACCGACACTGTTCCAGGATGAGGCGGGCGAGCCGCTTTCGTTCTACGATGCGGTCGTGGGGGGCCGGTCGGTGGGTGTTCCGGGTACGCCTGCACTTCTTTCCGAGGCGCATGCCAAATGGGGAAACGCCGCGTGGGAAAGCCTGTTTACGGAAGCCATCGCGCTGGCCGAGGACGGGTTCGAGGTATCGCCGCGGCTGGCCGCGATGGTGGCCCAGGACGCCATTCGCCTTTTCAGGTTCGAGGCGACGCGCGACTATTTCTTCCCCGATGGACAGCGCGTACAACCCGGTGACCTATTGAAGAACCAGGCTTATGCCGACAGCTTGCGACGCTTTGCCGAAGAGGGCGCAGCGCCGTTTTACACGGGCGACATCGCGGCCGACATCGTCGCCACCGTCGCCAATGCGCAAGGCAATCCCGGCGTGATGTCGGCGGTCGACCTTGCGATCTACCGCGTAAAGGAGCGTCCGGCGGTCTGCGCGCCTTACCGTGGCTTCGATGTCTGCGGGATGGGGCCGCCATCCTCGGGCGCGTTGACCGTCGGGCAGATACTGGGGTTGCTGGAGCCATTCGACATCGGGGCGCTCGGGCCGGGCAGCGTCGAGGCCTGGCGGCTCATAGGTGATGCCAGCCGCCTCGCCTTTGCCGACCGGGGCCGCTACATGGCCGACAGCGATTACGTGCCGGTTCCGGTGAAGGGGTTGCTGGACGCAGGTTACCTGGCGGATCGTGCCGAACTTCTGGAGCGCGACACGGCGTTGCAAGAGGTCGTGCCCGGGGAGCCGGAGTTCGATCATGCGCTCGATTTCGCGGATGATGTCTCGATCGAGCTTCCGTCTACCTCGCACGTCTCGATCGTAGACCGCTTCGGCAACGTGGCCTCGATGACCACGACGATCGAGAACGCTTTTGGCTCGCGCCTGATGGTGCGGGGGTTCCTGCTTAACAACGAGTTGACGGATTTCTCCTTTGAAAGTCATGAGAACGGGAGGCCGATCGCGAACCGCGTCGAACCGGGGAAGCGGCCGCGCTCGTCCATGGCGCCGACCATCGTGATGGAGGATGGCGCGCCCGTGCTGGCCGTGGGCAGCCCCGGCGGCAGCCGCATTATCGGCTACGTCGCCAAGACGATCATCGCGCATCTGGACTGGGGTCTCGACGTGCAGGCGGCGATAGATTTGCCCCATCTTGTCAACAGGTTCGGCACCTATGACATCGAGGCGGGCACGCCGGCGATGGAACTGTTGCCGGGGCTTGAGGCGCTGGGGTTCGAAATGGCGCCTCAGGTCCTTGTCTCGGGCCTGCACGCGATCTCCATCGGGGACAGCTTGCAAGGCGGGGCCGATCCGCGGCGCGAAGGTATTGCCCTGGGCGAATAGATCGCGCCGGGAAATCGCCCCGCAGCCATCCCAATCCTGCCCGAATTGGCTGGCATGACCACCTGCAAAACACTTTGCGGAGCAGGTTATGATCAACGCTTATTCCATCGGGTTCGTTCTGACTGCCGGCACCATCCTGGCCGGTGTCGATTACTACGACCAGTCCAACAAAGCCGGCTTTTCGCTGGGGCAGATGACGCCCGGCGCCTATATCGAAACGATCCCGAACAGGTTCACCTCAGCAAAGGAAGAGAAACTGGCCGAACAGGCCGAACGAGAGCGCAAGAGCCGCTGGCGCCAGGGGGGGCAGGTCTACCTGCCCGCCGCGCCCGAGGGATGGGAACGGCGTGCCCTGCTGGAGGGGGACGACAGCGCGATCCTGCCGCCGGAGGCCGGGCTGGACGGAGCGATGAGCAGCTCTACCGGCAAGGGTTTTCTTCAGCAAATGAACGCCCGCGACCACGTCAAGCAACTGAAGGAGCGCGCCGAGCAATCCTGGATCTACCAACGCGGCACGGAAACCGTGTTCGTCGAGGTGCGGCTGGTGGAGCGGCCCAGCTCGAATTCCCTTATCGGTATCGTGGCCAGCGCAATGGACGGCGTCATGATGGATGCCTTCGAACGCAACGTGGGTTATGGTGTCAACGGTGGTTTCGGACTGACCGAGAAGCTGGGACATGACGGCAAGCGGCCCTATCACTTCCGCTACCTCGAAGGGTCGATCGGGTTCGGCCATGAGGTTCACCTGAGGGTTCACGCCAACGCGTCGAGCGAAGCGACCGAGGAAATCCTGAGCCGGATCGACTATGATGGCCTGAACAACCTGCTGCCGCGCCCAGTGCCCAGCGTCGGGAACGATGTCGCTTTGCCGGAAGATATCGACCCGGTCGCACTGAGCTTGGAACTGCACCGCCTGAAATCGGATTTCCTGGGGCTGCGGGCGCGGGAGGCGCAATACAAGATCGAGAACATTGACACGGGCGCCTTGGTTCTGAACGCCTATTCGATGCGTCTTGGAGGTGCTGACGGGGCTGTCGATATCACCGGGGGCAAGGTCACGGACCTGAGCGGACTGATCGAGCTGGGGTTTTATCGTGGGCGCGAGGCCGTCATGGCGGGCAAATCCGCCGAGGAGGTGCAGGACGAGGTCACGCAGATGGTCGACACCGTGATGATGGTGGCGGATGCCGAGACCGCCGCCGCCGCCGCCCGCGCCGCCAACGCACCCGAACCGGAAATGTCGCCCGAACTGCAGGCCGAGCTTGCCGCGCTGGGCGGTGCCGCAACCATGCCGGCCACGCCCGGACAATCGTCAGATGCACCCGACACGGCGGCGATTGCCGCCGCCAACCGGGCGCGGGATATGGAAGCCTCGGCCGGCGGCAAGATCCTGATGCAGGTCGACGAAGCGCAAAGCGACCGCGAGGCGGGCAAGATTTTCTCGAAAGCTATCGATCTTGTCGCGTTCGAGTCGTTCCGGTCGGCCCGCAACGCCACGGACGAGGAGATGGAGGCGGGAATGGCGATCGCTGCTTCGGGGTTCGAGAGCAAGCACGATCTGCCGCAGGGCAGTTGCAGCTTCGACATGGGCGCGCTGCGGCTGGAATGCGACACGTCGAAGGGGGTGCAACCCAACGGCCTGCTGTCCAAGCTGATCAGCGAGGTCACAGGCGGTGAGGAAGGCGCATCGCCGGTCCCACAACGCGAAGAACCGGCGGTCAAGCCCAAGCGGCTGGAGCTGTCGAACGGCAAGGCCGGTTCCGGGCAGCGCTGCGTCGGAAGCTTCTGCGACTAAATCCGACCTGTCTTAACGAAACCTGAACGCACCGTACCCGAGGATGGGGGCGGTGCGTCGTTTTTGTTCCGTGACATGTCGGATGGACCCGCCGCACGTTTACAGGCGTGATAAAACGCACGCCAGCAGACCTGCCAAGGGAGTCGGATGGCATGAAGACCCAAGTCAAAGCACTGATCGTCGGCGGCGGAGCCGTCGGAACCTCGATTGCCTATCATCTGGCCCGCGCAGGCTGGGAAGACGTCATGCTGATCGAGCGCGACGAGTTGACCTCCGGCTCGACCTGGCACGCCGCGGGCCTCTTGCCCTATTTCAACATGTCCTATGCGACGACGCATATTCATGACTACTCGATCAAGTTCTACAAGACGCTGGAAGAAGAGACCGGACTGAACGCCGGGTTCTCGGTCGTGGGCAACTTGCGCATGGCGCAGAGCAAAGAGCGTATGGATGAATATATGCTTTACGCCTCGACCGCCGAGACCTGTGGCGTGCCCTATGAGTGGATGACGCCCGCGCAGATCAAGGAGCGCTGGCCGCTGGTCAATACCGACGATCTGGAAGGTGCGATCTATCACCCGACCGATGGCTACATCAACCCCGCGGACGTCACCATGGCGATGGCCAAGGGCGCGCGTCAGCGCGGCGTGATGATCGAGCGCAAGTGGCAGGCCGACGGCTTTGAATGGAAGGGCGATCACTGGGATGTCACGCTAACCAAGATGATCGAGAAGGGCGGCAACCTGGTGCCCTCGGAAGAGCAGATTGTCGTGTCGGCAGAGCATGTTGTGACCGCCAGCGGCAACCACGCGCAGCGCACCGCGCGGATGCTGGGCATCAAGATGCCGGCAATCCCGGTGGAACACCAGTTCATCGTCACGGAGCCTGATGCCGAACTGGTCAAGTACCGCCAGGACGGCGGCGAAGAGCACCCGGTTCTGCGCGATGCCGACGCCAAGTGGTACGTCCGCGAAGAGCGTGGCGGCTGGATCCTTGGCCCTTACGAGCTGAACGCGCCGGCACGGTTCGAATATTCGGTGCCGGACACGTTCCGCGCCGACCTCTTCCCGCTGGATCTGGAGCGGATCGAGGAAGAATACATGTCGATGATCCACCGGATCCCGTCGACGGAAACCGTTGGTTTGAAAGACGATTACAACGGCCCGATCTGCTATACACCCGATGGCAACCCGCTGGTCGGTCCCGCGCCGGGGCTTCGCAACATGTGGCTGGCCGAGGGCTTCAGCTTTGGCATCACCGCCGCGGGCGGCACCGGGTATTACCTGGCGCAGCTGATGGTCGAGGGCGAGGCCGAGATCGACATGGCGAGCCTTGATCCCAAGCGGTATTCCTCGGGCTGGATGACGACCGAGTTCGCCGCGCGCAAGAACGAGGAAGCCTACGAGCACGTCTATATCCTGCACCATCCGGACGAGGAGCGGCCCGCTTGCCGCCCGCTGCGCACGGCGCCCGCCTATGACCGGCAAAAGGCACGCGGCGCGCAGTTCGGGTTCGTCAACGGCTGGGAAAGACCCAACTATTTCGGGCCCTTGGATGCGCCGGACAGCTTTGACCACGATGCGCGGTCCTTCCGTCGCGGCGGCTGGTGGGAGCACACCAAGGCCGAGGCAGAGGCGGTGCGAAATGGTGTGGGCCTGATCGATGCGACGGCATTTACCAAGCACGTGGTGAAGGGGCCCGGAGCGACGGCATTCCTCGATTGGTTCACCTGCAACAAGCTGCCCAAGGTGGGCCGCATCAACCTGACCTATGCGCTGACCGATCATGGCACGACGCGCACGGAATACACCATCGTCCGAACCGGTGAGAATGCGTATTATTGTGTCTCGGCAGGGGCCTGGACGGAATACGACGCCGATTACCTGCGCAAGGCGGCCGAAGAGAAGGCCGAGGAGTTCGGGTATATCGAGATCCAGGACGTCACCAGCCAATGGGGTGTGTTCGCCATCGCGGGGCCGAAATCGCGCGATGTGCTGAACGAGGTCATCAAGGACGCCGATCCGGCTACGGCCTTGAACAACAAGCGTTTTCCGTGGCTGTCGTGCCGCGAGATCGAGCTGGGCATGTGTCCGGTGAAGGCGATCCGCGTGGCCTATACCGGCGAGCTGGGATGGGAGCTGCATCATCCGATGGAGATGCAGAACTACCTGTTCGACCTGCTGGAAAAGGCGGGCGAGAAACACGGGATGAAGCTGGTCGGTGCCCGCGCGCAGAACTGGCTGCGGCAGGAGAAATCCTATCGCGCCTTCGGCAACGAGCTGGGCCGCGATGCGACCCCGCTGGAGGCCGATCTGCCGCGCTTTGTCGATCTGGACAAGGACTTCCACGGCAAGGATAAATTGCAGGAGACGGGTGTCCGCTCGAAGTGCTGCACTCTGCTGATCGACGGGCCGCAGGATGCCGATCCGTGGGGTCGCGAGGTGCTCTATACCGAGGACGGCACGCGGGTCGGGCGGCTGACCTCGGGCGGGTATTCGGTGCATTTCGGCAAGTCGATCGGGATGGGATATGTCACGCCTGATCTGGCGGTGGAGGGCACCAGGCTGAAGGTCAAGATGTTCGACAAGCTGTGGGACGCGACCGTGACCTGCGACAGCCCCTACGATCCGAAGAACGAGACCATCCGCAAGGATGGGTGAGGGGTGCGCGACCCGGGGTGTTAACGGCTGAAACCCGTGTCGGTATCACGTCGGTATTTCAGTGGTAACGCGTCGGTGCCTTTCGCGCCGGCGCGTTTCTTAATGGAGCGTTCGGGACGGACCGGTGGATTTCGCCCTGGAGGTCCCGGGTCAGGCCCGGGACGGGGTAGGCCGTCAGCGGGTGCGCGCCCGAAGCCAGCGCTGCCAGGTGGCGCGGTTGCCGGCGAAGACGTTGATGTCGACGCCGCCGCCGACGCCCGGCACCACGCCGGTGCCGGTATATTGCCAAAAGCTCCAGCTTTGGCCGGGATAGGTGGTGGCGAGCGTGCGGGCGGTGGAGCGCAGCCAGAACTCCTCGTTCAGCTGGCCGATGCCGGTCTGGCGGTAGAATTCGAGCGTGGTGTAGATGATCGGGCGCTGGCCGTAGTGCCGCTCGAGGATGTCCATGAAGACGCGGGCCTGGCGGCGGACCTCGGCCCCCGGCGGGCGGGTGGTGCAGGTCGGTGAATAGGGGTTCCATTCCAGGTCGATCACCGGGGGCAGGGCGCCCCCCTCATTCGGGACGTTGCGGATGAACCAGCGGGCCTGCACCTCGGGCGGGGTGCAGAAATAGTAGAAGTGATAGGCGCCGCGGGCGACGCCGGCCCGGGCCGCGCCGCTCCAGTTTTGGGCGAACTTGGGGTCGAGGCGGTCGCCGCCCTCGGTGGCCTTGATGAAGGCGAATTCGATGCCGGACTGGCGGACGCTGGCCCAGTCGATATCGTTCTGGAAGCGGGAGACGTCTATGCCGTGAATGTCGTAGTTCCAGGGCGGCGGGCCATCCCACTCAACGGGGTCGTTGTCGCCGAAGCGCGGCCCGGCGCAGGCGGCTGTCAGGGTGAGGATGCAAAAGGCCAGCGCCGCGACGAGAAACCGGATCATGACGTCTCCTGTGATCGTACCATTACAAGGGCCAGGTTGTTGGCCGGCATTTCGGTGCGTGCGGCGACGGCCAGCCCTGACTCGTGCGCCCAACGTAACATGTCGGTGTCGTTCTTGTAGCCCGCTTCCGGGTGATCGGCGCGGATGGCGGCATCGAAACGCGCATCGCCTTCGGACGTGGCCCGGCCGTTGCGCAGGAACGGGCCGTAGACGATGAAACGGCCCGTTGGGGAGAGGGCGCGGGATGCCTCGGCGATGAGAGTTCGGGCGGCGGAGGTCGAGACCAGGTGCAGGAGGTTGACCAGCAGGATGAGGTCAAAGCCGTTGTGGGTGGCGGACCAGCCGGGTTGGGTGGCGTCGAGGTGGACAGGCGGCCGTATGGTGCCCTCGGGTGCGTCGGTGGACCATGCGGCGATGGAGGCGCGGCGTTCTTCGACGATCTCGGTCGGCTGCCAGATGAGGCCGGGCAGATGGGTTGCGAAATGGGTGACGTGCTGGCCGGTGCCGGAGGCGATTTCCAGCGCGGTGCCAGAGGCGGGAGCATGGGAGCGCAACAGGTCGAGGATCGCGTCGGCGTTGCGTTCGGCGGCGGGGGCGTGCAGGCGTGCGCCTGTCCCCTGGTGGGCGACGGAGATGCGGGGCGGCGTGTCGGTCATAATGACAGTTGGGACGGGATCGGTGCGGGGTGCAAGGGGGATTCCGACAGCCAGAGGTCCCGGGTCAGGCCCGGGACGGGTCGGCGCGGAATGATCGCCGGTGTCTGCAGACGGCAAGGCGCGTGGGTTTCACCCACCCTTTGAGACGCCCCGCCGGGTAGGGCGGGGCTTTGACGTTTAGTTCGGGATCTCGGCGGTGAGACCTTCGACGAAGAAATCCATGCCCAGCAGCGTGGCGTCATCGGCCACTTCGCCATCGGCCAGCCAGGGCGTGCCGTCCTGCTTGTTCAGCGGGCCGGTGAAGGGGTGGTATTCGCCCGCCGCGATGGCCTCTATCATCGCCAGCGCCTCTTCTCTCACGTCCGCCGGCACCGCGTCGGTGATCTCGCCGATCTCGACCATGCCGGGGGCGATGCCGTCCCATGTCTCGGTGCTTTCCCAGGTGCCGTCGATCACGGCCTGGGTGCGGGCGATGTAGTAGGGCGCCCAGTTGTCGATGATGGAACTGACGCGCGGCGTGGGCTTGTACTCGGCCATGTCGGAGGCCTGACCGAAGGTGATGACGTCACCGGCCTTTTCCGCCGCGGCCTGCGGTGCGGTCGAGTCGGTATGTTGCAGGATCACGTCGGCGCCCTGGTCGATGAGGGCGGTGGCCGCGTCGGCCTCTTTCGGGGGGTCGAACCAGGTGTAGGCCCAGATCACCTTGAACTCGACCTCCGGGTTCACCTTGCGCGCGTGGATATAGGCGGCGTTGATGCCGCGGATCACCTCGGGGATGGGGAAGGAGGCGATGTAGCCGATGATGTTCGACTCCGTCATCTTGCCGGCGATATGGCCCTGGATCGCGCGGCCCTCGTAGAAGCGGGCGGAGTAGACCGAGACGTTGTCTGCGGTCTTGAAGCCGGTGGCGTGCTCGAACTTCACGTCCGGGAATTTCTGCGCGACGGCCATGGTGGCGTCCATGAAGCCGAAGGAGGTGGTGAAGATCAGGTCCGCGCCCTGCAGGGCCATCTGGGTGATGGCCCGCTCGGCATCGGCGCCTTCGGGCACGCTTTCGCGGAACACGGTTTCGACCTGGTCGCCGAAGTGTTCCTCGACCGCGAGGCGGCCCTGGTCGTGTTCATAGGTCCAGCCGCCGTCGCCGACGGGGCCGACGTAGATGAAGCCGACCTTGGTCTTGTCCTGCGCCAGCGCGGGCAGGGCGAGGCCGAGCGTCAGGGCGGCGGCGCCGAGGATGCGGGTGAGGGTCATTGAGATCTCCCTGTTGGTGTGGTTGGCCTCACTCGGAGGCATGGAACATGCGGCCCAGCGAGCCGGGCGCGCGGGATTTGTCGCCCGACATGATGACCAGCACGAGAATGGTGATCAAGTAGGGCGACATGGAAAGGTATTCCGCCGGGATCGGGATGCCGGTGGGCTGAAGGTTGAGTTGCAGCACCGAAATGCCGCCGAAGAGCCAGGCACCTAATAGGACGCGGCCGGCCTTCCAACTGGCGAAGACGACGAGGGCCAGCGCGATCCAGCCGTATCCGGCGGTCATGCCTTCGGTCCATTGCGGCACGCGCACGAGGGAGAGGTAGGCGCCGCCCAGCCCCGCGCAGGCGCCGCCGAAAAGGATCGCCAGCAGGCGGACGCGCACGACCTTGTAGCCCAGCGCGTGGGCGGCGTCGTGGTTCTCGCCCACCGCGCGCAGGATCAGGCCCAGCCTCGTGTATTTCAGCATCGCCCAGACGGCCGCCACAAGGGCGAGGGCGAGATAGACCATGAGGTCGTGGGAAAAGAGGATGGGGCCGACGATGGGCAGGTCCGACAGGACGGGGATATCGAGCGCGCGCGTGGGCGGCGGCTTGATGCCCTGGTAGCCCTGGCCCAGCAGAGCGCTGAGCCCGAGGCCGAAAAGCGTGAGGGCAAGGCCCGAGGCGACCTGGTTGGCCAGGGCGAACTGGGTCAGAAAGCCGAAGAGCAGCGCCAGCACCGCCCCGCCAAGGGCGGCTGCCACGAAGCCCACGAATGGCGAGCCGGTGTTGACCGCGATGGCGAAACCGCAGATCGCGCCGGTGATCATCATGCCCTCGACCCCGAGATTGAGCACGCCCGCACGCTCCACGACAAGTTCGCCGATCGCGGCCAGCAGGATCGGGGTGGAGGCCACGATGAGCGACGCCAGAAGCAGCGTGGGATTGATCGCGGAGAGGTCCATCTAGGCCACCTCCGCCGTTTTCCAGCGCAGGCGGAAATGGGTCAGCATGTCGACCGCCAGCAGGAAGAAGAGCAGCATGCCCTGGAACATCTGGATGGCGGCGGCGGGCAGGCCGAGATTGGATTCAGCGGTTTCGCCGCCGATATAGGTGAGCGCCATCAAAAGCCCTGCGAGCAGGATGCCGACAGGGTGCAACCGGCCCAGGAAGGCCACGATGATCGCGGTAAAGCCGTAGCCCACGTTGAAGTCGATGCTGACCTGCCCGGCGGGGCCCGCGACCTCGAACAGGCCGGCAAGGCCCGCGAGCGCGCCGGAAAGGCCGAGGCAGATCAGGGTCAGGCGCGCGGGGGCCACGCCCGCGAATCGCGCGGCGCGCGGCGCCTGTCCCGCCAGCCTGATGTGAAAGCCCAGAACGTGCCGCGTGAGCAGGATATAGGCGAAGATCACGGCGATGAGCGCGGCGACGACCCCCCAGTGAATGCCGGTATTGGCGAAAAGCTCGGCATTGTGGGCCGAAGGATAGTCGCGCAGGTTGCGCGAGCCGGGAAAGCCGCGGCCCTCGGGATTGCGCAAGAGGCCCAGCGCCATCTTGGCCAGCAATTGCTCGGCCACGTAGACCAGCATCAGCGACACGAGGATCTCGTTGGTGCCGAAACGCACCTTCAGAAGGCCCGGGATCATCGCCCAGGCCCAGCCGCCCAAAGCGCCGGCGAGAACCATCAGGGGGAAGATCAGCATCGACTCGGCGGGATAGAAGGCAAGGCCCACGCCGGCGCCGGTGAGCGCGCCGATGATGTACTGCCCCTCGGCGCCGATATTCCAGATATTCGCGCGGAATCCCAGCGCGAGGCCGATGGCGATGAGGATCAGGGGCGCGGCCTTTACCAGCAGTTGCGGGCGGTAATAGGAGGCGAACTCGCCGAAAAGCGGCTCCCAGAAGATCGTCCGGATGGCCTCGACGGGGTCCTGGCCCAGTGCCGCGAACATCGCCCCCCCGGCGATCATGGTGATCACCACGGCAAGTACGGGCGCAACAGCGGACCATGTGCGGGAGGGCTGGGGGCGGCGCTCGAGTGTCAGCACGGGGGGCGTCCCGAGCGGAGGGCGAAATGCCGTTTCTTCCTCTGGCCGAAAATATCCCCGCCGGAGGCAAGAAACTCTTTTCGCGCGGGCTCAGACATGCGCCACCTCCATGTCATGGGCACCGCCCATCATCAGCCCGACCTGTTCGGTCGAGAGGTCGGCGGTGGGGTGGATGTCCGACAGGCGGCCCGCGTTGAGGGCGGCGAAGCGGTCGGAGATCTGCATCAGCTCGTCGAGGTCCTGGCTGATGACGAGGATGGCGGCGCCCCTGGCGGCGAGGTCCATCAGAGCCTGACGGATGAAGGCGGCGGCGGCGGCATCGACGCCCCAGGTGGGCTGGTTGACGACCA
The DNA here is from genome assembly GCF_030733425.1 of Roseovarius sp. MMSF_3350. Lineage (GTDB taxonomy): Bacteria > Pseudomonadota > Alphaproteobacteria > Rhodobacterales > Rhodobacteraceae > Roseovarius. The sequence continues at coordinate 168,107 of NZ_JASHIZ010000002.1, forward strand.
GCACCTCGGGGTCATGCGCCATTTCGCGGCCGATGACGAATTTCTGCAGGTTGCCGCCCGACAGCGCGCGGGCAGCGGTTTCGGGGCCGGGCGTGCGGACGTCGAAGGCACCGATCACCTTTTCGGCGAAACCGCGGGCGCGGGGCCAGTCGAGAAAGCCGCGCTGGGACAGGTCCTGTCGCGCGGTGCCGGTGAGCAGGGTGTTCTCGGTAAGGCTCATGTCGGGGGCGGCGGCGTGGCCCAGCCGTTCCTCGGGGGCGGAGAACAGGCCGAGATCACGGCGGGCCTGCGGCGGCAGGCGGCCGATGGGACTGTCGTCGAGACGCAGGGCGTCGGCCGGCACCAGCAATTCGCCCGAGAGCGCGGCCAGGAGTTCGTCCTGCCCGTTGCCCGCGACGCCGCCGATGCCGAGAATTTCGCCGGCATGGAGCGTGAGGGACACGTCCTTGAGCGAGGTGCCGAAGGCGGAGGGGGCGCGAACGCCGAGCGCATCGAGCGTCAGGCGCGGCCGCCCGGGCGCGGTGTCGCGTTTGGCCGGGCTTGCGAAGGCACTGCCCACCATCATTTCGGCCATGGCCTGCGCGGTGGTCTGCGCGGGATCGCAAGTGCCCACGTTGCGGCCCCGGCGCAGGACTGTGGCGCGGTCGCAGAGCGTACGGATTTCTTCCAGCTTGTGGGAAATATAGAGGATCGCCACGCCCTCGGAGGTGAGTTTCCGCAGCGTCTCGAACAGGATCGCCACCTCCTGCGGGGTCAGCACCGAGGTGGGTTCGTCCATGATCAGCAGGCGCGGGTCCTGCAGCAGGCAGCGGATGATCTCGACCCGCTGGCGTTCGCCCGCCGACAGGTCGCCCACGGTGCGCCCGGGGTCGAGCGGCAGGCCGTAGGTCTCCGAGACGTCCCGGATACGGGCGGCGAGGGTGCGCATGGTCGGCGGGGTTTCCATGCCGAGGGCGACGTTCTCGGCCACGGTCAGCGCGTCGAAGAGCGAGAAATGCTGGAACACCATCGCCACGCCGTGGCGGCGGGCGTCGCTGGGTTCGGTGGGGGAATATGGTTTGCCGTGCAGGTGCATGGTGCCGCTGTCGGGTTTGACCAGCCCGTAGATCATCTTGACGAGGGTGGACTTGCCTGCGCCGTTTTCGCCCAGAAGCGCGTGCACCTCGCCGGGGTGGATGTCGAAGGACACGTCCTCGTTGGCGACCACGCCGGGATAGGCCTTGGTCAGCCCTTCGATGCTGAGCAGCGGTTTGGTCACGCGCCGTTATCCCCCGGTTTCGCGGCTACCCGTCCCTGTTAGCCCAAGCCGGGCGGCCACGGCAATGGGGGAGCGGCAAAACGCGGTGTCGCAGCGATGCGCCTGATGCGGATTTGGGCAGATGTCGGGCTTGGCGGCGGGGGCGGCGCTGGATAGTGTGGTGGCATGAGCAGTTCCCCCCGATTCATCCATCTTCGCGTCCATACCGAGTATTCCCTGCTGGAAGGGGCGGTGCGGCTGAAAAAGCTCACGGACCTCTGCACCAGGCACCAGATGCCCGCGGTGGCGGTGACCGACACGAACAACATGTTCGCCGCTTTGGAGTTTTCCGTCACGGCGCAGGGGGCGGGGGTGCAGCCGATCATGGGCTGCCAGATGGATCTGGAATACATGACGCCCGAGCCGGGCAAGCGGCCGGTGCCGCCTGCGCCGGTGGTTCTGCTGGCACAGAACGAGGAAGGCTACGAGAACCTGATGAAGCTCAATTCCGCGCTGTACCTGCGCGGGGACGGGCAGTTGCCGCATCTGACGGTGGAGGATCTGGAGGCGCATGGCGCGTCGGTGATCTGCCTGACAGGCGGGCCGGAGGGGGCGGTGGGCAAGCTCTTGCAACTGGGCCAGCGCCCGGCGGCGGAGGCGTTGATGCAGCGGCTGGCGGGGATCTTCGGAAATCGCCTCTATGTCGAGTTGCAACGGCATCGCGGCGAGGCGGGCGTGCCGGAGGCCGAGGCCAAGACCGAGCGCGGCTTTGTCGAGATGGCCTATGCCATGGAGTTGCCGCTGGTGGCGACGAATGACGTCTATTTCCCCGAAGCCAGGATGTACGAGGCGCATGACGCGATGATCTGCGTCGCGGAAGGGGCTTACGTGGACCAGTCCGAGCCGCGGCGGCGGCTGACGGCGGAGCATTATTTCAAGTCGCCCGCCGAGATGGCGACGCTGTTCGCCGACCTGCCCGAGGCGCTGGAAAACACGGTGGAGATCGCGCAGCGCTGCGCCTTTGGCGCGTATCGGCGCGACCCGATCCTGCCGCGCTTTGCCGATGACGAGGTGGACGAGTTGCGGCGGCAGGCCAAGGAAGGCCTGAAGGAGCGGCTGGCGGTCATTCCGCACGCGGCCCCGGTCGAGGACTACGAGGCGCGGCTGGAGTTCGAGCTGGGGATCATCGAGGGGATGGGCTTTCCCGGTTACTTCCTGATCGTGGCCGATTTCATCAAGTGGGCCAAGGACCATGATATCCCGGTGGGGCCGGGGCGTGGCTCGGGCGCGGGCAGTCTTGTGGCCTATGCGCTGACGATTACCGACCTTGATCCGTTGCGCTACAGCCTGCTGTTCGAGCGGTTTTTGAACCCGGAACGTGTGTCGATGCCCGACTTCGACATCGACTTTTGCATGGATCGCCGGGAAGAGGTGATCCAGTACGTGCAGCAGAAATACGGGCGCGACAAGGTGGGGCAGATCATCACCTTCGGTGCGCTTTTGTCCAAGGCGGCGGTGCGCGATATCGGGCGGGTCTTGCAGATGCCTTACGGCCAGGTGGACCGCCTGTCGAAGATGATTCCGGTGGAGGGGGTGAAGCCCGTCAGCATCGAGAAGGCATTGGCGCAGGAGGACCGTCTGCGTGAGGAGGCCCGCAACGAGGAGGTCGTGGACCGCCTGTTGAAATACGGGATGCAGGTTGAGGGGCTCTTGCGCAACGCCTCGACCCACGCGGCCGGGGTTGTGATCGGGGATCGGTCGCTGGATGAGCTGGTGCCTTTGTACCAGGACCCGCGGTCGGACATGCCGGCAACGCAGTTCAACATGAAGTGGGTCGAGCAGGCCGGGCTGGTGAAGTTCGACTTTCTGGGGCTGAAGACGTTGACGGTCATTCAGAACGCGATCGAGCAGATCCATGCGGGTGGGCGGGATTTGCATACCGCCGCCGATGGGTCCCAGATCTACGAACCCAACGAGGGGGCGGAGAACGATATCGGGCAGATCCCGCTCGATGACGAGAAGACCTATGCGCTTTATGCCAAGGCCAAGACGGTGGCGGTGTTCCAGGTGGAAAGCTCGGGCATGATGGATGCCCTGAAGAGGATGAAGCCCACCTGCATCGAGGATATCGTGGCGCTGGTGGCGCTCTATCGGCCCGGGCCGATGGAGAACATCCCGAAATATTGCGAGGTGAAGAACGGGCTGAGCGAGCGGGATTACCTGCACAAGTCGGTGGACCATATCCTGGACGAGACGCAGGGCATCATCGTCTACCAGGAGCAGGTGATGCAGATCGCGCAGGAGATGGCGGGGTATTCGCTGGGCGGTGCGGACCTGTTGCGCCGGGCCATGGGCAAGAAGATCCAGGAGGCGATGGATGCCGAGCGGCCCAAGTTCATCGCGGGCGCCAAGGAAAACGGGGTGGACGACGCCAAGGCGCTGGAGGTGTGGAACCTTCTAGACAAGTTCGCCAACTACGGCTTCAACAAGTCGCACGCGGCGGCCTATGCGGTGGTCAGCTACCAGACAGCCTGGCTGAAGACCAATCACCCGGTGGAGTTCATGGCGGGCGTCATGAACTGCGATATCCACCTGACGGACAAGCTGGCCGTCTATTTCGAGGAAGTGAAGAAGGGGCTGGAATTGCCCTGGGCGCCGCCTTGCGTGAACCGCTCGGACGCGACCTTCCAGGTGAAGGACGGCGTGTTGCATTATGGCTTGGGCGCGCTCAAGAACGTGGGCGTGGAGGCGATGCGGCTGATCGTGGCGGCGCGGCGTGATGGGGGCGAGGAGGCCCCGGATCAGGTCCGGGGCGGAGGCGGCGAGAAGCCGTTCGTGACGCTCTACGATTTTGCCCGGCGCGTGGATCTGAAGGCGGTGGGCAAGCGGCCCTTGGAGATGCTGGCGCGGTCGGGGGCGTTCGACGAGCTGGACCGGAACCGGCGGCGGGTGTTCGACAGCCTTGAGGCGCTGATGCGCTATTCGGCGGCGATCCATGAACAGAAGGGCTCGGCCCAGGTGTCTCTGTTCGGCGAGGCGGGCGAGGACCTGCCGGAGCCGCGGCTGAGCCCGGTCGAGGACTGGCTGCCGGCCGAGCGGCTGACCGAGGAATATGCCGCGGTGGGGTTCTACCTCTCGGGCCATCCGCTGGACGATTACATGGCGGCGTTGAAGCGCAAGGACGTCAAGACGCTGGACGAGGTCAACGAGCTGGCGGCGCGGTCGGGCGCCGTGGTGGCCAAGATGGCGGGTGTCGTGGCCGGGCGGCAGGAGCGGAAGTCGGCGCGGGGCAACCGATTTGCGTTTGTTCAGCTGAGCGACGTGACCGGCGGCTACGAGGTGACGATGTTCTCGGACACGCTGGAGGTGGCGCGCGGGCATCTGGAGACCGGCAGCCAGGTGGTGATCGTGGTCGAGGCGACGATGGAAAGCGACCAGCTGAAGCTGCTGGCGCGGTCGGTGCAGCCGGCCGATGCGGTGGTCGCGGATGCGGGCGCCAGCGGGCTGAAGATCTTCGTCGACAGCGAGACCGCGATCGGGTCGGTCGCGCAGGTTCTGACCAATGCGCCGACAACCGCGGCGCGAGGCGGGCGCGGGCCGATCAGGTTCTGCCTGATGAACGAGGCGCTGCCCGGCGAGGTGGAGATCGACGCGGGCCGCGAATTTCCGGTCACGCCACAGATCAAGGGGGCGATCAAGAGCCTCGACGGCGTGGTGATGGTCGAGGACCTCTGAACCGGCCTCAGGTGATTCGCATCGGCAACACTTCACCGGTCCGCGGGCGGGCCAGTGGACCGCGCCCCGGTTCTGGGCTAAATCGTTGCCGGGATGCGATGGGACGCCGGGAGGACCATGCGGAAAATTGCGTTGATTTGCGTGCTGGCCCTCGCGGGCTGTGGCGCACCGGAAGCCGAGATCGGCCGCCTGTCGGAGCAGGACGTGCCCGAGGACGCCGGACGGATGGGCGCCGTGCCCGGGCCCGAAGCGCAGGACGAGGCCGCCGGAGGCGGGTTCCTGGCGCGGTTGCTGGGCGGGAGCAACCCGAGCGCGGAGGATGCGCCGCAGGAGACTGCGGAGGCCGACGCCTCGACGCAAACGGCCAGCCTGACACCGCCGGAAACCTATGGCGCGTCGCGGGAGGTCGAGCGGACACCGCGGAAGCGGGGCCTATTCGGGCTGCTGAGCGGCGGCGGCAACACGCCCGCCGAGGGCGCCACGAGTGAGGTCGCGCCGGGAACGGTACTGCCCTATGGCCGGGTCGCACGGGTGTGCGGGATGAGCGACCGGCAGATGGGCCGGCGGGTCGAGACCTACCCCGAGCGGCGCGGCACCTACGCGCTTTACGACAGTTCGCCGGGCAGCACGACGCTGCGGACCTTCTACCTGACCGGGTTCGATGATGGCTGTGCGCGACAGTTTTCGGCCGCGGTTGCGGTGCTGGCGGGGGCGGAGTCGCACGAGCAGCTGCGGTACGGTCTGCCAACCGAGGTTCACCCCTACAGCACGACCGACAAGGCGTATGAGGACCTCAAGTCGCGCGTGTGCAGGGTGGGCCGGGGCAAGCCCTGTGGCAACCGGATAGGCCGGCTGGAGAACGACACGGTGTTCGTCAGCATCTACGAGCGGTTCGGCAGCAACGCGCAGTGGAACACGGTCCTGGTGCATGACGGGGATGTTCTGGCGCAGGATCGCAAGGGCGGCTGAGGCGGGCCGCGCCGGGTTGGGGGCTTACCAGTGAGGCGGGCGGCTGTCGCCCACGACGTCCTGTCCGTCCAATGCCGTTTCGCGCTCGGCCTCGCGCTCCAACAGCAATTGGACGCGCCGGTTGAGCAGGGCGATCACCGTCTCCTGCCGGGCGACGGTGTCGGACAGGTCGTCCACGGCCCGGATCAGGTGGGCGATTTTCTCTTCGAGCTCTTGCATATCTGGCCTATCGACTGCGGTTCGATGCAGAATTGGCCCTATTCCCGCCCCATTCAAGGGGAAAAGCCGCCATGGCCTTTCGGCCCGCATCTTGCCGTGCTTGCCCCGCAAGGCGCCTTCGGCTAGACCGCGCCGCAAAGCCCCCAGCCAAGGAATTAGGGACATGGCGAAGACCAAGAAGGCCCCGCGCCCCAAGGCGGAAACGCCCAAGGGGTTCCGCGATTATTTCGGTGTCGAGGTGACCGAGCGCGCCGAGATGCTGCGCAAGATCGCCGGGGTCTATCATCGTTATGGCTTCGACGCGCTGGAGACGAGCGCGGTGGAGACGGTCGAGGCGCTGGGCAAGTTCCTTCCGGATGTCGACCGGCCGAACGAGGGCGTCTTTGCCTGGCAGGAGTTCGACGAGGACGACAAGGGCGACTGGATGGCGCTGCGCTATGACCTGACGGCGCCGCTGGCGCGGGTCTATGCGCAGTATCGCAACGATCTGCCGACGCCATATCGCCGCTATGCGATGGGGCCTGTGTGGCGCAACGAGAAGCCGGGGCCGGGGCGGTACCGGCAGTTTTATCAATGCGACGCGGACACGGTGGGCACGGCCAGCATGGCGGCCGATGCGGAGATCTGCGCGATGCTGGCGGACACGCTGGAAGAGGTGGGGATTCCGCGCGGGGATTACCTCATTCGGGTGAACAACAGGAAGGTTCTGAACGGGGTGCTGGAGGTCATGGGCCTTGACGAAGGCGAGCAGCGCGATGCGGTTCTGCGGACCATCGACAAGTTCGACAAGGTGGGTGAGGAGGGCGTGCGGGCGCTCTTGACCGAAGGGCGGCTGGACGCGTCGGGGGCCTATATCGACGGTGTGGGGCTGACCCATGCGCAGGCCAAGCCGGTGCTGGCGTTTCTGACTTCGAAATCCGACGATGCCGCGCAGACGCTGGCCAACCTGCGCGACGCTGTGGGCGAAAGCGCGATGGGCGCGGAGGGTGTGCAGGAGCTCGAGGCGATTGCCGATCTGCTGGCGGCGCAGGGCTATGGGCCGGACCGGATCGTGATCGACCCGAGCGTTGTGCGGGGCCTGGGGTATTATACCGGCCCCGTGTACGAGGCGGAGTTGACCTTCGAGATCCGCGACGACAAGGGCCGCAAGCGGCAGTTCGGATCGGTCGCGGGCGGGGGGCGCTATGACGACCTCGTGAAGCGGTTCACCGGGCAGGCGGTGCCGGCGACGGGGGTGTCGATTGGCGTGGATCGCCTGCTGGCGGCGCTGCGCGAGAAGGGGCGGATCGGGGGCACGGTCGAGGGTCCCGTGGTGGTGACCGTCATGGACCGCGACCGGATGGCGGATTACCAGGCGATGGTGTCGGAGTTGCGGAGCGTGGGCATTCGTGCGGAGGTGTATCTGGGCAACCCCAAGAACTTTGGCAATCAGCTGAAATACGCGGACCGGCGGGGCAGCCCGGTGGCGGTGATCGAGGGTGGCGAGGAGAAGGACCGCGGGATCGTTCAGATCAAGGACCTGGTCCTTGGCGCGCAGATTGCCGAGAACGCCACGCTGGAGGAATGGAAGGAACGCCCGAGCCAGTTCGAGGTGCCGCGTGACCAGCTGGTGGCGAAGGTGCGCGAGATCCTGGACGGTCAGGGCGGATGAGTATCACTCCCGACAACCGCGCGGCGGTGAAGGCCGAGGCGGCGCGGCTGCGCGACATGTTCGAGGCGGCGGGCGCGGTGCCGGTGGAAACCTCGGTGCTGCAACCGGCGGACACGCTGCTGGATCTTTACGGCGAGGATATCCGGGCGCGGGCCTATGTGACCTCGGACGCGCTGCGGGGCGAGCAGATGCTGCGGCCCGACTTTACCGTGCCGGTGGTTCAGATGCACATGGCGCATTGGGCGGAGCCGGCCTGTTACACCTATGCCGGCGAGGTCTTTCGGCGGCAGGAAGACGACCCGGACCGGGCCAACGAATACCTGCAGGTGGGCTTCGAGATGTTCGACCGGCGCGCGCCCGCCGAGGCCGATGCGCGGGTCTTCGCGGTGATCCACGAGGCGGTGAAGCACCTGCCGTTGCAGGCCGTTATCGGCGATATCGGCATTTTGATGGCCGCGGTCGAAGGGCTGGAGACGACGGAAAGGCGCAAGGTGGCGCTGCGCCGGCATATCTGGCGACCCCGGCGGTTTCGCGCGTTGATCGAGCGGTTTTCGGGCCGGGCACCGGTGCCGGAGAGCCGGGCGGCGCTCTTGAAGGCGAGGGACCCGATGGCCTGCGACGCGCCGATGATCGGGCTGCGCGGACCGGACGAGATCGCGGCGCGGATCAAGGCGCTGCGCGAGGATGCGGACGCTCCGCCGCTGGCGGCGCGGGACGTGGAGTTGCTGGACGCGGTTCTGGCGGTGCGCGAGAGCGCTGACAACGCGCTGGAGCATCTGCGCGACATCGCGGTGGACATGCCGGCGATTTCGGGTGCGGTGGAGTTGCTGGCCCGCCGGCTGGAGGCGCTGGAGCGCGCGGGCGTGGCGCCGCAGACGCTTGAGTTCGAGGCCAGCTATGGCCGGACGCAGATGGAATATTACGATGGCTTCGTGTTCGGCTTCTTGGTGCCCAAACGCCCGGACCTGCCCCCCGTTGCCACGGGCGGGCGCTATGACGCGCTGACCCGGCGGCTGGGCGGGGGCGACGAGATTCCGGCGGTGGGCGGCGTCATCCGTCCCGACCAGGTGGTGGCGCTGGAGGGCGGGGCATGAGCGTGAAGATCGGTGTGCCCTCGAAGGGCCGGTTGATGGAGAAGACCTTTGGCTGGTTCGCGGACCGCGGTGTGGAACTGGGCCGGAGCGGGGAAGAGCGCGAATACGCGGGCTTTGTCCGGGGCGTCGAGAATGTAGAGCTGGTGCTGTTGTCGGCGGGGGAGATCCCGCGCGAGCTGGCCGCGGGCCGGATCCACCTCGGCGTGACGGGCCAGGACCTGATACGCGAGAAGCTGGGCGGCTGGGAGCAGGTGGTGGAAGAGGTCGAGGTGCTGGGCTTTGGTGCCGCCGACCTTGTGCTGGCGGTGCCGCAGGCGTGGGTGGACGTGGGCACGCTGGATGATCTGGATGCGGCGGCGGCGGCGTTTCGCGAGCGGCACGGGTTCCGGTTGCGGATCGCGACGAAGTATCACCGGCTGGTGCGGGAGTTTCTACGCGACAACGGCGTGGCGGATTACCAGCTGGTCGACAGCCAGGGCGCGACCGAGGGCACGGTCAAGAACGAGACGGCGGAGGCGATTGCCGATATCACCTCGTCCGGGGACACGCTGCGGGCCAATCACCTGAAGACGCTGGAGGACGGGATGATCCTGCGCAGTCAGGCGACATTGTTCCGGTCGCGCAGGGTGGCGCATGACCCGGGGGATCATGCGGCGCTGAAGACGCTGCTGGATACGCTGGGCGTGGACTGAGGTCTTCTTTTAGTATTTTTGGAACAGTGAAGACCTGCCGGTGCCATGATCCGGCGGCGGTGCGGGGCGTGGGCGGTGTGGATTTGCGTATTTCCGGCAAGAAAAAGCCCGGGGTGCGGTGATGCAGCCCGACGTGCGGCAGCCCTTTTCTTTTGGGGGTGTCCGCAAACCGTGTTGGTTGGTTTCGCCTTAGCCTAAAAGGGCTTATGTTCCCCCGCTTTTGCAGCGGAGGATGACCTTGCTACACCACGACTTTCGCCGTTTTCTCGATGCCCTCGACAAGCTGAACCCGACCCAAATCTAGGACGCCCAGACGAAGATCCGGGATCTCCGGCAAGAAACGGAGGCGATCTTGGAGATCGAAGCGCGGACAAACCAAGGCCACAAGTGTCCGTTCTGCGGCGACGAGCGGCGTCAGAAATGGGACCGCACCAGAACCAAGGTCCAGCGCTACCGATGCTGCGGCTGCCAAAAGACCTATTCAGGACGAACCGGGAGCGCCATCGGCCGCATCCATCGACCCGACCTGTTCATGGAGGCGCTGAAGGATATGCTGGACACTTCCGCACCGCAGTCGGTGCGGAAGCTCGCCAGGCAGCTCGACCTCAACAAAGACACGATCTCGCGCTGGCGGATGCTCGTGTTCTCGATCATCAGGAACAGCAGCGCAGCCGCGGGATTCTCCGGAATTATCGAAGCTGATGAGACCTATCAGCGGGAGTCCCGCAAGGGATCACGGGAGTGGGTTCCATACTTCGCCGACACCCATAATGAGTCGCGGCCGCCGCGTCCCCGGTGGGAAGACTTCACCACAAAAGGGCTGAAGATGATGCGCGGCCTCTCGAAGTGGCAGCTTCCCATTCCGCCACATTCGAAGGAAGCCCTCGCCGGTGCCTTCCGCAGCCTACGCGGCCACTCTCCTGGTCGCGCTTCTTGCCCGTAAGGTTCCGGCAAGGAGCGCGATGACGGCGAAGCAGATCACGGCGGGACCCGCGCCTGGACCTGCCATCAGAAACCCGAAGAGAGGGGCTCCGGCCGTCTGGCCCACGGCGATGGTCAGGAACCCGATCATGAGCCCGGTCGCGGGGCGGTCCGGCAGGGCGTGCGTGCCCCAGACGAGGTAGACCCCCGTCAGCATCACATACGCCGCCCCGAAGAGTGCGCCCCCGATCAAGGCGAGGGCTGGAGTAGCAAGGCCCGATCCGACCGCGATTATGCTCGCCGCCATCAGACCCAGGAAAGTCCAGTGAACCGGGTCAGGACCGAACCGGCCAACGAGCGTGCCGGCCCAGGCTCCGGCAATGCCTCCAGCGCCGATGCAGGTCCAAAGGATGCCGGTTCCGGTCGGCCCCCATCCCAGCTGCTGCGAAACGAGCTGGCCTCCAAAGGACCACAGGGCGGTGCTCGCAGCTCCCATCAGGAACGACGCGGAGATCAGGCGCACCACCGGGCCATTCATCGGAGGCAGACCGCCGGCGCCTTGCCCGCCCCGAGAGGCCGGAAGGGAGACTGCCGCCGCGAGCGCGAGCACCACCGCCACGGCTGTGAAGGCGCCGAAGGCCAGCCGCCACTGCCCGGCGATCGCCAAGGCGATCGGTCCCGAAAGGGCGACGCCTGCGCTCGTCCCGGCATTGATCACCGTATTCGTGAGATCCTGACGGCTCTTGCGCACCGCGGCCGCCACGGCCGCGGCCATGGGCGGGGAGGCAAGTCCCGTGCTCGATCCCGCCACCACCACGGCGATGGCGAGGATCAGCGGCGACGGCGCGAGTGCGATCCCGGCCATGCCGGCGGCGGCGACGATTGCCGCCGCCACAGCGACAGCCCGCGCGCCGATCCGTTCCGTCAGCACCGCCGAGGCGACGATGGCGATGCAGTAGCCGGCGAACGAGCCGCCGGAGATGATACCGCTAACCGAGGGGCCGAGGCCCAGATCACTGTCGATCTGCGGCAGGAATAGACCGAAGGCGAAGCGGGCGAAGCCGTAGCAGACCGCGATCAGGCCGAAACCTATTGCACCAATGCGAAGGGCGGGGCTCATGTGCGCGCCCTTTCCATTAGGATGGCGGCAGCCGCCCTTGCGGCGGAGACGGCGTCTGCACCCCGGTAGACCGCCGCCTGGGTCGCTCCTTCGAGGAGAACCAGCACCTGTTCGGCCAAGACCGGGTCTTGGCGTCCGAGGTCCACTGCGACAACCTCCTCGATCCGTAGATGGAACGCCGCCTTGTGCATCGCGACCGCCTCGGCGATCTCGGGCGTGTCGCCGCCTGTTTCGGCGCGTGATCGCAGAAACAGACACCCTCGCGTGCCCTCGACCCGCACCCAGTCCTCAAGCGCCGCGAACAGCGCATCGACGCTCTGCACCTCGAGCCGAGCCATGAAGCGCCGGTCCCGCTCCGTCAGCACCCGCGCCATGAGCTGCGCCTTGCTGCCGGCATGCTTGTAAAGTGTCCGGCTCGACATCCCCGCAGCGGCGGTCAGACGGTCCATTCCGGTGGCCATGTAGCCGTGCCGATCGAAGAGCCGCTCGGCGGCGGCCGTGAGCTTGTTGGTCATGTCCATGAGAGCTTCCTTCGGTGTCCATGGGCATAATGTAAAACGATCGTTTTACATTGCAAGTTGGTAGGGGCAGAAGTCAGTTCTGTCCGCACGGCGGACCAACACGGTTTGCTCCGCTGGCGGTGCAGGGTGCCAAGTTGAGGTTCGAAGAGCGCAGGCGCGGTGATCGGGACAGGTGGACGCGCCGCATGGACGGACAGGTGATGGAAACGGTGCAATGGGCCACGTCTGAGGGGCGGCTGGCCGAGCGGATAGGCGCGGTGGTGGCCATCAGCAGGCTGGTGCCGGCGCAGGGTGGGCTGGACCTTGTCGACTGGCGGTTCCGGTGCCTGGGGGTGCCGGTGCCGGGATGCGCGGCGCCGAAGGTCGTAGCGCGCGAGCATCCGGAGGCGGGGCGCTACCGGTTCGAGATTTCCATCGGGCTGCCCTGGGGGCGCGCGCCGGTGCTGCGCTATCACGGGTGGCTAGGTGTGGCCCAGGCGGCGGACGAGGGCGGGTAGATCGGCGACGGTGTCGATGACGTGCTCGGCGCCGGCGTCTTTCAGCAGGGCGGTGGCGTGGGCGCGGAGCGGCGCGATCTCGGCCTCGGTGAGGGCGGCCAGTTCCTCGGGCGTCTTGCCGACCGCGTTGCCGGAGAGGGCGACGCCCACGGTGACACAGCCCGCCGCGACGCCCTCCAGGATGCCGGGGGCGGTATCATCTACCTTGAGGATCGTTTCGGGCGGGTAGGCAACGAGGTCGATCATGCATTTGTACATGCCCAAGGGGCCGGGGCGGCCCTCGGGCAGGTCATCGGAGCACACCAGATTGTCGGGCGCGTAGCCCTGTGCGGCCGCGACGGGCAGGACGTATTGCATGATGGAGCGGGTGTAGCCGGTGGTGGAGCCGATCTTGAGACCCATGGCGCGCAGTTCGGCGATGGCCTCGGCGCAGCCGGGGACGAGGGTGGCGTGATCGGCGGCCACCTTCTCGTTCATGGGCACGAAGACCTTGTAGACGGCATCGACATCCGCGTCGGCGGGGGCGCGGCCATGCTGTTCGTGCCATTGGCGGGCGAGGTCGGGCATGTCGAGCATGGTGCGGATATGGTGCCACTTGGGCGCGCCCATCGGAGCGCGGGCCTGTTCGATCGTGGCGGTGATGCCGAACTGCGCGAAGGCTTCTACGAAGACGCCCATGGGGGCGAAAGAGCCGAAATCGACGGTGGTGCCGGCCCAGTCGAACACGGCGGCGGTGAAGCGGGTCATGCGCGGGTTTCCTGCTGTCGGTTCGGGCGTGTCTAGCGGGCGAGTTTGATGGTTTTGTGACAGATCTCAAAGCCCCGAGAGGAAGGCCGAGAGGGCCGTGCCCAGATGATCGGAGACATAGCCGCCCTCCTGCACCAGCACGAGGGGCAGGCCGGTGTCGGCAAGGGTGCGGGCGACGCGGGTGAAGCCGGGGGTGGTGAGGGCGAGGCCCTTGAAGGGGTCGGCTTCGTGCGCGTCGAGGCCGAGCGCGACGACCAACGCGGTGGTGCCGAAATCGGTGATGCGGGCAAGGGCGGTGTCGAGCGCGGGGGCATAGCCGTCGTCGCCGGTCCGGCGGGGCAGGGGGAGGTTGAGATTGGCGCCAAGGCCGGAGCCGGCGCCGCGTTCCTGCGCATGACCCCAGAAGAACGGGTAGAAATCGGACGGGTCGGCGTGGATGGAGACGGTGAGCACGTCGGCGCGGTCGTAGAAGATGCCTTGCGTGCCGTTGCCGTGATGCACGTCGATATCCAGGATGGCGGGGCGGTGGCCCGCCGCCAGCAGCCGGGCGGCAGCGACGGCGGAGTTGTTGAGGAAGCAAAAGCCGCCGGCCTGGTCGGCATAGGCGTGGTGGCCGGGCGGACGGCAGAGGGCGTAGGCGTGCGGCGCGCCGGAGGCCACCGCATCGGCGGCGGCGATGGCGCATTGTGCCGAGGCATAGGCCGCGTTCCAGGTGTGCGGGCCGATGGGGCAGGCGGTGTCGGCCTGGTGATAGCCGGCCTGACCGACAGGGGAGCTGGGGTAGCTGTCCTGGCGCCTGCGCGGGTGGATATTGGGAACGACCTCGGGCGCGGCGCCGTCGAGAGCCGACCATCGGTCATGGATGGTGCGCAGGAAGGTGAGGTATTCGGCGCTGTGCACCGCCGCGATCGGGGCGAGGCCGGCATCGGGCGGCGCGGCGAAGGAACAGCCCGCCGCGCTGGCCGCGTCCCTGAGGATGGCGATGCGTTCCGGGGCCTCGGGCGAAGGTTTCAGAACGCCCTGGTGAAGAAAGGTTTGCGGCGCGTGGTCGGACTGGGCCGAGGCGAGATAGGCGTGCATGATCGGGTCCGTTTCAGGGCATGTCGTGCGCAGGATAGCGCGGCGCGGCGGGGAATGACACAGCAAGGTCCGGCAAGAATTGGCACGCGTCGGGTAGCGAGTACGGGTCGCGCGGAGATCACACAGGGTTCACGATATTGTTTTCGCGGGCGAGTGCGGGAGGCGCGATTCTTCGCTTGGAGGTGGAAAATACCGTTTTTTATCAGTGGCATAAATGCAGTGTCTGTCAAGGGGTCTACGCAATTCTGGCACGTGCCGGAAGGCCACCGAATGTGACGCAAGAAATTTTTGGGAACCTGGGCGGGGGCAAGTGGTTCTTACCCCAGATCGCAGCACGGTGCTGCATAGCGAAGGAGATTACAATGTTTAACCGTACGATTGCACTCGCAGCCGCATTTTCGACCGCAGGCGCACTTGCCGCTTACGCCGAATCCACCGTTGGCGAAGACGTGACCAACAAGGGTCAGGTCCTGGAAAACGCCGCTGAAGTTGAAGATGGCAACACTGAAATCGAAGCGACGACCTATTCCGAAGATGGCGACGACATCGTCGTGATCGGTACGCAAACCTCGGGCTCGGCCGACGAAGGTGTCGATGACGAGGTTGCACAGGACGAAACCGGTGCGGAAAACACCGAGGGTGAGAACATCCTGCTGATCGCGGAGCCGGGTAAGGAGATCTTTACCGTGACCGGCGACCCGGTGGGCACTGTGTCCTATACCGAGAACAATGGTGAACTGGGCGGTCTGGTCTTTGTCGACCTTGATCCCGAAGGTGGCTACCAGGTGCCGACTGTCGGTATCCAGGTGAAGTCGCTGCAGACGACCAACCAAGGCAAGGCGCTGGAGTATGCGTTCACCGTGGACTACCTGCGTGACCGCATCGCCGACGCGATCGCCCGCGGCTAACGCCTGAATCGATATGACATAGAGGCCGGGGCGTGTATGCGCCCCGGCTTTTTCGTGCGTTCGCGACAGTTCGCTTACGGCGCGGGGCGGGACCGAAGATATTGCCAGCGCGACGGAACAACGCAGGCCATCGCGCGTTGGTGAACAGATCGACGTATCAATCAACAAGAGACATCGTGAGGACATCAAGATGAGCGCCAAGACCAAAGCCAAAGAGCTGGTGGAAGACGGCAAGGAAGCCGTGAGCAAGGAAGCCGAAGTTCGCGCGACGCAATTCCGCGATGACGTGGCCGATCACGGCGACACCGTTTCGAGCGCGGCGAAGAAGGCCGCGGGGGAATTCGACGATTACGAGGCCGTGCAATCGATCCTGACACAGGCCGGAGCGGCCGTTGAGGACGCGACCAACCGGCTGCGCGAGCGGTCCATTCCGGACCTTGTCGAAGACGTTTCGACATTTGCCCGGCGCAACCCGCTGCTTTTTCTGGGCGGCGCCGCGCTGGCCGGGTTTGCCGCAGCGCGGTTCCTGAGCGCCAGTGCGCCGAAGGATGACGGCCCCGAACTGATCGCAGCTGACGAGGATGTCTGGTCGGGCTACCTGCCCGAAAGTTCGAGCGCGGGGACGCAAGACTGATGAAGGACGCCCCCAAACCACCGTTCGGCGTGGTGGTGGCCCGCATCCTGCGTGAAGCGCGGGGGCTGCTGTCCGCCCATACCGACCTGGCGCAGCGAGAGTTGCGCCAGAACCTGCGGTCGGCCAAGGCGGGATTGATCCTGATCGCCGCGGCGCTGCTGTTTGCACTTGTCAGCGTTCATGCGCTGGGCGTCGTGGCCGTGCTGGCGCTGGCCGATATGGGCCTCGGGCTGGGAACCGCCGCAGCCATCGTGTTCGGGGTGTTCGTCGTGCTGACGATCATACTGGGCGCAATCGGGATGCGGTGCCTTTCGGCCCGCGCGATGCTGCCCCGGCGCACGATCGAAAGCCTGAAATCCGACATTGCATTATTCGAGGAGAGTCACAATGACCGCGAAGTCTATGGAAAAGCTTGAAAAAGACGCAGAGCAACATCGTGCCGGGCTGGCGGACGCCATCGGGGATTTCGCCCACGCGGTGAACCCCGGACGTCTTGGCCGCCAAGCCATCGACGATGCCGCGGAATTCGGACGCAGTGCCACGCACAGCATTACGCAATCGGCCAAGGACAACCCTGTGGGCCTTGCACTGGTGGGCATTGGCGCGGCGATCATCGTGGCCGGCGGTGCGGCGCATCAGAAGGGCGCATTCTCCGGTATGGGCCGCAGCTCGGACGGGTTGAGCCAGGACGAGCGTATCGCCCGCGCGGCGGAGCGCAACGCCCGGCGCACCCATATCGCCGCAGGCCGTCTTTCCGCCTCGGCAACACGGATGCGCAAGATGCTGCACAATGGCCTGGACCGCCTTGGACCGGAAGCGCGGGATCGTGTGATTTCGTTGCGGCTCAAGGCCGTCGACGCGCAGGAGGCCGCAGAGCGGTATGCCCGCGGAGCGGCAAACTCGGCAGTCGAGACCCACAACTCGCAGCCGCTGATCACGGGGCTCGTGGCGGCAGGCATCGGCGGGATGCTGGGCGCGCTTCTGCCCAGCACGCGCCGCGAGGCAGAGATCATGGGCGCCCGTCGGGATGCATTCCTGCGCGCGGCCGAGGAACGCCTGAGGGCGGAGATCTCGGAGCTGGAGACCAAGGGCAAGGCAGCGGTCAACGAAGCGGTCCGTGCCGGAACCGAACAGTTCCAGTCCAAGACCGGCTGAGAGTAAATACCCAAGGTGGTAATGGATCACGCCCCATCGAAGCTGGTACGTGCCTGTCTTCTGATACTGACCTTTCTCGCCGTGGTCGCCGCGGCCAAGATGGCACAGAACCTCTTGGCCCCGGCGACCTTGGCGATCGTGCTGGGCGTGGTTCTGTCGCCCTTGGCTGCGCGTCTGGAGAATATGGGCGTGCCGCGCGCCGTCAGTGCGGCGCTGGCCTTGCTGACGGCAGCCGCGATGATATTCGTGCTGCTGGCGATGCTGGGCCCGGTGCTGTCAGCACTGGCCGACCAGGTGCCGCGCATCCAGCAGCAGTTCCGGGGATGGCTGAACGAGCTGACCTATATGCTGCGCAGCATAGGGGGCATCAGCTTCGATCTGGAGCGTACGATTTCGGAAGGTGGCGAGGACGCCGTGGAAGAGGCGATTCCGTCGGTTGTCGAGGCGCTGTGGCTGGCGCCGAACCTGTTGGCCCAGCTTTTGATCTTTGCCGGGACGCTGTTCTTTTTCCTGCTGACGCGTGACGAGCTGTATTCGGCCGTGCCGCACTTCAAGGTATCGCTCAAGCACGCGGACCAGGCGGTGGCCTATTATTTCGTCACCATCACGCTGATCAATTTCGGGCTGGGCGTGGCGCTGTGCGGGTTGCTGCTGCTTATCGGCCTGCCCAACCCGATGCTTTGGGGAGCGGCGGCGTTCCTGGCCAATTTCGTATTGTACCTGGGGCCGCTGGCCATCGCTTTCTCGTTGCTCATGGCGGGACTGGTGACGTTCAGCTCGGCCTATGCGCTTGTGCCGCCGGTCGCTTTCCTGTGTCTGAACGCGATCGAAGCCCAGTTCGTGACCCCTGCGCTTGTCGGCAAGCGGATGAGCGTCAACCCGTTGATCGTTTTCCTGTCCATCGTATTCGGACTGTGGCTTTGGGGGCCGCTTGGCGGTATCGTCGCGCTGCCCGTGGTGATTTGGGTCTATGCCCTTGTCTCTGCACAATCCAAGCGCGGCACGGCGTCCGAATACAAGATGGAACAGGTTGCATGACATGGCAGGACACTGAAGCATATCATTTTGCGCCCCTGCCGGTGGAGACCAACCCACGGGGTGAATTGCGACGCGTCGGGATCGAGGTGGAGTTCTCGGGCCTGTGCGAGCGAAAGGCGGCGTCGATCCTGCAGGATCTACTTGGCGGCACGCTGGAGGACACCGATTCCCACCTTCTGATCGTGCGGGGCAGTACGCTTGGCGATCTGGAGATCGAACTGGACACCAGCCTGGGCAAGAAGAAGGGCGGCGGGGTGGCCGGCGTGCCGGTCAAGGAACTGCTGCGCGGGCTGGTGCCGGTGGAGATCGTGACGGCCCCCCTGGTGCCCGACGAGGTGGCGCGGTTCGACGCGGTCATTCCCGCCCTCCGCGACGCCGGGGCGAGCGGATCGCGCAATGGCGTGTTCCTTGGGTTCGGTGTGCATCTGAACGTCGAGGTGGTTGCGCCGGCGGACCCGCACACGCTGCGCACGGTTCGGGCCTTTGGCCTGCTGGACCCGGTGCTGCGGGCGGAGAAGGGCATCGATGTCACGCGGCGCATGCTGCCTTTCGTCAACGCCTGGCCGCGGGCACTGGTCGACGATCTGGTCGCGGAAAAGCCGGACAGCCTGGAATTGCTGATCGACCTGATCGACCCGCATGTGCGCACCCGCAATCACGCGCTGGACCTGCTGCCGTTGCTGAAGCACGCGCGGCCGAGGCTGTTCGAGGCGAGCTATCCCGATGAACGCAGCACGAAGGCGCGGCCGGCGTTACATTTTCGTCTTCCCGACAGCCGGATCAACGAGACGGGCTGGTCGTTGCAGGAGCCATGGGAGATGTGGCGGCTGGTCGAGGAGGTTGCCGCGTCCGAGCAGTTGGAGGCGCTGGAGGAAGCCTGGCGGGACCATTCCCGATCGGGGGGCTTGCGGCGCGAAAGCGCGTGGGTGCGGATCGCGGCCGACGTGCTGGGCAGAGACAAGCTGTGAGCCGTCCGGTGATTGCCGTGACCACCTCGGAGCGGTCGGGGTGGCGGATCTTTCCGCTGGTGTGGTTCAACCTGTGGCTGGCCGGGGCGAAGGCCGTGCGCTGGGGCGTGGGACGGCCCGCAGCCCTGGCGGA
Organism: Roseovarius sp. MMSF_3350; assembly: GCF_030733425.1. GTDB lineage: Bacteria > Pseudomonadota > Alphaproteobacteria > Rhodobacterales > Rhodobacteraceae > Roseovarius. The sequence continues at coordinate 187,426 of NZ_JASHIZ010000002.1, forward strand.
GGTCGACGGGCTGATCATCGGAGGCGGCGACGATGTGGGGCCGGAGCTTTACGGTGGGGTGCTGGGCATTTCGGCCACGCTGGACCGGGCGCGGGATACGCTGGAACGCAAGTTGGCCACCGATGCGCTGGCGCAGGGGGTTCCTGTATTGGGAATCTGCCGCGGCGCGCAGATGATGAACGTGGCGCTGGGCGGGACGCTGGACCAGAACGCCTGGCAGACCTTCGGCAAGGCCGAGAAGATCAAGACGGTTCTGCCCAAGCGCGACGTGGAGGTCGCGCCGGAAACCCATCTTGCGCGGATCTGCGGACCCGGCCCGATGCGGGTGAACGCGCTGCACACCCAGGCGGTTCAGGATCTGGGCCGGGGATTGAGGGTGGCGGCGCGGGACACGCACGGGATGATCCAGGCGGTGGAGCGCAGGGAAGATCCGTTTGCGCTGGGGGTTCAGTGGCACCCCGAGCATTTGTTCTATGCCAAGCGGCAGCGGCTGCTGTTCAGGGCGCTTGTATCCGCCGCGCTGGCCTATCGCGCGTCTCAGGCACAGGTCGCGGCAGTGCTGGAGCGGGCATGAAAAAGGGCGCCGCCAGGGCGCCCTTTGACCTTTGGTTCAGGCCCGATCAAAAGCCTGCGAGAATGTTGTCGACGTCGCGGCGGACCTCGTCCTTGTCTTTGCCGACTTTCGACTGAAGCTTGCCGATCATCTGCTCACGCTCGCCACGTGCCTCTTCGAGGTCGTCGTCGCTGAGGTCACCATAGATCTCGCGGAGCTTGCCTTTGATCTGGGTCCAGTTGCCTTCGATGCGATCTTGGTCCATCTCGTATTCTCCCATAATCCTGAGGGTTTGAGCCGTCCCGGCGGTGGGGCGGCCTGTGATCTTTCCTGTATCTAGAAAACGCGGGGCGCGGGCCTGAGTTCCAGCCGCGGGCGGCGTCAGACGATATTTTCCGTCACGCCGGGCAACGTGAGCCAAACATCGCGCAGTTGCGCGCTGTCATGGGTCACGAGAAAGCCGTGCCGGTTCTCGGGGTTCATTACGCTGTTCTCGGCGATCTTCCTGGACCACCAGGAAAACATGGTGTCGTGAGCGCGTGCCTCTGGAGGGAGCCCGTCGAACCACCAGTGGGACATGACACGGTCGCGCAGCGTGGCGATGCGCCCGGGGTCGGTGATGCGCAGGGCGGCCTCGGTATCCCAGTAGAGCGAGCGGCCATTGAGATTGGCGGACCCGACCAGCGCGAAATCCTCGTCCTGGACCAGGACCTTGTTGTGGACGTGGATCAGGGGCGAGCCAGAGAGCGTCTGGATCGTGTCGCGGGCGGCAAAGCGCGGCTGGACAGGGGTGGCAACCACGACACGGTCGCCGAAGCCGTCGCGCAGCATCTCGATCGAGTCGTGCTGCAGCGACAACCCGTAGCGACCGTCGATGCCGACCTCGCTGCAATAGGCCACCTCCTCGGGCAGGCCGGGCAGGATGATGATCGCATGAAGGTCGGGCCGCCTGCGCCCCTCCTTTGCGAGACGCCGGGCGAGCCCACGGGCGCGCAGATACTGCGTTTCGATATAGATGAGGTTCCTTGCCTTCTTGAACGCGCTGATATGGTCCTCTTCGATCTCGTGCAGCAGGGTGCGGGGCGAGACATAGGGCAGCTGGGTCTTGCGCGGGGCCGAAAGGGTGCGGCGGAGATATTTCATCGCGCCGGGTTTTCGGCAGGCGTCGATGCTGAGCAGGAATGTCCTGATGTGGTGCGACGCCTCCAGCGCCTCGGGGCCGCGCACCATCAGTTGCACGTCGGACCAGGTATGCGCGGCGATCTGATCGTGCTGGGGCGTGTCGTAGCGCCGCTCGTTGAGGTCGAGACCGCCGATGTAGAGGAGTTCGTCGTCGATCACGGCGATCTTCTGGTGATGGGAGGTGGTGCACAGTTGGGGCAGGGAGCCGTCGTCGAGGCGGATCGCCTCGCGTTGCCTCTGGTCGTCGTTGAGCGCCATCAGCCGCTTGGAGCGTCGCCGCAGTGCCGCGGGCAGGAAGGCCAGCCAGGGCAGCCGGCCGGCCCTCGCCGGATGCAGGTCGGCGCGGATGCGCAGGTTGTGGATGTGACAGTCGGAAATTTCGGCCAGTGCCGCCGCCTGCCGCACGGTGCGCCAGGTCTGCCGGTGCAGCTCGGTGGCGAAGACCGGGTCGAAATCGCTGACCGTGAGGTCGACGCGCACGCCGCGGCAGAGCACGTGTTCCAGAAGGTCGAACCACGTCTCGCCGATCTCGCGCGCCTCGTCGCTGCGCAGCCTGGTGGACAGGTCGAAAATGCGGAAGGACGCGAGGATGTGAGACCTGGCGTTCAGCACGGCACGCTCGAAGACCGGCCACGCCTCCTGCGCGGTGATCAAGACCTGGAAGTCGGGATCGTCCTGGGCTTTTGTCAACTTGGGGCTTCGAAGTCCTTTCGTTCGAAGACAATGTGCAGCCCGTAGTGGTGATCGTCCTCGGTCACCTGCTGCTCGGCTTCGAGTTGGCTGACGAAGGCTTGCATGAGCTTTGTGCCGAGGCCGCTGACGGTCTCGACATCGGGGATCGGCTGTGGCCGGACCGGGCCCTTTGTGTTGGTGACGCTGAGCCGGTAGCGGCCATCGTCCAGTTCCTTGAGTGTGACCCTGACGGCCGGGGTTTCGCCCTCGTCGGCACCGGCGTATTTGAGCGCGTTGGTCAGTGCCTCGGCCAGCAGCATCGACAGAGGAACGGCCTGGTCGGGGTAGAGTGGCAGGGTGTCGATATCGCGGTCGATCACGATGCCGGGGACGGTCATCATGACAGAGATGTCGGTGACCACGGCCTCGAGCAGTTCGTTGGCTTCGATCGTCAGAAGATCGGGCGTGGTGTAGAGCGTGCGGTGCAGCATGGCGAGGCCGTTGACGCGCCGTTGCAGGCTGGCCAGCATGAACTTGGCCTCGGGCGTCTTGGCGCTGCGCAGCTGCATGTTCATGATCGAGGCGATCATTTGCAGGTTGTTCTTGACCCGGTGGTGCACCTCTTTCAGCAGCACCTCCTTGTCTTTCAGGTCCTTGTCCTGCCGTGCTTCGGACTCGGCGATGATGATGGCCATGCGGTTGAAGGCGCGCTCGGCCTCGGCGAATTCCTCGGGCGGGTTTTTCAGACGCAGGGGAAAGCCATCGCGCTGGCCCAGGGCGAAGCGGCGCATGGCCGAACGCAGGTCGCGGACGTGGCGGATCACGACGCGGCGCAGTTCGTACCAGGCGAAGGCAAGGCCGGCGGCCCAGATCGCAAAGGGAAAGAGCAGGTTGAGCGCGTAATAGAAGAAGGTCCCGCCGCCCCAGGCAGAGGCGCGGGCGGGCCAGCTTGCGATGACGCTGACCTGGTCTTCGAAAATGCTGGCCACCGCATAGATGCGTTCCTCGCCCAGCCCGTTGATGCCGGTGAAGGTGGTGCCGACCTGGCGGTTGAGATCCTCGGGCTCGACGAACTCTGGCAGGAGGTTGGCCGCATTTTCACGCCCGCCGCTGGCCGACACGACCTGGCCGTCGCGGGTGAAGGTCACGAATTGCAATTCGTGATCGAAGCGGCGGGAGCTGAGCGGCTTGTAGGTCAGGCGCAGAGGCACCGACAGAGACACGATCCCCGAGAGGCTGCGGTCGGTGTAGACCGGATGGTTGACGACCAGCACGGGCTGTTGCGTGATCGAGCCGAGGGGCGCGACATAGACGCTGGGCCCATCCGCGTCGAACGCGCGCTGGAGACGCTCGAGCCCGGTGAAGTCGCGTATCTCGTCACCGTGCGAACCGCATTCCATGATCCCCGACACCTTGGTGTAGCCGGCAAAGGCGATATGCGAGTTGCTTTCGGTGAACTCGCGCATGACCTCGCGGCAGGCGGGAGCGTCGTCGAGGATGGACAGCGAGGCGAGCCCTTCGGCCGAACCCAGCGTCATCTGGATCAGTTCGCGTTCGTCCCGCGCGGCGGAAGTGGTTTCGAAAAACAGGGCATTGCGGCGCAGGTTCTCTGTTTCGTCCAGAACCTGGTCGGTCTGGTAGACTGCGATGATGCCCAAGGGAAACAGCGCCAGTGCCATCAACGCAAAAAGACGAAACGACAGCCGATTGACCATCGTTCCGTATGCATCGAGCAGGGCTTTGGACTTCTTAGGCAACGCTTTTGTTCGCCGATACGATGCCCGCGGTGACCGCGTCCGTCGTTTCGAGTACCTGATCCTCGTCCAGATGCATCAATTCCACCAGTCGTGCCCGGGCCCGGTTCACGCGGCTCTTGATCGTACCGACGGCGACGCCGCAGGTCTCGGCCGCTTCCTCGTAGGAAAAACCGCCGGCACCCACCAGCACCAGCGCCTCGCGCTGTTCGTCGGGCAGCTTGTCGAAGGCCACGTGGAAGTCGCGCATTTGCAGACGCCCGTCGTGATCGGGCTTTTTGGCGAGGGATGCGGCGAGTTCGCCGTCGGTGTCGGACACCTCTCGGCGGGCCTTGCGGTGATGCGAATAGTAGGTGTTGCGCAGGATGGTAAAGAGCCACGCCCGCATGTTGGTGCCGGGCTGGAACTTTTCGATATTGGTCCAGGCCTTGACCAGAGCGTCCTGCACCATGTCATCGGCAAGTGCGGAATTGCGGGTCAGACTCATGGCAAAGGCCCGCATCGGGCCCAGGTGTTCCACCAATTCGTCGCGGGGGTCGCTCATGAATTATCGTCCGATTCCCGATCGGCGCCCTCGGGCGTGCCGTTGGTTTTTAGTTGCTCCAGAAGGTCTGTGAAGCGCGAAGGGAGCGGCTCGCTGGCCACATCGTTGAACGCGCGTTTCAGATTTTCGTCAATGGTATTTTCCACACTTGAAGTCCGTTTTGCTCGGGTCATTATTGTCTCTAGGTTTGACATCTGTGCACTGTGTCTGGAACTAAACGTCATCAGACGGGTTAGGTTCCAAGATAGTAGAAAAAAACTGGAAGCAATCAAATGACCGAAAACAATCCCGAGAACCTTAGCGAGAAGATCGGTGCAAATTTGCCTTATCTTCGCCGGTACGCGCGTGCGCTGACCGGGTCGCAGGAGCGCGGCGACCAGTACGCCATGGCGACTCTTGAGGCGGTGCTGAGCGATCGCGGCGTATTCGACACCTCGATTTCCCCGAAGACGGCGCTTTTCAAGGTGTTTCAGCCCATCTGGGCGACGTCGGGCGCAGTGTTTTCGGACGACGACACCGGGTTGCAGGCCAAGGCGCAGGCGCATCTGGCAAAGCTGACAACCAACACGCGCGAGGCGCTGCTATTGCACACGATCGAGGAATTCAGTTTTTCCGAAGTCGGAATTATCATGGACGTGTCGGAGGACGAGGCGCGGTCGCTGGTCGATATCGCCTACGAAGAGATGTCGAGCGTGCTGTCGGGTCGTGTGATGATCATCGAGGACGAGGCGATCATCGCGATGGATCTGGAAGGCATCGTCGGCGAGATGGGCCACCGGGTCACCGGTATCGCCCGGACCGAAAGCGATGCGATGAAGTTGTTCAACGATGAGACACCGGACCTGATCCTGTCGGATATCCAGCTGGCGGACGGGTCGAGCGGCATCGACGCGGTCAACCGGATCATGGAGAACTCGCCCGAGATCCCCGTGATCTTCATCACGGCTTTCCCCGAGCGCCTGCTGACGGGCGAGGGGCCGGAGCCGGCCTTCCTCATTCCGAAGCCGTACCAGTCGGACCAGGTGCGTTCGGCGGTAAGCCAGGCGATGTTCTTTTCGTCGACCGAGACGCTGAAAGCCTGAAGCGCCGCGCGGTTCAGGAATTGATGAGCGCCTCCCGTGTGCCAGCGCGGGAGGCGTTTTCGCGTGTGTGTCGGGCGCGTATCGCTGCGGTACAACGAAAAAGGGGGCAGACGGTGTCGGTCGGCCCCCTTCGGAAAGCGTAGGTTGGTTCCGGGTGTCGGATCACGGCGTGCGGCCCCTGAGGGCGCGGGCCACCATGGCCACGACGAAGAGCACCAGAAAGATGACGAACAGCACCTGCGCGATGCCGGCAGAGGCCGATGCGATACCGCCAAATCCGAAGATACCGGCGATCAGGGCAACGACCAGAAATATAAGAGCCCAATGAAGCATTTGCTTGATCCTTTGTTCATGTCGTCCATGCGACATAAACAGCCAAGCGGCGGGCGGGTTCCCAAGATTTTTCAGGCGGCGGGCTGTCTGCGGCGCATGGCGCTGACACGGTCCGAAGCGTCGTCTTCGTCCCGGATCGCGCCTTCGAGATCGGAGTCGGTGAATGGGCGCGACAGCACGCGCATGCCGACCGATCCCGGCGTCGCGCCGCTGTCGTCGACAAGCACGATGTGCGTGTGCTTTGCGGCCAAGGCGTTCAGAAGTCGGCCGCGCCGTTCGGTATCGGGCAGGCCGATGAAGGCGAAGGAAAATCGTCTTTCCGATAAAAGACGGTACGCACGCTCGGTGTCGCTTTCGACAATCACCTCGCCGAGCGAACGCGATTTGGCGAAATCCGCGAGGTCTGCGGCCTCAAGCATTTTGCGCGAAGAAACCAAGACAAGGTCCTCGCGCGGCGCAACATTCTGCATTTACTACCCCCTCGGTATGCGTCAATCATTGCACAGAATCATGACGCCCACATTAAACTGAGACATACCTCGAAGAATGGCGATCGATTGTAGCATCTGTCCGCTGAGGGAACTGGACCTGTTCAGCCCGATGACGGCCGCAGAGCTTGAGTTCATGGCGAGCTTCAAGACAGGTGAGCTGCGCGCCGAGCGGGGCACCGAGATCCTGGCGGAGGGAGCGTCCTCTACCCAGCTTTACACCGCGCTGAGCGGCATGGGCATTCGGTACAAGACAAATCCGGACGGGCGGCGCCAAGTGGTCGGCTTCGTGTTGCCGGGCGATTTCGTCGGCCTGCAAAGCGGCGTGATGGGCGAGATGGATCATTCGGTCGAGGCGACCACGACGATGGCACTGTGTGTCTTCAACCGTTCGGAATTCTGGCGGCTGTTCGAGTCGCAGCCAAGAAGGGCCTTTGACCTGACGCATCTGGCCGCGCGGGAGGAGAAGCTTCTGGGCGAGGCGCTGGTCACGATCGGGCAGATGAACGGTGTGGCCCGCGTGGCCTGGGCGCTGTACCGTTTCTATCAGCGCCTGAAGGCGCTGGAGCTGATGGAAAATGGCCGCGTGCCGCTGCCTTATCGCCAGCAGGACCTGGCCGATGCGGTGGGCCTGTCGCTGGTGCATACCAACAAGACCCTGACGCGCCTGCGCGAGGCCGGTGTGGCGACCTGGCAGGACGATGCGCTGGTCGTTCACAAGGAAGTTGAACTGGCACAGCTGGCCAACGTGGAACCGGGAGGGATCGCAAAGCGTCCTCTTATCTGAACGATGGAGGATATCGCCCGTGGCAGAGCGGCTGGTCTATTACCCGGACAGCAACCCCGGCATACGCCGCGAAAAGCGGGGTCGCGGGTTTTCGTACATCAATGTCGACGGCACGCTGATCGACTGCCCCAAGAAGCGGCGGGCGTTGCAGGCGCTGGCGGTGCCGCCGGCCTATACCGATGTCTGGATAGCGCCGATGGACAATGCGCATCTGCTGGCCACCGGGCGCGACGCGCGGACGCGCAAGCAATACAGGTATCATCCCGATTGGGCGGCGCAGCGGGCGCAGACCAAGTTCGAGGGTCTTGCAGAATTCGGGCGGAGCCTGCCGAGACTGCGCCGGTGGATCGACCACCATCTTTCGGGCGAGGCGGGCAGCGAGGACACCGCGGTGGCGGCGGTGCTGGCTTTGGTCGACCGCGCAGCGCTGCGCCCCGGATCGAAGGCTTATACCGAGGAAAACCGGACCTACGGCGCGACCACGCTGAAGCGGCGGCACCTGAGCGTGGAGGGTGACGCCATCGCGCTGGCGTTCAAGGGCAAGGGCGGCAAGCAGGTCGAGCAGACCTTGCGCGGCAGGAAGCTGGCCAAGGTGATGGAGGCCTGCCAGGACCTGCCGGGCCCATCGCTGGTGTCCTGGCTGGACGAGGACGGCGCGGCGCGGTCGGTGTCCTCCTACCAGCTGAATGCCAAGCTGAACGAACTGTGCGAGACCGAGGCCACCGCGAAAACCCTGCGCACGTGGCACGGGACGCTGGCGGCGTTCCTGGCTGCCGCCGGTTCGGACGAGATCAGCATCAGGGCGCTGGCCGAGGCCGCTGCAGAGCGTCTGCACAACACGCCGGCGATTGCGCAGAAAAGCTATATCCACCCCGACGTTCTGGAACTTGGACGGCTGAAAGCGGGAACACATGGGGCCGAGATTCCGAAGATTCGCACGTCAGGGGACGGGTTCCGTCGCGGCGAGGAAGCGCTGATCAAATTTATTTCGTGAGCGGCGATATTTTTTGGGAACCGGCTGTCAGGCCAAGCGTTGGACGACTGAAACAGTAAATGAGGAAACGGCAATGTCCGCGCCCGAAACAAACCTGGAACGCCAGAAGAAGCGCCATATAGGCCCTCTTGGAGGAATGCTGCTTGTCGTGGCTTTCGTGTCGATCCTGTTCGGCGTGTTCTACATTCTGGCGACCAGCGGCGATGAGGTCGGCGATGGCGCGCAGGCGCCCACGGAAAGCACGCAGAGCACAGAGACGTCTGTCGGTTCCGACACCAGTAACTAGGCGATGCAGACCGGCACCGCGGCAGATGTCCTCGTGCCCGGGCTGTTCCTCGCTGCAAACGTGGCGATCCTTTGCTTCGCCGTCATGGTGAAGAGACGAGAACATAGGCGTGACCACCCGACGGGTGAGACGCACGCCGAGAGAAAGCGCTGACTGCATCCCCGTCCCCTGTCAGCGCGGCGCGCCAGACGCGCCCAGCACCGCAGCCCGTCCCAGGCTGCGGTGCTTAACTTTTTGGGAACCTTGAAGAATCCTCCGCGTTAAGAAGGTGAAGCTTTCAACGGGAGCCTGTTATGAAACGTCTTGCACTTGCCACGCTGCTGAGCCTTTCGCCGATCGCAGCCACTGCCACGCCGCTGGCCGAGGATCTGAAGAATTATATCGTCGCGTTCGACATGGCCGCGCTGGATACCGAGGCGCGGACCGAGTTGCGCACGATCCTCGACGACCCGGACAGGAGCCACGGTAACAAGGTGCTGAGCGTGCACAGCGTGCTCGACCGTCACGGCGCGTTGCGCGAAGTCGATATCCACGGCGGGCCACTTGATGCCCCTGAAACGCAGGTGGGTCTGGCTTCGTACAACTGATCGCCCCCAAAAGATCGTGAGGTAACCAGTGCGACGGGTGCATTTTTCGGGATGCACCCGTTTTTTCGCGCCGCGTCAAAGGCTATTCCACCTCGGGCATGACCTGGGCGTAGGTCAGCACGGTGAATATAAGGGTACCGCCCATGATATTGCCCAGCAGGACCGGCAGGAAGAATCCGAACGCGGCGGGAGAGATGCCCAACTGCCCCTGCACCACCAGATAAGCCATTTCGACCGAACCGGCGATCACGTGGGTGAAGTCGCCCAGCGCGATGAGCCATGTGAAAATGACGATGACCCCCATTTCGTTTTGCTTGGCGGACGGCAGCATCCAGACGATAGCGGCAATCAGGACGCCGGCGGGAATGCCACGCATGAAACCCTCGAAGGCGGGAATGCCCGTGGCGTGACGGCTGAGATCGGTGAAGGCGGTGGCGACGGGATCGGACAGCACACCGCCGAAGGCAAAGAAGGTGGCCACTGCGAAAGCACCGATGACGTTGGCCGCGAGCACCGTACTCCACAAAATGGCGGTGCGGCTGATGGTGTGCTTGCACGGATCCAGCATCACGGGAACGACCGTGGTGATCGTGTTCTCGGTGAAAAGCTGCAAGCGGCCGAGGATCACCAGCACGAAGCCCAGCGAATAGCCGAAGTTCTCGATGATGTAGCGCCATTGGGTGTCGGGTAGGTGCGCCCGCAAAAGCGCCTCGGCCAGCACCGAGAAAGAGATCAGCATGCCCGCGGCCATGCCCGAGAACCAAAGTGCCGTCTTGGGGCGCTCGAGCTCTTCCTCGCCGTTGCGCCGGATCGATTCGAATATCAGGCGCGGAGAGAGGGCCGCGGCTTCCTCGATCGCCTCCTTTTCCTTTTCCTGCTTGATCAGATCGTCGTTCTTCTGCTCGGCCATTCAGGTCTCCGGTATGCGGCATTCCGCCTGCAAGTGTCGTGATTTCATCGGCTTTCCGGGAACAAATAGATCGGCAGGGCGTTTTATCCCCAGCTAATTTCGGAGTGAACGTCATGGCAAAGTCCAACGGCTCGTCGATCAAGGACGAAGAGACCTATGAGGCGCTGCGCGACAAGGGCTACACCAAATCGAAGGCTGCCCGGATCGCCAACGCACAGGCCAACGACAACATGTCCCCGTCCAAGAAGGGGGGCAAGTCGCCGCCCTATGAGGAGTGGTCCAAGGCCGAGCTTTATGACCAGGCGCAGAATGTCGGCGTCGAAGGGCGCTCGGACATGACCAGGGAAGAGCTGATCGACGCGCTGAGGCGCGACTGAGATGGCTGTTTCGCAAGGTGACACCGTCGAATGGGACTGGGGCAACGGCACCGGCAAGGGTGAGGTCAAGAAGGTCTACACCCAGAAGACGACGGTCAAGATAAAGGGGTCCGAGATCACGCGGGACGCCGACAAGGAGTGCCCTGCGTACCTGATCGAACAACAGGACGGCGACCAGGTGCTGAAAAGCGCCAGCGAAGTGCGCAAGTCCTGAGATGAACGTGAACTGTACCCGTAGAACGCAAAAGAAAAGGAGAATATAATGTTGGAGATTGGTGGCCTTGGTGGCCTTATCGTTCTGGTTCTGGATATCTGGGCGCTTGTGTCGATCATCGGCTCGAACGCTTCGACCGGCAAGAAGGTTCTGTGGAGCCTGCTGGTGATTATCCTGCCGATCATCGGCTTCATCATCTGGCTGATCGCAGGCCCGCGCGGCGCGGCGACCAGAAAAGTTTAACCGGGCGACACGCCTGATCTTGCGGGGCGCATCCAGCAATGGGTGCGCCCCGTTTCGTTCGACGTGACCGGCGGCCCAGAGTGCCGCGGTTATTCCTGATTGATTTGTTTGGGTATTGAGATTTCGCCGGGAGTGTGACACATCGGGGGCAAAGCGTCTCCGAGCCGAGTTTCACCTCCTGCCAGGCCGACGCGAGCGAAATACTGGCGGCAGGAGCCGGGGGGCAGCGCGAAATCGCGTTTTGCGGGCGCACCGCGTTCCGAATCCCACGATTTTCCGCGATAGTCGCCACCGCGCGGCGCTTGACCGCGCACACGAATGGTTTGAAACGGGATCCGGGCCGCGGGCGCGGCGCGGATTACGTGAAAGGGAGACGCGAGATGAAATGGATCACGACCACCCTTGTGGCGATAGCCACCGGGTTCGCCGGGGCGCAAGGCGCGCTGGCGCAGGAAGAAGAGCTGGGCGAGGCCGTCCTGATCGAGCTGAACGCGACCAAGGCCAACGAGAGCAGCTGCACGCTGACTTTTCTGGTGATCAACGGCTACCCGAGCCAGATCGACAAGGCCGTCTACGAGACCGTGCTGTTCGATAGCTCGGGGCAGGTGGATCGCCTGACGCTGTTCGATTTCGGCACGCTGCCGCCGGGGCGGCCGCGGGTGCGGCAGTTCTCGGTGCCCGGCATGGCCTGTGACGGGTTGGGGCAGGTGCTGATCAACGGCGCGCATACCTGCGAAGCGGCGGAGCTGCCCGACAATGCCTGCGAGACCGGGCTGAAGCTGGAAACGCGCACGGATATCGAGGTGACGGGATGAATGCGGTTCTCGAAAGCCTGCGGCAGATCGCCGATCTGGGTGGTCCGGTCGTCCTGATCCTGCTGGCGGTGTCGGTGATCACGCTGGCCACTGTCCTTTACAAGCTGTGGCAGTTCTCGGCGGCGGGTGTCGGGCGGCACAAGGCGCTGAAGGAGGCGGTGGCGGCCTGGGACGAAGGCGACCTTGCGGCGGCATTGGCGGCGTTGAAACAGTCGAAGAGCTACCTGGCGCCGGTGATCGAGATGGCGTTCTCGGCCCGGCCGGAGGATGCCAAGCGGCTGGAGGCGGAGGCGGAGTCGCGCTTTGCGCGGCTGGAAGGCGGGTTCCGCCTGCTGGACAGCGTGGCGCAACTGGCACCGCTTCTGGGCCTCTTCGGCACCGTGCTGGGCATGATCGAGGCGTTTCAGTCATTGCAGGAGGCGGGCGCGCAGGTCGATCCGTCGCTGCTGGCCGGCGGGATCTGGGTTGCGCTGCTGACAACCGCCGTGGGGCTGGCCGTGGCGATGCCGACGTCGATGGTGCTGAGCTGGTTCGAGGGCCGGATGGACGGCGAACGGGTCACGGCGGAGCGGGCGATTTCGACGGTGCTGCATCCGCAGGGCCGGGCCGGACAACAGGTGGCCGATCCGGTGGCGGAGCCGGCCCGTGCGTAGGACGAGCCGTCGCAGGCGGCTGTCGATGACGTCGCTGATCGACGTGATCTTCCTGCTGCTTTTGTTCTTCATGCTGTCCTCGACCTTTTCGCGCTTTGCCGAGGTCGAATTGGCCGCCGCAGGCGCGGGCGGCAGCGGCAGCAGCGAGGCCAAGATCAGCTTTCTGCGCCTGAGCGACGAGGGGCTGAGCCTGAACGGTCGCGAGATGGAAATAGAGGGCCTGAGTGCCGCCTTTGCCGAGATGCCGCCCGGCGACGAGGCGCGGCCCGTGGTGGTCAGCCTGCGCGATGGTGTGACGTCGCAGCGGCTGACCGATCTGCTGGTGGTGCTGCGCGGCATCGAGCGCGTCAGCATCAGCGTGCTGGGGTCCTGAGATGCGCAAGGTCAAGACATCCTCGCGCCGGGAGCCGACCATTGCGCTGATCAACATCGTTTTCCTGATGCTGGTCTTCTTCATGGTGGCGGGCACTCTGTCGCAGCCGCTGGACAAGGATCTGAGCCTGGTGCGGACGGCGGACCTGGAAGGGCGGTCGCCGCCCGATACGCTGGTGGTGCATCCCGACGGGCGGATGAGTTTCCGCGGCGAGGATATCGCCTCGGCCGAGGATTTCCTGGAACGGCGCAGCGAGGAAGAGCGCGAGGTGGTGCGGGTGGTTCCCGACCAGGAGCTGTCAGCGCAGACGCTGGTGAACCTGGCGCGGGATCTGCGCGGTGCCGGGGCGCAGCGGGTGGTGATCGTCACCGAAAGGGGGCTGGAATGATCGCGTCGTCCCGACTTGTTAAAACGTTTGCCGCCGCGGCGGCGCTGGTGCTGCACGGCACGGTGGTTGCGGCGGTGTTCCAGGGCGAGGCGATCGAGATCGAGGGCGATGCGGGCGGCCTGGAGGCCAGCATCGGCAACAGCTTTGCCGACATGGCGGCGGGGGTGATGACACCCGATGCCACCGAGGAAGCTGTCGAGGAGACGCCGCCGGAGGAGGTGACCTCGCAGGACACGCCGGACGAGGTGACGGAAGAAGAGACACCGCAGGAAACGACGCAGGTCACCCCGGAAGAGACTGTGCAGGATCGGCCCGAGGACACGACGCCCGAAGTCGCGCCGCAGGAGACCGCCGAGCCGGTGGAGCAGGCCGAGACCGCGCCGATGACGCCGACCGAAACGCCCGTCGAAAATATGCCGGAGCCGGTCGAGGCCCAGCCTGTCGAGCAGGCAGAGATCACGCCCAACGTGCCACTGGTCCCGGTGACCCCGTCCGAGACCGTGCCGGAGGAAAGCGTGCAACCGACAGAGCCGCAGCAGGCGGAGGTGCTGGAGCCGGTGGACGAGGCGCCCTCGGCTGTGACCCGGTCGTTGCGGCCCAAGCCGCGCAGCGCGGAGTTCGAGGAAGCGCACAAGCCCGAGCCGCCGAAGGCGCAGCCGAAGCGGACCGAACCGAAGCCGCAGCGCACGACGCAGTCGCAGCCCAAGCCGCAGCCCAAGGGCAACGCGCAGCAGAATGCGCGCACCGGTACCGCGACGGGGTCGCAGTCGACGCGGCAATCCGCTTCGCAGGGAACCGGCAATTCGCAGGCCAGTGGGAACGCGGCGGCCAGCAACTATCCCGGAAAGGTGATGCGGAAGATCTCGCGCGTGCCGCGCCCGCGCGTGGGCAGCCGGGGGACGGCGGTCGTTGCGTTCCGCATTGCCGGGAATGGCGGGCTTGCGGGGGTTTCGATTGCGCGTAGTTCCGGTTCATCGGCGCTGGACCAGGCGGCGGTGCGGATGATCCAACGGGCTGCCCCGTTCCCGCCGCCGCCTGCAGGGGCGCGCACCAGTTTCTCGATCAACATCAAGGGCAGTTGAGGCCGCGTCTAGCGCGTGATCCGGTGATTGCTCAGGCCCCAGTCGGTGTAGAGATCGGCGATGATGGTGCCGAACTGCGCCTCGGCATTGTCCAGCGCGCTGCGCGTATCGCGGGAGCCGCCGAAGATCACCGCCGGGTCGCCGATGGAAATGTCACCCAGGCCGGTGACGTCGGCGACGGTGGTGTTCATGGAAATACGGCCCAGGATGGGCGCTTCGTGCCCGCCGATCAGGACCGTGCCGGTGTTGTGACCGGCGCGGCGGATGCCGTTGGCATAGCCGATGGAGAGGCAGGCCAGGCGGCGGGGCGTGTCCAGAACGCAGGTGCGGTCGTAGCCCACGGTGGCGCCCGCCGGATAATCGCCCACGCTGACGACCCGGGTCTTTAGGTTCATCGTGGTCTGAAAGCCCCATTCGGGTTTGAGGATGCCATAGAGCACCGCCCCGCAGCGGTACATGTCGGTCCGGGCGGGTTCATCGGAGACGAGAGTGAGCGAGCTGCCGGCATGGATGAGAGTGCTGTCGCGCGAGAGGTTGCCTTGGTGCAGGACCCAGTCGGCGTGCTGTTGGAAGAGCGCGGTGCTGGCGCGCAGATCGTCCGGCGCATTGCTGGGGAAATGGGTGCAGATGGCGGTGATGCTGTCGCCGAGCCGGTCGAGGATGGTGCGGCAGGCGGCGCGGCCCTGTTCGGTTTCAATCTCCAGCCCGTCGCGGGACATTCCCATGGCGTTGAGCGACAGGTGGGCGCGGACGGCGGCGCCGGACGCTCTGAGTGCGGCGAGGTTTTCGGCGGCCTCGACCGTGCCGACCTGCTCCTCCACCCGGTCGGGAAGGGCGGCGCGGGTCTCGGAAGGCGTGGCGGCGCGCAGGCGGATGAGCTGGCCGGTGTAGCCTGCGTCGCGTACGGCGCGGGCCTCGGTGTTCGAGGTGATGGCGATGCAGTCGATACCGTGGGCGCGCACCAGCGGGACGACGGTGGCGATACCGTGGCCATAGGCGTCGGCCTTCAGGACAGCGCAGAACCGGCGCCCATTGGGCACGCGGGACAGCGCGATGCGGATGTTGGCGTCGATCCGGTCGCGATGCACCTCGCACCAGGCGTCGGGGATCGCGGGGTCGGTCATGTGTCGGGCAGGCCCAGGATGCGGTCCACGATGCCGGAGAACTGGTCGATCACGACAGGCAGGAGTGCGTCGGGAAAATCGTAGTCGGGGTTGTGCAGTTGGGGCATGTCCGTGCCCGCGCCGACATAGAGCATCGTGGCCTTGGCGCCGTCATCGCCGATGCGCCCGAAATCCTCGGACCAGCGCATGGGGGTGGGCATCTCGGTGATGGCGTGCCCGAGGTCGTGGGCCACGCGGCGGGCGATGTCGGTGGCGTCGGCATCGTTGACCACGCCGCGAAAGACGTCGTGCCAGTGGATGTCGGTGACAAGGTCGCCACGCGCTTCGGCGACCCTTTGCAAGGCGGTGTCTACAAGCGCGTCCATGCCGTCATTGGTCATGGTGCGCAGGGTGACGCGCAGCTCGCCATCGGCGGGGGCGATGCCGAAGGCGGGCTCTCCAAGGTTGGCATGGGTCAGGGTGGCAAGGGTGAAATCGGTGTCGGCGATGGTGCCGCGGCTGAGCGCGGGCAGGGCGGTCATCAGGCTCGCCATGGCCGGACCGGGCGAGAGGCCGTCCTCGGGCGCGGCGGCGTGAGAGCTTTTGCCGGTCAGCAGGATCTGCATCCCGCGCGAGGCGCAGTTGGCGGGGCCGGAGCGCAGGCCGATCTCGCCCAGCGGGCGGCCCGGCACGTTGTGGTAGGCGAAGGCGTAGTCGGGGCGAATTTCCGGCCATTGCGGATCGTCGATGACGGCTTGAGCGCCTGCGCCGGTTTCCTCGGCCGGCTGGAAGAGCAGGACGACGCGGCCCTTGGCAGGCCGGGTGGCGAAGCGCATGGCGACGCCCAGCAGGGTGGCCATGTGGCCGTCATGGCCGCAGAGGTGGCCCTTGCCGTCGATCTGCGAGGCGTGCGGGATGTCGTTGATCTCACGGATGGGCAACCCGTCGAGTTCGCAGCGCAAAAGCACGGTGGGGCCGGGGGCGTGGCCGGTGAATTCGGCGGCGACGCCGTGTCCGCCGAGGCCCTGCCAGATGCGGTCGGCCCCGAGGGCGACGAGTTCGCGCGTGATGCGTTTTGCCGTCTCGACCTCGTCGCCCGACACCTCGGGCTGGCGGTGCAGGTCGTGGCGCAGGGCCGTGAGGTAGGCAATGTGGTTCGAAGGCAGCGTGGTCATGGGATCCTCAGAAAATTTCGAGGAGCCCGGCGGCGCCCTGGCCGCCGCCGACGCACATCGAGACGACGCCCCACTTGGCGCCGCGTCGGCGGCCTTCGAGCAGGATATGGCCGGCCATGCGCGCGCCGGACATGCCGTAGGGGTGGCCGATGGAGATGGCGCCGCCGTTGACGTTGAGCTTGTCGTCCGGGATGCCCAGCGTGTCGCGGCAATGGAGGAGTTGGGCGGCAAAGGCCTCGTTGATTTCCCAGAGGTCGATGTCGTCTTGGGAGAGGCCCGCGCGGTCGAGCAGCCGGGGGATGGCGTGGACGGGGCCGATGCCCATCTCCTGCGGTGCGACACCGGCCACGGCGAAGCCGCGCAGGGAACCGAGGGGGGTGAGGTTGCGGCGGACGGCCTCGGCTTCGGACATGACGACGAGGGCGGCGGCGCCGTCGGAGAGCTGGCTGGCATTGCCGGCGGTGACGGTTTTGCCCTCGCCCCGCACGGGCTGGAGGCCTGCGAGCCCCTCGGCGGTGGTGCCGGGGCGGTTGCATTCGTCCTGTTCGATACGGATGGGCTCCTCGTGTGTTTCCTTGGTGGTCTTGTCGGTGACCAGTTTGGTGGTCTCGACGGGGATGATCTCGTCGCCGAAGAGGCCGGCCTTTTGCGCGCGAGCTGTGCGCTGCTGGCTTTGCAGGGCGTAGGCGTCTTGTGCGTCACGTGTGACGCCGTAGCGGGCGGCGACGACCTCGGCCGTATCCAGCATGGCCATGTAGTAGCTGTCGGGCACCGATGGGTCGCGGTAACGGTGGGCGTTCCAGTGGTCGTTCTGGACGAGCGAGATGCTGTCGAGGCCACCGGCGAGGGCCACGTCCACGCCCTCGGCCCGGACCATGTTCGAGGCGATGGCGAGCGCGTTGAGGCCCGAGGCGCATTGGCGGTCGATGGTGGCGCCCGCGACGCTGTCGGGCAGATGTGCGGCCTGCGCGATGTGGCGGGCCACGTTGACGCCGGAGGTGCCCTGGGTGAGGGCGGAGCCGAAGATGGCGTCCTCGATTTCGGCTCCTTCAAGCCCGGCGCGGGTGAGCGCGGCGCGGACGGCGGGCGCGGCGAGGCTGGGGGCCGTAAGGTTGTTGAAGGCGCCGCGATAGGCCTTGCCGATGGGCGTGCGGGCGGTGGAGACGATAACGGCGTCGCGCATGGGTCAGGCCTCCTCGGTGCCGCACCAGTCGGCGATGAAAAGGGCGGTGGTTTGCGTGACGCGGCGGAGGCTTTCGAGCTCGACCCGTTCGTTGAAACCGTGGATCGCCTCGGCCCGGGGGCCGTAGACCAGCGCGGGGGTGTCGGCGTAGAGGCCGAAGAAGCGCGCGTCGGTGGTGGCGGTGATGGACTCGCGGGTGAGGGCGGTGCCGGTGACGCTTTGGTGGGCGGTTTCCAGTGACGCGACGGCGTTGGTGGCGGTCTCGGATTTGTCGCGGGAGAGCGCGTAGCCCTCGGCGTGGAAGCCGTGATAGACGATCTCGGGCAGGGAGTTGCGCAGGAAGGCGTTTTGCTGCGCGGCGTCGCGGATGATCTGCTCGATTTCCTGTTTGGCCGCGTCGAGAGACTGGCCCGGGAAAAGCCCCATGCGGACGTCGAAGACGGCCCAGGCGGGGACGGAACTGGTCCAGTCGCCGCCCTGGAACTTGCCGATATTGAGATTGAGCGCGTGGTCCATGTGGGTGTATTCGGGCGGGCGGTTCTCGGCCTCGTTCCAGCGGTGCTCCATGTCGTGCAGGGCCTGGATCAGGGGGAAGGCGGCCTCGATGGCGTTGGCGCCGGTGCCGGCATAGGCGACGTGTGTTGGCAGGCCCTTGAGGTGGACCTGGAACCACAGGACGCCGAGCTGTGCGCTGACCATTTGTTCGGCGAAGGGTTCGGGGATGAGGGCGGCGTCGGCTTTGTAGCCGCGGGCGAGGCAGGCGAGGGCGCCGTTGCCGGTGCATTCCTCCTCGACCACGGACTGGACATGCACGTCCGCTGCGGGGGCGAGGCCGCAGGCGCGGAGGGCGTCGAGGGCGAAGAGGTTGGAGGCTAGGCCCGCCTTCATGTCGCCGCCGCCGCGACCGTAGAGCCAGCCGTCTTTTACGTGCGGTTCGAAAGGCGGGCTGTCCCACATGTCGAGCGGGCCGGCGGGGACCACGTCGATATGGCCGTTGAGGATGAGGGAGCGGCCCTTGGCTGTTTTCGAGCGGTGGGTGGCGACGACGTTCACGGCGTCCTCGTAGGGGCCGAGGACGGGGGAGAAGCCGGGCAGGTGCCGGATGTCGGCGAGGTCGATCTGCCAGCGGTCGATGTCGTAGCCGCGGGTCTTAAGTTCGGTCGCCATGAAGTTCTGCGCCGACTGTTCGTTGCCGCGGGTCGAGGGGTGGGAGGTCAGTTCGGTCAGGAACGCGACCTGCCGGTCGAAGGCGGCGTCGACGGCGGCGCAGAGGCGGGTTTTGAGATCTTCGGTCATGGGAGCTCAGAAGGTCGGAATTGGTGCGTCGGGGATCGTGAGGGGGGCGTCTGTGGCCTTTGTCACGTCCTCGATACTGGTGCCTGCGGCGTGTTCGACAAGGGCAAAGCCGGTGGGGGTGACGTCGATCACGGCGAGGTCGGTGAAGATGCGGGCGACGCAGGCGCTGGCCGAGAGGGGCAGGGTGCAGGTTTGCTTCAGCTTTGGGTTCCCGGCGCGGTCGGTGTGGGTGGTCAGCACGGCGATGCGGCGGGCCTTTTGCGCCAGTTCGATGCCCCCGCCTGCACCGGGGCTGAACTTGCCGGGGATCTTCCAGTTGGCGAGGTCGCCCGTCTGGCTGACTTCGAAGGCGCCGAGCATGGTGAGGTCCAGCCGGCCGGAGCGGACGACGGCGAAGCTGGTGGCGCTGTCGAAATAGGCCGAGCCGGGGACGGGCGTGACATAGGCGCCGCCGGCGTCGATCAGGTTGCGGTCGGCGCGCTCGGGCGTGAGGGCGGGGCCGATGCCGGTCATGCCGTTCTCGGTATGCAGGCAGACGGGAAAATCGGCGGGCAGATGGTTGACCACCTTGGTCGGCAGGCCGATGCCGAGGTTGACGACCATGCCCGGGGCAATCTCGCGCGCGGCGCGGGCCACCATGCGATCCCTAGCGTCGGACAACGGCGTAATCCTCGGTTATTTCAGTCAGTTCCGCGACGTGATCGACGAAGACTCCGGGGGTGTGGACGGCGTTGGGGTCGAGCGCGCCCAGCGGCACGACGCGCTCGGCCTCGGCGATGACCAGCGGGGCTGCCATGGCCATGAGTGGGTTGAAGTTCTGCGCGGTGGCGACATAGGCGAGGTTGCCGAAGGGGTCGGCGGTGTCGGCGTGGATCAGGGCCACGTCGGCGCGCAGGGCAGGCTCGGCGAGGTAGGGGGTGCCGTGCATCTCGACCACCTGCTTGCCGCGCGCCAGTTCCGTGTCGATGCCGATATCGCTGAGGATCGCGCCGATGCCGGCGCCACCCGCGCGGATGCGTTCGGCGAGGATTCCTTGCGCGTTGAACTCGACCTCGAGTGCGCCGGAATTCATCAGGCCGATGGCGTGGCTGTTGAGACCCAGATGCGTGGTGATGAGGCGCTTGACCTGCCCGCTTTGCAGCAGGTGGTCGATGCCCATGCCGGGCTCGTTGGCGTCGTTCTTGATAAGGGTGAGGTCGCAGGCGCCGTGGGCCACCAGCGCCCGGATCAGCGTCATGGGCGTGCCGGGGACGCCGAAGCCGCCGACCATGACGGTGGCGCCGTCCTTGATGCGGGCGATGGCGGCCTCGATGGCACAGCGCTTGTCGGGGAGCCTCATGCCGCGCTCTCCACCGGCAGGCCGATCTCTTGCGCGAAGGCGTCGAGGGCATCGCGCAAGATCGCCATCATTTCGCTGATTTGGTCCTCGGTGATGATGAGGGGCGGGGCGACGAGGAAATGATCGCCCTTGGTGCCGCCACGGGTGCGGCGGGAATAGAGGATGAGGCCACGTTCGTAGGCCAGTTCGACAAGGCGGTCATGGGCGTTGAGCGCGGGGTCGAGCGGTTCCATCGTGGTGCGGTCGGAGACGAATTCGAACGCGGTGAGCAGCCCCTTGCCGCGCACGTCGCCGATGAACGGGTAGCGGTCCATCAGGGCGCGGAGTTCGGTCATCAGGACGTCGCCCATGCGAGCGGCGTTGCCGATGAGGTCGTGCGCCTCCATCTCTTTCAGCACGGCGAGGCCGGCGGCGCAGGCCAGCGGGTTGCCGGCATAGGTGAAGCCGTGGGCGAAGCCGCCCGCATCCAGCACCGGGTCGACAAGGCGGCGGCCGGCAACCATGGCGCCGAGGGGCGCGTAGCCCGCGCCGAACCCCTTGGACATGGCGACGATATCGGGAGTGATGCCCCAGTGTTCGGCGGCGAGGAAGCGGCCGGTGCGGCCCGCGCCGGTCATGACCTCGTCGTAGATCAGGAGCACGCCGAATTCGTCGCAGATCTCGCGGATGCGGCCATAATAGCTGTCCGGGGCGACCAGCGCGCCGGTGGAGGCGCCGCCGACGGGTTCCATGATGAAGGCCAGCACGGTGTCGGGGCCCTCGGCGAGGATCTTGTCGCGCAGGAGGTCTGCGTATCTCAGGCCGCGCGCCTCTTCCGTCAGGTTGTCGCGGTCGAGATAGGTGGTGGGGGCGGCGACCTTGGGCATTTTGCTCAGCATCGGGGCGAAGGGGTCGCGCAGGGGGGCGTAGCCGGTAAGGTCGAGCGCACCGAAGGTGCAGCCGTGGTAGGAGGGAAAGCGCGATATGACCTTGTAGCGGCCGTTATGGCCCTGGGTCAGCGCATACTGGCGGGCGAGTTTCACGGCGCTTTCCACCGCCTCGGACCCGCCGGAGACGAAGAAGACGCGGTCGAGGCCGTCGGGCGTCATGGCGACGGTCTTGGCGGCCAGATCCTCGGACGGGTGGGTGCGGAAATGCAGGCGATAGCCGAAAGTGGCCTTGTCCATCTGGGCCTTCATTTTGGCCAGCACGCGCGGGTTGGAATGGCCGATATTGGACACCATCGCGCCCGACGATCCGTCGATGTAGCGTTTGCCCGCCTCGTCGATCAGGTAGATCCCCTCGCCGTGGTCGAGGAAGGGTCGCGGGTTGCGCGACTGGTAAAAGAGGTAGGACGTGGTGTCACTCATTTGGCGCCTGCGAGGTGTTTGCGGAGAAATTCGCGGGTGCGGTCCTTGGTGGGGTTCTTGAAGACGACGCTGGGCGGGCCTTCCTCGACCACCACGCCCTTGTCCATGAAGAGCACGCGGTCACAGACAGAGGCGGCGAAATCCATCTCGTGGGTTACGATGATCATGGTCATGTGTTCCTCGGCCAGCTTCTTCATGACCTGGTTCACCTCGTCCACCAGTTCGGGGTCGAGGGCGGAGGTGGCCTCGTCGAACAGCATCAGCTTGGGCTTCATGGCGAGCGCGCGGGCGATGGCGACGCGCTGTTTCTGGCCGCCGGAAAGTTGCGAGGGGTAATAGTCGATCCGTTCCAGCATCCCGACCTTGTCGAGCTGTTCCTCGGCCAGTGCGTCGGCTTCGGCCTTGGAAAGGCCCTTGAGCAGCTTCGGCGCCATGGTGACGTTGTCGCGGGCGGTCATGTGGGGGAAGAGATTGAAGTGCTGGAACACCATTCCGATGTCCTGGCGCATCTGGTTGATGTGTTTCTCATACTGGCGGTAGGGCAGGTCGCGGTTCACCTGCACGCCGTCGAGCCAGATTTCGCCGCCCGTCAGCGCGTCGAGGTCGTTGATTGCCCGCAATAGCGTGGACTTGCCCGAGCCCGAGGGGCCGATGATCGCCACGATCTGGCCGCGGGCGACGTTGAGGCTGATGTCTTTCAGCACCTCAAGCTTGCCGAATGATTTCTGGGCGTGCTTGATTTCGACGAAGTGTTCGGTGTCGGTCATGGTCTGTCTCCTGACGATCAGCGCGAGATTGCGATGCGGCGCTCGATGCGGCGCTGCACCCATTCCATGCAGAGGTTGATGACGTAGTAGAAGGCGGCGGCGACGAGGTAGAACTCGAACGGGCGATAGGTCGCGCCGATCGCGCGCTGCGCCGACAGGGTCAGTTCGCTGACGCCGATCACCGACACCAGCGCGCTGTCCTTGAGAAGTGCTATCATGTTGTTGCCGATGGGCGGGATCACGTCACGCACGGCCTGCGGGATCACCACCTTACGCAGCGCCTGTCCCCGGCTGAGGCCGACGGTGCGGGCGGCCTCCATCTGGCCCTTGTCGACGGACAGGATGGCGGTCTGGATCAGTTCGGAATTGTAGACGGCAAAGTGCAGGCCAAGCCCGATGATGCCGGCGACGAAGGCGGGCAGGTCGATGCCGATCTGCACGAGGCCGAAATAGATCAGGAAGAGTTGCAGGAGCAGCGGCGTGCCCATGAAGACCCATTCGATCAGCCGGAAGGGCTGGCGGATGATCCACGGCGCATAAAGCGCGATGACGGCGAAAATGATGCCGCCGAAGAAGCTGACCAGCGCGGCGGCGACGGCGATGAAGATCGTCCACAGGCAACCCAGCAGGATCACGTCGAGATGTTCCGGAACAACCGTGAAGTCGAGGCCCATTGTGGTTTTCCTTTCCGGTCAGTTGATCTGGACGCGGCGGTCCAGCCAGGCGACGGCCCGACCGGTGGCGTAGATGATGATCATGTAGAGAAGGCCCGCGAGCAGGAACATCTCGAACGGTTTGTAGGTGGAGCCGATGTAGCGCTGCGCGGTGTAGGTGAGTTCGACCACCGAGATCGCGGCGACCAGCGCGGTCGACTTGATCAGCATGTTGAGGTTTACGCCGAGGGGGCGGACCATCAGGCGGGCGGCCTGGGGCAGGATCGCGTTGTAGAACGTCTGCCACCGGCTGAGGCCCAGGGTGCGGGCGGCCTCGCGCTGGCCCTTGGGGATCGAGATGATCGCGCCGCGGATGGTTTCGGTCATGTAGGCGCCGACATTGACGCCGAGGCCGATGACGCCCGCCTCGAACGCGTCAAGCTGGATGCCGACCTGGGGCCCGCCGAAATAGAGGATGAACAGCTGGATGAGCGCGGGCGTGCCGCGAAAGACGCTGACATAGGCCGCGCCGAGAAAGCGGAAGACAGCCAGCCGCGACAGGCGCATAGCGGCCCCGAGCGCGCCGCAGGTCAGGCCAAGGATGGCCGTCAGGACCGAGAGCTGGATCGTCACCCAGGCGGCCTGAAGGAAGAAGGGATAGACCCTTTGCATCAACTCTATATCCATGGCGTGTCCTTCTGGCAGGTCGCGGGGCCGGGGCGTGGCGAAGACAGTCCGGCGAAGTCGGGAGCGTGGCTGAACAGGTCAGGGGCAAGGCGCACCGCGCCAGGGCCGTCAGCCGGTCCGATCCGGGTCAGGATCCCGGAAGGCCCCGCCGACCTGTAATGGCGGCGGGGCGAAAAGCTCAGCGGATATCTGCGCCGACCCACTTTTCGGCGAGTTCGAGATAGGTGCCGTCTTCCATCATGGAATCCAGCGCCTCCTGCATGGCGGCGGCGAGTTCGGGGCTGCCTTCGCGGATGGCGATGCCCGCGCCGAAGGGTTCGGTCGTGGGATCGGCGAACATCTCGTATTCCTGGCCTTTCTCGCCCATGGCGAGGATGGCGGCGATGGAGTCGTTCACGATGGCGTCGACGCGGCCGTTCTCAAGCTCCAGCAGCAATTCGGGCAGGCCCTTGTAGGTGCTGACGTTGTAGCCGCGCTCGCGCGCCCAGTCCTCGTGCGTTTCACCCAGGGTGAGGCCGACCTTCTTGCCTTCGAGATCCTCGAGGCTGGAGATGCCCGACCCGGGCTGGGAGAAAATGGCGCGCTTGTCGGAATAGTAGGGGCCGACGAAATCCACGACCTCGTCGCGTTCGTCGGTGATGGTCATGGAGCCGACGATGGCGTCGTACTTGTTGGACAGCAGGCCGCCGATGATTCCGTCCCACGCGGTGGTGACGATCTCGGCCTCGAGCCCCATGCGCTTGGCGATTTCCTTGCCGATGGCCGGGTCGAAGCCCACGACCTCGTTCTGGTCGTTGACGAAGTTGAACGGCGGGTAGGCGCCGGACATCGCGATGCGGATGACACCCTTTTCCTTCAGGGTTTCGAGCTCTTCGGCAGCGGCGGGGGTGAAACCCGCCACGGCAAGGCCCATGGCCACGACAACGGATTTCAGAACGGTTCGGCGGAATGTCATATGTCTCTCCATGTTGGTTTGTCGGCGCCGGGTCTACGCCCGGGCGGCATTGGCGGCCTGTGCCGCTCCGGCAAAAGCCTTGCATGGGGCGTGATATTGCGCAAATAAATAATAAGCATTCTTAATATAGGTAAAATCTATGAGCCTCCCCCAGCGCCGTCGTTTTCCCTGGAACCTCGACTGGAACCTGCTGCGCACCTTCATGGTGGTGGTCGAGGAGCGCGGCATCTCGAAGGCGGCCGGCCATCTGGGGCTGAAACAACCCACGGTGTCGGCGGCGCTGAAGCGGCTGGAACAAACCGTCGGCAAGACGCTGGTGATCCGCAAGCCCAACGAGTTCGCCATAACCCGGGCGGGGCAGGTGCTTTATACCGAGTGCGCGACGATCTTCGGGACGGTGTCGCAGATTCCCGCGATCTTGGACGAGGACAATGCCGAATTGCGCGGGCATCTTTCCATTGCGATCACCAGCTCGGTCATTTCGGAGCATTTCGACGACGTGCTGAACCGATTTGCGCAGGCGCATCCCAGCGTGACCTATTCCTTCACGGTCTACGAGAGCGACGAGGTCGAGACGATGATCAAGCTCAACCGGGCCAGTTTCGGGATCTGCCTGTTGTCGAGCCTGCCCAAGACCCTGACGACGATGGTTCTCTACCGCGAGTATTTCGGCCTTTACTGCGGCGCGCGCCATCCGCTGTTCGCGGCCGAAGTGATCCGGCCAGAGGATCTTGAGGGCGAGCCCTTCGTGGCGTTCCAGACGGAAGCCGAAGGCGGACCGCTTGAGGTGATCTCGAAACTGCGGGCGCGGCTGAACCTGTCGCGCAACTGGCGCGGCGTGTCCTCGAGCCTGAACGAGATCAGGCGGATGATCATGGCGAATGTCGGGATCGGGGCACTGCCTCTGCACGTGGCGGCTCAAGACGTGGCGGCGGGCCATCTCCGCCAGCTGCCGCCCTATGACAACCTGCCGATGGTCGACATCTATCTGCTGAGCAACCCTGCGCGACGCCAGTCGGAGGCGGAGGCGAAGTTTCTCGAGATGATCGAGGGCGACCTGACGCGGGTCGGTGTTGGTGACAGGACCTATGGCGTCGGCGGAGGAGCGTGACACCGCTCCTGATTGGCTCTTTGACCCCTATAAGGCAAACCGCTTGACCGCAAACGTGTTTCAGTCGCGCATATTTCGGAGTGATTGGAGGCGAGTACCGGAATCGAACCGGTGTACACGGATTTGCAAGACTGCGCATCTAGATGTTTTTATTTAATAATATGGTTAGATCGGCGCGGAAAATAGACGGAACGTAACAAGAATGTTTAGACGTTGCGATCGGTGATATTATTATGTGCAGATAACCAAAGTAGGCAAAAAGTGCATCGAAGCGTAAGCAAGACGCTTTGCGCAACAGCAATTAGAAAGATGTTTCTATTTTCGGGCGTATCTGGTTGAGTGGTTAATGTAGGTTAATCTGAGGACGGCCATGCGTGTTGTTGGTATCTGGTTAATTTTATTGGGTCTTTCTGCTTGCAGCACCGAGTTGACGCAAGCAGGCAAGTCCGTCAGGCAAGTTTCATTGCAGACTGCTAACTCGTGCCAATTCTTGGGACCGGTGACAGGCTCCGAAAGTATGGGTTTAGATGAGGCAATGGACGTAACAAGCGCATTCAATAAAGTTCGCAACTCAGTAGGCGAATTGGGCGGAAACGCATTTGTAGTTTCTGCGTCCAGCACCTCAAGCGCTACCACAGTAGTGCAGGCTGACGCTTACAGTTGCTGAGCCAGATTGTAGTAAGTCTGCGTTCCGCTTAAGCCATGTTTGTTAAGCTTGGGCGCTCTATCTAAAAGCCTTCGGCAATGCGCTGCGTTCAAAGCCAAAACCTCATTGCATTTCCGTAACTGGCCTCAGTCTTTAGACGGCTCGGAGGCTAGAAATTCTTCGATCCGTCTGACCTGTTGTAGGCCGTTTTTGGAGTTTGTTCGAACCTCCGCTTTGAAACGGTTGCCTATCGCCAGAAGCTCAATTTGCTCATCGGTCAAAAGCGAGAAGTGGAATAGAGCATCGTCACTCCGCCCAAACACTGATACAAAACCATAATATCGTTCGGGCACTAAGCGAACCACAACGCAATCGACTAAAGTAACCTCTTCTGGGCTGATTTGGATATCGTGAATGGAGGTTATTTGCGGTCCTTTCGGGGATGGTCCAACATCGCAAAGTATGTCGTCTCCATCCCTCAATGTCTCAGCCTTACTGGATGAAACTACGTCCTTGCCGACATAGCAACGTTCGCCAATCTCCTTAACATCGACAAACCCAAATCCTTTCTGACTGTCAAAAAAATCTACAGTACCAAGTACGCCACGATGTGTGTCGGGGAGGTCGGCACTGCTACTGCCTTCGGTAGGCTTTTGGTCCTCACTCGAAGTGCTGCTATCGGAAGCGGTCAGGAACCCGCGTATTCCTTCAGATAACTGTCGCTGCAGTTCATATGGCACGCCTTCGGAGGGTACCGACATTTCGCGTTCGTCTTGGTCAAGAAGATATTGCGCAAAAACCGTTCTGATGTTTGCAAATTTCTCGTGTACCGGCTGTTTCGATCGATATGCGGCAGCGATCAACCTGGCGACATCGGAGTCCGAAAGCTCAGTTGTAAGTGCCATTTGCTCGAAGAAAACTTGATTGTTTGTTGCCAAGCGAAGATGAACTTTACCGGAGTAATTGATTGCCAATCGTTGAGCTGCATCCAAGCTTCTGTTCGATGGATCAAACGGCTCAACCAAATTCGCATTCAACAGGTGGTCTATAGCGGTATCAATTGACGCCTCAGTGCAGCCAATGCCTTGAAAATAGTCAGAGATACTTCCGATTGAAACGTGTCTTTCTTCCACGTTTCGTGCTCCACTGAACGTTGCCTCAAGCAATGTCAAAATACGAATTTTGAGAAGGGGAGACTGTTTAAACTTACGGTCAACTGAAAAAACCGGCACAATTTCGGCTGCATCTGCATCATTTTGATTATAGAAGTTGTAGTCCCCTTTAAGTAAGGCATTCATAAACTTAGCGTGACGGTTAAACGTCGCAGAACCGGATGCGAAAGCTACGATTAGGTCTTCAATCTGAAAAATCGGCGAAGTGATTACACGCCGGGCTAGGCGCAAGGTTCGCCGAATATTGTAGTTCGAGAACTCCCCCAATATTTTTGCGGCGAATACGTCGCTGACGAATGCATCTTCAACCACATCGGCGAAGCTGCTGAGATTGGCAATTGAGATACTGATATTTCGGTCTGTAAGGTAGGTTTTCCCCGTCTCTGCGTGATCTGCAGTGATTAATTTTTCTTTCAAATAGTCAATTCTACGTCTGAACACTTCGCGAGGTGGAGGTGTTGGAAGAAAAAACGACTTTGATTGATATATCGAGTAAATATCAGATTTTGTGAATGACCAGGCTGACCTGTCGGTAATTGGAAAAATAAGGATGCAGTGTTTGCTATGCACTCTCAGTGATTGAATGAACTGGAAAACTGCTTCTTTGGTCTCAGGCGGGAACTCGTCAGTATTGTCGGCGACAATTACGGGTAATTTTTTTCTGTTGTGAACGATATCGGAAAGGATCCTTTTCAGGTATCCCTCCCGGTCTCGCTCAACTTTATCAGCCATAAATTCGCCAAACTTTTCTTGGAAGGCGTCTTTATCCCTTGAATAAAGCTTGGCATGGACACCTGTGCTCTGTCGCCGGTAATCAGAAAAGTAGAGCCCCCGCAGCTCGTCCCAAGTTGGGTGCCCATCGGTATAAAGCGCCGCCTCAAGATTTTGAATCAATGTCTCAGTGATCCAATTAAGAGTTGGTTCGATACTTCCGGATGCTTCAAGGAAATTTAGTCGTACAGGTATGCACTTTGACCGCGTCTCCGCAGACAAAGTTCTTTTAAAGAAACGCTCAATGAAGGTCGATTTTCCTGAGCCAGTCGGACCTACAATGAAGACGCTTTCTCCCGCATCAAGTTCAACCGCATTACTAAGGAAGTCCGACAGTTCTTCTTCAACACTCGCAGAGCGTGAAGAAAGGTTGCCAAGGACACGCGCTGTCATTTTCTCAAGCGAATGATCGGCGATACGACTTTCCGTCGTTTCAACAAAGCAGTCAATAATTAGGTCTTGATCATCCTTCCCGGTGATCCTGCTAAAAAAACTATCGAAGACTGGTTCCAAGTCGAAGGCCAGCTTGGACTTTTGCTGCCGTGAAATCTCAGTTTCGCCGATGGCTGCAGTTAATGGGTTGGCAAGCAATATCCTTGCATTGTGCAATTCATCGAACATCAGATTATAGACTTTGCGCGAGAATGGTTCGCGGGCCAAAAGGTCATAAAAGATTGAAAATTTTGCGATTACAGCATCAAAACTAGGAAAGACAAAAGCTTGCTTGGTAAGATAATTTTCTCCGGGAATTGTGGGTTTGAAAATTATCCATGCATTGCCGTCGGAAAGTACACCCACAGGCACTCCATTAGGCTGAGCGTAAGATGCGGCCTGAGAAATCCCTTTAGTTGTATCGGCGAGCGCCGGGCCATCTAGCTTTAGGTTCTTCTGAACAGCTTTATCTGCGACACGAATTTCCATACGGCCAACTCTTTTCGCTTCGACGATCAATGCGTTTCGGCCTGCAAGAGTAACCAAGTAGTCGGAGTAACCACTTTCGTGTGCTCGCTCAGCACCGATTTCGGCAAAATTCCAGCCCAGACATTCCGTGATTACGCGATTGATAATTTGAATCTTGGCATCTTCTTCAGTGAGGATGTTGTCAAGATTTGCGTTTACCTCGTCGCGGATGACGAGAACTGTCTCGTACGCCTTATCTAACGTCATCATTCGGATTTCCTCCCCCGCACTTACCTACGCCAGGTACCTTCTTTGCATTTCCGTTTTCTTGAGTTAATCACCGGTGGCCGAAATTTAGAATGGTTGTGTTGCTCCTCCTCAGCAACGTGGGTGTCAAAGGATCACAGTCAGGTATTCGACCTGGCTACCTACTAAGCTGATGCTCGCGGAGGCTTGTGTGCGGTTCCCATTATTCTTCGATAAACATTTTTCCGAGCCAGTTGCGTAAAAATACACGGAGAGGCGTTTAGAAGGCGCTCCAGAAGGGCGGTCACTGGTATTATCCGCCATTGATAGCAAACCTGCGCGCGTGTCTCTGAGGCGCGCGGGAAAGCGTCAGCTTGAAGTTTGCTATCCTGTGTTTGTGCGGAACGCAGCCCCGTTCCTCCGTAGAATTTATATATCGGAGGAGGAGCGGGGCGTAGAGCCTCCCCCCCCCCTTGTCAGGGTATGCATTTAGTGACAGGAGTTGCCGAAGTGGCAATTGTTCAATCAACGCAAGGCTTTCTGTGCGATTGTTTAGCTTTTTTGGCAACTCCGGAACTAAATTAGAAAACTGAAGGGCCATGCTCGCGACTGGTCCCCGAGATTGCAGTGTCAATATCTGTTTGAAAACCGAAGGTGGTTTGAGCGTTGAGTGTGACTGGCAAACACAGTTTTCGTCTATACGTTTAGTGACAGCAAACGCGTGACTGGCCGATAAGTTGAACTCGTTGTCTTGCTGGTGAATCCGACGCTCGCTAGATTCGAAACATCAGAATAGTTTGCATGTGCAAAAGGTGCGCATTCGGCACCAAAGGGCCGCGCAAACTCAACCTAAGTTGTTCGTTGGTGAGATAATGTCGGCGTCGTCTAAGATTCAACAGGAAGCTCTGAACTTGCTCAACGCCTTTGAGAAGGCGGGAAAGCTGGTTACGCGGGTTTCCATCGAAGGCCGCAAGATCGAACTCGAGCTCGCCTCTGATGAACGTTCCGACGATTTCGATGGGATCAATATGCGCCATGGCTAAACGCGAACTTCCAAAGCACGTCTACAAACAGCGTAATGGTATCTACTTCCAGCGTCGCGGTTGGCCATCGCAGAAATTTCAGAGTGAATTTGGTACGCCAGAATTTTGGCAAGAGTATGCGGGTATTCTTTCTTTAAAAGACAGGCCCAACCGCGTGATAGCGCGTAACTTCGGGGCCTTGATTGACAGTTACAGGAAGTCGCCACGCTATCGTAATCTTAAGCCGCGAACAGGTTTGGATTATGACAAGCATTTAGACTTCTTCTGCGAAATTATGGGGGCGGCCAGCCCAGCAAAGATGCAACGCAAGGACGTTATCCGCCTTCGCGACGCAAATGCCGACAAAGCCTATTTCGCCAATTATTCTTTGCGTGTTCTGCGCGTCCTCATGGAACACTGCGTCGATTTAGGTTGGCGAGAAACCAACCCTGTACGCGGTGTGCCGGAGTTGAAAACGGTGAAGAAAGAGCGCGAACCATGGCCGCGCGATCTGCTTCAATCATATCGGACAGCTTGTGACCTTGGTACGCGTGAGCGCTTGGTTATGGAGCTTTGCGTCGGAACGGGGCAACGGATAGCCGATGTTCTGGCGATGCGTTGGTCGGATATTCAGGACGGCGGATTTGTCGTCCGTCAGAGCAAAACAGGAAAGCAACTCTGGGTTCCGATCCTGCCTGAGCTTCAATCAGCGCTCGATGCCGCTAGCCGACATTCGGTCTTCATCTTGACCAATGAGCAAGGCACAAACCGTTGGTCCTATCGCGGCGCTTCTGCCGCGGTCAGAAAGGTTCGCCAACGCATTGGTGCTTTGGACTATGACATTCACAGCTGGCGCTACAACGCCGCCTGTGAGCTTGTAGAGGTTGGCTGTAGTGATGACCTCGTGGCGTCAGTGACAGGACAAAGCCCAGCGATGGTTCTGCAC
Organism: Roseovarius sp. MMSF_3350; assembly: GCF_030733425.1. Taxonomy (GTDB): domain Bacteria; phylum Pseudomonadota; class Alphaproteobacteria; order Rhodobacterales; family Rhodobacteraceae; genus Roseovarius. Next base: position 219,064 of record NZ_JASHIZ010000002.1, read on the forward strand.
TATACCAAGAAGGTACGCCAGAAGGTCAGAGCCATTGAAGCGCAGCAAAAGCGCTCGGATAAAAACCGATCTTAGTACTCAACTGATCTTCTTTCGGATTGGTCACTGTCGTTGCTAGGTTATCGACCTGGCTAAAGATTGCGCGCGCTCGTTTCTGGTGTCTCGTCGCTGAACCGTACAAGCTCGGAGCGTGTGCGCCGCGCGCTCGCTACGGATATTTCGGAACAGAACAAAAACAGAATGTTTAGACAAATGTTTAGACGCGCGTTGCCGCATTTCACAAAATTCGTCTAAGCCATTGATAATAAATGGAGGCGAGTACCGGAATCGAACCGGTGTACACGGATTTGCAATCCGCTGCGTCACCACTCCGCCAACTCGCCAGCCGTGGTGGGCCATTCGGCCTGAGATGCCTGCTTAGTGTTTCGTCGGGGCGATGTCCATACCTCGCGTGACGGGTCCCAACAATGACAATTCTGATGAATACACTTTGGTCGGCCGGCGTTGGGATGCCGCGTCGCGCGTGTGGGCGGGGTACGAGAAAAGCACACAGGTTTGCCGCGGATGAATTCGAATGGCGCTTGGTGTCTCCCATCGGCATCGCCTGGGAAGCGATCTGTACCGCTCGGTCCAAGGCCATTGTGAGGGGGGCGGGTTTGTGGCAAAACCTTAGTCAGGATAGAGCAGCTACAGAGATGACCGTATGACCGATTTCGCCGCGCGCCGGACCATGATGGTCGACACCCAGGTACGTCCAGCCGACGTAACCAAGTTTCCAATCATCGACGCCATGTTGTCGGTTGCCCGCGAGGCTTTCGTGCCACGCCACCTGAGAGAGGCCGCCTATGTCGGCGAGAATGTCGACCTGGGCGGCGGACGCGTCGTGCTGGAGCCACGGACGCTCGCCAAGATCCTCGACGCGCTGGATATCCGGGCCGACGAACTGGTGCTCGACCTCGGCTGCGGGCTGGGATACTCCTCTGCGGTCGCCGCCCGGATGGCCGAGGCGGTGGTCGCCGTGGAAGAGATGGAAGACATGGCCGAGGAGGCCCGCGGCATCCTGTCGGAACAGGGCGCGGACAACGTGATCGTGCACGAGGGGCCACTGGCCGAGGGTGCGGCGGAACACGGTCCTTACGATGTCGTGATGCTTCAGGGCGCGGTCGAGCATCTGCCGGATACCATCATCGAACAGATCAAGGAAGGTGGCCGCATAGCCTGTCTTTTCGCCGAGGGAGGCCTGGGCGCGGTGCGCGTGGGCTACAAGATCGACGGCGCGATGAACTGGCGGTTCGCCTTCAACGCAGGAGCACCGGTTCTGTCGGGCTTCGAGCGGCACGCGGCCTTTATCCTATGATGATGCGGAAGCAAGCCGGGCGGAAACCGGCACGGGCAGCAGGCAGCGCGCGGGTTTTCCCGCTAAGGAACTGGATGGCGGCCGGCTTTGTGGCGTTGGCGGGCACGATGGCGCTGCCCGGGGGAGCCAAATCCGAAACGCTGGGCCAGGCGCTGGCCTGGGCCTATGAACACAGCGGCCTTCTGGAGCAGAACCGCGCGCTGTTGCGGGCGGCGGACGAGGACGTGGCCCAGGCGGTGGCCGGTCTGCGGCCGATCATCAACTGGACCGCAGACATCACGCGCAACTTCGGCGAGAACCGGACGACCAACCTGATCAATACCACGCGCAACACCTCTTTCAGCACCGGCGTGACGCTGGAACTGCTGCTGTTCGATTTCGGCCGGACGCGATTCCAGATCGACGCCGCGAAGGAGACTGTCCTGGCGACGCGGCAATCGCTGCGCAGCATCGAGCAGCAGGTGTTGCTGCGGGCGGTGGCGGCCTTTTACGACGTGCAGCGCAACCGGGAGTTCGTGTCGCTGCGCCAGAACAACCTGCGCCTGCTGCGGCAGGAATTGCAGGCCGCCCGCGATCGTTTCGAAGTGGGAGAGGTGACGCGGACCGACGTGGCCCAGGCCGAGGCGCGGGTCGCCAGCACCCAGGGCGAGCTTGCCCAGGCACAGGGCAGCCTCGCCCAGGCGATCGAGGAATATGTCGCCGTCGTCGGGCAGCCGCCCGGAGCGTTGCAATCGCCGCGCCAGTTGCCGAACCTGTCGGGCGGGATCGAGACCTCGAAGAATATCGCGGTGCGCAACCATCCCGACATCCTGGAGGCACAGCGCCGGGTGGCATCGGCCGAGCTGACGATCCTGGCCGCGGACGCGGCAATGAAGCCGCGCTTCACCGCTCAGGGCACGCTCGGGATCAGCGAGGACCTGGAAGGCAGCGACTACGGCCGGTCGGGCAGTGTCGGGCTGAACATGCGGGCGCCGATCTATCAGGGTGGGCTGCTGAGCTCTGCCAAGCGGCAGGCGCAGGCACAGCGCGACGCGGCGCGTGGCAACCTTCACGTGGTGCGCCACGCAGTGGTGCAGGACGTGGGCAACGCGTTCGCGATTTTGCAGTCGGCACGCGTGGTGCGCGAGGCAAGCCAAGAGCAGGTGCGGGCAGCGCAGGTGGCCTTTCGCGGCGTGCGCGAAGAGGCGACGCTGGGCGCACGAACCACGCTGGACGTGCTGAACGCCGAGCAGGAATTGCTGGACGCGCGAAGCAACCTGATTTCGGCGGATGTCGATGTGGCCATCGCGGCCTATCAGGTGCTGGCGGCCATCGGCGAGCTGACTGCGAAAGACCTGAACCTGAACGTGCAGACCTACGACCCGGCGGCCTATTACAACCTGGTCAAGGACGCGCCCGTGCCGCTGAGCAGGCAGGGCCAGCAGTTGGACAGGGTTCTGAAATCGCTGGGGCGTCAGTAGCGGTACGGTCGGCACAGGCGCGGAACGGTAAAAGCGCCTAAAAGGCGGCGTTCTAAATTGTTGTGCGAATTTGCGGCAGCCGCTACACTGTAGCGCAGGCAAGAATGGTAGTTGAGCATGTCTGATCCCGTATCGAATGCGGAAATCGAGGACGTCCTGTCGTCTATTCGTCGGCTGGTATCGGTCGACAAGTCGCCCGGCTCAAGGGACGCGGAGTCGGATCGTGCAGCCGCGCACACGTCAAAGCCTGCTCCTGCCGTCTCGGATGGGGCCACGCCGGACGCCGCGGCGCCTGCGGGTGGCGCGCGACTGGTCCTGACTCCATCGTTTCGGGTCGAGCCGAAAGATCTGCAGGACGAAGGCGATTCGGAGGACCACGGCGCGGAGCCGCTGGCGCAGGGCGAGCCCCAGCATCTGGCGCTTGATGAATGGCAAGACGCGATTGACGAGAGTGTCGAGGAGGCCGGCTCCGGCTTGTATGGGCGGGACCAGGCGGAGGCTTTCGATGCGCACGACGACGTTCATGAGGATGCGGGGCAAGGCGACGACGCGCAGCTGAAAGAGTGGCTGACGGCCGAGGACGATCGCGCCAATGAGGCTGACATTTGGGAGGACGCGGACGAGTCGTCTGTCGATCTGTCCGAGGAAGGCTTTGGCGAAGGCTCCGAAGAGGATGTCGATTTCGGGGCGGCGGCCTTTGTCGGAGACGAGGATGTTGCCTTCGAATACACCGAAGCCGGCGATGACGCGGTGGAGGAGGCGCCGGAGCGTGAGGTCGTGACCTCGGAACTGGAGGCCCGGATCGCGGAGGTCGAGGCCGCCGTTGCCGCGCGTGACGACCAGTGGGAGCCGGATGGCGCGTCGGAAGACCCATATGCAGGCGGACAGACCGAGCCGCTTCCGTGGGAGGACCACGTCGAGCCAGAGGAGCCTGTTTTCGTTTCCTACGCGGCGCAGGACGAGTATTCGGCGTCGGCCGAAGAGGATCGCCGGGGGGACGACGCCGAAGACGACACGGCCGTTTCGGGCGAGCACGAAGCGCCGCGCGACTCGGCGCGCCATGGCGGGACAGCAGAACGGGATGCCTCTGCGCCGCGCAGCGGGGACACCGCGACCGTCGAGGCGCAGGAAGGCGAGGGCAAGTGGTATCGCGAGGATGCCGATGCGTTCCTTGATGAGGATGCGCTGCGGGACCTGGTGAGCGAGATCGTACGGCAGGAATTGCAGGGCACGTTGGGCGAGCGGATCACGCGCAACGTACGAAAACTGGTGCGCCGCGAGATCCACCGCGCGATGATGGGCCGGGATTTCGACTGACGCGCGGGCGTCGTCGGCCGGCCCGAAAAATTTCCCACTTTCAGGGCGTTCCCGGAAGCTCGGGCAGGGTATCGACCGGCATGGCGATCGCGATGCCAGACAAGGACCAATGAGGTCCATATGCCTTCTGTCTCGCAATCCGCGATGCCTTTGACCCGGCTATCTGGTATTGGAAAGGCCTGCCACGCTGCGCAGCTGCGCGGCAGGCGACAACGCTGCGGGAAAGAACAAGATGAACACGCCGGCCCACGTGATATTCGCGGTCGCGGCCTTTGCCCGCCCGGGTGACCGGCGGCGCACGGTTGCCGCGGTGGCAGGTGGTCTGGCGCCGGACCTGTCGCTTTACCTGATGGTCGCGGTCTCGCTTTACCTGCTGGGTCTCGACGCAGGATATGTCTTTGGCACGCTCTATTTCTCGGAGCCGTGGCAACAGATGTTCAGGATCGACAACTCGTTCCTTGTCTGGGGCGCGGGGTTCGGTCTGGCGTGGTGGTGTGGCGCGAGAAACGGAATGATTTTCGGTGCATCGGGTCTGATGCACCTGGCGCTGGATTTTCCGTTGCACCACGACGACGGGCGTCCGCATTTCTGGCCGTTGACGGACTGGGTTTTCGAAAGCCCGATCAGCTATTGGGACAGCGCACACCATGCCGGGTTGGTCGGGCCGCTGGAGATGGGGCTATCGGCGCTGCTGTGCGGTGTGTTGATGTGGCGATTCAAAAGTCTGCGGTCTCGGCTGGCGATTGCGGGGCTGGCGGGATTGCAGCTTGCTCCGCTGTTCATCTGGGGCTTTGTCTTTGCGACCTGACCCATGAACGAAAAAGCCCCGCCAAGACGGCAGGGCTTTTTCAAATTCGGAGGCGTCGGGGATCAGGCGGCTTCGGCCTGCGCGGCGGCGGCATTGCGGCGCTCGCTTTCCTCGCGCGACAGGGCAACAGAGGTACGTATCCCCTTGCCCACGAATTCCATCAGTCCGGAAACCACACGCTCGTTCGGGTCGATCCCCGCGCAGGACAGGACCTCGCGCCCATCGCGTGAGCGGGCCCAGCGGGCGATCTGTTCCGGCCCGTTGCCATACTTCTTGTCATCGGCAATGGCGTCGTCCAGTGCAGCCAGTACCACGGCTGCGAAGAGTTTGCGGGCACGGTTGCCTTGTTCAGCGTTGAAAGCCGTACCGTCAACGAAATCTTTCATGTTTCGTCCTTGTTTTTATTGCTCTTGTGTTTCAGGCGTGGCGCCGGTTATGACGGGTTTTATGCGATTCGGATAGTCCCCAATCGCATACCACCCTTGCGTCGACCGCATGGCTTGCTGCGTATGCAGCACGATATGTCGTCGTCTTGCACGCCATCGCTTCGCTAGATATAGGGTTGGCGTAACACTGATCAACCTCTTGTCATGGTTTCGCCTCAATGCCCAAAATCAACGGAAACGAAATTCGTCCCGGTAACGTCCTCGAGCACAATGACGGCCTTTGGAGTGCCGTCAAAGTGGATCATGTAAAGCCCGGCAAAGGCGGCGCATTCGCCCAGGTGGAGTTGCGCAACCTTCGTAACGGATCAAAGCTTAATGAACGGTTTAGAAGCGCCGACAAAGTCGAGCGCGTCCGGCTGGAGCAGAAGGATCAGCAGTTCCTTTACGAAACTGACGGAATGCTTGTCTTCATGGATTCAGAGACTTACGAGCAGATCGAACTGCCGGCGGATCTGCTGGGCGAGCGCCGGCCCTTCCTGCAGGACGGCATGACGATCACCGTCGAATTTTATGAAAGTGAAGCACTGAACGCGACCTTGCCTCAGAAGGTGAATTGCCGCGTGGTCGAGACCGAGCCGGTGGTCAAGGGTCAGACGGCGGCCAACAGCTTCAAGCCCGCGATTCTGGACAACGGCGTGAAGGTCATGGTGCCGCCCTTCGTGGGCCAGGATGAAGAGATCATCGTGAACACCGAGACGATGGAATACGCCGAACGCGCCTGACCCCCGGGCGCGAGCCACACGGGCCCGCTGCGTCGAGACGTCGCGTCACTCGGGCAGGGTGACGGTCGCGGACGCGGCCTGCATCGCGCCTTTCGCCCGATCAAACCGCAGATAGGCAATGGCGCGCCCGCCGGACTGGGTGAAGAGCGTGCCGACAGTCTTGCCGTCCGCGGTGATCGGTGTGCCGATCGGAGCGTCGCCGTCGAGCGCGACCGTGGTCAGACCCTTGCGCAGTTCGGTCTTGTGCTTCATGCGCGCGGTCACTTCCTGCCCGACGAAACACCCCTTGCGAAAATCGACGCCGTTCAGCCGCTCGAACCCGGCTTCGAGGATGAACGTGTCGGGGGTCAACTCGACCGTCGCGCGGGGGATGCAGTGGGCCACCCGGATCGCCTCGAAATCGCTGCCGTCATCGCCCGCCTCGGCGCCGTAGAGGCGCCAGCCCAGAGCCGTGTGGCGGGGATCGGCAAAGGCGCCTTCGGGACGGTCGCCGGTGCCGCGCCAGACCGCGAGATCTGTCAGCGTGATCTGCACATCGGCGCGCAGCTTGTACATGTTGAGCCGTTGCAGAAGCCCGTCGGCAAGACTTTCGTCCACATCGAGCAGGATCGCGCCGTCCCAGGGCACCAGCAGGAAATCGGCGAGGTATTTGCCCTGCGGTGTCAGCATGGCGGCGTAGACCAGCCCGTGGTCCAGTTTTGCGATATCGTTGGTCACCAGCCCCTGGAGAAAGGAGCGGGCATCGGCGCCGGTGATCTGAAGGATCTTGCGGGTCATCGGGGGCCTCGTCATTGCTTTGGCCGTCATATATGAAACCGGCGGTGAAATGACAGGGTTTGCAGCGATGCGGGCGAAACTTTCCGTGGTGATGCCGACATTGAATGCCGAAGCCGGGCTGGCGCGGTCGCTGCCTGCGCTGGCCGAGGGGCTGGAGGCGGGCCTGATCCGGGAACTGGTGATCTCGGACGGAGGATCGGAGGACGCGACCGGGCAGATCGCCGAGGCTGCGGGCGCGGTGCTGGTCACCGGGGCCGCGTCACGGGGAGGGCAATTGCGGCGCGGCGTATCCGTGGCGCGGGGCGAGTGGCTGTTGATGCTGCACGCCGACACGGTGCTGCCACAGGGCTGGCCGGAGGTCGTGAAGGCGCACATCGCGCAAGGGCAGGGAGCGGCGGCGTTCCGACTGTCCTTTGACGCCAGCGGGCTGGCGCCGGTCATCGTAGCGGGCTGGGCCAACCTGCGTAGCAAGGTGTTCGGGCTGCCCTATGGGGACCAGGGGCTGTTGCTGTCGCGGTCCGATTACGATGCCGCCGGGGGCTATCCTGACGTGCCGCTGATGGAGGACGTGGCGCTGGCGCGCGCGCTGGGGCGGCGGATCACGCTCTTGCCCGCGGCGGTGACGACGAGCGCCGACCGCTACAGGCGCGACGGCTGGCTGCGCCGGGGTGGGCGGAACCTGTGGCTTTTGCTGCGCTACCTGGGCGGGGCCAGGCCCGAGGACCTGGCGCGCCGCTACTGAACGCGCTCAGAACCAGGGTTTGTAGGTCGCCTGGTAATCGGCTTGCAGGGCGAGGTGGTCGTATTCGGTTTTCAGCCAATCCTCGAAGGAGATGGGATCTTGGGCATTGCGGGCCTCGTACACGTCGAAGATATGATCGAGCGTGCCGGTCTTGGAGCGCCGGACATGCAGGTAGCGCAGGCCAAGCTGGCGGCGGGCCACCGCGAGCGGCGCGCCTTCGATCACTAGAAGGTAGATGGCCGAGGCGAGCCCGGCGCGGTCGGCGCCGGACTTGCAGTGCATGACGAAGGGTTTTTCCAGCGTGCGGAACGTGTCGATCAGCGCCAAGAGGTCTTCGGCGGGCGGGGCATGGCGGGCCTGCAGGCTGATGCTGACGAGGTTCATTCCCAGCGCGGCGCAGGTTTCGACCTCGGTGAAGTAATGCGCCGACGGGAATTCGCCGCGCAGGTTCAGCACCGTGTTGATGCCCTCTTCCTTCATCTTCGTAAATCGCTTCATCGTCGGGTGGTTGGAGCGGTAAACGCCCGGCGCGATCTGAAAGAAGTTGGTCCAGACACCGCGCAGGATCTCGTGGTCGAACCACAGGTTGTAGATCCGCGCCCGGCGGCGGTTTTCCGGTGTCGACAGGTCGGTGTTGTAGGAGGCGCGCAAGGCCCGTTCCCAGTCCGTGATCCGCTTGATGAATTTCATGTAGGCCCTTCGCCGTCTGCCGGTGACGCCCCCATGTAGGGGCAGGCCGCGCCCATGGCAAGGAAGGGCGATTGACGGCGGCGGGGATGCGGCTAAGTTGCACGCAATTCTGGAAGTGGAGACACATGATGAGTGGTGCCGGCGGACGCCCCTACCTGGCCATTCCCGGCCCTTCGGTCATGCCCGACCGGGTGCTGCGGGCGATGAACCGTGCCTCGTCGAATATCTATGCGGGCGAGCTGGTGGACATGATGCCGGACCTGGTGGCGGACCTGTGCGGGGTTGCGCGGACCAAGGGCCATGGGGCGATCTATATCGGCAACGGACATGCGGCGTGGGAGGCGAGCCTGGCCAACACGGTGCAGCTGGGTGAGCGGGTGCTGGTGCTGGCCACGGGGCGGTTCGGCCACGGCTGGGCCGAGGTGGCCGAGGCGCGGGGGCTGGAGGTGCAGATGCTGGATTTCGGGCGGCAGGCGCCGGTCGACTGCCAAGCCGTCGAGGATGCGCTGCGGGCGGATAAATCTCGTGATATCAAGGCGGTGTTGGTCACGCATGTGGACACGTCCTCGTCCGTTCTGAACGATGTGGCGGCGGTGCGTGCGGCGATGGACGCGGTGGGCCATCCCGCGCTCTTGGCGGCCGATTGCATCGCCTCGCTGGCTTGCGACCGCTTCGAGATGGACGCCTGGGGTGTCGATGTGATGGTCGCGGGCAGCCAGAAGGGGCTGATGACGCCGCCTGGCCTGGGCTTTGTCTTTTTCAACGACAAGGCGGACGAGCGGCGGCGCGGAATGCCGCGTGTGAGCCGCTATTGGGATTGGAGCCCGCGCAGCGAGCCGGAGATGTTCTATCAGTATTTCGGCGGTACGGCGCCGACGCATCACCTCTACGGCCTGCGCGAAGCCCTTGATATGCTTGGTGAAGAGGGGCTCGAGGCGGTCTGGGCGCGGCACGAACGGCTGGCCCGCGCGGTCTGGGCCGCGTGCGAGGTGTGGGGGGCGGCGGGGCCGCTGCGGCTGAATATCGCGAACGCGGGGCACCGCAGCCGGGCCGTGACATCCGTGGCGATCGGCAAGCCCTTGGGCGAAGAGTTGCGCCAGTGGGTCGAGGCGCATATGGGGGTGACGCTGGGCATCGGGCTTGGCATGCAAACCGAGGACGACCCGCGGAGCACCGGCTATTTCCGGATCGGGCATATGGGGCATCTGAACGGTCACGCGCTGCTGGGCGTTCTGGGGGCTGTCGAGGCGGGGCTGACTGCGCTGAATATCGCGCATGGCGATGGTGCGGTGCAGCAGGCGGCGCGGGTTCTGGCAGGGGTCTAGGCGCTCGAGCGGCTGAATCGGGTGATCAGCAGGTTCAGCCCGTAGCCCACGGCCATGACCACGGGCAGGCCGAACATCATCCACAAGGCCATGAAAATCCAAAGCAAATTAACCAGCCCCATGACCAGTGCGGCATTGGTGTAGTTCGGTGCGGCGGGCATCTGACCACGTTTCATGCCCCCGATTTTAGTGCCGGATTCGGTGCTGTCAGTTAAATTTTACGCGCGCGCCGTGGCGAGCGCCTCGGGCAAAGCCCGTTCCAGCAGGTCGAGATCCTGCGGGCGGCCACAGCTGATGCGGATGCAGCGGTTGAGCGGGGCCACGCCCGGCATGCGCACGAAGAGATCGCGTTCGATCAGTTCGTTCAGGACCGTGCGGGCGAAATCGCCATCGCGACCGCAGTCGACAGCGACGAAATTGGCCGCCGAGGGCAGGCTGTGCAGGCCGTTGGCGGCGGCGATTTCGGCGATGCGGTCGCGGGCCTCGACCATCCGGGTGATCGTTTTTGTCAGCCACGCCTCGTCCTGCAAGGCGGCCAAGGCGCCGGCCTGGGCGACGCGGTTGACGCCGAAATGGTTGCGGATCTTGTCGAAGCTCCGGATCAGGTCGGGCGCACCCATGGCATAGGCGATGCGGGCGCCGGCAATGCCGTAAGCCTTTGAAAAGGTGCGCATCCGGATGACGCGCGGGTCATCTATTGGTATCTCCGGCGCGGTGCCGTCGGGGGCGAATTCGATATAGGCCTCGTCAAGCATCAAAAGGCAGCCTGTGGGCAGATCATCGAGTGCCGCGCGGATCAGCGCGCCATCGTGCCATGTGCCCATCGGGTTGTCGGGATTGGCGAGGTAGACGAGTTTCGCGCCAACCTCTTTCGCCTTGGTTAACAGCGCGGACGGGTCCTCGTGATCGTCCTTGTAGGGCACCTTGTGCAGGTCGCCGCCGAAGCCCGCCACGTGATAGTTGAAGGTGGGGTAGGCGCCGTCGGAGGTGACGACGGCATCGCCGGGGGCGATCAGCAGGCGGACGAGATAGCCCAGAAGCCCGTCAATCCCTTCTCCCACAACGATATTATCCGGGGCAATGCCGTGGTGTGCCGCCAGTGCGTGGCGCAGGTCATGGCTGGTGGCGTCGCTGTATTTCCAGATGTCGTTTACCGCCTCCTGCATCGCCGCGATGGCCTTGGGCGAGGGGCCGAAGACGTTCTCGTTGGCGCCGAGGCGGGCGGCAAAAGCTTTGCCTGTTTCGCGCTCGCGCACCTCGGGGCCGACGAACGGCACGGAGGCGGGCAGGGCGCGGACGATATCGGTATAGCGTGGGCCGGTCATGAGGAGAGGTAACGTCAAAGAAGGGGCGGGTGCAAGGCGAAGGGTAGAGAGGTTAACGCTCGAATCCCGTGTCGGTATCGCGTCGGTATTTGGGTGGTAGGGCGTCGGTGCCATTGTCCGGCACCCGGAAAGGTTAACGCCACGTCCGGGGCGGACGTGGCGTTATGAGTATTTTTGGAACAATGAAATTGCGGGATCAGCCCAGTTCGGCCAGCCGGTCGAGGGCGGCGCGCAGCTTGCTCGCTTCCTCTTCCCGGGCGGCGAGGTTCTCGCGGGCTTCCTCGACCACGTCTTCGGGGGCGCTTTCGACGAATTTGGGGTTGTTCAGCCGGCCGCGCAGGCCGCCCAGTTCCTTTTCCAGCTTGCCGAGGGTTTTTTCCAGCCGCGCCTTTTCCTCGGCCACGTCAATGACGTCTGCCAGGGGCAGGCCGAAGCTGGCGCCCTCGGCGGGGATGGTGATGCAGCCCTTGGGGAAGCTGTCGACCACTTCGAGGTTTTCGATCCGTGCGAGGCGCTTGATCATCGTGGAATTGTTGTCCCAGGCAAGGCGCGCGGATTTGGAGAACTCGGTGACGAGGAGCGGGGTGTAGAGGCCCACCGGAACGTGGACCTGCGCACGGGCCGAGCGGACCGAGTCGATCAGGGCGATGACCCAGTTCATCTCGGCATCCGCCTCGGCGTCGATCAGCTCGTCGCCGTAGGCGGGCCAGTCGGCGTGGATCAGCATGCCGTCGCGGCTGGCCAGCGTGCCCCAGAGCTCTTCGGTGATGAAGGGCATGATGGGGTGCAGCAGGATCAGGCACTGGTCGATGACCCAGGCCATGGTGTCCTGCGTCTCGCGCTTCACCTCGCCGGTGCCGTCCAGCAGGAGCGGCTTGGAGAACTCCACGTACCAGTCGCAGACCGTGCCCCAGACGAAGGCGTAGAGCGTGTTGGCGGCGTCGTTGAAGCGATACTGCGCCAGCGCGGAATCGACGATGGCCTTGGTCTTGGCGGTTTCGCCGAGAATCCAACGGTTTACAGTCTGCTTTGGTTGCGGAATCGCACCTGTGCTGCCGACCGCCTCGTTCATTTCGGCGAAACGGGCGGCGTTCCAGAGTTTGGTGCCGAAATTCCTATAGCCTGCAATGCGTTGCGGCGACAACTTCAGGTCGCGGCCCATAGCGGCCATGGCCGTCAGGGTGAAGCGGACGGCGTCGGCGCCGTATTCGTCGATCAGCTCCAGCGGGTCGAGCACGTTGCCCAGGGATTTGGACATCTTCTTGCCCTTCTCGTCGCGCACCAGCGCGTGGACGTAGACATCCGAGAACGGCTTTTCGCCCACGACGGCGTACTGCATCATCATCATCCGGGCGACCCAGAAGAAGATGATGTCAAAGCCGGTGACCAACACGCTGGTGGGAAAGTATTTTTCCAGCTCAGGCGTCTTTTCGGGCCAGCCCAGCGTGCCGATGGGCCAGAGACCGGACGAAAACCAGGTGTCGAGCACATCGGGGTCGCGCCAGACCGGGTAGACGAGATGCGTGGGGTCCTGGCTGGCGGTGTAGTCGGCAAGGCTGGAGGCGAGCTTGTGCAGGGCATCCTCGCGGTCCTTCGCCTCGACCACGGTCATGGATTGCAGGGGCGTGGGCAGGTCGGTGAGCTGTGCCGCGAAGGCTTGCGCAGTGGTCTCGAAGTCGTGGGCGCATTCCATCAGGGGCGCAAAGTGGCTTTCGTTGAGAACCTCAAGCATTTCAACGAGATCGAGGGCCCCGTCGCCTTCGGCATCGCGAAAGTCCGGCGCGGTCAGGTCGAACCCGTACCAGACCGGAATCTGGTGCCCCCACCAGAGCTGGCGCGAGATGCACCACGGCTCGATGTTTTCCAGCCAGTTGAAATAGACCTTGCGATCCTGTTCCGGCAGGATGGTGACCTCGCCGGATTTGACCGCCTCGATGGCGGGGCCGACGATCTTGTCGGTGGCCACGAACCACTGATCTGTCAGCATCGGCTCGATCACGACCTTCGAGCGGTCGCCAAAAGGCTGCATGATCGGCTTGTTTTCCACAAGCGGGACCAGCTCGCCTTGATCATTCTCAACATTGACCGCCAGACCCTCTTCGGTGATCTGCTGGACGACCTTTTCACGGGCCTCGAAGCGATCCAGCCCGCGCAGGTCGTCGGGGACGAGGTTGATCGTGTCGGCCTCGGTCTCGGTCAGGGTGCGCTCGCCCTTGGCCACCGCCATGGCGACCTCGGCCATCCTGGCGTAAGGCGCGCCGTCGTCGCGCATGGCGCCTTTGGTATCCATCAGGCGGTACATCGGGATGCCGCCGCGCTGGGCCACGGCATAGTCGTTGAAGTCATGCGCGCCGGTGATCTTGACCGCGCCCGAGCCGAAATCGGGGTCTGGGTAGTCGTCGGTGATGATCGGGATCAGGCGGCGGTGCTCCTTGGGGCCAACGGGAATTTCGCAGAGTTTACCGACTATTGGCGCGTAGCGTTCATCTGACGGATGAACGGCAACGGCGCCATCTCCAAGCATGGTCTCGGGGCGCGTGGTGGCGATGGAGATATAGTCGCGCTCTTCTTCGAGGGTAACGTTTCCGTCCTCGTCGCGCTCGACATAGGTATAGGTGGCCCCGCCCGCCAGCGGGTACTTGAAGTGCCACATGTGGCCCGCGACCTCGGTGTTCTCGACCTCGAGATCGGAAATGGCGGTCTCGAAATGCGGGTCCCAGTTGACCAGCCGCTTGCCGCGATAGATCAGGCCCTTCCTATACATATCCACGAAGACCTTGATGACGGCGTCGTGGAAATTGCCCTCCTCGCCCTCGGGGGCCGAGGGGGCGCCGGACATGGTGAACGCCTCGCGCGACCAGTCGCAGGAAGCGCCGAGGCGCTTGAGTTGCCCGATGATGGTCCCGCGGGACTTGATCTTCTGTTCCCAGACGCGTTTCTCGAAGTCTTCGCGGCCCATCTCGACGCGCGTGGGCTCGCCGTTGGCGGCCATGTCGCGCTCGGTCACCATTTGCGTGGCGATGCCGGCGTGGTCGGTGCCGGGCTGCCAGAGCGTGTCGAAGCCGCGCATCCGGTGCCAGCGGATGAGAATGTCCTGCAACGTGTTGTTGAAGGCATGGCCCATGTGCAGGCTGCCCGTCACGTTGGGCGGCGGAATCATGATGGAATAGGTGTCGGCGCCGGGTTTGGCATTGGCGCCGGCCCTGAAGGCGCCACTCTCTTCCCAGGCGGTCGAGAGGCGCGGTTCAGCCTCGGCTGCGTTGAAGGTCTTTTCCATCGCCATGATGCAGGTCCCGTGCTTGGAAATAAGGTCTTGGGTCGAATACCGAAAGCGCGGGGCGAGGGAAAGAGGCAGGCTTTTCCTCTGGCCGAAAATATCCCGGGGTGAGCGTTGAAACGCAGTTTCAACGTGAGGGGCTGGCCCCTCGGCCCCGACCGCAGCGTCAGCGCGCCGCCGCCACCTCGGGGTTCACCAGCGGTTCGCGCGCGCCGGGGCGGATCACCTGCGGGTCATAGGGTGTGCGGGCGAAGATCTCCTCGACCATGGGCGCGAAGAACTCGAGCGGCAGGGTGTCGTAGCCGGGATCGAACGAGGCCTGGTCCCAGCGTTCGCAGAATTCGGCGCAGTCGTCGAAATAGGCATGGCCGGCGTGGCGGTCGCGCTTGTTGGGGTCGGCCCCGTCGAGGTGGTGGCCGTAATAGAGCATCTGGAAATCGCCATGGGTGGCGACGCACCAGGTGACCTGTTCGCGCACGAAGGGTTTCAGGATCGTGGCGGCGTATTCGTCGTGATTGTAGGGCGCGTAGATGTCGCCGATATCGTGCAGAAGCGCGCCCACGACCCAGTCGGTATCCGCGCCGTCGCGCCAGGCGCGGGTGGCCGATTGCAGGGAATGTCCGAGGCGCGTGATCTGGTAGCCCGACAGGCTTTCATCCAGCTCCACCAGCGCCTTCATCAGGCGCTTGGCGGTGTGTTTCGTATGGTCGATCTCGTGCTCGTTGAGGAATTCGTAATCCTCCTTCGTGCCGTCCTTCATCTGGGTGAAGCTGACCTTGTCCATGCACCGACTCCTGTTGCCGTTGCGGTGCCAACCTACGGGCAGGGCGGCCGGGTGGAAAGGGGGTGTCGCCGCACCGGCGTCTGCGGCCTCTTGCAGGCTGGAGCAGGCCCGCGTATACGCGCGGCCTGACCCCAAAGGAGCCCCAGACATGCCCGGCAGTGCCAATCTCAACATCATGCTGAAAGCCGCGCGCAAGGCGGGGCGGTCGCTGGTCAAGGATTTCCGCGAGGTCGAGAACCTGCAGGTCAGCATGAAGGGTGCGGGCGATTTCGTCAGCCGCGCCGACATCGCGGCCGAGGCGATCCTGAAGGAAGAGCTGATGGGCGCGCGGCCGACCTATGGCTGGCTGGCCGAGGAAGGTGGCGAGGAAGAGGGCAAGGACCCGACGCGGCGCTGGATCGTGGACCCGCTGGACGGGACAACGAATTTCCTGCACGGGCTGCCGCATTGGTGCGTCTCGATCGCGCTGGAGCACAAGGGGCAGGTCGTGGCGGGCGTGATCTTTGACGCCGCCAAGGACGAGATGTTCCTGGCCGAGAGGGGCGAAGGTGCGTTCATCAATGAAAAGCGGCTGCGGGTGTCGGGGCGGTCGAAGATGATCGAGTCGATCTTTGCCACCGGCGTGCCCTTTGGCGGGCGCGGCGACCTGCCGGCGACCTTGCAGGACCTGGCGCGGCTGATGCCGACCTGCGCGGGCGTGCGGCGCTGGGGATCGGCGGCGCTGGACATGGCCTATGTGGCGGCGGGCCGCTACGAGGGGTTCTGGGAGCGCAGGCTGAACGCCTGGGACATCGCCGCGGGCGTGATCATCGTGAAAGAGGCGGGCGGGTTCGTCGAGCCGCTGACGCCGGGCGCCGAGTTGCTGGAGCGGGGCGACGTGGTCTGCGCCAACGAGGCGATTTTCGACAAGTTCGCCGGGATCATTCGCAACGCGTAAGGCGGCTCAGGCCGGTTTCGCGTCGGAGGGGTGGTTGACGCCGTCGTTCCACGGAATCGGCTCGTAATGGGCCGGGTTCTGGCCGTCGATGCAGCCCAGGTTCACGCCGTATTCATTGGGGTCCGAGCGGCGCTGGTGGTGGGTGTAGATCCCGCAGGTCTTGCAGAAATAGTGCTGTGCCGTGCCGGTGCCCCAGGTGTAGAGCGTGAGGTTGTCGGCGCCGTCTGTGATCGTCAGGCGGTCGAGCGGCACGCTGATATTGGGAGCGGCGCGGCGGCGGCAGAAGGAACAGGTGCAGCGCATCGCGCCTTCGATGGGGCCGTCGATATCGACCGTGAAGCGCACCGCGCCGCAATGGCAGCTGGCCTTGTGCCGGGTCATTTGCGGGTGACCTTGGGGATGTTCGTGCGGCTGAGCTTGTATTTCGCTTCCGGATGGGGCGGGTGGCCTTCGGTGCGGTCCCAATAGGCCGGACCGCCCCGGCGCAGGAAGAGCGGCAGGGTCAGGACCAGACCGGCGACGAAGCCGCCGGCATGGGCCCAGTAGGCCACGCCGCCATCGTCCGCGCTGCTGCCCGCGCCGCCGAAAAGCTGGAAGAAGAACCACAGGCCCAGCATGATCCAGGCGGGGACCGAGATGATGCGGATGATGAAGACGAGAAAGATGAAGATGTCGATCTTGGCCTTGGGGAACAGGAGCAGATAGCCGCCCATCACACCGGCGATGGCGCCCGAGGCACCGACGGTGGGCACCTGGCTGAGCGGGGCCGAGACGAGCTGCGCCCCGCTGGCGGCAAGTCCGCAGGCGAGGTAGAAGATCAGGTAGCCCACGTGCCCGAACTCCTCTTCCATGTTGTCGCCGAAAATCCACAGGAAGAGCATGTTGCCGGCAAGGTGCATCCAGCCGCCGTGCAGGAAGGTCGACGTCAGGAGTGTGCTGTAAGTGCCTTCGGTCGTGACCAGCGCCGGGACCATGGCCCAGTCGTAATAGAACAGCATCAGCGCCCGGGGATCGCCCGAAAGGGCGGGGAAGTAACTGAGGAAGATCCCGATATTGAGCGCCATCAGCCCGTAGGTGACGAAAGGGGTACGCCCCGAGGGGTTATGGTCGCGTATGGGGATCATGTGCGCAAAGTGGCCGCGCGCCGCGGGACAGTCAAGCTGGCGCGTGGGATGGGGCGGGCAGAATTTGCGCAAATTCTGTTTTGGAAAATGCGTATTTTCCAGGCCATTTTCTGCGCAGAAAATGGGCGGGGTGGCGGGCGCTGTGCCATGGCTTAGACCCCGCGCCCGATGGCGGGCGGCGGGATGTGAGTATTTTCGGCAAGAAAAAGCCGGGGTGCCGGCTGTGGCTCAGGCGACGCCACCCAGCAGGGCCGCGTTGCCGCCTGCCGCCGTGGTGTCGACGCAGACATGCCGTTCTCCCATCACGTGGCCGGTGTCCGGCATTCCGGTGATCAGCGGCAGGATCGGGCCATTGCGCTGGCTGAGGGCCGATGCGTAGGCGCGGGCCGTGTCGGCATCGCCCCACCAGAGCGCGCCGGAAAAGCCCGAGAGCGTGGTGAGCGCGTCGGCGTCGACATGGCCGGTGGCGCGCAGGGCGCGGCCGCCCAGGGCCTCGACCGCCTTGGCCTGCGCCTCGGCAATCTCCTTGGTCGGGCCGAGGCAGAGGAGCGGCGGGCGGGCGTGGGCCGTGAGGCGGTTCGACTCGCCGGTGGGGCCGGGCAGGACGATGGCCTCGACCGGCTGGGGCGTGTGGGTCTTGGCGGCCTTGTCGAGCGCGGATTGGAGGGCTTTTGCGTCCATCGTGCTGTCCCAGGTGGCATCTGAGTGCTCGGCGGGGCGGGATGTGTAGCGGGCGAGGTAGTTGGGGCCGCCCGCCTTGGGGCCGGTTCCCGAAAGCCCTTCGCCGCCAAAGGGTTGGCTGCCCACGATGGCGCCGATCTGGTTGCGGTTGACGTAGATGTTGCCGGCATGCACCGCCTCGGTCACGTGCTGGACGCGGTCGTCGATGCGGGTCATCAGGCCGAAGGTCAGGCCGTAGCCGGTGCCGTTGATGGCGTCGATGACGCGGTCGAGGTCGCGTGACTTGAAGGTCGCCATGTGCAGGACGGGGCCGAAGATCTCGCGCTGCATGTCCTCGATCCCGTTCACCTTGATGAGCGTGGGCGCGATGAAGCAGCCCGAGTTCGGCGAGGGGATCTCGTGGATGAGACGGCCGTCGGCGCGGGCCTCATCGATATGGGCGGCGATGCCCTGGCGGGCCTCTTCGTCGATGACCGGGCCGACATCGGTGGAGAGCGACCACGGTTTGCCCATGGAAAGCGCGTCCATGGCGCCGGTGAGCATTTCGGTGAAGCCTGTCGCCACGTCCTCTTGCACGTAGAGGCAGCGCAGGGCGGAGCAGCGTTGGCCCGCCGACTGGAAGGCGGATTCGACGATGGCCTGCACGGCCTGTTCGGGCAGGGCGGTGGAATCGACGATCATGGCGTTGAGGCCGCCGGTTTCGGCGATGAGGGGTGCGCCGGGGGCGAGGGTGTCGGCCATGGTGGCGCGGATCTTGAGCGCGGTTTCGGTGGAGCCGGTGAAAGCCACGCCGCCGACGCGCGGGTCGGAGGTGAGCGCCGCGCCGACGTCGCCCGCGCCGGGCAGGAGTTGCACGGCGGTTTCCGGCACGCCGGCCTTCAGCATCAGCGAGATGGCGTAATGGGCGATCAGCGGGGTCTGTTCCGCCGGTTTGGCGAGCACGGCGTTGCCGGCGGCGAGCGCGGCGCTGATCTGGCCGGTGAAGATGGCCAGCGGGAAGTTCCACGGGCTGATGCAGGTGAAGGTGCCCACGGGCGGATCCTGCGGCGCGTTGGCGGCGTAGTAGCGCAGGAAATCCACCGCCTCGCGCAGTTCGGCCACGGCATCCATCGGGGTCTTGCCGGCCTCGCGGGCGAGGATGGCGAAGATCTCGCCGAAGTTTTCCTCGTAGAGGTCGGCGGCGGCGTTGAGGATGCGGGCGCGCTCCTCGATGGGCGCGTCCCACGGCGCGGCGGCGGAGAGGGCGGTTTCGATGTCTTCCTTGCTGGCGGTGGCGACGGTGCCTGGGCTGTCGGAGGGGTCGGCGGGGTTGGAGACCGCCTCGGGCGCGTTCGGAGACGCTTTGCCCGCGATCAGCGGTGCTGCGTTCCACGTGGCGTTGGCGAAGGGGCCGCGGGCGGCCTCGATCATGTCGAGGGTCGGCTGGTGCTTGAGGTCGAAGCCCTGGGAATTGGGGCGTTCGGGCAGGAACAGCTCGGGCCCGGTGGGCAGTTGCGGGCGGTCGTCCGCGTACGCCTTGAACGGGTCGCGGGCGACGGTTTCGGGGGCCACGTCCTCGTCCACGATCTGGTTGACGAAGCTGGAGTTGGCGCCGTTTTCCAGCAGGCGGCGGACGAGGTATGCGAGCAGGTCGCGGTGGGCGCCGACGGGGGCATAGATGCGGCAGTTGGTTCCGTGGTCCTTCATGACGATGTTGTGCAGCGCCTCGCCCATGCCGTGCAGGCGCTGGAACTCGAAGGTCTCGGTGCCCTTGTCCATCTCGCGCGCCATATCGAGGATGGCGGCCACGGTGTGGGCGTTATGCGTGGCGAATTGCGGGTAGATGTGATCGGTCATCGTCAGGAGCTTGCGCGCGTTGGCGATGTAGGAAATGTCGGTGGCCGGTTTCGAGGTGAAGACTGGGAAGCCGTCGATGCCTTCGACCTGGGCCTGCTTGATCTCGGTGTCCCAGTAGGCGCCTTTGACAAGGCGGACCATGATGCGGCGGTTCAGCTTTTGCGCGAGATCGTGCAGGTAGTCGAGCACGTGGGAAGCGCGCTGGCCATAGGCCTGCACCACGACGCCGAAGCCGTCCCATCCGGCCAGGGAGGGCTCGGAGAGCGTGGCTTCGATCACGTCGAGCGAGAGGGACAGGCGGTCGGCCTCCTCGGCGTCGATGTTGAGGCCCATGCGGGCGGATTTCGCGAGGATGGCGAGCGAGCGCAGGCGGGGCATGAGCACGTCCATGACCTGATGCTGCTGCGCGACCTCGTAGCGGGGGTGGAGGGCCGAGAGCTTGACCGAGATGCCGGGGTTCTTGCGGATGTCCTTGTGCGTGCAGGCGTTGGAAATGGCGCTGATCGCGCGGGAATAGGCAAGATGATAGCGGATGGCGTCGGCGTCGGTGCGCGCGGCCTCACCCAGCATGTCGTAGGAGTAGGTGTAGCCTTTCTTTTCCATCTTCGCGGCGCGGTCCATGGCTGACTCGATGGTCTCGCCCAGCACGAACTGGCGGCCCATTTCGCGCATGGCGCGGCCGACGGCGGTGCGGATGACAGGCTCGCCCAGGCGGCGGATGGCGCCGCGCAGGTGGCCGACGGGGCCGGGGTTTTCGTCCTTCAGCACCTTGCCGGTCAGCATCAAGGCCCAGGTGGAGGCGTTGACCAGCGGCGAGGTGGAGTGGCCCATGTGCTTGCCCCAGTCCGAGGGCGCGATCTTGTCCTCGATCAGGGCGTCGATCGTGTCGGCGTCGGGCACGCGCAGGAGCGCCTCGGCCAGGCACATCAGCGCGATGCCCTCGTCGGTGGAGAGGCCGTATTCGGCCAGGAAGACCTCCATCAGGCCGGGATCCGACTGGTTGCGGATGCGGCGGACGAGGTCGGCGCCGGATTTCGAGATGCGCGCGCGGTCCTCTTGCGACAGCCCGGCCTGCTCTGTCAGGCGGGCGACGGTTTCGGCCTCTTCGGCATAGGTGGTCTGGTCGATCACACGGCGCAGGTCGGAATCGTAGGGCATTGCGGTCCTCTTGCTGGGGGGTGGCGGTTTGGACTAGTGTACCACTGTATATCTGATCTGATTTCCCGATTGGTGGCGTTTCGCGGGCCAAAAGGACGGTAATTCACGGGGGAGACAAGTCAAATGGATGCAAGCGAGCTTGATCAGTTCGACAAGGCGATTCTTCGCGTGCTGGTGGCGGAGGGGCGCATCAGTATCACCGAGCTTGCCGGGCGCATCGGGCTGTCGAAATCGCCGACGCAGGCGCGGCTGCGTCGGCTGGAACGGGATGGGGTGATCTCGGGTTATCGGGCGCTGGTGGACCCGATCCGGCTGGGGATGGATCACGTGAGTTTCGTGGAGGTCAGCCTGACCGACACGCGGGAAACTGCGCTGGCGGAGTTCAACGCGGCGGTGAAGCTGATCCCCGAGATCGAGCAGGTGCATCTGATCGCGGGGAATTTCGATTACCTGATGAAGATCCGGACGCAGGACATGCAGGATTATCGCCGGGTGCTGGCCGAACAGATCAGCACCTTGCCGCACGTGTCGAAAACCTCGACCTACGTGGCGATGGAGGCGGTGAAGGAGAACGCGCTGTCGGAGGTCTTTTGAACCGGGTGGATTTGCGCGTTGATCTTGCGGGGGTCGGGGCGCATCATTGATCCCATGAGAATTTTGGTGATTGCCTGCGTGCTGGCCGGCCCGGCCTGGGCCGGGACCTGTCCGGAAGCGCCTGACCATTCGGCGGAACTGTCGCGGCTGATCGAGGCCGCGCAGGATGCGCCGGACGAGGCGGCGGGACGGGCGCTGTCGGACAAGATGTGGGCGCTGTGGGCAGAAGCGCCGGATGCCAAGGCGCAAGGGTTGCTGGACGAGGCGATGGCGCGGCGCGAGGCGTATGACCATGACGCGGCGATGACGGCGGCGGAGGCGCTGGTGGCCTATTGTCCGGACTATGCGGAAGGGTACAACCAGCGGGCCTTCATCCATTTCCTGCGGCAGGATTTCGAGGCGGCGTTGCCGGACCTTGCACGGGCCGTGGAATTGCAGCCGCGCCACGTCGCGGCGCGGACGGGGCAGGCGCTGACCCTGCACGCCTTGGGCCGCAACGGTGAGGCGGCGCTGGCGCTGCGGCGCGCGCTGGCGCTGAACCCGTGGTTGGGCGAGCGGCACCTCTTGCCGGTGCTGGAGCAGGGCGAAGAAGAGTTGTGATCGGACAGGCGTCACGCTACGACGGGGGCCGTGCCCGCGTGGTGGAATGGTAGACACAGGAGACTTAAAATCTTTTGTCATAGGTTCGAACCTACGGCAAAAATTGTTTTAAGTCAACGTTCTTCCCGAAAAATCTCTAGTGCAGTGTGCCGGTTTTTGTGCGCGTTTCTCGCAAATCATCAACCCGCAAGTGCGCGTATCTCTGCGTCATGGCGGGGCCGGTATGCCCCAAAATGAGTTGCAGCCGGTACAGGTCGCCGCCACGCTGGACATACCACGACGCGAAAGTGTGGCGTAGGTCGTGCGTGGTGAAGTCCTTGATCCCCACATCTCGCGCAATCTTGTTGATCCGCTTACTGGCGTTGTCCACGCGGAATGGTCTGCCCTTCGCATTACTGAATACCCATCGCCCCGTCTGTGATGGTTGGCGGTCCAGAACGTCTACGGCGTTCTCCAGAGGAATCGTGCGTGGCCTACCGCTCTTTGTGTCTGGCAGGGTGATCGTATCGGTAATCTCGTCAATGTCGGCCCATTTCATGTTCAAGATTTCGCCCAGGCGCATCCCTCGAAGGACAGACATTTCCGCCACGCTTTTCCACGGCTCGGGCAAGGCGGACTTGAGCGCTTGCCATTCTCGCTTTGTCAGAAAGCGAAACCTAGCGTTCTGAAGGGTTATCGGCTTCAGATCCCGGCACGGGTTCGCATCAATCCATTCGTGATTTAATGCAACCTTGAATAGACCTGACAGGGTAGCACGGTAGTGCTTCACTCTCGCCGGGGATAACGTACGGAGTTTTTTCGCCTCGAATGAGGCTATCTTGCCGCGCGTGATTTCGTCCAGATAGTTTTGCCCGAATTCCTCTTGTAGAACGCTCAGGCAGTTTTGATAGAAAGAGATTGTTGAAAGCTTTTTCCGGGAGACGTGTTCTTCGATGTAGGCGATAGCGGCTTGTTCAAATGGAATGCGCGGCCTGCCCCCGTGATCTAACCTGCGATACTGGGATTGAAGTTCCGCGAGATATTCTCTGGCTTCTCGCTTAACAGTCGTTTTAGCTGACTTGCGGATTTCCTTCCCGCGCCATTGGAAGCGGACCCACCAGATGTCTCCACGCTTGTAAACTGTCGCCATTGTGCCGTCTTGTTTGACCTGAGCCAGCGCAGGAAGTCCCGACGATCCACGCGCCAGTGACGGCCCAGCTTGTACGCCGGAATCTCCCCATTAGCGCACATCCTTGCCACAGTGCGAGGGGAAAGGGAACATTCCCGTGCTATTTCGCATACAGTCATCATGGCATATCCAGCATCCGGGCGGCAGTCGTGTCCTTAACGGCCAGGAGCATCAGTCATCCCCCACCCAGCAGAAACCCGGAATCCTGTTCAACTCCTGAATACTGCGCCGGCCATCTTGGACCGCCTGCATGTCGCGCCGATAGCGTCGAGCCTCGGACGCGTATTTCAAGACCTCTTCTGGATACCTAGCGCGAAGCTCGGCCTCCAAGTCGTCGGAAAGCGCTATTAGCGCCTCGACGGCGCGCCCGAGAATTTGCGTCTCGACGCCGACCGTTACCGGCTCGTATTTTTCTGTCTCGCTTTTCTCAACCATCCCTCACTCTCCCCGGTCAGCCAGCATCGCACGGGCGCGGGCGCGTTTGCATCGGCGGCAACGACATATCCAACGGAACATTATTTCCCCTCCATTTCAGTTATTGCCTTCGAAATTTCACCGGCCCGCCGCGCCATGGCTGTTCCCTTGAGCGTTGGGTGGTGCTGTAGAAATCCGCAGACAATCTCGATCTTCTCTAGGTCCAAAGCCGTCAGCGCGGCGGATAGGGCGCGGATGACTTCGTAAGCTTCAGGCGAAACCTTCTTTTGGAACACATCGTGCTCGTAAGATTTCAGCAGGCATTCAGCTTTCTGCAACCACTGCTCCGGGTCCGTCAGTCGCTGGTCATGGGGCATCGTGGGTTCCTTTCTTAAGGGCCGCTGAAACCTTCTTGGCGAACCGAGAAACAGCCTTACGGTGTTCAGTGTGAGAAATCAGCCCGCGTATCTTGAGGCGGCTTAAATCTTCGCTGTCTCGCTGGAAGTGATCCACTTCTTTTTTATCAAGTTGTGGGAATTGTTCGGAGATAGGCTTTGCGCCCCACCCAAGTTCAATCGTTTTCGTCGCGTCTTTCTTAAGGGGCATCGGGGGTTCCTTTCTTGAGGGCGCGGATTTGGTCGCGTTTATAGGCGTCAGTCTCCCGCCAAAGCTCTTCATGTTTCTGTACCGCCGCCTCTATCGCCGCATCCCATACCCGCGCGTCACGGGTTTCCAGCGCGGCGGTGGCGTCGGAGGGGGTGAGGGCGCGGATGGCTTCTGCAACTTGCTCGGGATCGGCTACATCCCAGTCTGCGAGATCTTTGGGGCAGTCTTCATCAGTGTGCGGGTCAGACGGCAAGAAAACCTTTCCGCAAGACCGACACGCGAAAGCCGATTCGACGAGATGTGCCGCCCCCTCCACCATTGCCCCCACGGCCTCGTCCCGCTGGCTGGCTATGGAGCGGCTGAAACACTCCGCAAACATGGTATCAAAATAGTCGTAATCCTGCTTGTGTTGTTCTGGGTCAGCGGAAAATTCACAAGTGTATCCCCTCATCGCGTCAACAAGGAGAACCATGAAGTCCCGAATGGTGGTCACTCCGTGCGGGTTTTCGTTGGCAATCAGTTCCGGTGCGGTGTCATTGGTCATCGGGGGTTCCTTTCGCGGTAAGGCTGTCGATTGCGTCAGCCGCAACAGTGTCGTCCCTGTCGTCGTGATATTGCGCTTGAAGGGACGCATTTCGTGCCGCTCGAAGCCCCGCCTCGAATGCCTCCCGCTTCACACGTTCCAGCGCGGCGGTGGCGTCGGAGGGGGTGAGGGTGCGGATGCGAGACGCAGAACGCTGGGCTTCACTTGCCGCGCGTAGAAGGTGCTCCCTTGCCCGGTCATTGAATAGGGGTAGCAATTTCTCTTGCTCTTCGGCTTCCTCGGCTTGCTTATCGAAAGAAGCCGCAGCCGCCTCATACGCTGCCCCCACGGCCTCGGCCTGCTGGCGGGTGTCTCGGGTGTTCCACGCTTCGGCTGCTTCACGGCGGGCCTTTTGCTCTCCGCCATTGTACACGTCTCCGGCGGATACCATTACAACGCGCCTGCATTGCGAATAATCACATTCGATCACAACAGGCTGGAAGGGGTCTCCGTGCATCTGGCACGAACCTTTCTTCCCCAGCCTTATCCGTGGCGGCACCCCACAAAACGGGCAGGGCAGCAGTTCCGGCGCTTCGTCAGTCATCGTCTCATCTCCATTGTTGTAGCCGGGCGCTTTCCCAACACGCCCGACAGGCTCTTCCACAAGCCTTCCTAAAAGATCGCCTTTTGCTGTGCCTTGGGTGCATGGGTGCGCCACGTCCACTGGCCAAGGGGGAGTTTCAAAAAGGCGCGGGTGGTCAAACGACGCCACTCCGAATGCGCAGATAAGAAAAAACTGGCCTCCAAGCTTCGCAGACTGGATGGCCACACTTACAACCCACTACCCAATCGTGTTCATGTATGGGTGGCCCCCAGATGGCACGGGTGACGCGGATATACGCTATTTCAAGCAGCCATCCACGAATGCGGTATGGGCGAAAATTGTGAAACATCGGCCTTCCATCACGCATCACACCACTCCCGCTCCCCATAGCGCCACGAAGATCCAGAACAGCGCCGATCCAATAATGACCCAGCCCAGCCAGGAACCGGGAGGGGCGCGTTTCTCCCCCGGTAGGCCGAAGTAATCCGCGCTCTCAAGTTCGGGGTTGATCAGGTCCGGTTTGTCGCGGGTGGTGGTTTCGGTGAGGTGGGTCATTGGGCTGCCTCCTCCGGCTCGGCAGCAATGATTTCCGCCCAGCATTCGGGGCAGTAGGTGCAGCCTGTAATCGGGTCCGAATAGTGCCAGCCGTCAGGGAAACGCACGTCACCTATGCCGGGGTTCCCCGAACTGGTCAGCGTCGAGACGGCGCAGAAATACGGTTCGGCCATGGCGAAGCTGAATGCGGCGATGGAGGCCGACGACCCCGAGGAAGTCGCCAAGCGGGCGCAGGTCTGCATGAGGGGTCTCGCCGCCATGAACCAGGAGGCCGAAGCTGCAGGGCACAACCCAGAACCGGGCGATGTCTGGGAGTTCGATCTGGACGGCTTCAAGTTCGGCATCGTGCAGGACATCGAGGACCAGGCCCGCATCAGGGAGCGCCGCCCGGATTTGAAGTTATTCACGATGCGGGAAGCCGCCATGGCGCTGCGCGGTTATGCGAACAGCGTCCTGGTCGAAGCCGCCAAGCATCATTCCCCCCACGCCGAAATCTCGAAACTGCCGGACATCAAGCTGACGCCGGAGTTTTTCGAGCATGGCGACCCAATTCCGTTTTGAGGTGATGACATGAGCGACCAATACTACAGAAAGACCTGCACATACCCCGGCTGCACGGCGGTTGGCAAATACGCTAACAACCGTTGCCTGCGCCATCGGTTCCGCGTGGCACCGAAAGAGGGCCGCAGGGTCGTCCAGGTAGAGCGCTACGCGCCGGGCAGCAGCTACGCCGAGCAGACGCACAAGATGGACGTGTCGCTACCGGCGGAGCCGTGGGAGGTGACCAATGTCTGAGGAGTGGGGGCCGTGGGTTGAGCATGACGGCAAATGTATTGCTGCGCTTCCCGGCATGGCGAAGGCAATCGCAACGCAATGGGGACGATACGAGGATCTACTGATGGTGGCAGCACAATGACCGATGAAGACGAAATCCGCATCCTTCGCCTGGAAAAGCGCAACGCCGAACTCACCGCGCAGAACGTGGGGCTACGCAAGCGGGTGGAGGACTTACAGCGGATGCATGAGCAGGACCAGAAGTATATCAACACGCTGCGGAGGCAGATCGGGGCAACCGCAAAGGAGCGGGCGGAACTGCACTTTCAGAGGGACGAGTAGCATGGCAAAATCAACAGGCAAGGCAAAACCCTACACCCCCGCGACAACGTGGGACATGGGGTCACAGACGCTGGCGGTTCTCGGAGACGTGCCAAGGATCGTGCGTGAGTTTCGAAGCCACCTCATGCGCAATCCAAAGGCGCGAGAGGCCGTCAGGAAGGCGGAGGAACCCACTGGTGACAAGAAGGCCGACGCGGCCCGCAAGCAGCACGCACAGCGCGTCACAGCCAACTGGATGCGGTCTAACGGGTATACCCCCGTCATTGAGCCTGCGGACTACACAGACCCGCTCACGGGCAAGAAGATCAACCCCAACGGGGTAAAGCGGGCGCGGCGCATCGACATGGTGGAGCAATATCAAAGGCGGGGCATTCTGGAACAACGTCAAGTGCTTGCCGCCTTGGCCGTGCGCATGGCCTATGAGCAGACGGAAAAAAGCCCACCAGCTATCAAGGCAATCCAGGTGGATACGTCGCCCAAGCCTGACCAGCACATCGCAATCCTGATGGACCGGATCAGCAAGTTCACCTCGATCTTTGGGCTTATTCATAGCAAGGACCGGGCGCTACTGGATTGCATCTGCGTTCGGGGCAATGGGCCGGGTGAACTCAAATGCTATCGCGGCAGGAACTATCGCAAGGGCATTGAACACATGCAGGAGGCACTAACGAGATTGGCGGACGCGCTTGAACTGTAGGGTTGACTGTAAATCTAATTGCCCTATTGTGGGTATCGTCGGAGAGGTGGGCGAGATTTTGCGTTTTGCCTGCTTTTTTGATTCAGCCGCGTTGATGTGGGTGTGTCGTTTTAATGGCCTGATGGCTCACGTAGCAAATTGCACGCAGGCGGCACACCTTCATGAGCGCGGGCTCGACGGGCGCACAGAGACCAGCCCGCAATCTGGCCGGGGAAGTTGATCACCCTCGCCGCGCTCAACAAGTCACCAGCCCTGCGCACAGCGCATCTGGATTCAGCGGACAAGCTTGCGGGACAAGTCCGGGGCCTTCCAAGCCTTCGTGAGCAGGGTTCGATTCCCTCTGTCCGCTCCAACACACAGCCACCTCCTAACCGGGGTGGCTTTTTCTATTTCAGCGGCGGCGTGGAAAATCGCAGACACGCTAAGCCATAGAGTGACGCCATTATGGCTGGTGTAAGTCGTTCGCGGCGAGAAATGCGGGGAAATCGTCAAGGTGCTATTGGCGGCGTGATGCTTAAGGCTCACCGTGTGGCCTGGGTTGTCTACTACGGGAAATGGCCCAAGGGCCAGATTGACCACATCAACGGCGACCGTGCGGACAATCGTATCGGTAACTTGCGTGATGTGAATAGTTCAAAGAATTCTCGAAATTCTAAAATGAAGTCCAATAACACCAGCGGGCATAACGGCATTTACTGGTACGAGCGTTACGGTAAGTGGCAGGTGTCTGGCGGTGCCGATGGCCGCAAAAAACATATTGGGTATTTTGAAGATCTTGAAGATGCCATCGCCGCTCGTGCGGAGTTCAACAGGCAAAATGGGTACTCCGAAAGGCACGGAAGTGAGGCGGCAGCATGAGCAAGGCCGCAGGCAAGAAGCATACCAACACCTAGCAGGCGCGAAGGCCAACCTTGCATTCCGCAAGCGCCGGTCGCGTCGTAAGGGGCAGCAATGACAGAGGCAGTCGAGGCGCGTGGGCGTCCGTCAATCTATTCGCAAGAAGTCGCTGACGAAATCTGCGCAAGGCTCATGACGGGCGAAACCCTCAGGGCGGTTTGTCGCGATGAAGGTATGCCGCACGAAAGCACGGTGCGCCTCTGGGCGGCGGAAGATCGTGAAGGATTTTATACGCAATACACAAAGGCTAGAGAGGCTGGATACCTCGCAATGGCCGATGAACTTCTTGAGATTGCAGACGATGGCCGGAACGATTGGGTTGTCGATGAAGAAGGCGGCGACAAGTACAACGGCGACCACGTTCAGCGGTCACGACTGAGGGTCGATACGCGCAAGTGGCTTTTGTCGAAAGCACTGCCGAAGGTCTTTGGCGACAAGCTGGCCCTTGGTGGTGACGCGGACATGCCGCCCATTCAAACAGAAGAAGTAGGGCAGGGCGCGGCCAAGCTGGCTGCATACCTGGATAGCATTGCAGAGCGCAGCGGAACGTCTGGCGAGCCTGACGGAGAGTGAGAGGGCGGCGGCGCTTTCCCAACTCACCGATCAGGAGGCCAAGGCCCTACTCACAGATTGGCGCGGGTTTCTGGCAAGGCCGGAGCAAGTCGCGCCGGAAGGTGACTGGGATATCTGGTGCGTTCT
The DNA here is from genome assembly GCF_030733425.1 of Roseovarius sp. MMSF_3350. Classification (GTDB taxonomy): domain Bacteria; phylum Pseudomonadota; class Alphaproteobacteria; order Rhodobacterales; family Rhodobacteraceae; genus Roseovarius. Next base: position 248,303 of record NZ_JASHIZ010000002.1, read on the forward strand.
GGCTGGCCGTGGTTTCGGCAAGACGGAAAGCGGCGCACAGTGGGTCAAGGAGCAGGTTGCGGCGGGCGCTCAAAGCATTGCGCTCATAGCGGAAACGCAAAAAGACCTTGAGGAAGTCATGGTTGCCCGCATCCTGAAGGTTTGCCCCGAGGCAAAGGCCCGGTTCAAGCCCGTGCGTATTTCATGGCCCAACGGGGCACAGGCGCTGGGGTACAACGGGACAGAGCCGAACCAGCTTCGCGGCCCTGAGTTTGATACGGCCTGGGTCGATGAGTTGGCGAAGTATCGCTACGCTCGGGAAACGTGGGACATGCTGCAATTCGGTTTGCGGCTTGGGGATCATCCGAAGGTATGCGTTACAACAACGCCCCGGCCAACGGAACTCATCAAGGCTATCGTGGCAGGGCAAGAGGGCAGGGTCCACGTCACGCGCGGCTCAACGCTCGACAACAAGGCCAACCTCGCAAAAAGCTTCATCAAGAAGGTTTACGACCGCTACGCCGGGACACGGCTGGGCAGGCAGGAACTTAACGCGGAAATCCTCGGGGACTTGCCGGGGGCGCTTTGGTCGCAAAAAGACATAGACGCATATCGCGAGGGTGTCGCGCCTGAGTTGGAGCGCACGGTCGTTGCGATTGATCCGGCTGTGACGAACACAGAGGACAGCGATGAACACGGGATTGTGGCCTGTGGCCGCGCCTCCGATCAGACGGGTTATGTGATCGAGGACGGCAGCATAAGCGGCTCACCGATGGATTGGGCCAAGCAAGCCATTGCCATGTATCACAAGCATAAGGCGGACGCCATTGTTGCAGAGGTCAACAACGGCGGCGACATGATTGCCCACACGATCCGCGCGGTGGCCCCCAACGTCAACGTGATCGAGGTCAGGGCCACCAAGGGCAAGCACGTAAGGGCAGAGCCGATAGCGGCGCTCTACGCACAGGGCCGGGTGCGCCATGTTGGGCATTTCCCGGAACTTGAGAACCAAATGACGCAATTCACGAATGAAGGCTACCAGGGCGAGGATTCACCTGACCGGGCGGACTCGCTGGTCTGGGCCATGTCCGAGTTGTTCCCCGACATGGTGGACACGGTGCCGGATGCGTCGAAATTCAACATTGGCCGCAGGGGCGGCGGGGGCTGGTTAGGCGCATGAAGAAAGACGATATTATACGCGCCGCGCTCGACCGCATGGACGAGGCAGTAGACGCGGATCGTGAGAACCGCGAGGAGGCGCTGCACGACCTTGAGGCTATTGCAGGGCACCAGTGGCCTGATGATATCCGCCAGTCGCGTGAGCAAGAGGGGCGGCCCTGCCTGACGATCAACAGGCTTCCGCAATTCGTGCGGCAGGTAACGGGCGATATTCGCCGCATGAACCCGTCCATCAACGTGCTTCCGGGGGACAGTGAAGCATCGCAGGACGTGGCCGAGATTGTTGAAGGTCTGGTGCGGCACATCCAGTACGCCTCGGATGCCACGTCAGTTTATGAATCGGCAGGGGAAAGCGCTGCGGCGTGTTCGATGGGCTATTTCCGCATCCGCACGGAATACGAGGACGACGACAGCTTTAATCAGGTCATCAAAATTGAGCGGATCCACAATCCGTTCTCTGTGTACTTCGACCCGCAGGCCCGCATGTCAACGCGCGAGGATGCGGATTACTGCTTTATCACCGAGCAAATGCGCAAGGACGACTTCAGGAAGGCGTACCCCAAAGCTGCCCTGGTTGACATGGAGAACGACGCCGAGACGGACGGCTTGGAGCACTGGCAAAACGAAGGCTCTATGGTTGTCGCGGAGTATTTCTGGAAGGAGCCGGAAGAATACGAACTTGGCTTGCTTCCGAGCGGTCAGGTTGTGCGTGATCCGGTTGCGCCGCTCAACATCGTTCGCAAGCGCAAGGTCAAGTCTCACAAGGTCATGTGGGCCAAGATCAGCGGTAAGGAAGTGCTGGAAGGCCCGCAGGAAATCCCGTGCGATTATATTCCTGTTGTCGGTGTCATGGGCGAGGAGCTGCATGTAGGCGACCGCGTTCAGCGCACCAGCGTCATTCGTTTCGCCAAAGATCCGCAGCAGCTTTATAACTACTGGCGTTCGGCACAGACGGAACTTGTGGCATTGCAGCCCAAAGCCCCGTATCTGGTCACGCCCAAGCAGGTTGCCGGGTTTGAGACATTCTGGAATCAGGCCAACGACAGCAACCGGCCTTACCTGCCGTACAACCCGGATGATAAGGCCCCTGGCGTGCCGCAGAGGGCCACACCGCCCATTGCATCGCAAGGCATGATGCAGGAGGTCATGACCGCTGCGGAAGACTTGAAGGGCACCACAGGCGTCTATGACGCGGCACTCGGCAATCAGAGCAACGAGAAGTCAGGTGTTGCCATTCGTCAGCGCCAGATGGAAAGCGATGTGTCCACGTCGATCTACTCGGACAACGTAGCCAAGGCCGTGGCGTGTTCGGGGCGCATTATCGTCAACATGATTCCGAAGGTATACGACACCAACCGCATCATTCGCATTCTTGGCAAGGACGACGCGGAGAAGATGGTGCCGATCAACGGAATGCAGATGACCATTGACGGCCCGGTGCCGGTCAACAGCCTGACCATCGGCAAGTATGACGTGAAAATATCGGTCGGCCCGAACTACTCGACCAAGCGTCAGGAGGCGGCGGAGAGCATGATTGAGTTCGTGCGTGCATTCCCGGCAGCGGGCGCAGCCACGGCGGACCTGATTGCGAAAAACATGGATTGGCCCGGCGCGGATGAATTTGCAGACCGGCTCAAGAAAATGTTGCCCCCCGGTATTCGGGACATGGACGACCTTTCGCCCGAGGAACAGCAGCAGATGCAGGCCGCAATGCAGCAACAGCAGCAGGCGGCGCAGATCGAGCAAGCCAAGGTCATGGCCGAGATTGAAAAGGGTCAAGCCGAGGCGAAAGAGGCCGGATTTGACGCCCAGAAGGCGCAATTCGAGGTCATGAACGAGCAATTGGAATTGGCCGCGAAAAACGGCCAGCTAAACGCGGCGATTGGACAGATTGTCCAACAGGAAGTCGCCCGTGCGCTTCAAGGCGCGATGCAACAGGGGCCACGCCCCACTTTCTAAGGTAAAAATCATGGAAGAGCAGCAAACCCCTGCCCCCGAGGCAGGTGATGATGCCGTTGTGCCCGAAGGCACGGAGTCGGAAGCGACGGAAAACACAGAAGGGCAGGTGAAAGACCAGCCCGCCGAGGGTGAGGAAGGCGCAAAGCCGGAAGCATCCGAGGAAGAAATCAGCCCTTCCAAGGCACGGCGGGAACGCCGGAAGGCCGAAATGGAAAGGCTGAGGCAAGAAAAGGCCGAGGCGGAACAGGAGGCGCAACGCTTCAAGGCCCGTCTTGACCGCATCGAACAAGCAGCGCAGCAAACGCAGCCCCCCAAGGAAGAAGATTTCCAGGATTACGCCGAGTACCAGGCGGCTCTTGCGGCTCACAAGAGTATGCAGGCCCTTGACGCGCGGCAGAAGCGGGAAATCGAGGAAGAGGCCCAGACCCACCAGAAACGACTGGATAGCCTGAAAGAGCAGGAACAACGTGAGGCAGCCGAGAATTGGGCCGCCCAGGTTAAGGATGCTCAGACCCGTTACGCTGATTTTGCAGAGGTGGCCCAAAACCCGCACCTGCCGATCAACGACACGATGGCACAGATTATCTCGTCGTCGGACATGGGCGCGGATCTGGCCTACCACCTTGGGAAGCACCCTAAAGAGGCAGCGCAGATCGCGCAAATGAACCCTTTGGAAGCGGCAGTAGAGTTGGGGGGCATGATGGCCCGCCTAAGCCTTCCGCAGCCAAAGACCACCAGCGAAACACCCGATCCTATCGAGCCTGTGAAGCCGAAAGCATCTGCGGGGGTCAAAGACCCCTCGAAGATGACAATGGCCGAATACAAGGCTTGGCGCGGGCTTTAAGGAAACTGAAAGATGGCTAACACCATTATCACTCCCAGCGTCATTGCCAAGGAGGCATTGTCGCAACTTGAGAACAACCTTGTTCTCGCCAACCAAGTCCACCGTGAATACAAGAAAGAGTTCACTGGCGGGGTGGGCGACAGCGTGTCGATCCGCAAGCCGGTCAAATTCTACACGGCGGACGGCGCAACGCGCGTCAACCAGAACGTGGAAGAGAAATCGACCACCATCACCGTTGACGAGCGCAAGCACGTGTCGTGGAAGTTCTCGACGCAAGACCTGACGCTTTCCATCGAGGAGTATTCGGAGCGGTACATCAAGCCCGCAATGATTACCCTTGCAAACACGATGGACCGCAGCGGCCACGCGCTTTACAGCCGTGTCTGGAACAGCGTTGGCTCGCCCGGCACCACGCCGGACAGCTTTGCCGATGTTGCGGCGGCAGCGCAGCGCCTGGACGAAATGGCCGTCATGGCCGACAACCGGACCATGATGCTCAACCCCGCCGCGCACTACGCGGTTGCTGGCGACCAGCTTACGCTGGATGCAGTCGGCGCAATGGGTTCGTCTGCATACAAGGACGCAATGATTGGCCGTATCGCCAAGTTTGCCACCTTCTCGACGCAGAACGTCACCAATCACACGGTCGGCGTTGCCACGGGTTCGCCCAAGGTCAACGGCGGGTCGCAGGAAGTGACCTATGCCAACGCGACCGGCGCAAACACCCAAAGCCTTGTCACCGATGGCTGGACCAACTCCACCACCGGCATCCTCAAGGCTGGCGACGTCATCACCATCGACGGCGTGTATGCGGTGAACCCGGTTCCGGGTGAAGGCACCACCGGCAAGCAAGTGATGCCGTATCTGCAACAGTTCACTGTTATCGCAGATGCGAACTCGGGCGCGTCCACTGGTCCGGCAACCCTGACCATCTCGCCCGCAATCATCACGTCCGGCCCGTTCCAGACCGTGAGCGCGGCACCGGCAAACGATGCGGATATCAACGTTCTGGGCACGGGTGGCACGACCTACCCGCAAAACATGGGCTTCCACAAGAACGCCTTTGCCCTGGTGACTGTACCGCTGGAAATGCCCGATGGCGCGGCCTTCAAGGCGCGGGAAAGCCACAACGGCCTGAGCCTGCGTGTCGTGAAGGATTACGACATTGATTCGGATGAAGATATCATCCGTATCGACGCGCTCTATGGTTGGGATGCGATTTATCCTGACCTTGCGTGCCGCCTCTGGGGCTAACGATAACGGGGCGTCCCTTCGGGGGCGCTCCTTTCTTTGGAGGGCAGCATGGCAACAGTTCTCGATATCGTGACGCGGGCTTACCGCAAGATCAACGTGACGGCGCAGGATGAAGACCTGAACGCCGACGATATCTCGGTTGGTGTCGATGCCTTCAACATGATGCTTCACGCCTGGAAGTTGGCGGGGGTGGATACCGAGCATACGGACGTGACGTCATCGGACACTTTTCCGCTTGCTGACGAATACCAGGAAGGGACGGTTTACCTTCTCGCTAGCCGCCTCTCGCCTGATTACGTGCGCCCGCAGGCATTCGATGCGGATGACTGGTTCCGCAAGATGCAAGCGGCTTACATGGAAATTTCCGCGTCGTCTGTGCCTACGTCACTGACACGCACGCCCTCGCGGTACTGGCCGCATCCGAGGATCCGCTAATGCCCGTTGTTCAATGGGTCGGCCAGTCCCTACAGGACGACGACAACCAGCAATCGAACACGTCGCGGCTGTTGAACCTGTACCGGGAGCGGCATGGCGACAAGTATATCCTGAAATCGGTTCTGGGAACGTCGATTTTGGTTGATCTTCCTTCGGTGTTCATCCGGGCAATGGAGGAAATCGAGGGCGAACTGTACGCCGTAAACGGCGGCAAGCTGTACCGGATTGACGGCGGAACGGGACCGACGCGGCAATTCGCTGAGTTGGGCGGGGAATGGTACGAGGTCCAGTCTGGCGGGATCAATCCAGGCGGTGGCGGCATCATGCCGGTCGACCCGGACGACACGACATGCCGCGTGTCCGGTTTTGTGGATGCTGTGGAGATTGGCACCATTTCAGACGCGGCAGATACGACGATGGCCGGGAACAACGGGGCTATCACCATCGCGGCGGGCGGTGAGTATTACAACGTCGCCTCGGACGGGACGGTAACAACCCCCTTGACAGGGGCATTTGATAATGTTGGTTCGGTGGACTTCATCGGCCAGCGTACGGTGATAACGGAAAAGAACGGGCGGCGGTTCGGCTGGTCTGACGTTGCCGACAGCACGTCATTCGATGGGCTAGACTTTGCATCGGCGGAAAGCCGGGATGACGACATAATTCGCGGCATGGCGATTGGTCCGCAATACTGGATCTTCGGGGAACGCAGCATTGAGCGCTGGTATCTGACCGGCAGCGGGGAAAGCACCACATTCCTACAGCCTGTCTCGGGGGCCGATGTTGACTTTGGCTTGAAGGCATTCGGGCTGGTGTCCAAGTTTCCCAACGGGGCGTTTTTCGTCGGAACGAACAACAAAGTCCTCCTTATTTCAGGAGGCAGTATGAAGCCGGTTTCAACAAGAGGGGTGGAAACCTCAATCACGCAGGGCAGGCCGCAGTCGTGCTTCTATTATCAAGACGAGGCTCATGAGTTCTGCGTTATTCAGTTCAAGGACCGTCCCGCGTGGGTGTATGACCTGGTCTCCAACGAATGGCACGAACGGGCGGAAGGCATCGAGTTCGGCCCGTGGTCTGCGAGTGTATCGGCCAAGCATAACGGCGTGTTTTTCGTCGGCACCGCCTCGGGACAGATCAGGCGGCTTGAGCGGTCGAACAAGGAAGCGGACGGGCCTTTGTGGCGTCGGGCCATTTCCAGCACGCTTGAGAATGACGGCAAGCGGTTCACGGTGTCGCGCGTGCAGATGCAGGTGGCAACGGGGATTGTCGATGTATCGGGCCGCGCTCCTGAAATCATGTTCCGCATGTCAAAGGACAGAGCGCGAACCTGGGGACGGGAACGGTGGCGCGATACGGGCGTAAAGGGCGATTACGACAAACTGGTTACGCTGAATGCCTTGGGGCAGTACCGGCGAGCCACGCTTGAGGCAACAATGACGGACAAGGCGGAAATCCCGCTTGAATCCACGGCGTTTATCGAGGTGGCGTGATGGCGGCTGAAAAGTACCAAGCAAATCTTCCTTTTGTTGGGCAAGACGGCAAAACCACGATGATCAGCCAGCAGTTTCTGGAAAAGCTGGTTTCCGAGGTTATCGCGCTGCGGGCCGAGGTGAACGACCACGAAGATCGAATAACTACGCTTGAGCCGTGAGAATAACGGTTGACGAGGCGCGGGAATACTTCGCGCACCCGACACAGCAGAAAGCATCAAGGATCGACGCTGGAAGCCTGCCGACAGAAGGCATGGCCTACTACGCCAAGGATGGGGTCTGCATGGCGTTTCATGACGCCTACTGGCCGGGAATTGCGGCGACACACATTGCCGTGAAGCCTTCGGCGTGGGGCAACACCCTGCAACCGGGGCTGGATCTGATTGACGAGTTCCGGGGCGACTACAGCCCCCAAAGCATCGTGGCGCACATCGCGGCAAGCAATCGCGCCTGCCTCTCGCTGGTACGGCGGGCGGGCTTCAAAGAGGTTGGGCGGCTGACCCTGCCAGATGAAGAAATCACCATTCAGGAGTTGACATAATGGGTGGCGTAATCGGCGCAGTCGGCAGCATTGCGGGCGGTCTTATCGGGTCGAAGTCGGCCAAGGACGCCGCCAAGGCGCAGACCGCAGCGGCAAACCGGCAGATTGACCTTGAAGAACGGATTTACGGTGAAACCGTCGAGCGGTTCCAGCCGTTTCTTGACGGTGGATATGACGCGCAATCCGCGCTTATGTTTGAAATGGGCCTCGGCCCGCGTCCGACATTCGGCGGCACGGCTCCTGAGATTGTGGAGTTCCAAGATCCGGCGACAGGCGGCGGTGCTGGCGATTACACGCGTGTGGCAGGAAGCCAAGGCAGTGTTTGGACGGACGGGCAGGGCCAGCCGTTCTATGGCAATCGCCCTGAAAATGGCACTGGACCGGGCGGCGCAGGTGCAACCCGCTTCCGCGTGGGTGATCAGGTATTCAACACCCGTGACGCAGCGCAAGAATACGCGGACGCAAACCCGATCGGCGGGACGGAATACGGCGGCTTTGAAACAACCCCGTTTCAGGATTACGTGCTGGACCGCACGCAACAAGCGGTGGACAGCAGCGCGGCATCGCGGGGCAACCTGTTCTCCGGGGCCACGATCAAGGCGCAGCAGGACAACGCCAACGCACTTACGGGCGGGTTTTACCAGGATTATCTCAACCGCCTGACTGGCATTGCGGACAGCGGACAGGCCGCAGCGGGCAACGCGGCCAACGCAGGGGCGAACTACGCTTCCGGCGCGGGGAATGCGCTAGCGAACATCGGCAACGCGCAGGCGGCGGGTGCTATCGGCTCTGCAAACGCCCTGAGCGGCGGTATCAACAACGCCATTGGCGTGTGGAATTACCAAAACGCTCTTGGCGGCAACAGCGGCAGCAGCATTTTCGGCGGCTCGAACAGCCTTTTTGGCAACGGAAGCTGGGTGTAAGTCATGAATTATGTCCGCTACGCCAACCAAGGCGCAATTCGCAACCAGCCCATCAACGACCGGCTCATGGGGGCGCTGTCCTTCCTGCCTGAATTGGGTGTGGAAATGGAAGTGTTCTCGGGCGGACAGGCTGCAAAGGGTTCTGGCGGGGCGCGTACCGGATCGACACGCCATGACCACGGCAACGCGGCTGACGTGTTTTTCTATAAAGACGGTCGCAAGCTGGACTGGGCCAACCCGCAAGATCGTCCTATTTTCGAGGAAATCGTACGCAGGGCACGCGCAAACGGCGTAACGGGCATCGGCGCTGGCGATGGATACATGCAACCCGGTTCCATGCACATCGGTTTTGGCAATGAAGCGGTTTGGGGCGCAGGCGGTAAGGGCGAAAATGCCCCTGATTGGCTGCGTGCGGCTTGGTCTGGTGCGGAGGGCGTAGCAAGCGACACGATGGCCGCTCTAGGCATCCAGCAGGCCCCACAGAACGCCCTGTCAGGCCCTTCGGCCACTCCCTTTAACCCGACACCCCAGAACGCCCTGTCACAGCGTCAGGAGCCGCCTATGCCGCGTCTGAGCAATGCCCTCGATCCACGAGCATTCATGACCCGCGCGCGTCCTGCAAACAAACTTTCCTTCACTTAGAGGCCAGCATGTCCCGAATGAACGCGAACATAATTTTGGCAGGCCAGCAGCCGGATCTGGTCAACACGCTCGCTCGTTCAACCGAGGCGGCGGCTTATGCAAACGCCAACCAACGGCAGAACGCGCTGACGAACCTCTACCAGCAGCACGGCGCAGGCATCGCAAGTGGCGATCAGAACGCGCTGAACGCACTGGCCGGAATTGACCCGATGGCGGCTATGGACGTGCAGAGTTCGCGTTTGGGCATGGAGCAGACGCGGCAGTCCATGCAAATTGACCGTGAGAAAATGGGGATGCTGAAAGAGGAAGCCAAGCGTCAGGCGCGACTTGATGCGGCGAAACTTTCGGCAGATGAGCGTGCGCAGGCGGCTGAACAGCTTCAAGGCGTGCTTCGCGGCGCGGCTGCGATGTATCAGGCAGGCGACCGCGATACCTACAACGCTTGGCTGCAACGCAACGGGCTGGACCCGCAGCAATACCCGTTTGAGCAGTTCCCTGCGCATCTGGCGCAGGCCACAGGCACTATCGAGGCATTGACCGAGGCGCAGGATTACGCGCAGGGGCCGGAGCCTGCCGACGAGTATGGCCGGTACGTCGCGGAAGAACGCGCGGCGGGGCGTGAGCCGTTGACGCGTATTGAATACAATCGCTCTGACAAACTGAAGCAAAACATCGAGGTTGGCGCGGATGGTAGCGTTCGGCTGGCCGAGGGCTTCGGTGATGAAGGCGGCGGCAAGCCCCCGAGCGAGCGTCAATCCACCCTGCGCCTTTTCGGCGGGCTGATGAATGAGACCATGCCCGCGATCAATGCGATGGAAGATGACCCCAACTTTGATCCCGTAAGCGCCCGCTCTGCGGCGGCTGGCGGCGGTGTCCTCGGAAATGTCGTCACGTCCCCAGAGGCGCGGCGCTACGAGGCTCTTAAGCGCCAATGGGCCGAAGGTGTTCTTCGCATCCAAACGGGCGCGGCTGCAACCGAGCCGGAAATTCGTCGCGTGATGGAAACCTATTTCCCGCGTTATGGTGACGACCCCGCAACGATCCAGCAAAAGCGCGAACAGCGTGATGCGTTTGCTCGGAGCCTTGTGCAAGCATCTGGCGACACGATGCAGGCCCCCGGTGGGGCAGATACGCGTGGTGGGATCGGCGGCAGTCAAGAGGCGCAGCCCGAGCAGGCGGAAAGCACCGGCTTCACAGAAGTTGAAATTGACGGTCAGAAATACCGCGTCAAGAAGGTGCAATGATGGCGACATTTGAAATCACCGGGCCAGACGGCACCACCTATCAAGTAGAGGGGGCGACGGAGGAAGGCGCTGCCCGTGCTGTTGCGCAGATGGCTGGCGGAGGCACAACTGCGCCGGTTGCAGATGACGCCCCCTTGACCCCCACAGTGAACGGGGATCTGTACAACGCAGGCACGGGGCAAACGGTCGAAAACCGTGACCCAGGCCCACAACGTGACCGTTTTGGCGACACCATTGAAGATGCCACAGAGGGACCGATTGCGGCATTCAAGGCGTTCGGCAGCGGCGTCATGGATTCGGAGCAAAGCCCGACTCGGCAAATGTTGCCGGATTGGGTGCCGGAAAATGCAAGGGGGCCTGTAGCGTTTGCTGGTGACGTGGGTGGCGCGGCGCTGAGCGCGGCGGGATCTGTTTACGGCTTCGGCGCTGGCCTTGTCGGTGAAGCGCTTGGGGGTAGTCCGACCAACGAAAGAAAGTTGGCCCGTGACTTGATGATGATGGGTGAGGTGGCCGCGCCCGAATTATCAGGTGTGTCCTCTGCGGCTCTCGCAAGCGGGAAAGTGGCAAAAGCCGCAAAATCACTGGAACGCCAACCCACAGCACTTGAGCAGTCCGCCCGCTCTGCGGATGACCTCGGTGTTACGCCCTCTCTTGGAGCGGGTGGTAAGGGGCGCTCCATGACGGCTGGTGCGCTTGAGGGCGTGCCGCTTGCGGGGTCGCAAATCGCACGGGACAATGCGCGTTTTGTCGGTGAGATTGAGAGTGCGTTTGACGGCGCTGTGTCGCGTATCGGCAAGCCTGCAAGCGCCCTTACGGCAGGTGAAAAGCTAAAAACTGGCGTGGATAAGTTTGTCGTAGAGTTTAAAGAAAAGAGCAAGGAACTCTTTGACGATGTTGGGCGGCATATGCCCGCGCAATCAAAGGTTTCTGCGCCGTCAACAGTCAAGTATCTTCGCGAAACAATCGCAGAGTATGGCGACAGCGAAAAAATCGCGTCTGAATTGGGTTTGCCCCGGCTCGAAGCGGTGGCAGATGATTTGGAGCGTGGCCTGACTTGGAAAGCACTGTCCGACTTTCGCTCGGCGGTCGGTGAAAGCCTAAGCACTCAAAGAGGTGCGCTAAATGACATTTCAGAGGGCCGCGCCAAGCAGATTTACGCCCGTCTGAGCGAGGATATGGCGACAATCGCACAGGAGGCAGGCCCTGCCGCAGAGAAGTCCTTCAAGCGAGCGCAAAACTATTATCGGCGCGGCGCTGAGCGCATCGAGAAGTCTCTAGACAAAACGATTCGGGCCGACAGCCCCGAACGGGCATTTGAGGCGTTCGTTAACATGACAAAAGCGGATCGTGCATCTTCAGACGCCCGCAGAATGTTTCAAATTAAGGCATCGGTGCCGCGTGAGGACTGGAACGACATTTCGGCGTCAATCATTGATCGCCTTGGAAAATCCCGCCCTGGCGCACAAAACGCGGCTGGCGATGAATTTTCGCCCGCAGTGTTTCTCACGGAATGGAACAAAATGTCGCCCGAGGCCAAGTCGGTCTTGCTGTCCGGCGAAGCTAGGAAGGAAATGAACAAACTGGCCGAAGTCGCGGAACTAGCTAAATCTGCCAACGCAGAACGCAACGCCTCACGTACCGGCAATGTCGTGGTCGGTGCTGGCTTGGGTGCCTCTGCAACTCAGGCTCCGATTAGTACCGCTGCCTTTCTTCTTGGATCTTGGGGTAGCGCAAAGGCTCTGACCTCGCCACGTATGTTGCGTGCGTTGAACAAGGCAGCACGAGGTGACAGTCGCCAATTGCGTGTAATCGCACGGGATGGCGGACCGCTGGCGCAAGACGCTCGCACAATTCTTAGGCTCACGGCGGCAGAGAGCGCCGCAACATCAAGCGCCAATTCGCCAAATGAGCCTCTTTACCGTCGCGGTGTGTCGTCAGTTAGCCCGTAAGATTTGGCGACCTTGAACATTCGCCAAGTAAACAAGAGACCTAAAATGACGGGCCAAATCGAAACAATCAACCCGTCCCATCCAAGCGTGTAGAGCGCAAGGCCGCAAAATGCGGCGATACAACTCCAAACAATAATTAAAGCCGTCCTCATACGCTTATAGATAGTGGCGACTGGCGCGGCAGGCAATCCCCAACCACAGGACAAGTAGCATGGCGGACAGGATTATCCTGGCCCGCGCAACCGATGACAATGGCGACATTGTTGCGGGGGCGTTGGCGTATTTCTATGAGGCAGGAACCACCACCCCGCTAGAGGTGTATTCCGACAGCGCGGGAACGGTCGCGGTTTCCCAACCTCTCACGGCAGATGCAACCGGCACGTTTGCGGCAACATTCGCCACGCAGAACGTCAAGGTGGACGTGCAGGACACCGAGGGGGCTTCGCTTCCGGGCTTTCCGAGCGACCCGCACCCCACGGTGCCTACGTCTGCAGGCGGGGCATCGCTCGTCAGCTTTGACCCCACTGTGGCTATCCCTGACACGAACGTGCAGGACGCTATCGAGCAGGTGCAGGAGAACCTTGAGGGTCAACTAGCCTCGCCAGCCCTCACGGGCACGCCCACGGCTCCCACGGCGACTGTGGGAACCAACACCACGCAACTTGCGACGACTGCCTTTGTTCTCAATCAGGTTCTGGATGAGGATGATTTTGCGACGGACAGCGCCACGCGTCCGCCCTCGCAGCAATCCACGAAGGCTCTTTTCGACACGCTTTCGGTCATTCCCTCTGCGGTCATTGAGGAGCGCAGGGCAGACGGCTCGGACCCCACGGCAGTCACGGCGGATACATGGACCAAGCGGGCCATCGCAACGGAAGCATATGACCCTGACGGCGTGGTCTCCATCAGTTCCAACGAGTTCACCTTTACATCTGATGGTTGGGTGAACTGGACAGCTCCCGGTCGGGATAGCTTCCAAACCCGGCTTTATAACGTGACGGACAGCAGCGTTACCGCGCAGGGGTCTTCGGTTCTGACCGCAGGCGGGACAGTGGCGCACTCGCACGGCGGCTGTGCGGTCGTTTCCGGCAAAACTTACCGGCTAGAGCAGAACACCAGCGGCACATCGTTTGGCCGCGCGGCAAGCCGTGGCGGCGGTGAAGTCTACGCCCGCGTCACCTTCTGGGCATCCTAAAACAACAGGCAAATCATGCAGCACATCACAGAGCCGGTCACTGACCGGGCCGGGAATGTTATTGCCGGGGCAACCATCACGGCATTTGAGGCAGGCACCGATACGGCAGTCACGCTGTACGACAAAACCGGGGCCGAGGTCGTTGACCTGAAAACCGATGTAAATGGCGTGTTCGGGCTGTCCCTGCCAAACGGCGAGTACGATATCAAGGCAAGCTTCGGCAGCACCACAACGACTATCTTTGAGCAGATCTTGTTCGAGGACAACGAGTCTGATCTGGCAGGCAAGCAGGACATTCTGTCCGAAGGCGCTTTTGTCGATGGCGACAAAACAAAGCTGGACGGGATAGAAACCGGGGCTGACGTTACCGACACAGCCAATGTCACCGCAGCCGGGGCGCTTATGGACAGCGAGGTGACAAACCTCGCACAGGTCAAGGCGTTCGACAGCAGCGACTACGCTACTGCCGCCCAAGGTGCCTTGGCAGACAGTGCGCAGCAGCCCCCGAGCGAAGGCGCATTCGAGGACGGCGACAAGGACGAGCTGGACAGGCTTTCTGCGGCAGCATTCGCAAGCTATGCGGCGGCGGAAGCGGCGGACATTCCGGCACCTGTACAGGTGATTTCCGCGATTGTTGACGGGCGTGTGTGTCGATACGTGCGCGACGATGATGGCACGGCTCTTACGACTAATGACGGCCAAACGTGGTCCCCTGCGGATGAGGTAATCACGCCGCAGCATTGGGGGGCCTTGGGCGACGAAACAACCGACAACTCTGCCGCGTTTGAGGGGGCTGCGAATTGGGCGAACGATTATAACCAGACGTTGTTTATTCCGGCAGGCACGTACCGCTTGGCAAGTCAGGTCGAAGTCAGCAAGCCCACGGCCTTGATTGATGTGAACCTCAAGATTGTGGGCGAAGGCAACGCGCGAACAATCATAACTGTCGATGGGTCGGAAAATACTGACGGCGCGTTCCTCATTGAGAAAACGCCCGGCGATAAGTTCTTTGTGGATCTTCGGGATTTCTGCGTTCGCGCTGTGTCTGGATCGGGCAATTGCGGTGTGGCTATTACCCTGCTGTCCCAACGCACGGGGGCCTATGTCGCGCTTGCTGTTTATACCGAAAATATACTTATCGACACGGGCAATGAGTTCATCACGCAAGAAAGCGGCGTAGACGACATTGCAACGCCTGGATACTTCACGGGCGGGCTGTCCGCTGTGTTTACCGGGCGACATATCCACAAGGCTTTCCGCTTCATCGGGCCGAAGCAGATCGTGGCTGATGCTGGGTTCACCACGGCCCAGAAAGACGCAATCCGCTACGCCGACGACAGCGCCCATTACCTGTCCGATTACGGCATGGACCTGACCGACTGCTACGCGCCCATCGTGGATGCGGAAAGCGATATCAGCCAATGCAAAACCGGGATTGTTTATGTCTCGGACGATGTGGCAGCAGAGGCCGGCGTTCTCAATGCAAGCTGCACCAACGTCAAGGTTGCTTTTGACGTATCCCGCGCTGTTGGTTCTTCTGCTGGCGTTGAGCCGGATTTGAAATGCTTTTCCCGGCAACTCGCTTACCGTGATAAGGGGATTTACATTGAGGGGCGGCAGTATGTGTCAATTGGTGACACCTTGTTTCTGCAACAAGATACACAACCCGGCACGACTGACCACGGCTCGACAGACCGCTACGCTATTCACCTGGAAAACAGCAACAACATCACGGTTAACCCAGGTTGCGTTTTTGTAAACGAAACCGGCGTTAAGACGGGCTACATTCCTATCTATCACGAAAGTGTGGATGCCACCTTCAATCCCAGCGATAATGGCTTGCTGGTAAATGGCTGTCTATTCCGTTGCGATGCTGAGGCGCTGGTTGAAACGGCGGCAAACAAGGGCGTTCCCACCGTCAAGGGATGCCACGTTGATCGGTCGTTCACCATTGACGACGATGTAATTGTTAACGGCACATCGCAGTTCATCGACGTCAGCCCGCATAATCGTCGGGTTACGGTTTCAGACGCAGTAATTGAGTTCGGCGGGGCGTCTGCCGGTCAAACGTATTCCAGCCGTGATGCAGGTTATATCATCGAAGGCCGCACCGTTACGTGGTGGTGCGATATTCGGCTTTCGGCCAAGGGGTCTTCCACCGGGACGGCAACCATTGCCATGAGCCTGCCGCAGCCGCGTTCTGGTGCCGACTACGGCGCGACTGTTTCGTATTCAGCGGGCTTTCCAACGCAAGGGCCAAACGGCGGACTGCTTTTGGCGAGCGGTGAAATCCAGCCGCTTTACCTCAATGCCGCAACAAACCTTTCGCAAGGCATGGACGCTGGCGACTTCACCAACTCGTCACAAATCCGAATGAGCGGCACCTACGAGCGGGCGCTTTAATGCGTTGCCTCGCTTGGTGAGGGCGGTTCGCACTTGTGGCAAACCACCTCTCCCATGACGACGCTGAACTCGTCATCCTTCAGCGGTTCACCGCAAAACTCGCAGTAATCTTCGTTGTCCGTTTCCGCAACCTTCATGGCGGGCTCCTATTCTCGCAGGGATAGAATGGCATGAGTATCAAACAACTTCTAGACTTCATCGCACAGCCGGAAAGTGGGGTGGCATGAAACTATCCAACAAGGGCCTGCTAGAGATAGCAGAGCATGAAGGCATTGTGCCCGCGCCCTATCGCGACAGTGTAGGTGTCTGGACTTTCGGTGTCGGGCACACAGCCGCAGCTGGCGGGCCTAACCCCATCCAAATGCAGCGAGACATGCCGAAGGATCTGGACGGCGCGATTGACTTTGCGCTTGAGGTGTTTCGCGTTGACGTGGGTACGTATGAGGACCGTGTTAACGGCGCTATCCGGGTTCCCCTGAAGCAACACGAGTTCGACGCCCTGGTGTCGTTCGACTTCAATACAGGCGGCATCTACAAGGCCAAACTCACGCGGGCAATCAACGCGGGCGAAGCCGACGCATACCGGCACTTCATGGGGTGGTTGAAGCCGCCTGAAATTCGCAAGCGCCGCACGGCTGAAATGAACCTGTTTCGGACGGGCAATTACGACGCCAACGGAGACGATATCCCGGTGTGGCAGACAAACGGCATGGGGCGGCTGTCAGGCATCCTTAAGACCGTGGACGGGGCTTATGTCCTAAAGCGCATGAAGCGCCCCACAGCCCCCACAGGCGGCTTCTGGGCGTCAATCATCAAGGCCATTCTCAGTATTTTTGGAGGCAGGACATGAACAACGGATGGAACTGTCCGAACTGCGGCAAAGCCCACGCGCCTGACGTAAAAACGTGCCCAGAACCTGCACGAGCGGCACCCTGGCAGGTGCATCCGCATTTCCCAACATATTACGAGCCGATGCCCCCGCAGTGGCCGCGCACAGAACCGCTGACGCCATGTGACCCGCGCCCCTTTCAATGGCCGTACAACGTAACGTGTGGCGACCCGCCCGGCACAGTTGGCTCAGGCAGCACAGGAGAAGTTCAATGAAACCCATTTGGCAAAGCAAAACGCTCTGGATAAACCTGATCAGCGCCGTTCTAAGCGGTGTCGAGGCGGTGAACCTGACCGACACCATCCCCGATGAACATCAGATGAAATTCATGGTTGGGCTGGCGGTTCTGAATATGGCTCTGCGCTTCCTGACGAAGCAGCAGGTGACGGTGCGGGCATGATCTGGGGCCTACTGTCCGAGTTCTGGCCCGTCATTGCGGGAGCCGTCCTTGCGGTTGTCGCGTACTTCACGGGCCGCAGCAACGGCAAGAACAAAACCGAGGTTAAATTCCATGAGGACAAGCAAAGGCGGGAAGCCGCTGGCCGCGATAGGCTCCGCGAAGGTCGGGATAGCGGCCTTTCTCCTGCTGACCGCGTGCGCCGGAATGACGGCGATTGGGGCGGGGTGTAGCACCTACGCAAACCTGCGGCTATCCATGCCGACGCTCGGAGAAGATCCGTTGAGCGAATGGGTTGCGGATTTGGACGACAGTATGACTGGAGTGTGTGGGCGGTGACTGTAATTGAGTGGTTCAAAATCCTTTGGCCGGTGGGCGTTGTTTTGGCGGCGTTCGCAGTCCGCATGGAAATCGGACAGGCCCTTAACAAGCAGAAGCACAGAACATTGGAACGAGATATCGAGCGGGAAAAAGAGGACCGCAAGGCTGACGTTTCCGCGACGCACGCGCGGATTGAGCGACACGAAGGCGAGACGCACAAGTACCTCGCTGAGATACGGAACGATATAAAGACGTTACTATCGAGGCAGTGACATGCTTGACGATATTTCCCGCTTAACTCGGAATCTAATCACACGAGATAATCGCTCATGGTGTGCCCATGCTTATGCTAATAGAAACAAGCCGTTCTGGAATTTGTGGGTTCGTGTGTTCGGCGACTGTCACTGTAGAAAAAGCTGGCAGAGATACAATCACTTGCCGTGACGGTCCGTGAAACTGTTCTGCTTATTGAATTCATCGCGCGCAGCAATTGCATCCTCAATGCTGTCGAATAATCCGAGGTAAATCTGGCGGCCAGAGACATACCCCAACGCTCGCCATTTTTTATCTCGCGCGAACCAGTAAACACCGGTGTGCCCGCTAGAATTGTTGCTTTGTTTTCTGGAGTTGCGCATGTTGCCCGACTGGGAAACATCGCGAAGGTTGGCGATACGGTTGTCCGACGGGTCGCCATTAATGTGGTCAGTGTGATTTTCTGGCCACTTGCCATGGTAAATCGCGTATGCCACGCGGTGGGCGAAAAACTTTCCCCCATTAATCGTGCCGTACCGATAGCCGGGATCGACGCTTGCCGTGAAGGCTTCGTTCCCTGCGAATCTAGAGTTCCAAGTTTTGTAACTGCCCTCACAAGGAAACATTTCTTTGGGCCGGTGCAGCCAAAACAGTTTGCCTGTCTCCGGCTCATACCGAAGCAGTTGACGAAGTTCTTCGGGTGTTGGTAAGGGCCTTGCAGCCATGACGTGATCTCCATACGATCCGTTGCGGTTAGAGAGGGGTTTGACGTTGGCGCGTCAGGCCCCTTTCGTTATTTATACAGGAAAAACAACACTATGAGAAATGAAAAACGTTTCATAAAACGCTGCGCCGAAGAACTGGCGCTTGAGGCCGTGAAATGAACGCCGACGAACGCGGCCTGTTGCTCTGCATCGGCGTGTTGGCGCTGGCGGTGCTTGCCTATCTGATTTAGGTTTTGCTAGGCAAGCGATTTGGGTTGCTTTCGGGCAATGCAAACGCATTACCTTTCCCGTAGGGCTGCAAGCGCGGCGCGGAGGCCGTTGACCAAATCGCACAATGCCTGACACTGGGCCTCATTCCATGAAAGGTCAGGGTGTCCGTCTGATTTATGCGTAATGCCACACAGAACGTCTCCGTCACCGCCACCTTGCCGTGATATGCGTCTGAAGCTGTTGCTGGTCCAGACCTCCCAAAAGCCGTCCGGCAGGCGCTCCAAAGCCCCCTCTGCCTCTCGCAGCTTGGCCTGGAGGGCTTCTATCGTGTCGGCGCGGACGTATTCCATGTGCGGCCCCATTTCCGGCATGAGGTCGTCTGGGTCAACAGCCCAATCGCCCGCCTCCCACTGAAGTTCACCGCTAATGATGCAACACACCTCAACCCAAATACGCTCTGGCGCTCGTTGTTTGTTCTTTTCATCCTGCGCCGATTTTATCAAGCGTTGTCCCGCTTCACTCATTCCTTCATCCTTCCTGTTCTTGGGCGATTAGGGCGCGGGTGTTCCATGCAGAAGTCGCAGTGCCCGGCCAGATAGCGTCCGGCCCGTAGCATCCGCAAGATTTGCACTCAATGTACTTCCTCCATTTGTCTCGATCCAGATCGACTGACCCGCAGAACGGACAAGGTTCTATTTCTTTATCCATCTCTCACTCCTTTCCGCCCGACCCCACTTTCACCATCCGTTCGCGGCATGTCATGCTGACCTCGGGTCGTGACTATTGGCTATCTTTCGCAGCTGCTTTTGATCGCCGTCGAAATAAACCTTTCCGCACTGCCACCAGATTTCTTCGCCAAGTTCTGGCATCCCAACGGCATCATCAGGCTCAACGAAAACGGCGCATTCGTCGCTGCCGTTCACGCACCATATCCGCCACTTGCCCTCGGCCACCTTGGCTATTTCGATAACTCTTCCGCCTACCATCTTCTTTCCTTTCTGGGCGAACCCACTTTTTCTGTATGTTCACGGTCTGTAGTCGGGCGCGGGCCTGTCGTAAGCCGTTGGCCCACATGAAAGTCGATTGGATTCATTGTTCCCTGCACCCTAGAAGATTGCACTTGGTTTTCCCGCTTTTGGGGGACAGCTTGCTTTGCTTCGGCTCGTACCCCATAGCCTCAGTCTCTTTGCGCCATGAGCGCCCGACGCGGATGCGCGACACCATCGAGTGACCAACCGCCAGTTTTTCGGCAATGGCCTTGTTCGTCAGCCCCTCGCGGAACATCTGCACCATACGTTCAACGTCGCGCAGGGTGAGTGCTGAGTTGCCGTTCGCCTCGCCACCTTGCGGCCCGCTTCTGGCGCGGCCTTTCGATGCCATATCGGCCATATTGTCGATGTGGGTTCCGAGGAACAGATGAGACGGGCGACAGCACTTTGGGTTGTCGCACTTGTGGCAAACATCTAGCGGGCCAGGATCTTCGCCATAGTGCAGGAAGTATGCAATTCGGTGTGCCCGGAAATGTGCCCGCTCACCCGGTGGGCGCACTCTGCCGTATTCACCACCACAGAGCGATGAAGCCCACTCCCAGCAATCTCCAGTCTTGTCCAGCTTGGCCCAGAATGCACCTTGAAATGCGGGGCTAAAGATCGTGTCCGGTATCGGGGAATTGCGCTGTGCCGGGGTTTGTGCGGCTGTGCCGGTTTCGAATGTCCGCTTTGGCGCTTGTGACGCCTTCGATTCCGCCGTATATTCGACTGCATATCGTTGAAAATCAACGGCTTGCCCGCGTGGTGGAATGGTAGACACAGGAGACTTAAAATCTCCAGGCCGAAAGGCCGTGCCGGTTCGAGTCCGGCCGCGGGTACCACTTGATTTTATTGAAAAAAAGAGGCGTGGCCATTCCCATGGCAGGTCGTCTTCAGGGATGCGTCGCCCCTGTGTGTCACCCTTTCACGTTCGGTTGCGTAGGCGCTGCGGCGAGGACGGAGCCCGCAGCGCGATCGGATACAACGTCGCGATTGCCATGCATTATCCGAGGGCGTCACCAGCCTGTCATCGTGAGGCAATCGGAGATATACAGCCTCTGGCGGTCCAAGGTTAAGGAGCCGTGCACGAACCCGCAGAATCTCTTGATGAATAAGGGAGCCATGGGGGACAGGTCAGCAACGGACCCGCTGGATTGCAGTCGCCGTTTGCGAGACCGATTTGATTCGACCAGACACGATCCGGCAACCGCTCAAGCCACAATTCTGCTTCGATTCACGAAGCGATTTTGTATGACAAGGAGATCGCGCTTCTATCAGAGATAGAACCTGGCTGAATGCTATCTCCTTGAAGATGTTTTTACGAAAAGATTTGGTTCGAGCAACATTCGGCCTGCATGATTATGTCGGCTAATCGCAAGTCCTTCACTTCAAAAATAAAATCTCCGACCTGTCACTAAATGGATCGACAAGCTCGGTTCGAAATGATTCAAAAATGTCACGGGGTCCGTATTGTTCTTGATACCGCACCCGATTGTTTTCCCACAAAGGTTGAAAGTTTAACGAATTTCTTTACACGTTTGTCTGTAATATGTCGATTTTGTGCCGGTGCTATTCTGGTCCAAGCGTATTGAATGTGCGGTCTTCTAACGATCTCGTCGTAAGCAAACGATAACATAGCGACGATCTTAGGCTGCAACGCTCGGGGGAGGAAGGAATTGGGGTTTATATTGGTGGTTCCGAAGCTTTTACTGAAGCGCGCCGCGGTTTTGGCCGCTCTCGTTGCGGGTACCGGGCCGGCGCTTTCCCAAGATCTCGTTTTCGAGTTCAACAATCCCTCTTTTGGCGGCGACTCTTTCAATTCTTCGCACCTGCTTTCACTGGCGGATATCCAGAACCAGCATGTCGATGACGGGGGCACCCTTGGTACGACTGGCAATTCGCAGTCTGACCTTTTCGTCCGTCAGCTTCAGAGCCGCTTGCTGTCGTCGCTTTCATCCGGCTTGTCGGAGGTGATCACGGGGGCCCAACCAGGGGATTCCGATACGATCGTTATCGGTGACCAGGAGATTTTTTACGAACGTACCCTGGATAATATCAGCGTGCGGATAACCAATTTGCTCGACGGTTCCAGCACCGAGATCGTGCTGCCCGTTGTGCAGACCGCGCTGAATTGATGCAGCTGAAGGGTGAATTCGAAAGTATGCTGAGTAAGGCGAAAATTGTGGTCGCTAACGGATGTCTTATCATGATGGCACTCTCGGCATCGGGGTGCACCTCCTTCCAGGAGTTGGGCCGTGAAGAGCCGACGCTGCCGCAGATCACCGCCACGCGCAGCACGCTGCTCGATATGCCGCCGCCGGCCAGCCGCGTTGACATCGCCGTCTACGATTTCGAGGACCAGACAGGTCAGTTCAAGCCCTCCGACACCGTGCAGACGCTGTCGAAGGCCGTCTCGCAAGGCGGGGGCGCCGTCCTGATGAAGGCGCTGCGCGATACTGGCAACGGAAATTGGTTCCGCGTGGTCGAGCGCAGCAACCTCGACAACCTTTTGCAGGAGCGTCGCATCATCCAGGAGATGCGTCAGATCTATCTGAAGGAAAAGGAAATCAACCCCAAGGCCCTGCCGCCCATGCTGTTTGCGGGCGTGATCCTCGAAGGCGGGGTCGTGGGCTATGACACCAACGTTCTGACCGGGGGCGCCGGCGCGGCGCTGCTTGGCATCGGGGCAAGCGGAGAGTACCGCAAAGACACGATCAGCGTGAACCTGCGCACCGTCAGCGTGAAGACCGGCGAAGTGCTGGCATCGGTTGTGGTGCAGAAATCGATCCTTTCCACAAGCGTTGGCGCAAGCGTCTTCCGCTACATCGACGCGGACGAGATCCTCGAACTCGAGGCCGGGGTAACTTCGAACGAACCGGGCTTTGTCGCATTCAGGCGTGCGATCGAGCTGGCTGTTTACTCGCTGATCCTGGAAATGGCGCACAGGGATTACTGGACGTTCAAGGATCCCCGCGTCGGTCAGCGGTTGATAAGGCAATATTTGAAGAACGACGGACGGATCAGACCCTCTGCCGTCACAGATCAAGAATACAGCGACCTACGAACGCCGCTGAAAAAATCGGGCGCTACATCGACGCCTGACAATAAAAAAATAACCTGAGCAGAGATGACTGTCGTCCCGACAGGGGCGAAACGAGGAGGCGTGGCGTCCGCTTGGCTGGACACCTGAGACACCACGCCTGATCAGAGGTCGCATTGCGACCGCCAACCCGGCACCAAAGGTACCTTTGGTGCTTTTAGAGGAGGTTTACCTCATGAAAAAGCACTTTATTACAAGTGTATCGCTGTGTGCGCTGACTTTTGCTGGTCAGGCATTCGCGAATGACAGCGAGATCAGCCAGATTGGCGGCCTGAACACCGCCACCATCGACCAGACCGGTGGTTCGGAAGGCGTCTCGAGCGTCAGCCAGATCGGCGACAGCCACACGGCCAGCGTGACGCAGTCGGACGATCCCAACAACGGCACGCCCGATTTCAACACCGCATCGAACACCTCGACGATCACCCAGGAAGGTTCGGGCGCACAGGCGACCGTCAACCAGACGGGCGATCCCAGCGGCAATCCCAGCAACGTGTCCGAGATCACCCAGTTCAACGATGGCCCGCCGTCGGCTGTTGCAGACGTGATGCAAGATGGCTCGAACAACTTCTCGAGCGTCGAGCAGGGTCGTGATGTCGATCCGGTCGACCGCCGGGGTCAGACGGCCATGATCACGCAGGAAGGCACCGATCACATTTCGACGGTTCTTCAGCGTGGTAACCTGAACAGCGCCAACGTGAACCAAGCGTCGACCGGCAACATGTCCGACGTGACCCAGTCCGGCCTGGATAACGACGCCGTCGTGTCGCAGACCGGATCGGGCAACAACAGCACCGTGTCGCAAAGCGCGAACTTCGGTGAGACCGAGGTTGATCAGTCGGGCAACAACAACAGCAGTGACGTGACTCAAGAGGGCCGCGCCAACAGCTCGATTGCCTCCGTCATCAACCAGAGCGGCAACAACAACACCAGCTCGGTGTTGCAGACCTCGCTGGTGGCTGGCCCGGGCAGCGCCGATCAGTTCGCTTCGGTGACCCAGTCGACCAACAACAACTCGTCGACCATCGAACAGGATGGCGGCGATCCGGTCGCCAGCACGTCGAACCCGGGCAACACCGCAGAGGTTATGCAGACGGTGACCAGCGGCAATATGTCGATGATCATGCAGTCGGGCGCCGGCAACATGGCGACCGTCAACCAATAATTTCAAAGCCAGTTTGCCGCCCGGTCGGGTGCCTGTCTGACCGGGCGGTACAACCCTATTCCAACTAGGATTCAAGATATGAAACGTTTTCTGATTCCCAGTGCCTCGGCACTCGCACTGATGGCCGGCGCCTCTGCCGCGCTGGCCAATGACAGCACGATCGACCAGATCGGCGCCTTGAACACCGTCAATGTCGACCAGACCGGCGGCAACGAAGGTGTCTCGGACATCAACCAGGATGGCACCGGCAATCTTGCCGAGGTGACCCAATCCGAAGACCCGAACGGCGTACCCGGCTTCTCGGTTCCGACCAACATGGCGACGATCAACCAGCTGGGTGGCAACGCCCGCGCCCGGATCGAACAGTCCAACCCGGACCAGCCGAACGCGCCGACCAACACCGCGTCGATCGACCAGAACTCGAACGGCATGCCGCAGAACCCGCCGGATGGCATCCCCTCGGGCTTCAGCCTGAACGGCCGCATCATCCAGGACGGCTCTGGCAACGACTCGAGCATCGTGCAGTCGGGCAACCCGAACCAGCCGCCGGAGGACGGTGCCGGCTCGGGCGTGACCGCACGCAACGAACAGACCGGTCAGGACAACACCTCGACCGTGTTGCAGAACGTGTTCGGCCAAGATGCCAACCCGTTCACCGATGCCAACGTGTACCAAGACGGTGTCGGCAACGCGTCCAACGTGCAGCAGCGCGGCTCGGCCGCACTGGTTGACGTGTTCCAGATCGGTGAAGGCAACTTCTCGGACGTCTCGCAGGGTGCGAACGAGGAAATGACGGCCTCGGTCACCCAGAACGGTGAAAACCACAGCAGCGAGATCACCCAGATCGCGCGCACCGTGACGGCGTCGGTCGACCAGTCGGGCTCGGGCCAGACCTCGACCATCGAGCAAGGCGGTCAGAGCCGCGAGTCGAACGCGACGGTCACGCAAAGCGGCATGGGCAACACCAGCGATGTCAACCAGACCAACACCAGCGCGGTCGCGACCGTGACCCAGTCCGGCACCGGCGGCATGAGCACCTTCAACCAGTCGAATGGCCAAGGCGCCATGGCCGAACTGGTGCAGAGCGGCACGGACAACACCAGCACGATCATGCAGGATGGCGATCTGCACACCGCGATGGTCACGCAGTCCGGTACGATGAACCTGAGCTCGATCATGCAGAATGACGATAACCAGTCGGCGACCGTGACCCAGACCAGTGATGACAACGAAAGCTACATCACGCAGTCGGGTGTGGGCGCCGGAAACGTTGCGACCGTCGTGCAGGCCGCGACCAGCGGCAACCTGTCGAACATCACGCAGACGGGTACCGGCAACATGGCAATGGTCAACCAATAAGCTGATCAAAGACATCCCGCGCGGTGGTCGCGCGGGATGCATATCAAAAACTTTCTCAACGGAACAAAAAAATGAAAAACCTTCTTCTCACCTCGGCCATGACCATCGCCTTCACGGCACCGGCCTTTGCCAATGACAGCACCATCGAACAGATCGGCCTTGGCAACGCGTCGACCGTCACCCAGACGGGTGGTACCGGTGGCTCTTCCACCATTTTCCAAAACGGGGACAATGACGTCGCCGACGTGACCCAGTCCGACGGGGGCGGATCCGACACCAACATCGCGATCATCGACCAGCTCGAGGGCTCGGGCACCCAGACGGCGTCGATCACGCAGGACAATGCGGCGAACGGCGCGGCGAACACTGCGACGGTCCTTCAGGACTCGACCCAGGGTGGCAACACTGCCGGCATCAACCAGAGCGGATCGGCCAACACGGCATCGGCCCAGCAGGGTCCGGGCGCGGGGACAATCACGGTGCCGTTCGTAGGCACAATCCCGTTCGACCCTGCGGATATCACCGACAGCACGGCTGATATCACGCAAACCGGCACGGGGAACGCCGCCAACACGACGCAGATCGTCGGTACGAACGGCGGTTCCAACAACGTCGCCACGATCGGCCAGGACGGCGACGACAACATCGCGTCCATCAACCAGGGCAGCGGGACCGGGGCGCTTAACCCGGCGTCGAACGACAACGACAACAGTGCCGACATCTCGCAAACCGGCCTTGGCCACAACTCGGTCATCGAACAGGGCGGCGAGTCTGGCTTTGCGTCGAACGTTCAGTCGGGCGCCGACAACGCATCGACGATCACCCAATCGGGCGGTCTGCCTGGGCTGGGCAATACTGCGAACGTCACGCAAGATGGTGAGCGCAATACCAGCACCGTCACGCAATCCTCGGCAGATGGCGATCTGCCTGCCTTGCCATCTGGCGCAACCGCGAACGTCACCCAGTTGGGCGACGACAACATGAGCACCATCAACCAGGCACCGCTTGGCGGTCACCTGGCGACCGTGATGCAGACGGGCGAAGGCCATTCGAGCCTGATCAGCCAGGACGGTTTGATCAACGTCGCTTCGGTGACGCAGGCCAATTCGGACAACACGAGCGAAATCGCTCAGACCGGCCCGAGCGTCGTCGGCCCGCTTGGCAATACCGCGACGGTCAACCAGACCGCGACGTCGGGCAACTTCTCGGGCATCTCGCAACAGGGCATCGGCAACAGCTCGACTGTGATGCAGTAACCTGCGAAGATGTGCTAAACTCATGCTGTCAGGCCTTCGGGCCTGGCGGTACCTTGCAGCAAGGTAGGACACCATGACCCGAACGACATATCTGTGCGCCGCCTGTCTTTTCCTGTGGCCAAACCTGTCCTTGGCCCAGGATAACCTCGACCAGATCAACCTTTCGGGGGAGGTGACGATTGACCAGATCGGCACGGACAACCTGGCGGAGGTGACCACGGATAGCGGTTCGAGCGTTCTGGCGATCGATCAGCGCGGAGAGGATCAAAGTGCGCTTGTCCGCCTGAGCGGTTCGAACAACCAGGGTAACATCGCACAAAGCGGTTTCGGCAACATTGCCGAAGTGCTGATCAACGGCACCGTCAACTCGTTTAGCATCAGCCAGTCCTCGACGAACAACCCGGTTTCGGATCGCAACGAGGCGACGCTGTCACAGGTCGGGTTGAATAACGTGGCGTTCCAGACGCAGATCGGCGAAAACAACGCGATGACGCTTCGGCAGAATGGCGCGGACAACAGCGCGGACATGCTGCAGGAAGGGCAAAACAACGTTATGGAGCTCAACCAGTTTGACAGCAACAACGTTGCAAACCTTCAGCAATACGGGAACGGCGCGCCTCCGATTGTCGTGACCCAGACCGGGGGCATGGTCGCGAATATTACACAGACGGGGAATTGAAGCCGTGCGCGGTCTTCTGACAGCGCACATGATGTTTTGGCTGACCGCGGGTGGGGGGATCGCTCAGGATCTTCCGGAACTGTCCCAGGATCTTTCGTCGATAGAGCAAGTCCCCGAGGTCGCTGCCAGCCCTGAAATCTCCTCGGATCCGGCAGATCAAGGCGGGGATCCTGGATACTCTGCTCAGGAAATCGCGGCGCAGCCGTCCGGCCAAACGGAACCTGACCCTGCCAGCGCATCCGATCCCGCGGAAGAGACCGACACTCTAGTCGCCACCCCGGATGCGCCGGAAGCCGACCTGTCCGAGGCGACAGTGACCAACGCTCGGTCAGGCACCCTCGGTTCGGATAGAAGCGCGGAGGGGGAGGCAGCATTCGAAGCCGCGTTGGACGCCGCTATAAGCGCGTGGGAGGCTGAAAAAGCGGGGCAGGCGCGCGCATCCGCGTCGTCGCGGGCGGCTGCGACGGCCCCTGCGAACGACGATGGCGAATGCGAAGAACAGTCAGGCGCAACCCTGTCGACCAACGCCAGATGTCCTCTCAACATTCACCGTTCTTCGCGCTCTGGCACAGAAAACAGTGATGGGACAATCGTGACCACGGACGATGGCGTCTACCTGCTGGTGAAGCCAGGAAGCCAATAGGTGACGAAATTAGGCCAAATCGGGCATCGCTTATTTAAGGAGCAAGTCAGTGAGAAGACATTTTTTTACCTTACCGTTCCTGCTTGCGTGGCCACTGCTTGGCAATGCTGAAGAGCAAAGGCAGGCATGGATCGAATTGTCTGAAGGCGAGGGTTTGGTCCAGATAGAGGTGTTCTCTCATCTCGAGGAGGGAATGAGCGGCAAGTACACCCTCGAGGTCGTGAAGGAAGGTCCGAGCGGCAGGTCGGTCAACAAGCAGGGCGGCAACATACCGAATTCGGATGGGACGCCGATCGGACCGCTTTCGGTTTCGCGCGTTTCCGTGGAGCCGAGTGCGACTCTACAGGTCACACTCAGTGTGACCGACGCATCGGGATCGACTTACCACGACACAAAATCCATGGCCGGGGATTGATTGCCTGCGATCCGGGCCTGGAGGCCGCTCAGGGGATCCTTTCCGCAGGCCGACGACATCAACCGGACATCGTGGCACAATGCCTAGAGTTCACGTGCCGGGGCCGGCCGCGGGTACCAGGCATCATCTTGAAACCTGATGCGCGTGACGCAAATCTTCAGCATGGAATGTCCCGTTTGAAAGCGCGCCTGAATTGTCCTATCGTTTCATAATCCGGCTGATCATGATCACCCTTGCCGCGATGCTGGTGGTGGCCACCTATCAGCTCATGCCGGCGCTGCGGCTGGCCTATTTCGAACCGGAAGCCGAGCCGCGGGTGATCACGGCGCGCGGCGACCTGGCCGCAGAGGAAACGGCGACGATCGAGCTGTTCCAGTCGGCGCGCGACAGCGTGGTGTTCATTTCGACTGCCGAGCGCGTGCGGGACCCGTGGTCGCGCAACGTTTACGAGCAGCCGCGCGGAACCGGATCGGGTTTCCTGTGGGACGATCGCGGCCACGTCGTGACCAATTCGCACGTGATCGAGGGGGCATCGACTGCGACGGTCAGGCTGGCCGACGGACGAAGCTTTCCGGCCGAACTGGTGGGACGCGACCCGTCGCACGATCTGGCGGTGCTGAGGATCGATGCGGGAAACTTGCCCGCACCCGTGACCGTCGGCAGCAGTGACGACCTGCAGGTGGGTCAGACAGTGCTGGCGATCGGGAACCCCTTCGGACTGGACTGGACGTTGACACGGGGGATCGTCTCGGCGCTGGACCGGGAGTTGCCGTCGCGCACGGGACGGCCGATCACCGGGCTGATCCAGAGCGACGCCGCGATCAATCCCGGCAACTCCGGCGGTCCGCTTCTGGACAGTGCGGGGCGGCTCATTGGCGTGAACACGGCGATCTACAGCCCGTCGGGGGCCAGTGCGGGGATCGGTTTCTCGGTGCCGGTGGGCACGGTCAACCGCGTGGTGCCGGAACTGATCGAAACCGGGAACTATGCGCCGCCGGCGCTTGGAATTCGATTTGATCCGCGGGTCAATGACCTGGCGCGGCGCCAGGGGCTCGAGGGGGTTCTGGTGCTGGGGGTCGAGCCGGGGTCGCCGGCGGCCCGGGCCGGTCTGGAGCCGGCGCAACTGGCCGGGGACGGGCGGCTGGTGCCGGGTGACGTCATCACCGGGCTGAGCGGCGAGAAGGTGAACGGGGTCGATGACTTTCTGGCGGCACTTGGCGCGTACCGGCCCGGGGAGACGGTCGAACTGAGCCTGACACGGGGTCGCGAAACCCGCGAGATCGAGATCGAACTGGCCGCGGGCGGCTGAGTCTGCGCGGAGCGCGCGACAGGGTCAGGCGCGGGTCCCGGCGAAGCGCGCGGCCCAGTCCTCGCGCTGGTCGTCGGTGATCTTGGCGAAGAGCACCTCCGGAACGCTGAAGGCATGGCCGGGCTTCAGGCTTTCGAGCGCCTGGGCCATGTCGTCGGGCCAGTGGCAATCGTCGGTCTGCATCGCTTGCAGCATCGCGGCAGAGGCGTCGGGAATGAAGGGGGCCGAGATCACCGCGTAAAGACGGATGAGGTTGAGCGCGAGGCGGATCTGCGCCGCGGCGCGGTCCGGGTCTTCCTTGAAGGTCGACCACGGGGCGGCGGTTTGCAGGTACTCGTTGCCCGCGACCCAGATGGCGCGCAGTTCGGTGGCGGATTTGCGCACCTCGATGGCTTCCATGTGTTTTTCATACGCACGGATTCGGGTGGTGAGCGTGTCGATCAGCGCGGTCTCGTCGGGGCCGTAGCTGCCCGCCTCGGGGACGGTTTCGCCGAATTTGGAGCGGCAGAACTTGGTCACGCGGGAGACGAAATTGCCCAGAACGTCGGCGAGGTCCTTGTTGACGCTCGCCTGGAAGTTTTCCCAGGTGAATTCGGCGTCCGAGCTTTCGGGGGCGTGGCTGAGCAACCACCAGCGCCAGTAGTCGGCGGGCAGGATCTCCAGCGCCTGGTCCATGAAGATGCCACGACCCTGCGACGTGCTGAACTGGCCGCCATCATAGTTGAGGTAGTTGAAGGACTTGATGTAATCCACCAGCTTCCACGGCTCGCCGCTGCCCAGGATCGTGGCGGGGAAGCTGAGCGTGTGGAAGGGCACGTTGTCCTTGCCCATGAACTGGGTGTAGCGGACATCATCGGCGCCCTTGTCGGTGCGCCACCAGCGTTCCCAGTCTTCGCCCTTGCCGGCCTCGACCCATTCGGCGCCGCAGGCGATGTATTCGATGGGCGCGTCGAACCAGACGTAGAAGACCTTGCCCTCCATCCCGGGCCAGTCGTCATCGCCGCGCTTGACCGGGATACCCCAGTCGAGGTCGCGGGTGATGCCGCGGTCCCGCAGGCCGTCGCCGTCGTTGAGCCATTTCTTCGCGATGGAGGTCGTCAGGATCGGCCAGTCCTTCTGGTCGTCGATCCAGGCGTTGAGGCGGTCGCGCATCTGGCTTTGCTTGAGATAGAGGTGCTTGGTCTCGCGGACCTCCAGATCGGTGGAGCCGGAGATGGCGCTGCGCGGGTCGATGAGGTCGGTGGGGTCGAGCTGTTTCGTGCAGTTCTCGCACTGGTCGCCGCGGGCCTTGTCATAGCCGCAATTGGGGCAGGTGCCCTCGATATAGCGGTCGGGCAGGAAGCGGCCGTCGGCGTTGGAATAGACCTGTTTCTCGGTGATTTCCTCGATCAGGCCGGCCTCAAAGAGCTTGCCGGCGAAATGCTGGGTGAGCTTGCGATTCTGCTCGGACGACGAGCGGCCGAAGTGATCGAAGCTGAGGCGGAAGCCCTGGCCCAGCTTGTCCTGCACCTGCCACATTTCGGCACAGTATTCGGCCACGGGTTTGCCGGCCTTGGCGGCGGCCAGTTCGGCGGGCGTGCCGTGTTCGTCGGTGGCGCAGAGAAACAGCACCTCGTGTCCCCGGCCGCGCAGGTAGCGGGCATAGAGGTCGGCGGGCAGCTGGCTGCCCACGAGGTTGCCGAGGTGCTTGATCCCGTTGATATAGGGAATGGCGGAGGTGATGAGGTGGCGGGCCATGCGAGACGTCCTTGAGCTTTGGGCGTTCGTGTAACGCAACGGCGCGGGCTGTGCCAGAGGCTGTTGGCGTCAGGGGTCGGTGCGCTTGTCGTTCTCGCGCGCGCCACGCGTCAGCCGACCGATGGTGAAGGACGTGCGGGGCGACCAGACATAGCGGGTGCGGGCGCCGGCGCTGGGCCGGGCCAGCATGCGCACGAAGCTGAACACGATCAGGATGGCGTGGGCTGTGGCGATCATCACGAACATCGCCTGGGGGCCAAAGCGTTCTATCAGGGCGGAGGCCACGAAAGGAGCGGCGATGGCGCCGAGGGCGAAGAAGAACATCAGCGCGGCGGAGAGTTCGACGCGCTGTTCGGAGGTGGCGAAGTCGTTGGCGTGGGCGGCGGCGACCGAATAGATCGGAAAGGCGGTGAAGCCGAACAAGAAGGCGGCGATCATCGCACCGTTGGGCGAGACGGTCCCGGCCAGGGCGGTGACGATGCAGCACAGGATGGCGGCGACCGAGAGGGCGATCATCACGTGGCGGCGGTCGAACTTGTCGGCGAGCCAGCCGGCGGGGTATTGCGCCAGCGCCCCGCCCAGGACGAAGGCGGCGAGGAACCACGCGATCTGGTCGAGCGCGAGGCCGACCTGCTGGCCATAGAGTGGCCCGACCATGCGGAAGGTGGCGCTGGAGAGCGCCGCGACGATCACGGCGGCGGCGGCGAGGGGCGAGCATTCGACCGCCAGCATGGGGCGCAGGCGGGGTGCCTTGGGCGTTTCGGGCTGGCGCACGGTCGTGAGCGTCAGCGGCAGGAGCGAGGCGCAGCAGATGATGGCGAGCAGGTTGTAGGAGACGTAGGAGGCCGGTTCCAGAACGGAAATCAGCATTTGCGCGACGAGCGACGCGCCCATGTCGGCCACCCGGTAGATGCCCATGGTGCGGCCGCGCGTCTCGTTGGTGACCTTGGCCTGCAGCCATGCCTCGACCACCGTGTAGCAGCCCGCGATGCACAGGCCCGAGGCCACGCGCATCAGCGCCCAGGCCAGAGGGTCGATGATGATCATGTGCATCAATAGGCCGATGGCGCCTGCGGCGGTGAAGGCGGCGAAGGCGCGGGAATGGCCGACCGAGCCCATCAGGCGCGGCGCGAACCAACAGCCGATGAAGAAGCCGAAGAAATGCGCCGAGCCGAGAAAGCCGATTTCCTGGGTGGAGAAGTCGAGCGTGATGCCCGACAGCGCGTCGAGCGGGGCGACGCCGCCCGTGGAAAGCTGCAACAGGATGACCGACAAAAAGAGGGCCGCGAAGGAGATGATCATGCGCATGGGGGCAACTTGGCACGCGGGCGCGGCGATGTCCTGCCGCGTTTTCGACAGAACTGCGTCGTTTTCGACGTATGTGAGGGCAAGGCCCCGGCGTGGGCACCGCTTTGGTCAAGTGCCTGATTTCGCCGCGTTCGTCGGCTGCGCGGCTGACATCTTGTAAGCGGCGGAAGAATCCCCGCATATGGCGCAAGACCCGCCAACCCGACAGGAGATGTCATGATCCACGAGACTCCCGAGCTTATCGACGCGATCCGGGGCCGCTTCGCCCATGTGGAGAGTTGCCCGTTCCAGGGCGAGCGGATTTTCTTCGAGAACGCGGGCGGGGCGCTGACGCTGAAAAAAGTGGTGGAGACATCCGGTTTCTATGCCGCGATCCCTGACAACCCCGGGCGGTCGAACCCGGCGGGGCAGGGCATCCAGGACGTGATCGACCGCGCCAAGGCGGATCTGGCGGTGTTCATGAACGCATCCTCGGGGCAGTTCCTTGCCGGCGAAAGCGGGACCGAGTTGCTGTTTCGGATGATCCGGACGGCCTGTGTGAACGCGCCCGAGGGGGGCAAGGTGATCGGTTCGTCGATCGAGCATCCCGCGTCGCGCAGCGCGGCGCGGCGCTGGGCCGAGGTGGCGGGGCTCGAGTATGTCGAGGTGCCGCATGACGACGCGCTGGGCCTGGTCACGGCGGAGGCCTATGCCGAACGGATGACGCCGGACGTGGCGGTGGCGACGATCGTGCATGCCTCGCCGGTGACCGGGATGGGCATGGACGTGGCGGCGATTTCGGCCGCGATCCGCGCGGTGGCGCCGGAGGCGGTGATCATCGTGGACGGTATCCAGCACGCGGCGCATGGGCAGCTGGACCTAGACAGCTATCGGGCCGATGGCTATGCGATTTCGCCCTACAAGGTGTTCTCGCGGCACGGTTTCGGGATCGGGTGGGTCTCGGACCGGCTGGCGGTGATGCCGCATGAGCGGCTGATCGGGTCGCCGGAGGACGCCTGGGAGATGGGCACGCGCGATGCGGGGTCCTATGCCACCGTGTCGGACGTGGTGGATTATTTCGACTGGCTGGGCGGCGAGGTGTCGGGCGAGACCGACCGCCGCCGCCGGATCGAGGCGGCGGGGCGGGCCATTCGCGCCTACGAGACGCATCTGACGGACGCGATGATCAAGGGCACCGGCAACCTGCCCGGGCTGCGCGACATGGAGCATGTGAGCATCCTGGGAGGGGCCGAGAACCCCGCGCGCGAGGGGCTGGTGTCGGTGGTGGTCGCGGGCGTGCCCTCGGCGGAGGTGGTGGAGCGGCTGAACGCGCAGGGCATCCGCACGCATATCCGCAAGGACGACCATTACAGCGGCAACGTGCTGAAGCCGCTGGGGTTGAGCGACTGTATCCGGATTTCGATGTGTCACTACAATACCGAGGCCGAGGTGGCGCGGCTGCTGACCGCGCTGCGCGAGATGGGTGCGGAGGGCTGAGATCCGCCGGCGGCCTCACGGGGCGGAAGAGGACGGGGCCGGAGCCATGGCAAAGCCGCCCCTGGCGCGGGTCACGGCCCATGTCGCCGGAGGCAGGGTGCGGGCGCGGCGGCGCGAGAGCGTCCAGCCCAGCCGACCGGGCGCGTGGGCGGGGGCCATGTGCCAGCGGCTTTCGACGCCGGGGGCGCCGCCCTCGCCGGGGGTGAGAATGAGGCCCAGCGGCGCGCCGGCGCCTTCGGCCGCGCCGGTTTCCGCGGCCAGGTGCAGGCGGCGGACCTGGGTGAGGTTGGGCAGGTCCGGAAGCTCGGCCACGGCCAGCGGCACGGCCCCGGAGCGCAGCACTTCCTCGAGGCACCACAGAAGGTCGATGGGCTGGCGCGGTGACAGGAAGGTGAAGCGTTCGGGGCCCACCAGAGCGACCATGCCGTCGGGGTTGAGCCGGTCGGCGGCCCAGTCGGGGGCGATCCAGAACACCGGCCCTTGCGTGGCGGCGGCCACCAGCATCGCCGCCATGTGCCGCGCCGGCCCGCAAAGCTCGTGCAGGCGCGCGGGCGTCAGGGCCATCTCGTCCAGCACGGTGAGAGAGGCGCGCGTGCGGTGACTGCTGCGGCGGGTGAGCAAGGTGGTGTCCATGCCGTGAAATGTAATTTGTTCGCTCTTTGTTCTCAATCGCGAAATAGGGGTGACGCCCGTGACAGAGCCGCTACATATGGGGCTTTGACGACAGGCAAGACGGAGCGGGACATGCAGCGCAGGCAATTGGGACGGACGGGAATCGAGGTGAGCGCGCTTTGCCTCGGGTCGATGACATGGGGCACGCAGAATACCGAGGCCGAGGGCCACGCCCAGATCGACCGGGCGCTGGACCGGGGCGTGGATTTCATCGACACCGCCGAGATGTACCCGGTGAACCCGATCGCGAAAGAGACCATCGGACGCACCGAGGAGATCATCGGCACCTGGATCGCCCGGACGGGGCGGCGCGGTGACGTGGTGCTGGCCACCAAGCATTCCGGCGAGGGGATGCAGCACGCGAGGGATGGCGCGCCGATCTCGTCGGACACGATTCCGCAGGCTATCGAAGGCTCTCTGAAGCGGTTGCAGACCGATCATATCGACCTCTACCAGTTCCATTGGCCGAACCGGGGCAGCTACATGTTCCGCCAGCATTGGCGGTTCGATCCCTCGGGGCAGGACCCGGCGGAGACCCGGGCGCATATGGAGGATGCGCTGGGCGCACTGGAACGCGAGGTCGAGCGCGGCACGATCCGGGCCTTTGGCCTGTCCAACGAGAGCGCGTGGGGGACGGCGCAGTGGCTGCGGGTGGCCGCCGAGGTGGGCGGGCCACGGGTGGCCACGATCCAGAACGAGTATTCGCTGCTCTGCCGTCTCTTCGACACCGATCTGGCGGAGCTGAGCGTGAACGAGGATGTGGGGCTGCTGGCGTTTTCGCCGCTGGCGGCGGGGCTGTTGACCGGCAAGTACCAGGGCGGCGCGGTGCCCGAGGGCTCGCGCCTGACGCTGAACGAGACGCTGGGCGGGCGCAAGACGCAGAAGGCCTTTGCCGCCGTCGACGCCTACC
The DNA here is from genome assembly GCF_030733425.1 of Roseovarius sp. MMSF_3350. Taxonomy (GTDB): domain Bacteria; phylum Pseudomonadota; class Alphaproteobacteria; order Rhodobacterales; family Rhodobacteraceae; genus Roseovarius. The sequence continues at coordinate 284,191 of NZ_JASHIZ010000002.1, forward strand.
TGGGGGTGGCGCGGCAGTTCGGCCTTGACCCGGTGCAGATGGCGCTGGCGTGGTGCCTGACGCGGCCCTTCATGACCTCGGCCATTTTCGGGGCGACCTCGCTGGAGCAGTTGGATGTGGCGCTGGGCGCGGCGGAGGTGACGTTGTCCGAGGAAGTGTTGGAGGCGTTGGACGACACCCAAAAGGCGCATCCGATGCCGTTTTGACGTGAGGGCGGTGGGTTTTCACCCACCCTACGCGATATCCGACCGAAGTCGCCTATGTGGCGGGCGTTGTCGGGGGCTTTGCCCCCGCGGCGAAACGGTGTTTCGCCGCTCCCCCAGGATATTTTCGGCCAGAAGAAGAGACGAGGCTAGTCCGATGTCCGCGCCCAGCAGTGGCGGATGTGGGCGGGCAGGTCGCGGGCGCCGATGGCGGCTTCGCGGACGAGCGCATCGAAATGCAGGGTCAGGGCCGCGACGCGTTCGGTGTCGCGGAACGCGAGATAGTTGCGGCCGATATAGAGCACGGCGAGCAGGGGGCCGAAGACGGTGACGGGCGCCGAGTAGAGCCGGCGGGCGTCGAAGAGGTAGAGGCGCAGGCGGGGGTAGAGCTGCTCGGTGATCTCGAGCAGGTAGTCGACCTGGCCCTGGCGGATGTCGCGGGGCAGGCCGTGATAGTACCCTTCGCCGGCGATGAAACTGTGCAACTCGAAGAGCGGCAGGGCGATCTCGTAGTCCGACTGCGTGCCGCGCATCCATTCGAGGCGATCCTCTGACGCGCCGATGGCCTGTTCGGTGGATCGGCCCAGGTGGGGGGCGTATTCCCATTCGAGCAACTCGCGGGTCTTGAGCATGTCGGGCAGGCCGGCGGGGACGTGGCGGATCTTGTAGCCCGCGGCCTCGCGATGCCAGGTGAAGATCTGTTCGTCCACCAACGCGCGGGGGGCCTCGGTCAGCGAGAGCGTGTTGGCGAGGATGTCGGCGGCGGTCTCCGGCCGGTCGGTGAGGCCGAGAAGCCAGTCGGCGGAGACGCCGAGCGCCCGCGCGCATTCGCCCACCACCTGCGCATTGGGCAGGCGGGCCCCGGTGCCCTTGAGCAGTTGCGAGATGGTCGAGCGGTCGACGCCGACGCTGCGGGCCAGCGCGCTTTGCGAGGTGCCGCGCAGGCGCAGCGCCTCGTTCAGGCGGGTGCGGAAGAGGGTGGCGCGGTCGCGCTTGTCGGATTTCTGGATCATGTGTTGGATTTTATCAACAAACGAGAGGTTTGTTAATCATTCTCTGACTGCCCCCCTGACAGGATCTGTCGTAACGCTTTTTGTGAAGGACGGAACTGGGGACAAGATGAAAGTGGAATTCGAAGGCGGCGCCGGGCCGGTGCCGGGGCCGGGGGCGCGTGCGCTCGCGGACGTGGAATGGCCGACACTGGGACTGTTGGCCGGATGTTACGCATTTTGGGGCCTGGCGCTCTACTGGCTGGCCGGGCTGTGGCTGCCGGCAGGTGTGGCGGTGGCGGCGATCGGGATCACGCTGCACTCGTCGCTGGTGCACGAGATGATCCACGGGCACCCGACCCGAAACGAAAGGGTCAACGAGGCGCTCGGGTTTTTCAGCCTCGGGCTCTGCGTGCCCTACCGGCGGTTCATGGACCTGCACCTGGCGCATCACCGCGACAGCCTGCTGACCGATCCCTATGACGATCCGGAATCGAATTACCTGGACCCGGCTGTCTGGGCGCGGCTGCCGGGCTGGTTCCGGGCCGTGCTGCGGTTCAACAACACGCTGTTGGGGCGGATGATCGTGGGGCCGGTGCTGGGGCAGGTGGTGTTCATGCGCGGCGACTGGGCCGCGATCCGGGCCGGCGACCGGGGCATCGCGCGGGCCTGGGCGTTGCACGGGCTGGGCGTTGCAGGCGTGCTGGCGGTGGTCGCGGCCTCGCCGATGCCGGTCTGGGCCTACCTGGTCAGCGCCTATGCGGCCTATGCGATCCTGAAGATCCGCACCTTTCTGGAGCACCGGGCGCATGAGCGCGCCAGTGGGCGCACGGTCGTGGTCGAGGATGGCGGGCCGCTGAGTTTCCTGTTTCTGAACAACAACCTGCACGTGGTGCATCACATGCATCCGCGCGTGGCGTGGTACCGCCTGCCGGCGATGTGGCGGCAGAACCGCGAGACGTATCTGCGGCGCAATGGCGGGTATTATTATCGCTCATACGGCGAGATATTCGCGCGGCACCTGCTGAGGGCGAAGGATCCGGTGGCGCATCCGCTCTGGCGGAGGAAGTAAAACGCGGGCAAGAGGGGATCCATGGTCGAGCCGTGGATCCTTCTTTCCATCATGGCGGCGTTTTTCCAGACGCTGCGCTTCATGTTGCAGAAATCGCTGAGCATGGGGACGTTGAGCGCCCTGGGTGCGACCTTTGCACGGTTCGCCTATGCCGCGCCGATGGCGGCGCTGCTGGCGGGGGGGTATGCGGCGTCCGGGGTGGGGCTGCCGGCGGTGGGCGAACGTTTCTGGATCTACGTGCTGAGCGGCGGGTTGGCGCAGATCCTGGCGACGTGGTGCGTGGTGCTGTTGTTCGCGGAGCGCAATTTCGCGGTGGGGATCACCTTCAAGAAGACCGAGGTGGTGCAGACGGCGCTGGTGGGGCTGATCGTGCTGGGCGACCGGGTCAGCCTGCCGGGACTGGTGGCGATCTTCCTCGGGCTGATCGGCGTGCTGGTGTTGTCGGACGTGCCCGGCGGCGCGGGCGGCTGGTGGCGCCGGGTGGCGAGTCGGGCGCCGGCGCTGGGGTTGGCCTCGGGGGCGTTTTTTGCCGTGTCGGCGGTGACGTACCGGGGTGCGACGCTGGAGGTGGCGAGCGACGACGCTTTCCTGCGGGCGATGGTCGCGGTGGCGGCGGTGACGGCGGCGCAGAGCATCGGCATGGCGGCCTATCTGCGCTGGGGCGAGCCGGGGCAGTTGACCCGCGTCTGGGCGGCGCGGGGGCGTGCGGTGTGGATGGGGGTGACCAGCCTGCTGGGCAGTGTCGGCTGGTTCACGGCCTTCACGTTGCAGAACGCGGCCTATGTGTTCGCGGTGGGGCAGGTCGAGGTGATCTTTTCGCTGATAGCCTCGGTCATGTTCTTTCGCGAGACGGTGACGCGGCGGGAGCTGTTCGGGATCGTGCTGGTGAGTGCCAGCATCCTGCTGCTGGTCTTGCTGGGATAGCTGCGTCGCGCCTCAGCCGGGCCGTTCAGTCTGGCAGCGGCGCGCCGTGGAGACGCTTGAACAGGTTGCTTTCGTCGTCGTTGCGAAAGAACGGCACCGAGGCGGGCGGCGCGGGGTCTTGGGCGCGGGCCTCGATTTCGGCCAGCACGACCTCGGTTATGAAGGGCAGGTCGTAGTCGTGGCGGGCGGTGGCCAGCGAGACCCATTGCAGGTGGCTGAGCTCGTCGCAGGCGGGCGAGAAGTCGTCCGGGTCGGAGGCGAGCGCCGTGGCGTCGACCAGAAAGAAGCGCGCGTCGAAGCGCCGGGGGCGGCCCGGCGGGGTGATGGCGCGGAAGACGAATTGCAGCGCGGACGCGTCGGGCAGATGGCCGGTGGCGGCGAAACTTTCCCAGTCGGCGGGCGGCGGGTCGGACCAGTCGCCGGGCTGACCCAGCACTTGGCCGGTTTCCTCCCACAGCTCTCGGATCGCGGCGGCGGCCAGCGCGTGCGACAGGTCGGATTCGCTGTCGTCGCGCAGGCGGGCGGCGCAGCCTGAGGGCATGGGGCGGGCCAGCGGGATGTCCGCGTCGCCCGCATCGACAGCGCCGCCGGGAAAGACGAACTTGTTGGGCATGAAGACGGCCTTGGCGCCGCGCTGGCCCATAAGCACCCGCGGCCGGGTCATGCGGTCACGCAGCACGATCACCGTGGCCGCGTCGCGGATGGCGGTCTTGTCGGAATGTACGGGGTAGCTTGCGGTCATCTGATCCTGTCCTTCGGCGCCGAAGGGGTCAGGTGTCGTCCCCGAAACCGTGCATCTGGCGCGCCCACTGGAAGCCGACGATGGCCCCCTTCAGCCGGGGCAGAAGGTAAAGCGAGAGCGTGACGCAGCCAATAGCGAAAATGGTGAAGAGCACCAGCGGATCGGGCCGCCACGTGACGAAGACGATGTGCAGGAGCGGCGCCATGAGGTGGCCCACGAACAGGATCGTCAGGTAGGCTGGGCCGTCATCGGCGCGCGCATGGCTGAGATCCTCGCGGCAGACGGGGCAGCTTTGACGCAGCTTGAGATAGCTTTTCAGGATCGGGCCGGAGCCGCAATTTGGGCACGTGCGCCGGAACCCGCGAAAGACGGCGGGCCAGAGTGCGCGATCCTCGGTGTCCTGGCCTTGCGTCGATCCGTGCGACGCGGCGGACGTTTGTGTGGGGTGGTCGGTGGTGGTCATGGGGCCTCGCCAGTCAATGGCTCTACAGGTGCGCTGTCGGGGGTGAAATTGGAAGGTGACAGGCTGTCCGTGCGTCGGGATGTCGCAAAGGCGGGGGCCGTGCTGCCCGGAAAAAAGTCGATGCGGCGCGACGGAACGCAGCAGGCCCGCCGTTTAGGGGACAAGATCGCGACGGCAGGCGCGGTCGGCACGAATTGGCGAGGCGCGGGATCGCGCCGCAACGAACCTGTCCGAGATGGAGCATGAAGATGAAGAACCTGATGATCATGAGCGCCCTTGGGATGTCGATCGCCCTGGGCGGGGCCGTGCAGGGCCACGCCGCGTCGGGCGAGGGCAAGGGCCCGCGGCATTCGTTCGAGGAGTTGGACGCCAATGGTGATGGCCAGCTCACGAAAGAAGAGATGCAGGCGCATATGAAAGCGCGGTTCGATGCCGCCGACACCGATGGCGACGGCGTGATGAGCCTTGAAGAGCTCCAGGCCCGGGGTCAGGAGAAGGCGGCCAGGCGGGCCGGCAAGATGATCGAGCGGCTGGATACCGACGGCGATGGCGGCGTGAGCTTCGAGGAGGCGCAGGCGCGGCGCGGCGGCAAGATGTTCGACCGGGTCGATGCCGATGGCGACGGCGCGATCAGCAAGGCCGAGTTCGATACCGCACTGGAGAAGATGCGCGAGATGCGGGCCAAGCATCACGGCAAGAAGAAAGAGCAGAACGCGGAGTGATTCGCGCGGTCCCGCCCCGGTGCCCTTCGCCGGGCTGGCCGGGGCGGGGCGTTTCGGCGTAAGAACCGGACGCAGATGACGGGGCAGGATGCACGACCGGGACATGACGATGCCGCTCGACGCCATGAACGACGTGCCCGACCAGGCGCTGCTGGTGCTGTTCGCCAATGGCGAGCGGGACGCGGCGCGGGCACTGACCCTGCGGTTGAGCCCGCGGGTTCTGGCCCATGCCTATCGCCTGCTGGGCAACAGGGCGGAGGCGGAGGACGTCGCGCAGGAGGCGCTGCTGCGGCTGTGGCGGGTGGCGCCGGAGTGGCGGCAGGGCGAGGCGAAGGTGACCACCTGGCTGTACCGGGTGGTGGCGAACCTGTGCACCGACCGGCTGCGCCGGGGCTGGCGCCAGCGTCCGCTGGAGGCCGCGGGTGAGCCGGCGGACGCGCAGGCGAGCGTGGCCGACGACATGCAGGACCGCGCCCGGACCGATGCGTTGCAGGCGGCGTTGCAGGCCTTGCCGGACCGCCAGAGGCAGGCGGTGGTGTTGCGCCATATCGAGGAACTCGGCAATCCTGAGATCGCCGAGATCATGGAGATCAGCGTCGAGGCGGTGGAAAGCCTGACGGCGCGGGGAAAGCGGGCCCTGAGCGACATGTTGCGGGGCAGGAAGGATGAACTGGGGTACGTCGAATGAGCAAGAGCGGCACACCTGAAGACGCGCTGACGGCAGCCTTTGCCGCCGCGCGGCGCACGGCGCCGGAGCCGGATGCCGATTTCCTGGCGCGGGTGCTGGCCGATGCGGAAGGCGTGCAGGAGGGTTTCGCGAAGGCAAAGGTGGCCGAAGCGGCTGCTGAGGCACGTTTTGGAACCACGTCACGCGGTGGATGGCGCGGGGTGTTCCAGGCGTTAGGTGGCTGGCCCGCGGTTTCGGGGCTGGGAGCGGCGGCGGTGACGGGCCTCTGGATCGGGGTGGCGCCGCCCGAGCGGCTGGACGCGACCGCGCAGCAGGTGTGGGGCGAGGACATCACCCTGGCCTTGCAGCCCGATATCGGAACCGACCTGTTCCCGGACGAGGAGGGATGAGCATGGATGACCGGACCGAACAGGCCCCCCGCACGGGGGCGCCGCGGTGGATGCGGTGGCTGCTGGTGGCGTCGCTGGCGCTGAACCTGCTGGTCGTCGGCGTGGTGGCCGGGTACGCGATCAAGGGCGGACCGGACGGCCGCAAGGGGCCGCCGGGCAGCATGGGGGCGATGCACCGGGCGCTGAGCGATGCCGAGCGCGACGACCTCAAGAGCCGGATGATCCGCGAGTTCCGTGACAGGAAAGACGAGCGCACGGCGGTGCGCCGGGAAATGGACGCCCTGGTCGTGCTGCTGCGTGCCGAGCCGTTCGACACTGCTGCTGCGACGGAGCGGATGGCGCAGGTGCGGGCGCTATTCGGCGGGCGGGTGGCGTCGGCGCAGGACTTGCTGATCGCGTATTGGAGCGAAATGAGCCCGGAAGACCGCGCGGCCTATGCCGACCGGCTGGAGCAGGAGTTGCAGCGGCGCAGACGCTGAGGCCGGTCGGGCGGTCCTAGGCCGCCGAGGGCTGCGAGATCGTAGCCATGTCGCGCCCGCCGGACTTGGCGGCGTAGAGCGCGTGGTCGGCCTCGGCCACCATGGCCTCGGGATCCAGCGTGTCCCCCCGAAGTGCGGGATTGGCCACAGTGGCGCCGATGCTGACGGTCAGCGAAACCGGGGCCTCGACGCCGGGCAGGATGATGGCGGTGTCACGCACGGTCTGGCACAAGTGCTTGGCCATGGCGCGGGCGTCCGCGATACCCGATTGGGGCATCAGCACCAGGAATTCCTCGCCGCCGATGCGCGACAGGCTGTCGCCGGAGCGCAACGCGTCGCGCAGGGCATGGGCGATGCGGGTCAGGACCTGGTCGCCGGCGGCGTGACCGTAGGTGTCGTTGACCGCCTTGAAATGGTCGAGGTCGGCCACCATCAGCGCGAAAGGCTGCCCGCTGGCGCGGGACGTCTCGATCATCCGGGCCATTTGCGACAGCGCGTAGCGGCGGTTGTAGAGCCCTGTCAGCGGGTCGGTCACCGCGGCGTGCAGCCCGGTTCGCAACCGGGCCTTTTGCGTGTCGTCGGCCTGTTTGGCGCGCAGCAGCTTGTCGAGGCGCAGGGTGATCTCGTGCGGGTCCGCCTCTTGGACGGCGATGTCGTGCACGCCGAGGTCCAGCAGCTTTGCCGCCAGACCGTCGTCGGCGGGGTCCATCACGGCAAGCACCCGCGACCTGCGGGTCTGCGGCGCGCCGCAAAGCTCGGCCAGGCGAACCAACTCGGGCTCGCCGGCACCGGCGGGCAGGAAGACCAGCAGCACATCGGGGGATGCGCGCAGTCCGGCAAGCATCTCGGCATGGCCCGCACGGACGGTTTCGAACCTGTGCGCGGTGCCCTGGGCCAGGCGGCGGCAGAGCGCCTGATCCCGGGCGGTGCCGGAATGCAGGGCGACGATCAGGCCGCGGCTTGTGAAGCCCGCCTGCGCCTCGGCGAACCCGAGAGCCTCGGCGGTGCCGGTGGTCAGGTTCAGGTCGGCCTCGACCGGGGCGTGGCGCGACATCGAGCGCAGGCGGGCCAGCAGGGTCTTGTCGCAGAAGGGCCTGGGCATCACGTCCTCGGCCCCGGCCCGCAGCAGATCGAGTCGGCGCAGGGGCGTGCATGTGGCGGTGAGCACCAGCACCGGCAGCCGGTCGCAACTGGGCAGGGCGTGGATGTCGCGGATCAGGTCGCCGGCGGCGCGGTCGGGCAGGTCGCCGGAGATCAGGACGCATTGCGGCCGGTCGCGCAGGATCGCGGCGACGGCCTCGGCCGCGGTGCTGGCCTGATCGACGCTGAAATAGGCCGCCGACAGCTTGACCTTCAGCACGATGCGATTGGTCGCAAGACCATCGACGATGAGAATGGTGCCCGACATGCGCCAAGCCTTTCCGACTTGTCCTTTCCGATGGCTACACTATCCCTGTCAATGGTTAAGAAAACCTTGCCGGGAATTAAGCAATATGGGCGCAGAGCAAGATCATGCCGAAACCGCCGGGCTGACCGCCCTGGCCTGGGTCGCGGGCCACGAAAACCTGCTGGACGTGTTCATGGGGTCCACGGGCGCGGGTCTGGACGACCTGCGGGAACGGGCGCAAGATCCTGATTTCCTTGCATCTGTGCTGGATTTCATTCTTATGGACGACGCTTGGGTCATGGAGTTCTGCGACGCGCATGACATGGCGCCCGAGGCGCTGATTCAGGCGCGTGCCGGCCTGCCGGGCGGGGTGCAGACCCATTGGACATGAGGTCAGGGCGAGGATCGAAAGGTGAACGGACCGGCAAGAAAGGTTGATGGGCTGCTGTTTGACAAGGATGGCACGCTCTTCGACTTTCACACCACCTGGAGCACCTGGGCAGGGGAACTGATCGAGGACCTGGCCGGCGGTGACACGCAGGTGCGGGCGCGGCTGGCCCGGGAGATGCATTACGACCTGGCGACGCGGCGCTTTCGGCCGACAAGCCCGATCATCGCGGGCACCAACCGCGAGGCGGCGGAATGCGTCGCGCGGGCGCTGCCGGACCGGGAGGTGGCCGACCTGGAGCTTTACCTGATGCAGACCTCGGCCACAGCGCCACAGGCCGAAGCGGTGCCGCTGATACCGTTTTTGGCAGCGCTGAAGGCGGAGGGCATCGCGCTGGGTGTGGCGACCAACGATACCGAATATGGCGCCCGCGCGCATCTGGGCGAAGCCGATGTCACCGGTTTTTTCGATTTCATCGCCGGGTTCGATTCGGGTCACGGCGCCAAGCCCGAACCCGGGCCGTGTCTGGCGTTTGCCCGCGCCACCGGCCTGCCCCCGGCGCGGGTGGCGATGGTGGGAGACAGCACGCATGACCTGATCGCGGGGCGCGCGGCGGGAATGCAGACCATCGCGGTGCTGACCGGCCCGGCGCCCGACGAGGCGCTGCGGGCGCATGCGGATGTCGTTCTGCCCGACATCGGGCGTATACCGGACTGGATGACGGCGTGAGCGCGGGCTTGTCCCGCGGCGTACTTCTGGCGCTTTTCGGCACGCTGGTGTTGACGCCCGACGCGATGCTGATGCGGCTGTCGGGCATGGAAGGCTTTCAGATGACCGGCTGGCGCGGGCTGTTCATGGGCACGATGATGGTGCTGGCCTGGGCCGCGCTGAGCCGGGACCGGGCGGGGGACGTCGCCCGGCTGTGCCGCGGGCCGGGGATGCTGATCGTGGCGGCGCAGGTCCTGAACTCGATGCTGTTCTGCCTGGGGATCGCGTCGGCCCCCGCGGCGATGGTGCTGATGGGCGTGGCGGCGGTGCCGGTGTTCTCGGCCGTATTGAGCCGGGTGGTGACCGGCGAGGCGACATCGGCGCTGACCTGGGCCGCCATTGCGGCGGTGATGACGGGAATCGGCATCGCGGTTCTGGGCGGCGGGCATGGCGACGTGGCGTTGAACTGGGCTGCGGCGACCGGGGCGGTGTTTGGCCTGGGCGTGGCGTTCGTGCTGGCGCTGAACTTCGTCACGGTCCGTGCGAGCCCCGACCTGCCGATCCTGCTGGCCATCGGTGTGGGCGCGTGGATCGCGGGCGGAATCGGCTGGTCGCTGACCGGCGTTGACGCGATGTTCGAGGGTCGGGTCTGGGCCATGGCGATCACCGGGGGCGTGGTGCTGCCGGTGTCGTTCTTCATGCTGTCGCTGGCCGCGCGCCATACGCTGGCGGCCAATGTCAGCCTGCTTATGTTGCTGGAAACGGTGCTGGGGCCGCTGTGGGTCTGGATCGGCGTGGGCGAGCGGCCCACCGTGGCGATGCTGATCGGCGGGGCGGTCGTGGTGGGCAGCCTGGCCGTGTATCTGTCGATCCTGCGGCGGCGCGCGGCGCTAATAGTGCCGCGATAGTTCACCTGCGACAGGTTCTGTCGCAAAGCGGCAAACCAGCGGGCCTGCGCGGTGATTGCATGGAGAGAGCCCCTGGAGGAGACTCGCCATGGCAGACACAGCCTTACGCAGGAAACGCAGCGGCGGACGGGCCGGGAACGCGACGCGCCGGGGCACGGCCGTCATCGACCAGATGCCCTGGAACCCGCCGCTCAACATCGACCGGCCGGTCGAGCCTCTGGACGAGACGGGCATCGAGGCGATCCACCATGGCGCCATGCGAATCCTCGAGGAGATCGGGATCGAGTTTCTGAACGCCGAGGCGGTGGAGATCCTGCGCGGCACGGGGGGCTGCGACATCAACGGCGAGAACGTGCGGATGGGCCGCGATTTCGTGATGGAGATGATCGGCAAGGCGCCGGGCGAGTTCACCATCACGCCGCGCAACCCGGACCATGCGATCACCATCGGAGGCCGGCACCTCAATTTCGGCAATGTCTCCTCGCCGCCGAGCTACTGGGACATGGGAATAGGCCGCAAGGTGACGGGCACGCGCGAGATGTGCGCCAACCTGTTGAAATTGAGCCAGTATTTCAACTGCATCCATTTCGTCGGCGGGTATCCGGTGGAACCGCAGGACGTTCATGCCAGCGTGCGGCACCTGGATGTGCTCTATGACAAGCTGACGCTTACCGACAAGGTGGCGCACGCCTATTGCCTGGGCCGCGAACGCGTCGAGGACGTGATGGAGATGGTGCGTATCGCGGGCGGGCTGACGGACGAGGCGTTCGAATCCAGCCCGCACATGTATTCCAACATCAACTCGACCTCGCCCTTGAAGCATGATTTCCCGATGCTGGACGGCTGGATGCGCCTGGCGCGGCGCAACCAGGGGCTGGTGGTGACGCCGTTCACGCTGGCGGGCGCAATGGCGCCGGTGACCATGGCGGGGGCGGTGGCGCAAAGCCTGGCCGAGGGGCTGTGCGCGATCGTGCTGGCGCAGGCGATCCGGCCCGGGGTGGGGTGTGCCATCGGCACGTTCACCAGCAATGTCGACATGAAATCGGGCGCGCCGGCCTTCGGCACGCCGGAATACATGCGCGCGACGCAGATGACGGGGCAACTGGCGCGGTTCTACGGCCTGCCGATGCGCGCGTCGGGCGTGTGTGCGGCGAACGTGCCGGACGGGCAGGCGATGTGGGAAACCTCGAACAGCCTGTGGTCGGCGGTGCAGTCGGGGGCGCACATGGTCTATCACGCCGCCGGGTGGCTGGAAGGCGGGCTGATCGCGAGCCCGGAGAAATTCATCATGGACTGCGAGGTCCTGCAGCATATCCAGCGCTATATGGATCCGCAGGTGACGGCGACCGGGCCGGACGAGATTGCCGTCGAGGCAGTGCGCGAGGTCGGCAACCAGGGGCATTTCTTTGGCATTCAGCACACGCAGGACCGCTATACGACCGCGTTCTACCAGCCGTTCCTGAGCGACTGGCGCAATTTCGAGGCCTGGGAAGCGGCGGGCGGCATGTGGACGCCGCAACGCGCGCATCAGGTGTTCCGTGACATCATCGCCAGCTTCGAGGCGCCGCCGATGGACGAGGCGATCCGCGAAGAGCTTGCGGCCTTTGTCGCCAAGCGAAAGGAAGAGGGCGGGGCGCCGACCGATTTCTGACGCGGGCCGGGCCGGGCGAAGGTAGAGACAAGTTTAAACGTTCAAGGCTTCTTAATCCCGTTGTGCAAAGGCTTGCCCGGGATTCAGGAGTGAGCGATGCACGGGCTGATCAACCGGGCCATGGAGTTGTTCCTGCGCGATACGTACGGGCAGGAAGCGTGGGAAGAGATTGCCCGCCGCGCGGAGCTTGCACCGCCGGAATTCGAGGCGATGCTGGATTATCCCGACGCGCTGACCGTCGATGTGCTGGGGCAGGCCGCGGAACTTCTGGGTAAACCCGAGGCCGAGGTGCTGGAGGATATAGGCACCTACCTCGTTTCGCACCCCACCGCCGAGGCGTTGCGGCGCCTGCTGCGGTTCTCGGGCGCGGATTTCACCGATTTCCTGTATTCGCTGGACGATCTGCCCGCGCGGGCGCGGCTGGCGGTGCCGCAGCTGGACTTGCCGCCGGTCACGCTGACAGATCATGGGGGGCAGAAGTTCTCGGTCACGGTGGGGCAGCACGGGACAGGGGGCTTTGGTTTTGGTCACGTGCTGTTGGGGCTGTTGCGGGCGATGGCGGACGATTACGGTGCGCTGGTCTTGCTGGAGTACAAGGGCCGGAGCGGCAGGGCGGAGACGGTCGAGGTTCAACTGCTCGAGACGGCCTTTGCCAGCGGTCGCAGTTTCACGCTGGGGGCCGCCGGGTGAAAGCCGATGCAATCGAGACCTCGGCGGCTCTGCTGGACGTACTGTGCCCGATGTGCCTGGTGCTGGATGCCAGGGCGCAGATCGTGCACGCCGGTCCCACAGCGCGAAAGGTCCTGGGCGCCACGGGATTGATCGGTCGGCATTTCTTCGATCTTTTCGAGGTCAAGCGCCCACGGCTCGATCCCGGTGCGCCGGGCCTTCGCGCGGCGGGCGGACGGCGGTTGCATTGCGTTTTGCGCGGACCTCCCCGGACCGAGTTCAAAGGGGTCGCCGTACCTTTGCCCGAGGAACAGGTGCTGGGCCCGGCGGGTGGTGTGGTCGTCGATCTGAGCTTTGGCATCGGCGTCATCGACGCGGTGGGACGTCACGACCTGTGCAGCGCGGATTTCGCGGTGACGGATCTGGCCGTGGAAATGCTTTATCTGGCCGAGGCCAAGGCGGTTGTGACCGACGCGTGGCAAAAGCTGAACCAGCGGTTGCACGGCGCGAAGGCGGCGGCCGAGGAGGAAGCCTATACCGATACGCTGACCGGTCTGTGCAATCGCCGCGCGCTGGAGCCCGTGTCACAGCGGCTGATCGCAAGCGGGGAGGAGTTTGTCCTGATGCATCTCGATCTCGATTTCTTCAAGTCGGTCAACGACACACTGGGCCACGCGGCGGGCGACCACGTGTTGCGGCGCGTGGCGCAGATCCTGCGGACGGAAACCCGGGACGGGGATACGGTGATCCGCGTGGGCGGCGACGAGTTCGTGCTGTTCCTGGAGGGGCGGACCTCAGAAGAGGAGCTGGCGCGCGTGGCCAGCCGGCTGATCCAGCGGCTGGAGCAGCCGGTCGCCTTCAACGCAGAGGTCGCGCGAATATCGGCGAGCATCGGCTCGACACGCAGCAGCAGCTATGCCGAGCCGCGGCTGGCCATGATGATGGACGACGCGGACCTTGCGCTTTATGCCGCAAAGCAGGCTGGCCGCGGGCGCCACGTGGCATTCAAGCCCGCGCTGCGCAAAGCGGTCGAGTCGCCGCCTGGCGGTGCGGTGACGCCGGTCTGAAGGGCACCGGGCCTTGTGCCGCAGAGCCGCGCCCGCTAACGAATGTCGGCGAAGCGGGGCAGCGGGAACGAGAGGCGCATGACACGGGTTTTCATTACCGGAACGGCCGGTTTCATCGGATACCATCTGGCGCAGCTGCTGCTGGACGAAGGCATGGTCGTGCACGGGTTCGACGGCATGACCGATTACTATGACGTGTCGCTCAAGGCGCGGCGGCACCAGATGCTGTTGCAGTCCCCCAATTTCACCGCGGCCGAGGCGATGCTGGAGGATGTTGCGGCACTGGACCGGGCCGTGGACGCCTGCGCGCCGGACATCATCGTGCACCTGGCCGCCCAGGCGGGCGTGCGCTACAGCCTGGAGAACCCGCGCGCCTATATCGAGGCGAACGTGGTGGGCACCTTCAACGTGATGGAGGCGGCGAAGCGCCACGCGGTCAAGCATCTGCTGATGGCCTCGACCAGTTCGGTCTACGGTGCCGAGACCGACATGCCCTATCGCGAAGCGCAGAAGGCCGACACGCCGATGACGATCTATGCCGCCACCAAGAAGGCGACCGAGGCGATGGGCCATTCCTATGCGCATCTGTGGAACCTGCCCACGACGATGTTCCGGTTCTTCACGGTCTACGGGCCGTGGGGACGCCCGGACATGGCGCTTTACAAGTTCGTCGACGCGATCTTGGAAGGGCGGCCGATCGACGTCTACAATCACGGTGAGATGTACCGCGACTTTACCTATGTCACCGACCTGGTGCGGGGCATCCGCCTGTTGATGGACGCGGCGCCGGTGCGGCCGGACAACCCCGAGGCGATCGCCGAGGGCGACAGCCTGTCGCCGGTGGCGCCCTACCGCGTGGTCAATATCGGCAACTCCAGGACGGTGCGCCTGACCGATTTCGTCGACGCCATCGAGGCGGCACTGGGCATGACCGCCGAGCGCAACCTGATGGAGATGCAAAAAGGCGACGTGCCGGCCACCTGGGCCGACGCCAGCCTGCTGCAAAGCCTGACGGGATATCGCCCGGATACGGATGTGCGCGAGGGCGTGGCACGGTTTGTCGCATGGTTCCGGGACTATTACGGCAAGTAATTCCGCCACGTTCATGGCGGGGTTCTGAAATTGGCAATGGTCAACCGGGCCCGTTCGCGGTAGGGGAGCGCTCGCGCAGAGACACCCAATCAGGATACCCCGCCGTGAAACGCACCTTGCTGGCCGACTGGGCCAAACGCTTCGATTTGTCCGAGTTGAGCCTGACGCCCGGAGAGACGTTCAGCGCGACGCGACTGCGCATCGAGCTGTTGGCCGGGCTGACCGTGGCGCTGGCGCTGGTGCCCGAGGCGGTGGCGTTCGCCTTTGTCGCCGGGGTGCATCCGCTGGTGGGGCTTTATGCGGCCTTCATCGTGGGGCTGATCACCGCGCTGATCGGCGGTCGGCCCGGCATGATCAGCGGGGCCACGGGCGCGCTGGCGGTGGTCATGGTGTCTTTGGTGGCGCAGCACGGGGTGGAATACCTCTTTGCGACGGTGGTGCTGATGGGGGCGTTGCAGATCACGGCCGGGGTGCTGCGTTGGGGCAAGTTCATCCGGCTGGTGCCGCATCCGGTGATGCTGGGCTTTGTCAATGGCCTCGCCATCGTGATTTTCCTGGCGCAATTGGGCCAGTTCAAGGTGCCCGGCACGATGGAGAATACCGGGCATGGCATGAGCGGTGGCGAATGGCTGACCGGCACGCCGCTCTATACCATGCTGGCGCTGGTGGCGCTGACCATGGCGGTGGTCTGGCTGATGCCGCGCTTCACCAAGGCAATCCCGGCGCCGCTGGCGGGCATCGGGCTGGTGGCGGCGATCGTCTTGATCTTCGGATTGGACGTGCCGCGGGTGGGGGACCTTGCCTCGATCGAGGGCGGGTTGCCGCCGTTCCACATCCCGACCGTGCCGCTGACGCTGGAGACGTTCGAGATCATCCTGCCCTATGCCGTGATCCTGGCCGCCATCGGCCTGATCGAGAGCCTGCTGACGCTGAACCTTGTGGGCGAGATGACGAACAAGCGGGGCGGCGCCAGCCAGGAATGCATCGCGCAGGGCGTGGCCAACACCGTGACGGGGTTCTTCGGTGGCATGGGCGGGTGCGCCATGATCGGGCAATCGATCATCAACGTCAAATCGGGCGGGCGGACGCGGATCGCGGGTGTCGCGGCGGCGGTGTTCCTGCTGATTTTCATCCTGTTTGCCGCGCCGCTGATCGAGCAGATCCCGCTGGCCGCCCTGGTGGGCGTGATGTTCATGGTGGTCATCGGAACCTTTGCGTGGAACTCGCTGCGGATCCTGCGCAAGGTGCCGCTGTCTGACGCGCTGGTGATCGTGCTGGTCACGGTGGTGACGGTGCAGTACGACCTTGCGATCGCGGTGGTCGTGGGGGTGATCGTGTCGGCGCTGACCTATGCCTGGAACAATGCCAAGCGCATTCACGCCATCACCGGCAGGGAGATGGACGGTACCAAGGTGTATCGCGTGCAGGGGCCGCTGTTCTTCGGTTCGGCCAGCGGGTTCGTGGAACTTTTCGATCTTGAAAACGACCCCGACAAGGTGATCGTGGATTTCGCGGAAAGCCGGGTGGTGGACCAGTCGGCATTGCAGGCGATCGAGGCGGTGGCGGGCAAGTACCTGGCCGCGGGCAAGCGGTTGCAGTTGCGGCACCTGACGCGGGATTGCCACCGGATGCTGAAGAAGGCCGGGCACCTGATGGTCGACAGCGATGACGATCCCGATTACGGGCTGGCCGTGGATTACGACGTGAAGACCGGGGTTCTGGGCGGGG
>NZ_JASHIZ010000030.1 GCF_030733425.1 Roseovarius sp. MMSF_3350
ACTGCCTTCTCCCCCCCCCCCGGCCTCACCCACGCGAGTCTAGGATTTCTCTGTAGGCGCGCTCGGCAAAATGCTTTGTTCCGGAGCTTTTTGACAGGATGGTCAAGTATGGCACGCTTTCCTTGGCACTTGCTTCAGTGATTCAATCGCTGAGGCTGCTAACCTGCTATGGCAGCCTTCACGCAATCCGCCGCGAATTTTATCTTTCTACTCTTCCCTGGTAAACGTCGACAACGGCCCAAAGCTGACCTGCGGCTCTTGGAGGGCACATCCAGCAAAGCGACCCGCGCAACGCCTTCAACCTGAACCTGGCGCGCTACATCGACACCTCGGAAGCCGAGGACATCCACGACATCGACGCGCACCTGCAGGGCGGCATCCCGAAACGGGACATCGACGCGTTGGACAGCTGGTGGAAGGTCATGCCATCGCTGCGCGGCGAGCTCTTCGAAGACCTCCGTCCGGGATACCTCTCGCTGACCCGCCCGATTGCCGAGGTGAAATCTGCCATCGAGGAACATGCGGAATTCCGGACCTTCACCGCCTCTGCCGCCGCGACCTTCACGGGATGGCGGGGACGGGCGGATGCGGCATGCCGCGCCTTCGTGCCGGGGGACCAGCCGAAGGAGCTGATCGAGGCGATTTCGGAGGACCTGCTGGCCGCCTTCCAATCCGTCCCGCTCGTCGACCCCTACGATGTGTACCAGCACCTGATGGACTACTGGGCCGAGGCGCTGCAGGACGATTCCTATGTCATCGCCGCGACCGGTTGGGTTGCGGGCTCGCAGCCGCGCGAGATCGTCAAGCGCAACGCGGGCGTGGTCGCTGCCGATGCGCCATCGCCGCGGGTGACACGGCGCGATGAGTTCGTGAGCTGGCTGGCCGCGAAGTCCCCCCGGCTGATCTGCGCGCTGATCCACAAGTTCGACACGACCGATCTGTCTGGGCCGCCCCCGAACGTCACCGGCCGGTTCTACGTGTTCGTGGACGAGTGCCACCGCACCCAGGGTGGCGACATGAACAAGCAGATGAAGCGCTGGCTCGAGGGCGCCATCTTCGTCGGTTTCACCGGAACCCCGCTGCTGCGGAAGGATCGGCAGACCACGCGCGAGGTCTTCGGCACCTACATCCACACCTACAAGTTCCAGGAAGCGGTCCGGGACAAGGTCGTGCTCGACCTGAAATATGAGGCGCGCGACGTGCCGCAGCGCATGACGAGCCCAGCCGCTATTGACGCCTGGTTCGAGAAGAAGACGAAGAACCTCAATAACTTCCAGAAAGCCGTTCTGCGGAAGCGTTGGGCCAACATGGAAGAGCTGCTCAGCGCGACCGAACGGAAACGCCGGAGGGGGGTGCGCCATCCATCAGGAACACTCCCGGCAGGAGGCGACCCTCTGCGCTGTCTGCCCGGCGCACGATGCAGGTGATTGCATCACAGCCCGGCGGAATGATGGGCCTTGCAGGATTGCGGAGCGAAGGCGCTGACGCCATGCCGACGATCCATCCGGCGGCGGCGACGCCCAAAAGGGCGGCAATCGGAATGTCAGTCAGTTCAAACTGATGTTCGGGATGACGCTCGAAGGTGCGGTGGATCTGATCCATCCAATCGGCGGCGTAAGTCATGATGTGGTCCTTTTCGAGTTGTTGAAGGTGGATTGGGCTGCGCAGGTAGGCGCGAGATAGATGGGATTTGCGGCGCTAAGTGCGGAGGCAAGTTGTCCCGGCAGGGGGGCATGAGACCCTAGACAAAATTGGCCCCAAAATGTGCGGAGGAAGTTCGATTTCCCTAGGGTGTATTGCTACCTCCGCAGGGGGTGTCTTTGGGTAGACACCACCCCGCTGCAGGTTAGACAAACACTCAATCTGCGGAGCTTTGCGGAGGTGAATGCGGAGATAGCAGCCAGGCTCCGCAGCGCCCCAGCCCCTCACTGCGGGAAGCAAATTGGTGTTGCCGCGCTCAATCATCGGACACGTCCGCGCTGTCTGCGGCCTCAGGGCTCGCCCTTTCGCCAGCTGCGACGCAAGGGTGCTTGTGGCGGTCAGCGCATTTTTCATCCTGCACGATCAGAAGGCCGTTTTTCTTTCCAGCTTCGATAATTGCTTGGACCTCGCGGCGTGCAAATTCCTGCTCAGGCGTCCGGTCGTCCCTGCCCGTGCCGCTGGGATCAATCGGTTTGGCAAGCACGTCGGCAATCAGGTAACCGACCCAACCGCGCGACTTAACACTGGTGCGGCGCGCATCTGCCGTGGCTGCGTCCAGCGCGTCCTGGATATCTTTCATTTCGGCAGCGGTCACCTTGCCCTTTTCAGCGGCGGTAGGCGGCTGCCAGCGCTCGACGGTCTGAACGTAATCCCCATCTGGGTATTTCGAGGTGCTATTTCCCAGAGAGACGCTCACGAGCCGAAGCCACCTTGCCCCTTCTGCCGGGGCAAGGTTGGCCTTGCCGTTGTCCACCCGGACGTAGCGCCATGCCTCTTCACTCGGAATGCTCAGCTTTGCTGTTTCTGCGCGGCTCATCCTCGCCACCTGCCGTACGGACCGCGCGGCGTCCACGAACGCGGACGCTCCGCGGGATGCACCAGCCCCCGCAGCGGCCATGTCCTGTGCCGCAGCTTTGCCGGTATGATGAACCAGGATGATCGCGACGCCCGTGCGCTCTGCGATTTCCCGCAGCGCACCCATCAGCAAGTTGGCTTCCTCGTTGGAGTTCTCGGACAGGGTGTGGAGTGCACCAAGCGGATCGAGCACCAGAGCGTCAATCTGCAGCTCAGTAATCCGGGCAATGATGCCTTCCACCACGCCGCGGTCAATCTCTGCTCCCTGCCGTCCGCTCTGCGCCAGCTTGAACGGCAGGTCGCGTCCGGAGGTCATGAACAGCCGGTCGCCCAGTTCGCCGTCAGTGATCCCGTGTTTGAGCATTGCGGCCTTCAAACGGCGGTAGTTTTCATCACCGCCATCCTCTGCGTTGTGATACCAGACGCGATGCTTGCCGCCGCCGCGGGGTGCGTCACCTGCAAGCAATTCCCGGCCAGTCACCATTGCCAGCGCTTCCACCATCGCCAACGCCGACTTGCCGGTGCCACCAGGTGCGACAATCATCGACACCATACCGCGCACCACACTCCAGCCGTAGAGCCATTCCCGGGGCGGAACTGCCCTTGTCAGAGAGGCGGAGCCCACCGCTTGCAGGGGCTTTGCTTGCACCTCAAAAGCCAACCGGGCTTCTGCGGTCCTGACCTCGCCATGCCCTGCGGGGTTCACTTGCTCCAACATCCGCATCAGCGTTCCCCAGCCCGTTCCGGGGGCTTTGAAGCTATCCCATGCCTGCAAGTCGCGGTCAGGGACACCTTCAAGCCAACGGTCTGACCAATCCAGCCAGATTTTGCGGCCCTCGGCTTCGATGCCCCCCTGCACCGCTGCACCCTTGACAGCAAAGCCGACGAGCAGCCAATCGTCCCGGTCATCAAAATGGCCCGCGTCGTTGGGCAGAAGATCAAGCGCCATGCGCAAGATCTCCGCGCTGGGCGCGGGGTTTCCAGTCTTGCGCTCGCCCGTCGCACCGTAGTGATTTTCGGACCCGGCGGCGCGCTTGGCAGATCCATTTCCCCCCTTAGTCCGCTTGCCGGGGAGGCCGAGCCGCGCCACAACAGCTTCCACTGCGCCGCACACGTCCGCCGCCGGGCGGGGTTTCGCGGAGGCGTTCTTCGTCCGAGGCTGCGCCAAAACGGGCACACAACCCCGCTTGCGCTTGCTAGGGGTCGGCAAGTTGACGGTGAACGGCAAGCGAACGATACGCGGCGCATCGGACATGTTGTCAGACCCGATGCGCTGCATTGCATCCCGCATCTGAACCGTGTTCGCGTCCATGTCCGCGTCGGCCTGAGGCTCAATGGGAAGCCAGACCTGGACGCCATTGCCGGTGTTCAGGACCATCGCCGGGTCAGCCTCGGTGCCCAGAGCGTCCACCGTCCGCGACCAATCCGCGTCCACGTCCGGCGCGTCCTTGTAGTCCATGTCCAGCACCATTGCACGGCGCGCAACTACATCCAGCGCCTTGCCGGATTGCGTGGTTCCCGCCATGTCCGCGCGGCGCGGGTTAAGACCCACATAGAGGTTCCGGCATCCGTTGTTCTGGCGGACGAACTCCTCGAGGGCTTTACGCTCAGCGCAATCGTCCAGCCGCCCACACAGGCTTTCGGGTGCGCCCCCAACCGGGCACAAGGTCCGCAATTCGATCACGTCGCCGGGGGCGAAAGCCGGTGCAATCGCGTCCAGCGCCATCCTGGCAGCGGAGCCGTCGGAAATGGCCTTGATGATCCCGTCTGCAAGCGCAGTGCCGGACAAAATGCCAATCGCAGCACGCACGTTGATACTCTCGGCAGTGTCAGGCGCCACAAGGCCCGCGTGCTTTGCATCTGACAGAACGGTCAACCACGGAGTGTTCCATTCCACCGCGCTGTCAGCTTGATCGATGACGGGAGAGTTGATAGTTTCTTGAAGCATAGAAAGCTCGCTTTCCAAGACCGTCGCCCATGCCCGGCTGACGGTCTTTTTTCATTGATTGTTCAGGTTGCCGTATGGGCGGATCAGGCGGCGTTGCGCCTAGCTTGGCGGTCCAACCACTCGTTCACGTCTTCGATGCGCCAGAAGACTGCGCGGCCAATTTTGAACGAACGCGGCAAGCGTACTTCAGGATTGGGATGGTTCCGCAGTTGGTTGATCCAAGCGAGCGAGACCCCCATGCGGGCGGCGAGCTCGCCGGGGCGGATAGTGAGGGGTTCGAGGGGCGCGGTAGGCTTTTCCGTGGCGTCTGCTGGGTTTTTCATTGTTTAACTCCATTTGCTAAGGCAGATGAAGTGAACATGAAGGATTGCGCCGCATTCGTATTGGGGGGTCGTTTTGAGATTTCACCGCCTAATCCCGCCTAATTGGGTTGGGCCGATAGGCCAGCCTCCAGATTTCCGCTACTTGCTCTGCTGGTAAGGAAAGCGCCTCTTCGCCCGCTTCGAGAGCCGCGCGGAGCGAAGCGCGATAAGGCTCGATCTCGTCAAACCCCTTTTGCTCCGCCGTTTCGCGTTTCCAACCCGTCCATGTCCTGTTCGGCAGGTCGCCCGGAAAGATGCGCCTCCTTGTCTCATCCTCCGACCGGTTGTTAAGAATTGCCTGTTCGAGCACATGGCGCGTGAGAAGCCCCCGCGCAGTCCGGATCATTGCCTGCTCAGTCCCGCGCCAGCTGGTGTTCATCGCCAAGAGGTCAATATCAGCACCCTCGCCCCCGTTTTGAATACGGTTGATCGCTATGGCTTTGAGTGCAGCAGGCATGAAACTTTCAGGCAAGATGCTGCCTTCCAATCCGACTTTGGCTGGGGCTTCGAGCCGTTGCAGCAGCTTGACCAACACCGCCCATTGCCACGCCTGCCAAAGGTCTTCAGGTGTGTCGGGAACGCGATGCTCAGCAAGCAAAAGCGCCGCGCCTTCCTCTATCTCGGCGGGGATGCCGCTCCCGTCAGCAAGCGAGGCCACGAACGTCCAGAATGCTGGAGCGTCCAAAGCCCCGCCATCTTCGACCTGCGCATCAAGAATTTCGTCCAACGCGCGATGCAGGTCTTCGCGGCGGGTATCGCCAGTCAATATCTCACCCAAGGTTTTATCGGTCATCCTATTGGCCACTGCCGGTCGATACTGCCACGGCGTTGCCCGTGTCTGCTCCAGCGTCCTCGCCGGCACAGTAGGCAGCCCAAGCCTCCATCATGGGTCTGCGGCGCTCTACGGCAGACAGACGCATATAGGCCCGCTCAACCGCGCCCAACTGGTGCGCGAGTTGCTCTTCAATCAACTCGCGGGGAAAGTCCGTTTCCGTGGCGGCCCATCCTTTGAAGGTAGCCCGCAGGCCATGCACTGTGTATTTCTCGAACCCCTGCAAGCGGCGCATGAACATCAGTGCAGCCATTTCCGACAAAGGGTGCCCTTTGCCGTTCAGGAAGACATGGCGCTTCGTGCTGCCAAAGACGGAGCCGTGCCTTTGGGCCTCTTCCAGAATCTCGAACATCCGCCCAGTGATCGGCACGACATGATCCCGTCGCATCTTCATCCGCGCCGCCGGGATGGTCCACACTTTCTGTTCAAGGTCGATTTCATCCCAGACTGCAAACCGAGCCTCGCCCGTCCGGCAGGCGGCAAGGGCAATCCATTCGAGCATGAGCGCCGTGACGCCGCCCCCCTGCCGGGACCGCACCACGGACAGGAAATCAGTAATCTGCCCGTGCGGAATGGACGTGTGGTGGCCCCGCGTCAGCTTCTTGGGGGGTGTGAGCGTATGGTCGAATTGTGTCCAGGTCGCCGGGTTGTCGCCGGTGAAGTAGCCGTTCTGGATCGCGTGGCTGAACAAACGTTCGATCCGCTCACGGCTCCGGGCAGCCGTGACGTTCTTGGTCTCCCATATTGGCAGAAGGACGGCCAGGATATCTTCGCGCGTTATATGGGCCAGGGGCTTGTCCCTCAGCTCCCTCGCGTGGGTGGCGAAGGTGGCCCGCCACTGCTGAATGTGGGCTGCGTTTGTAAAGCGGGGCAGCATCACAGGAAGAAAAAGCTCGTCCGCATACCGACCGAAGGTCATTTCTTCGGCGGCACGGACGCGCGCCGCGTCCGCGGCTTCCCGCTCCGCCGCTTTCGCGTCCCGCCGAGCGTCTTCGATCGGGTCATGGCCTGCGTCCACGGCAGCGCGCAGCGGCGCAACCTTCGCCCTGGCTGACGCCAGCGATGTCGTCGGATAGGTTCCCAGCCCCATGTCTCGCTGCCGGGTCGCACTGCCCTTCGCAGCCTGTCGAGCGACAAAATCAGGGTCGCGGGACGTAAAGCGGAATTTCCACTGGCCACTGCCGGGTGTCTTGTCCGCACGGTAAAACAACCCGCCGCCATCATTCAGGTTTGCGCCAGAATGCGCCGCCTTGATTTCGTTAGCCGTCAGCCGGTTCAGTGTCTTTGCCATTGTCAAAGCCTCCCCTGCATGTGGCGCGGATAGACTGGACGCACGCACGGGTCAATTTTCGCACGGCAAAAAATGTTATCCCCACGCATTGGAGTAGTGCGGTCGGGGGCGTACATATATCCCAAGCGAATAACTATCGCGTCAGTGAACTGCGGTAGTTTGTATGCCTGCATGGCTGCGGGCCTGGAGATCGGCGGAGCGGAGCGCGGGCTACTGGTGTTGTGCAAGTCACGGTTCCTTCGTCCATATGGGCGGAAATGGCTCTTTCAGCACTAATTGGGCACTAAAGTATGAGTTTCTGTCCATTGATGTCTATTGATGTCTATTGATAAGTGCAGCCTTAAAATACTGTCTTTAAATACTTTAATCAATTCGTCCCTTAGTGCTTATTGATATTAGTTTCATTATGTTATGCGGACTTCGTCTCCGCCATCAAACTTTGCCGTAGCAATAAGCTCACTTTCTGCGACGAAAAAGGTGCGCCGCGTCTCACGGACGAGGTCTCCGATCGGCCTCACGCCGCACCGGTCGGCAAAGGCTGAACGGCCCTTTTCCTTGCTGAACAGGCGCCCTTTCGTCGGAGGCCAAACTCGGATCGAGGGCTGTTCAGGATGTGGATACATGCTAAAGGATGTATGCGGGCCATCGACAGCTAAAGACAGGCTCCGCGTACATGCGTTCACACGACCGCCCAGGCGTCGCGCGGCGTTGCGCGGTGTGGCGATGTGACGGTCCAGGTGCGGCCGGCGCGCGAATTTGTCGAATGTATGGGCCTCATATACTAACTTATGCTTCCCAGTGCCGTAATTAGTTGTATAATGACAACTGGTATAGGTTTGTGGCAGGTCTATCTGCTTTTGGATGAAGTTCCTTGTCGGGTTTGCAGGTAAGTGGCTGCAGACACTACAGGATCACTTGGAGGCCCGAGGGCGTGGTGGCGAAGAAGGGTAGGCACGAATCGGTGGATCACACCGGAGAGAACGGCGCGCCGTCTCTCTCTGCGAGCGTGCCTGACTCCGATCGGCAGGGGCCCCGGTCCGGCCTGAACGGAGCGGCGTCCAGCGCCATCGGCATGGGCCTGGTCCTGCAGAGCGGTCGCGCGGAGGCGCGTGCCACCGAAAGCGGCGAGGCGGTGGTGCAGGACGAGGCGGTCCGCACCGAGGAGCGTCAGATCTTTACGGTCGAGGAGGCCGAGGCCGAGGCCGCGTCCGAGGTGCCCGATGTGCAGGTAATGGCGCAGGCGTCTTCGGGAGTGACCTTAAAGGAGACGGAGGCGGAGCCGCCGGTCGAGGTTGCGGAGCTTCCGCCGGCCGGAGCTGTCGTGGCTTCGGGGGGCACGTCGGAAATCGAGGATGCCGGTGCGGCAGCTGCGTCCGCCGCGGCCATGCTGGCGGAAGGCGAGGACGCAGAGACGCTCATCCCGCGCGCCCAGGCGCCGACCGAGGCACCGAAAGTTTATGTCGAGATCGATTCCGAGGATGGCGAGGATGGCCTGTTGGGGCCGGTCCTCGACCCCGTGCTTGACCCGGTGCTGGGGGAAGACGGCGTTGTCGACGGCCTGTTGGGCGCGATTGCCGGCGATGGCGGTGTCCTGGACAGCCTGCTTGGCGAGGGCAGTGTCATCGATGATGTGATCGATACGATCATCGGCGACAATGGCCTGCTGGACCTCGACGTGCTTGAGGGCCTGCTGGGCGAGGACGGCTATCTTGGTGGCGTTGTCGATGTCGTGCTCGGCGACGAGGGTTTGGTCACGGATATCCTTGGCGAGGATGGGGTCGTGGACGACCTGCTGGACCCGCTGCTCGGAGACGAGGGCGTGCTGGACGGTATCCTGAGCCCGGTGCTTGGCGGTGGCGCGGTCGATGACCTGCTGGGCCAGGACGGTGTCGTGCCGGGGCTCGTCGGGGACCTGATCGGTGACGACGGCCTGGTGGACGAGATCGTCGGAGATATTCCGGTGGTGGGTGATCTGCTCGGGTCCGACGGGTTGCTGGGCGGCGTGCTCGGGGGCGACAGCGCGCTGGGCGGGCTAATTGGGCTGGGCGGCAGCGGCGACAATGATTCGGCAGGTGATAGCTCCGGGTCCGACGGTTTGCTGGGTGGCGTGCTTGGCGATGACGGCCTTGTGGGCGGCGTGCTGGGTGATGATGGCCTTGTAGACGGTGTGCTAGGTGAAGATGGCCTTGCGGGCGGCGTGCTGGGTGACGACGGCCCGGTGGGCAGTATGCTTGGTGATGACGGCCTGGTGGACGGTGTGCTGGGTGATGATGGCCTTGTGGGCGGCGTGCTGGGTGAAGATAGCCCGGTGGGCAGTTTGCTGGGTGACGACGGCCCGGTGGGTGGTTTGCTGGGTGACGACGGCCTTGTGGGCGGCCTTCTTGGGGCGGGCGGCGACGATGATGATACCGCTGCGGATGACGGTGATTCCGGTGGTAGCGCCAGCGGCCTGCTGGGATCGCTGACAGGCGGCGGCGGGCTGATCGGCGGCCTGTCGGGTATTGTTGCCGGCGGCGGTGGTGCTCAGAACAACGCGGTAGTGACCGGTGCCGGTGATACCGGCAGCGTGGAGTCCGCGTCGGCGGATGATTCTGTGTCAGGTGCGCCTGACGCGAACGGCTCGGAGCCTGAACAGTCTGAGCCCCGGCCCGAAACGGGCACGGATCCGGAAACAGGTGCAGATTCGTTCGATGACCTGGAGGAGTCGGGGGATGACGGATTTCTCGATACCCTTGTCGGAGCGGGCGATGACATGGCCGCGGACCTTGCGGAGAACCTGACGCAGTTTGGCGGGGGCCTTCCCGTTGACGGGATGGACGATGTCCTGACCGGGCTTCTTGGGGACGACGACGCGTTCGGCGTCGAGGTTCCCGAAAGCGAGATCGACGGCTTTGACGACCTTTTCGCCGGTCTGGTCGGGGACAGCAGTCTGACCGGCACATTGGTCGGGACGGGCGGTGACCTGCTGGCCGATGGCGAGGTCGATGACCTGCTGAGCGAGATCCTCGGGCCTTCGAGCGCGGATGTCACCGGTGGGGACGGCGACGTGATCGGGGCGCTGCTGGGCGATGCGGATGCCGATGGCGCAGATTCGCAGGTTGGCGGTCTGCTGGCAGATATCGGCGGCCTGTTTGGCGACGCTGCCGGTGGCATGAATGCGGACAGTTCGCTGTTGGATGATCTGTTCTCGTCCCAGGACGATAGCGTCTAATAGAACACAACCACAGCGTTGCAGGCTATTGAGACTAAATAGGATAGTGCACTACATCCAATTTGGTGGTAATTGTTCCTTGCAATGCTTTCGGCTGTAAGAGATCTTTTACTTGCGGTTGAATTGTGTATCTTGATTAAGCGTGGGGGTTGAATATCAGGGAGGTGCCGTCCTTTTACAGGGCCGGCCCCAGTGGTGTCGTGGGATGAGCAAGCAGCGCGAGCTGTCATTTCGTAGGGGGTGCGCTTTCGAAAGCAATGACCGGGCCCGTTCCGCCGCGGCTGCCTTCGATGCTTTGAACTGGCCGGTTGCGGCCATTGCCCTGTCTTTCCTTTTCATTCTTGCCATTGCCAGCCCGGTGCGGGCGCAGATGTCGCTGCAGGAGGCGGTTCTGCTGGCCGCGCAGACGGATCCGGGCGTCGAGGCGCTGCGGCAGGAGGTCGCGATAAAGAGCGTGGATATCGACGCCGCGCGCGACGCCTATTTCCCCGCGATCAGCCTGTCCGGTGAAACCAGTACGACCGCCAGCGACGGGCCCGGCCTGGTGCTGAGCGTCACGCAGCTGCTTTTCGACTGGGGCAAGACGAAGGCGGAGATCGAGCAGGCCTCGCAGGTGCGGGTGCAGGCGATGGCCGACCTGAAGATGGCGGTGGAGGACCTGTCCTTCGAGATCGCGGGATATTTCCTCGATGTCGAGGTGCTGGATCGCAAGATTGCCTATACCCGGGAATACATGAGCTTTTCCCGCCGCCTGGCAGGACAGGCGCAGGACCGTGCCAGGGGCGGTGTCGGCGACAACAGCGAGGTGGCGCGCGCCCGGCTGGAGATCGCCAGGGCGGAAGAGCAGATGTCGCAGCTCTTGGCTAACCGGCAGATCGCGCTGGCGCAGTTGGAATATCTGGTGGGCCGGCCGCTGGGCGATGTGCGCAGGCCGCCCGCGATCGGGTTTGCGCAGCATTACGGGTCAGTCGAGAAGATCCGCGCCGCCATCCGGATCGCGCCGGAATACACCGCCGCCCGGGCGGAGGTGGCCGAGGCCGAGGCGGGGATCGATACCGCGAAGGCGCAGCGCTTTCCCACCATCAACCTGCAGGCGCAGGGACGCGCGGATCTGAATGGCGGTGACACGCAGACCGCGCTTGGAATCTCGGCCGGGGTCGATCTGAATTCGCGCGGCTTCGGCCAGCGGCAGATCCAGAGCGCGCGGCTGGAGGTGGAAGGCGCGAAGGCGTCGATGCGCGGGGTGGAGCGCGAGTTGCTGAACGCCACGACAACCGCGCTGGAGCGGCTGCAACTGTTGCGGACGAGCGAACGCTCGAAAGCGGCGCAGCTGGTGGAATCGGAAAAGGTGCTGGCCTCGTACGAAGAGCAGTTCATCGCGGGACAGCGCGAGATTCTGGACCTGCTGACCACGGGGCGTGACCTTTACGACGCGCAGATCGACGAGATCGATACCTATGACGAGAGAAAGAGGACCGAGTACGAGTCCGCCAGGGACCTTGGTGTCCTTGGCACGATGCTGTCGGCGGGCACGGTAAGATGACGACGGGAAGACACGGGGAAAACGCGATGACTGATGCGGAATTGCATGATCCGCTTGTATTGGGGCTGTTGCAGCTGTGCAGGATCCAGGGCGTCACGACCTCCTCGGCTCAGCTGACCGAGGGGCTTCCGCGGGAGGCGGGCAGCCAGTTGTCCGCGGACCTGGCGCCGCTGGCGCTGAGACGGGCGAACATGAGCTGCCGGACGACGCGCGAACCGCTGCAGTCGCTGCCGGAGCACAGCTTTCCGGTGCTGGCGTTCCTGAAGAACGGCCGCACGGTCATCGTGGAGGCCTACAAGGAGGGTCGGGCCAAGGTGCTGTTGCCGGAATCCGGCGGTGGCAGGGCGGTCTGGACCGCCGAGGAACTGGACCGGCTGCGCGACGACAGGGTCCTGATCTCGAAACCCATCGACATCGTGTCGGGCCGCCTGGATGGCAAGAAAGAAGGACGCGGGCACTGGTTGACGGGGCCGGTCTGGGAGAACTGGTGGATCTATCGCGACGTGATGATCGCCTCGATGGCGGCCAATATCCTTGCGGTGGCCACGGCGCTGTTCTCGATGCAGGTTTATGACCGCGTGGTGCCCAACAACGCGATGGATACGCTTTGGATCCTGGCCAGCGGTGTCGGAATCGCCATCGTTCTGGAGCTGATCCTGCGCCTGATGCGGTCGTCGCTGGTGGACGTGTCGGGACGGGACCTGGACCTGCGTCTGTCGGCGCAGCTTTTCGACAAGGTCGCGAACATGCGGCTGATAAACCAGCCGGCCTCGACCGGGGTGTTTGCCAACCAAGTGCGGGATTTCGGCACGGTTCGGGAATTCTTTACCTCGAACACCGTCACGGCGATTTGCGACCTGCCGTTCGTGATCATCTTTCTTGGCGTGATCTGGTTCATCGGCGGACCCATCGCGCTGGTGGTGCTGGCGGGCGTGATCCTGACGGTGCTGCCCGGGCTGCTGATGCAGAAGAAACTGGCCAACGCCTCGCGCGAGAACACGCGGGAGGCGGCGGCGCTGAACGGCCTGCTGCTGGAGACGATCACGAACCTGGAGACGGTCAAGGCGGCGCGCGCCGAAGGACGGCTGCAGCGGTCGCACGCACAACTGACGGCCACCATGGCGACCACGGCAGTCAAGACTCGCAACCTGACCGCGCTGATGACGCAGCTGGTCAGCACGGTGCAGCGGCTGGCCTATGCGGGCGTGGTGATCGTCGGGGTGTACCTGATCGGCGCCGGGGAACTGACCGTGGGCAGCCTGATCGCCTGTACGCTGTTGTCGACGCGCGCGATGTCCCCGATGGGGCAGGTGGCCGGGCTGCTGGCGAAATGGCAGCAGGTGCGTGCAGCGATGGAAGGGCTGAACGAGATCATGAAGCTGCCCGTGGAGCGGCCGACGGACCGGCATTTCGTGCGCGCCACGGACATGAAGGGCGATTACCAGATCCAGGATGTGGTGTTCCGGCACGATCCGCAGGCACCGCCAGTTCTGGCCATTCCCGAACTGAAGATTGGCGCCGGAGAACGCATCGCGATGCTGGGCGGGAACGGGGCGGGCAAGTCAACGCTGTTGCGGCTGCTGGCCGGGCTGACCGATCCGCAGGCGGGCAGTGTGCTGGTGGACAACCTTGCGATGAGCCAGATCGACCCGATCGACCGGCGGCGCCAGATCGGCTATCTGCCGCAGAGCGTCGCCCTGTTCCAGGGGACGTTGCGGGAAAACCTGCTGCTGGATCACGGGCTGCATTCCGACGCGGAATTGCTGGAGGCGCTTGACGCTGTGGGGCTTGGCACGTTCGTGCGGCAGCATGTGCGGGGTCTCGACCTGCAAATCCAGAGCAACGCGAATGTCTCGGGCGGTCAGCGGCAGTCCATCGGGCTGGCCCGCGTGCTGCTGCAGGACCCCAGGGTGGTGTTGCTGGACGAGCCGACCTCGGCCTTCGACCACGTGACCGAAGCGAAAGTGATCAGCTATCTGAAGGAGTGGCTGAAGGGGCGCACGGCGATCATCGCGACGCACAAGCGCGAGCTGTTGGGGCTGACGGAACGGGCGCTTGTTCTCAAGGACGGCAGGGTCGCGCGTGACGGTGACCTGTTGCAGATCCTGAACGCGGCGCGCGCCAACACGGCACAGAAGAAACCGGTGCAGGCGGTGACATGAGCCACGCGGAGCTGGAAACCACGAGCCATCTGGACGGCACCTATCGTCGTCAGACGCTGCGGCGGGCGCGCTGGGTGATCCGCACTGTGGTTCTGTCGCTGATCATCGCCGTGGCCTGGGCGGCGATGGCCGAGATCAACGAGATCACGCGCGGCGATGGACGTGTCGTCCCCTTGCGGCGGTTGCAGTCGATCCAGAGCCTGGAGGGCGGTATCCTGGCGGAACTGCATGTCAGCGAAGGCGACATGGTGGAGGAGGGCCAGCTGATCGCGCGGCTTGATCCGACGCGGTCGGAGACGGCCTTCAACTCGACCCAGGCCGAGATCACCGCGCTGACGGCGGAGGTCAAGCGGCTGGAGTCGGAGGTTCTGGAAGTGCCGGAACTGGATTTCGGGCCGAACCCGACCGAGACCGAGGCCACCGAATTGCGCCTGTTCGAGGCGCGGCGCAAGAAGCTGGACGCCTCGCTGGCGTCGCTGGAGGAGGAGCGCGAGACGGTCCAGAGCCAGATCGACATCACCAGCCCGCTGGCGGCCGGCGGCTCGGTCAGCCAGATCGACCTGTTGCAGCTGCGCCAGCAAAAGGCCGAACTGGACGGGAAGATCAACGAGGTGCGCAACGCCTATGTGCAGGAAGCCTACAAGGATCTTGCAACGCGGCGCGCCAAGCTGACGACCTTGCGGCAGGACCTGATCCAAAAGCGCGACGAGTTCCAGCGGACGGAAATCAAGTCGCCGGTGTCGGGGCGGGTGAACAACATCAAGATCACCACGCTGGGCGGCGTCGTGCAGCCGGGCGAGCCGATCATGGAGATCACCCCGACCGACGACCAGTTGCTGATCGAGACCAAGGTCAAGCCGCAGGACGTGGCCTTTGTCGCGCCGGGAATGCCGGCGAGCGTCAAGATCACGGCCTATGATTTCGCGACCTATGGCGACCTGCTGGGCGTGGTCGAGCAGATTTCCGAGGATACGGTCGAGGAAGAGACGGCGCAGGGGATGCAGGATTTCTATCGGGTGATGGTGCGCACCGAGAGCAGCTATCTGAAGAGCTTTGGCGAGGAATACGCGATTCGTCCGGGCATGGTCGCCCAGGTCGATATCGAAAGCGGGAAACGTTCCATCCTGAGTTACCTGACGCGGCCGCTGACCCGTGCTAGATTGAGATAGACGCTCCGAAAGGGGCAGGCCGGAGCGTGACGCGGGGGGCGCGGCCACGCAACGGTTTACTGGAAAGAAAGAAGAATATGCTGCCGCCAGAAATCGTTTCTTCCCGGCGACTCCCGGGGGTAAACCTTTGTTTCGCCATGCTTTTTGTTTGTGGTATGTCGCCGGCGCCAGCGGCGTTCGCGCAATCGGTCCGGACGTTCGAGCGGGTCGAGGTACGCGGCGCGGAGTTCATCCCCGAACAGGATATAAAGGATACCTGTGGCGCGGTGCCGAACGTGCCTTACCTGGAGCTGGAGTTGCGGGCGATCGAGGAATGCCTGATGTCGACGGGCGTGTTCGAGAGTGTCGCGCTGGTCCCAGAGGGGGACACGCTGGTGATCGAGGTCGAGGAGCTGAACACGCGCCCCGGACGGATCGAGGGATCCATCGCCTATGCATCGGATGACGGGCTGATCGCGGGCCTGTTCTTTGAGCGGTACAACCTGTTTCCCGACACCTACGGGTCGGCCCGCGTGGAGGTGAACGAAGACGTCAATCGGGTGCTGGGGCAGCTGTATCGCGTGGACGTCTTCGGCGATTCCATCGACCTTGGTTTCAAGGCCGGGTGGGAAGACACGTCCTATGACGACCACGCCTTTTCGCAGGAAACCTACCAGGCGGAGGCCTATCTTGCCTGGACGCCGAACGAGGCGACACGGTTCGAGGCCGGGCTGGGATACCGCGATCACCGGCTGTACGACGTGGCGCCGGCGACCAGCGCGCTGTTGCTGAAGGAGCGGACCTCGGGCATCGAGGCGCCCTATCTGCGGCTGGGCCTGGAGCACAGTTCTATGACCGCGGAAGATACCGGGTGGTCCTCCATGGAATACAGCGTGGGGCTGGACCATTACTTCTGGAACCTCGGGACCAGTGACCGTCTTTCCGATTTCAGGCTGGTGACACGGTCTTATGTGCCGCTGTCATCGAGGATGCGCCTGGTGTTTGGCCTGGATGCGGGAACGGTTTCGAGCCTGGGCAGCAATCCCAGCCGCGCCATCGACCGGTTCGCGTCGGGCGCGAACGGGTTTCGCGGCTTCGCGCCGCGGGGAATCGGCCCGCGCGACCAGGGGGCTGCGCTGGGCGGACAGAATTACCTGGTGTCGACCATAGAACTGCAGCGGAACCTGGAGGACATATTCGAGGCGCCGCTGATCGGGGGGCTGTTCTGGCAGACCGGTGGGGTCTGGGACCTCGATGATACGCTGGGCGGCTCGATCGACGACAGTTTTCACAAGCGCAGTTCCGTCGGGGTGTCGGTATCGTTCGAAGTGGGCAAGACGCCTGTTTCGGTTTTCGTCGCCGTGCCGATCGAGAAGGAACCGGGCGACAAGGAACAGCTGTTCGGCCTGAGCCTGACCACGAATTTCTGAGTGCGCGCGAGCCGCCGCGGGGATCGTGGCCTGCTGGGCGAATCATCTGGGTTTTCAAGGTGTTGCCAGCACGCGTGCGCGCAGGAAATGCAGCGCGCCGTTCGCTTTGCCGGGGTGCGGAGCCCGTGGGGCGGCAAGCATGACACTTGGACCGAGCGCGGTATCGGAGCCTTTGTTTACAGGGCTTTTGCAAGGAGGAGCAGGTTTGGCGTCATCGGAGTTACATACAAAAGACTGACAAAGTGATAAAAATACTGGGCAAAAGAATGCCTATATTATAAAAAGTATGTAATCCGGGGCGTCAGGAAAGCTGCCGTTTTACGCGACGTCCGGACCTTTTTATATCTGGTTTCGGTTCGTTCCGACGCCGCAGGGGATGTTGGTATCAGGATGAAATGGCTTCGATCCGCTCGGGCGAATTACGGGCCCTCTTCGGCGCCCAGTCTTGCCGACCGCATTTTTCACCGCACCGAAGACGAGATGGAGCGCGCGTGCTGCCTGCGCGCGGATGTCATCGGGCTGCTGCGTGTCAATCGGGACGCTGCCATTTCTGCGTGTACCGATCGGAGGAACAGGCGGACATCGACACCTGTCGACTGGATTTCCCGGGTTGGTTCAGGGGCGGCCCAAGACGTTGCGTGGGGTTCATGACAGAGATTTACGAAGGGGATGTTTCATGCTGCTGTACAATTTCGAAATGGAAACCGCGATACCCGTCGCCGGACAGGCCCCGCGGGAGGAGCGGCGGGTCCTGGCCTTTCTCGACTGGGACCATCTGCCCTATGAGCTGAGCCGGCCCGGACAGGGGTTTCGGATGTGGCTGTTGCGCGGGGAGGATTCGGACCGCGCGATGGGCCTTTTGCGAAAGTGCCAGGCGCCGCTGGACGTGTTGATCGTCGACGAGGATTTCTTCGGCTTTCCCGAGGATGCCGCCGACATCTGCCTGCAGATCCGCCGCATGTATCCGGATATCCGCATCGTCGGGATAAAGAGCGAGATGGTCGAGGGCGACTCGGTTTTGATGTCGCTGGGGCTGTGCGACCGGACGTTGCCGGCGGCCCCCGATGCCGGGGCGATCGCCGGCACGCTGATGGCGCTGGACGCAAGCCGGCCGCACGCGGGGGGCGCCACCCGTCAGATGTAGTTCATGTCCCGCGCCACGATGACCGCCTGCGTGCGGTTGCTGGCGCCCAGCTTGGTGCAGATCGACTTGACGTGCATCTTGACCGTCGCCTCGGCCAGCGACAGCGCCTCGGCGATCTCGCGGTTCGGGCGGCCCTCGGTCAGAAGGCCGAGAACGTCCATCTCGCGGTCGGAAAGCGGGGCCTTGGTGGTGCCGCGCGACTTGAGCCGCTGCTGATCGATCAGTTCCACCGGAACGTACCGGCCCCCCGCCGCCATGAAGCGGATTTCGTTGGCCAGGTCCTTGAGCGACGCGGTCTTGAGGATCACGCCGGAGCTGCCCATCTGGAGGATTTCGGAGATCACCTGCGCGGCAGGATCACTGGTGAGAAGGCCGGTCGGGCGGCCGCTGTTCGCCTCCATCGCGCGGGCGAGCCCCGATGTGCCGTTCATACCAGGCATGTTGAGGTCGACGAGAACCAGATCGAACGGACCTTCACTGGCGATGATCGACAGGGCCGTGTCGAGATCGGGGGCGGTTGTGACCTCGAAATCGGGCAGGTTGGAAAAGAAATGCTCGAACATCTCGAGCACCAGGGCATGGTCGTCGGCAATCAGCACACGAATGACCGACGCCTGGAAACTTCCAGATGATGCAGCTGTCGTCACGCGTTTTTCCTCTGCGCAGTTGGTTGCCCTTCGGCATCATTGATGTGCCATCCGGCAAGATGGCGGAGACGTCTAAAACAAAAACTAATGCTGCATAAAGAAGATCACGCGCGAAAAACAAAGGTGTGCGATTTTTGCGACATTGCGTTGCTCAAGAGCCTCAGTCGAGCCGTTCAAGGGCGTGTTGCGTTTCTTGTACGGCAGCTTCCAGCTGGTGGACGCCCGGTTCGATTGATTGTTGGCTTTCCAGTGCCAGCTCGACCGCGCGCAATCCCTTCTCGACCGTTGCCAGCCCCGTAAGCGTACACGCGCCGGTGGCCGCGTGCAACATGCGGCCCGTATCCTGGCCGATGCCGTCGTCGCGCAGGCGGGACAGCACATCGGAAGCCTCGTTCAGGGCGCGTTGCATGAAGGAGATGGCACCGGATTTCCCGAACTGCTCAAGCAGGTCGTTGACGACGTAGCTGTTGAGCGGGCCCGGCGGCGCCTGCGGTGCGCTGGCCGGCGTCGGGGCCGCGGGGGCCGCCGCGGCGTCATCCGCGCGGGTCGAATCGAGCACGTTCAGGATGACTTCGCGCAGGATGGCGGGGCGCACGGGTTTCTCGATGACTTTCTCGATGCCGCCGGCGTGACAGGCGTCGACGATCTTCTGGCCGACATGCGCGGTGAGCGCGATGATCGGGCCGGTCCAAGGCGTGCTGATCGCGTTGCGGGCGCGATGTGCGAATTCGACACCGGTCATGTAGGGCAAGGTCATGTCGGTGATGATGAGGTTCAGCCTGTCGCGCACGTCCGGGCTGTCCAGCAGCGACAGCGCCTCGGCCCCGTTTCCCGCCGCCCAGACCCGGGCGCCCGCGCTCCTGAGGACCTGTCCGATCCAGTCGCGGCTGGAGGGGCTGTCCTCGACCAGGATGATGCCGATGCCGGACAAGTCCCCTTCTGGGGCCCCGCCGTGGTACGCCGTGGCCTCGGGGGGGATGTCTCTTTTGCCCTGGAGCAGGGGAATCGTGACTTCGATCACGGTGCCGATCACCGCACCGGCCGGGTCGTCCCCGGCGTGGCGGTCTTCGAGGTCGAGCTTTCCGCCAAGCTGACGCAGGGCGTGGGCCAGTACATTCAGGCCGGCCGAAGGTCGGTCGGGCCGGGGCGCGGTGGCACGACCGAGTGACCTGGTCTGGCCCAGGGCCTCGTACAGGCGCGCCTTCTGATCGTCCGGGAGCCCGCCGCCGAGATCCTTGACGACGAGAGATATCCTGAGGCTGTCCTGAGTGCCGTCGGCCGAGGGCAGGGCGCGGCAGGTCAGGATAATCTCGACCTCGCTGCCACCGTGTTTGGCCGCGTTGTCGATCACGTTCTGGAACAGGGCGCGCACGAACTGAACCGGGCCGTGGACCCAGATATCCTCGTGCGGGTCGAGCCGCAGTTTCAGTTCGACGTCGCGCTGCCGGGCGATCGGGCCGATCACCACGAGCATCGACCTGAGTTCCTCGGTGATGTTGAAGGTCTCGTCGGGGCGGATGCCTGCGAGGCTCTGGTCGCCGCGAATGACGCCGAGCACGTTGCTGATGTGATCGAGCGCCACCTCGGAGGAGTGCCGGAGCTGGTCGCGGTCCCGTTTCCTTTCCGCTTCGGTGGCGTGCTCGGTCTCGATCATCTTTTCGGCGGTCGCCAGGAGCGACTGTATCGGGGTGCGCAGGTCGTGTGCGACGCGCAACAGGGTGGCCGAGCGGGACCGGTTGCGCAGCCAGGACGCCTCGTGGTCGTTCTCGGCCAGGCGCAGCAGGTAGCCGTCGCGCGCGCCGAGGGAGATATGCACCACCTCACCCTCAAGCTCCATCGTGCCGAGCGAGAGCGAGGCGGCGGTGCTGCCGGCGCGGTGGGCCTGGGTGCACAGGGTGGTCCAATCGAGCTTTTCCCGGAGTGTCGCCTGGTTGAGGCCGAGCCGCTGCGCGGGCGGGTTGGCAAGGAGCACCTTGCCGCTGTCGCTGGCCAGCAGGGACGGTCGGCGATCCGTCGCGATCATGCGCGCGATCGTCTGGATCACCGGGCGCATGCTGAACTCCGGCTTGCCGGACGGCCTGGGCGTGTCGGAGATCATACGCGTTTTCATCCCGTTACGATAATCGCAATGGCGGATCGACGGCCTCGGCGGCTGTCGCGTTCAGTCTCTCCGAAATCGCAGTCGCGAGAAACAGGTGCGTGTTCTTCGCGCGGAGGTTCTTGCGAAGCTGGCAGGAGTGCAACACCGAAGGATATAGCATCTAGACAAAAGTTTAATATTGATACATACATTTGATATGTAATTTGCCGTGGGGGCAATCCTAAGTTTGTGATTCTGGCCTCAGGGGGCCTTGTGAAAAAGGATGTAAGATATGGCGATGAGTGGACAGGTGGCAGGTGATGCGGTGGATGTCCAAATTTCGGTCAACCGCGACAGCGTGAGCCGATTTACGAGGTCCGGGGACGACCTGATGGTCGAACTGACCAATG
Organism: Roseovarius sp. MMSF_3350; assembly: GCF_030733425.1. Classification (GTDB taxonomy): domain Bacteria; phylum Pseudomonadota; class Alphaproteobacteria; order Rhodobacterales; family Rhodobacteraceae; genus Roseovarius. The sequence goes on from NZ_JASHIZ010000030.1 coordinate 20,765, forward strand.
GCGACACCATTCGGATCGAAGATTTTTACGGCGGCGCCGCGAACGGAGAGGCGCATCGCCTTATCTATGCGGATGGCAGCTATAGCGGCGTGGAAGGCGTGATGGGCGAGGAGGCCGTCGCAGGCCTTGGCCAGGGCTTCGGGATGAACGGCCTTGGGGCCGGGCTGGCGGCCGCGGCGGGCATCGGGGGCATTGCCCTGGCGTCGCACCTGGATGACAGCAACGGCGGCGAGACGCTGGATCCCGATCCCGACCCGGAGCCCGATCCGGATCCGGAACCCGATCCCGATCCGGAGCCTGATCCGGACCCGGAGCCGGAACCTGACCCCGATCCGGAGCAGACGACCGGCGTTCTCGACTCGGTCATTGCCGACGATGGCATTCTTGGCCCCGTCACCGGCAACGACGGTGGCCTGGGCGCGATCACGGGGTCGGAAGGTTTGCTGGGGACGCTGGCCGGCGATGACGGATTGCTGAGCCCGGTGACCGGCAGCGAGGGTCTTCTTGGTTCCCTGTTGGGGGCGGGACTGGTCGGTGACGGTTCGATGTCGGACGACCCGCTGGACAGTGTGACGGACGGATTGCTGGGAGAGGAGTCGCTTCTGGGCGGTCTGCTCGGAACGACGGGTCTGACCTCTGGCCTGGCCGAACCGGACGGCCTTGTCGGCGGCCTGTTGACGGAGGACGGACTGGTCGGCGGCTTGTTGACGGAGGATGGTCTTGTCGGCGGCCTGTTGGCCGAAGACGGGCTTGCCGGCGGTTTGCTGGGTGGCGACGGCCCGGTGGGCGGTCTTTTGGGCACCGAGGGCCTGGCCGGCGGCCTGCTGGGCGAGGACGGCCTTGTCGGTGGCCTGCTTGGCGACGAGGGGTTGCTGGGTGGCGTGACCGGAGAAGAGGGCCTGCTCGGCGGTGTGACCGGCGATGACGGTCTGCTGGGTGGGCTTCTGGGCAGTGAAGGACTGGCCGGCGGTCTGCTGGGCGAGGAGGGCCTTGTCGGTGGCCTGCTTGGCGACGAGGGGTTGCTGGGTGGCGTGACCGGAGATGAGGGCCTGCTTGGCGGCGTGACCGGGAATGACGGTCTGCTGGGCGAGGACGGTCTTGTCGGTGGCGTGCTTGGCGACGAAGGGTTGCTGGGTGGCGTGACTGGCGAGGACGGTCTGCTGGGCGGCCTTACCGGGGATGACGGTCTTCTCGGCGGCCTGACCGGAGGGTTCCTCGGTGGCGAAGGCGGCGGGCTGCTCGATCCGGCGATTGCCGATGGCGGCCTGCTGGGCGATGTGACCGGGAACAGCGGCCTGCTGGGCGACGTGACCGGGAATGACGGCCTTCTCGGCGACGTGATCGGTGACGAAGGCATCGTGACGGAAGTGACCGACCTCGTGCTGCTGACGGATGGTGATTCGTCGGGCTCCGGCGGCCTGCTCGGCGGTTTGGCCGGTGGCCTGCTGGGAGGCGATGACGGCTTGCTCGGTGGTCTTCTCGGAGCAGAAGACTCCCTCATCTGATCCGACTTGCCGGATCGGCACCTTGACGCCCCGCCTTTTGGTGGGGCGTTTTTTTGCCGAGAGGTGGGCGGCGGCGCTGATTTTTGGAGTGTTTTGCTGCGGCTGCCGGAAAATCGCCATGAATGGCGTGCAGTAGTCTTGACTTTTAGTGCTTTGGGTCGTCTGATATATACTTAAGGATTTCGCACATACTTAAGGCTGTAGTTTTCAGGGGCCTGTGCGAGAGGGGGTTGAAACAGGAGTGGAAAACATGGCGAACAGAATTATCCAAGCGTCCCCGACGGAGGTGCGCGTCTTTCTGAATGTCGATCAGACAGGACAGGAAGTTTATACACGGTCCGGCAACGACCTTGTCATTGACCTAGGCGCCGGAGAGACGGTGACGGTCAAGGACTACTACCTGCCGACCGAGAACGGCTCGCTGCACAGCATCGTGTACAGCAACGGCCCGGTCGTCGATGGCGACCCGACCGAAGGCGGCGGCCTTGGCGCCGGGTTCTCGGAGGAGGGAATCGCGGCGGCGGTGCTCGGTGGCATCGGGCTGGCGGCGGTGGCCGCGAGCGGCGGCAGCAGCGCACCGTTGGATGATACGGATGCGGACGCCGATGCGGATGCTGACGCCGACGCGGATGCCGATGCTGATGCGGACGCGGATGCTGATGCTGACGCCGACGCGGATGCCGATGCCGATGCTGATGCGGACGCCGATGCGGATGCCGATGCTGACGCGGATGCTGACGCTGATGCAGATGCCGACGCGGATGCTGACGCAGATGCGGATGCAGATGCCGACGCGGATGCTGACGCAGATGCGGATGCAGACGCTGACGCAGACGCGGATGCAGACGCTGACGCAGACGCGGATGCTGACGCCGATGCGGACGCAGATGCTGATGCAGACGCCGACGCCGACGCTGACGCAGATGCGGATGCCGACGCAGACGCTGACGCAGATGCGGATGCAGACGCTGACGCCGACGCGGATGCTGACGCCGATGCGGACGCAGATGCGGATGCAGACGCTGACGCAGACGCGGATGCGGATGCCGACGCGGATGCGGATGCTGACGCAGATGCGGACGCCGACGCGGATGCGGACGCCGACGCGGATGCTGACGCGGACGCAGATGCTGATGCGGACGCCGACGCGGATGTCCAAGGCTTGCTCGATCCGGTGATCGGCGCCGGAGGGCTGCTGTCGGGGGTCACCGATAATGGTGGGCTTCTGGGAGATGTCACCGGCTCGGAAGGGCTGCTTGGTGACCTGGTCGGTGCCGACGGCGCACTTGGCGAGCTGGGCGATGACCTGTTCGGCCAGCCGATCCTGGGCGACGGCGTGCAGGGCGACGAGACCGGCCTGCTTGATGGCGTGGTTTCGGATAGCGGCCTGCTGGGCGACCTGACCGGAAACGAGGGCGTCCTGGGGGATGTCACCGGGTCCGAGGGCCTGCTGGGTGACTTGCTGCAGAATGACGGTGCGCTGGGCGAAGTGACCGGTTCGGACGGACTGGTCGGTGACCTGATCGGCACCGGGTCCCTGGGCGAGAACGGCATGCCGGATGACGGCATGGGCGGCGACGGGCCTCTGGACGGTCTGATCGGTGAGGACGGCGTGTTGGGCGGTCTTACCGGAGACGATGGTCTGCTGGGCGGTCTGCTCGGAGGCGATGGCGGCCCGCTGGACGGCCTGCTGGGAGGAGACGGCGGCCCGCTGGACGGTCTGACCGGCGACGACGGCCTGTTGGGCGGTCTGACTGGTGAGGATGGTCTGCTGGGCGGTCTGCTCGGAGGCGAAGGTAGCCCGCTCGACGGCCTGCTGGGAGGAGACGGTGGCCTGCTGGATGGTCTGACCGGTGAAGCCGGCCTGCTGGGTGGTCTGACAGGTGGCCTGCTGGGTGGCGAAGGCAGCCCGCTGGATGCCTTGCTGGGCGGTGAAGGAAGCCCGCTCGACGGCGTGCTGGGCGGCGACGAAAGCCCGCTTGACGGCCTGCTGTCCGGGCTGACCGGTTCGGATGCCGGGCTGCTGGATGACGTGGTGTCGGACGGCGGATTGCTGGGCGATGTCACCGGCAACAGCGGCCTTCTTGGCGACGTGACCGGCAATGACGGCCTGCTGGGCGAGGTGATCGGAGACGAGGGTCTGGTGGCGGACGCGACCGACCTGGTGCTGATCACCGATGGCGACCCGGCGGGCGGCGGCGGACTGCTGGGCGGTCTGACGGACGGCCTGCTGGATGGCGGCCTGCTGGACGGGCTGACCGGCGGGTTGACTGGCGGGAGCGACGACACGGCCATCTAGCGCCAAGAGAAAGTGTTTCCGGGCGGATCTGCCGCCCGGAAATCATCCGAAAGGGGCGTGGACACGCGCAGACGAGAACCCGGGATCGCTGACCTGACAGACAGGGAGGCGTAGGAGGAGGCCCCCTGAAAGCCTTCTCCGAGCGCTGGGACGCCCCGTACCGGAGGCGCCCCAGCAGAGAGGCGGATTGTGCCACCCCCCACCACCACTCACCTAGCATGGTCCGCCTCTCTCCATCGAAAGAAGGGAATTACCAGGTGAGGTGATGCATCGCAGTGTTGGGCGAATGATCGCGCAAGTCCAGAGAAATAGGGGGAAATCGCGCAGGCGAGGCGGCGCGGGAAGGCGGTGGAAACTGCGTTCGGGGATCCTGTCAGGCCTTGCAGTCCTGGGTTGATCGGCAAAAGCTTTGCATACCAAAGGCTTGCAAGTTCTCTCCGATCGAGGGGCGCGTCACGTGCGGATGCCGGTGGTGTGACAGAGCTGCGACAGATGGTTTCGCGGGCAAGCGAAAAACAATACGAAAGATCTATCAATACATACTAAAAATATTGACAATATACTTATGGCGTTGAATTACATGCATAAGCTCTGGGTGAGGGTGAGGCCCATCACGGGCCGCTGATAAATGGGAGTGTTAAAGAAAATGGCGAACAGAACGATTCAAGCGTCTCCGGACCAGGCCCGTGTATTCCTGAACATGGATCAGACCGGTCAGGAGAAATACGTACGGACGGGCGATGACCTGGTGATCGACTTCGGCAATGGCAACACGGTGACGGTCAAGGACTACTACGTTCCGACCGAGAACGGGTCGCTGCACAGCATCGTGTACAGCAACGGCCCGGTCGTCGATGGCGACCCGACCGAAGGCGGCGGGCTTGGCGCCGGATTCTCGGAGGAGGGAATCGCGGCGGCGGTGCTCGGTGGCATCGGGCTGGCGGCTTTGGCGAGTGGCGGAAGCAGTAGTGCGCCGCCGGATACGGACGCGGACGCTGATGCCGACGCGGACGCCGATGCCGATGCGGATGCTGACGGGGATGCGGATGCCGACGCTGACGCGGATGCGGACGCCGACGCAGATGCGGATGCCGACGCTGATGCGGATGCCGATGCAGATGCGGACGCCGATGCAGATGCGGACGCCGATGCAGATGCTGACGCGGATGCAGATGCTGACGCGGATGCGGACGCCGACGCGGATGCCCAAGGGTTGCTCGATCCGCTGATCGGCGCTGGCGGATTGCTGGCCGGCGTGACCGATGATGACGGTGTCCTGGGCGACGTGACCGGTTCGGAAGGGCTGCTTGGTGATCTGGTCGGTGCCGAGGGCGCGCTTGGCGATCTTGGTAAGGAACTTCTGGGGCAGCCGATCCTGGGTGACGGCGTGCAGGGCGACGAGACCGGCCTGCTTGATGGCGTGGTGTCCGATAGCGGCCTGCTGGGCGACCTGACCGGAAACGAGGGCGTCCTGGGGGATGTCACCGGGTCCGAGGGCCTGCTGGGCGACCTGCTGCAGAATGACGGTGCGCTAAGCGACGTGACCGGATCGGACGGACTGGTCGGTGATCTTGTCGGAACCGGCACGCTCGGCGAGAGTGGCACACCGGGCGGCGGCACCGGCGGCGACGGCCTGCTGGGTGGTCTGCTGGGAGGAGACGGTGGTCCGCTGGACGGTCTGACCGGCGACGACGGCCTGCTGGGTGGCCTGACTGGTGAGGAAGGTCTGCTGGGTGGCCTGCTCGGAGGCGACGGCGGCCCGCTTGAAGGCTTGTTGGGCGGCGACGGTGGCCTGCTGGATGGTCTGACCGGTGAGGAAGGTCTGCTGGGTGGCCTGACAGGCGGCCTACTGGGCGGCGAAGGCAGCCCGCTGGGTGGTCTGCTGGGCGGCGAAGGCAGCCCGCTGGATGGTCTGCTGGGCGGCGACGACAGCCCGCTTGACGGCCTGCTGTCCGGGCTGACCGGCTCGGATGCCGGGCTGCTGGATGACGTGGTGTCGGACGGCGGATTGCTGGGCGATGTCACCGGCAACAGCGGCCTTCTTGGCGACGTGACCGGCAATGACGGCCTGCTGGGCGAGGTGATCGGCGACGAGGGGCTGGTGGCGAACGCGACCGGCTTGGTGCTGATCACCGATGGCGACCCGTCGGGCGGCGGCGGACTGCTGGGCGGTCTGACCGACGGCCTGCTGGATGGCGGCCTGCTGGATGGCGGCCTGCTGGACGGGCTGACCGGCGGGTTGACTGGCGGGAGCGACGACACGGCGGTATAAGCCGACCGGACCCCGGCCCCGGAGCGCACGCCGCCCGGGGCCGGGTATGCCATCCGCCGATATGCGCGCGAGATGGCATGCTGCTTTCCGGAGAAGGGAGATGCCTGCATGCCCGACTGGACATTGAGGACTGTCGCGACGCTCCTGCGCGGGGCCGCGTGGATGCATGTCGATGACGAGAGCCGGGTCGTCTCGGGCATTTCGACCTATTTTCCGACCTACCGACCCGGCGATATCGTTTTCCTCAGAACGGGCGAGATGGCCTTTGGCATCACGCCGGAGACATTGGCGCGCGAGGGGCTGCGCCCGCGGCTGGTGGTCGTTTCAGACGAGGTGCCGGCGGCGCTGGAGGCGGAAGCGATTTTGCAAGTGCCGAACCCTATGCAGGCGCTGATGCGGCTGGCGCGAGATGCGCGCGGACGAATCGAGGCGCCGGTCGTGGCGATCACGGGCAGTTCGGGCAAGACATCGACCACGGACCTGACCGCACATGCGCTGCGGTCGCTTGGGCCGGTCTATGCCACGCGCGAGAGTGGCAACCGGCCGAGAGGCGTGGCCTGGAACCTGGGCTGCGCGTCGGAGCGCGACCGGTTCGTGGTGCTGGAGCTTGCAATCGGCGGCATGGCGGACAATTCCAGGCTGGCACGGCCTGACGTCGCGGTGTTTACCAATATCCAGCTGGCACATGTCCTCTATCACCAGGATTTGCGCACGATCGCCAAGCGCAAGGCGCGAATCTTCGAGGGGATGCGCCCCGGCGCGCCGGTGATCCTGAACAGCGGCATGCACGAGGGTGCGTATCTGCAGGAGGTGGCCCGTAACAAGGGGCTGGAGGTGATCCATTACGGTCGCCGGGCGCAGGATCACGTGGTGTTGCTGGGGTTCGATGCCAAACGCGGTGTGGCGACGATCGGCATAGGTGACAGGCGCCTGCAGCTGGCGCATTGTCTTCGGCACGGGCCGCACATGCTGGAGAATTTCATGGCGACCTGTGCGGTGTTTCACGCCCTGGGCCTGCCACTGGACCGGCTGGCAGAGCGCTTTGCGAGTTTTCGCGTCACGCGCGGCCGCGGCGACATGCATCGGCTGCCGGTGCAGGCCGGGGCCTGCGTGCTGCTGAACCATTCCTACAACGCCAATCCGGCGTCGATGCGCGCGGCATTGATCCACCTGCGCAATACGCCCACACAGGGCCGGAGGATCGCGGTGCTGGGGTCGATGGCGGAGCTGGGCGATGTCAGTGCGCAGGAACACGCCAAGCTGGTGGCGTATCTGGGCGAGCTGAAGCTTGACCGTGTCTATACGTTGGGCCCGGAGTTCGATGGCGCGGCAGACCTGCCCGGGCACCGGGCGCTGGGCGGGCCGGAGGGCCTGCGGGAGGTTCTGAAATCCGAAGCGCGGGCAGATGACGTCATCATGGTGAAGGGTTCGAACGCAACGGGGCTCAACCGCGTGGTCGACGCTCTGCTGAAAGAGTGCACGTGCGCAGTTCCCGAAGGGGTGCCGCCGGGCGTTGGCGCGTGGGGCGCGGGGAGTCAGGCGGGTGGCTCTACCGGGATGGGCCGCGGAAACAGGTAGCAGTCGCTGTTCGGTCTTTGGCCGAGGACGCGAAGCTCGATCTGGAGCGCGCCGGGAACGATATGTTCCTGTGCGGGCGGGCGCAGGCCGTAATGATCGTAATAGATCCGTCCCGGCTGCCAGCGGCTGGTGGGTTGCATCCAGTCGCACGGGTCGTGGTCGGTCCCCCGGCCCCATTCGGCCGCTTCCCCGGAACCTTGCGGGATGGCGACGAAGCTGAGGCGGAGGTCTTCCCGGACAGGTTTGGGGCTGGACCACCAGGTCTCGATCCAGAGCATCTGCCGGCAGGTGATGGATGATGGCCGTATCCGCATGCCAAGCAACTGAAGCCCGTTCAGAGACACCGGTGCGATGCGCGCATCGCCGGGAACGAATCCTGCCTGCCCGAGGGCGGCGTCGGGCGTATAAGTTGCCAATACGTCGTGACGGTAGCGGTCGGAGGGCCGGATTGCGGGGGCGGCGGTGCTGCCGGAGCGCGGCGCCGAGGGATCGACCCGGACGAAGGCCTGTTCCGCGTTGCGGGTGAGCGCAGTACCCAGTGCATGGCAGGCACTGTCGAAGCTGTCGATGGCCCGTGTTGCCGCCTCGCCTTCGAGGCGCTGGCTGAAGCCGTCGCCGATACCGACCGGCACGTATTCGACCCATGCGATCCCGGTCTTGCCCAGGCCGAAGCGGAAAAGCCCGCCGGGCCGGAACCACGCGCGCGGCGTGTCGGACAGCAGGGAGCCGGTGCCGTGGATGATCGGTTTCCCGTGATAGAGTTCGATCCCGTGGAGATGCGCGCCGGTGGTGCCGAGCACGCCGTGGGCGCCGGCATCGACCAGGGCGTGGGACAGGGTGCGGATGTCACTGTCCGCTGTCGGGGTGCTTCGCGCGGGCCAATGCGCCGAGACGAGGACGATATCGGCTTGCTTGCCGGCAGCCGCGATGCGTTCGCCCATAACGCGGCGCCAGGCCTGCGGATCCCTGGGGGACAGGTAGGCGGTGCCGAAGCCGTCATCGCCGGCGGCGAAGCGATGCTGGGTCGTGTCGACGCTGAGCAAGGCAACGCGAACATTACCCGCGCGGCAGATGACGGGTGCGAAAGCATCCTGCCGGTTCGCGCCGCTGCCGGTGCTGGCGATGCCGAGCGCGTCCAGAATGCCGTGCTGCTGTTGCAGGGCGGTGGGTCCGTAATCGCCGCTATGGGCGTTGGCCACGGCGACGGCATCGATTCCGGCGGCGGTCAGGACACGCAGCATCTCGGGGCGGGCGCGATAGTAGAAAGGGCCGTCCTCGCCCTTGTCGACGCCCTGTGTTCCAAGAGTGCTGACGACGCAGTCGAGATTCACAACCGCAAGGTCGGCGGCGCGCAGTTCGGGGATGTCGAGGACGTTTTCCGCCCCGAGCTGGGCCGTGCGCATGTGCTGGCGCCGCCCGAGGTTGACCGCGCCGCCCCAGGCCAGCACCGCGTCGGCGGGCAGGGGCAGGTCCCGCGCCGGGGGCGGCG
>NZ_JASHIZ010000031.1 GCF_030733425.1 Roseovarius sp. MMSF_3350
GTCCCTCCGGGCCTACCAAAAATCCGTAAACTTCAATGTTTTCAATGCCCGTATGGACCCGAAGCCACTGAAAGGGTCCATATGATTTCAATAGCTTACAAACGGGGTGGACCCACAAAAAGCCCGGCAGAGACACTCTCCACCGGGCTTTTTCCCGCATAGAAACCGTATCGGTTGTACTAGATCAGGCTCAGTCCCAGCCCCATCAGGGCGAGAATGATCGCCAGAGGCGGGCTTTCGATGGTCAGGGCCCAGACGGCCCCGGCAGCGCAGAGGGCGATCAGGAAGGTCATAGAGGACACCCGTCTTTCGGTTCCGCATTTTCGGCGTCGAGCAAGATGCAGTCGATCGCGACGATCTTGCCATTGGCCTTGCCGAGCGCCTCGACGTGATCGGTCAGGATCACGCCCACATCGGCGAGCGTCTCCGCCTTGCGCTTCGGCACCGGCACCGGCGTGCGCAGCTCGGCGGGCACATCGGGCGTGATGTACTCGATCTCAGTCTTCGGCGCGCAGGATGCGGTCAAGCAGAGCGCGAAAATCATCAGGAAGCGGCGCATCGAAATCTCCTTTTCGGAAAGCGTCTTTGACCTGTTCGTATTCGGCAGCAAGGCCGCGCTGGCGCGCTGCCTCAGCCTGCGCCACACGGGCCGCGGTGCGGGCTTGCGCGCGGGCCGCCTCCAGTGACAGCACGGAGCGCTCCAGACGCGCTTTGTCGGCCTCCAGACCGGCCACACGGCCCGACTGCCACCAGAGCGCCCCACCGAAGCCCAGGCAGGCCAGCAGCGCGGCTATGAGCGCGTAGACGGTGATTTGGTTCACGCGTCCACCCCGGACATGCAAACCTTGTAGCCAGCCGCCCGGCGGCGCGCCAAACCACGCACAAACACGCCGCCCGACTTATTGTAAAAGGTGTGCCGGTGGCATGCGTCTGCGAAATCCCCCCGGTTTGCGCTCCTCAGAGCCGAGGACCGCAGGACTGCGTAAGGCCCGACGTTCCAGGCCAAGTCGGTGAAGACCGCATCGACCTGCGGCGACATGTGATTGATCGTGACGCCGGTTCGATACTTCTTCCAGTACAGGTCTCGCATGATCCGATATAACCCCGCCTCGCATTGCTCAATTGTGCGAACGTCGCCCATGGAAACCTGGGTCCCTGTATGGCTGGTTTCGCCGTAGCAGATGGTCGGCAGGTCTGGTTCGGCGACAGTATCGAGATAAGCCCGAACACAGATGCCGCGCTTGCTCTGTGAGCATTTGAAAGTCGGGCCGGTCCCCTCCCATTGCTTCGTGAGCGGGAGGGCATAGACCGCCGTTTGCTCCCATGTCGGCAAACCGGATTTCTTGTTCGCGTTCTCTTGGGGAGAAGGGCTCATGGCAAAGACTGGTGCCGAAACAAGCCAAAGCAATACCGCCGTGATGATAGCGCTGATGCCCGCCAGCTTCATAGTGCGTAGGATGCTGGGCAGGGTCTGGTCGATGAACCAGCCGATAATGCCGAACACGATCAGGAAGAGCATCACATACCCGACGTGATAAGGGTCGATCACTTCGCCGGTCAGCGCGAAGTATTGTTCAGGGCCATAGAAGACCACCGCGATCAGGATGAGCGTGCAGATGCTGTACGCCCGCATTTTCGATCTTGCGTTCGATATGAGTTTCATGGCTGCTGGCCTCCGTTTTGCCTAAGAATGGTGCTGATCTCGCGCAGGGACGTCTTCACCTCGTCCATCGACCGGTTCAGCGCGTCGTATTGTGCAGCGGTCCTTGCCTCCGACACCTGAAGCGACGTGATCGCCGTTTGCGCATCTGTCAGCCTTGTCTCGATGCGACTGGAAAAACTCCTGAAGCTATCCTCTAGCCGCGTATTTGCCTGAGCGTTTTGAATTGTCTTGGCGTCGATGCTGTTGACTGCGCTGATTCCGCCCGCAAAGAGCGCAGCGCCGGTCATGAAGGTCGCTACGATTGAAATCAGGTTCCCGCGCGTGAATTGCTTTTCCATCGTCCGCGTCATTCAACCTCCTGTGGTTTCAGGGCCATTGTGGATCATCGGCGCAAACCTCCGGCGCGCATTTGAGAACTGGACGCCCTGCCCCTCGACATTGACACCCTTTAACTGCCTTTAATTGACTGCTCTCCTAGTGGATCAACAGACCCTCGGCATCCGCTTCGAAAGCGTCCATTACCGATTGAATTTGATCGCGCGTTGTCGCCTCTCCAATGGCCTTACCCGTCGCAAGACGCAGCCGCTCGATGGCCGGACCAACATCACTCCGAAATAACGTGGCAATGTTCAGGATCACCTGCGCCACCTCGAAGGGTGTTGGCGCGGTTACTCCAACCTCCGCAAACACAAATCCATATCTGTCACCCGGCTCTGTCGGCTCCGGGTCGGCGGCCAAGAACGCAACCGCCTGCGCCTCTTTTTCCTGATATGTCATTTCCTGACCGGGAAGGTTCGTCACATAGCGCAAACGCAGTTTTGCGATTACCTCGCCCACCTCAACAAGCGCCGCCGCCTTCGCTTGTTCCAACGGCTTCGCCTTGCTGGTGGCGCTCCGGGTCAAAATCAGTTTTGTCATGACCCCGGTTCCTCGACGTTAAGGACGGTCTCATTCGGGAGATGCGGCTTGGGCGCGGTCACTGACACGAAATAGACCCCTGCATCGGAAAATTCGATCTCCTGACCGGAACCGTCAGCGTCCACGACCAGATTGGCGAGAACCTCGTGGCCGATGGTGTCATAGACGACTATCGTCGTGCCTTCCGGACAATCGAGAACATGATAGCTGTCGGCGGACTCAACCACCCCAGGTGACATCGGTCGCGGCAGAAACGCCTCCACCATCTCGACTACCACACCATTGGGATTATCAGGATTGACCATTTCTGGCGGAATTGCTTCTGGTGGAACCTCGACGATCGTCTCGACCAGCTGCGTCCCGACGTAATCCTGCGGATTTCCAGATACCTCTATGCCACCGGGCGGAACACTGTAGCCTGAACCGCATCGATAAACGCATTTGTCGGCGTCGAGAAAAACGAACGTCTTGATCCGCTTCATTTCGTCACCTTCGTTGCTTTCAGCCCAATGTCGCGCAGCTTGTTGGCCGATGTCTGGTTGCCCCACACCGATATCTCAATGTCGTCCAGATCACCCCCGAACACGGTAGCCGCCCAACGGTACTGCCAGAAAGACGGCTGGTTGATGACCGTTTGGGACATGATGTGATGGCTCGACCAAACGCCGTCGGTCTTGATCCGCATACGGAAATGTGTGTCGCCACCGCCACCGGAGACGTTCAACGATCCGAACCAATGCGCGTACCATTGATCGCTCGGCCCGACGGGGCCGGTCGCAACCGTTATCAATTCAGTCCATGTACCCGTCGTCGGGAAACTAACCAACCCCAACACGCTATCCGCCAAGGCGTCTGACACCGCACCATCGGCAACATGCACCCGATCCACACCGTCGCTCTTGATGACCAGATTACCGCTGCCGTCGCTGGTCATGGTAATGTCGTCTAGCTTGATCCTGTCGGCTATGAGTGTACCGGTCCTGACGATGCCGCCGTCAATCGAGGTGAAACCACGCGGCGCGTAGGGCATGAAGTCCGCGCCCTTGGTGCTGACTGCCAGAACCGGTTTATGGATGAACAGGAACGCCGCATCCGTGCTGGTCGTGCGATACATGCGGAAATAGGGCCGCGCATATCGCGCACCGGAAGGCACCGCCACTACACCACCGAAACGATCCCAGCTATCAGGATCAGAACTGGAAAACTGCTGCTCATCCGAATTGTCCTCGACGGTCGTTTGGCCGATGTAAGTCCCGTCGGCGCTATACCAGTAGACATTGACCCGGAACCAGCAACGGTGCGCGGATATCTGCGCCGATACCTCGACGTAATCGGTATCTCCATTTAGGAGGTAGCCCAGCAAGCTTCCGCCTTCTGGTCTCGACGGGGTTGCCTGCCACTCGGCGTATCCGCCGCCCGTATTGTCCGCATGACATACGATCTCCAAAACCGGCTGATCGGCCCCGGTCCACCCCTCACCGGCTTGACGCAAGCGGAAAGAAGCATCCGACCCTATCGTGCCAGATGTTTGTGTACGCCAATGCAAGGTGTCTTGTTGAAAGTCGCTATTGTCGATCAGGTTGACGCCCGAGCCGACACCCACCAGAGACTTGTCGATCACGCGGCGCATTTCCGGCGAAGAGAACCGGGCGCTGCGCGTGTTTGCCGCCAGGGTCTGCGAGAACAGGAAGCGTGCCCGCTTGGCATTTGCCGGGGCGGTCAGAACATCCTCGAACTTCTCCCAATTGGTCGCGTTGGTATCACCGATGACGTCGGTTCGCAGGATATTGGTAGCGTCGGCGCCGCCATACCAACGCACTTCAAATTGCGCGAATGCGTTACCCGAACCTGCCGTCTCCATAGTTGCCGAGACGTTGTATCGCTTGCCACCTTCCACCTTGATAGGGGGGCAAAAAGCGGTGCCGACATTATCACCGCTGTTGATTTGCAGGTAGTTAAGCGCGCTCCCGGCCTCATCCTCGTCGTTTGACACAAACTGGAAGTCAGACGAAAAAATCCCGTCCCCGCCGAAATACGCGTTCGGGTCGACCATATCGGGATCGGGATACATATTCGACGTGTCGTCGCCGATTTGAAGCTTGGAAGCCTTCACTGCCCCGTCGATCAGCACATCGCCGGTCATCTGGATCAGGGAACCACCAGAACCGTCAGGGTCCGCCCAGGACGTAAGACGGATTTCCGTAATATTACCGCCGTTGGTCGACGCCGACAGTCCGGTGAACGCGCTGGAAAACCCATCCACGGACGCTTCGACCGCTGCAAAATCCGAGATTTTGGCAGACGTCCCGCCCGCGTTCACCTCCAACTGCGACATGAGCGTGCCGAATGCGGTCGATCCGCTGACCTGCAAGCCGATGATGTCGTCAATCTCACCGGCTATAAAACCAAGGTCGGTGTCGATGGACGCTTCAAGCGACGTCACCGCCGCCGATATCGCGCTGTCAGCCTGGGCAGACGTATAGTGATCCGCCGTCAGCGTGGCATTCACTCCGGCGATTTCAGACGACAATTCGGTACGGGCGACTTCAAGCGCATCCAGCGCTTCGGTGACGTCCACAACCTCGATAGAGGCGACGCTTATCGTGCCGTTGGTGCTGGCGCTGGAATTCTGACGAATGTGCGGATGCCACCCGGTCGCCCCGTCCGACGAATTGAAAGCAATCTGTTGCGCTGCCGGTACGTCATAGGCTGTCAGCTTTGCCGCCGTCCCCGACACATAAGCCGTCATGGTTTGAGTCCCGTCGGCAATGGTGAAGGTTGTCGCGCCAGACTGCAAATTGCTTTGTACAACGGTCGTGCCGTTCTGCGTCGTGGCACCGATGCGGACGTTCGCGCCCGGCCCGAGCGAGCCATCGTTCACGACCTTGAACTTCACCGTCACTTTGTAGACCTTGGACGGATCGAACGTCAGGGGATAGGCAGGGCCAAGGCTGGCATTGTAGACGCCGCCGAATTCAAAGCATTCTCCAAAATCGGGATCATCGTCGTGGAACGTGCCGGTCGTAAGCGGCCCCTTGGTGACGGTCGCGCTGGATTGATGGACTTCCCGCGCCCACAGGGACCGGGGCAGGCGCAAGGTTGACGGTCCCATTGCCACAAGTCCAGCCTCAGCTTCGGCGCGAACCTCGTCGAACCCGTCTTCCAGCGTGCCAACGAAACCGGCGGTTAGCGTGTCCAGATTGTCCTGCACATCGTCTGCCGCCTGCTGGGCATCCGATATTGCGTCGCTAACCGAGTCATCGAGATCCGCCAGCGTGGGCCGAATGTCCGGTGCCGTTGCCTCAATCCAATCCGACCAAATCGCCGAACGACTACCTACCGGGCTAAAACGCGCCTGCGCTTCATACGTTACGCCCGGCAAAATGCCTTCGGACAAAACAAGCAATCCCGGCTCGATGTCCTGTACCGTGCCAGTATAGACAAGCGCCCCATTGGACTTTACGCGCACTCGGATCGAAATAGCCGTGACGCCGCGCGTACCTTCCGCCCAAATCAACTTCAGCGCGGGACGCCGCCCGCCGCCGCCGACATCCGGCACTGACCATCCGACAACATCCCAATCGCTGACGGGAATAGGCGCGTATGCAGGCGGCGTAATCGAACCCTGATCTATTGGCTGGTAATCCTGACCCGTGTCGAAATCATTGTCGCTCGGATCGACTTCGGTCAGGTCCACGACGACATCTAGATTTGACCGATCCGCCATACCGTCAATTCGAAACAGCTTGCTTTCGTAACCGTTCCGAGCCGACGCCCATTCCAGCACGTCGCCCGGCTCGTAAACCCCGAATTCAGGCGGAAACGTATGAGTATGACGCCGCGCCCGGCGGGACTCGGCCAGACCTTCAGACATCAGGCGCTGGACCTGCTCACCATACGGAACAAGATCAAACTCGACATCGACCAGAAGCCGTCGCCCACCGTCTTGGCTTTCCAGATCGGTGCGGATCAAAGGCGGCGCGGTTTCTATTTGGTATGCTTGCCCAGGGTCCGGATACTTTCCGCTAACCCCGTTGATCGTGTCTGCAAGGCCGAAGAATGGCGTCAGCGACTTCTTTTCTGTTGTCAGAATGTCTTCATCCGAAAACTGTTTGACCGGCGCGTCGGGGCCGCCAACGAACAACTTGAACACGCCCCCAATCTCGGCGATGCGCCCGTTGCAGGCGTCGATTTCCGCCTGAATCGCATCTCCCACCGAGTTTGCGACCGCAATTTCGCCCCCGCTGCGATAGCGCGGTTCATCTCCGTCCTGCGCGTTCACCGTGGCGCGGCATTTCTCGATCTGCGTAATCCAGTGATCGACCGGCAACTGCGCTTCCGAAAGGCCCTGAAGCCCATAGAACCAATCGTTCCCAAACGACATGCCACGGAACAGATTGTAAATCTTAACCGCAGGAAGGTGATCACCGTCACCGCCCCAGGTAGACGGGTCCGCCCAGCGTTGCGGACCCACGCCACCGACGCTGCTATCACGCGATGGATCGTAAAAAGGAACACCCTCGACCTCGAACATGTAGGCGGGAAACCCGTTGAACAAATCACGGTTCAAAAGGGCTGTAACAATGACGTACGCGACGCCCGTTCCGACATGCGACGCACCCCACGGCCTTTCATCGGTGGAAACCTTTTCGATCAGGAACGGGTCTGCTTGCGTCTGCGTCCCGTCATAGAACTTGACCCAAAGGTAATCATCGGAATCGGCATATTCATCGTAAACAGTGTAAGCGTTTTCGCCGGTCCCAACCGTTTCGGTGCGCGTCCGCGTGACGTTCTTTCGATATTCGCTGATCGGGATGCCAAAATCGGGATGCGCTTCGGACGGATCGAGCAAAGTGACTGGCGATCCATCAACAAACATGCCGGTCAGACCTTGAACGGGCAGATCGGACAGCGCGATCACGAGAGTCAGATAGGCGTTCGGCGTCGATCCGTCCTGCCCCCAGCTGTTCGCGTAGACCAGCGAACCGGCGGTTCCGGCCCGACCCGTCAGATAGGACTGCGGCAGGTCCGCGCCGCGCTGCAATTCGCCCTTGACTGAAAAGCTTGGGCCGGACGGCCCTTTTTTGCCCGCCAGTTTGGCGGCAAGCTTGTTTAGACCGATGCCAATGACGGCTTTCAAAGCACCTGCAAAAAGCGACCCAATAAAAGTGCCACTAAGGCCGATTGCCGCGACAAGAGAACTAATAAAAGCCATTAGAAAACCCGCAAGTAATTCGTGTCGGCGGGCTTGAATTCGCACCGCTCGTAAAGCGCCGCCGCGCGGTTGTCGCCGATCGCGGACATACTCGCGATGAAACAGCCCTCTTTCTTGGCCCAGGTCACATAGGCGCGGATCAACCCAAGCGCCCACTTGCCGCCGCGATGGTCGGGATCGATCCAGAAAACCTGTTCTTGCGCGAACAGCGCCGGGGCCAGCGGCGATGTCACGACGCAGGCGCACAACATGCCCACGGCGCGACCGTGCAGATGCAGCACAAACGCCAGGCGATCTTCGGCGTCGATCTGCGCATTCAGAACATGCGTCGCATAGACCGGATCGAACGGCAGGGGAACGCCGCAAGTCGCGACGAAATCCTGCCCCATGCGCACCATCTCCGGCACGTCCCGCCGGGTCGCGTGTCGGATCATCAGGCTTCCCCCCATCGCTGTTCCCAGGTCCCCACGACCGCGACATGCTTGCGGAAATCGTCGCCCGGCGCGCGGCGTTGCTGATAGGCGTTCGAACGCGTTGCCGGGTTGAACCGCGTAATTTCCTGAAGATGCGACACGCAATTCAGCGTGATCTTGCCCGGCTCGGTTTCTGTCGACTCCTCGACATCCGCTTCGTCTATGAAACCGATGAACCGGGCGCGGGCGGGCGCGATCTGCAACAGCGAATCCACCGCGAAAACGCCCCGGAAAATTTCGACCCGGCCCTGTTTGGCGTCCAGTTCCCGCACAAGCTGCGCCGTGTCCGCCAAATGACTGATTTCGATCATCACGGGCTGGACGGTCAGGTTCGAAACCTGCGGGATGTCGGACACCGAAATCAGCCCGCCCGCGCCTTTGAAAACCCGCGTCTCGACAA
This sequence comes from Roseovarius sp. MMSF_3350, assembly GCF_030733425.1. Classification (GTDB taxonomy): domain Bacteria; phylum Pseudomonadota; class Alphaproteobacteria; order Rhodobacterales; family Rhodobacteraceae; genus Roseovarius. Next base: position 8,670 of record NZ_JASHIZ010000031.1, read on the forward strand.
GCTGCGATGTCGGGTTGATCACGTTAAGCGACGCTTGTCCAACGTCCGACCAGTAATGCCGTGTCACGGGATCGCCGGTGTCAGAGTCCCGCACCGTGAACGACACCATGTCACGCGCCCGCACGGCACGGGATTTCAGCGCCGCGATGACCTCCGGCGGAATACCTTGTTTCATTCGATGACCTGCGTTGCGCTGATGGAAATGGTTTCTTCGAAGATGCCCGTCGCCTGCCGGGACACGCCGCCGGGATCGAGCATGAAGCGCGCGCAGGGAAAGCGCAGCTTGACCGGCATTCCGACAGTGATCGAAGGATGCAGCGCCGGGGCGATGTCGAACCACCCCGACTCGCCCGCCGCGTTCGCAATCGGCGCTGTCGTGGCGGCGCGGATCAGGAACAGGTTTGTCCCGTCATTGATCGAAACATAGTCGCCTTTCGTGATCTTGAACCCGACCGGAACCCCGGTCAAACGCAAGCGCAGGCGATCCGCGCTGATAACGAAAACAGTCACACCGTCCAGCGCGTCCACTTCGTTGTCCAATGGCAAGGGCCGACGCGGGTCGTACCCTTCGAACAGCTTGATCCCGCCCTGCAACGTCAAAAGGTCCGTCTCGACCTCTGCGGCCTCAGTATGCGTCATCGGCGCGGTGCGGTATGTCGCCCGCCACAGCATCGGGGCAAGGTCCTTAACGATCGTTCGCGCGGGCGACGCTGAATAATCGTGCCGCCACATGGGCTGCAGCGCCCCGTCCACGATCTTCAGCCCGTCGATGATGTCGGTGCGCGGAAATTGAATCGTCATGGCAACTGCCTCCGCTTTTGCGCCACGCGGTACGCCTCGACCACCCGCGCCGGAAATTCAGCCTGCATCCGCTGTTGTTGCGCCTCGATCCGCGCGACCGCGCCCGCATCTGCGCCCCGCGCGTCGATCTGCGGCGCATAGACCAGGGGCGGCATCGCCGACATGCCCTGTCCCGGCTTGGTGATGCTGACATGTTCGTTCGGGCTGGCCCGGAACGCGACAACCTGACTGTCGATCCCGCCGACGCCGCCCACGTTGAAGGAACCGCCATCGGCGAAGCCTAACAACCCGCCAATCGCGCCAGACAACAGCGACCCGAAGAAACTGCCACCGCCCGCGCCGCCGATTGCAGCCTGCCCCTGTTTGATCAGGACATCGCCCAGCACCTTCAGAACGCCCGCCAGCGCCCCTTTCAGCGACCCGGCCTGCCCGATCGCCTGCCCGATCCGCGCCCCGATGCTGGCCATCGAATCCGCCGCTTTCTGGCCCAGCGTTTCCAGACCGTCGCCAAGGCTTTCGGCCTCGGATTTCAGACCGCCCACGTTCAACGCCCCGGTCATCGCGTCCATCGCGCTTGTGATTAGACCAAGCCCGCCCTTTATCCCGCGCTCCAAGCCCTGCACGATGTTCGTGCCGTAACCCATGAACACCCGCGACGGCGATTTGATTCCCCAAATTCCGCGAAAAGTCGTCATAAGGTCAGATGCAAGGCTTGCGGCATATGCCTTCAATTCCTCCCACTTCTGTTTCAGACCTTCCTTGATGCCGTTGACGATTTCCTGACCGATTTCGAGCGCTTTAACGATCACCTCTTGCAACAGCTGCGCCAGCGCCGCCAGGACATCGGCCCCGAACTTAGTCACGGCATCGACGCCGCGTTGCCAGACCGTCGAAAATTCGCCGCTGAAGAACGCCGCCAAATCATCGCCGATCCATGACATCACATTCCCGATGTGAACCAGAAGATCCCCGAAAATGCGCGTCACCGTGGCGAGTCCGGTGTCGAAAGCGTTTTTGAACGTGTTCATCGCGGTCGTGATCTTGTTCGTCAGACCCGGCCAGCGCTCATCGAGACCAAGCTTGATTTTTGCCACGACATCACGACCGAACGACAGCGCCTTGTTCACGATGTCGCCGAAAAGGATTCTGAAAATATCCTTTGCCATCGTGGCGAAGGAATTGAACACACCGCGACCGGCTTCCAGCGCCGCTTTGATGTCCCCCTTGATCAGCGCTTCGATACCATCCGCCAGCCCGGCGAAAATATCCTTCACACCTGCAATCCAGCGTTTTGCAGCGTCCCAAAGGTTGCGAAACCCCTGTTTGACACCGGACAAGTAGGAAGAAATCGCGTTCGTGATGCCCGGAAAACGCTGTTTCAGACCATCCCAATTCCGCCAGATCAACAGCGCGGCCCCGGCGACCGCGCCGACCACCAGCCCGATCGGCGACACCAGCGCCAGGAACGCGGGGATCAGCGGGGCCATCGCCCCGATCAGAAGGCCGAAGCCCGCGATCAGCGGCCCAAGCCCGGCGGCAAGCGCACCGCCGACCACGATCAGGCGTTGCACGTTCGGCGACAGGTTCTGAAACCGCTCTGCCGCCCGCTTCAGATACCCGGCCAGATCGGCAAGAATCGGCAGGATGATCGCGCCGACCTTTTCCGATGCGTCCCCAAGCGCGTTCATCGCCTGCGTGATCTTGCCCGAGTCCGTGTCGGCCAGCGCCTGCGCCTGCCCTTTGTATTGCCGTTCAAGTTCCGCCAGCATCAGCGCCTGCGCCCCGGCGACATCGCCCGCCGTCGCCATCGCCTTGATCTGATCTTCCTGCTGTTTCGTGAACTGGATACCCACGCGCGACAGCGCCGACAGCCCCTTGACCGGATCGTTTAGCGCCTTGCCCAGCATGATCGTTGACGATTGCAGGTCCTGCCCCAACAGCGCCGACAGATCGAGCGCCAGCGCCTGCGCCCGCGTGAACACGTCGCCTTGCACGTTGCCAAAGGTCAGAAGGTTCGCAGTCACCTTTGACAGAATATCTTCGTCGCCGAACAGCGTCCCTTCCTGCAGACCAGACGCCATTTTCTGCAGTTCCTGCGACGTGAAACCCGCCGTCTGCCCCATGCTGGCAAGCCCGGCTTCGACCTTGGCAATCGCTTGTTCCTGCGCCTTCTGCGCCGCAACCGACTTGTAGGCAGCACCGACAAGCGGGCCGGTCAGCGCAAGCGACATGTTCCGGCCGATTTTGGTCATGCTCTGCGACATGCGTTTCATGCGCTTCTGCAGCCCGGCCATGCGCTTTTGCGCTTCGCCGACGCCGTTGTTGAATGCGGCGCTATCCATCCCCAGGATGACGCGCAGCGCACCGATGACCGAACTGCTCATTTGCGAATGACCTTCCCGCCGAACGCGGCGTTAAGCGCCTCGACCAGCGCCTTCTGTTGCTTCCAGGACTGTTCGCGCCGTTTGGTTTTCACAGACGAAACCGCGCTGAATTTCGGGAATTTCTTCGGCTTGTGATAGCCGATCATGACCAGCCTCGCGCCAAGCCATGCGTTGACCTCGCTCTGCATGACCTCGCGTTCGATCCGCCGCGCCGCGCCGGTCATCACGATCTTGATTTCGCGAAGCGTCAGATGCCAGAACAGGGCCGGGTCCTGCCCGGCCTCTGTCCACGATGCCAAAAGGCCCGCCCAGTCTATTGCGGGCCTTTCCCCTTCGCCTTTCCCGGCGCGTCGCCCTGTCCCTCGACCGCATCGGGAAAGGCCAGCTGCAACGCGCGCTCATAGAGCGCGACCGCACCCGTGAAACCGCCGTCCACGCCGGTCATCACCCGCCCGGCCTCTTTCAACGTGATGCCTTCATGATGTTCCTGCAGGCCCGCCCAGAACAGAATCCGCACGTCCTGCATCGACATGTCGGTTTCCGCGTTGCGCTCCAGGCGCTGAATGAACGCCATCATCGTTTCGCCGGACTCTTCTTCCAGCGCGCACATCCCGTTTGTCGTGAACTGCAGGGAATAGCCCTCGCCGCCCGATGTGAAATCGACCTTACCTTTCACCGCGTTCGACATGTTACGCCGCCGCCGCCAGGGTCAGGACGGGTTCGCCGGTCACTTTGCCGGTAAACGTGACCTCGATTTCCTCTTCCAGCGGAACGCCGAATTCGGGTTCCGTGATATGGGCGCGGAACTCCCATTCGGTCGTGTCGGGAAACACGATCTTGTAATAGCCCGCGTCGTCGCTGGCAAAGTCGGCCATCAGGTCCGCAATCCCGGTGTCATCGCCCGTGACATAGTTCACGACCAGGCTGAATTCGCCGCCGTCGCGCAGGCTTGCGATGAACTCGCGAAAGCGGTTCGGCGACTTCATGTGCGTCACGTCAACCGTGTCTTTCGACATGTTCGGCGGGCTGATTTCCTTCACCTCCATGCCCGTATCGTTGTACGTCGCGCCTTCGTCGCTCGACCGATGCAATTCGGTGCCAAAGCCGATCATTCCATCACTCATTTCAGACTCCCGTCTCTTTCCAGCTGATTTCAAGATCGGCGGAAATTCGGAACAGCTGGCGTTCCGATTCCGCCGTTTCTTCGTTCAGATCGCGACCCGCGCTGACGAAAATTCCCATGAACTCGATCGATCCGCGCAGGCCCTTGAACCCCGACAAACGCGCATAAAGCGCCCGGATCGTCAGCTTTGCGGTGCCGTAGGTTTCCGCCCGAACGTCCGCTTGAATGCGCGTTTTGACCACGCCGGACGGACCTTTCATGTGATATGATCGCGGGTCGGAAATGACCTGCAGGTTCAAATGCGGAAAGACCTTCACCGATTGCGGCTGGCGCAGCCAATGCACCCGATCCCCGACGAACGACGATACGTTCGCGTCATCCAGGATCAGAACGGTCAGTTCTTCTTCCATCACTTGCGCCCCGCCTTTGCCTGCCGCTTGGCATACCGCGCGACCGATTTTTCGATTTCCGCCATCTGCTCGGACTTGATCGTGTCGAGCGCCCCGCGCCGCTCGGAATCCCAGGCCGGGCGCAGATGCGGTTCGGCAACTTGATGATTGTTGCCAAATTCCGTCTGCACCGCCGCCGGATCGTTCGGCCCGACGTAAACCTCGACTTCGCTTTCCTTGCGGCTCATGCGGCCCTGCCGTTTTGTCAGGCGCGTTCCGACGCCGTAACTGGCCTTCAGGTTGCCTTCGCGCGACGGCGCGTTCGCCCGGCCCGCATCGGCAATCGGCTGCGCCGCTTTCTTCAGGATGCGTCGCACCGTCGCTTTCGCCGTGGCCTTCGGCAACTGCATCAGGGCGCGTTCAGCGTCCTTAAAGCCCTCGACCTTCATTTTAGGTTTCATGCACGCGCACCGCCGTCAGTTCCAACGCTTCATGCCGTCCACGCCGCGCCCGCTTGATGCCCTTGATGTTCCACGCCCGGCCCGATTGCAGTTCGCCCGCCTCATTCCAGACCGGCGACGTAATCAGGCGATCTTCGGATGTCAGATTGCGCGTTTTCGGGCCGCTGCGCACGACGAACCGCGCGACCAGCGCCCCCAGCTGCGACCCAGCCGCGACTTTCTCCGCGTCGCGCACATCCTCGCGCTTGGCATATGTCGTGAACAGCCTGCGCCAGCCGCTTTGCGGTTCGTTGAATCCGTTCCGCGCCGCCGCTTCCGAACGCTCGAAACCGATGATCTGATCAAGGTCCGCCGGGTTCATGCCGGACCTCAAACGCAGATGCGGCGATACCGCGCCGTCAGACGATCAACCCCAAGCGCGATTTCCCGCGACATCGCCGCGTCGCCGACCGCAAGCCGGTTTTCATAGAAATGCCCGATCAACAGCCGCGCCGCCGCCTTGATGTCATCCGGCACGGCCTCGACATTGGCAAACCCCGCCGTGAACGTGATGCGGACCGCATCGGGCGCGGTCCCCACGCCGGGCCAGCACTTGCCGGGCATCGGTACAAGACAGAACCGCCGCCCGCGCTTGGTCAACAGGTAATCTTCGGCGGGCATGGTCTGCGCCACGCCCTGCGCGTCGGTGTAGGCAACGGACTCAACCGCCGTCACGCGCTGGAATGGCAGGGAAAGAACATCGGACGTGAACCCGCGATCCCGCACGATCCAGGATTCCGCGACGATGGGAAACCCCAAGCCGCCGAACCCGTCATCATCGACGTTCAGGAACGCCGACGCCGCATCGATCGCGCGTTCGATTTCGGCGTCGAAATCCCCGTCATCATCGAGAACGCGCAGATATGCCTTTGCATCCGCAAGATCGATCAGACGCTGCGTCACGCCTGATGCCCTTTCCAGCCACATTTGCCCGGCCCCTTACGCTGTCGCGCCGTCAGGCTCCGGTGCCGTCATCACGACATCGGGCAGAACCTTCAGAACCGCTTGCAGATCCTTTTGAAGCGCCTGCACGTCTTTCAGGGCGGCTTTCGGGTCCGTCACGGCGTCATCATCCGCGATGTCGGCTTCAAGGCGCTCACGCGCGGCCTGAAGCGCCTCGCGCACCGCCTGAAGCGCATCACGCGCGGTCAGAACCGTCAGCTGCAGATCATGCAGTTCGGCCCGCACCGCTTCCAGCTTCGCCACCGCCTGCGCTTCCCCGTGCTGCGCCTCGCGCATCGCCGCCCCGCGATCTTCCAGCGCCTGCAGAACCTGCGGATCGTCGTCGGTCGGTTTGCATTTGCCCTTCGCCTTCCATTCCTCATAGGCATGGGGCGGAATCCACTGTTTCTGCCCCGGCTTCAGGCTGAAGCGTCCACCCTCGATCCCGGTCAGCATTTCCACGAACACGCCGCGGCGAATGTTCGTGTCGGCGGGCAACGCCTCGAATTCATCTTCGGACAGTTCCAGACGCCGCCAATCCTGCAGCGTTTCACCTGTCGCTTCATTCTCGCGCTCGAAATACTCGAACGCCACCACCGTCGCGGCCTGCGCTTGATCGTCAGCCGCGACATCGGCTTTTTTCGTCGGTTTCTTCGCCATTTCACGGCCCCCTAGAAAATGAAAGCGCCCGGCCAGATCGCCGGGCCGGGCGCGGTTTCAGTCAGCGACGCCGATCAGGCGGCGGCTTGCAGCATGTGGCGGATCGACTCGTTCGACGCGTCGATCAGTTCGCCATCGGTGCGCAACCAGGCTAGGAACCCGACCTGACCTTTCTTCGCGTAGGCCGAGTCCGTGAACCGGAACAGCGTGATGTTCATCACGTCGCGGATCAGGTACTTGGAAAAGTCGCCGAAACCGATCGAGCGGGCGCCAGCGGCAGGCGCGGCCATGTCCTGATTGATGTCGTATTCATAGCCCAGGATTTCCGCCGGCGCTTGGTTCGAAACGCCCGGCATCCAGATCGGGCGACCGTCCGAGTCCTTCATCAGTTTCGCCGTCTTCAGAACCGCGTCGTTGAACTGCCAGGTCGCGTTGCGGCGATAGGCGGGATCGAGCGAATGTTCCAACTCGACCAGATCATCCCAGCCGAACGAATCCGTCAGGCCCGCCGCCGTGGTATGACCCAGGGCCGACGCGGTGATCGCGCCGTTCGGCTTGCCCACGTTGTTGCCGACCGTGAAGCCCTTGTTCGTTGTGCGCGACAGGCGCGTTGCCAGCATCGAGCCGATCATGGATTCCAGGTTGCCGATACCGGAATCCTGCAGCAGTTCGATCGGCACCGTCACGACCCGCGACGACGCCTTGTGCGCGGCGATGGACACCGTGTTGAACGTGATGTCGCCATCGTTCGCGGAGTCGTTTTCATCGATCCATTCGCCTTCCTCGGACGTTTCATCGACGGTCGGCCACGGGATCACGTTGCCGGATTCGGTGCTGATCACCGTGGCGCGGTTGCGGATGCCGCCATAGGCCTTCATTTTTTCCAGAAGCTGACCGCCGAACCCGGTCGGCACAAGATAGCCGCCTTCGCTGTCGGTGCCGGTCGATTGCGCGTTCTGCACGTCGCGCGAATACGCCGCCAGAACATCTTCGGGCAGGCTGTTCACGCCGCGCTGACCGTTGCGAAGGAAAGCGTCGAACACCCGTTGCCGCACTTCGTCCCCCGGCAGGCCCGGCAGACCGCCGCCATTGCCGTTCGACGGCGTGTCGGGATCGTCGGCTTCGGACTGCAGGCGGGCCTCGTCATCAAGCAGGCGCTGCGCCTGCACGATCTGTTTGTCGATCAGGTCGATTTCGGCATAGATCGCATCTACCCTTTCCGATGCGGCCTTATCGAACGTGCCGGTCTCATCGTCCAGGATGTTGCGGGCCTCTTTGGCCTTTGCGTCGCGCTTCTCGCGCAGCTGTTTGATTTTGGACATGGGGTTTCTCCTGTTTCGTCCATAAAAAAGGCCCGCCAGGGGCGGGCCGGTTCACGTTGCGGGATAGACCGCGCTCAGGGCGCGCAGCGCTCGAAGAACTCGAGTCTGCGCTGATGCGCGGCAATAGTCGCCGCCCAATCCGGTTCCGGTTCGGCGGGCTTCGTCAGCGCGTCCGGCGCGTTTTCGAAGATCGACACATCGAAACGGTTTTCCGCGCCGCCGTCCTTTTCATAGACCCGATCAATCAGCCCCATTTCCAGCGCTTCATCGGCATCGAGCCAGGTTTCATCGTCCATCAACTGACGGAATTCTTCGGCGGGCTTGCCGGTTTTCTGCGCATAGTCGGCGCGGATCGACCCGTCGATCTTGTCCAGCATCTGCGCCGACGCGGCGTGATCGCGCGTGTCGCCCAGCGTGATCATCCAGGCGTTGTGAATCATGATGAACGCGCCTTTCGCGACCTCGATTTCATCTGCGCCAAGCATGATGTAGGACGCCGCCGACGCCGCCAGACCGTCAACATGCGCGATGACCTTCGCCTTGTGCTGTTCAAGCGCGGTTTTCATCGCGCGGGCCATGAACACGTCGCCGCCGGGGCTGTCGATGCGAAGGTGAATAGTGTCGGCATCGATCGCGTTCAGTTCGCGCTTGAATTCCTCTGCCGTGATCCCCCAGAACCCGATCTGGTCATACAGAAGAACCTCGACCGACCCATCTTCCTCGGCGTTCCGAACCTTCAACGCTGCGCGTTGCCCGTCCTTGGCGCGGAAAGCCCGCGCGATGATTTCGTTGAATTTCATTCCTGCCCCTCGCGGCTTGTCTGGAACAGCGGCGTTCCCGGTTGCGGCGCAGACGATCCGCCGCCTTGATCCTCGCCTGCGTCGGTTCCGGTCGATTTCGCGACCGGGCGATAGAGTTTGTCGGCTTCAGGATCGTCGGATTTCGTCCGGCCTTCCATTTCGCGGACCTCATTGACGGTCAGCCATGCCGGATGCTGCGTTCCGCCGACCGCGACCTTGTGCGCGTCGTATCGTGCCGCCAGGTCGGCCCGCAAAAGCGAATCCATGTTGATTTCGACCGAAATCCCTTGGCGGCGTTCCTCGCGCGTCAAAAGCTTGCGCGAAAGTTCCGTCTCGAACCGCTTCACATGGCGGCGCAGGCCAAGGATGTAGAACTGCGCCGTCTGCGCGTTGATCCCGGTCCCCCAGCTGGTCGATTTATCGGTTTCTCCGATCAGATGGGGCGGAACACCGTAGGCCCGCGCCACGTCCAGAACCTGAAAGCTGCGCGACTGGAACAGCTGCGCCGTTTCCGGGTCCGTGACCAGCTTGTGAAACATTCCTTTTTCCGAAAGCACCGCCGGAATGTGCGAATTCGCGACACCGCCGAATTTCTTCGTCCAGTATTCGCGAATCTCATTCGCCATCTGTTCATCGACCCGGCCTTCAAACGAGATATAGCCCGGCGGATTGACGCCCTGTTTGTAGAACTTTTCCGCGTATTCGTCGGCCTGCAGACCGATCCCGATCGACCGGGCAAAGCATTTCAGCGGCGAAAGCGCCTCGAATCCCTGCATAGTCGCCGAACCGCGCAGATGAAGAACGTCATCCTGCACATAGCCGCGCGTCTCCCCGTCTTCTGTCACGGAATAGAACAGGTCGCGGGCTTTCTTGAACGGCTTCACCCGCGCATCGAACATCGGGCGCAGCTCGACCACTTCACCGCGCCGGTTTCGCGCGATCTCCGCATAGGAATTCCCGTCGAGGAACGCGACCGCACCGATACCCTCGAAAAACACTTCAGGCGACCACATCGGCGACGGTTCGTCATTGACCAGCGCGTGAACCGGATGCCCCGACAGAACATCCGTCCCGCCCCGGTCGTTTTTCTGCACGACGCGCACCGACATCGTTCCGATCGTCCCGGCAAGCAACGTGACGCAGGCATAATTCGCGACCAGCTTCATCGCCGTGTCCCGGTTGACCGATGACGCGCCCAGGAACGGGAAAAACTCTTGCCATTCCTCGAACGATGCGCCCGATTGCAGGTTCGCCGGGCGGCGTTCTTCATCCCGCTTCAGGACGGGTTCGGCGCGCACCGCCTCTGCAGCCGTCGCCCGGTTTCCGAATAGACGATCAAACATCAACGAATCCTTGTGTCACGACGCCTTTTCCCTCGCTGTCTGCGACCTGCAGGATCGGCCACATCGCATTGCAGGCGGCAACGATCCCGTCGATCTTGTCTTCCGGGGCCAGCTTGCCCGGAAATATGTAATCCCCGCCCTGCACCTGCCGCATCAGAGTGTTGCCCGCCATCCAGGTCAGAACCGGATTGCCATCGTTGATCACGCGCCCGTCATCGACCCGCGCGATCAGTTTCTGAAACGGCTCATTCAGGTTTGCCGCCCTTGATCGCAATTCGACGGCGTTGATCCCCTTGGCTTCCCAATTCGCCGCCATCTGCGCCGCGAACATGGCGTCATAAACGACCATCTCGACTTCGAAGCTTGGCAGATCAGCCCAGCCCCAGGCCCCATCTCCGACACCCGCCAGATGATCGACCAGAGATTCAACGATGTTCAGGTTCAGTTCTGCCCCCGGCGTCGAATGCAGGAACCCTTCGCGATACCACCCGGCAAGGTGTTCGTTGCCTTCCGTCTCGACAATCTTGTGCGGCAGGAAATGCCAACTGTAGAGCCGATGCAGATCGTCATCCGGCACATGCAGAACGACACTGGCGGGATCAAGGCGCGTCGCCAGGTCAACCCCGATGAACGCCTTGCGCCCCGCCACCTTCAGCATCGGCACCGCCAGCTTTTCACCCGCCCGCCATGCGTCCATGTCCAGCGCCGCCGCGCCTACGCTTGTCCAGACGTTCAGATGCTTGCGAAGGAACTCGCCCATCGCCGCCGGGCTGGCCGATGCCTTCACCCATTGTTGCCGCATGTAGTCCTGCGACTTTGCGATCCCGATGCTAGGATTCGCTTTCGCCCAGGTTTCAGGATCGCCCGGTTCGTCGCCTTCGTCGGCCTCAAAAATCAGGCCGAAATAAGTTTCGTCATCGAACACGCCGTCAAGGACGCGCTGCAAGTATTTGCGCTGTTCGTAACAGATGCCTGCCGTGTTGTGGCCTGCCGTGGTGATCGCGATCAATAGCGGCTGTTCGCGCGACCCCATCGCCTGATCCATCGAGTCCCAGACATCGCGTTTTTCATGTTCGTGCAATTCGTCGATGATCGCACAATGCGGGTTCTTGCCGTCCTTCGATTTCGTTTGGCTGGCAACGGGCCGGAACATTGCCGCCACGTCCGTTGTCTTGATCTTGTGTTGCTCGACCTTCAGGTTCAGCCGCGTGTCGAGCGTAGTGCCGTCCGGCATTTCCGCAAGCGCGATCGCGCGGGCGCGGTCGAACACCTCGCGCGCCTGATCCGACGATGACGCCGCCGAGTAGACCTTCGCGCCAGGCTCCCCATCGACGCACAGAAAATACAGCCCCACGCCCGCCAGCAGAGTCGACTTGCCGTTCTTTCGCGGCACTTCGATGTAGACCGTGCGGAACCGGCGCAGGCCGGTGATCATGTGCCGCCAGCCGCCGATCTGCGAAATCATGAACGCCTGCCAGCCGATCAGGTTGATCGTCTCGCCCCGCGCCGCCCATTGCCCTTCCGTATGCGGCAACGCTTCCAGGAACGCGCACATGTGCTCGGACGACTCCACGTCGAACACATACGGAAACCCGTCTGTCCCGGCCCGCTTCAGATCCTTTTTGAACCGCTTGCAGGCCAGCTTCACCCGCCGACAGGATGGAACCTTGTTCGACAGGATCGCTTCGACCCAATCCATCGCGCGCAGCGTGATCGGGGTTTCCAAAGCTGCATCCCGCATCACGCGGAACCGCTACCGCGTCCCTTTCGGGCAATCGGCTCGAACGGCACGATGCGCCGCTTCCCGTCCGCATCCGGCGTTTCCTTCCCGCCGTCATCGGGATCGGGCGACTCGTCCAGAAGCGCCAGGAAATCCGTCTGGACTTTCTCGCCCGACTTAGCGCGCGCATACGGCGTCGCCAGCAGCTGCGTTTCCAGCGCGGCCAGCCGGTTTTCATGGAAGGCCCGACGCTGTTCCTTTCCCGACAGATAGTTCGCCGCCGACGCCTCGAAATCTTCAGCGGCGATTTCCTGCGACAGCCGGTCGAACGCGGCGCGGTGTTCCGCGTAGCGCACGACCAGGCCGAACACCGCCTGATCGATCGTCCGCCGGGCGACCAGCACCTGCAGGATACTTTCGCCGAAGCGTTCAGCCTTTTCGCTAAAGTGTTCCGGCCAACCGCCCAAGAGGGACACAAGCCGTTCCATCTGTGAAACAGGATCGGCCACGACACCCCCCCCTAAAAATTGCACGCGAAAAAATCTGATTACCCCCGCCGGTCGGCGACGGGGCCGGGTTGAACTTTCGATCCCCCCCTTGACCGCTTTTCTTCGCGCTGTTTCTTGCTGTTGTGGCAATGCGCGCACAACGATTGAAGCTTGCCGAACCAAAAACGCCCATGATCCTCGCGGTGCGGTTCAACATGGTCGGCAACAGTTGCCACGCGACGCGACGACGCCGGGCAAAGTTCGCAGAGCGGTTCGGCTTCAAGCTGGCGCAGCCGCCGACCACCCGGCCCGCGCCACGCCTTGAGATTGTACCAGCGCCGCGACGGTTTATCCCGACGCCGCGCGTCCGACAGCTGATCGCGATGCCCCTTGTCGTGTCCGGCATGTGCCGCGCAGTATGTTTCGCCCACGTCGATCAGCTTGTGACAACCGGCATAGGCACAAGGTTTCTTCGGCACCGCGACCCTTCACTGTCCAGATATCAACGAAAAAGCGCCCGCCGGTTTCCCGTGGGCGCAGTTCTTGATGATGCCTATTAGGTACTGCTCTGACGTACTAAGCGTCAATGCAGTTTTTTTGTTCATTCAACCGGGAATCCTTCAACTATTTGTTTTGCCTTGACTCTTAGGTCCTCAATACCTCGACACGAAACGTTTCGTTCATACTCGAAATCTCCACCGTAAACGATCACATGACCATCGCCATCCGCTTCAAGGTGGATAAGAACCGCTAGGTTTCCGATCTGCCATAGTTCTTCAGGGCAACCGCAATCTTCGCTTGCGCCAGATTCCAGAAGCTTCATCACCCGTTCCCCCAAATCGAACCCGGCCCGTCGCCGAAATGCGCGGCCCGCAACCCGCGACCTCGCACCGGACCCATCATGCGCTCCAACGCTTCAGCCAGTGCCTTGCCCAAAGCTTTCAGGTGCTTGGCCTGCGCACTTCGCCCCGGCGCAGCCCAACCATGCGCCCGCAACACATCGGATAGCGTCTGTTCCTCGATACAGACAGCATCGACCAGACGCCGATCAAGGATCGTCACCCGCGTTCCGCGCGAACTCGGACGGACGCGCCGGACCTGCATCGACGCGCCCGCACCGATCCGCGCCTGCAGCAGATCAAGACGCCGCCGGTCGCGAAGCACCGCGTCCATGAACTCGCCGCCCCTGCCGCCGCCAGCTGCGCCGCCTTCCAGGCTGGAACATTTGACGCCCGCCGCCTGATGCTTGCGGAACAACTCGCCATAGAACCGGCCCATCTGGACCTGCGCCGCCGTGAACTGTTCAGCCCCGCCGTGCCCCCGCGACTTGGCCCGCATCACGTCGAACGCGTCCGCGCATTGGAGCGTTTTCCAGCCGTTGTAACCGGACGGTTTCGACGCGAACCCATCGGAACCATCAGGATACAGCTTCATGCCTTCGAACATGCGCACCGGCCCCCGCGCCGGGGCCTCGATCGTCCGCGTTCCGACATCGGCGGGAACGAACCCGCGCGCCCGAACTTCCGCGATCCGGTCGGCCTCGGCCTGACGGACATCGGCGCGGTGATCCATCCGCGCAATCACATCCTCGATTCCATTGCCGTTCTTGGTCATGCCTCTGCCCCCTGTTTACCGGCTTCAACGATTGCCACGCACCGCCGCATTGTCTGGTGATAGGCGTCCAGCTGCGCCCGCTCTGACGGGCTGGCCGATCCCGACGCGATCCCGCGCTTGATCCTGTCATGCGCCCGCGCCCTGTCCTGCGCCCGCTGTTGCAGTTCTTTCAGGACGTAATCGTTCGGCGGGATGCCGACGCGCTTCAGATGCACGAACAGTTCGACCAGGTAATCCCCAGCCCGCGCCGCCACCCCCGCGCCGGACTGAAGATAGGACCGCACAAGACGGCTTTCGGACGCAGGCGGTTCCTGCAACCGCCGCGCCCAATTGCAGATCGAGACTTCGGCAGGCCAGACATCCTTCAGCTTGCCGCCCGCATGGCGTTCGCAGCATTCGGCCAGCGCCTGCAGGTTTTTCGCGCTCATGTATGCAAGACGCGCTTCAAGGCTCGACATCATCGCCAGATGCTGATCGACCGTCCATCCGGCCTTGCGCTTCATCCTTGCCCTTTCAAGCGGCTCGATCAGGTTTTTCCTGACCCTTTCCTTGCCCTGCTTCAGCTGCTCACCTTCCATCGGTTTCCCCCTTGGCGGTTCGGTTGCGGTTCGTGGATTTCTTTTCTTTTTCTTTTCGTGTCTTTTCTTTTCAGCGGTCACAGAACCGGCGCAAAAAAAGCCGAACCCGTGATTTTTCCGTTCCATTCCGTGACTTTTCCGTTCCCGTTACGGAAATTTCTGTAACCGTCACAGAATGGCACAGACCCAACATCACCCGCCGCACACCGCGTCGAGCGCCTCGCGCACAAGCGCCTCTGTCCTGTTCCGACCCTGCGCATTGTCCATCAGCCACTGATCGACGGCTTCGACCAAGCCCGCCTTGCGCAAGAGCTGCGACGCGCCGACGCGCTCGATCATCGCGGCCAGATCCTTCAGCCGCTTCGCCGCCCGCCTGCGTTCGCGTTCTTCGGAATTGCGGCGCTTGCCTGCCAGCGCCTTCAGCGCCATTTCGGTCACCACGGGATGCGCCAGCCGGATTTCGCCCGCGTCGGTGCGAACCTTGTGCCAGCCATGCAACGGCGTGATTTCCCGCTTCAGAAGCGACTGCCACGCTTCCAACGACAGGCCCAACGCCTTCGCCAAAAGCCGATCATCGACCGGCAACGTACCGACCGGCGTTTCGTCCTGCGCCTCGTTAAACAACAGAAAGCCGTACCAGCCACATTCGGGATCGACCAGCTGGCGAAACCGGCTTTTGCGCCAGCGCCTAAAATGCCATTCCATGTAGAAATGGCTTTCCAGCCGTTCGGCGGATGCGATGGGGTATTCCTCGATCGCGTCGGCCTCGACCAGATATGCCGCTTGGCCCGTCATGCTTTTGCCTCATTGTCTGAAAGATTGCGGTGCCGCGCACTTTCCGCACGTACCAGGTCGCGCAGGGCATCGGACATCGACCCGCCGCGCGTCATCGTCAGTTCGTACAGGTCGCGATAATCGTCGGCGTTCAGATGCACCGTGACGGCGCGACCGATCCGATCCGGCGGCGATGCCCGGCATTGCCTGCGACGGTCAGTCATTGGCCTGCCTCGCGATTATCCCGACATGTGATGCAGCTGACATCATGCGGCTTCCCCCGCCGCTTGAGCATCAACATCCCCAAGTCGCGCCGTGTGACTTCGATAGCCCCGGCCTGCACGGCAAGCGCGCGTTTCGACATCGCTATGTCGAAGTGTTCCCGCTCGGTCCCGGCGCTCTGAATCCACTTGCGCTGCACACCGATGCGATCCGCCATCCGCAAAAGTTCTTCGGACGTGTCCGCCATCATGTGACACATCTTCATCCGACCGAACGGCGCGCGCATATCGTCCACATAAACCGCCATCAGCCCTGCCCCGCCGTGCGTCCGTTCCACGCCGCCAGCGCCGCCTCTATGTCGGTCGAGTCTTCACTCAGCGGCCCATAGCATCCGCACGGACACAACACGGCCCACAGATCGACCTGACAGCCATCTTCGCTTTCGAGCGACGCCACCGCCGCAGCACACAAGCCCTTGTGACCCGCGCAAAACGGACACGGCGCGGCCCGTTCGAAAACCGGCACGGTTTCAATCCCGGAAATAAACCCGCCATCAAGCATCATTTGATCCCCGCCTTTGTAAGCGTTCGGGAACCAACGGCGCCCTTAATCGCTGACAGCCTGTCCTGCATTGATGACGCGTCTGCCTTCAGTTCGACTAAGGATTTAAGGGCAGTCTCAAAACGGGCCTCCAATTCAACGACCCGCTTCAACAGTTCGTCCAAACCTTCTTTCAGATCCGACATGTCCTGATTATCGCCCGCCGAACCGAAGAATTCTTCGCGGATACTGGCAACCCATCCGGGCATCACGTTCAGCACGTCCGCGACAGTTTCGTCTGTGTCACCCCTCCGGTAGCATTCCGCGTCTACGTCATAGACTTCATCCAGAAGGTCCATGATGTCGCGCTTCTGCGCCCGCGTCGGCTCATTCGGTTTTGCAGCGACCGTTTCGCTCACCCTATTTTTCCCCAAGGAAACCACCTTCTCTTTCGCGTCACACACACCGCAGCGAAGCCGTTTTGAAACGTAGGTCCAGCCAAGTTTCTGCAGCTTTGGCACGGCCTGCCCGGCAACCCCGCTTCCCTTCGCGTGATCCGCACACACGACTTCATCGCGACCGCACGAGTCGCATATGCATCGAACCCTTGGCTGACCTCGCCCGCTTCTGATTGCTTCAAACGCCATTGCGACTGCTTTCGGCCCGCGCCTTGCGATCCTCGAACCATGCCGACTGCACATGCGTCACATGCCGCCGCGCGGCGCGCGCCAGGTCGCGCAATGCCTCGTTTTCGGCCTCATACTTGCCCATGCGCCAGACCAGCGCCGACAGGGCCATCCGATGCCCCCATTTGCGCAATTCCGCCGTTCCGGCCCGTTCGCACTCCGTGCAGCAGTACATTTGCCAATCGCGCGACGGCTCGAACCGCCGCGAACATTCAGGCAGAAAACAAACGCCGCGCTCCCAATAGGGCGACCGCTCGATTTCGGGATGGGCATAGGTCCGAAAATCTTCCGGCGTTAAATCCCGTGCCACGGCATTCGCGGTAATGTCCTGCAGGATACTCACAGCGCGAAACCCTCCTGTTCCGCTGTCTCGGCGGCGAACAGCGGCGCATCGACTTCGCCCGATCCGACCGCTTCGCGAACGCGTTCGCAGGCGACATGGAACCATTTCGGGTCCCGCTCGATCCCGATCGCCCGGCGGCGCGTCCGCACCGCGCCGACAAGGCTCGAACCCGACCCCATAAAGGGATCGAGAACCAAACCGCCGGGATCGGTGCAATTGGCAATCCAGGACGCCATCAGCGGAACGGGCTTTTCTGTCGGATGCACCGCGCGTTCGCCGGGCGGCAGATCGCCGGGCAGATAGTGCTGCGACACGTCGCGTTGCGGACACCGGATTTTCGCCTTGCTCGAACAATCGCGGATCGCGCGCGCCCGGCCCTTCCACATGTAAAGCCCGAACTCGCAATCGGGCATGAACCATCGGTTCGGCGTTGCCGTGATCTTGTCCCACACAAGGACGCGATGAAACCGCAACCCCGCCGCCTGCAAAGCCGCCCGCGCGTCCTGCATTTCGCGATCCGATGTCATGATGATCGCATCGGCATCGTCCGCCATCGCGGCGAACATCAGCGGCGCCATGTCAACCCATTCGACCATCTCGAACAGCCGCCCGGAATTGTCATAGGTCTTCGATGACATCCATCCGCCCATGCGCCCGGTTGTCGATCCTCCCGATGTCAGCCGATAGGGCGGATCGGACATGATCATGTCCGCCCGCGCCTCGATCATCGGCAACACGTCGCGCATGTCGCCCAGGATCAGGCGGCAGGGGCCGATCGTGACATCGCGTTCGAACCCGCTCATGCCGCACCGCCTTTCGCGCCCAGCTGCGCCAAACGCAATCCGACACGCGCCGCCGCATAGGCCGGATCGATCCCCGCCAGTTCGCAGACCAGCCGGAAATCCGGCGTTCCGATCCAGCTTCGCGCCCGTTGAATTTCAAGGCTCGACACAAGCGCCCGATCCGTGCGCGGGATCGCCCGAAGCGCTGTCGCGATTCCGTGTTGCAGCACCGCGCACCACAACTGGCGACAGGCATCCGCCGAAACGTCACGATGCACCGGCCCGGTCAGAACCACGGCTTCAGGATATTGGTTCTTGTGATTACGCATGGGCCGGGTCCGTCAAAAGGATCGGCTCGAACCCTTGCGGCTGAATATCCATGCCCGCGCAATAAACCGTGATCGGCACCCCAAGCCGCGTATCGAACACGACCCACATCGGACGGCCATCGGCCAAACGGACGAAAAACAGGCGGCGACCCGTCCTGTTCAACCGCGCCACCGGCACCAACTGCGCCCAGTCCTGCCGATGATGCAGCATCGCCAGATGACGCCACAGCTTCAGCGCCACACCCTCGATCCCGAACCGGGACTTCAGGCGACACGCGAAATGCGTGAAAATGCGATCCCGCGACCGCTGACTGATCAGCGCTTCGGCGGTCATTCGACCGGCCCCATCACATAGACCGGCAAGCCGATCTGCAGCGCCGCGCGTACCTCGACACCTATCCCGACGCTTTCCTGCCAGCCCGGCAGAGGCGGTACGATGACCGCGCCAGACGCGTTCAGCATGGGCCGACACCAGTTTTCCCAAAACACTGCGTCCAGCGGATCGAGATAGCCGGTCACATGATCGGCATCGAGCGCCGCGCAACAAAGCGCAATTGGCGAAAGCGCCGTCACGCCATCGAGCGCGAAATCCCGCACCCAACGCCCGGCAAGGATTGCCGCCGTGATCGACTTTTCCCGCGACCATCGGCCCGCGTCGTCAAGAACCATCTTCGAGTAAGGCGTCGCCAGGTAGCAAAGCCGCCCCCGGCATTCGCTCACGACCTCGGACATCGTGGCATCGACCCGGAAATTCACCGGGTCCGTCCGTTGATAGGCCCGCGCAGGCCATACCGTTTCGAAACAAGTGCTTTCGGTCAAAGCGACACCCTTTCAGGAAAAACGGGCCGCGCCGAAGCGCAGCCCAGGTCAGGAAGAACACCGCGACCGACGCGGCATTGATCGCCGCACCCCGCCGGGCTATGGTTCGGCGCATGACACCGAAGCATTCCATTGCCGCAATTGCGGCGTTGTTGATCGCCAGCACCGCGCAGGCGTCCGGCGACATTCAGAACCATGAAGTTCAGCGAATTTACCTTGAAGAGCCCTGCAGCGAGGTTATTCGCATCCTCGACAGTCAGCCTGACTTGTCGGACGGCATGGACAACATGATTAACGAACTGGCAATTCAGGGAATGACATGGGGCCATCTTCTCGGCGTCGAGACCGCCAATCCCGGAATTCGTGGAACGCACGAGACGATCCTGCAGCGCCTCCGCGCCGATTGCGCCGCCGATGACAACCGAACGGCGATGCAGTTTCTGATGGAATACGCCGCCGAACGCTGACGCAAAAACACCGCGCAAATCACTCAATTCCGCTGCATTTCCGCGAAATTGATCCCGATATGCGAAACGTCGATCCATCCCGATCATTCCGCCGCCACCCGACCCGGCACATCCGCACCGCGGGCCAGAATCGGCGGCACGATGTCCCGCGCCGCCAGACGACAAAGATCGTCGGCGGAAACCGCGCTGCGACCGTGACGCAATCGCGACGCCGCAACGATGTCGCGGAAATACACGCCGCGAATGCTGTCCTTCTCGCACATCTTATTGACCGCCGCGACGGACACGCCGACATCCGTCGCAAAATCCTTTCGCGACGGCCAAGCGTCGATCACATCCCGGAATGTGGAAAATCTGTTCATGCAACGGGTATAATCGACGTTTCTTCTATTCGTCAATCATCGGTTAAACGTCGATAGGCAATTTATCGACGAAATGTCATAACGATTAAAAAAACGAGGTTCCCAATATGGATATAGCCAATCCCTTTCACCCACGAGCCGTAGGTCGGCGCGTCCAGGCCCTGCGCGAATTCAACGGCAGGTCGAAAGCCGAATTCGCTGACTCAGTAGGCATCGACCGCACCAGTTTCATTCGGATCGAGCGCGGCGAGAAGCCCTTGAAGGCGGATATGGCCTACAAAATCGCGGAAAGATGGGGCGTCTCGATGGATTTCCTCTACCGCGGACGCATGACGGAACTACCGCCAAGCCTTGCCGACAACCTCATGAAAAGCCTGACGGAATAAAGCGAATAAAGCTTATCGATCGATGCACCCGTGATCCTCGCCAACGCGAACAACACGCGCTCTTCTAGGTCGTAACTCACATTTACCCCCAATTTCGAATCGGTAACCAACCAAGGTTGAACAACCCTTGGCTGAATTACAATCGACGTTTCTTCTATTCTTTTTGTTGACTATCGACGTTTCTTCGATTTATGTGATCACCACATAACAAAAGAAGGAACGGCACCGATGAACACCCCGAGAATTCAG
>NZ_JASHIZ010000032.1 GCF_030733425.1 Roseovarius sp. MMSF_3350
ACGAGAGCCGGCCGCGACAGGCGGTCAGACGAATACCAACATTTAGGACCTACAATGACCGTAGAAAACATCAGAAACATGCAAGATCTCTACGACAATCTCGATGGGCTGGGCTACTCGCCCTCCGTCGTCAATCAGATCCGGCCGCGGGTCCTTGAATGCCCGAAGATCTACAACCGCCCACTCTGCCAAATCGACGCGGATTACGATGCCTTCGTGGAGCGTTGGGGCACCGGGCATGTCGCGGCCCTGGCGTCCGGCTTCAAGTCCCGCCAACACTTCGTCGAGTGGCGCAAGCGCGTGCGCGGCGCGCTCTCCCGAGTCCATGTGAAGCCGGCAAAGGGCGCGGCGATCCTGCCCGAATGGCAAGCGGTCCTTGCTTCCGTCGCAGCGCATAGTGGCCCTAAGAAGCGTCTCGGCCCGCATCAGGAGCATGGTGTGAAGATCCTGGCAGAATGCGCCTCGGCGGCCGGCATGAGGCCACAGGACTTGACGGATGAGGCGATCACCCGGATCGCAACTCCGTTGAAGACAAAGGCGCGCAGAACCTTCAAGCGGGGGATCGACACGATGAACGATCTGTTCGATCACTCCGACATCATTGCGTCGCTCCGTTCCGGCTTTCCCGAGGCACCATTGGCGCAGCCGGATCGCGTCCAGTCGGTGCCGAGCACGCGCCGCCGAGGCGGTTCCAATGCTTCGTCCAAATTCTGGGATCCTTTCGATGCGTTCGTCGCACGCAAGCGCGGCAAAGACCACCTGGGACGCCCCGTGCCCGCCGAGGAGAGCGAATTCAAGCCGCGCACGGCGCAGACCTACGAGAACGCGCTCAACAATGCCACGGGCGTTCTTGAGCGGGCCGGAATTCTCCTGCCAGGAGACGAACTCACGCTGCGAGATCTCTGCAGCCTCGAGACGATCACGCGTGTGGCAGATCTCTGGCAAGTGAGAATGCTGGATGGCGAAGTCGAAAAAGAAGCATCGACGCTCCATCTCACCGTCGAGCGGCTGTCGCATATAGCGGTCTATTCGAAATTCCTCGGCAAGAAAGACCGGAAAAAGCTTCAGAAGCTGCGCGACAGGGTGAGGAAGAAGGCCAAGCGACGGGGGCGCATGTCCGCGCCACGGGAAGCCTGGATCAAGGCTTTTTCGCGCAGCACACCGCAACAGCTGGCCGTACACGGCATGCCGGAGGCGCTCATGCGCGAGGCCCAGAAAATTCTCGATGACTGGGACCGCCTCAAAAAGGCCAAGAAGCACAAGATCCGCATGCGCGCCCTGCATCTCGGCATCGCAGCGGTGCAATCCGCTATCCTGTTCAGAGGATCGGCGGTGCGGGCCTGGAACCTTCGCGGCCTTCCGTTCCGTGGTGAGGATGCGCAACTTTTTCTCGGCCAAGGCGAGGAAGACGTGCGCCTTTCGATCCCGGCCGCGCTGGTCAAGAACGGCGTCGAGATCGAGGCCGACTTCGACGACGACGCCCGGGCAATCATTGACTGGTATCTGCGCGAAATCCGGCCGCGTCTTATCGAAGATCATCCGTATGGTCACAACCTCGCGGACAGTAACTGGCTGTTTCCATCGAAGCGTGCGGATCGCCCGATGGAAGAAACGACCTTTGCCGAGCACTACCGGGTTGGCGTCGATGCTGTTGGGCTCGACATGACCCTGCACCAGGCACGCCACATCACCGTGTACTTTATTCTGGACGAGGATCCGAGCGCTCTCGCGCTCGCGGCAGCGGTTCTTGGCGACGAGGTCAGCACGGTGGAGGCGCATTACGCCTGGATGGATGGCGTGAAAGCCGTCATCGAAGGTCGAAAACTGCTGCAGCAGTCACGCAAGCAAGCACGGAAACACATTCGAGGAGGACACTGAAATGACATTATCCCCTGATCCTGCACGATGGGTGCCTGTAGAGGCATTCGCAAGCCTGCCAGAGGCCGATCGGGCGCGCGTCGCACGCTGGACGGCGCATCTGGCCGCGCGCGGTTCAAAGGTGCCGCATGATGAGGATTTCCGTACATTCGGAAAGCTCTCAACCCTCGAACGCCTACGGCGGGTTCTCAGCGAAGTGGCCCCAAATCAGTGCGGTCCTCTACGTCGTGTGATCAGAGATCTGAGACGCGCGAAGCTGGCGGGGCGCTCGACCGTCACGGGAAATCCAAGGGGGCCGGACCTCCGGCTCGCGATCCCACGAGATGACCTGCGAGCCGACTGGCACGCAACGCTCGACGACATGCGGGATCGCGCGAAGCGGCGCGATGCCGGTCTGCTACTCCTGTCGGGGCCGACACCGCCGGCCTCGAGCATGATCGGTGATATCGAATACGTGCTCCGCGCGGTATCAAAGGCTTGCATCGGGGCTGGCCGGTCCCCCACGCTCGACAAGCAGGCAATCCTGTCCTGGCTCGCTCGAGAGGACGCGCGCGGCCGCCGTGGGACCGGACTTGCCTTGCAGCTTCGCCTGATCGCCGACTTTCTCGCGTATCGCGGAGAGAAGAAGAAACTGATCACCAGGCTCGAAAGTCTCGCCGGAGACTATGCACGGCGAGGAAGGAAACTGCGGAAGCGAAAATTCCAATGGCTGGATCAGCATGGTACGACGATTGGTGAGGTCTGGGACATCGCCGAGGCCCTCCGCGAGGAGAGCCTGCAGGCCCCGGCCGGTACGGCCCGGCGATATCGTCTTGCGCTGCACGCCGCCGTCCTTGCGCTTTCGGTCAACATGCCGCTCCGGATCGGCGATCTGCACCGCCTCCGCATCGGTCACGAGATCTGCCGATCAAACACGGGCTGGTCGGTTCAGACGCGGCTGAGCAAGACGGATTCAGAGTACGACCTGCCTGCGCTCTGGCCGGAAACAACACCGTTTCTCGATGCGCTTCTTACACTGGAGGCTGCCGGTGGTGCCCTGTGGCCGGAATACGATAGACGCCGTGGCACGCCGCTCTTCTCCGAGACCGGCGGTGACACAGCGCTTTCGGCGGACTGGATTTCCGATGTCTTCTACGAGCATGTCGGCACCGGTCAGCACATCATGCGCACGATCTGGCATCAGCTCGCCTATGAGAGCGATCGCGACCTGACCTGGATGTCGCTGGCCCTGTGCGGTCAGACGGGCGCGCGCACGAAGCGCGAATACCGTGAGCGCAACGCGCGTGGTCGCACCGTGCGGGCCGGACGGCAGAGCCTCAAGGCACGCCGGAAGCGGGCTTTGCTCGATGCTTGGCTCGCCGACTGCAAGAGGCGGGATCAGAGCCCGAGCGGAACACACTGAGGCGTGACCCAACCGCCGGGCGCGCGCCCTTGAATGAGGGCGCGCCCGGCGGTTGGGCGATCTGAAAAAAACTTGGCGGGGAGGCCTTGCGCGACGCCAATCGCCAAGCGTGGGTGATCTCCACGATCGGACAGACCAGTCCACACGACAAGAAACGTACCCTTTCGCAGCGGGGATATCTGACGCGGCTCATCCCGAGTTCGCGCATCACAGAGAGTGAGTATCCCGATGAAACACGAAATTAAGATCAATTCCTTGCTGCGGAATATGAAGGTTGCCGATGCGTTCCGACGCTGGCTCTGCGAAGACGGTGATACACTCATCGCCTCGGCCGACCTCCTCGGCGGGTCTACATGGGCCCGTCGAGCACACGCCCTCGTCGACTGCGCCCGGGAAGGGGGCGATCTGCATACGCATCGGCGGACGTTGGCACGATTGGCACGGCTTTTCCGTCTCGAGTTCGTCGACGATTTCTCCGGACCCGAGGCAGCGCGCTTTGCCGATGTACATCCCGACGATCCACGTGCCACGGAAGCCATGATCTCTGCGGACGCGATCTCACGGGGAAAGCGGGCGCTGGAAGCGCTTTGGCTTGCTGGAATTCCGGGCCACGCTCATGGTGAGGAGGTGCAGTGATGAAGAGTGCGAACACTCCCGGTCTCACCACTGCGCGCCTGCAAGCGGAGCTTGCGGCGCGATGGTTGCACCTGATCCGATTTGCCGCTTTCCCGGGCGCGCCGACCTTCTCGCCGAGCATGTGCCACTACCATGCCATGCTCGACCCCGAGGCCGACGACTCTACGCGGCTGGTGGCGTGCCGCGCCATGCTGGCTTCCGTTCGTAGTCGCATCCCGATCGAAGATTTCAAAGGCTTTGCGAAATTCACGGAAGAGCGACCGAAGGACCCGTACGACAAGGCGTGGAAAACGACACGGTTGGGTGCCGAGCTCTGGATGATCGCGCATCTTCTCGAGATCGCGATCAGCGGACTCGAATAGGGTTGCCGATAAGTCGGAGTAACCGGGGCCGCCATCAGGCGGCCCCGGTTACTCTTGTGCTGACATCAGCTGCGCAGAGCCGACGAAATCCTGCAGGAAAGTGTTGCTCAGCTCAGAGAATTATGCGGGAAGTCATCAGTGCTGGTACGTGCCCTCGACAACTTTTAGGACGAGAGAGCGGCGCCAGCGGCTCGAGCCGCCTTGTTTCTGAGCTTTGGGAAATGTTCCCTTTTGGATGTCGCGGTAGATGCTTGCCTTCGAGCGAGCAACGATTTTGCAGACCGCATTGATAGGCAGCAGCACGTCGTGAGGAGTATCGTCGTGTTTCATTGTTCTTCTCCAGTTGGTGAACTGGAGGGTAAATGATGTTCATCCAGTTTCGCCGGAAACGCAGATGTGCAATAAATCGTGCTCCATCCAATCAGTCAAAGGAGAGAAGTCTGTCGTCCCGCTGTCGTCCAGAAGCGCTAACCTCACCGACCATCAGTCATCGAAAAACAAAAATTTCTACATTTTTCAGTGATTTAAAAGTGGTGCCCGGGGGCGGAATCGAACCACCGACACGAGGATTTTCAATCCACTGCTCTACCCCTGAGCTACCCGGGCACGGGTGAACGGCCGCGCCGTTCGGGTTCCGGCTTTCTAGGCGAGGGCCACGCGACTGTCCAGTGGGTTTTTGCCACTTTTCAGTGGGGTTTTCCCGAGCCCGCATCCCGTGCCTCTTCCAGTGCGTCGGCGACTTCCTCGGCATCGTCCAACCGGCTGGAGGGAATGGCATAATCCCCGCGCAGCCACGCGCCAAGGTCGCGGTTGGCGCATCGCTCGGAACAGAAGGGGCGGTATTTCTTCACCGTGTCTTCCCCGCAAATCGGGCAACTCATATCACACCTTTCGGCAGCGGCAGCCTGTCTCGCTTTCGTTGCAACTCATAGTGCCCAAGCGGCGTCCAGCCGACAAGGGCCGTCTCCACCGTGTCGCGGCGGAACGCGGCGCGCAGGGCGGCTTCGAATGTCTTGCGGTCCTTCTTTGGCATCGGCGCCAGGTCCAGCACCACCTGCCCGCCAAGCCCCCGCAACCGCAAGGCCCGCGGCAAGGCCCGCGCGGCGGCCATGTTGGCCTTCACGCTTGCCGCCGGAGAGGTGTCGCCGCCCGCGTTCACATCCACCGCCACCAGCGCCCGTGTCGGCTCGACATAAATGCTGGCGCCGCCCGGCAGATCCTCGCGCGCAGAACGCAACGCCTCTACCGCATCCAGCACCCCGTGGTGCGCGAAGGCCTGCGCGTCCTCGTCCCAGATCTCCGGCTCCGGCCAGTCGCGCCACGCCAGCTCGTGCGGCCCCGGCCCCTCGACCAGCTTCTCGGGCTTGCCGCTCGCATCCGCCATCACCGCGCGGGCCAGCTCCGCCATGCGTGCCACGTCCTCGGCCACGGCGTCCTCGTCCGCGCCCTCGCAGGCCGAGCGCAGGATCAGCCCATTGTCGTCGCCCGCCATCACGTCCTTACCGATCAACATCAGCCGGTCCTGCAGGTCGTCGTCCTTGATCGCCCGCGACACGTTGATCCCCGGCGCGCCGGGCGTCACGATCGCATAGCGGCTCTTGAACAGCACCTTCGCCGTCACCGGGATCGCCTTGCCGGGCTCGGCATAGCCCGTGACCTGCACCAGCACGGTGCCCCCGGCGCTCATCCCCTTGACCTGGCGCAGGAACCCGTTGCCGTCGGGCATGCGCACGAACAGCCCGCCCTGCCCCTTCACCGGACGCTCTATCACGGCGCGATAGATCGTGCCCGGGCGCGGCAGGTCCGTGTCCACCAGCAGGTCGGACAGCACGCCATCCTCCATCAGCGCCGCCGCCTCGAACTCGCCAAGCTGACCCAGCGCCACCACGCGTCCCTTCATGTCTTTCCCTTCCACACAGGGTATCCCGCAGCCAAGAGCAGCCCCGCCGTTTCCTTCAGCGGCAAGCCCACGATGGCCGTGAACGAGCCTTGTATCCACGGAATGAACGCCCCCGCAGGCCCTTGGATGCCATAGCCGCCGGCCTTGCCCCGCCAGTCTCCAGTACCCAGGTAGAACGCGATCTCGTCGTCATCCAGCCGCTTCATCTTTACGTCACTGACCACGTCGCGCTCCCAAATGCGCGCGCCGCGGCGCACCGCCACCGCCGTGATCACCTTGTGCCGCCGCCCCGACATCTTGCGCAGGAACGCGTCGGCCTCGTCTGCATCCTCGGGCTTGCCCAGAATGCGCCGGCCCAGCGCCACGGTCGTGTCGGCGGACAGAACGATATCGTCAGCCCCGGCCTCCACGGCCAAGGCCTTTTCCCGCGCCATCCGCACGCAATATGGGCGCGGAAGTTCTGCCTTTTCGGGGGGCTCGTCGATATCGGGCGGGCGCACGTCATCGGCGACAACGCCGATCTGCGCCAGCAGATCCCGGCGTCGCGGGCTGCCGGACCCCAGGATCAACTTGGGGCTCTGCGCTGTCGTCATGTTGCCCCCAGATGATCGACGGGGTGCGCACGCATTTCACCTAAGGCAAAACGCTTCCGCGCACGGCGCAAACCTGCGGTTCACGTTATTTAAAGCGATAATTGATCCGACCCTTGGTCAGATCGTAAGGTGTCATTTCCACCTGAACCTTGTCGCCTGCCAGAACACGGATGCGGTTCTTGCGCATCTTGCCTGCCGTGTGCGCGATGATCTCATGGCCGTTCTCTAGCTCGACCCGAAATGTCGCATTCGGCAGGAGTTCCTTCACGACACCTGGAAATTCGAGCGTATCTTCCTTGGCCATGGTCTCTCCTTGGTTTCCGCCCTGCCGGTTGCAGGACAGGCGTTTAAATGGCCCCATTCCCCAAGGTTTTCAAGTCAAATATCATTGCAGCCGTTCAACTGTGGGTGCGCCGTCACGACCCGCCTGCTCGGCCCAGTGGGTGCGGTTCAGCACCCCGCCATCCGCCCGCACCTGCGCGATTTTTTCCAGATCGGCCTCTGCATAGGTCCATCCCGGCGCGTCCAGCACGCCCTCGGCCAGCACGCCGGTCGGCGGAAAGCCGACGTCGGGCGGGCCGAATGCGCCGCCCGCGCCGGTGTTGACGTCGCACACCTCGCACCAGTCGGCAGGCCCCACCAGAGACGACATCGCACTCACGCATTGCTGTTCCAGCGCGCGGGCCATTGCGCCGATCCGCACCCGCCAGTACCCGGCCAACGTGTCGGTACAGGACGGCACCAACAACACGTCAACGTCCCGCATCGCACGGCCCAACAGCGGAAATTCACTGTCGTAACAGATCAGTACGCCGATCCGTCCCAGGTCGGTGTCGAACACCTTCAACGGCCCGCCACCCACGCACCCCATTGGCTCGCGCTCCCAGCGCGTCATGATCTGCTTGTCCACCACGCCCTTGTCGCCCCCCGGCGCAAAGAACACCGCCCGGTTCACCGGTCGTGCGCCCAGCGCGTCGTCATAGACGGGCGCCGAGCCACCCAGGATATGCACGCCGTACTGCCCCGCCAGCCTGGAATGCAGTGCGTCGGCCTCGGGCATCCTCTCCGACACCGCCCGCAGCGACGGCTCCAGCTCCGCCGTCACCGCCCGCCCGGCCAGGGGCGCCAGTTCCATCGCCGCATATTCTGGGAACACCAGCAGCTTGGCACCCCGCCCGGCCGCCTCGGCCACCCAGGCCTCGATCTTGTCGGCATAGGCCTGCCAACTGTCCAACTCGTCCAGCGGGTAAGCCGCGGTCGCAATCTTCAACATGGTCGCATCCCGTCAGTGGTTTCGACAGCACCCTAACCGCACGGGGCCTCCGGCACCACTCAGACCGTCTCCGGCGTCACAGGCCGTTGGAGCCGCAGCGGAATCTCCCGCGCCAGCCGGATGAGATGCGCCATATAGGGCTTGTCCGCCTCGTCCTCGCGGATCGCCGCATACAGCCGCTTGGTCAGACCGCCTTTGGTCACGGGCCGCGTGACATATTCCGAACTCGTCCGCTGTTCGCGCAGCACCCAGTCAGGCAGCACCGCCACTCCTCGATTCGATGCCACCAGCAGCAGAATCACCGCCGTCAGCTCGATCTGCCGTACCGCCCGCGGCTCGACCTTGGCAGGGGTCAAGAGCTCGGTGAAGATATCCAGCCGCGAGCGGTCCACCGGGTAGGTGATCAGCGTCTCGTCCCTGAAATCCTCCGCCTCGACGAAATCCTTGCCCGCCAGCACATGCTGGCTGGAGGCCACGAACAGCGGCTCGTAATCGAAAAGCGGCTGAAAGATCACGCCGTCCAGGTCCTCGGGGTCCGACGACACCACCAGATCCACCTCTTCCTTCTGCAACGCCGGTAGCGCGTCGAAGGCCAGGCCCGGCCGGATGTCGATATCCACTTCTGCCCAGGTCTGGCGGAATCGCTCCAGCACCGGGAACAGCCATTCGAAACAGGCATGGCACTCGATTGCGATATGCATCCGTCCGGCGCTTCCCTGCCGAAGACCGCTGAATTCCGCCTCCAGCGCCTCGACCTCGGGCAGCACCTTCTCGGCCACCCGCAGCAGGCGCAGCCCCGCCGCCGAAAGCTTCAGGGGCTTCGAGCGCCGCACGAACAGCTCGACCCCCGCCTGATCCTCCAAGCCCTTGATCTGGTGGGACAAAGCCGACTGCGTGATATGCAACAGGTCCGCCGCACGGGCCAGCCCCCCGGCCTGGTGAATGGCCCGTATCGTGCGCAAATGGCGAAAGTCGATATGCATGTATATTAGCCCACCTCATTCAAACCATGAATTTTATGAAGTTGTCTCACATACGCGCGCCTGCGACAAGGGACTCAACACCCCATTGCAGGATACCCGTCATGAGCACACCGACCGTTTCCTTCGAATTCTTCCCGCCCAAGTCGCTGGAAGCGTCCTTCCGCCTCTGGGACACCGTCCAGACACTGGCGCCACTGGACCCCAGTTTCGTGTCCGTGACCTACGGCGCAGGCGGCACCACCCGCGAGTTGACCCGCGACGCGGTGGCCACGCTGCACAAGTCCAGCGGCCTCAACGTCGCCGCCCACCTCACCTGCGTCGAGGCCACGCGCGAAGAGACGCTGGCCATCGCCCAGGACTTTGCCGATGCCGGCGTGAACGAGATCGTCGCCCTGCGCGGTGACCCGCCCAAGGGCTCGGACGGCTTCACGCCCCACCCCGAAGGTTTCGCCGACAGCTGCGAGCTTATCTCGGCGCTGGCCGACATGAACCGCTTCAAGATCCGCGTCGGCGCCTACCCGGAAGTGCACCCCGAGGCGGCGGATGCCCAGGCCGATATAGACTACCTGAAGCGCAAGATCGACGCCGGCGCGTCCGAGGCGATCACCCAGTTCTTCTTCGACACCGAGGCGTTCTTCCGCTTCCGCGACGCCTGCGCCGCTGCGGGCATCGACGCCCCCATCACCCCCGGCATCCTGCCGATCGAGAACTGGGCCGGCACCAAGCGCTTCGCCAACTCCTGCGGCACGAAGATCCCCGCCTGGCTCGACGAGGCCTTCACCAAGGCCGCCCGAGACGACCGCGAAACCCTGCTGGCAACGGCGCTCGCCACCGAACTGTGCAGCGAACTGATCGACGGCGGGGCCGAGCATCTGCATTTCTACACGCTCAACCGCCCCGAACTGACCCGCGACGTCTGCCACGCGCTCGGCATCGCGCCCAAGGTAGACCTGCGCGACGTCGCCTGACCCACCACCACTCACGATCCCTGTGACATTCCCCTCCCCGGGGTTGTCGCAACCGCCTGGCCCCGCCCTCCCCCGGAAGGCGGGGCTTTTTCCGTGCACACCGCGCAGGTAATGCGGCGCGTGCTTGACCTTTGCTCGAACGTCAGGATTGAGCCCATAATCGCCACAGTCATAAAGCGCCCGCGCGGAACAAGGGCGAAGCCCGCCGCGCACCGCCGGGCCGTCCCGTCACGCCAGAGGCGCGCCGACTATAGTTGGCGCACCTTTGGTGCGACGGCACGGCGATTTAGCAGGTGACGTGCCACGCTCTCGAGGTGGATGTGCTTGGCAGGCATAAAGTGCCCATCACCATCGTCGGTTCGCCGCACCACGGCCCGTCGATGCGCGTCTCATCGCCGTGAGAAAATAACGTCCGCTTCGTCCGCATTTCAGCCGGTTAACAGCCGCGAAGCGGCCCGGCCATCGTCAGCCCCTCCCTTGGGCTGGCGATTTGGCGAGGCTGGGCGCACCGATCGTTCCGAGGAGTGTTTGGCAGGCATAAAGTGCTTCATGACTGCCGTCGGATCGCCACCCCAGGGGCTGACGATCGCCTCCGTCGTGAATGCCAGCAAGGTCCGTACAGCCCACCTTTGCCAGGCCCCGCGACAAGAACCGCAAACCTTCTGCGCATCAAAATGGGGCCCTCCATCACAGCGACGACCTGCAAAAGCGGTGAGGCTTTCATGCCCCGCCGCCGGGGCGGGCTTGCCACCCTCCCCGGCCCGAACTAGCGTGCCGCCATGACCGACACGGCCCGCCCCTTCACCGCCACATCGCTGGACCAGATGCCCGACATTGACGCGCTTTCGTCCCGCTCGGGCCTCGACTTCATGCGCGACATGATCGCCGGCCACCTGACCGCCCCGCCCATCGGCGCCACGCTCGGCTTCACCGCCCTCTCGGCCGATCCCGGCCGCGTCGTGTTCGAAGGCACTCCCGGCTTCGGCGCGCTCAACCCGATGCGCGGCGTGCATGGCGGCTGGTACGGCGCGATCCTCGACTCTTGCATGGCCTGCGCGGTGATGACCCTGCTGGACAAGGGCCAGATCTACACCACGCTCGAATACAAGGTGAACATCACCCGTGCCCTTCCCCTGGGCATGGCGGCGGTGGCCACCGGCACCACCCAGCATGGCGGCCGCCGCACCGCCACCGCTGTGGGCGAGTTGCGCGGCCGCGACGACGGCAAGCTCTACGCCACCGGCAGCACCACCTGCCTGATCATGGACGCCGCCTGAACCGCTCTGCCGGCGGACTTGCGAACGAAACCCCGACCCGACGATACAGCCAAGTGCGATCGTCCAAGGGGTGTTCCTGACAGCTTCTGTCTGCGGCCCGTGTTACGATCCCTGTCAACCGCGGACAGGGACCCCCTTCATGCACATCATTCTCGGCGGAACCGGGCAGGTCGGATCGGCAACCGCGCGCGCCTTGCTGGACAAAGGCGAAACGGTGACCGTCGTGACACGCAACAGGGATAACGGCGCGGAATTGGCCGGGGCGGGGGCGCGGGTCGCCGAGGCCGACATTCGCGATGTCGCTGCCCTGCGCGGTATACTCGCAACCGGCAGGCGGGCGTTTCTGCTCAACCCTCCAGCAGACCCGGCAGGCGACACCGACACGGAGGAACGCAGGAACGTGGATGCGATCCTGTCGGCGCTGCAGGGCTCCGGTTTGGAAAAGGTGGTCGCGGCCTCGACCTACGGTGCGTTCCGGGGCCACCGCTGCGGCGACCTCACGGTGCTCCATGCCTTCGAGACGGCACTGGCGTCACAGCCCATCCCGGCCGCGATCAACCGGGGCGGATATTACATGAGCAACTGGGCCGGAATGGCGGACCAGGTGCGGCAAAGCGGCATTTTGCCCAGCTTCTTTCCGGCGAACTTGCGCCTCCCGATGGTGGCTCCCGGGGATCTGGGCAAAGCCGCAGCGCGGCGTCTCATGTCGAGCACCGAGGACATCGGCATCCAGCATGTCGAAGGGCCGGAGCGTTACACCGCGCACGATGTTGCCGCCGCGTTCGCCAAGGTGCTGGGTCGCAAGGTAAAGGTTGAGGAAATCCCGCCCGCCGCGCTGGAAGAAACCTTCCGAGGCTTCGGGTTCTCCGACACGGCGGCGGCGTCCTACGCCTGCATGACCCGACGCCTGATCGACGGAAAGACGGACACGGATGAAAGGCCGTCGCGCGGCAAGACCCGGTTGGAAGATTACGTGGCTGCCTCGCTCGCCTGAAACCCACCATCGGCTGTGCCCTGCGAAACGACGCGACCGGAAGCGAGGAAGGCCTCCACCTGCGCGGCGCCATCGCATTGACAAGCCGCCCTACATCGCCGCCTGCGCATCCGGAGCGTCCGGCTCTGCGCGCCCCCGCACGCTTTCGTGCAGCCGCTCGGACGGGTCCTGCCCCACCACCCGTGCCTTGCGGAACAGGAATATCTTTCCCCAGCCCCGCCACTTGCCCACCGACGGCGCATCCGGGTCCACAGGATACCGCGAGCGCCAGCCCTCGGGCAGGAGCAGCCCGTGCGATTCCGCGCGCTCCAACATCCACACCAGCGGAATGTTCGACAGGGGCCGCGCCGCGTGAAACCCGTCCAGCTGCCCGCCCACATCGCCATGGGTGCCCCGGAACCAGACCTGCTCCACCCGTCCCTCGCCGGCCCGCGACCCGGACCCGGTTTCCCACATCACCGGCGCATAGACCTGGCGCGTCTCGTCCAGCGCCAGCGCGTGATAGCCGTGGTGGATATGCGGCCCCAGCGCATGGCTGTGAAACGCGTTCTTCGGCGTCAGCAGCCGCCAGATCAGCGGCCCCGTCAGGTCCAGCGCCTTCACCGTGTCCCATACTCCGACCATCTCGATCGGCGAGGCCGCATGACACAGATCGCGCGTGAAATCCGCCGCCGCAACGCTCGCCGCC
Organism: Roseovarius sp. MMSF_3350; assembly: GCF_030733425.1. Taxonomy (GTDB): domain Bacteria; phylum Pseudomonadota; class Alphaproteobacteria; order Rhodobacterales; family Rhodobacteraceae; genus Roseovarius. The sequence goes on from NZ_JASHIZ010000032.1 coordinate 12,955, forward strand.
TCCTCGCGATAGTGGCGATAGGCGATCTTCACCTGCCGCTCGGTCGCGTGTTCCGCCTTCAGCAGCCCGACCCGGTCGATCACCCCCGCCAGCGACCGCACCGCATAGGCCCCGCGCGAGAACCCGAACAGGAAAATCCGGTCGCCGGGCCGATAGCGCGACGCGAGATAGCCATAGGCCCGCCGGATCTGCCGGTTGATCCCCCGCCCCAGCATCACGTCGCCCGTCCGCCGCCAGTCCGGCCACTGCACCCCCGGCTCGTAATACAGCGACATGCCCGCCCCCACCGCCTCGCTCAACAGCTTGAAGGTCAGGCCGGCGTTGCTCTCGTATCCGGCTTCCAGCGAAGACATGGTCCCGTCCAGGATGATCACGTGGGTCACGGCCCCTCTCGGGCCGTGCTTGATCCGCGCCCGCTCGCCACGGGTCAGGCCAACCAGCCGCCGGACGGCCCGGCTAACGCGTTTCGTCCAGCTCATCGCTTCTCAACATCATCCAGACGCGGTGCGGGGTAAAGGGCATGTCGGCCCGGCTTACGCCCCGGTCGTGCAACGCATCGAACACCGCGTTCGCCGTGGCCGCCATCGCCCCCACGGTCCCGGCCTCGCCACAGCCCTTCATGCCCATCACGTTGGTGGTCGACGGCACCGGCTCGGTCTCGAAGGCGATCATCGGCAAATTGTCCGCCCGCGGCATCGCGTAATCCATGAAGCTCGCCGTCAGCAATTGCCCGTCCTCGTTATAGACCACCCGCTCGCACAGCGCCTGGCCGATGCCCTGCGCCACACCGCCATGGATCTGACCCTCGACCAGCATCGGGTTGATGAGGTTTCCGAAATCGTCCACCACCGTGTAACGCGCCACTGTGACCGCGCCGGTCTCGGGATCGACCTCCACCTCGCAGACATGCGCGCCGTTGGGAAAGGACCGCGCCTCCAGCTCCGCGCGCTGCTTGTGGCTCAGCAGATCGTCGCGCCCGTCGGCCCGCGCCCAGGCGGTCGCCTCCAGCAGCGTCGGCGTCTGGTTCGATCCCGGCGCGCGGAAGGTCTCGTTGTCGAACTCCACCGCGTCGGCATCGACGCCCATCTTCTCCGCCAGATAGGGCCGGAACGCGTCAATCATCGCGTCCACCGTCACCAGCGTCACGTTGTTCTGCACCGTGACCGAGCGTGACCCGTCCGTGCCGCCCCCCTGGGCGATCCGGTCGGTATCGCCCTGCACAATCTCGATACGCTCCACCGGCACGCCGGTCTGGTCGCTCAGGAATTGCGCGTAAACGCTCTCATGCCCCTGCCCGTTCGAGATCGTGCCGACGTATAGCCGCACGCCCTCGTCGGTAAACTCGATCTGCACACCCTCCGCCGGGTCGCCCAGTATGCTCTCGATATAGAAACACAAGCCCATGCCCCGCAGCCTGCCCTGCGCCTCACTTGCCGCACGACGCGCCGCAAACCCGGCCTTGTCCGCGTGCCGCGCGACGCTCTCCAGCACCCGCGCGAAATCGCCCACGTCATAGGTCTCGCCAAAGGCCGTGGTATAGGGAAACTGATCGGGCCGGATGAAATTCCGCCGATGCAACTCCCACACATCCACGCCCAATTCCCGCGCCGCATGATCCATCATCCGCTCCAGCGCATAGATCGCCTCTGGCCGCCCGGCGCCGCGATAGGCGTCGACAGGCGTGGTATTGGTGTAAAACCCCTCGACATGCAGGTAAGCGGCGCGAATGTCGTAAACCCCCATCATCACCTTTGCGAAAAGGTTCGTCTGGATGTTCTGCGCCAGCGGGCTGTTATAGGCCCCCAGATTCATCCTGGTATCCACGCGGTAGGCCGTGATCCGCAGATCGTCATCGAACCCCATCACCAGATCATGGCAAAGATCCCGCGCGCCCGTATCCGACAGCATCCCCTCGGTCCGGTCCGCAACCCAGGCCACCGGCGCCTCCAGCGACCGGGCCGCCTGCGCCACCAGCAACGTCTCGGGATAATCCGGCGCCTTGGTGCCGAACCCGCCGCCCACATCCGGGATCGTGACCCTGATATCGGCCTCGTCCATCTTCAGGATGCGTGCCGCATGCACCTTGGTGTTCCACACGTTCTGCCCGCCATAAGCGATATGCAGACGGCCCTCTTCCATCTGCGCCAGCACGCTGCGGGTCTCCATCGGGTTGGAGATCACCCGGTTGTCCTCCAGCGGCATGCGCACCACATGCGCCGACCCGGCCAGCGCGGCCTCGACCGCAGCCGCGTCGCCCATGCCGAAATCGAACGCCCGGTTCTCCGGCGCCGCGTCATGCAGCGTCTGCCCGCCCGGCGCCCGCTCCAGGTGCACCGGCAGGCTGTCATACTCGACCTCGATCAGCTCCGCCGCGTCCCGCGCCGCGTCCAGGCTCTCGGCCACCACCAGCGCGATCGCCTCGCCCACGAACCGCACGCGCCCTTCGGCCAGCAAGGGCCGCTTCGGCGCCGCGCCCATGCTGCCGTCGCGGTTCTCCACCAGCAGCGCCGGCATCCCTTCGGTGATCCCCGCCGCCGCCAGGTCGTCCGCGGTCAGCACCAAGCGCACGCCCTCTGCCTCCCGCGCCGCCTGCACATCCACCGTCATCTCCGCATGCGCCTCCACAGACCGCAGCACGTAGGCCCGCAAACATCCCTCCGGCCACAAATCCGAGGTGTACCGTCCCGCTCCCGTCAGGAACCGCCGGTCCTCGATCCGGCTCACGGGTTGCGCGCGGCCGAATTTCGCCATGCGTTGGTCGGTCATGTCGGACACCTTTGCGCGGGAATTCTTCCGCGACCCTAACGCCCGACGGCGCGGTGTCCACCCCCCGATCAGGCCAGCCGCGCCACCGTCACCGGCCCCTCGGGCCCATAGCCGTTGAACCGTGTCGCCAGCGCCCGCGAATAGGCCCCCATGCCTTCGAACAGCACGTAATCGCCCTCCGCCACGTCCCCCGGCAAGACCAGCGGATCGGGCAGCCGGTCCAGGCTGTCGCAGGTCGGCCCGAACGCCACCCGCGCCACCGGCGCACCCTCACGCGACAGCCCGTCCGGGCTGACAAGCCGTACACGGGTCAGCGCGTCGATATCCCGTGCTTCGGCCAAAGCACCGTATATCCCGTCGTTCAGGAACAGGCTCCCGTCCGGGCGCACCGCTTTCACGCGTGCAGCCAGCGTGAACGCCTCGGCCACCATCGCCCGCCCCGGCTCGCAGACCAGGCGGGGCGCCACCTCGAACACCTCTTGCGTCACCTCCGCCACGTGATCGAAAATCGCCTCGAGGTCCGGCGCCGCGCCCGACCGATGCGCGGCGAAACCGCCGCCCACGTTCAGCCGTTCCAGCGTCACGCCGGCGGCCCGCGCCACCTCCGCGCTGGCGCGCACATACGCGCCCCACGCGCGCGGGTCGGCGCATTGCGTGCCCGGATGAAAACAGAGGCCCGGACGAAACCCCATCTCGGCCACCTTGCGCAACAGTCCCGCCGCCGCGTCAGGCCCGGCCCCGAACTTCGCGCCGAAATCATAGGCCGCGCCCTTGACCGGCAGCGCCAGCCGCACCGTCACCTCCATGTCGCGCGGCAGTCCCGCCAGCTTTTCCAGCTCCGACGCGCAATCCACGGAAGCAGACGCCACGCCCATCCTCGCGGCCGTCTCGACCTCGGACACCGACCGCACCGGATTGTTGTAATGCAGAACCGCTCCCGGCGCCGCCTTGCGCACCGCCCGCATCTCCGCCGGGCTCGCCACGTCGAAGGCGCCCACACCGGCTGCGGCCAGGTTCGCCAGCACCTCCTCGCCCGGGTTGGCCTTGACCGCATAGGTCACCAGCCCGCCGAACCCCTTCAGGAACCGCCGCGCGGTGGCCTGCAACGTTTCGGGGCTGAAATAGAGCATCGGCGCGTCGGGCCGGTGCCGGTGTAGATGCGCCTCGGGGGTATCCCAAGGGGAAGTCTGATGTTGCATGGCTCTGCCTCTCGGGTCGTCTTTTCCTCAGTGTGCCAAGAAACCTGGTGATTTTGTCAGGGCAGATTGCACTAAATGCAGTATCATTTCGGCATAACGCCGGAGGAATCATGCAAACAGACGAACTCGACGAGGCCCTGATCGCACTCCTGCAGGAAAACGCCCGTCTGCCGGTCGCCACCCTCGCCCGCCGGCTGGGCCTGGCGCGCACCACCGTACAGGCCCGGCTCGACAGGCTGGAAACCTCCGGCGTCATCCTGGGCTACACCCTGCGCCTCAACGCCGCGCGCCGCGCCCCCCTGCGCGCCACGGCCCTGGTCCAGATCGAGGCGCGCAGCCAGCCCACCGTGCTCTCGCGCCTGCAATCGCTGCCCGGCGTGCGTCGCGTCCACACCACGTCGGGGCGCTTCGACCTCATCGTCACGCTCGAGGCCGAGACGACCGAGGAACTCGACGACACGCTCGACCGCATCGGCGACGCCAAGGGCGTGCGCGGCTCGGAATCGCTGATCCACCTCGCTACCAAGCTCGACCGCGGCAGCTAGCGCCCCACCCGGCCCGGGCTCGACCCGGGACCCCCTGCCGCGATTCGAATCGACACGAGAACATCGCTCGACACGCCGCGCCGCCGCCTCTTCGGCACGACTGCCGGCGCGCAATACAGCGCGCCGCCGCAACCCCGGCAACCGCCCTTTCCGGCCCACCGTACCGGCCGCCACATTCCCGCCAGATTTCGCCCCGAAACCCGTACGACCTTGGTCGGACGACCGTCAGACGATGGGGTCGTAAAACCGTCCACCGACCGAGGAAGGATTTCGCATTTCCCCGACAGGCGTCAGTGTCAGGGCACACGAGGGTCGTATCGGCCCGCAATCACAAACCTGTTCAAAACCTACAGAAAGAGACGACCATGACCATCGCACGCAAATCCATCAAGACCATCGCCCGCACCTTCGCCCGTGACGAAGACGGCGCCACCGCCATCGAATATGGCCTCTTTGCGGCTCTCGTGGGCGCCGTGATCGTCGGCACCATCGCCACGCTGGGCGGCCAGACCAACACCGGCTTCACCACCATGAGCACCGAGCTCAGCGCCCAGGGCATCGACGCACCGGAGTAAGCCCTGCTCGTCCCGCCGGGGCGGCCCCC
>NZ_JASHIZ010000033.1 GCF_030733425.1 Roseovarius sp. MMSF_3350
TCCGGATGAATATCCCGCTTCGTGCATCCCGCCTCCAGCACCACCGCCACCCAATTCACATCCGGCTCCAGCCCCAGCGCATTGAGCCACGCCTCCTGCGCCCGGTAGGCCGGCAATTCCTGTGCGCCGGGGCAATACCAATGCCCATGCGCCGCCTGCCGGTGATGCACCAGCTCGTGCAACAGCACGCTGACGTCATGGGGGTTCTTCGCAGTCCACGGCCGCACCAGCCAGATCGTCTCGACCTCCGGGTCATAAAGCCCCCGTGTCCGCGACGCCTCCGAGGCCGCCCGCATCGGCGCCAGCCGCGCAATCGTCGCCTGGGACGTCAGCCGAATTTCCGGCACGTCCGCGCGACGCGGCAGATCGGTGTGCTCGTCCAGCCAGACCTCCAAATGCTCCACCAGCTCCGGCATGTCGCCCGCCGTGCGCCAGGCCAGCGGATCCGCCGCCATAGACGCACCGCAAAACGCGTTGAGCACAAGACAGAACAGACCGCTGCGCGCCGACCACAGGCCGGCTCGGGACAGGATGCACATTGCAACCTCCTCTCGGGATTTGGATTGATGTCCCTAAAATGCTAAGCTGCGCTGGCGCCCCGGCGCAAAAGGCCATTTTTCATGCGCCAATGAAGGAAATTCATCCGCCATGGGACGGCACCTGCCCCCCTTCGCCGCGGTCAAGGCGTTCGAGGCCGCCGCGCGCCACAAAAGTTTCAAGCTTGCAGCCGAAGAGCTGTGCCTGTCGCCCTCTGCCGTCAGCCACCAGATCCGCGCACTGGAAGAGTATCTCGACACCGCGCTGTTCGAGCGCAACGGCAACCGCATGGACCTGACGCTGACGGGCCGCGCCTATGCGGGCAAGCTCACCGGCCTTCTGGACCTGCTCGACGACACCACCCGCGCGGTCCGCGGTGCGGGCGAGAAACCCCTGCGCGTGCTCTGCACCCCCGGCTTTGCGGCCCGCTGGCTGGTGCCGCGCCTCGGCGGACTTTCCTTCGGCGACCGCATCCGACTGCGCGTCTCCACCGGCGCGCCCGACACAGATTTCTCGTCCAATGACAGCGACGTGGTGATCCAGTGGCGCGACACGCACCATTCCGGTGTTCATACCGAACCGCTGATGACCTCAAGCCGCTACCCGGTGATCCGCGCCGACCTCAAAGACCGGGAGAACATCCGCACCCCGCGCGACCTTCTGCGGATGCGCCTGATGTACGACGAAACCGACGATTCCTGGGCCGAATGGTTCGCCGCCGCTGGCCTCGACGCGCCCGACCTGCCGCCCGGCCCGACCTTTCCCAATTGCGAACTGGCCACCACCGCCGCCGAACAGGGCCACGGCGTGGCCATGGCCTTCGACGCCATGGTGCAGGGCACGCTGGCCTCGGGGCGCCTGGTGCGGCTCTTCGACACCGACACGCTCCCCAGCGTGATCTATTCCGTGGCCTGCACCGAGGACCGTAAGAACGACCCGATGGTCCAAACCTTCCGGTCATGGCTGCATGATGAGGTCCGGCAGGCCCGGACCGCCACCGCACCGATGTCCGCTGCGGAGTAAATCCGGCGGCGCATCGCGCAACATATCCGCAACTTTAATGTTTTCGGCCCGAAAGGGGTTCACAACGCGGGCCACCTGCCATATGTGTTCACGCGTGAACACACTTGAGTCGCCGCATGACCGCGCATGATACAAAACAAGGCCTTCCCGACCGGGACCTCCTCTTCCGCCTCCTGCGGCAGCTGGACAGGTCGTCGGAGGCCTCGCAGCGCACACTCGCGGCGGCGCTCGACGTGTCCCTCGGCCGTCTCAACGCCCTGCTCCGGCAGGCGACCGAGGCCGGCTTCGTCAAGATCGGCGACCGCTCCGGCCCCGACAAGCGCCAGCGTTTCGCCTACGCGCTAACCTCCCGCGGCGCGGCCGAGATGCTGCGCCTCACCGACGACTTCCTCGCCCGGAAATTCGCCGAATACGACGCGCTTCATGCCGAACTGACCGGCACGCGAAGCGGGCTCGACCCCCTCAAACACAGGACCAGACTAGTGCAGAACAACCTTGCCCCCATCCCCGAGCTTTACGTCTCCTACGAAAGCGCCCAGAAACTGAAGGTCGAAGCGGCCGATCTCGTCAGCTGGGATCTCACCCCACGCCAGATCTGCGACCTCGAACTGCTGATGAACGGCGGCTTCAACCCGCTCAAGGGCTTCCTTGGCGAGGAAGACTACAACTCCGTCGTCGACACCATGCGCCTGGCCGACGGCACGCTCTGGCCCATGCCGATCACGCTCGACGTCTCCCAGGATTTCGCCGACAGCATCGAGCCGGGCCAGGACATCGCCCTGCGCGACCAGGAAGGCGTCATTCTCGCCACCATGACCATCACCGACCGCTGGTCGCCCGACAAGGCGCACGAGGCCGAAAAGGTCTTCGGCGCCGACGACTCCGCGCATCCGGCCGTGAACTACCTGCACAACACCGCCGGTCCCGTCTATCTCGGTGGTCCGGTGACGGGCATTCAGCAGCCCGTGCACTACGACTTCCGCGCCCGCCGCGACACTCCCAACGAACTGCGCGCCTTCTTCCGCAAGATGGGCTGGCGCAAGGTCGTGGCCTTCCAGACCCGCAACCCCCTGCACCGCGCACACCAGGAACTTACGTTCCGCGCCGCGAAGGAGGCTCAGGCCAACCTGCTCATCCACCCCATCGTCGGCATGACCAAGCCGGGCGACGTCGATCACTTCACGCGCGTCCGCTGCTACGAGGCGGTGCTCGACAAGTATCCGCAATCCACCACCACCATGAGCCTGCTGAACCTCGCCATGCGCATGGCCGGCCCGCGCGAGGCCGTCTGGCACGGCCTCATCCGCAAGAACCACGGTTGCACCCACTTCATCGTCGGCCGCGATCACGCCGGCCCCGGCAAGAACTCCGCCGGTGAGGATTTCTACGGCCCCTACGACGCACAGGACCTCTTCCGCGAGCACGAGGCCGAGATCGGCATCGAGATGGTCGACTTCAAGCACATGGTCTACGTGCAGGAACGGGCCCAGTACGAGCCGATGGACGAGATCGACGACAAGGATACTGTCACCATCCTCAACATCTCGGGCACCGAACTGCGCCGCCGCCTACAGGAAGGGCTGGAAATCCCCGAGTGGTTCTCCTTCCCCGAGGTGGTCAAGGAACTGCGCCGCACCCGCCCGCCGCGGGCCAAGCAGGGCTTCACCGTGTTCTTCACCGGTTTCTCGGGGAGCGGCAAGTCCACCATCGCCAACGCGCTGATGGTCAAGCTGATGGAAATGGGCGGCCGCCCCGTGACGCTGCTCGATGGCGATATCGTCCGCAAGAACCTCAGCTCCGAGCTGGGCTTTTCCAAGGAACACCGCGACCTCAACATCCGCCGAATCGGCTACGTCGCCTCGGAGATCACCAAGAACGGCGGCATTGCCATCTGCGCGCCCATTGCGCCCTACGCCGCCACCCGCCGCGCCGTGCGTGAAGACGTCGAAACCTTCGGCGCTTTCGTCGAGGTTCACGTCGCCACGTCCATCGAGGAATGCGAGCGCCGTGACCGCAAGGGCCTCTACAAGCTCGCGCGCGAAGGCAAGATTAAGGAGTTCACCGGCATCTCCGACCCTTACGACGTGCCGGAAAACCCCGAACTCAGTGTCGAGACCGAGAATGTCGACGTCGACAACTGCGCCCATCAGGTCGTGCTCAAGCTCGAACAGATGGGCCTGATCGCCGGCTGATCTCGCGCTGTACCGATCACAAGGGCCGTCCCGACCGGGCGGCCCTTTTCCTATCGGTCGCTCACCGCGTAGGGTGGGGTTCCACCCCACCCCCGGGATCACATGAAACTCTGCGGATCGATATCCACCGCAAGCCGGAACTGGTTCGAGCCCTTCACCGGCGCGATCCACTGCGCCAGCGCCCCCTGCAACGCCACGCCCTTGGGCGCCTTGACCAGCAGCCGCACCCGATGCCGCCCCCGCACGCGGGCAATGGGCGCCGGCGCCGGGCCGAACACCTGCGCCCCCACCGCCCGGATCGGGCCGTCGTTGCGCGCCAGCGCATTGCCGATATCGAACGCCTCCTGCATATCCGTCGACGACAGGATGATCCCTGCCATACGGCCGAAGGGCGGCACGCCCGCGTGCTGCCGCTCCCCGGCCTCGGCCCGCCAGAACCCTTCCTCGTCCCCGGTCAGGATCGCGCGGATCACCGGATGCTCCGGCTGAAACGTCTGCAACAGCGCCACCCCGGCCTTCTCGGCCCGCCCCGCGCGGCCCGCTACCTGCCGCATCAACTGGAACGTCCGCTCCGCCGCGCGCAGGTCCGACCCCTGCAAGCCCAGATCGGCGTCGATCACGCCGACCAACGTGAGATTGGGAAAGTTGTGCCCCTTCGCCACCAGCTGCGTGCCCACGATGATATCCGCGCCACCCGCCGCGATCTCCTCGATCTGCGCCTTCAGCGCACGGGCCGAGCCGAACATGTCCGATGACAGCGTCGCCACCCGCGCCTCGGGGAAAAGCGCCACCGCCTCTTCCGTCATCCGCTCCACGCCGGGGCCTACGGCGGCCAGCTTGCCCTCGACGCCGCAGGCCGGGCAGGCCTCGGGCATCGGCTTGGTCTCGCCGCACTGGTGACAGACCAGCCGCTTGAGGAACCGATGCTCCACCATCCGCGCGTCGCAATGATCGCACCCCACCTGGTGCCCGCACGCCCGGCAGATCGTCACCGGCGCATAGCCCCGCCGATTGAGGAACAGGAGCGACTGCTCGCCCTTCGCCAGCCGCGCCTCGACCGCGGCCCGTAGGGTGGGTGAAACCCATGCGTTGCTCGCCAGCCGCTCGTCGCGCATGTCCACCGCGCAAAGCTCGGGCATCACCGCCGGCCCGAACCGCGCCGTCAGGTCCAGCCGCCGGTACTTGCCGGCTTGCGCGTTCGCCCATGTCTCCAGGCTCGGCGTGGCCGACGCCAGCACCACCTGCGCCGAACACAGGCTGCCGCGCAGCACCGCCATGTCCCGTGCGTTATAAAGAACGCCATCCTCCTGCTTGTAGGAGGTGTCGTGCTCCTCATCGACGACAATCAGCCCCAGATCCCGAAACGGCAGGAACAGTGCCGACCGCGCGCCCACCACCAGCTGGCACTGCCCCTGCCCCACCATCTTCCAGATCCGTCGCCTCTCGGTCATGGTCACGCCCGAATGCCACTCAGCGGGTTTCACCCCGAACCGCGCCTGCACCCGCGTCAGGAATTCCGACGTCAGCGCGATCTCCGGCAACAGGACCAGCGCCTGCCGCCCCTGCGCGACGCATTCCGCCACTGCCTCCAGGTACACTTCCGTCTTCCCAGACCCGGTAACACCCCGCAGCAGCGTCGTCCCGAACGCCCCCTCGCGCAGCCCGGCCCGCAGCGCCTCGGCCGCCACCGCCTGATCCTCGGTCAACTCCGCGCCCGGCCGCGCCGGATCGAGCCTTGGGAAAGGCGCATCCCGCGGCGTGTCCTCTTCGCGCACAACCCCCTGCTTCACCAACCCCTTCACGACCGAGGGTGTCACCCCGGCCATGTCGCTCACTTCCTTCAGGGTGAACCCCAGACCGCCATACTCCTCCAGCACGGCGATGACCTTGCGCCGCGCTTCCGTGTCACGGTCGGGCCGTCCCTCGCCCAGCCGATAGATCTTCTGCATCGACGGCGGATCGCCCAGCCCCGGCGCGCGCGTCGCCAGCCGCAGCATCGCGGGCAGCGGCGTCAGCGTGTAATCGGCCGCCTTGCGGATGAACGCCTGCAACTCCTCGCGCATCGGCGCCGCCTCCAGCACCCGGATGACCGAGCGAATTTTCGACAGGTCATAGTCGCCCTGACCCGCCCCCCAGACCACGCCCAGCACCTTGCGCGGGCCCAGCGGCACCTCCACGAACGCCCCAAGGTGACACCCCCCTTCGGGCGCCTTGTAATCCAGCACCCGGCCCAGCGGCTGCGTCGTCAGAACGCCCACCAGCTGGCCGGTCTCGAAAAAACTTGCACCGGAATACGTCAAAAACGGCGGCCTTCGTCACGAGGTCCCGGGTCAGGCCCGGGACAGGGGTTTCGGGCGCATACCTTATGAGGTAAACGGTCGGACAGGAAACCCCAACGCGGCCATGAGAGGGCCTTTCGAGATGAAATTCTTCGTAGACACCGCCGATGTCGACGCCATTGCCGAACTGAAGGAACTGGGCATGGTCGACGGCGTCACCACCAACCCCTCGCTGATCCTGAAATCGGGCCGCGACATCCTCGAGGTCACCAAGGAAATCGCCGGCATGGTCGCCGGCCCGGTCTCGGCCGAGGTCGTCGCGATCGACGCCGACACGATGATCAACGAGGGCCGCAAACTGGCCGAGATCGCCGACAACATCACCGTGAAGGTCCCGCTCACCTGGGACGGGCTGAAAGCCTGCAAGGTGCTGGCGGGCGAGGGCAACATGGTCAACGTCACGCTCTGCTTTTCCGCCAACCAGGCGCTGCTGGCGGCCAAGGCCGGCGCCACGTTCATCTCGCCCTTCATCGGGCGGCTCGACGACATCAACCTCGACGGCATGGACCTGATCGGCGACATCCGCACGATCTATGACAACTACGGCTACGAGACCCAGATCCTCGCCGCCTCGATCCGCACGGTGAACCACGCCACCCAATCGGCCCTCGTGGGCGCCGACGTGATGACCGCGCCCCCGGACGTGATCAAGAAAATGGCGCTGCACCCGCTGACCGACAAGGGGCTGGAAGCCTTCCTGGCGGACTGGGAAAAGACCGGGCAGAAGATCCTGTAACCCACGGCCCGCACCGCCGCGACTCCTTTCAGAAATCCCGAAGGCCGGGCGTCACGGCGCCCGGCCGGAGCGGAATGAACGCGGAGCGGGTCACGAAAAGCAGCCAGGCGGACCCCAAGTGACGACAGGGAGTGAGACGTTGGTGAAGCGGAATATTCCAGAAAATCCCCAAGCGACACAGTACGACCTGAAATTCGCTCGGGGCTTTCTGTACTCCTTGAACCCTGTTTTTGTACCTCCGAATTTCGTGGGTGCTAAAAGCCGTTTGCCCATATTCTTGCACCCGCTCACGACATTCGCCGAAGCTTCTAAGGGCAACCAGATCGTAGCTGTGGTCGGCACGATGCTAGACCCAGACAGACCCGAACTCGGTCCATCCGGTGTGGCAGAGATGTTGCTGGAAAACATTGGAGACTTGCAGCGACACATCGACCGCTGCATTGGGAGATTCGCTGTTTTTTGGCAGGACGCGGGGTCCCGTGGCTTTCAAATAGATGCAATGGGTTTGCGTAGTGCATTCTGCCGCATTGACGAGAACCAGGTAACTGTCGCTTCGCATGCGCGACTTACGATGCTTGCTAGCGGCGAGTCTAAACAGCGCCCGATCCGGTACCGCTGGGGGTATCCAGGGATCAGCACTCCCTTTGCAAATGTCATTCGAATGAATCCGAACGCCCGTTTGGAGTTCGAAACAGGCAGATTTGTCAGGTTCTTTCCCGTCAAACCACTCCCTAAACAGTCGATTGAAGTTGCTTGGGATCTCGCTTTTCGGCGAGCCGAAAAAGCGGCTGAAGCTCTGGCAAGAAGGGACGGAAAAATTGTTCTCTCGCTTACGGCGGGCCTTGATAGTCGAACCACCCTAAGCGTGACGCAAGAACTATGGTCGAATATAGATTTCTTTACGTACAACCATGCTGAGCAGCACAAGATAGATCTGCGCATAGCTTCGAAAATTGCTGACTGCTACGATTTGCATTTTTTGCACCTTGGGACGCAAACCGAGGATGATATCCCGGAACGTATGAAAAAACTATTCAGAAACAATACGTTTCTATCACACAACAGGGCAGTGGCCTACGCATATAGTGAAGTATTTCCTGCATCAACCTTTCATATTAGATCGAATCTTCTCGAACTATTTCGCTCTAATCTGTTCCAAAAGGGTCATACTGACTCTCGGTTTCGAGATGGCCTTCAAGGTAGTAAGGAACTGACAGATTATTACTGCTCCAAATTAACCGGCAGAAAAGAAACTAACGCCAAATATCAAAACTATTTTGAAGAAATGTGCGAGGTTTTCGACTGGAAGGGTGGCATAGCTTTTGCTTCAAGCTGGGATCTGTTCTTTGTCGAGCATCGTATGGCAGCTTGGCAAGGCGGTGTTGCACTCGAATGCGATGTGGCATTCGAGACAGTATTTCTCTTCAACAGCAGGGAAATCATCCGCGCGTTCATGGGCGTCCCGCAAGAAGTGCGCGCGAAAAGTGGCTACTTGAAGAAAGTATTGAAGCGGCGTCTACCAGAAATCAGCGATATTCCGATAAATCCACGTCAGTTCAGCTACCCTGTCCCAGAGCGCGGAAACTGGCGGTAGCGTAGGGCACTGGATCAGCGGGTAATACCCTTTGTCCCGGATAAAGTAGTGACAAGAACGTCCGTGTTTGACCAGTGAGCCTCCTCCCAGCATGCCGCGAAAGCGCCGCGCGCGCGGGTCACGCGCCACGCAAAAATCTGACCAATCCCAAGAAATTTATTGCGGCACGACCCCGCCGCATCTGATAAGCTTTGAAAAAATAATCAGAGGCACACATGAGCAGCAAGCCCGAGATAAACGACCAGATGCGCGACAAGATCATCGCGCAGCCCGATGTTATTCTTGAAGACCAAGACCTTATGCGCGCCCTCATCGCCGCCAACGAGCGGGCGATGGGCAACAACATCGTCGATTTGCGCGGCATCGCCATGGACAGGCTCGAGGCGCGGCTGGAACGGCTGGAGGACACCCACCGCTCCGTCATCGCCGCCGCCTACGAGAACCTCGCCGGCACCAATCAGGTCCACCGCGCCATCCTGCGGATGCTCGACCCGGTCGAGTTCGAGGACTTTCTCAAGGATCTGGGCGGCGATGTCGCCACCATCCTGCGCGTCGACTGCGTGAAGCTGGTGCTGGAATCCGTCCAGAACGACGACGACCCCGCCGTCAAACGACTGGGCGACGTGCTCTCGGTGGCCGAACCCGGCTTCATCGAGCAATATCTCGGCGCCGGCCGTTCCGGCCCCGTGCGCCAGGTCACCTTGCGCCAGGTTCACGAGGGCGACGCCCGCATCTATGGCCGCGAGGCCGAGTTCATGCGCTCCGAGGCGTGCCTGCTGCTCGATTTCGGCGAAAGCCGCCTGCCCGGCCTGCTGGTCATGGGCTCCGAGGACCCGCACCAGTTCAGCCCGCAACAGGGCACCGATCTGCTTTCCTTCTTTGCAGGCATCTTCGAACGGGCGATGCGCCGCTGGCTGTCATGATCTCGGCCGCGGCCCGCGACGCGCTTCAGGCCTGGCTGGATCATCACAAGTCCCTGCGCGGCGCTTCCCCCCACACGCTCGACGCCTACGGGCGTGACGTGGCGGGTTTCCTCGCCTTCATGACCGAGCACAAGGGCACGTCTCAGGGCCTCGGCGCGCTGGCCAAGCTCACCGTGTCGGACATGCGCTCCTGGATGGCCTTCACCCGCGGCCGCGACGTGGGCGCCCGCAGCCTCGCGCGCAAGCTCTCGGCGGTCAAAAGCTTCTTCGGCTGGCTGGCCGAGCGCGAGGGCGTCGATCCCGCTGCAGTCCTCGCCGCCCGCGCGCCGAAGTTCCAGCGCAAGCTGCCCCGCCCGCTGACGCCCGATGCCGCCCGCGCGGTCATCGAAACCACCGAGACCCAGCACCCCACCGGCTGGATCGCCGCCCGCGACCAGGCGGTGATCACGCTCCTCTACGGCTGCGGCCTTCGGATCTCCGAGGCGCTCGGCCTCACTGGCCGCGCCCTGCCCGTGGGCGACAGCCTGCGGATCGTCGGCAAGGGCGGCAAGGAACGCATCGTGCCGGTCATCTCCCCCGCGCGCGCCGCGCTGGCCCGCTACCTCGATCTCTGCCCCTACTCCACCGCGCCCGACGCGCCGCTTTTCCGCGGCGCGCGCGGCGGTGCGCTCTCGCCCCGCGCGGTGCAAAAGCTCATGGCCAGCGTCCGGATGCAGCTTGGCCTGCCCGCCACGGCCACGCCCCACGCCATGCGCCACAGCTTCGCCACCCACCTGCTGAACGCCGGCGGCGACCTCCGCGCGATACAGGAACTGCTGGGCCATGCGTCGCTCTCGACCACCCAAGCCTATACCGCCGTCGACACCGCCCGCCTCATGGATGTCTACAACCAGGCGCATCCCAAGGCGCGATAAGCGCCTGTCGAACCAAAGCCACAGGCGGCCCGCGTCTGACCACCGCACCGGATTTGCAATTGCATCCATCGCCCCGATCCCCCATCACGGGTCCCATGAGCCTGCGCATGAAAGCCCTTCTCGTGCATTTGCTGACCGCCACCGGCGCGGTCTTTGCCATGCTCGCGATGCTCGCCGCCATCCAGGAGAAATGGAGCCTGATGTTCCTCTGGCTCGTGGTGGCCTTCGCCGTGGACGGGATCGACGGCCCGCTGGCGCGAAAATACGACGTCAAGACGAACTTCCCGCTCTTTGACGGCGTGCTGCTCGACCTGATCATCGACTACCTCACCTACGTCTTCATCCCCGCCTTCGCGCTCTTCGAATTCGGCCTGCTGCCGGGCTGGACCGGCTGGGTCGCGATCATCATCATCACCTTCGCCTCGGCGCTCTACTTCGCCGACACGCGGATGAAGACCAAGGACAACTCGTTCTCGGGCTTCCCCGGCTGCTGGAACATGCTGGCCCTCGTGCTCTTCGCGATCGAGCCCAATTTCTGGGTCTCGCTCACCATCGTGACCCTGCTCGCGATCTCGATGTTCCTGCCGCTGAAATTCATCCACCCCGTGCGCACCGAACGCTGGCGCTGGATCTCCCTGCCGATGATCACCGCATGGACCTTCTTCGCCGGCTGGGCCGCCTGGGTCGATTTCCACCCCGAAAGCTGGGCGCATTGGGGCCTCGTGGTGACCTCGGTCTACCTCACGCTCGCAGGCATCGCGCAACAGTTGATACCCCAGCGCAAGCCGGCACAGGAATAGGCCGAACGCTCTCCGGACCAGTTTCGCCCTAGAGCAACAGCCCCGCCGCGCCTTCGTGGCGCAACAGCCAGACTTTGGTCTCGATCCCGCCCGCGCCGGAATAGCCGCCCAAGCCAGCGGCCCCCAGAACCCTGTGGCACGGGATGATCACCGGGATCGAATTGCCGCCACAGGCCCCGCCCACCGCCTGCGCCGGCACGCCCAGCGCCTTCGCGATATCTCCGTACTCCCGCGTTTCCCCCCACGGAATCGCCAGCATCGCGGCGCAGACCTCGCGCTGAAAGTCGGATCCTTCCGGCGCCAGCGGCAGATCGAACGCCTGCAACCGCCCTTCGAAATATGCCGCCAGCTGCGCGCAGGCTTCCTCCAGTTCGGGCCGCGCCGTCACCGCGCCGGCCTGCCCCCAACCGAGGCCAATGATCGACGCGCCGTCGCTTGCCACCCGCAGCGGCCCCACCGGGCTTTCCATCCCGGCCTCATAGACCGCCCCCGGCTTTTTCTTGCCAACAATACTCAAATCCCGCCCTCTCGGCCCCGCGCATCACTCGGTATTGAGCAGCACCGCCTCCACCCGCCGGTTCGCCTCGCGCCCCGCTTCCGTCAGGTTCGAGGCGACGGGCGCAAGATACCCCATGCCTTCCGCCTCCAGTTGCCGGCGCGGGATGTCGTAGTCCGAGACCAGCCGCTCCAGCACCGCTGCCGCCCGACGCCGCGACAACGCGGTGTTGTTCTCCAGCGTGCCCACCGTGTCGGTATGCCCCACCAGCGCCACGCGCCGCTCGGGGTCTTCGCGCAGAAACGCCGCAAGCGCCTGCAACGACGGGTGCGGCCCCGACCCCAACGACACCGTACCGGTCTCGAAATCGAGATCCGACAGCACCGCGTGCCCGGTCTCCAGCAACTGTTCGCCCAGCGGCCCGGCCGCCGCCTCGGGGATCGCGCCGGTGGTGACCGTTTCCGCCTCGCCTCCCTCCACCTCCGGCGCCGCCGCACCCAGGCTTTCGCTGGCCGCCTCCGACTGCGCCAGCCTTATCACCTGGATATACCCGCTGCCCGACACCTGGCTGACCAGCACGGTCACGTAATCCATGACGCCGCCCGCACCCTCCTTGCGGGCCGACAGGAAGCGATAGTCGCGCAAGTCCACGAACATGTCCGGCGCGGCCAGAACAGGCGTGTTGAACCGGAAATCGAAACCGCCGCAGTCGCGCGCCGCGCAATCCAGCATGATGGAATAGCCCGCCTCGGTGATCTGCCGCCGCAGGGGCCGCTGCAACTGCAGGCTGGTCAGCCCCGGCGCATCCAGCCGCCACGCCTGTTGCAGAAAGAACCCTTCCGCGTCGATCGCCGGAATGTGCCCGTCGGCATAACCTTCCGTCGGCACGGCATAGGCCTTGGCGGCGCGGCGCACTTCCCCCGTCATGGTGGCGCCCGCGGGCAGGCTCAGTTCCAGCGACCCGGCCTCAGCAGCGGCCCCCAAGCCAATCACGATGCCAAGACAGGCCGACCGCCGCCCCACCGTTCAGCGGGCCTGGCCGTGATATTCGGAGTTGGGTTCCATGCCCGTGGCACTGGCCATCCGGTTCGACATGCTGAAGAACCCGACAACGGCGGCAATGTCCCAGATGTCCCGCTCCGAGAAACCCGCATCGCGCAACGCCTGCCGGTCCGCTTCCACCGTCTCGGCGCTGGCCTTGGTGATCTTCTCGGCAAATTCCAGCATCGCCGTCTGCCGCGCATCCAGCCCGGCGGCGCGCCAGTTCATCACCATCGCCTCGCCCAGGGCCGGGTCACCCGACAGCGCGCGAACCGCGGCCCCGTGTGCCACCTGGCAATACCAGCAGCGATTGATCGAGCTGACCACCACCGCAATCATCTCCCGTTCCAGCTTGCTCAGCCCGCTCTCGCCAAGCATCAGGTCGTTATACATCGCCGTGAAGGCGTTCAGCTTCTCGATATCGAACGCATAGGCCCGCAGCACGTTCGGGATCATGCCCAGCTTGTCCTGGCACACGTCGAAATATTTCCGCGTGTCCTCGGGCAGCGGGTCCGCCATCGGCAGGTTCAGGGCGGTCGGCAGATCATCCTGGCTCATGTGGTCCTGGCGTCCTTCTTGATACGGTAGTGATATTGTCCCACAAGCGTCATGCCGAGGGAAGAGTAGAGCGCGTTGGCCGCATCGTTGGCGATGGTGCACAGCACGCTCAGATGCGTCGCCCCCTGCCCCGCGGCCCAGTGCGCGGCATGATGCGTCAGGTGCCGCCCGAGCCCGGCCCTTCGCTCGTCCTTGCGCACTTCCAGCGCGTGGATCATCGCCACCCCGTCCGAGATCGCGACGAACCCCGTGGCGGCAGGCCGGTTCTCCGTCCGCCCGAACAAAGACGTTTTCGCCCCCTCGACCCGGCGCATCACGTCGATCCGCGCAGGCCCGATGCCCCCGTCCTTCCAGATATCCAGCTGGATCGCCATCGGCTCCCACAGGTCGAACGTCGTCACCGGCGGCGGATCCTCGCGCGTCAGCGTGTCCACCGGGCAGACATACATGTTCACCGGGTCGATCACATCGTACCCGGCGGCCCGCAGCATCGCGTCCAGCGACTCGTCGCCATGCCGGATCATGAACAGCGGGACCTGCCCCATCTGACGCATCCTGGCCTCCGCCTCGGGCAGCGCATCGCGCGACACCGGCGTGCCCGGCTCGCGCAGCGTCGCCGCCGAGACCCGCTTGCCGCCGCCCTGCCCATCGCGCAGCGTCCACGGCCCCGCATCATGCCTCGAGGCGGCGGGCCACGTGGCCTCCGTCACGGCATAGAGCGTCTTGGCATCGGGTAGCCCGCTCATGCCGGAAACGTCTCTTCCAGTTCCTGCATCGCGCGCGTCACCTCCGCCTCGTCCTCACCCCGGATCACCACGTTCACCCCGAAGCGCCCATTCACGATAAACGGATACGAGCCGAACGAGAGTGCGTCATACCGCTCCGCCAGCGCGCCCAGCGGCCCCGCGATATCGCCCTCGCCGCGCTCCACGCGCAAGGTCTGCGACACCACCGGCCGGCCGCCCGTCAGCGTCGGCAACAGCCCCTCGACCATCGCCTCGAAGATCTTGGGCACGCCGGCCATCACATGCACGTTCTTCAACGTGAACCCCGGCGCCCCGCTGACCGGGTTGTCGATCAGGTTCGCGCCCTCCGGCACCCGCGCCATGCGCAGCCGCGCCTCGTTGATCTCCAGCCCCTGACGCTCGTAATGCGACTCCAGGATGGCCCGCGCGTCGTCGCGCACACCGATGGGCAGGCCAAAGGCCGCCGCCACGTTCTCGGCGGTGATATCGTCATGGGTGGGCCCGATCCCGCCCGAGGTGAACAGGTGATCATACGCTCCCGCCAGCGCCTTGACCGCTTCCTGGATGGCACGCGGATCGTCCGCCACCACGCGCACTTCCAACAGGTCAATCCCGTGCCCGGTCAGCCGCCCGGCCAGGTAATGCATGTTGGCATCGCGCGTGCGGCCCGACAGGATCTCGTCACCGATCACCAGCATCGCGGCGGTTGGGTTGGGCATGGCGGCTCTCCTTGCGGCAGGTCTTGCTCCGGTATAGGCATCGCGGATGCGCTTTCAAACCCCTCTTGAACCGGCCACGCTGATCCGCCGCTACAAACGCTTTCTCGCCGATATCAGGCTGGCGGACGGGCGCGAGGTCACGGCCCATTGCGCCAATCCCGGCTCTATGATGGGGCTGGCCCAGGAAGGCACCCGCATCTGGGTCGAACCCAATGACGACCCCAGGAAAAAGCTCAGATACGGCTGGCGGCTGGTCGACCACGGCGACGGCCATTTCACCGGCGTCGACACCGCCCTGCCCAACCGCGCGCTGAGGGCGGCGCTGACCGCAGGCGACATCCCCGAACTTGCCGCCTACGACACCGTCCTGCCCGAGCGGAAATACGGGGCAAACAGCCGCATCGATTTTCTTTTGCGCGGCGCGGGCCTGCCCGACGCCTATGTCGAGGTCAAATCCGTCACGCTCAGCCGCGAAAAGGGCCTCGCCGAATTCCCCGACAGCGTCACCCTGCGCGGCGCCAAACATCTGCGCGAACTGGCCGATATGGCCCGCGCAGGGCACCGCGCCGTGCTCTTCTACCTCGTTCAGCGCACCGACTGCACGCGGCTCACCGTGGCTGCCGATATAGACCCCGCCTATGCCGAGGCGCTGCTGATGGCACGTCTCGCCGGGGTCGAGGTTTTGGCCTATGATTGTGCGATAACGCCCCGGGAGGTCGAGATTCGGCGTACATTGCCCCTGCGATGACCTGCCCCCTCTGGTCCTAGGGCCGGATTCATCCTACATACAGACACAAAGCTTGACTGACATGGACTCACACGTGAACGAACAGCACCGAGGCAGACTGACCCGCGACGGCATCCGCATCCACGAGAGGGCGGATTTTGCCGGCATGCAAAAGGCCGGTGCGCTGGCGGCCGAAATCCTGGACGAGGTCGCCGACCTGGTGGAGGTGGGCCAGACCACCGCCGTTCTGGACAAGTTCATCGAGGACAAGGTCACCGAGGCGGGCGCGAAATCCGCGACCATCGGCTACAAGGGCTATCAGCACGCCAGTTGCATCAGCGTCAATCACGTGGTCTGCCACGGCATCCCCGGCGACAAGAAGCTGAAGGATGGCGATATCCTGAACATCGACGTCACCGTGATCGTCGACGGCTGGTACGGCGACACCTCCCGCATGTATGTCGCGGGGCGCCGCAACCGCAAGATCGAGCGCCTGATCGAGGTTACCCATGACAGCCTGATGAAGGGCATCGAGGCGGTGAAACCTGGCAACACCTTCGGCGATATCGGCCACGCCATCCAGAGCTTCGTCGAAGGCCACCGCATGAGCGTGGTGCGCGATTTCTGCGGCCACGGTCTGGGCCGGGTGTTCCATGCCCCGCCCAACGTGCTGCATTACGGCCGCGAAGGCACCGGCCCCACCCTCGAGGAAGGTATGTTCTTCACCATCGAGCCGATGGTGAACCTCGGCCGCCCCGAAACCAAGGTGCTCTCCGACGACTGGACCGCCGTCACCCGCGACCGCTCGCTCTCGGCCCAGTTCGAGCATTCCATCGGCGTCACGGCAGAGGGGTGCGAGATCTTCACCCTGTCACCGGGTGGCCGCTTCCATCCGACCTGGAGGGACTAGCCGAAGCGCAAGGCCCGCAAGAGCGGCTTTGACCCCATAATTGCCATAGTCACAAAGTGCTGGCGCGGAACAAGGGCGAAGCCCGCCGCGCATCGCCGGGCCGTCCCGTCACGCCAGAGGCGTGCCGACTATAGTT
>NZ_JASHIZ010000034.1 GCF_030733425.1 Roseovarius sp. MMSF_3350
AAGCTGTTGCCGCTGCCAGCGCCGCTGCTGGGCGAGGGGGTGTGCAGCGATGGCGAAATATTGGAGGGGCTGGGGGTGACGGGGTATTTCCTGATGAACCACCTGGCGCCGGAGATGGGGCACAAGCCATTGCCCGAGGCGCGGGCG
Source organism: Roseovarius sp. MMSF_3350 (assembly GCF_030733425.1). Taxonomy (GTDB): domain Bacteria; phylum Pseudomonadota; class Alphaproteobacteria; order Rhodobacterales; family Rhodobacteraceae; genus Roseovarius. Next base: position 148 of record NZ_JASHIZ010000034.1, read on the forward strand.
CGGCTGATCCGGCGGCTGGAGCAGGTTGCGGAGGGGTAAGGGGGGTGTTCGCGAGCGGGTCGCTCATGATCGACAAGAGCGCGTCGGTCTGCTTTGAGCCCTTGATTGCCACAGTCATTAAGCGCCCGCGCGGAACAAGGGCGAAGCCCGCCGCGCATCGCCGGGCCGTCCCGTCACGTCAGAGGCGTGCCGACTATAGTTGGCGCACCTTTGGTGCGACGGCACGGCGATTTGGCAGGTGACGTGCCACGCTCTCGGGTTGGATGTGCTTGGCAGGCATGAATTGCCCATACCCATCGTCGGTTCGCCGCACCACGGCCCGTCGATGCGCGTCTCCTTACCGTCAAGGATGACGTCCGCTTCGCCCCGCAGATCGGACATTCGTGCCGCCCGCAACAACTGTCGGGATTGAGCCCCTGCAAGGCATAACTGTCTCGCACCAAGCCGGTTAACAGCCGCGAAGCGGCCCGGCCATCGTCAGCCCCTCCCTTGGGCTGTCGATTTGGCGAGGCTGGGCGCACCGAACGTTCCGAGGATGTGTTTGGCAGGCATAAAGTGCTTCAGAATTGCCGTTGGGTCGCCACCCCGGGGGCTGACGCTCGCCTCCGTTGTGAACGGCAGCTGGGATCAGGCGGCGTTGGCGGTGGTCATGTCCTGCAATACCTCGGCAGCGATGCGGAAGGAATTGACCCGCGCGGCGTGGTCGTGGATCTGGCCAGTGAGGATGATCTCGTCGGGCTGGTAGCGGTCCTTGAGGACGCCAAGCTGGGCGCGCACGGTGGCAGGCGACCCGGTGGCGGAGACGCGCAGGGCGTGGTTCACGGCTTGCGTCATCTCGGGGCCGATGGCGGTCTCGATATCCTCGACCGGCGCGGGCAGCTTGCCGGGCTGGCCCGTGCGCAGGCGGGCGAAGGCCTGTTGCATGGAGGTGCGCAGGTAGGCGCCCTCGGCGTCGGTGTCGGCGGCGAAGACGTTGGCGGCGAGCATGAAATACGGCCGGTCGAGCTGGGCCGAGGGCTGAAAGCGCGTGCGGTAGATTTCCAGCGCCTGGTCGAGCGCGTCGGGCGCGAAATGCGAGGCGAAGGCGTAGGGCAGGCCCAGATGCGCGGCCAGTTGCGCGCCGTAGAGGCTGGAGCCGAGGATCCAGACCGGCACGTGGGTGCCCTGGCCGGGATGGGCCGAGACGGGGGCGGCGGGATCGGCATCGGCGAAATAGCCCATGAGTTCGACCACATCGTCGGGGAAGCGGTCGGTCTCGAGCCCGCGGCGCAGGGCGCGGGCCACGGCCATGTCGCCGCCGGGTGCCCGGCCGAGGCCAAGGTCGATGCGGCCGGGATGGATGGTGGCCAGCGTGCCGAACTGCTCGGCGATGGTGAGCGGCGCGTGATTGGGCAACATGACGCCGCCCGCGCCGATGCGCATGGTGGTCGTGGCCTCGGCGATATGGCCGATCAGGACAGAGGTGGCGGCGCTGGCGATGCCGGGCATGTTGTGATGCTCGGCCAGCCAGTAGCGGTGATAGCCCATCTTTTCGGCCACGATGGCCAGATCGCGGCTGTTGGAAATCGCGGTCGCGGTGTCATGGCCTTCGGGCACGGGAGCGAGATCGAGGACGGAATAGCGCATGGCGGGGCCTTTCATCTGTTGGCTGTCATTTGGGGATGCCGGGGCGCGAGGGCAACCGTTCGGCGGGTCAGCGGCATTGCGCCGAACGCCGTGTGCGGCCTAGGATTGGCGGATCGGACGGAGGGCAGGACGATGGCGGCGTACGTGATCGGGCAAATGGAGATCCACAGCCGGGACTGGATGGAGGCGTATTTCGCGAAGATCCCCGAGGTGGTGGCCGCGCATGACGGCAGGTTCCTGGTGCGAGGCGGCAACCCGGAGCGGATGGAGGGTGAGGGTGCGCTGCCCGATGCGGCGTTCGTCCTGGAGTTTCCCGACCGCGACCATGCGCGGGCCTTCTGGCAGTCGGACGCGTTCCAGGAGCTGGCAGTGTTGCTGCGGTCGGGGTCGGAGCTGAACGCGATCCTGGTCGATGGGCTGGGGTAACGCGCGCGGCCTCAGCCCTGTGCGGCCAGATGGCTGACCCTCGGGACGGATGGCAGCGGCGGATGCCTCCGGCGGGGATATCTGGAGCCAGAGGAAGAGGGGGATGGCCCGGGGGGCGAACGGCGTACTCTTGCCGTTGTGGGCCTCTGCCCCGGCGCGCCTCACTCGGCGGCGCGGAAGACCATTTCGCGGCCCTCTTGCGTGCTGAGGATCAGGGTGGTGTCGGTGACCTCGGCCAAGGACATGGCCCCGAGAGCATCGAGGAACGCGGTTTCCTGCGCCATCTCGGGGCAGGCGCGGCGGGTGGTGCCGATCTCGGCGGCCTCGAACCATGGGTAGGGTTGCAGCTGCGCGGCGAAGTAGCGGTTGCAGGGGGCCTCTCCGACGATCTTGCCTTCCTCGGGGAAGGTGATGGTGGCGCGGGCGTCGAAGGCGGTGCCGTCGATCTCGGTGAGCTGCCACGTCCTGCCCGTCGCGCCATGGCCCGAAAGGGTTTCGTCGCCGCTGCAATCGAGCAGCGAGACGACCAGCGGCAGGGTCAGGACCAGGCGCATCATCGCAGGGCCAGCACCAGGTCGACCAGCGAGCCGATGGCGCTGATATGGTCGGCGGGGCTGGCGTTGCCGAGCGACGTCATGCCGATGGCAGCGGCATAGAGGATGCGGGCCATTTCGGGGTTGTCGATGCCGATATCGGAGAGAAGCGATTGCAGCGCGGCCAGGCGGGCGTCGTCGACATCGTTGACCGCGGCGCGGGCGCTGTCGTCGGAATTGGCCCAGGCGCGCAGGGCCGGTTCGGTGGCGTCGGGCGCGGCGAAGGCCTGGGCGAGGTTGCGCAGGCGGGCCACGTCGGTGCCGCCGTCGTTCATCAGCTCGGGCAGGCGGGCGATGCAGTCGTCGCGCCATGCGGCGAGCAGGGCCTCGTGATAGGCCGGTACGTCACGGAAGTGCCAGTAGAAAGAGCCCTTGGAGACGCCCAGACGCACCGCAAGCGGTTCGGCCTTGAGTGCGGTCGGTCCCAGTTCGGACAGTGCATCCAGCCCGGCGGTGAGCCAGTCGCTTGATTTCAGCCGTGTGGAGGTGGACGCGCGTGCCATGCCATCGGGATACGCCTGCGCAGGGCGCAATGCAAGCGTTCCGCCGCGATGCAGCATGGACTTGCAAAGGACCGCCCGCGTGGCGGTCTGTCACAAAAGTTTTGCCGAACCGTCACAGAAGCTTCGGAGAGTGCAAGTAGGCCTGCCCCCGGGACATCAGGGGGCAAAAGCGTGCTTGAGATTACCAAGCTCACGAAGATTTTCGGCCGTCACAGGGCGGTCGACAGCATCACGTTCAACGTCGAGAAACCGGCGATGATCGGGATCATCGGCCGGTCCGGCGCGGGCAAGTCGACCTTGTTGCGGATGCTGAACCGGCTGACCGACGCCAGCGACGGCAGCATCGTGTTCGAGGGCCGGGACGTGACCGCCCTCAGGGGGGCCGAGAAGCGGGCTTGGCAGTCTGACTGCGCGATGATCTTCCAGCAATTCAACCTGGTGCCGCGGATGGACGTGGTCAGTAACGTGCTGCACGGCACGCTGAACCGCCGCTCGACCTTTGCCACCATGTTCAACCTTTATCCGCAGGCCGACATCTATCGCGCCATCGCCATCCTCGACCGGCTGGGCATCGCCGAGCACGCGCCGAAGCGGGCCGAGGCGCTGTCGGGCGGGCAGCAGCAGCGCGTGGCCATCGCGCGGGCGCTGATGCAGGAGCCCAGGATCGTGCTGGCCGACGAGCCGATTGCCAGCCTCGATCCGATGAATGCCAAGCTGGTGATGGACGACCTGCGTTGCATCCACGAGGAAGATGGCCGCACCGTCATCGCCAACCTGCACACGCTGGATACGGCGCGGAAATACTGTGACCGGGTGATCGGGATGCGCGACGGGCGGATGGTGTTCGACGGCACGCCCGAGCAGCTGACCACCGGCGTGGCGCGCGACATCTATGGCGCGGACGCGAGTTTTTCCGAGGCATCGACCTCGACCGCAATCGAGACGCCGGAGCGTGAGATTGCCTGACCCTGCGACCCTGAAATTCATCTGCACGCCGGTCACGGGGGCCGGCGGCAACAAACCCGACTGGAGGACCAAGATGAAGAAACTGATTGCTGCCCTTGCGGCCACCACCGCGATGACCGCGCCTGTCATGGCCCAGGAGATCGAGGAGTTCCGTATCGGTATCCTCGGCGGCGAGAATGCCCAGGACCGTCTGAGCTCGCATGAATGCCTGAAAAACTATACCGAGGAAGCGCTGGGCGTGGAAACCAAGCTGTTCGCGCCGGCCGATTATGCCGGTGTGATCCAGGGCCTGGTGGGCGGCACGCTGGACATGGCGTGGCTGGGTGCGTCGGGCTATGCCGCGACCTATCTGCAGGACCCCGAGGCGGTCGAGCCGGTGCTGGTGAAGATCAACCTCGATGGCTCGTATGGCTATCATTCGATCGGTTTTGCCCGCAAGGACAGCGGCATCACCAGCCTGGATGACATGGAAGGCAAGGTCTTTGGTTTCGGCGATCCGAACTCGACCTCCGGCTACCTGATCCCGTCGATCGAGATCCCGCAGGCGGGCGAAGAGATCACCATGGAATCGGGTGATTATTTCGGTGAAGTGAAGTTCACCGGTGGCCATGAGCAGACCATCGTCGCGGTGAACAACGGCGACATCGACGCCGGCGTGACCTGGGCCGACGGCCAGGGCAACTGGGAAGACGGGTACAACTCCGGCGCGCTGCGCAAGGCCGTGGATGCGGGCCTGGTCGACATGAACGACCTGGTGGAGATCTGGAAATCCAAGGCGATCCCGGAAGGCCCGATCGTGCTGCGCAAGTCGCTGCCCGCGGACGTGAAGGAGACGATGGTGGCGCTGGTCGACGGCATGTACGAAAACGACCGCGACTGCACCTATTCGATCTCGGCCGGTGAAAGCCTGGGCTTCGACCCGATCACGCATGACGCGTACCTGTCGATCATCGAGGCGCGCAAGTCCGCGTCGCAGTAAGCGACCGACGATACAGGTGGCGGGCCCCGAACGGGCCCGCCATTTGCATATTTCCCGAGAGGCTTCATGGCAGATGTGACCCAATCCGGCGGCGCGCCCCGGCTGAGCGACATGCAGGCGACCTATATGGCGCAGGTGTCCAAGCGGCGGCTTTATTCGGGGATCACGTTGCTGGTCTTCATCCTGCTGATGGTGTCGGGCTTTCGCCTGGCCGAGGCGCGCAATGGCGGGTCCTTCATCGGCGGGCTGGACAATTTCTTTGACTATCCCGGCGAGGTCGTGGCCGAGGCCGTGGAGAAGGCGGGCGAGTTGCCCGCGCATTTCGTGACGTTTTTCCCTGCGCTCTTGGAGACGGTGAACATCGCGGCCGTGAGCACGCTGGTGGGCGCGCTGGCGGCGGTCGTGCTGTCGCTTCTGTCGACGCGGGGACTGGCAAGGTTTCCGCGGCTGGTGCCGCTGTTCCGGCGGATCATGGACATCACCCGCGCGGTGCCCGAGATCGTGATCGCGCTGATCCTGATCTTCGTGCTGGGCGGCGGGCCGGTGCCGGCGATGATCGCCATCGCGTTCCACACCGCGGGGGCGCTGGGCAAGCTGTTCTCGGAAGTGAACGAGAACGCGTCGCTGAAGCCTTTGGAAGGGCTGGAATCGGTGGGCGCGACCTGGAGCCAGCGGATGATGCTGGGGGTGGTGCCGCAGGTGGCGCCGAACTGGTTGAGCTATGCGCTGATGCGGTTCGAGATCAATATCCGGGCCTCGGCGATCCTTGGTTTTGTCGGCGCGGGGGGGCTTGGGTACGAGCTGAAGAACGCGATCAGCTGGGGGCAGGGGCAGTATGACGAGGCGGCGGCGATGTTCCTGATGCTGTTTGCGACGATCATCCTTTTCGACCAGCTGTCGAGCCATTTCCGGGACCGGCTGGTGCACGGACGCAAGCTGGAGATGCACCGATGAGCGCGACGCCGATGAATAAAAGCATGAGCGATACCGATGCGCTGATGGCGCAGACAGCCACGCTGTTTCAGCGCAAGAGAATGGTGGCGTTTGGCGTGCCGGCGTTGATCCTGGCCTATTTCGTCTATGTCTTCTTTGCGTTCGACGTGCCGGGGCTGATGAGCCGCGCCAGCGCCGAGAACGCGCGGGCGCTGGTGGCGGATACCTACAGCTACAAGGTGCATGTGACGCGGGACAACCGCGACGGGGCCGTAGAGGTGGCCATCGAGGGCGAGCGGAAAGGCGAGTATCCCGAGGGGGAAAGCCCCGAATGGGTCGAAATGGGCCGGGACACGGTGATCGACCTTGGGGGCGGTCACGTGGTGGTCTTTGGCCCCGAGACGATCAGCTATGACGTGCCGGGATACGGGATGATCCGGGCGACGCCGAGCCGCAGCAAGGGCGTGGTGCAGGAGTTTCCGACGGACGATCTGCCGGCGTGGATCAACAGCTCCAAGAACCGGCTGGCGATCACGACCGAGGCGGGGCGGCTGTCTGTCACGCGAAACCGGTCGGAGGTGTTTCGCTATTTCACCGGCTGGGAGCTGTTTTTCTTCACGCTGGACAGCCCCTATCACGGGATGAGCGTGGGGCAGGTGGTGGGCCGGGCGCTCGGCGGTGAGGCGGGCGAGATCTGGGAGGATTTCTGGCACAACGAGATGTGGCGACACCGCGATGTGATGTGGGCCATTTTCGAGACCATCCTGATGGCGTTTTTGGGCACCATGGGGGCGGCGATCGTGGCGCTGCCCATCGCGTTCATGGCGGCGAAGAATTTCGCGCCGCTGAAGACGGTGCGGTTCGGGTTTCGGCGGCTGTTCGATTTTCTGCGGGGGGTCGATGCGCTGATCTGGACGATCGTGCTGACGCGCGCCTTCGGGCTGGGGCCGCTGACGGGCGCGCTGGCCATTTTGCTGACCGATACGGGATCGTTCGGGAAACTGTTTTCCGAGGCGCTGGAGAACGTGGACGACAAGCAGATCGAGGGTGTGCAGTCGACGGGGGCCAAGCCGGTGCAGCGCTACCGCTTCGGGGTGATCCCGCAGGTGACGCCGGTGCTGCTGAGCCAGGTGCTGTATTACCTTGAAAGCAACACGCGGTCGGCCACCATCATCGGGGCGATCACCGGAGGCGGGATCGGCCTGTTGCTGACGCAGGCGATCATCACCCAGAAGGACTGGGAAGAGGTGACCTATTACATCGTGCTGGTGGTCCTGATGGTGATCTTCATGGACTGGGTGTCGGGGATGCTGCGGCGGCGGCTGATCCAGTCGGATGATGCGGGGCACTAGGGCAGGATGCCGAAGCTGAGTGCCGACGCGCCGCTGATCCATCCCGAGTGCGAGATTACCGAGAGTGACTTCGGGGCTTTCTGCGAGGTCGGCCGGGGGAGCCGCGTGGCGCAGTCGGTGTTCGGGGATTATTCCTATTGCGACCGGATGTGCGATATCGCCAACGCGCAGGTGGGCAGGTTTTCCAATATCGCGAGCTTCGTGCGCGTGGGGGCCACGGATCATCCGCTGGACCGTGCGAGCTTGCACCATTTCATGTACCGGTCGGCGAGTTACTGGGACGATGCCGAGGATGACGCGGAATGGTTCGGCAGGCGCCGGGCGCGGCGGGCCGTCATAGGGCATGACACGTGGCTGGGGCACAACGCGCAAGTGAAGCCGGAGGTCACGGTGGGGCACGGGGCCGTGGTGGCCTCGGGCGCGGTGGTGACGCGGGACGTGGCGCCCTACACGATCGTGGCGGGCGTGCCGGCGGTCCCGGTGCGGGCCCGGCTGGCGCCGGAGGTGGCGGAGCGGGTGATGGCGCTGGGATGGTGGGATTGGTCGCATGACCGGCTGCGGGCGGCGCTGGAGGATTTCAGGCGGCTGGCGGCAGAGGCGTTCCTGGAGAAGTACGAGGGGTGAGGCGTTTGGTGGGTTGGAAACCCACCCTACGGGCGTCATCCGCGGGTCGCGCCAGAGAATGGCGGTGGAGTGTAGGCGCGGCATGTCCCGAACCAAAAGGACGGCCCGAAGGCCGCCCGGATTGGTCATCAAAAATGCTTGGTTTGTTCGGGGACAAGTGAACGCGGCCTGTATGGCCGAGTCGTGCAACAGGGATGTGTCGGTTGGGTGAAGGCTGGGTGACAGTCTATTCCGCTGCCATCGCCAGCTTGGTTCCGGCGCCGAAAAAGCGTGTGGCGGCCTCGCCCGCGAGATGCGTGATGCGGCCGGCACAGATGGTGGCCTCGACCTGGCGGGTCGCTTCGTTCACCACCACGAGGTCGGCGCGGCGGCCATGGTCGATCTCGCCCCGGTCGGGCAGGCGCATGATGCGGGCCGGGTTGCTGCTGATCAGGGCCCAGGCGGCGGGCAGCGTGCGCAGGCCCTTGTCGACCAGCGCGAAGGCGGCGCGGGCGAGCGACGGGTAGTGGTAGTCCGAGACGAGCGCGTCGCAATGGCCCGCCTCGATCAGGTCCTCGGCGGCGGCGTTGCCGGCCTGCGAGCCGCCGCGCACCACGTTGGGGGCGCCCATCAGCACGGGGTCGCCCACGGCATTGGCCAGCCGCGCGGCGGCGCGGGTGATCGGAAATTCGCAGATCTTGGCGCCGATCATCGCGTAGGTCTCGCGGGTTTCGGCGTCGGGGTCGTCATGGCTGCCGTAAAGGATGCCGCGGCGATCGAAGGACTCGGCCAGGCGGCAGAGGAAGCGCGGAACAAACGTGGCGTTCTTCTTGGCCGCGCGCAGGGCATCGAGGTGCTGTTGCGGGGACCGACGGGCCTCTTCGGCCCAGCGGGCCAGTGTGGCGGGGCGGGTCTGGGCCGCCTGAAGCGCGTCGTCGAGGTGGTTGTTGAAGACCACATAGTCGATCTGATGCGCGTCGATCAGGGCCAGCAGGCGGTCGGCGCTGTCGGTGAGATGCGTCTCGCAGCGGATCTGGATGCGCAGGTCGGTGAGCAGCCGGGGGCGGGCGGTGGCGAGGGCCAGCGCCAGCGCCTCGGCCTGTTCGGGGGCCCGGTGGCCGCCTTCCCAGGACCAGCTTTGCGCCAGCCACGCGGTGGTGATGCCGTTGGAGGCCGCGTCACGGTCGGTGGCGGCCAGAGCGTCGGTCAGCGGAAAAGGGGCCGAGGGGCGGGGGGCGATGTGACGCTCGAACGCGTCGCCGTGCAGGTCGATAATGCCGGGCAGAACGAGATAGCCCGAAAGGTCGACCTCGGGCAGGGGGCCCTTGCCGATCCGGCCCTGCTGCACCACCACCGAGCGGCGTTGCAGTTCGCCGTCGCGCAGGACGCGTGCGCCGGTCAGGCGCATGTCGCAGGGTTTCGGGGCCATTGGACTGCTCTCGTTCGTTTCGCCCCAGGGTAGCGCGGGTTTGTATCGTGGGAGTGACAAAGGGTTAATCCCTCACGTCTTTTTCCGTGGCGGTTTCGGGCAGGGCGTCGCCGAGGGTGAGCGTGACCTGGTCGCCCGAGAACCAGGTGCGGCCGTATTCCAGCGGCTGGCCATCGGGGTCGACGTTGAGCGAAACGGTGCGCAGGACGGGCGCGCCTTCGCGGATCTGAAGTTGGCCGGCCTGGGTGGGGGAGGCCAGGCGTGCCGCGACCCGCGTCCAGGCGCGGGTGTAGTCGGGCACGCCGATTGCGCGGAGGCTGTCGGTGATCGAGTTGTGCCGGCGCAGGGCGTCGGGCAGGGCGGGCAGGCGGTTGGCGGGAAAGACCGAGCGGAAGAGCGCGAGGGGCTGGTCGTCGGCCAGCGACAGCCCGTCATAGGAATGGACGAGGTCGCCAGGGGCAAGGGCCAGCGCCTCGGCCTCGGCCGCGTCGGCGGCGCGGGTCTCGATCAGGTGGGCGCGGCGCGAGGGCAGGCGGCCGGCGGCGCGGAGGTTGGTCTGGAACCGCACGCGCGTCCCCAAAGGGTAATCGGTGGGTTTTTGAGCGACAAAAACGCCCGCACCGCGGCGCGGGAAGACGGTGCCGGCCTCGGCCATGTCGGCAAGCGCGCGCCGGACGGTGTGGCGGTTGACGCCGAAGCGGCGGGCAAGCTCGGCTTCGGTGGGCAGCTTGTCGCCGGGGGCGTAGCGCCCTGCCGCGATGTCGTCCGTCAGCGTGCCGAGGATGGATTTCCAGACCGGGGTGCGGGGGGC
>NZ_JASHIZ010000035.1 GCF_030733425.1 Roseovarius sp. MMSF_3350
CGCGCCCGCCGCATTGCCGCGCCCCCCGGCGCAACGCATCGCCATCGCCCGCGACGCAGCCTTCAGTTTCACCTACCCCCACCTGCTGGAAGGCTGGCACGCCGCCGGAGCCCAGATCCTGCCTTTCTCCCCCCTCGCGGACGAAGTCCCCGATCCCGACGCCGATCTCGTCTGGCTACCCGGCGGTTATCCCGAATTACACGCCGGCAAACTTGCCGCCGCCACGCGGTTCCGCACTGCGCTGCGCAAACACGCCGAGTCAAAGCCGGTGCATGGCGAGTGCGGCGGCTACATGGCCCTCGGCCAGGCGCTGATCGACAAGGAGGGAACACGCCACGAAATGGCCGGGCTGCTGGGCCTCGTCACCTCCTATGAAAAGCGCAAGTTCCACCTTGGATACCGCCGCGCGACCCTTTCGGCCCCGATGCCGGGATTCGATGCAGGCGCAACCCTGCGCGGCCACGAATTTCACTATTCCACTATCCTCGACCAGCCCGACGCCCCGCTGGCGCAGGTCGCGGACGCCGATGGCAACCCGGTACCGGAAACCGGCTCGGTCCGGGGCCACGCGTCCGGCACGTTCTTTCACCTGATCACCGGGGACGAAACGCCATGACCGGCTTCGTCTCCTTCGTCTCTTCGGGACCGGGCGACCCGGACCTGCTGACGCTCAAGGCCGTCGACCGGCTCAAGCGCGCCGACGCCGTGCTGTTCGACGACCTGTCCTCGGGGCCGATCCTGGCCCACGCACGGCGCGGCGCCGACCTTGTGGGCGTGGGCAAGCGGGCCGGGCGCAACTCGCCCAAGCAGGACCATGTCAGCCGCCTGCTGGTGGATTACGCCCGCCTGGACCAGCGGGTCGTGCGCCTGAAATCCGGCGACAGCGGCGTGTTCGGCCGGCTGGAGGAGGAAATCGTCGCCCTCAAGGCAGAGCGAATTCCATACGAGATCATTCCCGGCGTTCCCTCGGCCAATGCCGCCGCGGCCGCCGCCGGCATTCCCCTGACCCGCCGCCTGACCGCCCGGCGCGTGCAATACATCACCGGCCACGACGTCACCGGCGCCCTGCCCGAGGACGTCAACATGGCCGCCCTGGCCGACCCGGCCGCGACGACCGTGGTTTTCATGGGCAAGCGCACCTTTCCGCAACTGGCCGCGCGCCTGATCGATGCGGGCCTTCCGCCCGCGACCCCCGCGATCCTGGCCGAAGCCGTCAGCCGTCCCGAACAGAAGATCACCCGCCACACCGTCGCAACCCTGTCGGACCTGCTGGCACAAGAGAGCAGCGACCATCCCGCCCTGATCCTCTACGGTTCGCTGGCAGACACATGACGCAGCGACCCGCCCCCCATTGCCGCACCATTGGTGCATCGGGACCGACCGAACCCGGACCCCGCCCATGATCGAAGATCTCTGGCTCATCGGGATCGGCACGGGCAACCCCGCGCATGTTACCCTCGAAGGGGCGGATGCGCTGCGCGATGCGGCCATCATCCTGCTGCCGACCAAGGGCGACGACAAGGAGGACCTCGCCCACCTGCGACACGCCATCATCACGGCGTCCGGCAGCACGGCCCGCATCGTCCCCTTCGAATACCCGGTGCGCGACCCCGACCTGCCCTATGAGGAACGCGTCGCCGCCTGGCACGACGAGATCGCCCGACGCTGGATCAAGGCCCTCGACGGGCACTCCGTCGACGGACCGGTCGCCTTGCTGGTCTGGGGCGACCCATCCCTCTACGACAGCACGATCAGGATCGCAGAACGCCTGTCGCCCAAACCGGCGCTGCGCGTCGTGCCGGGCATCACGGCGATCCAGGCGCTGACCGCGGCCCACGCCATCCCGCTCAATACCGTGGACGGCCCCGTCCGCATCACGACGGGCCGGCAACTGCGCGCGCATGGACTGCCGCCAGAGGAAACCACCGCGGTCGTCATGCTGGACGGATTGTGCTCGTTCCAGCAACTCGACCCGGCGGGCCTGCATATCTGGTGGGGCGCCTATCTCGGCTCCGACAACCAGATCCTGATCGAGGGGCCCCTGGAAAAGGTCGGACAGAAAATCGTGGACACACGCGCCCGGGCCCGCGCCCGGCACGGTTGGATCATGGACAGCTACCTGTTGCGTCGCATGTGACCGGGCCCGGCAAACCGGACCCGGATTTTGCCGGACCTCAGCGCGCCAGGACCAAAAGCCCGGAATGCGATCACGACCCTATCCAGCGTCAGCGCCCTTGGCCTTCCCGCGTCCGAACCGGAAAAGCCTGGTGACGATCACGAAAAACAGCGGCACGAAAATGACGCCAAGCACCGTGCCGGATATCGTTCCGCCCAGAACGCCCGAGCCAATCGCGTTGCGCCCGCCGGACCCCGCGCCGGAACTCAACACCAGCGGCAGCACGCCCAGAGAGAACGCCATCGAGGTCATGATGATCGGACGGAAACGCTGCCGCGCGGCCACGACCACCGCGTCGACAACCCGCTCGCCCGCCACGTGCCTGTCACGCGCAAACTCCACGATCAGAATCGCGTTCTTGCCCGTCAGGCCGATCACGGTCAGCAGCCCGACCTGGAAGAAGACACCATTGTCGAACCCGCCGAAATAGGCCGCCGACAAGGCGCCCACAACGCCGATCGGCATGGCAAGCATGACCGCGAACGGGATCGACCAGCTTTCATAAAGCGCGGCAAGCGACAGGAACACCGCCGCAAGCGATAGCGCATAAAGCAGCGGCGCCTGGTTGCCCGATTGCCGTTCCTCCAGCGACAGGCCGGTCCAGGACAGCGCAAAACCCGGCGGCAACTGCTCGGCCAGGCGCTCCATCTCGGCCATCGCGGCACCGGTCGACACACCGGGGGCGGGTGCGCCCTGCAATTGCATCGACGGAATACCGTTGAAGCGGTAGAGGCCCTGCGGCCCGTAATTCCATGATCCTTTCGCAAAGTTCGAGAACGGCACCAGGCCGCCGCTGGCATTGCGTACCCGCCACTTGTCGATGTCGGACGGGATCGCGCGATCGGGCGCGTCGCCTTGCACATAGACGCGCTTGATCCGGCCCTGGTCGATAAAATCGTTCACGTATGATCCGGCCCAGGCCACCGTCAGCAACTGGCCGACATCGCTGGCAGTGACCCCCATCGCGCCCGCCTTGCGCCAGTCGATATCCAGGTTGAACTGCGAGGCATCCTCCAGCCCGTTGGGCCGGGCCGACGCGATCAACTCGCTTTGCGCCGCCAGCCCCAGAAGCTGGTTGCGAGCCTGAAGCAGTTCCTCGTGGCTCTGCCCGCCCCGCGCCTGCAGGTACACGTCGAAGCCCGACACGTTGCCAAGCTCGATCACCGAGGGGGGCACGATCGGAAACACCATCGCGTCGCGTATCCCGCTCAGCGCCCCAAAGGCGCGCCCGGCCAGCGCCTGCACACTCTGGCCCTCCGACTTGCGCTCGTCCCAGTCCTTCAACTGAACAAAGGCGATGCCCATGTTCTGACCCCTGCCGGCAAAGCTGAATCCCACGACGCCGAACATGGATTTCACCGTGTCGGTCTCCTGCGTCAGGAAATAATCCTCGACCTGTTCCAGCACGTCCAGCGTCCGCTCCGCCGTGGCGCCGGTCGGCGTCTGGATCAGGGTGAACAGGATGCCCTGATCCTCGTCCGGCAGGAACGCGGTCGGCGTGCGCGCGAACATGAAGGCCATCGCAACGGCAAGTGCGAGATAGACAATCCCCACCCGGACGGGCCGCTTGACGCTCCAGGCGACCGTGCGGGTATACCGTCCCAGAACCGAGTCGAAGCCGCGGTTGAACCAGCCGAAGGCGCCCTTTCTTTTGTCGCGATCCTTGTGCTTGAGGATCGTCGCGCACAGCGCCGGCGTCAGGGTCAGCGCAACCACCACCGAAAGCGCCATCGCCGACACGATCGTGATCGCGAACTGCTTGTAGATCACCCCTGTCGAACCGGGAAAGAACGCCATCGGCACGAACACCGCCGACAGCACCAGCGCGATCCCGATCAGCGCGCCGGTGATCTGCCCCATCGACTTGTAGGTCGCCTCGCGCGGCGGCAGGCCCTCTTCCTCCATGATCCGCTCGACATTCTCGACCACCACGATCGCGTCATCGACCAAAAGGCCGATCGCCAGCACCATGGCCAGCATCGTCAACGTGTTGATCGTGAATCCGGCCGCCGCCAGAACGCCGAACGTGCCCAAGAGCACCACCGGCACCGCCAGCGTCGGGATCAGCGTCGCGCGCAGGTTCTGCATGAACAGGAGCATCACCAGGAACACCAGCACGATCGCCTCGAACAGCGTCTTGATGACCTCCTTGATCGAGATCAGAACGAATGGCGTGGTGTCATAAGGGATGACGTATTCCACGCCTTCGGGAAAGAACTCCGCGAACTCGGCCATCCGCGACTTCACGGCCTCTGCGGTGTCCAGCGCATTGGCCCCCGGCGCTAGGCTGACGGCTAGGCCGGCGGCCGGATCCTGGTTGAAGCGTGCGATGGTGGCATAGTTCTCCGCGCCGATCTCGACGCGCGCCACGTCATCCAGCAGCACCAGCCCGCCGTCGGTCTCGGCCCGCAGGACGATCTGCCGGAAATCCTCGGGCGAGGTCAGAAGCGACTGCGCGGTGATCGTGGCATTCAGCTGCTGCCCCTCGACCGTCGGACGCGAGCCGAACGCCCCCGCCGAAATCTGGGCGTTCTGCGCCGACACCGCGTTCACAACGTCCGCAGGCGTCAGCTCGAAGGCCGCGAGCTTGGACGGATCCAGCCAGATCCGCATCGCGTATTGCGCGCCGAACACCTGGACCGACCCGACCCCCTCGACCCGGCTCAGCTCGTCGACAAGGTTCGTGACCATGTAATCCGACAGGTCGACCTGGTCGAAATTGTCCCCGCGCGAGATCATCCCGATCACCATCAGGAACCCGGCCGAGGATTTCTCGACCGTCACACCCTGCCGCTGAACGGCTTCCGGCAAGAGCGGCGTGGCGCGCGACAGCTTGTTCTGCACCTGGACCTGCGCGATATCGGCATCCGTGCCGGTCTCGAAGGTCAGCGTGATGCTCGACTGCCCCGCCGATGTCGAGTTGGACGAGAAATACCGCAACCCGTCCAGCCCGGTCATCTGCTGCTCGATGACCTGCGTCACCGTGTTGGCCACCGTCTCGGCCGAGGCGCCGGGATACGTCGCGTTGATCGAGACCGAAGGCGGCGCGATTTCCGGGTACTGCGCAATCGGCAGAATCCGGATAGCCAGAACTCCGATTCCCATGATCAGGATCGCGATGACCCAGGCAAAGACCGGGCGATCAATGAAAAAACGCGCCATTGAAGTGGATCCTTATGGGGATGTCTGTTCGCCCGCCTCGGCAGGCTCTTCGGTGTCCTCGCCGTCCGGCGCGGCCTCCGGGTCCGGGCGTTCCTCGGGCGCCACGGTCGCGCCGACGCCGGTCTTCTGGAAACCGGCGACAACCACCCGCTCGCCGTCCTGCAACCCGTCGCTGACCACCCATTCGGATCCGCGGTCCTGAAGGATGGTCACCTGGCGCTCCTCGACGACATTCTCGGCCGTCACCACCCAGGTGAACGGACGCCCGCGCCTGTCGCGCTGCACCGCTTCCTGCGGCACCAACAGCACGTTCTCGGCGGTGCCCACCGGCAGCTCGACCTGCACGTACATCCCCGGCAGCAACAGGCGGTCGGGATTGTCGAACTGCATGCGCAGCACGACCACGCCGGTCTGCGGGTCGACGTTCGGCTCCGCGGCGGTGATCGTGCCCGTCTCGTCGAATTCCGACCCGTCCGCCAGGGTCAGGCGCACCGTCGTGTCGGCATTGGTCAACTGGTCTTCTGTCTGCCCGCGGGTCCACCGCAGCAGGTCTGCGGCCGATTGGGTCACATCGACATAAACCGGATCGATGTCCCGGATCACCGCCAGCGGCTCAGCCTGGCTGGCCGTCACCAGCGCGCCCGGACTGGTCCGCGCCAGGCCGATCTCGCCCGACAGGCGCGCCCGGATCGTGGTGCGTTCCAGCTCGATCTCGGCCGACCGCAACTGCGCCTGGGCCACCTCCACCGCAGCCGCGGCGGTGTCGCGAACCGCCTTGGCCTCGTCGAAGGCCCGCTCGCTCGTCACGTTGCGCTCGCGCAGCTCCACCAGCCGCTCGGCCTCGACCTCCGCCGCATCCAACTGGACCCTGGCCTGCGTCACCGCGGCCTGCGCCTGTTCGACCGCGGCGGAATAGGTCGCGGAATCGATGCGGTAGAGCGCCTCGCCCGCCTCGACAAACGCGCCCTCCCGGAACAACCGTTCCGTGATGATTCCGTTGACCTGCGGACGCACCTCCGCCTCCGCCGACGCCGCGACCCGACCGGGAAGCGTCGAGGTCAGAGTCACCGTCTGCGCCTGCAAGGTGACAACCACGACCGGCACCGGCTCCTGTGCCTGCTGAGACATTGCGCGCCCGGTGAACAGGCTTGAAACAGTCAAGCCCAGGACCATTGTCACGACGACTAGGATGGAACGGTTCGTCATTGCGTTTCGACCCTCGATGGCGGATTCTACCGCGTTACATCTGCAAGATTGTCTCCTAGGCTCTTTGCATTGGAGTATCCACAGAAACCTTCGCTGCCCGGCTAACTTCGGCGCCGGCCCGACAGACTGAACAAGCAATGTACGAAAACATTGCGAACGCTTTGCGCGAAGGCATTGATAATGAGCAGTTAATAAAGACGCCGCAAGCGGCCTTCCATCACATTACCGGCAACGCTCGTGTCCCGGGCGCATCCGGCGTCAGAGGTTGCCATAAAGCTGATCGATACGCTCGATACAGTTTCGCAGACGGGGGCTTTTCCAGATCATCTCCGAAGTCCCGTCGTGATACGCTTCCGCTCTCACGCACCAGCGCTGCACATATTCACAGATCGCAAGCGCCTCGATAAAGCGTTCGTCGCGTACCAGCAGCACCACGGCGCGGTGAAACGCGAAAGGTCGGATCTGCTGTTCCGCCTGCATTTTCCTGACCTGCCACAGCAGGTATTCGATGTCGTCACGCCGGTTGCGCATCTTGCCCGTCTTGGTGGTCGTAACCGCCTTCCAGTCACCCATCCCAAAGAATATGACAAAAGTATGGCGTCCATTCAAATTCAAACGTGATTGACGTGAAAACTTGCCGAATTCCGCCCGTCGTCTGTTGCAGAATGCAACCAAACACGCGCAACTGCCGCTTGCAAAACATACGTGTGTATGGTCTATATATCCTTATTACCGTGCAAACCATACCTTAGCTATTCGACGAGAGGCACTCCATGGCGGCAATTGACCGGTACGACAGCAGCGAATGCCACGAACCCGATCCTGGCGGCGCAGAGCAAGACAGCCGGCACCTCGTGGGCCTCGTTCTCATAGGCATGATCTGCGGTACGACGGCGGCGATCACCGCGTTTCTCCACGGCGCCAGCCTCTGGACCATGCTGCTCGCCTATGTGTTGGTCGGCTGGGTGACGGGGCTGCTCGTGCTGGCAATCTGGGCGATCCGTTTCACCCTAACCGGACAGTGCACGCGCGCTGCCAACCGGCCCCCGTACCGGCGCAAAGGATAATGAGACGCGGCGTGGCACCACGCGCGCCAACTGAACCCAGCGGCATCCGGTCGCCGGGCGCAGCCTGCTCCGCCGCGAGCCTGCCCCGGCTCCTTAGCGCCAGCTTGCCCCGGTCGATGGCCATGCGGTACTGGTGATCCTCATGACGAAGGCACATGCATCCTTTGATGGGCTCGGCATCGCGGACCTCGTGCCGCCCATCGCAGCCCATCCCGAGGCCCCCCTGTCGGCCCTTCTGCCACAGGCACGTGCGGCGCTGACATACGCGCTCGCCTCGGCCGAACAGGACGCCCCCCTGCGCGCGTTCTTTTCGGTCTGCGACGGCAACACCCGCGCCCGCGTCGTGCATTTCACAGGTCCGGACGCCGAAACGATCTGGTCCCGGTTCGATTCGTGGCGCCGCGCCTGCCCCGACCCTGATCCGCAGGTCCGCTGGCTTCGTGTCGATTGGGTCACCCGCACCTGGAACCTGACATGGGAGCAGTGCCAGCTCGCCATATCCCGCAGCAAGCGCAACTATTTCCGCTACGGCATCGCCCTCGACCCAGCCTTCCGCCAGGCCTTCCTCGAGCAGGAACTGAACGCCAACGCCATGCTCTACCTCGGCAACGACCGGCAAGAGGGCGGGCTGAACGCGAAGAACACGCAGATCTACGGCCAGCGCCGCTTCGGTCACGACTTTCACCTGCCCGACGCACCGACCGATCCGGTGCGCCTCTTCGCCACCGATGCCTTTCTGCTTCAGCCGGATCGGCCCCCGGTGCCCCTGCACGGGTTCAGCGGCGGCACCGAGGGCCGCGACACCGGCCGCCGCCGCGTCGATCCACTCGACGCGGCCACGGTCGAAGACATGATCGACCAGTCCAGCCGCTTCCTCGCCGCCCAGGTGGATCCGGAGGGCCAGTTCGTCTACGGCCTTCACCCCTGCTTCGACCGCGAGATAAAGGCCTACAACACCCTGCGCCACGCCAGCACGGTCTATGCCATGCTCGAGGCGTGGCAGGTCACCCGCGACGCCGGGCTCAAGGCCGCGATCGACCGTGCCCTGCGCCTGCTGACCGAAGGACTCATCCGGCAATACACCCTCCCGGGTGGCGAACGGGTGGCCTATCTCCTCGACGTCAACAACGAGGTGAAACTGGGCGGCAGTGCTGTCTGCCTGCTTGCCCTCGTCACCTATACCGAGCTGACGGGCGACGAACGCCACCTGCCGCTTCTCGAACAGCTTGCGCAGGGCATCGCCCACATGCAGGACCCTGCCACCGGTCAACTGTCGCATGTGCTCGACGCCGAAGACCTGTCGGTCAAGGAACGGTTCCGCATCATCTATTACGACGGCGAGGCCGCCTTCGGCCTCATGCGCCTTTACGGCCTGACGAAAGACCCGCGCTGGCTGGCACTGGTGGAAAAGGCCTTCGACTACTTCATCGCACAGGAACACTGGCGCACCAACGATCACTGGCTCGGCTACTGCGTCAACGAACTGACGCTCTACCGCCCGGAAGAGCGTTATTTCCGCTTCGGCCTGCAGAACGTCGCCACCCATCTCGACTTCGTCATTGACAGGATCACCACCTTCCCGACGCTGCTGGAACTGATGATGGCGGCACACAAGATGATCCTCCGGCTGGAGCAGAGCGACGCGCATCGCCACCTTCTGAAACATCTCGACCGCGACAAGTTCTACCGCGCGCTGGAAACACGGGCACAGTATCTGCTGAACGGGTTTTTCTGGCCCGAAACGGCGATGTATTTCCGCAATCCGCAACGCATTCTGGGCAGCTTCTTCATCCGCCATCACGCGTTCCGGGTCCGCATCGACGACGTGGAACACTACCTGTCCGGTTTCGTGGCCTATCTTCGCCATTACCTGCACCGCGAACCTGAGCCGCCCCGCCCG
>NZ_JASHIZ010000036.1 GCF_030733425.1 Roseovarius sp. MMSF_3350
ATCGACGTTTCTTCGATTTATGTGATCACCACATAACAAAAGAAGGAACGGCACCGATGAACACCCCGAGAATTCAGGCCCGCGCCGTCGCGGGAACGCCCAACGCACAGCACAGCCCCGCCCTGCGCCTTCTGGCATGGGCCATACTGAAGGCTGAACGCGGCCAGACGGTTTGCCAGCATCGCCTTCAGGTCAAAACCGCGAAGGGAGTCGTCTGATGGGAACGATGCCCGCCTTCGCCCGCTTCTGGATGGTCTGCCGGAAACCCACGGCCCCGCACCACAAGACCGAACCACGTCAGCGCTATTCGACATTCGCGGACGCCTTCACCGCCGCCAAGCGCCTTGCGCAACAGAACGACGCGCAGTTCGTGATCCTCGAGTCCATTGAAATCGTCCGCCCCGGCGACGCGGCAAACGGGGAACTGTTCTGATGCTGGCGCTTGCCCTTCACGACCGCGCTTTCGCGTTCCTGTCGCGCCTAGACACGCTCGACCCAACCGACCGGCGCGAAGCGTTCATAAACGAGGTTCTTGAAACCGGCGGTGTCTACGCCGCACCGCCCGACGATGCCGGATCGGGCCGGTTCGTTTTCGAAGTCGTTTTGCACGACATCCGCGCAACGGGCGCAACCGAAGATGCCGCCGTTTCGGCATGGATCGACGCAGCACAGGCCGAAACGGATTTCGCGGCGTGTGGCGACGCCTGCGCACGGATCGTCAGCCCGCATCACACGGATACGCTGGAATGACCCGTTGCCTTCGAATCCTAATCGGCTGCGAAACGTCCGGCATGGTGCGCAACGCGTTCCTCGATCGCGGGCATGACGCGTGGTCTTGCGACCTGCTGCCCAGCGATGACCAGACGAACCGGCATATGATCTGTGACATCCGCGACGTGCTGCATATGGACTGGGATGTTCTGGCCGTTATGCATCCGCCCTGCACCCGGCTTTGCAATTCCGGCGTCCGTTGGCTGCACACCCCCCCAGCGGGCAGGACCCGTGACGACATGTGGCGGGAACTGCATGAAGGGGCCGCACTCTTTTCCGCTTGCTGGAATGCCCCGATCCCCTGCGTCGCGGTCGAAAACCCGGTGATGCACAAACACGCGAAGGCGCTGATCAAAGGGTTCGAACCCGCCGCGCAGACCGTGCAGCCACACCAGTTCGGCGATCCCGCCTTCAAGGCAACCGGCCTTTACTTGCGCAACCTTCCCGGCCTGACCCCGACAAAGCGCCTCACACCACCGCGCCCCGGAACCCAGGCGCACAAGGAATGGTCCGCAATACACCGCGCGCCGCCCGGCCCAAACAGGTGGAAAGTTCGATCAAAAACCTTCCCCGGCATCGCAAACGCAATGGCCGATCAATGGGGCCAATTTGCCTCAAAGCATCTTGCACGGGACCTGACTCAATGAAATTTCTGCCGGACGATAACGACGCCATCGCCGCCAACGGCTTACCGAAGCGCGATGGTTTCGACACGCGGACACAGATCGCCATCGACAACCAGCTGCGCCGGATCGCGGCAACTCACGGGCTGACCGTGCGCCAACTGCTACGCCGCGGAATGGTGTCGATCAGAACCCTTCCACAGAATGCCGGTGCCGTGAAACCTGCCGGTGAACTGGCGGCAGGCCCCAGCGCCTGCCGCCCCTTTTCACCTGCCCAGGACAGCGACAACACCGACGCCCCGCCGCCACTCGCGGACAAGGGGACGCCCGCGACCTTCCATTGCCCCTTGTGGCCCGGTTGCGGATGTCCCCCCGGCGCGATGCACCCCGCCTGCCCCGGCCTGAAGGCCCGGCGCGGTGTCAGCGCCTATTGCCCGCCGATCCGGCCCAAGGCCCCGCAACGCACCCTGTCCGGCCCGCGCCTGCTTTTGATGTTCCTGATCGCCGGGGCGGCGACGGGCGCGTTCGTGTTCTTCATGATGATGATCGAGGCGGTACAGGGATGACTTCAACCGCTCACATCATCAACATTTCCGGCGGCAAAGACAGCGGCGCTTGCGTGGAATTGGCGCTGTTGCGCGGCAATCCGTTTCGCTCCGTCATTGCGGACACCGGAAATGAAAGTGAAATCACTTGGGAACACGTTGACAGGCTGTCGGACCACATCCGCGCCCGGATCGGCGGCGACGGAATCGAGGTTTATCGCGCTGATTTCACAGATCGTATCGCCAGAAAACGAAAGTTCGTTGCGGATAACTGGCCCAATCAAGGCGTTCCCGAAAGCGACGTTCAGGCGGCTCTTGAAATCCTGCAACCGACAGGAAACCCGTTCTTAGACCTCTGCATCTGGAAAGGTCGGTTCCCATCCCGTCGCGCTCAATTCTGCACGGAATTCCTGAAATACGAAGCGATCTGGCAACAATGCTTGATGCCAACGCTGCAGAACCAACCCGTCATTCAATGGATTGGAGTCAGGCGCGACGAAAGCGTTGCGCGGGCAAATGCTCAGTCTTGGCGAACCATGCGATCAACTGGCCTGCATCAGCTGCGATATTTTCAGCCGCTTATCCACTGGACCGCCGACAACGTGTTCAGCTTCACGCGGGCGCGAAATGCTCCGATCAATCCGCTTTACATGAAAGGGATGAAACGGGTCGGCTGTTTTCCATGCATCAACGCGTCGAAGAACGAAATTGAACAAATTTCCCGCCGCTATCCAGAAGCGATCGAGCGGATCGCCACTTGGGAAAGCATTGTAAAAAAAGCCTCGAAGCGCGGCGCGGCGACATTCTTCGCAAGCAAGACAACGCCACGCGGGGCGGCAATGGCGCGGGCCGGGATAAAGGGCGGCAGAAACGACGCCGACTTTCCAGATGCTTTCGAGGTAGCCGAATGGGCTAAGACCGACAGAACGGGGCGGCACCGTGACTGGATACTTGAAGCGGAACGCGAAGATGAAGGTTTGTGCGCGTCTCAATACGGGCTTTGCGAATGACCGTCGCACCCCAGCACTTCGACCGGATGCCGCGACCGCAACAGGCGGGCATCCTCGCCAACGACATCCGTTTCAAACGCTTCGTCGCCGTCCGCCTGCATCTGGCCCGCGAAGGCGCGGGAACGATCACGGTCAACACCAGCGCCGCCGCCGAATTCATTCGCTCCGAATGCCAGGTTGCCAGCCGCCGCGACCTCGCCACCGACACAGCCGCCGCGCAGCGCTTCGACGCCCTGCGCACCGAATTCGACGCGTTCACGGGCCGCATCGCCCGCCCTGAAAGGATCTGATCCGATGTCATCGCGACCGCTTTACGACCTGACCGATTCCGACCTGATGCTGCTGCACGTCCTGAAATCGAAACAGGCGATCGAGCCTGAAGGGATTGTCGCTCTCAGGTTTTGGGAACGCATGACGCGCCTTGGCCTGACCCAACCCTGCGACAGCCGCCCCGGCGACATCGAGCGTCGGCGCGGGGCCTTCGTCCGCCTAACGGCGGCAGGCGTCTATTTCCTCGAAACTCACTGACCAGGATCAATCCGATGCCGACCAACGAAATGAAGATTATAGCCGCCGCCCGCGCTTATGACCGGATTGGATTGCGCGAACGCGGATGGTCGGAAAACCAGATCGACCGGGCGTTTCGGCAAGTACCAACGCCCAGCGAGACCTCTCTGAAAATCGCCCGCGCGATGATTGAAGCCGCCGAAAAAATCCAAAGTCATTAACCCGCAAAAAGGAGTCCCGAACGTGATGACAAAGAAGAAAACACCGCCCCCGGCGGAACTGGTCGAAGAACACGATCCGTTCGCCATTCACAGCATCGAACAGCTGTTCACCCTGTTCGACGGCGGCGAATTCCTGATCAGCTTCATGGCCCAGCACCGCGAACTGATGCAGAAGATGCAGGACCATAACGAGGAATTCGGCCACAAGGGCGCGAAAGGCTCGATCAGCCTGAACCTGAATTATGAACTCGGCGGCGCGGGCGACCTCGGCATGTCTGCCAAGGCCGACTTCAACGGCCCGAAAAAGCCCGCCAGCCGCGCCGCCGCCTATGTGGACGGACAAGGCCAGCTGACCCTTTACAGCCCGCTCATGAAGCGGATGCAGGGCGGCGTCCGCGACGTGTCCGAATACGACCCCAAGACAGGGGAAATCAAGGATGTCTGACAATCCGAAACTTGGCGAAGGCCGGTGCGAGGATCACGCGTTCATCGGCGCATTCGACGCGGACGCCGGGCTGTTTATCCGCCGCGCCCCGAATGGTGGCTGGATCGTACAGGAAAACGCGCCAGCCTTCGCCGACCGAACGACTCTCGGCGCGTTCAGCACAACCGGCGATCTGCTGATCGCCCTTCAAAACTCACTAGGCCAATAAAGGAGTCCCGACATGGCTACCCACGAAACAGACGACACCGCCCGCGAAAACGTCGCCCAGACGATGCGCGACACGATGCAAAGCCTCGCGCCGCACGAGCCGATCGAGCAACCGGACGGCAACCCCTTCACGACGCCGCACCAGGTCGAAACCGCCAAGGATCGCCAGGTTCACGACTTCACGGAACAGCGCCGGAACGCCGCGCAGTTCTTCAAACCGGCCCGGCGCAAGGGAACGGCGCACATGTCGGACCTCGACAGCTTCATCGCGTGGGCGAACCGCTTCAAGGGCGACACGTCCGCGATGTTCGCGAAGCCGGACATGGAAAACCCGGCCCTGACCTGCATCGCCGACTACCACGGCGCAGGACCCGTGGACGTGACCACCGCCGAAGGCGATGACACGGCACGGCACCTGCATCACCGCGCGATCTACAATTTCCCCCTGTCCGACGAATGGAAGGCATGGATGCAGGTTTCGGGCAAGCCGCTCGGCAAGGACGAACTCGGCGAATTCATCGAAGAACAGGCGAAGGACATTCAGGACCCGACCCCGGCCATCCTGAAGGGCAAGCCCGACGCCAAGGCCGAAGCGTGGGAAAACCGGATGATCGAAACCGCGATGAAGATTGAAGGCAGGTTCGGCCAGCTGCGCCAGCTTCTCGATCTTACGAAGAACTTTCAGGTTTTCGAAAAGTCGAACCTGAAGGCAACGACCAACCGCGACACCGGGGAAAGCGAAATCCAGTTTCTGAACGAACACCAGACACCGGAAGGCAAACCGTTGAAGCTGCCGAACCTGATCATCATCGCGATTCCGGTATTCCGCAACGGGGCGCTCTTTCGGATGCCGGTTAGGTTCCGCTACCGCAAGAACGGATCGACGGTCGGCTTTATCCTGACGATCTACAACCCGCACAAGGCGTTCGATATGGCCTTCGATGAAGCGCTGGACACGGCAAAGGAACAGACCGAACTGCCGCTGTTCAAGGGATCGCCGGAAAGCGCCTGATCGCGATGCCCATCTGCCCGGACAGAATGAAACTCTACCCCGGCGGATCGATCCGATCCGCCGAATGGAAAGCCTTTCGCGCGTTCATTCTGTTCCGGGCCGCAAACCGCTGCGAAGGCACCCCGCAAAACCCCGACTGCCGCGCACCGAATGGTCATCGGCACCCCGAAACAGGGTCCAGGGTTGTTCTGACGATCGCCCACATGGACCACGACGAAACCCATGCCGATCCGCTGCGTTGCCGTGCCCTCTGCCAAAGGTGCCACAACGCATGGGACGCCCCGATGCGGGCCGAACGGCGCAAGCAGAAAGAAAGATCATGACCAATTCCGACGACGCCCAGCTTGGCGACGAGGTTCAAGACGTGGTGTCCGGTTTCGCCGGGATCGTGACCGCGAAAAACGAATTCCTGAACGGATGCAGACGCGCTTGCGTGTCGCCGCCGGTCGATAAGGAAGGGAAATTTGTCGAAGAACGATGGTTCGACATCGAGCAATTGCGCGTGATCCAGCGCGGCAAGGTCGCGCGGAAACCCGCGAACACCACCGCGATCACGACCGGCGGCGAACGCCCCGACCACCCCCCGCGCTGATGCCTCTTTCTGGCCCTGCCAAGCGCGGGGCCAGCGACGGACACCAGGAAAGGGAACAACCGATGTCAGACCCCCGGAAACCCATCTACCGGCCCGGCCAGGACGAACAAGAAAACTACCGCGTCATCGCGCACGATGTCCTGATGATCGCCACCCGCGAAGGCGCGAAAGCATTGAACACGACCGGCGCAAGCTTTGTCGTGATGGGCATGGGCATCTGGACCGCCGAACTCGCGGAACTGGACGGCAAGGCGACGGCGCAAATGCTGCGATCCCTCGCCGATCTGTTCGACCCCGCATCGAACGACGCGAAAAAGCGCCATGCCGAAAAGAAACGCCAAACCGCCGTGAACCGGATTTTCGCGCAACTCGATCTTGAAATGTCGAAACCGGCGGGTTCGGCATGATCTGGTTTGTCGAAGAACGCGGCATCGCCGGGAACTGGACCCCGTGCCTCTATCACGGCGACAAACCCACGGCGACGCGGATTTCTGCGCCGGATCGCGTATTCCGCGCCGATCCCGTCAAGGTGCCTGACTTTCTCGACGGCCTCGACGGCATGAAGATCGGGCAGTTCCTGTCGCCTGACGGCGAATTTCACGGCCTGCGTACAGAAGGGCAGATCGCCGTCGCCAACATGCTGCGCCAGCCGGGCGAGTCCGCGATCTATATCCCGGCGGAATGGTGGTCGAGTGACCAAGGGGGAAATTGATGGTAGCGTACAACTTTCAGCCCATATTCGCGAAGCCGGTCGAAATCGGCCGGAAACGCCAGACGATCCGCGCGCACCGCAAGGACGGACGCCACGCCAAGCGCGGCGACGCGCTGCAGCTCTATACCGGAATGCGGACAAAAGCCTGCCGCAAGCTGCGCGACGCAACCTGCACCGCGACGATCCCGGTCAGGATCGAGGCGCAGCGCCTGACGGTCGGCAACACCGATCTGCGGGCGATCGGCATCGCGGGCGACGAAATGCTGATGGACATTTTCGCCCAGGCGGACGGCTTCATCGACTGGCAGGACATGCGCGATTGGTTCCAGAAAACCCACGGCCTGCCCTTCAGCGGCGTTCTGATCAAGTGGTGATGCGATGACCGACCGAACACCTTTCGCCGTAGAGCCGCAAGCGCTCACATGGGCGCGGGCCATCACCGTTTTCACGACTCTGCATCCCGAATGGTATAATTGGCGCGTCAGCGACGCCGCCGGGCAGATTATGAAAATCGCCAATGGCAACTTGAATCCGGCTCTTGTCGCACCTCTGTTCAGTGATCTTGTGCGGCAAACCGGCCTCGATCCAATCGAGTAGGACCGCAACCCATGCCCAGCCTCGATTTCCCTCCACGACTGATGCCCGCGCCCGTCGCCGCGCGCTATATCGGCGTGTCGGAATCGACGCTGCGCACCCTCGACATCCCGCGCCGGGAACTCGGATCGAAGCGCCTTTATGACAGGTTCGATCTTGACGCCTACGCCAGCGATCTGCCCTATGAAGGCGGGGCGCCCGTAGACGGATGGTGAAAATGAAGCTGAATTATCCCGGCCTGACGGCCCGCAAGCGCGGGGCGAAAACCGCGTGGCGCGTCCGCGTGGAAGGCAACCCGAACCGCAAGATCACGATTTCGGTCGGGCCGGATCACGCCGATTTCCCCGAACACTACGCCGCCGCCCGCGCCGGTTACAAGCTGGACGCCCCGAGGGATGTCAGCCCGGATCGCGGGTCAATGGCATGGCTGTTCGGCCTCTATCTCGACCACCTGTCGCGCCAGGTTGACGCGGGCGCGGCCTCCCCGCTGACGCTGAAGGAACGCCGCAACCTGTCGCGCTTTGTCCTTGATCAGAAATCGGAACAACAGCGGTCACGGGGCCGACCCTACGCGACCTTGCCCGCCACGATCCCGGCGGGCGAACTTACCGCCTTCAAGGATCGCATGGCGGCGACCCCAGGCAAGGCGCGGAATGTGTGGAAGCTTGGAGTCGCGGCCTATGATTTCGGCCTCGAACGCGGTCACGTCACGGTCAACCCGTTCCGCGCGGTCCCGCGTCCGGCCTACAGGTCACAAGGCGGGGCGCAGCCGTGGTCGATCGATGACCTGTCACGCTATCGCGACGCGCACCCGCCCGGCACGACCGCGCACCTTGCGCTGACCCTGTTCATGTTCACGGCCTGCCGGATCGGCGACGCCTACCAGCTGGGGCGGCAACACGAACAGCGCCACGGCGATCAGAAATGGCTTGCTTGGCAACCGTCGAAGAAAGGATCGAGGTTCGTTCAAATCCCGATCCTGCCACCGCTGGAAAAGGCGCTGCAGCTGCGAACCGTGATCGGCACAACCTACCTGACCACGGAACAGGGCAAGCCCTTCGCCAGCGCCGAAGCCCTGCGCAATCGGTTCAAGAAATGGTGCGTCGCCGCCGGTTTGCCCGACAGATCGTCGCACGGCATCCGCAAAGCCGCCGGGCATCTTCTGGCCCTGCATGGCGCGACGCAATACGAAATCATGTCGATACACGGCCACGCGAACGCGGCGACATCGCAAGTCTACACGGAAACGGTCGAACGGATGCGCTTGGGCGAAATGGGCGCATCGAAATTGGCGGGTTTGGACTGGTAATGTGGACCCAACCCCGTTAGAAACGGGTCCACAATCCGAAAAAACCGCCTGATTGCAATATCATAGCTTGCCCGGTTTACGTCCCTCCGGGCCTACCA
>NZ_JASHIZ010000037.1 GCF_030733425.1 Roseovarius sp. MMSF_3350
GCATGTCATGAAACCTTCATGGCAGAGGGGCTTGGCGACTCGAGCGGCATACGCTATAGATTTGTCTAGTTGTATATGTTTATCGACAACTTCGCAAGGTGTCTAGATGACCGAAAATTCCGAAAGACAGGCATGGATGGGCACGCTGGCCAAGGCCCCCGCGGCCGAACTGGCCCGGCTTTGGGAGAGGCTGGGATTTGCCCCCGAGCACGAGTTCTTGCGCGCGCCCGAGGTGGGGGCAGTGATGGTGCGCGGGCGGCCCGGGGCGACGGGGGCGCCGTTCAACCTTGGGGAAATGACGGTGACGCGCTGTTCGCTGCGGCTGGGCTGTGGCGCGGTGGGGCATGGCTATGTGCAGGGGCGCGACAAGGCGCACGCGACGACCGCCGCGCTGGTGGATGCGCTGATGCAGACGGATGAGGCGGCGCGGGTGCGCGAAGGTGTCGTTACGCCTTTGACCGAGGCGTTGGCCGAGGCGAAGGCGAAGCGCCGGGCCAAGGCGGCGGCGACGAAGGTGGAGTTCTTCACCATGCAGCGGGGAGAGGACTGATGCAGACCGAAGCGTTGACAGGCGGGTTCGGCGATGCGCCGGTGGACGCGGCGCGGGCGTTTCGCGGGGCGATGAACGCGATGGCGCGGCCCGGGCGGATCGAGGATTTGACCGGGGCCGAGCCGCCCGCGCCGCTGTCGGTGGCGGCGGGAGTGCTGGTGCTGACGCTGTGCGACGCGGAGACGCCGGTATACCTGGCCGGTGATCATGATGCGCCGGCGGTGCGGGAGTGGATCACGTTTCATACCGGCGCCCCGTTTTCCGGGCCGGACAGGGCGATGTTCGCGCTGGGGACGTGGCACGCGCTGGGGCCGCTGGAGGCCTATCCGGTGGGCACGCCGGAATATCCTGACAGGTCGACGACCCTGATCGTCGAAGTGCCGGAACTGGTGGCCGAAGGTGCGGTGCTGCGCGGGCCGGGGATCCGCGACACGGCGCGGTTGCGCCTGCCGGAGGTGGCGGCGTTTCAGCGAAATGCAAAGGCGTTTCCGCTGGGGCTGGATTTCTTTTTCACCTGTGGCGACCGCGTGGCGGCGCTGCCACGGACCACGAAAGTAGAGGGCTGAGCCATGTATGTTGCGGTGAAAGGCGGCGAGCGGGCGATTGAAAACGCCCACGCCTGGCTGGCCGAGGAGCGGCGCGGCGACACGTCCGTGGCGGAACTGTCGGTGGCGCAGATCCGCGAGCAGTTGAGCCTTGCCGTGAACCGGGTGATGGCGGAGGGGTCGCTGTATGATCCGGACCTCGCCGCGCTGGCGATCAAGCAGGCGCGGGGGGACCTGATCGAGGCGATCTTCCTCATTCGCGCCTATCGCACGACGCTGCCACGGTTCGGCGCGTCCGAGCCGGTGGAGACGGGCGAGATGGTGTGCGACCGCCGGATCTCGGCCACGTTCAAGGATGCGCCGGGCGGGCAGGTTCTGGGGCCCACGTTTGACTACACGCACCGTCTGCTGGATTTCAAACTGGCCGCCGAGGGCGAGGTGCCGGAGGCCCCCGAGGGCGAGGCCAAGGGCGGGCCGGTGCCGCATATCACCGGGTTTCTGAACCGCGAGGGGTTGATCCAGACCGAGGATGAGAGTGACGCCACGCCGCCCGATCTGACGCGCGAGCCGATGGAGTTGCCGGCGAGCCGCGCGCTGCGGCTGCAATCGCTGACGCGGGGCGACGAGGGGTTCGTGCTGGGCATGGCGTACTCGACGCAGCGGGGATACGCGCGGAATCATGCGTTCGTGGGGGAGTTGCGGATCGGCACGGTGGAGGTCGAGATGGAGGTGCCGGAGCTGGGCTTTGCTATTGATATCGGCGAGATCACCCTGACCGAATGCGAGACTGTGAACCAGTTCAAGGGCTCGAAAACCGAGCCGCCGCAGTTCACGCGGGGCTATGGGCTGGTCTTCGGGCAGACCGAGCGCAAGGCGATTTCCATGGCTCTGGTCGACCGGGCGCTGCGCTGGAAGGAGCTGGGCGAGGACGACCAGGGCGCGCCGGCGCAGGACGAGGAGTTCGTGCTGATGCATGCCGACAACATTCAGGCGACCGGGTTTCTGGAGCATATCAAGCTGCCGCATTACGTGGATTTCCAGAGCGAGCTGGAGCTGGTGCGGAAGTTGCGGCGCGAGGCGGAAGGCCAAGAGGCGCGTGAGGCGGCGGAATGAGTTCCGGCCTGTCGCATATCACGTTCATTTGTGCCGACCTGGACCGGATGCAGCGCGTGCTGGAAGAGGTGCTGGAGGCGCGGTGCGTCTATGCCAGCGGGGCCGCGCAATTCTCACTGTCAGAGGAGCGGTTTTTCATGGTGGGCGACGTGTGGGTCGCGATCATGAAGGGCGAGCCGCTGGCAGAGCGGACCTATAATCACGTGGCGTTCAAGGTGGACGAGGCCGCGTTCGACGCCCGCGTGGCGCGGATCGAGGCGCTGGGACTGGAGATGCGTCCGCCACGGCCAAGGGTCGAAGGCGAGGGACGGTCGGTGTATTTCCACGGCCCCGACGGGCATTTGCTGGAGCTGCACACCGGCACGCTGGAGGAACGGCTGGCGCGGTATGCGCGCGGCCGGGAGGGCGTGGCGTGAATATCGTGTTCGATATCGGCAACGTGTTGATCGCCTGGGACCCGCATGCGGCGTTCCGGCATGCGTTCGACAGCGACGAGGAAATAGATTCGTTCCTGGTGGATGCGGATTTCTATGCCTGGAACCTGGAGCAGGATCGCGGGCGGTCGCGGGAGGCTGCGGTGGCAGCCGCCGGGGCGGGGCAAGCGGCGTTGCTGGACGGGTATTTCGACCGGTTTCACCTGACAATTCAGTACAAGATCTGCGAGACATGGTCACTGATGGAGCGGCTGCGCAGCAGGGGGTACGGCATCTATGGCCTGACCAACTTTGCCGCCGATACCTGGCCCGTGGCGCTGGAAGTGCATCCGCAGCTGGGCGAGGCATTCGAGGACGTGGTGGTGTCGGGGCATGAGGGGCGGGTCAAGCCGGAGCGCGAGATCTATGACCTTCTGTGCCGGCGCAACAAGCTGAGCCCGAGCGACTGTCTGTTCATCGACGACAGTGCCGCGAATGCGGACGGCGCGCGCAAGGCGGGCTGGCAGGCGCATCATTTCACTTCTCCCGACGCGCTGCGCCGGGACCTGACAGAGCGGGGGCTGCTGTGAACGAGTACAATTTCGCCTATCTGGACGAGCAGACCAAGCGGATGATCCGGCGGGCCATCCTGAAAGGACTGGCCATTCCCGGCTACCAGGTGCCGTTCGCCAGCCGCGAAATGCCGATGCCCTATGGCTGGGGCACGGGGGGCGTGCAGGTGAGTGCCGCCACGCTGGTGCCCGAGGACCGGATGAAGGTGATCGACCAAGGGGCGGACGATACGACCAACGCGGTGTCGATCCGCAAGTTTTTCGAGCGGACGGCGGGCGTGGAGACGACCGAGGAAACCGGTCGCGCGACGCTGATCCAGACCAGGCACCGGATCCCAGAGGAGACACTGACGGAGGACCAGATCCTGGTCTACCAGGTGCCGATCCCCGAGCCGCTGCGGTTCCTGGAGCCGCGCGAAACGGAGACGCGCAAGATGCACAGCCTTGAGGAATACGGGCTGATGCATGTGAAGCTCTACGAGGACATCAGTCAGCACGGCGCGATCGCCACGTCCTATGCCTATCCGGTGAAGGTGGAGGAGCGGTATGTGATGGACCCGTCGCCCATTCCGAAATTCGACAACCCGAAGATGGAGATGGCCGCCATTCAGCTTTTCGGTGCGGGGCGGGAGCAGCGGATCTATGCGCTGCCGCCGTGGTGCGAGGTGGTGTCGCTCGATTTCGAGGACCATCCGTTCGAGCCGAGCAAGGCGGAGCATGAATGTGATCTGTGCGGGGCGGAGGACAGCTACCTGGACGAGGTGATCGTGGATGATGCGGGCGGGCGGATGTTCGTTTGTTCCGACACGGATTACTGCCGCGGGCGCCGGGCCGCGGGGCATGTGGGGGCGCAGGGCGTGCCTTATGAGGAGGGCGCGGCGTGAGACACGGGGCGCAAAATTTTTGGAAAAATTTTGGAGCGGATTCTTGGAAAAATCCGCGTGCGGGAGGGCTGGCGTGATGACTCCGTTGTTGCAGGTGCGTGAGGTGGCGAAGTTCTATGGCGCCCGGGTCGGCTGCCGGGACGTGTCGTTCGACCTTTATCCCGGGGAAGTGATGGGGATCGTCGGGGAGAGTGGATCGGGTAAATCCACGCTTCTGGGCTGCCTCGCCGGTCATCTGGCTCCTGATGCCGGCGAGGTGATTTTCGACACGGCCGTGGACGGGCCGCGTGACACGCTGAGGATGTCAGAGCCCGAGCGGCGGATGCTGGGGCGGACCGACTGGGCCTTCGTGCATCAGCATGCGCGGGATGGTCTGCGCATGGGTGTGAGTGCGGGCGGCAACGTGGGCGAGCGGTTGATGGCCGTGGGCGCGCGGCATTACGGGGATATCCGCAGCGCGGCCGTGGACTGGCTGGGCCGCGTCGAGATTGCCGAGGACCGGGTGGACGACCGGCCCACGGCCTTTTCGGGCGGGATGCAGCAGCGGTTGCAGATCGCGCGGAATCTGGTGACCGGGCCGCGGCTAGTGTTCATGGACGAACCCACGGGGGGGTTGGATGTCAGCGTGCAGGCGCGGCTGCTGGACCTGTTGCGAGGGCTGGTGCGGGAGATGGGGCTGTCGGCCATCATCGTGACGCATGATCTGGCCGTGGTGCGGCTTTTGGCGGACCGGCTGATGGTGATGAAGGACGGGCATGTGGTGGAGACGGGGCTGACCGACCAGGTGCTGGACGATCCGCAGCATGGGTATACGCAGTTGCTTGTCTCGAGCGTGTTGCAGGTTTGAAGCGTCGGGATTTGAGTATTTGGGGAACAGTGAAAGCCGGGATGATGATCGAGATCGAGAACGTGTCGAAGAATTTCGTGCTGCACAACCAGGGTGGCGCGATCATTCCGGTGATGGCGGGGGCGTCGCTGTCGGTGGGGCGCGGCGAATGCGTGGCGCTGACGGGGGCGTCCGGCGCGGGCAAGTCGACGCTGATGCGGATGATCTATGGCAATTATCTGGCCGCCTCGGGCCGGATCGTAGTGGGGGGCGTGGATGTGGCCCGGGCCGAACCGCGCGAGATTCTGGCGCTCAGGCGAGAGACGCTGGGGTATGTGAGCCAGTTCCTGCGGGTGGTGCCACGGGTGCCGACGCGGGAGGTGGTGGCCGAGCCGCTGTTGGCGGTGGGCGTGGATCGGGACGTGGCCATGGCGCGTGCCGAGGAATTGTTGGGGCGGTTGAACATCCCCGAAGGGCTGTGGGGGTTGAGCCCGACGACCTTTTCCGGCGGAGAGCAGCAGCGGGTGAACATCGCGCGCGGTTTCGCGCATGGCTATCCGGCGATGCTGCTGGACGAGCCGACGGCGAGCCTGGATGCCGCGAACCGCGAGACGGTGCTGAGTCTGATCGAGGAGGCCAAGGCGCGGGGTGCTGCGATCGTGGGGATTTTCCATGACGAGGCGGCGCGGGCGCGGGTCTGTGACCGGGAGATCGACGTCTCGGTCTTTACCCCGAAGGCGGCGTGATGTGCGCGCCGGTCCATACCGGGCGGCTGGTTGGCGTTGTCGGGCCGTCGGGCGTGGGCAAGGACAGCGTGATGCGGGCGCTGGCCGAGCGGCACGCGGGCGTGCGGCTGGTGCGGCGGGTCATCACGCGGGCGGCCGACGCGAGGGGCGAGGTGTTCGAACCGGTCAGCGAGCACGCGTTCGAGGCGCGGGTGCAGGCGCGTGCGTTTGCCTTGCACTGGCGGGCGCATGGGCTGCGCTATGGCGTTCCGGTGTCGGTGAATGAGGACGTGGCGGCGGGTCATCTGTGTCTGGTGAACCTGTCGCGGGCGGTTCTGGCGGACGCACAGGCGATGTTTCCCGGATTTGCCGTGGTGCACCTTACGGCGCCGGTGGACGTGCTGGCGTCGCGCCTCGCGGCGCGCGGGCGGGAAAGCGCCGAGGTGATCGCGGTGCGGCTAGCGCGGGCGGGATTTGCCTTGCCCGAAGGTCTGGAGCGGGTGATCGAGGTGGAGAACACGAGGACTGTGTCCGAGACCGCGGCGGAGGTCTGGGACAAGCTTCAGCCGGAGAGGGCGGCGCGATGAACGAGGTGGAAACGGCCCGTGGCATCCTCGCCGCAGAGGCTGAGGGCGTCGATGATGAAAGGTCGAGGGACGAGCGGCGCGATGACGGGGGCCAGAGCGGTGCGGAGTTGCGTGGCCTGTGCCTTGGGCAGCTTGCCGGAGAGGGTCAGATGGCAGCGGAACTGGTCCATCACGTATGGGTAGCCCCATTGCAGCAGGAGAGCGTCCTGTTCCGGCGTGAGATTTGCGGCGCGGCGGCGGGCGAGGTCCGCGTCAGTGAGCGGCGCACGGAACGCATCGAGCGTGCGGACGGTGTCGGCTGCGAGTCGGTTGAGGCCGCTTGTGTCTCCGGCGGGTACGAGGGCGAGGAAGCGGCCCAGTTGCGCCAGGTCCAACCCCTCCAGCGTGACCGGAGCGGCGAGGCCGCAATGGGTGGTGAAGGCGGTCAAAAGATCGGTTTCCGCCCAGCCTTCGGCCAGCCGGAAGGGCGGCTTGATCGTGGCGTGAAAGCCGTATCTGCGGGGGGTGCTGGTGATCTCGTCCCACTGGGCGGGAAGGCCGTCGATCTCGGGCGGAGAGGTCGGTTTGCCGGTCTCCACGTCCCAGCCGAGCCAGTCGGCGCCGAAGCGGGCAAGTGCGCCGGTGGGGGTGTAGTAGATGGCGTAGCGATTGAAATCCATGCGCGCCGTATTGCCGTTCTTTCAACTTCAAGCCAAGTGATGGTTCCATGACAGAGACGTTTTGCCTTGCCAATGCGCAAGTGATCCTGCGCGACCGGGTGATGACCGGGGCCGTGCGTGTGGAGAATGGTGCGATTGCCGGGATCGAGGAGGGCGACGCGGTGCCCGCCGGTGCGATCGACTGCGGGGCTGGCTTCGTGGCGCCGGGGCTGATCGAGCTGCATACCGACAACCTGGAGCGGCACATCCAGCCGCGGCCCAAGGTGGACTGGCCGCATAACGCGGCGATCCTGGCGCATGACGCGGAACTGGCGAGTACCGGGATCACGACGGTTTTCGATGCGATGCGGGTGGGGTC